>NZ_JAAUWW010000005.1 GCF_014694375.1 Vibrio sp. S17_S38
TTGGTTAACATAATCACCATCCAGTTTTGTTAAAACTGAATGATACCAAGTGGATCAATTTTCAATTGGTGTTAGTGGATCATTTTTGCACTGGTGGTGACATGTATTTTGATGTGTCTAGAGCTGAGATGCATTTATTTCCAATTACAACAGCGATAATTGCTGACAGTTCAGGCTACAACTCCTCCTCGTTAATATGGATAATATTGTCTAATGTGCCTTGGCCTATACTATTAGTATCCCTGAAACTGTTTAGATGAAACTGAATTTTTTGTTTGTAGGATAGCCCTTTAACAAAAAATCGGTTTTCTGTTCAAATTTTTTCTGAGATAATTCTGATTATACTATGAACAGTATAACTCTCAGGTGTGTAGTGGAATGGAATATGGAGAATAGTTTACTTTCAAGATTATCGGGAAAGTGAGTTTGCATCAGTAGGGGACTCCTTATTTTAAGGAACATTAAAGGATGTCGGCTTTGGGGAGTGTGATAATCCAGTTTGGATTGAATAGAGATAACTTCATTGATTCATGAAATTATCTGAATTGATCTTAGATCCCTGCACCATCAAGAAGTATAGGGGAGCTACCGTTAAATTGTTGATCCATATCTAAAGATGGTTTATCACTCTGCGGACGACCTACTATTTTTGCAGGGACACCTGCAACGGTAGTGTGAGCGGGGACTGATTGTAGTACAACTGAACATGAGCCAATTTTTGCACCGACGCCGACTTCAATGTTTCCAAGTATTTTTGCCCCGGCACCAATCATTACACCTTCTCTGATTTTTGGATGGCGGTCGCCGCAGTCTTTACCTGTACCGCCTAATGTTACATCTTGTAAAATCGATACATCATTTTCAACCACTGCGGTTTCGCCAATGACTATACCTGTTGCGTGATCGAGCATGATGCCTTGGCCTATTTGTGCCGCTGGGTGAATATCGACTTGGCATGCAACTGAAATTTGATTTTGAAGATAAGTAGCTAATGTGACTCGGCCTTGTTTCCATAACCAGTTTGCAACGCGGTAGCCTTGCAGAGCATGGTATCCTTTTAAATATAGCAGAGGAATAGAATACATAGATACTGCGGGGTCTCGAGTGACTGTAGCGCAAATATCACAAGCAGCAGATTCAGTTAATTGTGAATCAGATAGGAAAGCCTCTTCTACTACTTCGCGTACTGCCATTGCAGGCATTGATGCTGTTTTTAGTTTATTCGCTAAGATATAGCTAAGAGAAGCTCCTAAACTATCATGGTTAATAATCGTAGAGTGATAGAAACTGGCGAGCATTGGTTCTAATTCCGCTTGCTGTTTTGCTTCTTTAACAATGGCTTTCCATACTTTCTGCTTTTCACACTGTTTCATGATGCTATGTATCTCAATTCTATTTTTCGCAGCGCAAGGGCGGCGATATATTGTTATTCCATTAACCTATCACGCTTGAATTTTCAGGTGAAGTTATCCGTTTATCTTTCCATTTTTTTCGATCTTGCCAATAAATCTTGTGCGGCTTGGCGTGCGTCTTTACCTTGATACAGTACTTGATAAATTTGATCAACAATAGGCATTTCTACACCCATTCGGTTCGCAAGTAGCCATACTTCTTTTGTGTTGCGATACCCTTCAACCACTTGTCCGATTTCTTGCTGAGCACTTTCAATAGCTTTGCCTTGGCCTAAAGCCAAGCCAAAGCGGCGATTTCGTGACTGGTTATCTGTGCAGGTCAATACTAAATCACCAAGGCCAGCCATGCCCATGAACGTTTCTGCTTGGGCACCTAATGCGACACCTAAACGTGTCATTTCAGCTAATCCACGGGTGATTAATGCTGTTCGTGCATTTGCTCCGAATCCGATGCCATCTGACATGCCAGCGCCAATTGCGATAACATTTTTGACTGCTCCACCAAGTTGCATACCAGTAAAATCATTATTAGCATAAACGCGAAAGCTCTTATCGCAATGAATAGTTTCCTGTAAATCTTTAACAAATTCAGTATCAGGTGAAGCAACTGAAATAGCTGTTGGTAAACCTGCTGCTAATTCTTTCGCAAAAGTAGGGCCAGAAAGAACTGCTAGTGGAATACTCTCACCTAGAACCTCTTGTGCAACATCTTTTAATAGACGGCCCGTTTCAGGTTCTAACCCTTTAGTTGCCCAGCAAATTCGAGAGTTAACCAATAGGTGAGGTTTTAGACTATTGAGTACTAATCCGAACACATGGCTTGGAACAACGACTAGTAAATCACGACTAGATGAAACAGCAGTTGCAAGATCGGATTCAATAATTAACGACTCAGGGAATGTGATGCCGGGTAAAAACTCGTGGTTTGCTCGGTCAGCTTGTAATTTTGCCATATGCTTGGCTTCATGCCCCCATAAAACCACTTTTGAACCATTTCGGGCTAACGCGATGGCAAGTGAAGTGCCATATGATCCAGCACCAATAACAGTCATAACAGCATTTTGATGAGAGTGTGTCTTTGGCATGATTGAAACCTTTTGTGAAAGATGAGAAACCGAGGAGTGAGGCCTGAAGAAACAAAAAGCAAAAGCAAGATAATTTCGCTTTTGCTTTGTGGTCAGATATTTACGCGAAGTATTTTCACACTTCGCGTTTATTATCTTATGCTTCTACTTGTGGTGCTTGCTCTGCTTGCTGCTGTAAATAGTTCATGAACAATGCATCAAAGTTAACAGGGGCTAAGTTCAGTTGTGGGAATGTCCCTTTAATAACTAAACTTGAAATAGTTTCACGTGCATATGGGAATAGGATATTCGGGCAGAAAGCTCCTAAGCAATGTGCAAGTTGACCTTGTTCCATCTGTTCTGCTGTAAAAATACCGCCTTGTTGGATTTCACATAGAAAAGCAACCTCATCAGCATTTTTAACAGTAACAGTTAAGCGTAGAACAACTTCATAAACACCTTCACCTAGCTCACGGCTTTGGGTATCTAGATCAAGTTTAACGTCCGGTTCCCACTCTTTTTGAAACATTTGTGGTGAATTTGGCGCTTCAAAAGAAATATCTTTTAGAAAAATACGTTGAATTGTGAAGTTCTGTTGTTCTTGAGGTGCTGCTTCAGCCATGATTAAAATCCTTGTAGGTATAAATTAAAAATCTGTTATCTAACTATTTCTTACCTTTCTTTGTCACTGCTTTATCTGAAACTAAAGGTAAGTTATTTTCATTCCAAGCGCCCATGCCATTTTTTAATAGGCTGACATTTTCAAAACCAGCTTTAACTAATAGGTTGGCACTTTCTGCTGCGGTTTGTCCAAGCTTACATACCACAATGATTGGGGTGGCTTTGTATTTTTCAATAGTAGCAAGAGCACCAGATTTAATTTCAGAAGGTAAAATGTGAACTGAGCCCGCAATATGGCCATGTTTGAACTCATCTTTAGAGCGAATATCAATAACCACACCATCTTCACGATTGATTAGGTAGGTTAGTCCTCCAGCATCTACGATCTTATATTTTGCAGTTGATGACTTATAAATGCTCATAATCAAGGCAGCAAGTACACCCACCCAAACTAAGCACATGACCATGTTTTGTTGAAAAAATTCCATATATTCTTGCATATTTTAAGCTCTTACCTGCGATAGCTGTGGACATCCACAGACAAAATTTGAAAGGCAAGAGTATAACCGCCTATGGGGAAAGAGGCGAGAAGAGAAGGGAAAAAAGCGATCCTAGATCTTAAAAGAGACATGAATATCCAGCTTTAAATACGATAGGATCGCAACATAGTATGACTTATGATGTTAAGGTCTTTTCAGTCCATCTATTTTGTAGGCCTTTTAACCAATTATAAATAATCAACATTGCCAGGCTGATACCACTTATTATTGTTAACCAGTGTGGTAATAATTCATGTTCAGGGCCAACTTGAGGTGTGACTTGAAAACCATATTGTGACACTAAAAAATCAACCAAAGATCCCATGAGTATGGCGCCGCCTAGTACACCACCTAAATAACCAAATAATGCTCGTTTTCCCATTTCTTTAAATACAACCCCTAAGCTTGCAACATTACTTGCAGGCCCTGCCAACATAAAGACTAATACCGCCCCAGGAGATATCCCTGCTAACAGTAATCCAGCAGCTACAGGAGTGGATGCAGTCGCGCAGATGTACATTGGTATTGAAATAATAACCATAACTAGCATAGCTAAAATGCCACTTCCCCAGCCTTCTAATAGCCCATCAGGCATATAAGCTTGAATTAACGCGGCAAAGCCTAGCCCAACTAAAAGCCATCCACTTGTGTCTTTTAATAGCTCTGTTGAGGCAAATTTAATAGCGAGTTTTAACTTACCAATAAGATTTTCAGGTGTTGGTTGTTCAGTTTTAGATTGTGCAGAACCACATGACGTCTTTTTCTTACTTGAGCAGCATGATGAGGCTGGTTTCATGGTGGTATTTGATTGAAGGGTGGTTTTTATTCTTTGTTTTTTCGGGCTGCAACATGAAGCTGTTTCCACTGGCTTTGAAATGGACGTTATTGAAGCAATACTTGAGCTTTCTTTGTCTTTACCTACCAGTAATCCGGCTAAAACCGCGCTAAAAATGGCCGAGATAGGACGCATAATTGCCATAAACGGACCTAAGAGAACATACGAAATAGCGATTGAATCGACGCCTGTTTCTGGTGTAGAAACTAAAAACGAAGTTGTGGATGCTTTTGATGCTCCGGCTCTACGTAAACCGACGGCAGCAGGGATCACCCCACATGAACATAATGGTAATGGGGCACCAAAAATAGCAGATTTCACAATGGCTTTAAATCCACTTCCGCCAAGTTGTTTGTTTAGCCATGTACTAGGAATGAATACTTTGATGATTCCTGCTGTGACGAGCCCTAATATTAACCAAGGTGCCGATTCTAAAAATAATTCCATAAAGTGAGATAGAAAAGCCATATTATGCTCCTTGGTGGTGATGAATTTCAGGCTTGACGTCATCGGTGTTAGTTTCTAGTGCTTGTAGAATTGTGCATTGCTCTGCGCTATTTGCACCACCACAACAAGCAGAAGAAAGTGCTTGTAATGAGCGTTGGAAGTGAAGAAGCTCTGCTAATTTTTGTTCGACTTGCTGCAACTTGATATCAACAACTTGTTTTACATCAGAGCAAGCATTGCTAGCTTTATTGACGTCGATTTCTAATAACTCTTTTATATCCGATAAATTAAAGCCGACTTTTTTGGCTCTAATAATAAATTGCAGAGCTTGCTTATCTTTTTCGGTATATAAGCGATAGCCTGAATCTGTTCGATTTGATGGGCTGAGTAGTCCTGATTTTTCATAAAATCGTAACGTATCATTATTTACTTCACAGAGTTTTGCTAACTCACCAATCTTATACATATCCATTCCCTATTTTGACGTTACAGAGAGTATAAACCTTAGATGATACTCCAAGGTCAATAGCGATGAGTGTACGTATTGAATTTAAAGTGAAATAAAAAAGCCCATAGATAAGATCTGTGGGCTTAGTTGTAGTGACTGAAGGAGCACCGTGTTCAAACTCTTAAAGAGTAAGCGATTGAAAAGGTAGTTTTAAATTTGGTGTCGCTTAAAGATAATCGACGTATTAATACCACCAAAAGCAAAGTTATTACTCATTATCGTATTGCATTGTATTTCTCGCCCTTTGCCCTGAATATAATCCAGATCACCACACAGTGGATCAATGTTATTCAAGTTTAGAGTTGGACTAAACCATCCAGTATGCATCATCTCTAAGCTAAGCCATGCCTCAACGGCACCACAAGCACCAAGCGTATGACCAAAATAACTTTTGAGTGAACTGATGGGTGTTTGATTTCCAAATAGGTTGGAGGTCGCGTTACTTTCTGCAATATCGCCACGGTCAGTTGCGGTACCGTGAGCAGAAACATAATCGATCTGAGAAGCCGGAATATTGGCATCTTTAAGCGCTAGTTCCATGCAACGTTGCATATTTTCCATTTGTGGTTGAGTAACATGGGCTGCGTCGCAATTACTCGCAAAGCCAATGATTTCAGCATAAATTGTTGCCCCACGAGCGATGGCATGTTCATATTCTTCAAGGACTAATGTACCAGCACCTTCACCAATAACGAGGCCGTCTCGGTCTGTGTCATAAGGTCGAGGCGTAGTTTTTGGTACATCATTTTTTAAACTGGTGGCAAATAGGGTGTCAAAAACAGCTGATTCAGTAGGGCAAAGTTCTTCTGCGCCGCCTGCAACCATGACTGTTTGATAGCCGTGTTTAATGGCTTCGTAAGAATATCCAATGGCTTGGCTGCCAGAAGTGCAGGCACTGCTAGTTGGGATTACTCGTCCTCGTAAGCCGAAAAATAAACCGACATTCACTGCTGCTGTGTGAGGCATCATTTGTACATAGGTGGTGGCGGTGATTGCTCGGGTGGATTTCTCATTAAGCATCACACCAAAAGCACTCACGGCTGGAGTACTGCCGGTGGATGAACCATAAGCTACGCCGGTTTGACCATTCGTTAAGGTTTCATGTTTATCGCCATTCTCACTAACAAGACCACTTTGTAATAGCGCATTTTCAGAGGCTAAGGTCGCCATTTGAGACACTCTACCCATTGAGCGAATCTTTTTCCGTGTGTAATGCTTTGGTAGTTCAAAGTTTAAAATAGGGGCGGCCAGTTTGGTATTCAAGCCATCATATTGCATATAGCTTTCCATAAATTGCACCGCATTTTCGCAGGCTTGCAGCTTAGGTAAAATCTCAGCCCAATTATTACCAAAGGCAGTAACGCCAGACATTCCAGTCACTACAACACGACGACTCATATTAAACCTCCATTGACTGAAATAACTTGTCTGGTGATATATGCAGCATTATCCGACATTAAATAGCGGACTAATCCTGCTACTTCTTCTGGTTTCCCCATACGGCGTAAAGGCACTTGTGGTAAAGCATGCTCTTTAACATGTTCATCTACCATTCCTGTATCAATAAGCCCTGGCGCAACACAATTCACGGTGATTTTGCGTTTGGCGAGTTCTAAAGCCAGAGATTTGGTTGCGCCAATCACACCCGCTTTTGCAGCACTGTAATTAGTTTGACCACGGTTGCCCATGATGCCAGATACGGAAGCAATGGTAATGATGCGTCCACCACGGCGCTTTTGTACCATAGGCATGACACAAGGATGAAGCACATTATAGAAACTGTCTAAATTGGTATGGATCACGCTATCCCATTCTTCTTCCATCATGGCTGGAAAGGCTGTATCACAGGTGATCCCTGCATTACTTATAACACCATAATATGCGCCATATTGTTCAATGTCCGCTTCCAATTTTTCTCGGCATTGGGTTCTATTGCTGATATCAAACTGAAGTAGATGGCCTTGCCCGCCAGCTTGTTCAATGTCGTGTAACGTGCCGAGTGCACCCGTTTCGTCGCTCATATAATGAATGGTAATATGAAAGCCATCTTGCGCCAATTGAGTCGCAATTGCTTTACCAATGCCTTTGCTGGCTCCTGTTACTAGAACATGTTGAGTCATAAGGTTTCCTTTGATTGTTTCTTTGCAACAGCCGGTTGACCCAGCATATCGTGTAATTGTGTTTTAGAGGGGACAAAAGCATTTAATTGAGCACTGGCGACTTCTTTACCTTGCTGTTCTATTATGCATTGAAATACCGCCATACCATTATTTTCCATTACTTTTTCCGCATGGATATCCAATATGGTTCCTAATGAAAATTGCGTCTGTTGGCAGTGGTAGCGACGAGTGCCAAGTAAGAAACCAATCGATGGTTCAACGTCTTGTTTCCATGCTTGATAGCCTGACCATGCGGCGATTGATTGTGCCATGAATTCTATTCCCACATAAGCTGGCACTGTCTGTGATGATTCATCAAAAAACAGGTTACTTGATTGGATATCAACTTGGGTATGAATGTGCTCATCGCCAACGTCGATCAAACGATCCACTAATATCATCGGCGCTTCATGGGGGATAAGTTGGTGAATGTGAGGAATGCTCGATTCAGTCATGCGGGTATCCAAAAATAAGGCTGACGTTATTGCCACCAAAGGCAAAAGAATTACTTAAAATCGCCGGTTGTGTTAATGCAGACTCAGGCTTGGCTAATTGAATGCCTAATGCTTCACCATCTGACGTATTTGTTTGAGCTGGAAGTGGAAGATTATAGCGTAAAATATGCCAACAAATAGCGGCTTCAATCGCACTCGCTGAGCCCAATGCATGACCGGTGAGCGATTTGGTTGAGCTAACGGGAACATGATTACTAAATACACGATTGATTGCTTTTGATTCCATCGTATCGTTTAGCGGCGTCGCCGTTCCGTGAGCATTAATATAACCGATGTCTTGTGGTGTTAATCTTGCGTCGTCTAACGCTTTGCGCATCGCTTGTTCCGCGCCATTACCTTCAGGATGTGGCGCAGATATATGGTGAGCGTCGGAGCTATCTCCAGCACCTAACAAGGCAATGGTGGGGTGCTTTTTAGTATGAGGTTCGGGTTTCTCTAAGCTGAGTAACATAAAGGCAGCCGCTTCACCAATATTGATCCCATTTCTTTCAGGAGAGAAGGGGCGACAAAGCGTGTTAGATAAGGCTTCTAGACCATTAAAACCATTTAACGTCAGTTTGCATAAGGTATCGGCCCCACCTACAATCACTGCATCGACTAATCCCGCTATTAACAATCGTTTGGCTGAGATAAAGGCACGACCACTGGAAGAGCATGCGGTTGAAATGGTGTAACACGGCCCAGAGAGATTAAAATAGTCCGCAACAAATTGACTAGTATTAGCCATTTCTTGTTGATGGTAATGATAGCCATTTGGCCATTGCTGAGTTTGTTGTTGAGCGTGTAATGCTTGCTCTCCATCTACAATACCAGAAGTGCTAGTACCTAGAATAACCGCAATACGATTGGCGCCATAACGTTGAATAGCCTGTTTGATTTCTGGCTCAATTTGCAACAATGCGGATAACGCTAAACGATTATTGGTGGTATTTTGGTGGATAAATGTGTCATCAATGTGAGGGAGTCCATCCGGTGCATAACCCAGCACAGTTTGTTTTCCATTGTTGAGCCAATCACCACTCATTCGCATATTAGGCGACACACCTTGCAGCAGATGCCGATGGATTTCATCCGTTTTCTGACCTAAGGCTGAATGTGAGCCACAAGCATGAATGTAAATAGGTGTCGGCATGTCAATTTATTACCTTAATTTAAACGAATGAAAAGTGTCATAATCGGAAAGCGAAATAGGCTTATTTATATTGTAATGTTTTGATCTTAATGTTGAGTCTTAGCAATGGATTAATAAAGGTGATATCGCCCTTTAAGGGATTGATATTTTGATAATGAATATCTGCCACAACTTCCCCTTTATCGTTGCTTAATTGTCGGTGTTTCCCTTGAGAGCCGTCATTATTTTTTTCAGTTAATGCCCAACCTATTTTAGATAATGATGGTTGCCATACCTCAACCGGCCATAAGGTGATCATTAAATTAAACAGTACCTGTTCTGGTTGAGGTAATACGCCACCAAGACCCGACATGACGTGTGAATCAATCTGATTGTTAGCATACTCCAAACTCAGAATTCGCGAGCCCCAAGAGGAAAACCCAGCCAAAACGACTTTATCATCAGATACTTGCAGTTGAGTGGGGAGTTGCTTCGTGGTGTTTTGATAGGAAACTGAAATCAATTGACTTGCACTTAATGAGTATCCTAAATCGCGTGGTGCTGGTAAAGCTACCCATACACCTTTTGCGATTTCGACTTTAGCTTGCGTTGTTTCCGCATCGTTTGATGTTAATGAAGCGCACCCCGTCAATAGCGCGAAACTAAGAGTCATGAAGCTCAATATTATAAGATTAGACGAGAGAGAAAAACGTGTTAATACGTAGTTATTTATTCGTTTTATCATCATCACTTATGTCCTTGTGGGCGATTTTCATCAGTCAATTTTAGCGGGTCTTTCATCGTTAATGGCGTCATGGCTAATGGCGCGAGTAACCAACAAACTATAATGCCAAATAATACCGTGATCCCAAAACTATGGATGGCTTGAGTTTCACTTAAAGCCAGCAGTCCGAAGGACAATAATGTCGTTAAGCCAGATAAACTAATCGCTAATAAGGTACTGTGTAATGATTCAGATTTCGGTGTTGCTTTGAATGCTGAATGACGACTGTGCTCAGCAAAAAATAAAGTGTAATCAATCCCGATTCCAAGTATTAAAATCAATGCCAATAAATTAAACAGATTCAGTGGTGTCCCCGCTAATACGGTGACGGCAATGCCGATCCCTCCGGCAAGTAACGGTGGGATCATAATACGAATGCCTTGTTGCCAGCCATAGCACCACGCCACCACGATAAAAATCAGCGCACTGGCGAATGCGAGTAATTCAGTCACTCTTTCTCGATAGGAGCCGAATAAGCGTGAAATGTCGTCAGTTTTATCTAAATAACTGATATTCACTTGGCTATCGGCGTATTGCTGCATAAATATTGGCGCCGATAAACCCGTTAAGCGTATCACTGCAGATTGTTGCCCAAGTATTTTTCCTAACCACATAAAACGCACTGGTTCTGAGATTGGAGAGGCGAGAAAATCATTGATAGATATGGGATTAAATTGAGCATCAAAGTTGAGGGCTTGATTGAGCTTTAAGCTTTGTTGTAATTTTTTGCCTTGATTGGCATAAAGCTGCTTTATTAATTGATAGTTCTGATGCTGAGAAAGTGCCGAAGGAATATATTGAGTGAGGCTTTGATAGCCTTGCAACTTACCTTGATTGATAAAGCCATCGAGCTGTTTAGAGACTTGTTCCAATCGTTGTAAAAGAGCTTGGTCATCACTGGCTTTTACTAACAACATTTGTTGACCATTGCTGATCCCAGAGATGGCTTTGATACTATTTTCTTGTTGCTTAAGTTGAGTGGGCAGCGCTTGTAACTGGCGAATATCATCATTGTATTTAGCTTGTGATAGGCCAAGAGCAGCCATGATCAATAAACTCAACGGAAGCCCGATTCTAATGTTGCGCTTTTGCCATAATTGCAGCCAAATCGACATTGTTTTAGAAAGTGGTAAATGCGTCACTTTCGATGGGCTTGATGCTAAAATCGGATACCAACATACCACTGAGGCATAAGCGGCGCATAAGCCGACGGCAGAGAATAAGGCCAATTGTTGTAACCCCGGGAAAGGGGCAACTAACATGCCTAAATAACCAATTAAACTGGTGATTAAACCAAAGCTGATGGCGACAAAAATATGCCGTAAACCTTGTTGGCTATCCCAGTCTTTACCTGCGGCAAGTCGGTCTGTTAGATAATGAAAAGCATAATCAATCGACACTCCAATTAAACTGGCACCAAATACCAAACTAAATAAATGCACCTTGCCAAAGACAGCAACCGTCACCACGAAGGCGCTTAATAATCCGCATCCTATTGACAATAGAGCCAAATTTAGCGGGGTGATGCTGCGGTAAACAAACAAGATTAGAATAATTATCCCAACTAAAGAGCCTGCGCCGATGGTGCTTATTTCATTTTTTGCGCTTTGAGTGCCGTGGGCTGCGTAGAAGATCACGCCGGTGTGAAGGATCTCGATTTTATTGTTGTTGGCTTTGGTGCCTGTGTTGGTTTTATTGACAGATATATCGGTAAATTGTTGTTCAATCTTCTTTTGTAAATCGTTAAGTTCGGGCAGTTTAGATTGTAAATCAAAGCTATAAGGGGAGCCTTGTAATTCAGCATTGATCAGTGCGTAAGTTTTACCTTGATACTGAGTAGTCAAAAATCCATTTGAAAGAACGAAATTGCCAGAGTTAGCCGATAGCTGAGTTAAGAAATCCCGAAAAAGTAAAAAAGGGTCATTTTTTAATTCTGATCCAGTGACTCCTGAAAATGGATTGTAGACACTTTGGATCACTTGCTGAGTTTGCTTTTGTGGTGCGATCTGTAATTGTTTTCGCTGTGCATCTGTGAGTAGTTGGAAGCGATTGGGATAGAAAAACTGCCCCCAAGCTTGCTGTGATTCCGAATCTATTTTCGCCTTAACATGGCTAAATAACGATAAACTCTCGAGCTGTTTAGAAAACTCAGTCGCGGCAGAAATCGCACGGTCTTTATTTTCACTTCCAACTAAAAAAATCACCTTATTGCTCATGCTGGTGGCGATATTATCAAATGCAATTTGGGCAACTGGATCTTGCTTATCTTTTGGCAGTAATGCCATGATATCGGTTTCGATAGGACTGGTGCGGCTTGATAACTGCCAGATTAACGTCGCACCGAAGATTAAGATCACCGCAAGCCAACTAACCGCTAATATTTTACTGTTATTGAATCTGTGTATCATGATGTCGTTATTCTCAAAAGCGGTTAATAAATACGATTAAAAGTGCTAGTCGCCATTAAAACTGAAAGGCTGCTTGTTCCGTTTTATTAAGTGTATTGGGCTGATTGGTTTGTTGACTAAAATTAATCTCAGATTGATCTCCTCGCACTTCTTTTAATAAAACCGAATCAATATAATCACTGCCTTGAATGGTAATGGAAGCAAAGACTTTATTTAGTGGCGCAGTTTTAGGTGTGAGTACTAGCGTCCAATGATCAGGATTTGAGCTGAGCTCAAGGGTAAATTGCTCGGTTAAAGTATTGGTGTCACCTTGAAATAAAGATAAGAAAATGTGGCTGAAATAAAACACCATCGGATTGTCTTTTTTATCTAATACTTGCGCGGGTTGATCCGCCATTTTTTGACTTAACTTATCTTGAGTTAATACCAAAGAGACTGGAAATGGTTGAGTTTGTTGCCACCATAAACCTTGTTGTTCCGATAATAAAAATTGACCACTTGATTCCAAAGGAGCATCAAACATCTGCATAGTGCGAGTTTGAGTGAAATCGCCACGCACCACTGTATGTTGCGCCAGTTTTGTTTGCAGTTGATCGAGCGTGATCGCGGAAGCAGAGATCGATACAAAGGTGATCATAAAGATCAGTGAAAACAATACTGTACTGATTTTATTGCGCATGCCATTTCTCCACTCTATCAGTCAGTGCTTTTGGTGAAACAAAGCACATTTCTTCGGTTTTCATCTCCACCGCCACTTGCATGGTATAACCTTTGGTCAGGCGAGCACCCGTTTCGGCATGGTAGATCACATACTCCACTTTCAAACGATTTTCCCATTCGGTGAGCATAGCTTCAACCCGCACAGTCAGATCAAACGGGATCGGTTTGATGTACTTTACTCTCACATCAATAATTGGCCACATATAACCAGACGCTTCCATCGCGCGGTAGTTATAGCCAATTTTATCTAGCATAACGCGGCGGGCTTCTTCAAAAAAACGAAAGTAATTACCGTGATACACCACGCCCATTGGATCCGCATCTTGAAAAGAGGGTGTCATAAGTACACTGGACGTTAATGTATTACTCATTAATATAAATCCCACACTTGCTGCTGAATTTTAACGATGAATTTGCGTAAATCCGCTTCTAAAGGACGATCTTCCTCCACAAATTCAAACTCCGATTGTACCGCTTCCATCATGGCTTGAATCGCTGGGCTGAAATGCTGGTGGTCAAGTTCATTATTGCGCTTGCGCAGCTCTATCGCTTGAGTGGCCGCTAACAATGACGCAGAGGTTACTTGCTCGGTCAGCTGCAAAACACGTAAACAGTCACGAGAAGCAATGGTGCCCATGCTGACTTTATCTTGGTTATGGCATTCAGTAGAACGAGAGAATACGCTAGCAGGCATAGTATTTTTTAGTGCTTCGGCGGTCCAAGCTGAAATGCCAATTTGTACCGCTTTAAAACCGTGGTTAATTGGCTTACGTTCACCGGTTGCGCCAGTTAAGTTAAAGGGTAATCCGTTGTTGAACTTATAATCCATTAATTGCGCCATTTGGCGGTCAAGTAAATCCGCAATATTAGCTACTGCCGTTTTTAGTGTATCCATCGCCATGGCAATATGACCACCATAGAAATGTCCACCGTGTAGAACACGCTCATTATCGCCATCAATGATTGGGTTATCATTTGCGCTATTGAGTTCATTTTCGATCATTTGACGCAACCACGGTAGGGTATCTTGCAATACGCCAATCACGTGTGGCGCACAACGTAGAGAGTAACGATCTTGTAAGCGGTCACTGTTGCTTGGTGGACGTTCAGCTTGAAGATCACTGCGTAGCCAAGCGGCGATTTGCTGTTGACCTTGGTGAGGTTTCACCGCGAACAAAGCTTCATCAAAGTGGAAGTCATTACCTTGCATTCCCAATGACACCATGGCGGTAATTTTTGTTGCTAGTTGCGTTAAGTATTCGGCTCGTTTAAAGGCGATACAAGCCAGAGCAGTCATGACTGATGTGCCATTCATTAAGGCTAGACCTTCTTTGGGTTTTAGCTTAATCGGTTGAATGTTTAGCTCTTTAAACACATCAAGAGTAGGGCGTACTTCGCCTTGGTATAAAACTTCACGTTCACCAATTAACACCGCCGCTAAATAAGATAGCGGGGTAAGATCACCACTAGCACCGACCGATCCTTCTTGTGGGATCATTGGTGTGATGCCTTGATTGATCAAGGTTACGATTTGATTGAGCAGATCATGAGTGACACCAGACATGCCTTGAGATAAAGAGCATAAACGAGTTGCGAGCACCGCACGGGCTTGTTGTTCATCTAAATGCTCGCCTAATCCACAACCATGAAAACGAGTTAAATGCAGTGGTAACTCGTCCACCAGATTCATCGGGATCGCGACCGTACAAGAATCGCCATAACCTGTGGTAACACCGTAAATCACGCCTTCTTCTTTTAATAAACGTTCCAGAAATGCTACACCGCGATCTATCTTGCTAGTGAAAGCATCGGTTTGATTCATTTGGGCTTGGCCGCCTTGGGCAATGTTCACTACATCTTCAATAGTGAGACGTTGTGCCCCAAAGGTTATCGATGGATTATTTAGATTGTGGGTTGTCATGTTGCTCACTCGATTTAAAGGATTCATTGGACTGTTCAGATTCCAGCATATTGTCGCGGCTGAGTTGCCAAAAATTAAAAAAGTTATACCACTGTAAAGGCGCTTTTAAGGTGAAGTACTCTAAGCGATTGGCGTATTGCTGCACTAATGCTTGAAGTGCTTCAGTCCTCTGTTTTCGAGGTAAATGAATCTTTTCACTGAAAGGTTCGAAATGCACATCAAAACGAGGTCGCTTGCTTGTATTTGATTCATCGCGTAACCCAAATAATAAATACACGGGAGCGGCAAGAATGGTGGCCAATAGAAATGGCCCTTGTGGAAATGGGGCGGGTTTTCCTAAAAAATCAGCCCACACTACTCGTTGTTCTTGAGTGGTAGAAGTACGATCGCCGACAATCACCACCCATTCACCTTGTTCCAATTTTTGTTGCAATAAAATCGCGGTATCGGGTCCAAGGGAGCTCACTTGAATCAGGTTAATGGACGACTCTGGATTAATAGCTTTCATGACACTATTAAAGCGTTCGGCGTGTTCGGTGAAGACTAAAGCATTAATGGTGACTTTACTGCGCACGCGACCTAAAGCTCGGCACAGCTCTAAATTACCGAGATGTGAGCCTAAAATTACTATGCCTTGTTTGGCGCCAATCACTTTATCGAAATGATCTTGACCATGAATGGTGAGATCGCTGATTTGAATGTCGCCACGCCAACCTGCTAATTTATCCAGAATAGTGTGACCAAAAGATAACAAATGTTGGTAGCTTGATAGCGAGGAATTGATCGCGATATTTTGTTGATGACAGTGATTCTGTACTTGAGCTAAAAATTGCTCAGAGGCTTGACGAGTTTGCTTACCTGAACGGTGATAATAGCCGATCACTAATTTCAAAATACCATTAAAAATTCGACGCCCGAGGAGTGAATAAACCATCATCAATAATTTGATTCCAAGTACCGTACCGCGCTCTTTACTTTTGGCCCAGTGCTGATGGGATGGTGCTGACGATGGATTTTGATTTTCAGTTGGTTGCTTAGATAAGTGGCGTTTAATTAACGCAGGGATCCGTGGAAGCATGCCAAAGAATAGCTTGGTATGCATTTTACTGATGCGGATATTGTCATGCAGTGCATCAAAATGAGAAATACCATCTTCAGGATAAAATACTCGCGTATCAATAAAATGAAATTGAACGCCTTCCCAATACATTTTCACCATGATCTCAGTATCAAAATCCATTCTCAGACCTATGGTATATTTGTCTAATGTTTCAATAGTGGATGGGATCGGGTAAGCACGAAAGCCACACATGCTGTCTTTAATTTCCAATGACAGCGTTTCAATCCATACCCAAATATGAGTTGCATAACGACCATATAAGCGCGCTTTAGGTACCGATTCATCATAGATAGGTTTGCCTGAAATCAAATGTTGTGGGTAGAGCTCGGAGGCTTTCAATAAGCGAGGGATTGTTTCGATATCATGTTGTCCATCGGCATCAATTTGCAACGCATGACTAAAACCCAGTTGATGAGCTTGCTGAATACCTGCAATAACAGCGCCACCTTTTCCTTGATTTGAAGCCAAGCTTATTAAGGTAATATCGGGTTGTTGTGCGAGTGACTCAAGCACTTGCTTGGTGTCTTCATTACTACCATCATCGATAATGAGAATGGGAAAATTAAAACTCTGCAATGATGCCACCACCGCAGCCATCGTTTGGCCGTGGTTGTAACAAGGGATCAAAAAGCAGGGTGAAAATTCGCACATGGTGGTTATGATGTCCTTTGAGTGATTGAGCCTAGAGTTAAGCTAATAAAATACGGCCTGATGAATGCGTATGTAAGCATGCATCATTATCTTGGGATGTGTATGAAAAATACAATTTCCCTTTCTCATCATGCCATTCAAGCTTCAATGTGACGTCACTGCCTTTGAGTATAGGCTCTTGAAACTTGATCACTTCCATTCCTTGAAATTCACCCGGGATAGATAAATATTGCTTGGCAAAAAATATCGCCCAATCAATTTGGGTTACACCAGGTAGTAAAGAATATACGGGAAAGTGACCGTTAAAATCTTCAATGTCTTCATCAATATAGAGTTGTAATTCAACCACAGATTCATTGACTGTCTGATGAATAACACTAGGTTTACGCTTAATCTCAGTCATTATCTTAGCTCGCTATTCTTATTATCGAGATTGTCTTCAAATAAAGCTTCAATATCACTGATGAGTCGCTTTCCTTGCGTATTGAGTGGAATGCTTTCGACAACTTTAAAGCGACGTGGAATACCCACAGGCTCAATCCATTGATGCAGGGCTTTGCGCAAATAGAGCCAAAACTTACCTTTACCTAATTGTTCTAATTTAGCTTGTCCATTGGCCGTGAGCGTTATTGCGGCGGCAATGATTAGGCGTTGTTCGGTTTGGTAAGGAATCACCGCCGCTTCATTTATCTCAATTAATTGATTTAATCGGCGTTCAATTTCGGTTAGTGAAATGCGTTTTTCTTCAATTTTAATAACGCGATCCGCTCGTCCTTTCAAAATGAACTGCTTGTCGTTTAGTAACTCACACTGATCGGCAGTTTGATACCAAATCTTAGGATCGACCAAAGGCGATAGAATTCGTAAACAATTTTCGGCATTGAGTTTAATTTTGATGGCGTCAAAAGCTTGCCAAGGTTCGGCGCTAGTGATTTGCTGGCGATAAGCAATTCCACCGGTTTCTGTACTGCCTAATACTTCTCTTGGCCATTGGTTAAAGAGCGTAAAGCAAGTGAGAGCCGAATCAAATGCTAAAGGGCCGCCGGATGAAAATATGGCGCGATAATTGGCGTTAGAGTTATTTTCGACTAAGCGCTTTAATAATGCAGGGCTACTGATCAAAACGGTATTAGAAGATGTGTGTTGGGCAATTTGTTCGGGGTATTGCCAATCATGTCTGAAAAATGCTCGCCCAGATGCCAGAGGCCATAATACCCGAAACAGTAATCCATAAATGTGCTGATGGGAAACAGTGCTCGCGATGATGCTGCCTGTCAGTTCGTGTCCCCAAGTTTGCTCTAATTGTTCAACTTCATTATTGAGTAACGCTAAGGTTTTATGGATTGCTTTTGGAGCCCCACTGGAGCCTGATGTAAATAAAGTAATCGGCGTGTTACTGAGCGTTTCAAATGTAATTAGTTGTTCAGAAGAGGTTTCTATCAAAGGAAGAGCGATGCTGGTTTGCATGATCGTCTTTGGAAATACATGTATATCGATGACATCATCATGTAACAACGCATCAAAATGTTCAGCTAGATCGAGTAATGCGCCAGGTTGTAGATTACCAGGTAAAATAAGGTGTTTTTCAGCATGACATACCGCCATAAAAGCAACGGCAAACCAATAGCTGTCTTGGGTGCAAATCGCCCATTTCTGTTGCGGAGTCTTGTTTAATCTTGCGGTGAGTTGTGAAACATGTTGTTGAAAATCTAGCCATGAATATAAGACATCATTCTCAGATAAACAGGCGGTTACCGCTAACTGAGGTGAGCGTTGTGACTGCATTAAATCATGGATTGATTGGAACTGTGGTGAGAATTGGTTCATGTGCTGTCAGACGTTTTCCATGTCAGTATACCCGAAAATAACGTGGGCATTTATACCTGCTTTACTTGAAGTTGCCGCTTCAAATACGTTGGATATATATAATTAATAGGTTAGATCTTAAACTCTTAAACTCGGTGTTTCTTTAGAATCCACTGCCTGATGAGCCATTCGCTTGCAAATAAGCTACCGCCAAAAATATAGCTAATTAGGCCATTATAAAGAGTCCATACTTCAATGGGTTGGAAGCAGGTATAAAGTGCGATCGAGCCATTTAAAATAAAGTAGCCACACCAGACTTTGGTGACTGTTCGTGTGTATTGGACACCACTCGCTGGCAGATCTGGATCTTGTAGTCGAGCAAGACGTTCAATTAAGGTTTGCTTTTGCCATAAACTACTGACAAATAAAATGAACATCAGACCATTTACCACAACAGGATAAAAAGTAAACCAGCCTTGTTGTTTAAATAGAGTTGCAAAAATCGTTAAGATAATGCCAGCGCCGCCACTGAGCCATGCCATGTATTTCAATTCGGCTAAACGAGAGCGATGACCCGCTAGAATCCGGATTAGAAAAAACACCCCAAGTAGCGCCGCAATAACGCCAATACCCCAACGATTTAATCCGTAATAAACTGCAAATGGATATGCTAATAAAACGATGGCAGATAGAGCCGTCAGGATCTTGTTCATTACTTTTCTTTTAAGAGTTCGACAACGGCGTCAACTACATCGTTAACCGTACGAACGGCTTTGAATTCATCAGGTTGAATTTTTTTACCCGTTAGCTTTTGTAAGTGCACTACTAAATCAACAGCATCAATACTATCAAGATCGAGCTCTTGATACAGCTGAGATTCAGGTTTGATGTCATTGGCATCAATTTCAAATAGTTCAACAAAAGCATCACTCACTTTGTTGAATACATCTTCACGATTTATGTTGGTCATAGTATTTACGCTTGTTAGTTGGGCTATTAAAGTTGGCGGCTCGCGCTAACATATTTCGCTAGATTTTCGACAGAAGAAAAGTGTTCACGAGTGTTTGCATCATCTGCATCAATAACGACATTATATTTCTTCTTAATCGCTAAACCTAGCTCTAAGGCATCAATTGAATCTAAACCTAAACCCTCGCCAAATAATGGCGCTTCACTATCAATATCTTCAATTTGAATATCTTCAAGATTTAGAGATTCGATAATTAATATTTTTAATTCCTTGTATAGCTGTTCCACATTAACCTACCTAAATATTGTTTTTATTTTTGATTACTTAATCAATTTTAATTTAAGTCACGATACTATCGACCGTTACTTGAGTTACATAGTTATATATTGTCATTCTTATTTGGAAATAGAGCTGTTGATAAATAACGATTCAGCTGGCGAGCGGCTGTCGTTGGTGAATCATTGTTCTTTATAAATGTATTTATCGCTATCTTACCTTTCACTTCTAGATGAAAAAAGGGTTTTACGTCAGGAACTTGATACCATTTCATTTGTTTCGTTAAAAAGTTGGGCGTAACCGTGATATGAACCAATCTTAAATCCGTTTGAGTTCGGGTGGCGATTTGCGCCGCGCCACGTTGTAATTTTGATTTTTGCCCTGGTGTGGTTCTTGTGCCTTCGGGGAATACTAATAAGACATTATCATTGTTTAGGCGTTTATTGCATTCTTCTAGCAAGGTTTCTGGGTCTCTATTGGGAATATATCCCGCAGCTTTTACTATGCCTTTCATAAAAGGGTTATGCCAAATACTGGCTTTCACTAAGCAGTCACATTGTGGTAGATGAGAAGCAATCAGAACGTAATCAATTAAGCTAGGGTGATTAGCAATAATTAAGCAGTTTTTATCTTGAGAGAGTTTATCGCTACCATCAAATTGATAATCGATAGCACCAGTAAATTTCATGGTTTGGCAAAAGAGGGAAAAAGAGTACTGAATGATGCGTTGTACTTGTTTTTCTCGTTGCCCTGAATCACGGATGGTTGCGGTCATTAATGGGAAAACAATAAATGTTAATACTAATGCTCCGATCCCAAAAATAGCAAAGCAGCTACCAGTCGCAATGACGCGCCAGTATTTATTAAGGCGTTGAAATAATGAAAGTTCACAGTATTTCATGCTAGTGAGGAGTACCTTTAATATTTATAACGATGTTGTGCACTGCCATTGCCACTCAAACTTTTCGTCTATAATGTCCCATTTTTGCTGTTTTGTCGCCAAGTTAGCTAAGATTTGTAGGCTCTGAGTGCAAAAAAATGGCGTCGAATTATGATCCGTTGAATTTGAGTGTTTTTTAGTACCTTGCCATGTTAATTGAACTTGATCTCCATGGGTTAATACTAAACCTAACGCATAGCCAGGGTGGCTTTGTGATTCAAATGAAGTATAGGGCTCTGGAAGCGATTCATCAAAATCTATCACTAATACACGGTGACTTGGATTTATAATTAAATAGGCACCGGCTTCAATTAATGCATGATGTAAGCTATTGCTACTCGCAGCTAAAGAGGTGGCAGGAATCGGGCTTTGAGTGGCAATGGTAAATAAACCTGCACTGGTATTATGCACCGATTGCGAGAACGCTGTCGGTGAGGCATCGTCACCACTCAGTACTTGTTGTAATAATTTACTGGTGCGAGACAGTTCACCATGACGGCTTGAAAAAATTAAATAATCGATGGAACATTGTTGGTCATCTAAGCGTTGCTTGAGAGATATCGCAACTTGTAAAGCCAGTTTACTCAGAGGGCTCATACGACGGCGCATCATCGCTGGAATTAAGTCTGCTTTAGCTGGTGGCAGATTTTGTGGCCACGTCTGATTTTTTGCCCAATGCAACCAAGATTCCGACGAATCAAGCCCTGCAGACAGAGCTTGCCAATGCTGAATATTAAACGCAATACTGCTCATAAAGTCCCTTTATCAATAATTTCGTCGGATGAGGCGTAAAATAGCACTTTTATTGATTAAAACGCTATCGTGTGATGGAAATTATTCGCTAGTATTGATTCATACGCTGTATTTTTCATTTTTATTTACTTGGAATAACCTTTGAATATTTACCAGACTGATCCTTATTCTGCTTTAGAAGCCAAAACAGAGGCGCAAAAATTAGCATTTTCGCCTATTGTTTTTCACACTGCTCGAACACTGCGTGACCTTGGTATTTTAGATGCGTTATATCAAGCAAAAGATCAAACCTTAACGGCACCACAAATTGCGCAGAAAACCAATGTTTCAGAATATGGTGTTAAGGTTTTACTTGATATGGCCTTAAGTGCTCGCATTGTGACTTGGCAAGCGCCTCATTACGTTTTAGCTAAGCTAGGACACTCTTTGCTGCATGATGGCATGACACGAGCCAATATGGATTTCACTGCGGATGTTTGTTATGCCGGTATGATGCATTTAACTCAAGCTATTCAAGAAGGCACGCCTGCGGGGCTAAAAGAGCTTGGAGATTGGACAACCATTTATGAAGGTTTATCGAGCTTGCCAGACAAAGCGAAAGAGAGCTGGTTTAAATTCGATCATTTTTATTCAGATAATTCGTTTCCGATCTTATTGAAAAAAATATTTTCTAGTCAGCCAAAGCAGATTTTTGATATTGGCGGAAACACAGGGAAGTGGACATTACAATGTTGCCACTATAATCCAGATGTGACGGTGACTTTGATCGATCTGCCACAGCAAATCGTGTTAGCAAAAGAGAATATAGAAAAGAATGGTTTTTCGGATCGCGTCCATTTTTATCCTGCCAATATGCTGGACAAAACACAGAGTTTGCCTCAAGGCGCGGATGTATGGTGGATGAGTCAGTTTTTAGATTGTTTTTCTCCAATGGAAATTTTAAGTATTTTACGTCGTGTGCGTATGGCGATGAAGCCCGAGGCAAAAGTGTATATTCTAGAATTGTTTTGGGATGCACAGCGTTATGAAGCAGCGGCTTACAGTATGAATGCGACATCGCTTTATTTTACTTGTCTTGCCAATGGAAATAGCCGTTTTTATCGTAGTGAAGATTTTTTAGAAATAGTGACAGAAGCGGGTTTTAAAGTCAGTGAGCGTACCGATGATATTGGTTTAGGTCATACATTGTTAGAGCTTATTGCAGATTAAGTTGTGGGTTAAATATAAATCAGGAAATACAGAGATGATTAAGCAGTACACTCAAGTCGCGATTATTGGCGCAGGCCCATCTGGATCTATCGCAGCGGCATTGTTGAAACAACAAGGTGTCAATTGCATCGTGTTGGAGAAAAGTCTTTTTCCTCGTTTCTCGATTGGTGAAAGTTTGTTACCTGCTTGTATGGAAACGTTGAAAAAAGCCAACATGTTTGAGGCGGTTAATCAGGCTGGATTTCAGTTTAAAAATGGCGCTGCTTTTCGTCGTTGTGGTGAATATACGCATTTTGATTTTACGGATAAATATACAGCAGGTGAGGGGACAACGTTCCAAGTTCAAAGAGCTTCCTTTGACCAATTATTAGCGGAACAAGCACAGAAGCAAGGCGTAGATATTCGTTATCAACATACAGTGATAGCGGTAGATTTGGAAAGTATCCAACCTTTACTATCGATCACAGATGAAAATAATATTGTTTATCAAATTCAAGCGGACTTTATTTTAGATGCAAGTGGTTATGGTCGAGTTTTACCACGATTATTGGACTTAGAGCAGCCTTCCGATTTTCCTGCACGCAAAGCCATTTTTACTCATGTCGTCGATAATATTGATGCCGATATTAGCCAAAAGATGAATTATGATAGAAATAAAATCACCATTTATGTACATCCTGAACATGCAGATGTGTGGTATTGGCTGATCCCATTTTCAAATGGAGTATGTTCATTAGGCGTTGTTGGTTCACCCGAATTTTTGGAGTCTTACCCTCAAGATAGTATTCAGGCTTTAAAGCAACTGATAGAGGAAGAGCCTCATTTGCGTGAGTTATTTGTGAATGCCACTTTACCAAATCCTGGCGGTGTAATTGATGGGTATTCGGTTGATGTAAAGCATCTCGCAACCTCTCAATATGCTTTATTAGGCAATGCAGGGGAGTTTTTAGACCCGGTATTTTCATCTGGGGTCACCATAGCGATGAAATCAGCTGAATTAGCCGTTGAAGCATTACTTTCACAGTTAAATGGAGAAGTGGTCGATTGGGATAAATCGTATTCAGAACCACTGATGGTTGGAGTGAATACTTTTCGTGCTTATGTTGAAGGTTGGTATGATGGCCGCTTGCAAACTGTGATTTTTACCGATAATCCAAATAAAGAAATCAAGAAAAAAATCAGTTCTATTTTAGCCGGTTATGCTTGGGATAGCTCGAATCCGTATGTGGTTAGCCCGCAGAAACGTCTAAGCACATTAGCCGAGATTTGCTCAGGTTAAGTATTGAATCTTAAGTAATAAAAAACCCCGAAATTTCGGGGTTTTTTGATTTCTAATGGAAGGTATTAGTGATCGAAATACACATAATTCTGCCAACTCTTCATTCGAATTAAGATCTTTCGAATAATCGCAACATGCTCTAACTTGCCAGAGTAAACCGCAATTTCCACATTGGTACCCATTGGTAATGCATACTGTTCAATATCATCTTTCAGTTTGAACTTAACCATAATGCGACCGTGAGTTTGCAATGCCTCTGTTCCTAATAACGTACCAGAAGCTTGAATTTGGCTTTCTGCGATCGCAGGTAGTACATCTGTTACTTCAGCTTTAAAAGATTTACCGGGTAATGCTCGGAAGATGACATCAGCTTCATCACCTGGTTTGATATTTAGAATGGAATTCTGGCGGAATGCACCAACAAAATCGCGTGGATCTTGAGTGCTCACAAACGTTAAAATAGGCTTAAATGGCAGTGGAACCGCCATCACACCTGGTTTAAGCGCAAGTTGTGAGACATAACCATCGGTCGGAGCACGAACAATAGTTTGGTCAAGATTAAATTGAGCTCGGTCTAACGATGCTTGCGCTTCTGCTACCGAGGTGTTAACTCCATCGATTTGTGACTGATATGCAGCTTTGGCGGCATTTTCATTTGAAAGTGCGGCCTGATAGGCAGCTTCTGCACCTTTAGCTGTCTGTTGTTTATCATCCACTTGTTGCAAGGTGAAGGCTCCGCGTTTGTAACCTTTTTGATAACGAGCTGCTTCACGTTGAGAGCGATCTTTTTCTGCCAAAGCTTGTATGCTACTGGCAGACGCTTGTTTATAGTTGGCTTCTAACACTAAAACGTTTTGTTTAGCTGCCGCTAATGCAGCTTTTTGTTGAACGACCGCAGCTTTAAAAGGGGTATCGTCTAATCGAACTAATACATCACCTTGGTGTACTAATTTATTGGCTTCAACTTCAACTGAAACCACTCGTGCTCGAATATTCGACACCATAGGCGTCGTGCTATAGATTTGACCACCCATTTGAGTAAAAGGCTGGTAATAGTTCATCGATAAGAAAATAGCGCCAAGTAAGACAACTCCACCTAAAACGGCCGTTGGAACCGTCCATTTATTTAATGGAATACGGAATATTTTAAAAATAGCAATGCAAAAAGCAATATAAGTCAGGGTTAGTATCGTTTCCATTAGTTCGACTCTCCCTGGTCATTTTTCATGACAATAGGTTGTCGGTTTTCTGTTGGTGCTGGGGTAGTTGCCGTCGTTGATTGAGGGGTCATTTTTGCTAATTGTGTTTGTAATTGATGAACTTGTTCTGTGAGACTATTGATTTGATGATGGATATCAGTTTGTTCTTCTTTTAGTTGAGAAAAGCCCCAGCCTCGGTCTTCGCGCCATAATGTTGCCCAAATCCAAAGAAAAGGCCAAAGTACATGTAAGGTAAATAAACTGATCCAACCTGCAACATGTAATGCATCTTGTTGAGGGTGGTTACGTTTTTTTGCTATTTCGTAAGGTATGTCATGGATTGCAATGATGCCGTAAAACAGTATCAGTACAACGAAAATGAGTATACCTAAAGCAACATAATCTAAAGTCATTATTTTTCCTTTGAGAACTTTGTGTTGTGGTTACTGTCTTGATTAAGCTAATTTCTTCCAGATTTGAATATCATCAAAGACTTAATTTGGCATTGTATGCAAGTAGACCACAAAAACGAAGAAATGATTTGGCTTTAAAGTGAATTATCTTACTTAATCTTAAGTCATTTGCTTAATTTTATATTAAATTAAGCAAATAGTTGGTATTTAAAAATTAAAGTGACTTTCTATTCGTTGGTTTTGTGAGGGGATTAATATTTTGAGTCAAATAAAAAAAGAATGGTTTTTGGTTGCGATGGTGATCGCTATGATCTTGGCCGTGTTGATTCCTGAGTTTGGTCGTTCTGGCGGGATTTTGCACCTTGATAATGTCACCGAAGTCGGAATTGCTTTAGTTTTCTTTTTACATGGTATCGCGTTATCACCAAAAGCATTAAAAGATGGAGTGAATAATTGGAAACTGCACCTTTTTATTCAGGCCGCTACTTTTGTTGTTTATCCATTGTTATGGGTGATATTTGGCCACGGTATGCAATCGATCATGCCCGCTGCGCTTGCATTTGGCTTCTGCTTTTTATTTGTTTTACCTAGTACCATTTCATCTTCTGTCGCGATGACTGCGATAGGTAAAGGTAACATGCCGGGAGCGATATTTAACGCCTCCTTATCGAGCATTCTTGGGGTTTTTATTACCCCATTTCTAATCCAGTTTTTTATGGGGTTGCAAGGCGCTCAATTAAACATGATGGATTCGATCCTTTCGATATCGAAACTTCTTTTACTTCCTATGATATTAGGGCAAGTATTGCGCCCTTTATTATTTTCTTGGATTGAAAAGCATAAAAATGTGACGGGTAAGTTGGATAAATACGTCATATTACTGATTGTCTATAATGCCTTTAGTGACTCCGTATCAGAGGGGATTTGGCATAACTTCTCTATTGATTATCTGATTATGTCTTTAGCTATTTGTATGGTAGTTCTATTTTTTATTATTCAATTGATGCGCTGGAGTGCCAAAATATTGGGCTTTAATCATGCCGATGAAGTAGCTGCAGTATTTTGTGGTAGTAAAAAAACGTTAGCTGCCGGGATCCCTATGGCAAAAGTTATTTTTGGTGCGGATCCACGATTGGGAATGATACTTCTGCCTATTATGATTTATCATCCATTACAAATTTTTTATTGTGCAATTTTAGCGAACCGTTATCAAAAACACGCATTAGAACTCGAATCAAAATAGGGCGATCAATATGAACGTAAATTTGAATCAAGAATGGTTAGTACTTATTAAAGAATACTCGCAATGGATCATCACGGTTGTCATCTTGATGGTTTACCCTGTATTGCGCCGAATTCCAGCTAAGATATTTTTAGGCAGTATGAAAGCGGGGATTAATACTCATCGTAAACAACGTGCGAGGTTATTAATTAATTCAATTACCTCCATCATAATTATTACGATTTTATTATTATCATGGGGTTTTGATTTTCATGGCTTGCTGGTGGTTGGCTCATCCATGTTTGCTTTACTTGGCGTCGCCTTATTTGCAGGTTGGTCGTTGCTGAGTAATTTAACCAGTTTCCTTATTCTGTTCGGTCAAAATGATTGTCGAGTTGGGCGTTGGGTTCGAGTAGTTGATGGTGCAAATTACATTGAAGGTGAAATCACCGAGATGGCATTTATGAGTGTGCAATTAAGAAATATAGATGGGAATACAATACTGTACCCAAACAATTTATTTTTAACTCGCCCTGTCATTGTTTTAAAAAAAGTGCCACAACCGGATTCTGCTGCAGATAGCACAAAAACCGACAGCACAAAAACCGACAGCACTAAAGTGGATGTTATGAAGGTGGACAACAAACAAGTTGAGAATAAAAATGAATCAAAATTGAGTTGAACCCTATTTTTGTGATTTAAGTCATGAAAATAATGTACAAATGAATGTCTATCGACAATAATACGCCGCTTTTCTTATCCAGTTCATATTTTAACCAGGTAATATTATGTCGACGCCAAACTCTACAACTCCAGCAAATCCAGCACCATTAGGCCTAATGGCTTTTGGTATGACTACTATTTTATTAAATCTACACAACGTAGGTTTATTCCCATTAAGCACAGTTATTCTTGCTATGGGTATTTTTTACGGCGGTATTGCACAAGTTATCGCTGGTATTATGGAATACAAGAACGGTAATACTTTCGGTACCACAGCATTTACTTCTTATGGTATGTTTTGGTTATCGCTTGTTGGCTTGATTTTAATGCCAAGCATGGGATTAGGTGAGGCAACATCTGCGCACTTCCTTGCTTCTTATTTAACTATCTGGGGTATTTTTACTGGCTTTATGTTTATTGCTACTTTAGCTCGCTACCCTGTGGCAAAACAAACTGTATTTGGTAGCTTAACCGTATTGTTCTTCTTGCTTGCTGCTGGTGACTTTACTGGCAATACAACGATTGGTCATATCGCTGGTATTGTTGGTTTATTCTGTGGTTCAAGTGCTGTTTACCTTGCTATGGCGACTGTGATTAATCATGAATTTGGTCGCACAGTATTGCCTATTGGCGAGAAGAAAGTAAAAGCAACCGTTGATTTGATTAAAGCGGCTGCATAATAATTATTTCCCAATTAATATTTTATAAAACATAATCTATTGATCGGCGACTAAAGTTAAAGCCTCAGTTCATTCATTTGGATTGAGGCTTTTTTACTGCCTATGGTTTGTATCTCGATGGATAGTGAGCGTTAGAATGGATTTTACTTTTGCTCTGTAATACTATGTAGCAGCACCACTTTGTTGGTGTTAACAATTTTATTAATTATTCTCAGGGCGGGGCGCAATTCCCCACCGGCGGTATATAAAGCAATATGATCTTAAAATCATTGAGATCGTAGTTATAGTGACTTTATGAGCCCGCGAGCGCTTGATTTTAGGATCAAGGTCAGCAGATCTGGTGAGAAACCGGAGCCGACAGTGATAGTCTGGATGGGAGAGGATAAATAACACTTGGTATTATTACTGAGTGTGTTTGACGTTTAACGATCGTTATATTATTGATATAGCGGCGTTTAACCCCTTCTGAAAAATTGCCCTGATTCTGGTACCTACAGGAGCTTTACCATGAATCAGAACCAACCATCTTTACTTGCCGAATACGGTAACCCAATTGAACGTGTCGAAGCTGCGCTTATTGCCTTACAGCAAGGTAAAGGCGTACTTGTGCTTGATGATGAAGATCGCGAAAATGAAGGCGATATGATTTATTCAGCAGAAACATTAACCGATACACAAATGGCGTTAATGATCCGCGAAGGTAGTGGGATCGTGTGCTTATGTTTGTCCGATGAGCAAGCGGAGCAATTAGAATTGCCACCAATGGTGATTAATAACAACAGCCAAAATCAAACTGCATTTACCGTATCTATTGAAGCAAAACAAGGTGTGACTACGGGCGTATCAGCAGCAGATCGCGTGACGACAATCAAAACCGCTATTTTTGCAGATGCAAAACCAAGTGATCTTGCTCGCCCTGGACATGTATTCCCATTACGTGCGCGTAAAGGCGGTGTGTTAAGTCGTCGTGGTCATACAGAAGGCACAACAGACTTAATGCAATTGGCCGGTTTGAACCCTGCAGGTGTGTTATGTGAAGTAACTAATCCTGATGGCACAATGGCGCGAGCGCCAGAGATCGTAGCTTTTGGTAAATTGCATAATATGCCAGTACTAACCATTGATGACATTGTTTTATATCGCGAAGCTTTGATAAAAAAACAAGCGTAAAAATACAATTATAAGACTGTAAAAGCTACTTTGTCCGTTTAAGTTCATTTCTTAAACTGTGACAAAGTGGCTTTTTTCTTTATCTGACTTAATTTTTATTTAAGTATTATTTTTCAGGTGGGAAGTCGTTTAAAATCTCGTCGACCGTTTCTTTTGTGATTTGTGCTTTTTCTTCCCCACCATCTGTGAATTCAAAATTACGATTACCACTCCAGATCACTTTATTGTTCTCTGCATTGTGAATATCGATTTGAATATTCTCTAGCTTCTTGTTGTCACCAATCGGCATACTAATCCCTGTTCCGATACCAATCGCGCCTAAACCTCCACCAAGACCTAATCCTATAGAGGGTTTGCGTTTGTTATTCTGCATTTTTCCACTGGTAAATGTCACAATAAAATCTGCAGGATCTGATTGTTGATAGTCACGAGCGGTGAGATTATCAATAATTGCCTTTTGAATTCGTTCAGTTGTGAGAGTGTCAGAGGTTTGCTTTGGAGCCTGAAGGCTAAATGAATGAAGTTGGTCGAAAGAATAATTAAGATCGTAATCTGGCTTCGGTTGACTGCTACATCCAGATAAAAGTAGAGCGGTACAAGCAAGAGCAGAGAGTAATTTCATCATATTTCCTCTATGGCGAATGGCTTTCTAAAAGTGAAGGTGCCTTCATGTTCAATTTTAGCTTATAAGTGAATCATGTTAGATGAAATTTTAACGGTTGGTTGTCATATTGCGGTGAGCATACTGTATCAATAGATAGTAAAAAGGCGTAGCAAGGATTAACCTGCTACGCCTTTCTATATATGGTGGCCCCTCCCAGACTTGAACTGGGGACCTAACGATTATGAGTCGCGCGCTCTAACCAACTGAGCTAAGGGGCCAAATTGAGGGACGATTATAGGGGAATGAAGCAAGGGTGTCTAGAGGCTACATAGACCAATTCTGTTTAGTTTCTGCCCACTTAAACCAATATTTTATGCTAGATACAAAAAAGGTGAGCAATGCCCACCTTTTCGGTTTTATTTTCTAGCTTGAAACTAGATTTTTTATTCGTCGAGGAAGCTGCGCAATGTTTCTGAACGGCTTGGATGACGAAGTTTACGTAAAGCTTTTGCTTCAATCTGACGGATACGTTCGCGTGTTACATCAAATTGCTTACCAACTTCTTCTAAAGTGTGGTCAGTGTTCATATCGATACCGAAACGCATACGAAGTACTTTTGCTTCGCGAGGCGTTAGGCCAGCAAGAACATCTTTAGTGGCGAACTTCAGGCTGGTCGCCGTGGCTGAATCTAAAGGCAATTCAAGTGTGGTATCTTCAATAAAGTCACCTAAGTGAGAATCTTCATCATCACCAATTGGCGTTTCCATTGAGATCGGCTCTTTGGCAATCTTTAACACTTTACGGATCTTATCTTCAGGCATTTGCATGCGTTCAGCCAGTTCTTCTGGAAGAGGCTCACGGCCCATTTCTTGAAGCATCTGACGAGAGATACGATTCAATTTGTTAATGGTTTCGATCATGTGCACTGGGATACGAATCGTACGTGCTTGGTCTGCAATTGAGCGTGTGATAGCTTGACGAATCCACCAAGTCGCATAAGTTGAGAACTTATAACCACGACGATATTCGAATTTATCTACCGCTTTCATGAGGCCAATATTACCTTCTTGGATGAGATCCAAGAACTGTAGGCCACGGTTGGTGTATTTCTTCGCGATAGAAATAACTAGGCGTAAGTTAGCTTCAACCATTTCTTTCTTAGCACGACGAGCTTTGGCTTCACCAATAGACATGCGACGACTAATATCTTTAATGTTTTGGACATTAAGCGATGTTTCTTCTTCAATGGTTTTTAGCTTGTAGATACAACGGCGAAGATCTTCTTCGCTTTGTTTGATCTTTTCTGCGTATGGTTTACCTGAAGCAAGAATGTCATCGAGCCATGTGTCAGAAGATTCGCTGCCAGTAAAGGCATTAACGAAAGCTTTCTTTGGCATTTTTCCGTATTCAACAACGGTACGAATAATCAATCGCTCTTGAGTGCGAACGCGATCCATCGAGTTTTTCAAACCATTAACGAGGTAATCAAACTGTTTTGGGATCAAACGGAATTGACGAAATACGTCTAAGAACTCTTGTTTGCTGCTCGCGATTTTTTTACTTTCACGACCATGTTCATTGATTGATAGCTGTAGATTTTGATAAGTATTTCGTAGCGCAGTAAAACGCTCTAAAGCAAGCTCAGGATCGATGCCTGTGTCTTCCTCTTCTTCGTCCTCGCCTGAATCGTCGTCCTCATCATCGTCATCATCACTGTCATTATCACTAACGGTTAGTTCTGAACCAATGTGGGTTGCTGTTGGTGCAGCATTACCATCATCATCAGGATCAACAAAACCGGAAATAATATCCGTTAAGCGAAGCTCTTCAGCTTGAACTTTATCAAATTGTTCAAGAATATAAGAAATGGTGCCTGGGTATTCTGCAACCGAACACTGCACTTGATTGATGCCATCTTCAATGCGTTTAGCAATGTCAATTTCACCTTCACGAGTTAATAGTTCAACCGTGCCCATTTCGCGCATATACATACGCACAGGGTCAGTTGTTCGGCCAATCTCACTTTCAACACTTGAAAGTGCGGCTGCTGCAGCTTCGGCAGCATCTTCATCTGCTACGGCTTCATTCAACATTAGATCGTCCGCATCTGGTGCGGTTTCAACGACTTGGATACCCATGTCGTTAATCATTTGAATGATGTCTTCTACCTGCTCTGAATCTACAATTTCTTCAGGTAGGTGGTCATTTACTTCGGCGTAGGTCAGATAGCCCTGTTCCTTACCTTTTGCGACAAGTAACTTTAGCTGTGACTGCGGATTTTGATCCATCGACGATATCCAACTTGAGGTCTGAGTGAAGAGTATTAGTATGCGAAATGCAAACCGCCAATTATAACAAATTTAATTATTGCTGACCAGTTGGGTATTAGCCGTTGGTCGTAGCATCTATTTAGGACGCTGAAGAGTTAAATCATTCAGTTCCTTTTTCTCCTCGACTGATAAGCCGGAGCTTCTTTGCTTTGCTTGCAATACTTCAATTTGTTTATTAATACACTGAGTAAATATGTTATCCAATGTATCTAAAAAAACATCTTGTTCATTATCATCATTGAGGGGAATATCCCAACTTAATAGTCTTGATAATAATGATTCTATTTTTGTTTCTCGCCAGTTTTCCATCAACTGACCGGACTTGATATGGGGATTTTCTCGACAAATATCAAGTACGTTTAATAATAAACTTAATCCCGGTAAGTCTATATGACTAATACTGGTTAAATCTGGTACTAATTTAGCATAGCTGGGTTTTTGCAAAAGCAGAGCAATAACCACCCGCATTGGCGTTATTTGAATTTTTTCATGTGGCTGAGGTGTATTGTGTTGTTGTGTATTCTTAGAGATCAACTGTTGGAGTTGTCTTTCATCGAGTAAACCAAGCTTCTTACCGAGCAAGTCTCTCAAGTATAGTCGCAATGTACCACCTGGGACTTTTTCTATCAGAGGAACAACCAAAGCTGTGAGTTTAGTCTTACCTTCATTACTGCTGGTATCCACTTGTTGCATCAAGGTGCCAAATAAAAATTCAGACAATGAAGTTGCATGAAAAATTTGTTGTTCAAATGCATCTTTACCATGCTGACGAATATATGTATCAGGATCTTCGCCATCGGGCAAAAACATAAATTTCAGTTGTCGCCCATCATTTAAATAAGGTAAGGCGTTTTCCATGGCTCGCCAAGCTGCTTCTCGTCCAGCGCGGTCTCCATCATAGCAACATACTACGGTGCCGGTTTGACGATACAATAGTTGCATATGGTCGCCAGTGGTAGAAGTCCCAAGAGCAGCTACTGCATAATCGACACCATATTGAGCCAATGCAACCACATCCATGTAGCCTTCAACTACTAGAATTTGAGCTGGATCTTTATGGCTTTGCAACACGTCATACAAACCGTAAAGTTCTTTGCCTTTATGGAATACCGGGGTTTCTGGTGAATTGAGATATTTAGGTTTTTCATCACCTAGCACTCGGCCACCAAAACCGATGACTCGGCCACGACGATCCCGAATAGGGAACATAACTCGACCACGAAAACGATCGTAGCGGTTGCCTTTCTCGTTTTCAACCAGCATGCCACCTTCAACTAGCATGTCTTGAATATGATTTTGTTGGCCAAAGTTTTTACGTACGCTATCCCATTCGTCAGGGACATAACCTATGCCAAATTTTTGTACGATTTCGCCTGATAGGCCACGATTTTTTAAATACTCAATCGCAGGTTTATTGGCTCCCAATTTAAGCTGGGATCGATAGTATTGGCTAATACTGCCTAATAGATCGTACAGATTACGTTTTTGTTCAGCGTTGACTTTTGGGGTGTCAGTTTGAAATTCTTGGCCAGTTGCGGTTTCGCGTGGCACTTCTAAACTGAGTTTACTGGCAAGCTCTTCAATGGCTTCTACAAACTCAAGACGCTCATACTCCATTAAAAAACTGATCGCATTACCGCTAACACCACAACCGAAGCAATGATAAAATTGTTTGTCTTGGCTAACGTTAAAAGATGGAGATTTTTCGTTATGGAAAGGGCAGCAGGCGGTGTAGTTCTTCCCTTGCTTTTTGAGTTTTACACGCGGATCGATAACATCGATAATATCGGTGCGAGATATAACATCATCAATAAAGCTTCGTGGAATTCTTCCAGCCATAGAGAAGTTTGAATCCTTAGAATACAAACAAGCCGTGCGATTCTTGAAGAATGCACGGCTCATTAAAACTTAAGCTTGGGAAATAAAGTGGCTTAAATTTAATTAAGCTAATTTAGAACGAACTAAACCACTGACTTTACCCATATCTGCACGACCTTGAAGTTGAGGTTTTAGAACCCCCATTACGTTACCCATGTCTTGCATGCCCGCAGCACCAGATTCAATAATAGCACTATCAATAAGTGCGATGACTTCTTCTTCACTTAGCGGTTGAGGCATAAATTCCTCAAGTACGATAATTTCTGCTTTTTCAGCATCAGCAAGATCTTGACGATTTGCTGCTTCATATTGCGTAACAGAATCACGACGTTGTTTAACCATCTTAGTCATTACTGCAATAATGTCTTCATCGGTAAGCGTAATTCGCTCATCGACTTCACGTTGCTTAATGGCTGATAGAGCTAAACGAATAGTGCCAAGGCGTAATTTATCCTTGGCTTTCATCGCTAATTTTTGCTCTTCTTTGAGTTGTTCAATCAGAGCCATAACTCAGTCCTTAATTGGAGTAAGTTATTAGTACAAGCGAACGCGACGTGCGTTTTCGCGAGCTAATTTTTTAGCATGACGTTTTTGAGCCGATGCTTTAGCGCGTTTACGAACAGTTGTTGGTTTTTCGTAATGCTCACGACGACGCACTTCAGAAAGAACACCTGCTTTTTCACAAGAGCGCTTGAAACGACGTAATGCTACGTCAAACGGTTCGTTATCACGTACTTTAACTACTGGCATATGCCTTTCACCTCAGGGGTTATTCATTAATGCTGATTTTTTAAATCGACCCTAAAAACTAGAATGGATATTAATCAGCTAGATCAAAAATGGTGCGGAATTTTAATCCGATCAAGACCTATTTGTAAAGCATTATCAAGGTAAGATCTGGTTAATTTTTTTCCGAGGCGGTAAGATTACCCATAATTTAAGAAAAATCAACTAGTCGACATCATTGGTCGTGAGAAATTTATGCGTATTTTAGGTATTGAAACATCATGTGATGAAACAGGCATTGCTATTTTTGATGAAGAAAAGGGGTTATTGGCTCATAAATTATATAGCCAAGTGAAGCTGCATGCAGACTACGGTGGTGTAGTCCCTGAGCTAGCTTCACGTGATCATGTTAAGAAAACTATCCCGCTGATTAAGGCTGCATTACTAGACGCAGGGCTAACTTCTAAAGATATTGATGGTGTGGCTTATACTGCAGGGCCTGGTTTAGTTGGAGCTTTATTAGTGGGAGCAACCATTGGACGCAGCCTCGCTTATGCGTGGGGTGTTCCTGCTGTACCTGTACATCACATGGAAGGACATTTATTAGCTCCTATGCTAGAAGATAATCCACCTGAGTTTCCATTTGTTGCTTTACTGGTTTCTGGCGGTCACACCATGATGGTTGATGTTCAGGCGATTGGTGAGTATAAAATTTTAGGTGAATCTATTGATGATGCTGCCGGTGAAGCATTTGACAAAACGGCCAAGTTAATGGGCTTAGATTACCCCGGGGGGCCGTTACTATCTAAGTTAGCGGAAAAGGGGACCAAAGGTAGGTTTAGATTTCCTCGTCCAATGACCGACAGACCTGGCTTAGACTTTAGTTTTTCTGGTCTAAAAACCTTTGCTGCTAATACTATCCGAGACAATGACGATGATCCGCAAACTCGCGCCGATATTGCTTATGCGTTTCAAGAGGCAGTGTGTGACACATTAGTGATTAAGTGTCGTCGCGCATTAGAGCAAACGGGTTTAAAACGGATTGTCATTGCTGGCGGAGTGAGTGCTAACAAGCAATTACGAATATCATTAGAAGCGTTAGCGAAAAAAGTAGGTGGTGCGGTGTATTATCCGCGCACGGAGTTTTGTACCGACAATGGCGCAATGATTGCTTATGCCGGCATGCAGCGCTTATCTCGTGGTGAATTACATAATGCTGAGTTAGTAGATTTATCTGTAGAAGCACGACCTCGTTGGCCAATTGATGAGCTAAAACCACTCTCTGAATAATATGGTATTGAACAAATAATATGCGATAAACAAAACGGCAGCCAATAATAAAGGCTGCCGTTTTATTTGTTTTTTATGGGAATATTAACGTTAGTTTTTCGGTTTTACTTTCGGCTCGCTGCCATCAATCAGGCGCTTAATATTTTGATAATGTCTAAAGATTATTAAGCATGAAAGCATCGCAACAGGAATAGTATATTGGGGCTTAACCATCCAAGTATAAAAAGGAGCCAGCAGTGATGTCACGACAGCTGCAAGAGAGGAATAGCGGCTAAAGAAGAAAGTTAGGATCCAAGTTGTCATTACCATTCCAGTTAAATCCAATCCAATTGGAGCCATCGTCCCCAATGCAGTTGCAACTCCTTTACCACCCTTGAAATGAAAAAATAGTGGGTAAATATGCCCAAGGCATGCCGCTAAGCCAATAAAACCGAGCATTAGTGGTTGAATGTTAAGAAAATAGCTTGCCCAAACCGGCAGCATTCCTTTTAGCACATCACATAATAATACCGCGACTGCAGCCCACTTACCGCCCACTCTTAATACATTGGTTGCACCAGGATTTTTTGAGCCTTGGGTTCTAGGGTCTGGAAGATGACAAACACGGCAGATCAGTACTGCACTCGAAATAGATCCGAGTAAATATGCGAGAATGATCATTACCAGTACCACGATGCTCATTGTCTTCCTTGGAGGTAGTGTGATGTAAGATGGTTTTATAGTATATTTCTGCATCTTACGTGTTTTTATGCTACTTGGGTATCCGATCAGTTACTCTCATAAGTAAAAACTAATCAAAAGGAATCAACATGGCTTTAGATAAAGTATTTATCGACCAATTAGAAGTAATTACTACCATTGGCGCTTATGATTGGGAGCAAGAGATTAAGCAGAAGTTAGTGCTTACTATTGAAATGGCTCATGATAACCGAAACCCAGGTAAAAGCGATGATGTCGAAGATGCTCTGGATTACGCTAAGGTCAGCCAAGCGGTGTTAAACCATATTGAAGGTGGACAGTTTCTATTAGTTGAGCGTGTTGCAGAAGAGGTGGCGCAATTAATTATGAAACGCTTTTCGGTTCCTTGGGTTAAAGTTCATTTAACTAAACCAGGCGCAGTACCACAAGCAAGAGGGGTGGGAGTCATCATTGAGCGCGGTTGTTTGTGACTTTAGCATACATTGGTATTGGCAGTAATATCGAGCGTCGTAAACATATTCAAGCAGCATATCAAGAGCTTAATAATGTAAGTAATTACTTACGTTGCTCGAGTGTTTATGAATGCGATCCTGTCGGGTTTGAGAGCCACGCTTTTTATAATGCAGTTATCGAAATTGATACGCCATTATCCTTGATTGAATTACAACAAAATTTGAAGAAAATTGAATTCAAATGGGGACGCACGGCTAACGCTCAGAAATTGCAAGATCGAACACTTGATTTGGATATTCTTTTATTTGGTGATGTTGTTTCTGAGCATGCACCAGTTATTCCTCGCCGCGATATCTTTGATTATGAATTTGTACTCCTACCATTATTTGAATTAAACCCGCAGCTTATTATTCCTAATGATGGAAGATGCATTGAGCAAGTGTGGGAAAAATTTGAGAATAAAGGGAGCTTAAAAGCAGTAGAGTTTGATTTTAGGTAATGAAGTACGGGGCTGGTTGGTAAGTAAAAAAATAGAGAGCTCGAATGAACCCTCTATTTAGGATTGGTGTTAACTATTTAAGATAGATTAATGAAAAGTTATGATGAGCTTTATGCCCAAGTGAATCCGAGTATTGGTGGAACTAGTAGTAATAAACCAAATAGAATACGGTAAACACCAAAACCAACAAAAGTGAAATTAGCTAAGAAACGGATGAATAATTTGATTGAAAAATAGGCCACAATAAACGCGGTGACAAAGCCAACAGCTAAGTTGATGAAATCAGCGCTAGTGAAGTCTTGATAATGTTTCAATAAATCATAACCTGAAGCTGCTGCCAAAACAGGCAAGCCGAGTAAAAAAGAAAACTCAGCACAGGTCTTACGGTTTAAACCCACCAACATAGCACCAATAATGGTTGAACCTGCGCGACTTGTCCCCGGAATTAATGCAAAAATTTGTGCAAAGCCAATCCATAACGCTTGTTTCATTGATACATCATTTACATCTACGGTTGGGCAGTTTTCTTCTTTATAGAAACGCTCTACACAAATAAATATAATACCGCCAATAATAAACATAATGCCAACGATGGTGACACTAAACAGTGCTTTGACAATATCGCTCATTAAGAAACCAATAATACCAATTGGCAAAAAGGCCACCGCCACTTTTACCCATAATGAGAAATACTTTGGATGAAATTTTTCTTTATAGTTGGCAATAACCGCTAAAATAGCCGCGACTTGGATAATCACTTCAAAGGCATTGTTATTACTGGTATTGGCGATGCCTAACCAATCACCAATGACGATCATATGTCCAGTTGAAGAAATAGGTAAAAATTCGGTTATACCTTCAACAATGCCTAAAATAATGGAGTCAAAAATGGTCATGCTAAATTAATGTCCTTGTATTGCCGTTATTTCATCAGAGAAAATAGGCAGTAATAAAATGTTAAAATTATGCGCACTTTGCCTTGCTATGGATAAAGAATCAATCCTATAACCCTACTCTTTACAAGACTTTGATGTAGCAATGGATCGTGGTTTTTATCGTTGGTTGTTTATACTCGTTTTACCTAAGGTGACTATTGTTCTTGAGATAAGACTTGTTTCACTTGTTCAATACTGATTATGCGTTGCTGATCCAGTTCATCTCGAATAGCCTTACCTTGAAAACCTTGTTGAAGAATATTACTCACATCAATCGCTTGAGCTGCGTGATAATAGCGGCGTAAGCGATGATATTGCGGATAAGGCTGAAGTTCTAAGCCTTTTCTTCCTTGGTGATCGGCTTGGCAGCATAATAATATTTGCTCAAAACGTTCAGGTTTACGCCATGCATCTAGTTGATTGAGTAGTTTGAGCGCAGTCGATGCTTTTAGTTCAGCTGCGCGATGAATATTTGAGTGATGTTGGCAAACTAACAAGGCTAACTCTCGGCTTTCATTAGGTACTTTAATTCGATTACATAATGCTTTAATTAATGTGAGCCCTGTATGACAATGCATTTTATGACTTGGCCATTCAGATTCTGGTGTGACACCTTTTCCTAAGTCATGGACTTGAGCGGCGAAGCGAACACTCACTTCCAAGCTTAATTTTGCAGCCTGTTCGGCGACCATTAAAGTGTGAATGCCCGTATCGATTTCTGGGTGCCACTTTTCTGGTTGAGGGACACCAAATAGCGCATCGATTTCCGGTAATATGACTTTAAGCGCCCCGCAGTCTTTTAATGTTTGTAAGAAGATCTGTGGCGCTGAAGTGGTTAACGATTTATACCATTCCTGCCAAACTCGCTCTGATGTTAAGTGAGATAATTCTCCGCTGCTGGTAACCGTTTTCATTAATTCTAGTGTTTCAGGTGCGATCGTAAATCCTTGCGGTGCCAATTTAGCGGCAAAGCGCGCCACGCGTAACACACGCAATGGATCTTCGCTAAAAGCAGGAGAAACATGACGTAAAATCTTATTGTTAAGATCGATCTGACCATGATATGGATCATACAACTTGCCTTGTTTATCTTCGGCAATCGCATTAATGGTGAGATCTCGGCGAGCTAGATCTTCTTCTAAAGTCACATCCGGCGCATAGAAGCATTCAAATCCGGTATAGCCTTGACCTGATTTTCGCTCGGTGCGTGCTAGCGCATATTCTTGCTGAGTTTTGGGATGTAAGAAGACAGGGAAATCTTGACCTACAGAGCGAAATCCTTGATCGATCATTTGTTGTGGTGAACTACCAACCACTACCCAATCTTGATCATGGCTTTCAATGCCAAGTAGCTTATCTCTAACCGCGCCACCAACTAAGAATATTTCCACATTTAAACCTTTCAACAAGAGTGAATAATAAAGAGTGGTCGATTCTAGCAAGAAAGCTAGGCGCTGCCATGCTGCATCTATAAATAACGATCGTATTAGTGTAATTTATACCACATTAGATACTGGATCTGCTGACGATTTGAGAGTAATGCATGTACAAGGACTTTTTTGGCCTATCAGAGCTGCCGTTTACCATAGTACCAAGTTCGCGTTACCTCTTCTTGAGTGCGCGTCACCGGGAAGCGATGAATCATCTGCAAGCGGGATTGGGTGGTGGCGGTGGCTTTGCATTACTAACCGGAGAAGTGGGGACTGGGAAAACTACAGTATCAAAAGCGCTGCTTGCGGTATTAGAAGATAATATTAAAACCGGCTTATTGTTAAATCCAACTTATACCGGATCGGATTTATTAGAAGCCATTTGTGATGAGTTTTCGATTGAATATCAAGAATCTGCGTCATTAAAACAGTTGACCGAATCCATTTATCGCTACTTGATTAACAACCACGGTCAAGGGCTGCAAACATTATTACTCATTGATGAAGCTCAGCATTTATCGGCCATGGTGCTTGAACAGTTACGTTTATTGACTAATCTTGAAACCGAAAGCCAAAAGTTGCTCAAAGTGTTATTAATTGGGCAACCTGAATTGCAATATAAGTTACAAACCGAAGAATTACGTCAACTAGCACAGCGTATTACGGGTCGTTATCATCTATTGCCATTAACTTCTCAAGAAGTGGCGCAATACATTCAATTTCGTATTCAAGTGGCTGGCGGAAGTTATGACATGTTTACAGCCAAAGCCATCAAGCATATCGCCAAGCAAACCCATGGTGTGCCACGTCTAATCAACTTAGTGTGTGATAAATGTTTGCTGTATGCCTATTATGGCGGTGAGCCTATGGTTTCTGGCGTTATAGCGGAAAAAGCTTGTGCGGATGTGATGATTTTTCAGCGACCAATGCCAGCAAATTCGGTCATGAACCCTCATGTTTCAGGTGTAAATAGCCCGGTAAATATGAAAACTGGCAAATCTTGGGTTGCTTATGGGGCAAGCTTAATTGGTGGGTTAGCTTTGGCTGTTTTGGTTTGGTTTTATGCTCCGCAATGGTTAGCTCCTGAGTTTGATAGTCAGTTATCTCAAAGTATGGAAGCTCAAGATAAATCAGCACCATCAGAATTGGCTCACGATGTTATAGCCTCTACGAGGAAAGCAATAGCTCAAGATGGAGAACAAACGCAGGTGGATAAGTCAGCGGAATCTCTTATCTCGCCATACATTAAACAAAGCCATAACCCTATTAATGCCATGCAGACTTTGTTTGGTTTATGGGGATATCAAGTCGAAGCAAAAGAAGCAAATTGTCGCCAAGCTCCAAGAGCGGATTTATATTGCTATCAAGGTACGGGGAATTTAAACCAATTGGCGGTAATTAATCGTCCAACCATGCTGACCTTGCAAGCCAACTACCAAACTTATTTTGCTATTTTGTATCGAGTTAATGAATCCAGTTCTCAACTGTTATTAGCGGATAAGCGAATTGAAGTACCGAATGAGTGGTTGAAAAAACACTGGAACGGTGAATATCAGCTGTTATGGCATAGCAAGATGGCGGACCAAGTTTTAAAAATCAATGATACAGGCGAATATGTTTCCCAGTTAAACAAAGAGTTGTCCCAAGCTCTGGGTGGGGCATTATTAGATACTACAATTTTCAATCAAGATATGAAAAGCAAAGTAGAAGCTTTTCAAATGTGGCAAGGTATTAACGTTGATGGTATTGCAGGTAAAGAAACCTTAATGCTTTTAGATAGTTATACAAACCTTGATGCTCCAAGGTTAATGGGCAGTATTGATGGTAAGTCTCAGCATTTCAATGGGAATAAAAGCTAATGTCTGAAGTAATGAAAGCCCTGCAACAATCTGAGCAAGCTTATCGGTCTCAATTATCTCCTAAATCTGAGGGTAGTTATCGCTATTTAGCCATCGAAAAAACGCCTCATAAATGGCTTGTAGTGTCTTTATTTATACTGCCTTTTTTATTGGTGTTGTTATTTCTATTGGTCTACCCGTTAGTTCAATCACCAAAAACAATCGAAGATATATCTTCATCGAAAAATATTAATCATAAGCAAAATCTACAAGTGCATTTGTTACCTTTCCCTAAGATGAAAGATTTACAAGTATTGCCAGAAGTGAAGTTTCAACCGAAAGTAGTCGATAATATTCAGGCTAAAGCTTTGTCAGTGAAAACCCAGGCAGCTAAAACTGAGCCTCAAGGCCGCGTGATTAAAACCACACAAATTAATGCATCATCGGAAAAAAATCAGGCTTGGAATGTTGATAATATTGATATGTCGGGAGTATCTCCTGATATTGTGGCTCGTTTTAAGCAAGCGATGCTAACGGAATCACAACTGGATCCGCAGCCTCGCTCAAAGGTAGTAGCACCTAAATCCGAACCTCTGAAGAACCCAAGCTTTGATGCACCGATGATCAATTTAGTCGGAAATGAAAAAATATATCAAGGCAGGTTACCTAAGATGAATTTTGAAACTCATATGTATTCATCTAAATTGACCAGTCGCTGGATAAAAGTGAATGGGAGCAATGTACATGAAGGCGAGTGGATAGTGGATAAGCTTGTTAAGCTTGAGAAAATATTACCGGGAAGTCTTGTGGTGCGTTTTGATGGGCAGAATGTGCAGATCCCAGCATTATATGAATGGGCTGGTTAACGACTATTCAGTTGAAACTACGATCATCGTTTCTATAGATCAGTAAAATAGCGACCGAAATGTCGCTATTTTTTTGCCTGTTCAATTATGCAAGCTAAGAACTATTATTCTTTATGTAATCGTTACCCTTATGATAATGGCGACAGATACCTGCATTTTTATTGATAATCTGTATTTAGAGTAATGTTTGAAAGCTTTTTGGTGTTAGAATCCGCCCGTTTGTTTTTTATATATCAGAAAGGATGGCTTATGTTTCAGGTTTTACAAGGTGCACAAATGCTATTTGTTGCATTTGGCGCACTGGTATTAGTGCCATTATTGACGGGGCTTGATCCTAGCGTTGCTTTATTTGGTGCCGGGATTGGGACTTTAATTTTTCAAGTACTGACTAAGCGAAGCGTTCCCATTTTTTTAGCCTCTTCTTTCGCTTTTATTGCACCTATTATGTATGGCATTCAAGCTTGGGGTGTTCCAAGTATGTTGGGCGGTCTTATGATGGCTGGCGCGGTGTACGTTGTACTTGGCGTCGTGATTAAAGTTCGCGGTGTAGGGTTTATTCATCGATTATTACCGCCTGTTGTTGTCGGTCCTGTGATCATGGTAATAGGTTTAGGGCTTGCACCTGCTGCGGTTAACATGGCTTTAGGAAAAAGTGGTGACGGCGGCGTACAAATTGTTGCTCATGATGCGGCATTATGGATTTCGGCCATTTCTCTTATTGTGACGATAACTCTGAGTGTTTTCGGCAAAGGATTTTTTAAACTGGTGCCGATCATAGGTGGCATTCTTTCAGGCTATTTAACGAGTTTGTTTTTTGGTGTGGTGGATTTCACACCAGTTCATCAAGCCGCTTGGTTAGCTCTGCCGAACTTTACGTTCCCTGAGTTTAATATCAATGCGGTATTATTTATGATCCCTGTTGCTATCGCGCCTGCGGTTGAACACGTGGGTGATATTCTCGCTATCTCAAATGTGACAGGAAAAGATTACCTTAAAAAGCCAGGTTTGCATCGCACTATGATGGGCGATGGATTTGCAACCATGGCTGCAGCTATGTTTGGCGCTCCACCCAATACCACTTATTCTGAAGTGACTGGCGCAGTTATGCTAACCAAGGCTTTTAATCCAGTGATCATGACATGGGCCGCGGTAACGGCTTTAGTTTTAGCTTTTGTCGGTAAATTAGGCGCAGTTTTACAAACCATTCCGGTTCCTGTAATGGGCGGAATTATGATCCTTTTATTTGGTTCAATTGCTGTCGTTGGTTTGAATACGCTGATCAAAAATCAAGTGGATTTACATAAATCACGTAATTTGGTGATTGTGGCGGTGACGTTGATTTTTGGTATTGGCGGTATGGCATTTGGTATCGGTGAGTTTAGCCTGCAAGGTGTGAGTTTATGCGGTATTGTCGCGATAGTCTTGAATCTAGTGTTACCAAAAGATATTGGTGACAATCATATTGTTGATAATGCGCAAATAGAATCTGATTCTACTCCAGGTTGAAGTCAAGCTAAAAGTTCGATTGAAGCGAAACTGTAAATTGAGAGCTAAAAAGAAATTGAGAGCTAAAAAGCGATCCTAGGATCGCTTTTTTATTGTTGATTACATCTCAGACCAACCATCAGAATCGGACATATCGGGCGCGCCGGGAATCGATTTTTCTTCATCTGCCCATTCACCAAAATCAATCATTTGGCATTGTTTGCTGCAAAAAGGGCGATAGGTACTCATTTCTCCCCAAACCACGTTTGTCTGGCAAGTTGGGCATTTAACGATGGTCACTTTTTTTGGGGTGGTGTTGGTCATAATATTAGCTCTGTATTGTGATGCATCTAAAACATGCGTCATAAAAAGATGAGCCGAAGTGTAGTCTTAACAGATGGCGAGATCAAACTCGATATCTTGGCTATAAGCATTACCGGTTTCGAAACTGATAAATTTTATTGCAAAACGGTTTTTATGCCCGGAAATCATTGGGTATACGCCAATTTCAACGGGCAGCTGTAAGCGCAATATATTGGCATCTTCGGCTTCACTTTGAAAGAAGCCATTACGGGCTATCTTAGGCTTCAGCTGAGCAGTTTCTCTTATCAATCGAAGCAGTAAATTCAGCGCCATTCTTGCGGGTTCTAGTGTATCTGTCCAAGATTTGGCATCGGTTAAACGTTTTTCTAATGGAAGATGAACCCAATAATGCAAAGCAGGTAAATCAAAACTGCAGGTTCCACCAGGGAGATTAAAGCGTTGGCGAATCGAATTTAAAAAGCGATTTTCTTTTAAAGAGACACCAAAGCGCTCTGAAGACATCACTTGCTTAAAGCAGGTATCAATATCGGTTAAAATAGTATTTAGCTTATTTTGATCGACACCAGGAACACCCATCCAGTGTTTATAGGCGAGTTTCTGTTTTTCGAGATCTTTACCTATTTCCGACTTCATTTGAATTTGTTCAAAAATTTCCATCAGATCAAATAAAGAGCGGAAAAATATTAAGTAGGATTGCGATGTTTCAAAATTGGCAGAATTATGCAGCTGCTTGAGTAGGAATTCTACTCGCAGATAAATTCGCACTTTTTCTGTTAAAGGGTGTTCGAATTTCAGCATAATAATTTCAACATATAATTATGAGTGATGTTAAGTCGTTATTGTCACAGATATCTATGAGTCACGCTAGGGTCGGTTGACCTTTGATTACAAAAACACAAATAATTGATTAACATAGACTCATATATTTTTGATGTAATTGAGTGACTTCTAATAGTAGCGCCTGCTGAATCTCTTTTGTGAGAGGTGAGTCATTATTAATCACATCATCGGCAAAACTTAACCGCTCTTGTCTGGAAGCTTGTGAATTTAAGATAGCGCGTACTTGACTGGCAGATACCTTATCACGCGTGCAAGTTCGGCTGATTTGGGTTTCTGGGCTGGCATCAATTACTAAAATACGGTCGACTAATGATTTCCAATCACTTTCAACTAATAATGGCACCACTAGTATCACATACGGTGAGGTGGTTTGAGTCAGTTGGTGGCTAATTTCGGCACGGATCAAAGGGTGCAATAATTCGTTTATCCATTGCTTTTCAGCGGGGTCAGAAAAAATACACTCTCGCAGTTGAGCGCGATCGAGTTCTTTATCAGAGGTTAAGACCGATGTGCCAAAATGTTCCGTGATGGCTTTCAAACCAACCGTATTTGGTTCTACCACTTGGCGAGCAACGATATCCGCGTCAACTAAGTCGATATTAAAATGTTGCCGGAATAAGTTGGCAATACTGGTTTTTCCGCTACCAATACCGCCAGTAAGACCAATGATCATTGAATCATCTACCTTTTAGTTATATTCAAATAATTGACATGCCCATCGCTTTGTCTTCATTGAAGTAGGCTTGCCTAAACACGCGTAACCTATAATGTGGTCGCTTTAAATATGAAGGATATTGGTGAGATACCAGTTAGCAATATCCTGACCAAAAATCAAACAAAACCAGCCGGAAATCGCTAAATATGGGCCAAATGGGAAGGCTTTTTCGATGCCTTTTTTCTGTAAACGTAATTGGATCAATCCAAAGATTAAGCCGACCACCGAAGACAGTAAAATCAATAATGGTAACTGTTGCCAGCCTAACCATGCACCAAGTGCTGCCAATAACTTAAAGTCGCCATAACCCATACCATCTTTACCGGTCAGTAATTTAAATGCCCAAAAGACAGACCATAAACATAAATAGCCTACCATCGCGCCAATAATGGCATCTTGTAAAGATATTGGGCTAATACCAAAAGCGGATAATGCTAAACCGCCCCACATTAATGGCAAGGTCAGTTGGTCGGGTAGTAACATGGTATCGAGATCGATAAAAGTAGCCGCGACTAACGTAAAAGTAAAAAATAGCAACGCCAAACCATACCAGTTTGCTGGGAAATATAAGGCAATGACGACGCTGAGCGCGGCGGTTAATAATTCAATAGCAGGGTAACGTGCGCTGATCGGGTTTGCGCATTGACGACATTTTCCGCGTAACCATAGCCAACTAAAAACGGGGATATTATCGATTGTTCGGATTTGGGTATTACATTTTGGGCAGCGCGATCGAGGGATGTTTAAGTTAAAGGGTTTGTCTAAATCCGAGGTATATTTTTTTAAGGCTGAGTCTTTTTTTAATTGAGGGAAGTAATCGATACATTCTTTGATCCACTCGCGTTCCATCATGACAGGGAGACGATAAATAACCACATTTAAGAAACTGCCGATTAATAAGCCAAATACACCAGCGGCAATAGGAAATAAAAAAGGATAATAATCAAAAATGAGCATGTTGGATCACGACACCACAAAAGTGAAAAGAATACAGCTAGAATACACTAACTAGCTTAAAGATTGGCAGATAAAGTGAGACGACTAAACCACCCACCACCACACCTAAAAAGACAATAATAGCGGGCTCAATAATTTTGCCTAAGTTATCGACGGTATTATCGACTTCAAATTCATAAATGGTGGCGACTTTATTGAGCATATCATCCAAGTTGCCGGACTCTTCACCTATCATCACCATTTGCAGCACCATTTCAGGAAACGCTTCTGCATTACGCATCGCTATGTACATTGGCATTCCGGCTGCGGTGTCTTTATGCACTTGTTCAACCGCAACTTGATAATGCAAATTTCCTGCGGTTTTAGCGGTGGTCAACAAACTGGTCAAAATCGGAATACCGGCACTAAAGCTGGTGGAAAGAGTACGGCTAAATTTAGCGATGGCTGCTTTTGAAAACACGGGTCCTAAAATGGGCATTTTTAACGCCATTCGACTGGTCTTTAATCGAAAGCTAAAGGAGCGTTTTCGAGCTTGTTTGATGGCAAAAATAAACGCCAATAAACCGACAATCATTATAAATAAATAATCTTGAATGAAATGAGATAAATCGATCACGCGTTGAGTAAAGGCGGGCAATTCAGCCCCAAAACCTTTAAACATGGTTTCAAATTCCGGGATCACCATGGTGAGCATTAAAATCGATACGCAGGTGGCAACTAAGATGACCATTGCAGGATAAATCATGGCTTTAATGACTTTCGATCTTAGCTCTTCACTTTTTTCTCGATAAGTGGCTAGCCTTTCAAATACCTCCCCTAAATTCCCTGTTTGTTCACCGGTTGACACTAAGTCGCAAAAGAAATCATCAAAGAATGAACTGCTGGCTTTTAATGCTTTTGAAATAGGCGTTCCTGCTTCGACTTGGGTACAAGTCTGCGACAAAATAGATTTCATTTCCGCTTTACGTTGGCTATCGGCAATTAATTTTAATGATTGTACGATGGGTACGCCAGTGGTCAGCATGGTGGCAAGTTGGCGAGTTAGAACGGTAATATCTTTCCGCTTTACTTTATGACTGAGTTTTGCCAAAAAAGACACACTGCGGCGTTTCAGTTTTTTGATTTGGACACGTTGTTGTTTGAGCTTGGTGCGCACTTCACTTTCATTAAATGCCATCATCTGACCGGAAACTTTTTTACCAGAGCTATTCAGGCCACGCCATTGAAAATTTTTAAGGGCGGGGGCTTTTAAAGTGGCGGATCTTGCCATGATGATTCCTTATCAATAACAATGGTTCTATTAATAGCGATTGTTTTCTTAATAGAGATAGTTTTATTAATACAAATATGGCGATTAAAAATAAAGCACGCGTTGTAATTCAGCGAAGCTAGTAATGCCTTGTTTTAGATTTTCGATACCGGATTGACGCAGTGTTGCCATGCCTTGTTTTACCGCGATCATTTCAATGTCATTGGCTGATGCTTTTTTGATAACCGCGCTGGCAATTTCGGTGGTAAATGGCATCACTTCATAAATCCCAACACGGCCAGAATAGCCGCCAGTGCATTCTGAGCATCCTTGGCTGAAAGCTTGGTAAAGGGTCATTCCCTGTGGAATATTGAGTTTTTGCCGTAAGATTTCCGGAAGATCATCGGCGGTTTTACAGTGTGGGCATAAGCGACGAGCCAGACGCTGAGCGATGATAAGGCTCAATGAAGAGGCAAGGTTGAAGGCTTCTATTCCCATATTAGATAAACGCACCACCGTTTCGGCAGAAGAGTTAGTGTGTAGAGTAGATAAAACTAAGTGGCCAGTTTGCGCCGCTTTTATGGCGATTTCTGCGGTTTCGAGATCGCGAATTTCACCCACCATGACCACATCTGGATCTTGACGTAAAAATGCCCGCAATGCCGCAGCAAAGGTAAATCCTATTTTGGGTTTGACTTGAACTTGATTGATGCCGGTTAAGTTGATTTCGACCGGATCTTCCGCCGTTGAGATGTTTTTATCTGGCGTGTTTAAAATGCGCAGGCCAGTATATAAAGAAACGGTTTTGCCGCTCCCGGTTGGGCCAGTCATTAAGATCATGCCTTGCGGTTGTTGCAGTGCATCGATATAGAGTTTCTTCTGCGTGTCGCTATAACCGAGTTTATCGATGTTTAAATTGGCGGCGCTACTATCGAGTAAACGTAAAACAATTTTTTCGCCCCATAATGTCGGCAGTGTTGATACTCGCATATCAATGGCGGTATCGGCGTTTAAGCGTATTTTGATTCGTCCATCTTGTGGCAAGCGGCGCTCAGCAATATCTAATTTGGAGAGGATCTTGATCCTTGCGGCTAATCGACGGCCTAAATGTTGAGCTGGTCGGTTGGTTTCTATCAAAATACCATCGCAACGTAAACGTACTCGATACAGTTCTTCGTAAGGTTCAAAGTGAATATCGGAGGCTCCTTTGCGCACAGCATCGAGTAGGATTTGATTGATAAAGCGGCTGACTGGCGCTTCATCTTGGCTGAGATCTTCAGTTTCTTGAATTTCATCACTGCCGACTTCTACCAAGTTAGCCAATTCATCTTGGGTGATGTCTTTGCCTTGCCCGCTATCGTTATTGACGCCGCGACCATACAAACGTCGAATTGCGCCTTCTAGTTCTTTGCAATCGACTAAAATAAATTCAACTTGCTTACCGGTGGCAAAGCGAAAATCATCCTCCACACTAGTATTGGTTGGGTCGGAAACTGCCAGTAATAAACTTTGGGAATCAATTTGCAGTGGTAGTACTTGGTGGCTGGTAACAAGATCACGTAATCCCAGTTGTTCACACACTTGGTGATAACTGTAATGAGCGAGACTGGCTTGTGGTAGGGCGAACAGCTGACACAGTTGTTGCAGTAATAATTGGCTATTAATAAAACCAGCGTCCACGCAAGACACGGGGACGCTTTTTTTATCGTTAATAACCTTGCTCACCACCACTTGTTCCTGCTCGTGAGTCAGGAACTCCGCTTGGCGTAAAATGGAGGCAAGGTTAGTGTTCATTTAATGCTAATTTGATTTGCATGTTTTAGGCATAAGTGACTTAAAGTCATCACTGGCTCCAGAAGAGGGAGCACATTTCCACTGCCCAGTTTTTGTTATTCTTGTTAATACTAGAGATTGAGCTGCAACTAATGCGCTTGCGTTACCTCCAGTTGGTGCAAATTTCACAGTAATTGTTCCCGCATCAACCGCGCCAACAGCTTTTATTTCTACACCGTTTTGAGCATATGTTAAGTCGGCTAATGTAATTACGGGAATACCTAGCTCATCAGCAGAGGATGCACTATTAGGGAATACCCCATTTTCAACGGTATAAGCTTCAACATTTGTTTTCACGCCAGTTAAAGAGGCTAATACTGAAGCTACCTCAGATTTAGCTATATATTTTTGATACTGAGGCATCGCAATCGCCGCCAGCACCCCGATAACCGCTACCACGATCATCAATTCAATTAATGTGAAACCCTGTTGAAGTTTCTTTTTTCCTTGTTGTAGCTTTTTCATTTTCATCTCCGTGAATAAAGTAGTATTTCGCGGGCAATCATAAGAACAACGGATATAAAGAAAAATTGCGCTTAAACGCATGTTCGAGTCAGGTTGTAAAATGGCTGAGGTATTGCACTTGAGTGACAAATTATTGCGATCAAATTAATAATTATGGTAATGGAAATAGCGTTATTGACGTGATGATGACGTAAGTGAAAAGGCAATAAAGCGCCAGTTATTAAGTGGTTATGCGAGGAGTCTCACTAGATTACTATCCCGTCATCCTGAAAACACCGCAGGAGCGCAGTTCAGGATCTCCTACAACGATTTGAGACTCAATATACTGTAGGAGATTCAGTATCTTCTTCGCTTAGGTTCATGTACGGAATGACGCGTTAGGGTTATGAGCCTAGCCAATCACTCTCATGGATAAATCCATAGCTCTGATATGCTTAGTTAATGCGCCCACTGAAATGTAATCGACTCCGGTGCTGGCGTATTCGTTTAAGGTTTCAATCGTAATATTGCCTGAGTTCTCTAACGCGGCAGGGCCCGATTCTAAACCTTGTTCTTCACCTATTTTTTTATTGAGTTCCACCGCTTCAATCATTATGGCTTTGGTGAAATTATCCAGCATGACAATATCGGCGCCAGCACGAATGGCGCGTTCTAATTCTTGCAGCGATTCGGTTTCTACTTCAACTGGTTTACCGGGGTTGAGATCTTTTGCCGTTGCGATGGCTTTTTCAATTCCGCCACAAGCGATGATGTGGTTTTCTTTAATGAGATAAGCATCGAAAACACCAATACGATGATTAAAACCACCACCACAAGTAACGGCATATTTGAGAGCGCTGCGCAGACCCGGAATGGTTTTACGCGTATCAAGCAAACGGCAATCGGTGCCTTGCAATTCTTTTACATATTGAGCGGTTAATGTGGCGCAACCAGATAGCGTTTGAATAAAATTCATGGCATTACGCTCACCGGTTAATAGTGCGCGTGAAGGACCTGTTAATGTACACAAAGTTTGGTTTGGTTCAACCACATTCCCATCGGCTACATGCCATTTGATATGAACTTCACCACCTAATTGTTTGAACACTTCATCTGCCCATGCTTGACCACAAAAAATGCCATGTTCTCGGGTAATGATGGTTGCGGTGTTGGTGGCGTCGGCTGGAATTAAACTGGCGGTAATATCAGCAGTAGGATCAAGCGTGCCGCCAAGATCTTCTTTTAATGCATCACTCACCATACGAGTGATTTGTTCTGGTAGTTGTTGTTTTAGATATTCAAGGCGAGATTGTGAATCGTGAGTGCTTTTCATGCTGACGAGATCCTATTGAGAAAAGGAGTAGAATGAGAGGCTATTATGATACTTCAATTTTGCCCTTTGGTTCTATACCCGTCTTACTTGAAACTGCAGTTTTGTTGACAGCGTTCCCTCCCCCAATCACTTAGGCAAGCTAAGCTCATGGGGCTTCGCTCACTTGTCGCCTCACTGCAACTCCAATTACTTTGGGTGTAGCGTTAGGTAAATCCGATAAATAAAAAGAACAATCATGATGCGGTGCTGCAAATTTATTGACTTCATTTTACTTTTAGACAGAATTAATGACTCATTACATAAGGATTCATCATGCTCATCATTTCCGATCATTGGCTAAAAGGCATAAAACAGATCCCATCGCCATTTTTTGATGAGCGCCCAGATCACTCTCCGATTTCATTGCTGGTTGTACATAACATTAGTTTACCTCCAGGGGAGTATGGAGGGCCGTATGTCGAGCAATTTTTCACGGGTAAGCTGAATCCTGATGAACACCCATTTTTTAAGGTAATCCATAATATGGGCGTGTCGGCGCATTGCTTTATTCGACGTGATGGAGAAGTTATTCAATTTGTGCCGTTTAATGCTCGTGCTTGGCATGCGGGGAAATCAAGCTTTGCCGGAGTGGATCGTTGTAATGATTATTCGATAGGCATAGAACTTGAAGGGACGGATTTTGATGCTTACAGCAAAGAGCAATATCAAGCGCTAGCCAACGTGACTGATGCGATCATGAGATCCTATCCTGATATCACTTTACCTAGAATTACTGGGCACCAATATATTGCTCCATTACGTAAAACTGACCCTGGGCTGGTGTTTGATTGGCGGCGTTTTCGGAAGATGCTAGAAGTGTGATGACTCTCCTCTAAATTGAAGCATCTTCTGAACGTTATGGTGCATTTATATTTTTATTTGTTACATAATTGCAATAAAACGGCGTTACCTTTCTTATCTACATCCTTATTTTTAATCGAACTTTTGTTAATACGATGTCGATCTTTGTCACGCTTTTCATAGAAAGATAAACACGAAATATAAAATACTCATAAAGAGGTGTTTTGTGTTTGGTTTTTATTAAATGGTATTACCAATGTTATTGGTGTTTTAAAGTGAAATTGTTAATCCGTAGTTAACGCCAAGTGCGTTCTATGATTTGAATCAAGTTTTGACTAGACAGGGGCGTTGGGATTCTGTAAAATTTTTGTGCTCTTGGTAATTGGTATTACCAATTTACATCCAACTTAGTGGGACAAGATTGCATTATGGCTTATCAACGAATTCGTCAGCCAAAACTTTCTGATGTGATTGAACAAGAATTAGAAAGGCTGATTGTCGAAGGTACACTTTCTCCGGGGCAGCAGTTGCCACCAGAGCGTGAGTTAGCCAAACAGTTTGATGTGTCTCGTCCTTCAATTCGTGAAGCTATTCAGCGTCTAGAAGCAAAACGTTTACTGACACGTAAACAGGGCGGTGGAACTTTTGTTAGTGGCACTTTATGGACGTCTTTTTCCGAACCACTACTAGAATTGTTATCGACACATTCAGAAACACAACTCGACTTATTAGAATCTCGCCATGCAATGGAAGGGATTTCAGCTTATTTTGCAGCACTACGTGGAACAGAGGAAGACTTCAAACGTATCTCTGAGTGCCAACGTAATGTCGAAATAGCAATCGAAAATAAAGATATTAAACAAGAATCTAGCGCGGTCATGAAGGTGCTTATTGCCATCTCTGAAGCGGCTCATAACGTGGTGTTACTTCATATTATTCGTAGCCTTGCTCCCTTGTTAGAACAAAATGTTTTACAGAATTTAGAATTACTTCATCGTCGCGATGAAGTGGTAGATAAGGTGAGTGATCACCGTGCCAATATTGTTCAAGCGATCCTTGACCGCGAGCCAGAAAAAGCTCGTAAAGCCTCGCATGCACACTTGGCTTACATTGAAGAGACTTTGTTGGATTTGACTCGAGAAGAGAGTCGACGCGAGCGTTCGTTACGCCGAATTCAACAAGCCAATGAATCTTAAGGCCGGTTAATTAGTTAACTTGTCTCATAAACCAACAGAAGGATAGATCGCCATGTCTGAAGTCATGAATAATGACGTTGATGCACTGGAAACTCAAGATTGGTTAGAAGCCCTTGAATCAGTGGTACGTGAAGAAGGTGTAGAACGCGCTCAATATTTATTAGAGCAAGTTCTTGATAAAGCACGTTTAGGTGGTGTTGATATGCCAACGGGCATTAACACAAACTACATAAACACCATTCCACCAACGCAAGAAGCGGCATATCCTGGTGATATCACCATTGAGCGTCGTATTCGTTCGATCATTCGTTGGAATGCCATCATGATCGTATTGCGTGCATCGAAAAAAGATTTGGATCTTGGCGGCCACATGGCGTCTTACCAATCTGCAGCTTCTTTCTACGAAGTTTGTTTCAACCATTTCTTCCGTGCTCCAAATGCAACGGATGGTGGCGATTTAGTCTATTACCAAGGCCATATTTCTCCAGGGATTTATGCACGTGCATTCGTTGAAGGTCGTTTAACTGAAGAGCAGCTAAACAACTTCCGTCAAGAATCAACCGGTAACGGCTTGCCTTCTTACCCGCATCCAAAATTATTGCCTGAATTCTGGCAGTTCCCAACGGTATCTATGGGCTTAGGTCCAATGGCTGCTATCTATCAAGCTCGCTTCTTGAAGTACTTGAACGGCCGTGGTCTTAAAGATACAACCAACCAACGTGTTTACGCGTTCCTTGGTGATGGTGAGATGGATGAGCCAGAATCACGCGGTGGTATTTCTTTCGCTTCACGTGAAGGGCTTGATAACTTATGTTTCCTTATCAACTGTAACTTACAGCGCCTTGATGGCCCAGTTATGGGTAATGGTAGCATTATTCAAGAACTTGAAGGTTTGTTCAAAGGCGCAGGCTGGAATGTAATTAAAGTTATCTGGGGTAGCAATTGGGATGCTCTACTTGCGAAAGATACCACAGGTAAATTACTGCAATTGATGAACGAAACCGTCGATGGCGATTACCAAACCTTTAAATCAAAAGATGGTGCTTACGTTCGTGAACACTTCTTTGGTAAGTACCCTGAAACAGCAGCACTTGTTGCGGATATGACTGATGACGAAATCTTCGCGCTTAAGCGTGGTGGTCATGATTCATCTAAACTATTCTCTGCATTCAAATCTGCTCAAGAAACCAATGGTAAGCCAACGGTTATCCTTGCTAAAACTGTTAAAGGTTACGGCATGGGCGAAGCTGCAGAAGGTAAAAATATTGCACACGGCGTGAAGAAAATGGACATGACACATGTTCTTTATTTACGTGATCGTTTAGGTCTGCAAGACATCTTATCTGATGAGAAAGTAAAAGAACTTCCTTATCTAACTCTTGAAGAAGGTTCTGCTGAGCACACTTACTTACACGCTCGTCGTGATGCGCTACATGGTTACACACCTGTACGTTTACCTAAGTTTACTCAAGAATTTAAAGTACCTGAGTTAAGTGAGTTTGATGCATTACTGACTGAGCAAAAACGTGACATATCAACTACGATGGCGTTTGTTCGTACTTTAAATATTCTTCTTAAAGATAAAAACATTGGTAAGAACATTGTTCCTATCATTGCCGATGAAGCACGTACTTTCGGTATGGAAGGTCTATTCCGTCAAGTGGGTATTTATAACCACCAAGGTCAAGAATACACTCCAGAAGATCGCAGCTTAGTCTCTTACTATAAAGAAGAAACATCAGGCCAAGTTCTACAAGAAGGTATCAATGAGTTAGGTGCTATGTCTTCATGGGTTGCTGCGGCGACTTCATACAGCACCAACGATCTTCCAATGATCCCATTCTACATTTACTACTCTATGTTCGGCTTCCAACGTGTTGGTGACATGGCGTGGATGGCGGGTGACCAACAAGCTCGTGGCTTCCTATTGGGTGCTACTGCTGGTCGTACTACGCTAAATGGTGAAGGTCTACAGCACGAAGATGGTCACTCGCATATTCAAGCGAACACCATTCCAAACTGTATCTCTTATGATCCAACGTTTGCGTATGAGTTAGCGGTAATCATGCAAGATGGTATCCATCGTATGTATGGTCCTGAGCAAGAGAACGTTTACTATTACTTAACCGTGATGAACGAAAATTACCATATGCCAGCCATGCCAGAAGGCGCGGAAGAAGGCATTCGTAAAGGTATCTACAAACTAGAATCTTACGAAGGTGCGAAGGGTAAAGTTCAATTGATGAGTTCTGGTACTATCATGAACGAAGTACGTAAAGCGGCGCAAATCTTAAGTGATGACTACGGTGTTGCTTCTGATGTGTTCTCTGTGACTTCTTTCAACGAATTGACTCGTGATGGTCAAGATGCTGAGCGCTTCAACATGCTTCACCCAGAAGCAGAAGAAAAAGTGGCTTACATCTCAACGGTTCTTGGCTCTGAGCCAGCAATCGCTGCAACGGATTACATGAAAAATTACGCAGAACAAGTTCGTGCTTACATGCCATCTGAGTCTTATAAAGTACTTGGTACTGATGGCTTTGGTCGTTCAGATAGCCGCGACAACTTACGTACTCACTTTGAAGTGAATGCAGGTTATGTTGTGGTTGCAGCTCTGACTGAACTTGCAAAACGTGGCGATATTGAAAAATCAGTGATTGTTGAAGCAATTGCTAAATTCAACATCGACGCAGATAAAATCAACCCGCTATACGCATAATCCAATTGATTGCAGTGGTCTAGATGATCGCTGCAATCAATCTTTTAATAGGAAAGAATAATGACAATCGAAATTAATGTACCTGATATTGGTACCGATGAGGTTGAAGTAACAGAGATTCTTGTTAGCGTTGGCGACAAGGTTGAAGAAGAACAGTCTCTTATTACCGTTGAAGGCGATAAAGCTTCAATGGAAGTACCGGCTCCTCAAGCGGGTATCGTAAAAGAAATCAAAATTAACGTAGGTGATTCAGTATCGACTGGTTCATTTATCATGGTCTTTGAAGCAGAAGGCGCAGCGGCTCCAGCAGCTGAAGCACCAAAAGCTGAGTCTGCTCCAGTAGCCGCTCCAGCTGCAGCAGAACTAAAAGAAGTTCATGTTCCTGATATCGGTGGTGATGAAGTTGAAGTAACTGAAATCATGGTTGCTATTGGTGACAGCATCGAAGAAGAGCAATCTCTTCTTACTGTTGAAGGCGATAAAGCTTCAATGGAAGTACCAGCACCTTTCGCTGGTGTTCTAAAAGAAATTAAAATCAACGTTGGTGATACCGTTTCAACTGGTTCATTAGTCATGATTTTTGAAGTCGCGGGCTCTGGTTCTGCTCCAGCAGCACCGGCCGCTGAGCAAGCTGCTCCTGCTCAAGCCGCAGCACCTGTTGCATCTGCTTCTAAAGACGTGAACGTACCTGATATCGGCGGTGATGAAGTTGAAGTGACTGAAATTATGGTTGCTGTTGGCGATACAGTAGAAGAAGAGCAATCTCTTATTACTGTTGAAGGCGACAAAGCATCAATGGAAGTTCCTGCACCATTTGCTGGCGTAGTAAAAGAAATTAAGATTGTGGCTGGCGATAAAGTGTCAACTGGCTCTCTTATTATGGTATTCGAAGTAGCTGGCGCAGCACCTGCACCACAAGCATCGGCTCCAGCTCAAGCAGCATCAGCAGCTCCTGCACAATCAGCACCAAAAGCAGCGGCTCCAGCACCTGCTTCAACGGGTGATTTCCAAGACAACAACGAATATGCACATGCATCTCCTGTTGTTCGTCGTCTTGCTCGTGAGTTTGGTGTTAACCTTGCTAAAGTAAAAGGATCAGGTCGTAAGAGCCGTATCCTGAAAGAAGATGTACAAGACTTCGTGAAAGCAGCGCTTAAACGTCTTGAGTCTGGTGCTGCGGCATCGGGTAAAGGTGACGGCGCAGGTCTTGGTCTACTTCCTTGGCCAAAAGTGGATTTCAGCAAGTTTGGTGAAACTGAAGTACAGAAACTTTCTAAGATCAAGAAAATTTCTGGTGCTAACCTGCATCGTAACTGGGTAATGATCCCGCACGTTACACAGTGGGACAATGCTGATATCACTGCATTAGAAGCGTTCCGTAAAGAACAAAATGCAATTGAAGCAAAACGCGATACTGGAATGAAAATCACACCTCTTGTGTTCATCATGAAAGCCGTTGCAAAAGCATTAGAAGCCTTCCCATCGTTTAACTCTTCTCTTTCTGATGACGGCGAAAGCATCATCTTGAAGAAATATGTGAACGTTGGTATTGCGGTTGATACGCCAAATGGTCTAGTGGTTCCTGTATTCAAAGATGTAAACAAAAAAGGCATCTACGAATTATCAGAAGAGCTGGCTGTGATTTCTAAGAAAGCACGTTCAGGTAAATTAACGTCTTCTGATATGCAAGGTGGTTGTTTCACTATTTCTAGCCTTGGTGGTATCGGCGGTACTGCGTTTACTCCAATCGTGAACGCACCAGAAGTAGGTATTCTAGGGGTATCTAAATCTGAAATTAAGCCAGTATGGAATGGTAAAGAATTTGAACCACGCCTACAGCTTCCACTTTCTCTTTCTTACGATCACCGCGTGATCGATGGTGCAGAAGGTGCGCGATTCATTACTTACCTAAACAACTGTTTGTCTGACATCCGTCGTTTAGTGTTGTAATTGAATGGAAATAGGGTGGCCAAGCAGCCACCTTATTTTTTATACATTTCGGCTTATTGCATCGAAAACCAGTATGGAAAAAGGCGCGATAAGACTCAAAAAGATAAAGAATGTTGTCTAGCTCACAGGCTAACGTGAATGACTTTTCAGACGGTTAACAAGTCGATAAACTGTTGTTAATTCTGAATTCGGTAATTCACACTCACTTGTTGTCATTAGAATATTTATTGTTCTGAATTGTTAAAGTGAGAATCGTCAGCTTGTCAGGAATAATGACTATAACGAGGTCAAAATGAGTAAAGAAATTAAAGCCCAGGTTGTGGTACTTGGTGCAGGTCCTGCTGGATACTCAGCAGCATTTCGCTGTGCAGATTTAGGTTTAGAAACTGTTATTGTTGAGCGTTACAGTTCACTTGGTGGTGTTTGTCTAAACGTGGGTTGTATCCCATCAAAAGCATTGTTGCACGTATCTAAAGTTATCGAAGAAGCAAAAGCAATGGCAGCGCACGGCGTTGTGTTTGGTGAGCCTCAAACTGATATCGACAAGGTTCGTTCTTGGAAAGATAAAGTGATTACTCAGCTTACTGGCGGCTTAGCTGGTATGGCGAAAATGCGTAAAGTAACAGTGGTAAATGGTTTCGGTAAATTTACTGGTGCTAATACCCTTGAAGTGGTTGGTGAAGAAACTACAACAGTCACTTTTGATAACGCGATTATTGCAGCGGGTTCTCGCCCAATTAAATTACCTTTCATTCCGCATGAAGATCCACGTATTTGGGATTCAACTGACGCGCTAGAATTGAAAGAAGTGCCTAAGAAAATGCTTGTTATGGGCGGCGGCATTATCGGTCTAGAAATGGGTACGGTGTACCACTCTCTAGGGTCTCAAATCGATGTAGTTGAAATGTTTGATCAAGTGATCCCTGCGGCTGATAAAGACGTAGTGAAAGTATTCACTAAGCAAATCAAAGATAAATTCAACTTAATGCTTGAAACTAAAGTAACAGCTGTTGAAGCGAAAGAAGATGGAATCTACGTTTCAATGGAAGGTAAAAAAGCGCCAGCAGAAGCTGAACGTTACGATGCTGTTCTTGTTGCTATCGGCCGTGTTCCTAATGGCAAGCTAATGGACGCAGAAAAAGCGGGCATCGAAGTAGATGAACGTGGCTTTATCAATGTTGATAAGCAAATGCGTACTAACGTTTCTCATATTCATGCTATCGGTGACATCGTTGGTCAACCAATGTTGGCTCACAAAGGCGTGCATGAAGGCCACGTGGCAGCAGAAGTTATTTCTGGCAAGAAACATTACTTTGATCCTAAAGTTATCCCTTCAATTGCTTACACGGAACCAGAAGTTGCGTGGGTTGGTAAAACTGAGAAAGAAGCAAAAGCGGAAGGCATTAACTACGAAACGGCTACTTTCCCTTGGGCTGCATCAGGCCGTGCAATCGCTTCTGATTGCGCAGAAGGCATGACTAAGCTTATCTTCGATAAAGATACTCATCGTGTTATCGGTGGTGCTATCGTGGGTACTAACGGTGGTGAATTGCTAGGTGAAATTGGCCTTGCGATTGAAATGGGTTGTGATGCAGAAGATCTTGCATTGACAATTCACGCTCACCCAACGTTGCACGAGTCTGTTGGTATGGCCGCTGAAATATTTGAAGGGACTATTACAGACCTTCCAAATGCGAAAGCAGTAAAGCGTAAAAAATAATAAAGCGGAATTCGTCATTTGAAAGTTAAGTGACGAATCAGCATAAAAGGCCGTATGATCGCGAGATCATACGGCCTTTTCTGTTAAGAGCTACATTGATGTTATCTCGGATATGAAGAACGAAATCTAATCCTTTTCTTTATAAATGCACAACATATCTAAGAAACTGTTAACGAGTTTGGTTAAATATTCTTTATCTGGTTGGCGGTTAGCTTGTACAAAGATTGCGTAGCAAATACCGTGGAATAACTTGGCGATATTGCTTGGGCTATGATCACCACAAAGTTCGCCATTTTTGATGGCATTACAGAACATTTCACGGAAGTATTTTTGATGCTCGCTGTGGATGGAAACAAATAATGGCCAAACTTCTTCACGTGTCGATGTGCTCCATTCAAACCAAATCTTAATCCATTGAGTATCTTCTAGAACCAGATCCACCAAGCGATTAGAAAGATTTGAGAGGTTTTTTTTCACCGGTAGTGTGGTATCGATATTTTCTTTGAGGAAGTAAGAAAACTGTTGCTCTACATTGGTAAGAACTTCATCAACTAAGTCTTCACGAGTGGGGAAATAATTAAACACGGTGGCAACCGAAACTTGGGCGATATCGGCGATATCAGCATGACCTCCTCTCCCTATGCCTCGCTTGGCAAATACTTCGATGGCAATTTCTAATAGCTGTACTTTTCTTTTTTCAGGCGACAGTCTCGTTCTTGAGCGTTTGGTCAATAAGTCCATATTATAGTCCTAAAATAAACAGGTGAAATATTAATTCATTGTTATAGTTGTTATGTGAATGAGTTTACCGCTGTCTATTTGAGTGTCAATCTGAATAAAATTCATACAGCTTGGAGTGTGTTTGGTGAAAAAGTTAACGAATACGTTTAGCAATGGTAGAATGTGGCCTTTGTTAATTTTACTGGCATTATTTCAGTTATTATTAATAACGATAAAATCTAACTATTGAGAAAGATATGAAACATACAGTTGAAGTAATGATCTCTGAACAGGATGTACAAGATCGAACAAAAGTCTTAGGGAAGTCTATTGCTGAGCATTATCAAGGATCTGAAAATCTTGTTGTGATTGGTTTATTACGTGGTTCATTTGTCTTTATGGCTGATTTATCACGCGCTATTGGTATGAATCATAAGATCGACTTTATGACGGCATCAAGTTACGGCAATGGCATGACGAGTACGCGTGATGTCCGTATTCTAAAAGATTTAGATGATGATATTAAGGGAATGGATATTTTACTAGTTGAAGATATTATTGATACTGGTAACACCTTAAGTAAAGTATGTGACATTCTAAAAATTCGTGAACCAAACTCTATTCAAATTTGTACATTACTTGATAAGCCTTCTCGTCGTGAAGTCGAAGTTGATGCTAAGTGGATCGGTTTTGAAATTCCCGATGAGTTTGTGGTTGGTGTAGGAATCGATTACGCACAAAATTACCGCCACTTGCCTTATATTGGAAAAGTTGTCCCTCAAGAATAATTGTTGATATGGTAATTTAAAGGCTTTGATTACCGCTTTATTTTAGAGGTATTCGTTGCAGTTATACTCAACATGCATTTAGGTCATTAGAATCCTATCCTAAGATCCGCTAGTCTTGTTGATGCGGCTCGACAATAAAAAAGAGCGACCAAAAGGCGCTCTTTTTATTTGTATTTTACTGGTGAGGTTTAAGTTTAAGTCACTTAGAATTCAAATCTTATCGCTAGATTTTATTTGAATCTTCTTCTGGAAGATCTATCGATAAAATTTTAGCAAGGGAAGCTTGATGGGAGATTTCTAAACTTTCTCTACTATGACAGCGAACACCGAGATCATTTAAGACACCGTCGCGGATACCATAGCACCAACCGTGAATTTCAATTTTTTGTCCGCGTTCCCAAGCTTGCTGTAAAACCGTTGAGTTACCTAAGTTATATGCTTGTTCGGCTACGTTGATTTCACACAATCTGTCGGCCCATTGCTCTTTAGGAAGCTGGCCAAGCCAATTGCGGTGTTTTAAGTATAAATCTCGGATGTGCAGTAGCCAGTTATTGATTAATCCAAGATTAGGATTATCAATCGCAGCTTGAACGCCGCCGCAACCATAATGACCACAGATGATAATGTGTTTGACCTTTAAAACGTCAACCGCATATTGCACAACAGACAGGCAATTCAAATCGGTATGTATGACTTGGTTGGCGACGTTGCGATGGACGAATAACTCGCCGGAATACAGGCCGGTGAGACGCTCTGCAGGTACTCGACTATCTGAACAGCCTATCCATAGGTATTCAGGGTGTTGAGATTCTTCTAATTTGTTAAAAAACTCTGGACGTTCGGACTTTATTTTTTCTGCCCACGTTGAGTTGTTTTGAAATAATTGTTTTATATCTGGCATGTTACATTCCTCGTTAACCTGCTTTACTATACACAAAATCATCAAAAATCAAATCCGATTTGTGATCTATTTACCAAATGGATGAAAGATAAACTATGTATGCATTAGAAATTAAAAATTTGCGCAAAACCTATGCGGGTGGAGTGGAAGCCTTAAAAGGGGTTTCACTTAATGTTAATAAAGGCGACTTTTATGCTTTGCTTGGACCAAATGGTGCAGGTAAATCGACGACAATTGGCGTGATTAGCTCACTGGTAAACAAAACATCAGGCCAAGTGAAAGTATTTGGTCATGATATTGATACTGATCTGGTTAAGGCGAAATTACAGTTAGGCTTAGTGCCACAAGAATTTAACTTCAACCCTTTTGAAACTGTTCAACAAATCGTAATGCAGCAAGCAGGTTACTATGGTGTTTCAGTTGAACTGGCTAAAGTTCGTGCACAAAAGTATTTAACGCAACTCGATTTGTGGGGAAAACGTGATGAACGTGCTCGTAACTTATCTGGTGGTATGAAACGCCGCTTAATGATTGCGCGTGCACTAATGCATGAGCCTCAACTGTTGATCCTTGATGAGCCAACGGCTGGTGTAGATATTGAACTACGCCGCTCTATGTGGGAATTCTTGAAGCAAATTAACCAAGAAGGCGTCACTATTATTCTGACGACTCATTACTTGGAAGAAGCTGAAATGCTGTGCCGCAATATCGGCATTATTAATAGTGGTGAAGTGATTGAAGATACCTCGATGAAAGCGCTATTAAATAAGCTTACCGTCGAGACCTTTATCTTGGATATTGTTGAAACCGAACAACAACCAAAACTTGAGCAAGCTAAAATCACTCATTTTGATCCCACTAGTTTAGAAGTGGAAATAGATAAAACCCAAGGTTTAAGTAAAGTGTTTGAGCAATTAACGGCGCAAGGAATAGAAGTGCTTTCTATGCGTAATAAAGCCAACCGTTTAGAAGAACTATTTGTCACTATTGTTCGTAATGGAAAAAATGATAGCGGCAGTAAAAATGAACCTGTGCAAGGAGATTCAAAGTAATGGCAGAGTTATATTGGACGGCTTTTAAAAGTTTAGTCAGTAAAGAAATTCGTCGTTTTATGCGTATTTGGGTACAAACGATCGTTCCGCCAGCTATTACGATGACACTGTATTTTATTATTTTTGGTAATTTGATAGGCTCACGTATCGGACAAATGAATGGCTTTAGCTACATGGAATACATTGTTCCAGGCCTTATTATGATGTCTGTCATCACCAATTCCTATTCGAATGTGGCGTCTTCATTTTTCAGTGCTAAATTCCAAAAGAATATTGAAGAGTTGTTAGTGGCCCCAGTGCCACATCACATCATCATTCTTGGGCATGTTATGGGCGGTGTTGTACGTGGTTTGATGGTCGGTGCTTTAGTGACGTGTGTATCGATGTTCTTTGTTGATCTCCATGTTCATCACTGGTTTATCATCATTTCGATTGTATTCTTAACCTCAATTGTATTTTCACTTGGCGGGTTAATTAATGCGGTATTTGCTACGACTTTTGATGATATTTCAATTATCCCAACCTTTGTGTTAACCCCATTAACTTACTTGGGCGGCGTATTTTACTCGATTAACTTGTTACCTGAATTTTGGCAAGGAGTGTCTAAAATCAACCCCATCGTGTATATGGTTAACGCCTTCCGTTACGGGTTTTTAGGTGTGTCGGATGTAGGGATTATGACGTCTTTTAGTGTGTTGTTCGTATTTATTGCAGTGATGTACGCACTGGCCTATAACTTGATTTCAAGAGGGATAGGGCTTAGGAGCTAGAAGTGAATAGCTCTAAATAGCAGTTTTGAGTTTTAAACTAAAAAGGCCACAACTTCATAATGAGGTTATGGCCTTTTTTAATGGCGGTAGCAGTAATTGGAGTTCAATCTTCTCGGTGTATCAGGGTTTTGTTGATGTAGCCTAAAATGCTTATTCCTCTTCGCCATCTGAGCTATTTATATTTGATAATTCAACGATAGTATTATCGATTAAACGTACTTGCCCAAGATATGCAGACATTAATACTACTGCTTGAGTACTGTCTTCATTGACCAGTTGTAACGTATTCGCATCACGAATAAATATTTCATCAGGTTCAAGATCCGCGGCACGTAGCTGATCGGTTGCATCTTCAATTAGTGATGGGTAATCATTGCGTCCACAACGCATCTGACTGCCAATCCAGCGCATAGTCCGAGCTAGCACTGGTGCGCGTTGACGCTCACTCAATGTTAGACGACTATTACGAGAACTCATGGCAAGGTTATCTAATTCACGAACGGTTGGTACGCCAATCACATTAATATCTAACGCTAAATCAATGACCATTTTTTTGATCACCGCGAGCTGTTGAAAATCTTTCTCACCAAAACAGGCGACATCAGGTTGAACAATATTGAATAGCTTAGTCACGATAGTGCTGACACCGCGAAAATGCCCCGGACGTGAGGCGCCTTCTAGCATGTGCGATAAGCTAGGAACTTCGACAAAAGTGTGTTTGTCTAATCCTTCTGGATACATGATTTCAGGCGTTGGAGTGAAAACAAAATCGACGCTTTCACTGTTGAGTTTGCTGAGATCATCTTCAAGCGTACGCGGATAATTATTTAGATCATCTTCACGCTCAAATTGCATTGGATTGACAAAAATACTCACGACAACAAGGTCAGCTTGTTCACGTGCTTTACGCACTAAAGTTAGATGACCTTCATGTAAGTTGCCCATGGTTGGAACGAAAGCGATACGGCGACCATCACGGCGAGCACTTTTTAGCTGGTCTCTTAATGAAACTACATCAGCAAAAGTTTGCATATTTTTTCCTTATTCGAAGCTGTGTTCGATGCCAGGAAAGGTTCCGGCTTCAACATCTTGAATGTACTTATCAATAGCGAGCGCCATGCTGCCAGTTTCAGCCAAGAAGTTCTTGGAGAATTTCGGCATATAGTTGGCTGAAATACCAAACATATCGTGCATGACTAGGATTTGCCCATCGGTTTTATTGCCAGCGCCAATACCGATTACGGGGATGTGTAATGCGGAGGTGATGCGTTCTGCAAGGGCGGTTGGGACGCATTCTAACACAAGTAATTGCGCGCCGGCATTTTGTAGTGATAATGCATCTCTTACCATTTGTTCTGCTTTGTCGTGATCGCGACCTTGGATACGAAATCCACCAAAAATATTAACCGATTGTGGGGTTAAACCAAGGTGAGCACAAACAGGAACCGAACGTTCAGTAAGCTTCTTTACGGTTTCAACTAACCATTCACCACCCTCAAGCTTAACCATGTTAGCACCCGCGCGCATGAGCTTTGCAGCTTCTTGGCAAGCTTGCTCTGGCGTTGCATAAGTCATAAATGGCATATCGGAGACAAGAAGGCTAGTTTTGTTACCAGCGCGGACGCAACGCGTGTGATAGGCCAGTTCGTCAATCGTGACGGGCAGGGTGCTGTCTTCGCCTTGTAGTACCATGCCTAAAGAGTCGCCGACTAATAATAATGGCATTTGTTGCTGTTCAAATAATTGAGCAAAACTGGCGTCATAAGCGGTTGAGGTCGCAAATTTATGCCCTTCTTGTTTCCACTTAATTAAAGTATGAATCGATACTTTTTTCATGATTGAGTCCTTATTTGAAATTGGTGTATTTGCTAGAAGTTGACGTATTCACTGAAAATAAGCGTCTTACTTCTACGCATGCCAAATATTGAGTCCGTTACTGTCAATTAGAGGTAATAATGAGGCGAGCTTCGTTCCATCAGGCAATTGCAAATCAGGGGCAATTTCAAACAGTGGGTATAATACGAACTCTCGATCTTTCATACCGTAATGAGGAACGGTAAGTCGCTCATTCTCAATGACATCATTACCATAAAGAATAATATCTAAATCTAGGCTGCGAGGCCCCCAACGTTCATTTTTGCGTACTCGCCCTTGTTGCTGTTCAATAGCTTGCGTGCAATCGAGCAAATCTAAAGGTGATAAGGCAGTTTTAACTTGCGCGACTGCATTGATGTAATCGGGTTGGTTTTGAGGCCCCATCGGCGTGCTGGAATACAACGAAGAACAGGCGATTAGTTCTAAATCAGGGTGTTGTTTTAGCGTTTCAATCGCCAGTTTAGCTTGAGCTACTGGATCTGAAAGATTACTGCCTATCGCAATATAGACGGTATTCGTCATGATCATTCTGATGAAGCCTTTTTCACACTGGGCTTACGTTTCGCGTAAGTTCGCTTTTTACGGCGGCCTGTCGGTTGTGGATTTCCAAGCTGTTGCACCATATTTTGGCGATGAACGGCGGGTGCGTCTTGGAACTCATGCCACCATTGGGCCAACTCTTGTGTTTGACCACCTTCCACTTCACCGCGCATTTCAAGCATATCAAAACCTGCACGGAATTTGTTGAGCTCCAGCATTTGGAAAGCACGCTTCCCTGTACGGCGCGTTAGACGTAATTGTAGCTGCCAAATATCACGAATGGTGGCAGTGTGACGGCGAGGGATCGCTAAGCTTTTGACTTGCTCATCCATAATATGATTGCCGGCTGCCATGATCGCATCGTAATAGCTGAGTGATTTTTCACGCATTAGCTCTTCAGCATGGCTTTGTAATGGGTACCATAAGAAAGCTGCAAACATGAACGCGGGATTAATGCGTTTATCATCATTGATGCGTTTGTCGGTTGAGCGAAGGGCGATCTCGATCATTTTCTCTACTTTTGATGCATGGCCTTGATCGGCATCATCTTCAGTAAAGTAAGGTAAAACACTCGGGAATAACGTGCCAAATAATTGATATTCACGTAGTAGCTTATAGGTTGCTAAACCTTGGCCTGCTTGCAACAGTTTTAATGACTCTTCAAATAAACGTGCAGAAGGTACTTCCGATAATAAATGCGCTAATGGTTTAATCGGCTTGGCGGTATTATCGGCAATTTTCATGCCTAACTTTGCCGCGAAGCGAATCGCGCGGATCATACGAACTGGGTCTTCACGGTAACGAGTTTCAGGATCGCCAATCATACGGATAATGCCCGCATTTAAATCTTGAACACCATTAGCGTAATCATGAATGCTGAAATCGGCAATATTGTAATACATCGCATTAATGGTGAAATCACGACGCTCTGCATCTTCTTCAACCGTGCCGTAGACGTTATCTCTAAGTAACATGCCTTCTTTCGATTGAGCCGATTGATTTTTTTCTGGTTCTTGATGATGACCACGGAAGGTAGCGACTTCAATAATGTCACGTCCAAACATGATATGAGCCAAACGAAATCGACGGCCAATTAAGCGGCAGTTACGAAATAGCGCTCTGATTTGTTCCGGTGTAGCGTTGGTCGCTATATCAAAGTCTTTAGGTTCTTTACCCAATAATATGTCACGAACGCCACCACCGACTAAGAATGCATCGTAGCCGTGGTTACTTAATCGATACAGCACTTTAAGCGCGTTATCACTAATATGTGAACGAGAGATAGGATGCTCTTGGCGAGTAATAATGTTCAGCTTAACTTCTCCATTTGAGCTGTGTTCGTTTTTACTTGTTGGCGCAAAAATCTTGCGGCACAAATTAACTGCTTGAGTAAAGATAGCTCACCTCGGTTATTTTCTTTGTCATGATGCAATTTTCACACTTGAAGTGGTTTTGGGATCACAACTCATAAACCTTGATGGATAGCTTCAAGGCTAAAAATTTCGCACATAATAGCGCAGGTTCGATGATTTTAGAATGGGCAAGGTGCTGACAATGAATTTGGTAGCTGGCTTATGTGCCAATGTTGGCAACCCCAAGCAAGAATCTGTTCTATGTTAGCGGATTGAAAATCATCGGGTAAGGTAAATCCAAGAAATTGCATCGCGAATAAAATGACAGGTTTTGGATTATATAGATCAACCGCAGGAGCATGATTTTGTTTCGATAGTTTATCACCGTGCTCATTGACTGCTAAAGGTAAGTGCAGGTAGCTGACCTCGGTATGATTAAGATAACGATATAAGTTAATTTGACGGCCTGTTGGCTCGATTAAATCCGCGCCGCGTACTACTTCGGTGATGCCTTGGTCAATGTCATCAAGCACCACGGCAAGATTATAAGCAAATAACCCATCACGGCGTTTGATGATGAAATCTTCTTTGGCTAGATCGGGCTGAATTTGAATGATGGCGTGTTTTTGATCGTGAAACTGAGTAATGGGTTCATCCACAATTAAACGGATCGCGCAGCCATCAGGTGATGATAATCCTAGAGTGCGACAATATCCTTGATAAAAACCACCAGATTGCTTTATTTGTTTACGAGTGCATTGGCAATAATAGGCTAAGCCGGAATTAAGCCACTGATCAATCTTTTGTTGATAATAATCATGACGCTGGCTTTGATAGATAACATCTTGATCCCAGTGCAGACCATAAGCTTCTAATGTTTTTAGGATTAATGTAGCAGCTCCCGGCATTTCTCGAGGCGGATCGAGATCTTCCATGCGAACTAGCCATTGGCCTTGTTGTGATTTTGCTTGAAAATAGCTACCTAAAGCGGCAACGATGGAGCCAAAGTGTAATGGTCCGGAAGGGGAAGGGGCAAAACGACCAATATAATTAGACATAAAGCTTATTACGAGACATTAATATGAGATGAGTTACTCTGCTTCGAGAATTGAGAGGGAACAACGTCACCTCTCGATTCTCAAAACTGGGTATGGGCTCTTAGCCTTGCATTTGCTTTTCTTTTAGCTCTGCTAATGTCTTACAGTCGATACAAAGATCGGCAGTTGGACGAGCTTCAAGACGGCGAATGCCGATTTCGATACCGCATGAATCGCAGAAACCAAAATCGTCATCTTTAATTTTCATTAACGTTTTTTCGATTTTTTTGATTAGGCGGCGTTCACGATCTCGGTTACGAAGCTCTAAGCTAAACTCTTCTTCTTGAGAAGCGCGATCGACTGGATCAGGGAAGTTTGCGGCTTCATCTTTCATGTGAGTCATTGTGCGGTTCACTTCACCATGAAGCTGATCGCGCCACGCTTTTAAAATTATAGAGAAGTGTTCCACCTGTCCTGGCGACATGTATTCTTCACCAGCTTTCTCTTGGTACGGTTCAACACCCGCAATGGCTAGAGTGCCTAGCGTTTTTTTTGTGGTTAATTCTGGCATACAGCGCTCCTACTTACTCTTCCTTAGTCAATGGCTGACTAATTGAGGGGCGTACATATAGCAGAAAGCGGTTTGCTTGGCAAATGAATCTGTAATCGAATGTGATTCTTGTTATGTAGATTGGTATTTTCTTGATGTAATATTAATCAACTACCAATAAACTCAATACGATTGGTTAGGCTGATTTCAAGTGGTGAAATACTCGCCGTGTAGCATAAGACTTCAACGCCAGCATTTCTTGCTTGATCTAATAATAGTGCGTATTTTGCATCAATATGATGAGCAACTGAAACGCGAGTAATACCCGTGTGTAATACTGCGAATAAAAGCACAGCTCGGTGTCCAGATTCGACCATTTGTATTAATTCGCGTAGATGCTTCTGTCCACGGGTGGTAACAGCATCAGGAAAATAACCTTGGCCGCTATTTCTACCATCAGCTCTACCGTCAGTTGATTGGTTATTATTAGAATCTGAGCGGTCTTCATCTAATAACGTCACACTTTTTACTTCGATATAGCATGCTGGGCGAGCCTCTGAACTCAGTAAAATATCGATTCGGCTGTTTTCGTCGCCGTATTTGACTTCGGCTTTTAATTCACAATAGCCACTTAGTTCCGATATTTGACCATTTTCAATTGCTTCAATCACTAATGCATTCGCGCGAGCCGTATTGATACAAATATGATGCCCTTGTGAATTGACTGAAATTTCCCAGCTATTCGGATATTTGCGCTTTAGGTTACTGGATGAGGAATACCAAATGGCGTTTCCTGTTTCCGCGCACCCGGTCATTGCTCCCGTGTTGGCACAATGCATCGTTTTTTCATCACCATTCGGTAGAGTCACATCGGCTAAAAATCGTTTATACCGTTTAATTAAGGTGGCGGGTTGTAAAGGGGGCGTGAATTTCATGGACTTCCTATATTGAATCCTGAGCTTAGCGTACCTCTATTGAAATAATTTAGGTAGAATCGCAGGCGGTAACAAAACTCATTTATCATGACATAAGGATTTTGGATTGTCACAACTGCCTATCATAGAGGTCATGCCTGCTTTGTTGCAAGCGATTGGTACCCATTCTCAAGTGATATTAAAAGCCGCACCTGGCGCTGGAAAATCTACTTATTTACCTCTTTGCTTATTAGATCAAAAGCTTGGTGATGTTGCGCATTTGAGTGGCAAAATAATCATGATGGAGCCTCGTCGATTAGCCGCGCGTAATATTGCTCATTATTTAGCGAAGCAATTGGGCGAGAAAGTTGGCGGCACTGTCGGTTATCGGATCAAGGGAGATTCTCAAGTAAGCGAAAAAACGCGATTTGAGATTGTGACCGAGGGCGTAATGACAAGAATGATCCAATCCGATCCTGAATTAAATGGTATCGACCTGATTATTTTCGATGAATTTCATGAACGCAGTATTCATGCCGATACGGCTTTAGCGTTTGGATTAGAAGTACAACAAGCATTGCGAGATGATCTGAAAATATTGGTCATGTCAGCCACGTTAGATCAGCAAGCTTTATGTTCATTATTACCTGATGCGCAGTATATTGAGTCTCAAGGGCGAGGTTACCCGATTGAATATCACTACTCCCCACTAAAACCAAATGAATATGTTGTGCCTCGTTTGGCACAATTGATTCCCCGTTGGTTGGCGCAAGAAACAGGTTCGATGTTGGTCTTTTTGCCCGGTGTTGGTGATATTGTTCGTTTACAGCAATTACTGATTCAGCAGAAACACACGGCAGTAGAAGGGGATTGTTTGAACAATGTGGATATTTTTCCTTTATATGGCCAACTAGATACTAAAGCGCAACAACTTGCTATTCAGCCAAGCTCACAAGGGCGGCGTAAAATCTGTTTAGCCACTAATGTTGCCGAAACCAGTTTGACCATTGACGGTGTGCGAATGGTGATTGATTCGGGGCTTGAACGCAGTGCTAAATTTGATCCCAAAACTGGGATTACTCGTCTTGACCAACATATGATCGCGCAGTCTTCAGCAATACAACGTGCAGGAAGAGCGGGGAGATTAGAGGCTGGGATTTGTATTCGCCTGTATAGCCAAGAAATGTTGCAACAGCAATTAAAAGTTCCAGTACCTGAGATTTTACGCAGTGATTTAACCACGTTAAAAATGGAGTTAATTCAATGGGGAGCACAGCAAGCAGACGAGTTAATGTGGCTTGATACACCGCCTCAATCAAACCTTACTCAAGCGGCTGATTTACTGAAAAGTTTAAATCTACTTGATGTTAATGGCCAATTGACCGCGCAGGCTAAAGCTAGTCAAAGGTTTGGTCTTGAGCCGAGATTGTCTGCGATGATGCTAGGTTCACAAGCATTAAGTTCAGAGTCATTCGATTCTGATTATGTTATGGCCGCCATTGCGCTGGTGGCATTATTGGAAGAACCTGAAAAATCCATTGTGGATATCAGTCATAGTCTACATCGTTGGCAGAATCATTCTCATCCTAAAGCATCAAGATTAAACCAGCGTAGTCAGCAATTAGCTCGTCAGGTTGGACTTTTAAATAGTTCTTTTTTGGTATCATTGGTTGACCCCTCTAAGTTAGGGGTTTGCTTGGCGATGGCATTCCCCGACCGAATTGCAATGCAAAGACATGGATCGATTGGTGACTATTTATTGGCTAATGGTCATGGTGCATCAATGAATGAGCATGAAGCATTAGCCTCCGAAAAGATGATCGTCGCCATTGATGTAATGCGTACATCCGGCTCTGTTCGTTCTCAATCCCCTCACTTTAAAGCTATGAATAGCCAAATTTTCCGAGCGGTTAAAATTGATATGGCTGATATCGAGGTATGTTTACCACAATTAATTGAGTCACAAACACTCGTCAGTTGGGATGATGATAAAGGCCAAATTATCGCAGAAGAACAAAGCCGATTAGGGAAACTGGTATTAACCCGTCGTCGATTACCAAAACCTAAACCTGAATTGATCACAAAAGCATTATTGGATTATATTCGCCGTAAAGGGTTAACGGCTTTACCTTGGAATGATAAAAGCGACAATTTATTACACCGAATGCGTAATGGCCGAGATTGGTTGCCACAAGAATCATGGCCGGATCTCGATGATGAAACACTTTTGGCACAACTCGAACATTGGCTCGCTCCTTATATGCTAGATATAGAAACAGTCGGACAATTAAAAAAAGTGAATATGGTTCAAGCGTTATTGGCATATTTATCTTGGCCATTGAATCAGAAGATTGATGAATGGCTGCCGACCCATTACACCTTACCCACTGGAAATCGAAAATCGATCCGTTATCAAGATAAAGCCGAGCCTGTTTTGTCTGTGCGGATGCAAGAAGTATTCGGTGAATCGGATTCTCCTATGATTGCTCAAGGGCAGAAAAAACTAGTGTTAGAATTATTATCACCCGCACAAAGACCGTTGCAAATTACGCAAGATTTAGCGGGTTTCTGGCGAGGTTCTTATAAAGATGTACAAAAAGAGATGAAGGGGCGCTACCCTAAGCATATTTGGCCTGATGATCCCGCAAATCATGTACCAACGGCGAAAACTAAACGCAATTTTATCGAAAAAGAATAAAGGCATTACATTGAATACCCCTAAAAAAAATACGACACGAAAATCAACCTCATCTGGCCGTAAAGCTGGCCCTGCTCGGGCTCGTAAGGCTTCCCCTAAAAAGCCTAAAAGAACATGGTTAAAAAAACTATGGAGTATCGGTTGGAAGCTAGCTTTAGTGTTTATTATTTTTATGGTTGCCGCCGGTTTCTATTTAAATAATGTCGTGACTCAGCGTTTCACGGGGCAGCTATTTGAATTGCCAACTGTTGTGTATGCCAGAGTGCTGAATTTAGAGCCGGGTAGTTCCATTTCAGTCAGTAAGCTTCGCCAAGAATTGGATGTATTAAATTACCGCAAAGTATCGAACCCGATGCGAGAAGGTGAGTATTCAGCCTCATCTACGAAAATTGAGTTGTTTCGTCGTCCATTTGAATTTGATAATGGTCCTGAGCCTGCTCGTCATGTCATGTTGTATTTTAAAGATGGTGAACTCACTCGTATTCAATCATTGGATTCAAAATCGGATCTGGGTTTTCTGCGTATTGAACCCAAAATGCTTGGGATGTTGGAAGCTAAAAAAGAAGAAACGCGCTTATTCTTAAAGCGTGAGCAATTTCCAGAAGCCATGGTGCAAGCACTGCTTTCGACTGAAGATCGTGATTTCTATCATCACGGCGGGATCTCTCCTGTCGCAATTGCTCGGGCATTTTTGGTTAACCTTAAAGCAGGTCGCGCGGTACAAGGTGGTAGTACGCTTACTCAGCAGCTTGCCAAAAACTTGTTTTTAAGCAGCGAGAAAACGTTATGGCGTAAGTTTAAAGAAGCTTACATAGCTATGATTTTAGATTATCGCTTTAGTAAAGATCGCATTTTAGAAGCGTACCTAAATGAAGTGTATTTAGGACAAAATGGCGGTGAAGCGATCCATGGTTTTGCATTGGCTTCGCGTTATTATTTTGGTCAGCCTCTGCAAGAACTACGGATTGATCAATTAGCTATGTTGGTGGGAATGGTCAAAGGGCCGTCTTATTACAACCCAATGCGCCGCCCTGAACTGACCAAAGATCGTCGTGACTTGGTACTTGAATTGATGATGCGCCAAGATATTCTGACGCCATCTCAATATAATGAAGCGGCAACTCGCCCATTGGATCTACAAAAAAATCCACATCTTGGTCGTCGTCAGCCTGCGTATTTTGAGCAACTTCAAATAGAGTTAAAAGATAAGGTGGGTGATAAATTTAAAGCTGATACCGGCTTACGTTTGTTCACAACCCTTGATCCTGTTTCTCAGTCGTACCTTGAGTCTTCAGTCAATCGCACTTTACCTGAACTTGAGAAGCGTTCAGGTAAAGGATTGGAAACGGCAATCGTGGCGGTTGATCGCAAAACCGGTGAGATCCGCGCCATGGTCGGTGGTCGTCAGGCGGGTTATGACGGCTTTAATCGAGCCTTGAGTGCTAGTCGTCAAATCGGTTCTTTGGTAAAACCATCAGTGTATTTAACAGCCTTAGAGCAACCGGAAAAATACGATTTAGGTACAACATTGCCAGATCAACCAATCACATTAACCAATAAGCAAGGCAAAACATGGTCACCGAAAAACTTTGATCGTACTTTTAGTGGTGAAGTGCCACTGTATAAAGCGATGGCGAAATCTATGAATGTCCCAACGGTGAATTTGGGCATGCAGCTTGGTATTCCTGCCGTGATGGATACGCTGGAGAAACTGGGCGTAGATAAGCAAGAAATTCGCCCTGTGCCTTCTATGTTTTTGGGATCATTTTCATTAACGCCTTATCAAGTATCACAAATGTTCCAAACCATAACTAACTCAGGCAAGCGAGCTCGGTTAACAGCTCTTCGCACGGTGGTTGATGTCGACGGTAATGTGCTTTATCAAAGCATTCCAAAAGCTTCCCAACAAGTACCGCAACAAGCGGCTTGGCTGACAACTTATATTATGAAGAGAGTCGTGAGTGAAGGTACTAGCCGAGCGTTACAATCTAAATATGGTTGGGCAACGTTGGCGGCTAAAACCGGAACTAGTAACGACAGTCGTGATAGCTGGTTTGTTGGTGTCGATGGCCGAGAGGTGGTCACGATTTGGACTGGGCGTGATGATAACAAGCCTACAAAGCTTACTGGTTCGAGTGGTTCACTTCGAATCTATGCGGACTACTTATCACAACGAGCTCCTGAAAAGTTGACTCTGCCGTGGCCAAAAAATATTGCGACCGATCATTTTGAGGAAACCTCGAAAGGTGGTTACAAGGTGGATTGTAGTGGTGATATTGATCTGCCGGTATGGGATGAGAAAGGAGAAGTATTAGATAAATGTAAAAATACCCCGACGGGTTGGATTAAAGATTTATTTAGTTTTTAGTCATAAACCAAGCCAGTAAAGGGATGCAAATTGGCGGATTTATGATTTAATAACAACGTCTTTACAAGCCAGTCACTATAATGGATTAAGACTAAATGGATATTTTGTCTACTATGAATTTAAGATAAGGATTATCGTTGAAACGACAATTTACGGCGTACTTTTATTGTGTTCTCCCTTTACTGTTACTGAGTATAAAAGTTGATGCTAGAGAGAAGATGGCAGACGGAAGTTACCGTCCGACTATTGCTGTTGTTTTAGCTGGTGGTGGTGCAAAAGGCGCAGCGCATATTGGTGTCCTTAAAGCTTTAGAAGAAATGCATATCCCGATTGATATTGTGACGGGAACTAGCATGGGATCTTATGTTGGCGGTTTGTATGCATTAGGTATGAATGCCGATGAGATTGAGAAAAAACTTAACGAAGTCGATTGGAATTCAGGTTACCACGATCGCGTTGAGCGCAGCGAGCGCCGAGTTCGCGATAAAGTCTATGATGATCGTTACCAACTTCACACCGATCTCGGTTTACGCTGGATAGGGCTTCAAGTGCCTAAAGGGGTCGTGCAAGGTCAAAATATGTTGCATATTTTGCGCCAAAGCACCGGTAATATTCCTGCGTTCAAGTCCTTTGATGATCTTCCTGTTCATTATCGTGCAGTTGCCACTGATATTGTTGAATTAAAGCCCGTAGTCCTAAAAGGTGGAGAAATCGTCGATGCCATGATGGCAAGTATGTCGGTTCCCGGAGCTCTACCGCCTTATTCCTACAATGGAATGTTATTGGTCGATGGCGGTGTTACCAATAATATGCCCGTGGATATTGCCCGCTCAATGGGGGCAGATGTTGTTATTGCGGTCGACATCAGTACTGATTACCGAACGGGTGACGAATTAACCACCTTTCTTACCGTAGGTGACCAGTTATCTAATTACATGGTTCGTCGTAGTACATTAGAACAGAGTCAACAGTTACACGATACCGATGTTCTTTTGAAACCAGCGGTTGGTAAAATGTCGACAACAGATTTTGGCCAAATGCCTGAAGCATTAAAATTAGGCTATAAAGCTGCCGAACAAAATAAAATGGCTTTAGAGCGTTATTCTATTCCTGAATTGGATTATTTAGCCTATCAAACTGAAAAAAGTGTCATTCGAGAAAAAATTCACAGTGGCGCTGATCTGCAATTAGCCAAAGTCAATATCATCAATAATAGCCATTATAATGAAAAACTATTAAGACACCGTTTGGATATTGAGCCAGGAGAAACTTACACAAGCGATGAAATTGAAACCAAAGTACGAGACTTATATGCTTTGGACCGATTTGAGCGCATTTCGTATCAATACTCTGAAACTGATGATAATAAAGCGGATTTAACTGTTGATGTAAATGAAAAAAGCTGGGGACCTAATTATATTGATTTTCGTTTTTTTCTTGAGGATAACTTTAAAAATTCAAGTAAGTATTCGATTGGTTTAACCAGTAACTTTACTGATTTGAACGATGATGGGGCCGAGTTACGCACTAATCTTGAAATAGGGACAGATAAGCTTATTGGTGGTGAGTTGTATATTCCCATGTCCTACGATCAAAACTTTTTCACCTCTGTTTCTGCTTCTTATAGCGATGAAAAATCGAGCATATTTTTATCTGAAAATGGCACATCGACTAGAAATGTAAGCCACTTATCGGATACTGACAACTCATTGCCTGTCGATTACGTCCGCTGGATTGGGGATATTGCAATTGGCTTCCAGCCTGCCTTATGGCAAGAATTTCGGATAGGAATTCGTTATACCGATGGGAATAGCTATGCTACGGGATTGCCGGTTGCTGGTGAGTTAAATTATACCCGTCAAGGTGCGTATGCTCGTTATCGTGTTGATACTTTAGATGATGTGAATTTTCCATCTAAAGGATTTTATGCGGATATGCAGTATCTTCTTTCGCAAGATGAAACCGATGATTCTGAGAGTCAGACGAAAGATACGGTTTCTGAGATTTCGATCAAATTTATAGCTGCTCAGCATTACAATAAGCATTCCTTAGTTGGTCAAATTGAATATGAAACAGTAGATAGTCGCAATTCCTTTTTACCTATTGCACCACGAGAGCTTGGCGGATTTCTTAATTTATCTGGACTGCCAAGGGACAGTTTATCGGGTAGTAACAAAGCTTTTAGCAGCTTAGTGTACCGATATAAATGGTTTGATAATGACTTTGGATTATTTCAATCACCGGTTTACTTAGGGGCTTCTCTGGAATACGGTGGTGTGTGGGCAGATGCCAATAAAAAATTCGATGCCGACTCAATGTATATGGCCGGTTCGCTCTTTACTGGAATAGATTCACCTATTGGGCCAATTATTTTTGCGTATGGGCAAACTGAGGAAAGTTATAGGTCTATCTATTTGATTGTAGGATCTGCTTTTTAGCTGTTGATAATAACGGTTGATAAATGACAGTTTCCGTTGATAAATAAAAGTTGCAGTAGCATAAATTTGTCAAATTACAGCAATTTAGTTTCTACTTTGCTAGCTTGGTCAAATTCGCTTGATTTTAATGTTTCGTTAAATTTGTTATTCTGATGTACACACTTTGGCTCCGCGCCGTATTCCCTTATTAAGAATCAGTCTGATCTTATTCCTAATAACATAAGCAAGAAGCCAATTTTCCAAGGATGTTTTCCCTTTGTACCGATTATAAAAAGGGCGAACCGCAATGAGAGGAATGAGCCGTGCTTGAAGCCTACCGTAAACACGTCGAAGAGCGTGCCGCTGAAGGAATTGTCCCTAAACCTTTAGACGCTGAGCAGGTTGCTGCTTTGGTAGAACAGCTTAAAAACCCACCGAAAGGTGAAGAAAGCTTTCTGCTCGATTTACTTGAAAACCGTATCCCACCAGGTGTGGATGAAGCCGCTTATGTTAAAGCAGGTTTCTTAACTGCTGTCGCCAAAAGTGAGGCAACATCTCCGCTAGTGAGCCGCGAAAAAGCGGCGCAACTGCTTGGCACTATGCAAGGCGGTTATAATATTGAACCATTAATTAGTTTCCTCGATGACGAGCTACTTGCTCCTATCGCGGTTGAAGCTTTATCTCACACATTATTAATGTTCGATTCTTTCCATGATGTGGAAGAAAAAGCGAAAGCTGGTAATGATTCTGCGCAGCAAGTTCTGCAATCTTGGGCCGATGCAGATTGGTTCTTGAAGAAGCCAAAAACTGCAGACAAGGTGACATTAACTGTATTTAAAGTGACCGGTGAAACTAACACCGATGATCTATCACCAGCGCCTGATGCTTGGTCCCGCCCTGATATTCCATTGCATGCCTTAGCGATGCTGAAAAATGAGCGTGAAGGTATTGAACCTGATCAAGCCGGTGAAATTGGCCCGATTAAGCAAATTGAAGCGCTGAAAGAAAAAGGCCATCAACTTGTTTATGTTGGTGATGTGGTTGGAACGGGTTCTTCTCGTAAATCAGCGACTAACTCAGTGCTTTGGTTAATGGGCGATGATATCCCATTTGTGCCAAACAAACGCGCTGGTGGCTTTTGTTTGGGTGGAAAAATTGCCCCAATCTTCTTTAATACAATGGAAGATGCTGGCGCACTGCCGATTGAGCTCGATGTGTCTAAAATGGACATGGGCGATGTGATTGATATTTATCCTCATGATGGAAAAGTATGCAAGCACGATACCGATGAAGTTATTTCGACCTTTAAACTAAAAACCGACGTTCTGTATGATGAAGTTCGTGCTGGTGGTCGTATTCCTCTGATTATTGGCCGTGGTCTAACTGACCGTGCTCGTGTCGCGCTTGGACTTGAGCCATCGAAAGTATTCCGCCGTCCTGTACCTGTGACTGATTCTGGTAAAGGTTTTACTTTAGCTCAGAAGATGGTCGGTAAAGCGTGTGGTGTCGCGGGAGTTCGCCCTGATACTTACTGTGAGCCAAAAATGACTACGGTAGGATCGCAAGATACTACGGGTCCAATGACGCGTGATGAGCTTAAAGATCTGGCTTGTCTAGGTTTCTCTGCTGATTTGACCATGCAGTCTTTTTGTCATACTTCAGCATACCCAAAACCAATTGATGTAAATACACACCATACGCTACCTGATTTTATTATGAATCGTGGCGGTGTATCACTTCGCCCTGGCGATGGCATCATTCACTCATGGTTAAACCGTATGCTTCTGCCTGATACCGTTGGTACTGGTGGTGATTCACATACACGTTTCCCATTAGGTATTTCATTCCCAGCGGGTTCTGGTTTAGTGGCGTTTGCTGCTGCAACCGGTGTTATGCCATTGGATATGCCTGAATCAATTTTGGTTCGCTTTAAAGGTGAGATGCAACCGGGTATCACTCTACGTGACTTGGTGCATGCAATCCCTTATGTTGCCATCCAAAAAGGTTTATTAACCGTTGCTAAAGCTGGCAAGGTGAATGAATTCTCTGGTCGTATTCTTGAAATTGAAGGCCTTGAGCATTTAACCATTGAGCAGGCATTTGAGCTATCAGATGCATCGGCAGAGCGTTCAGCTGCAGGTTGTACTGTGAAGCTTTCTGAAGAGTCGATTGCAGAATACTTAAGTTCAAACGTCGTTATGCTTAAATGGATGATCTCGGAAGGTTATGGTGATCGTCGTACTATCGAGCGTCGTATTACCGCGATGGAAGAGTGGTTAGCCAATCCTGAACTGATGTCAGCAGATGCAGATGCTGAATACGCACATGTGATTGAGATTGATATGGCTGACATTAAAGAACCTGTTCTTTGTGCGCCAAATGATCCTGATGATGCACGTCTGCTTTCTGAAGTTCAAGGCACTAAGATTGATGAAGTATTTATCGGTTCTTGTATGACCAACATTGGCCATTTCCGTGCAGCAGGTAAATTACTTGAGAAGCATAAAGGTTCTCTTGATACGCGCCTTTGGGTTGCACCACCGACGAAGATGGATCGCGATCAACTCACCGAAGAAGGATATTACGGTATCTTTGGTCGTGCTGGAGTTCGTATTGAAACTCCGGGTTGTTCGTTATGTATGGGTAACCAAGCGCGAGTGGAAGACGGTGCGACAGTGATGTCGACTTCAACCCGTAACTTCCCTAACCGTTTAGGTACAGGGGCTAATGTATTTTTAGCGTCTGCTGAACTTTCTGCAGTTGGTGCGATCTTAGGTCGAATTCCAACCAAAGAAGAGTACATGCAATACGCGGATCAAATTAACGCGACGGCAGCAGATACTTATCGTTACCTGAATTTCCATAAGATGGAACATTATACTAAAAAAGCAGATACGGTGATTTTCCAAGAACCGGCATAATGCTTTTAAATGTTTAATGAAACTAAACCGCTGACAAGTTCAGCGGTTTTTTATTTTAATACTCCTCAACTTGACGAATATTTTCTTCCATTCAATCTTCTCGGTTCTCGGTTCTCGGTCGAAAAATTATCCATTTACAAGTAAACTTCCTTTATCCCTTTGAAAAAATAAAGATGCATTATGGACTTTGAATTTAAGAAAAATACTTTAGATGGCAGTTATCGTGTGGTGTTTTCATCAGGGCATGAAGCGATCGGGCATTGGTTGATTGAAGAAATTGGCACCAATACGGAAAAATTGGATGCTATCGTGCAACAACTTGGTGCACAAAAGAACATCAATCAAGAATGGCGTCAACAGGGAAAGGATTGGACGTTATCGGTTGAGCAAAATGAAATCAATATCAGTGCTAACCATTTGTTAAATATAGACTCCGAACAAGAGGATGAGTTTGATGACTCGCTTTCTGCTTACGATGAAGAAAGTGTTTCTTGGTGTGGTATTGAGGATTTTGAACAGGTTTTACAATCTTGGCGAGCATTTGTAAGTCAATAATTTCGTTTTCCCTATCTTGCCTCTAATCGTGAGGCATTTGCACTTACTTGGTGCGTCTATTTTCGTGCAATTCTTACAATAACTTCGTTATCCCTTATTTAACAAATAGTTAAAAACTTGGCACGTAACTTGATTGTCTTTATCCAAGGAACAAAAACTCAAGCAGGATTGAGTTAAACAATTAAGACGTATCATGACGAGGGAATGCAATGAAACAAATTAATGCGATTATCAAACCATTTAAATTAGACGATGTTCGTGAAGCGTTAGCGGATGTGGGCATTGAAGGTATGACAGTATCCGAAGTCAAAGGCTTTGGACGCCAAAAAGGTCATACAGAATTGTATCGTGGCGCGGAATATCAAGTCGATTTTCTGCCAAAAGTTAAGATCGAGATTGCGACCCAATCAGACAATGTTGACCGAGTGATTGAGGCTATTGTGAAAGCAGCTCAAACAGGAAAGATTGGTGACGGTAAAATTTTTGTCTACGACTTAGATCATGCGGTACGTATTCGTACTGGTGAAACGGATGATGAAGCCCTGTAATACTGACTTTTTTGGATAGACAGATCGAATAGATAGTTTATTCGAGCAGATAATTTATTTGAACAGACAGTTAAAAAACAGGCAGCCTAATATAAATAGATAGGCGCTTAGATTAAATCGATTGGAGAATTTAAAATGGAACTTTCAACCACAGTAGTCGAACTTCGCTACGCACTCGATACTTTTTTCTTCCTTATTTCAGGTGCATTAGTGATGTGGATGGCCGCAGGTTTTGCGATGTTAGAGGCTGGCTTAGTGCGCTCTAAAAATACCACTGAAATATTAACTAAAAACTTTGTGCTTTATGCCATTGCTTGTACGGTTTTCTTGTTAGTTGGCTACAACATCATGTATGTCGGCAATGATGAAGGCGGTATTATTCCTTCTATTGGAGCATTGATTGGCACCCAAGCTGAAGGCGCAGACCATTCATTAGGCTCGGATTTCTTTTTCCAAGTAGTGTTTGTTGCAACAGCGATGTCAGTGGTATCTGGCGTAGTTGCTGAGCGCATGAAACTATGGGCTTTCTTAGTTTTTGCTGTTGTGCTTACAGGCTTTATCTATCCAATGGAAGGTTACTGGACATGGGGCGGTGGTTTCTTATCGGCTGCTGGTTTTAGTGATTTTGCCGGTTCTGGTATCGTGCATTTAGCCGGTGCTTCTGCTGCACTAGCCGGGGTTTTATTGTTAGGTGCTCGTAAAGGTAAATATGGTCGAAATGGAGAAATCCACCCAATTCCAGGATCAAGCATGCCACTTGCTACTTTAGGTACATTCATTTTATGGATGGGTTGGTTTGGTTTTAACGGTGGCTCTCAATTAGCTTTATCTAACTTTGAAAATGCAACCGCAGTCGGTCAAATCTTCTTGAATACTAATGCGGCGGCTTGTGCTGGTGCTATTGCCGCGTTGATTGTGGTTAAATCAATCTGGGGCAAAGCAGATTTATCTATGATTCTGAATGGTGCATTAGCTGGTCTAGTGGCAATTACTGCTGATCCACTATCTCCATCTCCTGTTGCTGCTGTTATTGTTGGTGGTATCGCCGGCATTTTAGTGGTGTTCAGTATCCTAGCGTTTGATAAAGTAAAGATTGATGATCCTGTTGGGGCTTTGTCGGTACACGGCGTGTGCGGTATCTTCGGGTTAATGGTTGTACCATTTAGTAATGCTGATGCAAGCTTTGGTGCTCAACTGTTCGGTGCAGTGGTTATTTTTGCTTGGGTCTTTATTGCTAGCCTAGTTGTTTGGGGGATCATTAAAGCGACTATGGGTATTCGTGTAACCGAAGAGGAAGAGCTAGAAGGTATGGACATTCACGATTGTGGTGTTGTGGCTTATCCAGAGTTTTCTTCATCTAAATAACCCGCCTTACTTGAAGTAGTAAGTAAGAAAGTTACATTTAATTACAAAGCCCTGCTCGTTTGAGTGGGGCTTTCTCACATTTATCACTTACTCCATATTGAGTTATTTCATAACCTCGATAAAATAATCGCATTGATAACCATTATCATTTGCGTTAATTTTATTAAAGGATTTAATATGAAAAAGCTATTTCTTGCTTCTGCTATTGCTATAAGTGCCTTTTCACCAAATCTAATGGCAGCCGAAGAAGTGAATGTATATTCTTACCGTCAGCCATTTTTAGTTGAGCCTATGTTGAAGGAATTTACCAAAGAAACAGGCGTTAAAGTGAATGTGAAATTTGCTAAAGAAGGGTTAGCCGAGAAACTTAAGCAAGAAGGTGAATATAGTCCGGCAGATGTCGTGTTAACGGTTGATATTAGCCGTCTTGCTGAGTTAACTAAAATGGGTGTCGTCCAACCTGTTGAAAGTAAATTGATTGATGCCAATATCCCTGCTCAATATCGTGATAAAGAAGGTGAATGGTTTGGGGTAACGACCCGCGCTCGCGCAGTCTATTCGTCCAAAGATCGTATCGGTAAATTACCGGCTTCATTTGATTATTTAGATCTAGCTAAGCCTGAATTTAAAGGCAAGATTTGTACTCGATCTGGTAAGCATCCTTATAATGTTTCTTTAGTGTCAGCCATGATCGCTCATTATGGCGAAGCCGAAACCAAAACGTGGTTAGAAGGGGTCAAATCTAATTTAGCACGTAAACCTCAAGGCAGTGATCGAGCTCAAGTGCAAGCGATCAAAGAAGGCCTTTGTGATGTTTCTCTCGGTAACAGTTATTACTTAGGCAACATGCTGAACGATAAAGATCAAAAAGCGTGGGCAGATGCTGTTTATATCAATTTCCCTGGGCAAGAAGCAAAGGGTACTCATGTGAATATCAGTGGTATGGCGATGGCGAAATACGCACCAAATAAAGATAACGCTCTAAAATTAATGGAGTTCTTATCTGGTGATGTGGCACAAAGCATGTACGCACAAGATAACTTTGAATCTCCAGTGAAGGCGGGCGTAAAACGTTCAGAGTTAGTGGCTTCATGGGGAGACTTTAAAGCGGATACCTTATCTTTAGATGAGATCGCAGATCATCATGAAGCGGCAATTAAACTGCTTGATGAAGTGAAGTTTGACCTGTAATTAATATAATGTTGAATGATAGAAGAAAGCATTCTTTTATCATTCGCTTTCAACCATTAAGTAGTCGGGAATGAAAGACAGATTTTCATTATGGAAAACCAGCAGTTGGGGATTAGCTCTATTGCTGGTTTTGCCGATCTTAGCGATCTTCTACACTGCACTTTTTCATACTTCAGTTGGCAAAACGGATGATTTATTTACTCATTTATTTGCCACGGTATTACCAACCTATACTTACAACACTGTTGTTTTAGTCGCAGGCACTATGTTGCTGAGCGCGGTATTTGGCGTTCCCGCAGCTTGGTGTATGGCGATGTGTAGAATGCCTGGTGAAAAGGTTTTGCAATGGGCATTAGTTTTGCCATTAGCGATGCCAGGATACATTGTAGGTTATATTTATACCGATTGGTTTGATGTAGCAGGACCCATTCAAATTTTATTAAGGGATCTCACTGGCTGGCAAGTTCGATCTTATTGGTTTCCTGACTTACGGACACTTCAGGGCGCGATTACCGTTCTCGCGTTAGTGCTTTATCCTTATGTTTATTTATTAGCTCGCGCGGCCTTTATGGAGCAAAGCTCATCTCTTCTTCATTCTGCTCGTTTGCTTAAATGCAGTCCTTGGCAAAGCTTTCGTCGAGTTTCCTTGCCTCTTGCTCGCCCTGCGATTGCCGTTGGTCTTTCATTGGTGGCAATGGAAGCATTAGGGGATTTTGGCACCATGAATTACTTTGCGGTGCAGACCTTAACCACGGCCGTTTATGATACTTGGCTTGGTTACTCCAACTTAACCGCTGCGGCCAAAATATCCGCTATTATGTTACTTGTGGTGGTATTGCTATTAAGCCTTGAGCGTTACAGTCGTCGCAAACAAAAGCGTTTTCAAACTCAATTTTCTAGCCATGAAGATAACCGCTATGTGCTAGTTGGTTGGAAAAAATGGGCTGCCAGTTTCTGGTGCTGGGGCTTAGTGTGCGCAGGCTTCTTATTTCCCATTCTTCAATTAAGCGATTATGCCAAGCGCTATTTTACTCGTAGCTGGACTAATGAATTTACCGTGTATGCGATGAATAGTTTATACGTTTCTTTTTGTGTCGCGATAACCGCCGTGTGCGTGGCATTAATCGTGAATTTCTATCGACGCTTATCTCACGGGAAGAAAAGTATATTACCCATGCGATTGTCTTCACTTGGTTATGCGGTGCCGGGCACTGTATTGGCGATTGGGATCATGGTGGCAGTATTAACGCTTGATCATAGTGTGAATGATATCGCTAAATATATTGGATGGAGGCGACCTGGCCTGATTTTTTCAGGCACTATGTTTGCGTTAGTCTTTGCGTTGACGGTCCGTTTTTCCGCCGTGGCAATTGGCAGTATTGAAAGTGGATTAAGTAAGGTTTCGCCAAGTCTTGATATGGCGGCTAGAACGATGGGTTGTAATAGCAATCAGATGTTACGTAGAATTCATTTACCTTTAGTATCTCGTGGTGTGCTAATTGCAGGCTTACTCGTATTTATAGAATCAATGAAAGAATTAAATGCTTCTTTGTTACTGCGTCCCTTTAATTTTGAGACTTTGGCGACTTACGTTTATAACTTTGCATCCGATGAGCAACTAGAAATGGCGGCATTGCCGGCTATTTTATTGATTCTGGTTGGTTTGATCCCGCTTATTTTAGTTAACCACTCATTAGAAAAGGCGCATTGATGATGCTTGAAACGACTCAAGACCGAGCTGAACAATCGGCATTAACTATACGTGATCTGACGTGTAGTTATGATGGACAATCATTGAATCAAGCGGTGTTACAAAATCTAGATTTAACGGTTCAGAAAGGCGAAATTGTCTGCTTATTGGGTGCGAGTGGGTGCGGTAAAACCACCTTATTAAAAGCCATTGCTGGTTTGCTTCCTTTATCTAAAGGGGAAATGACCCTTGCGAATACTGTGATTGATAATGGTGCTACTTGGCTACCGCCTGAATCTCGCAATATTGGTCTTATCTTTCAAGATTACGCTTTATTTCCACATTTAACCGTCAGTGAAAATGTGGCCTTTGGGTTAACGGATTTGAATAAATCTGAGCGAGCCAGAATCGTGGAGAACATGCTAGAACTGGTGCATTTATCTGGGCTTAATGATCGCTATCCTCATCAATTATCGGGTGGCCAGCAGCAGCGTGTTGCCATTGCTCGTTCACTGGCTTATCAGCCTGATTTATTGCTGCTTGATGAACCGTTCTCCAATATCGACACTCAAGTACGACATGATCTGATAAGAGATATTCGTTCTATTTTCAAGGCGCAGGGAGTCACTGCAATTTTTGTCACACATAGCCGTGAAGAAGCGTTTGCTTTCTCAGATAAAATGGCGGTAATGAACCGAGGTGTGATCGAGCAATTTGGTAGTGCGGCAGAGCTTTACTATCAACCATCGAGTCCATTTGTTGCGAATTTCTTAGGTGGTGGAACCTATTTACCTGCGGTTAAAGGTGCTAGGAATAATTTTGATACCGTATTAGGAATACTTGAAGTGATGGATTCTAATGTGGGTGAAGGGAGCGCATGTGAGATTTTATTGCGCCCACAACAAGTGATGATCCACGCTGATGCCGATAGCGAGATCAAAGTGATTGAGCAACAATTTATGGGCGATCATTGTCGTTACATAATTAATGTTCAAGAGGTTAAGTTATTGGCGCAATCGAATCAATTATTGATGATTGGGCAGCGCGTTAGCGTCGAAGTTGATGCGGGTTCTGCAGTCATTTTTGCTCAATAATATGGCTTTGAAATGATGGATTATCGTCAAGCCTCGAACTGAATTTTATCTAGTGTTAAGCTGACAACATCTAAATTGATACTTTATGAAGGAAAATAGTCGATGGAATTAACTGAATTTGTACATCAAGTCACGACAGAGCCATTATCGGTAGAGTTTGAGCAAACGATAGGTGTTATTGATAGTCATTTTACTTTTACGCCGACCGCATTCAAAAATGGTGATGTTGATAATGAAGCTGGACAGAATAATGGATCGTGTAAGATCTTTGCTTTTGCTCAAATGCATAATTTAACCGAAGCGCAAGCTCTAGCTTGTTTTGGGAAGTTTTATCGTCATGATGTATTAGAGCACCCAGATAACGATGATCATCAAAACATTCGCAATTTTATTACCCATGGTTGGAATGGTATTGAGTTTTCAGCACCTGCATTAAAATAGTTTATTACAAACCTGAATTGAGGAAACAGTAAAGCGACACTAGATTGGCTCTAGTGTCGCTTTATTTTTTGAATGAATAGGGATCAGATAGCCGATCCCAAAGTATCGGGTGAGAGCGGGGTTTTATTGACTCGGTGTAAACCCATTACTGCCAGTAAAGACATCGCAAGCATTAATGCGCCCAATGGCATTTGGTTGTGTGCGGGGATCATTGCCGCAATCAAGGTGGCGAGCCCTGCACCGAAATTTTGTATTCCTCCCAATAAAGCACCTGCGGTTCCTGCATGATGTGGAAACGGAGAAATCGCACCAGTGGTTGCAGCAGGGAACAATACGCCAGCGCCTAAGAAGTAAATGGTAGCTCCACCGATTAAGCTCACTGCATTGGTATAACCAAAGACACCTGGAATAAAGACAACTAATGAGCCAATTGCAATCGCCACTAAACCAAAGTTTAAAGCTCGTTTTTCTGAGTGACGAGAGGCTATCCAACTCGACATTGCCGCGCCCAATAGATATCCCGGAATTGGAACTATAAATAATAAGCTAACGGTAGTGGCTGCCAGTTTAAGTTTTCCGCCAAGTAACACTCCTGCTGCTGCTTCAAATACCGCTACACCTGCAAAAGTGGCGACCAAACACAGTAAGTAACCTTGGAACTGTCGGCTGGATAAAACGTAACGATAGCTGATGGCGACCGAATCAAAGCGGCGAGATTCTTTTGGCAGCGTTTCGGTCATGTGAGTAAACATCACAATGGTGACTCCGATACTAAAGAGTGCCAAGAATAAATAGCTAGAACGCCAATTAAACGCTTCGGTTAAGTATCCCCCTAATAGCGGAGCCATTAATGGTGAAAACATCAAACACATACTGATTAAGCTATTAACCTTATGAAGATCTGAACCAGAAAAACAGTCTCGGCTTAGTGTTCTTGCCATTGCCCCACCACAACCTATACCCATTCCTTGAACAAAGCTTCCGACTAGGAATAAGCTAAAATTATGAGAAAACAGGGCAATGATAGAGCCAAGAATATAGATGGCTAAACCCGCTAAAATAATTGGACGACGACCCAAACGATCAGAGAGTGGACCATAGATGAATTGGGATAAGCCGTAAGGGATTAAGTAACACGCCATTACTGCTTGCATTGATGCTGCAGAGACTTGAAATTCATGCGCCATATAGCCCATTGATGGCACATACATGGTTTGTGTCATTTGCCCGACAGCTGCCAAAATGGCGATCAAAAAAGTAAGCTTGATAAAACTCAGAGGCGCAGACATGCATTTTCTCCTGCATAAAGGTCTAGGTTGTTAATTAAAACAATATGTTAAATGGGGTGTTCTGATGGCGTGAATATTAGGAGTAAGTATAGGATTCAGCAATAAGAATATGATGATGTTTGCAAGATGAAAATCGAGGTTATGGATTAGATTTTCTAATGCCAGAAAAGCTAGCCTTCAAATAGAAAAGAGACCATAGCTTTCACTATGATCTCTTTTAGAAACGAGTTGTATACTTATGCTACAACGCTAAAAACGCCTTCATCTGCGCGACTATTTTTTCTGCCGTTGATTTATCTTCCATTTCTGAAAAAATACGCAGCAGTGGTTCAGTACCCGAGAAGCGGGCGATCACCCAGCCACCATTTTTGAAATACACTTTGGCACCATCATCGTAGCTAACTTTGTCGATGTCATACTCAAATTCAGGAAGTTGTTTTTCGACATAAATCTTGGTGTATAACGCTTCTTTTTGAGCTGCTTTAAAAGTGCAATCGCCTTCAGCGGTATAAGCATAACCATAGCGGGCATAGATCTCATCTAGCATTTCGGATAACTTCTTACCGGTTACACTGATCAATTCGACTAATAAGCTTGAGGCAAATACGCCATCTTTGCCTTTGATGTGTCCACGAATGGTTAAGCCACCCGAGCTTTCTCCACCCAGTAATGCATCATCGGCTTCCATTTGACTACTGATGTGCTTAAAGCCTACTGGAACCTCAAAGCTTTTTTCACCGTGATCGGCGGCAATTTTATCGAGTAGATGAGTAGTGGCGATATTACGCACCACAGAGCCTTTCCATCCTTTGTATTCGAGTAAGTAGTAATACAGCAGCATCAACACTTCATTTGGATGAATAAAATTACCTTTTTCATCAATAATTCCTAAGCGATCAGCATCGCCATCGGTACCGATTCCAATATCATAACCTTCTGCTGCGACTAAGTGTTTCAATCGATATAATGTGGCCGCACTTGGGGATGGCATTAGTCCACCAAAAGAGGGGTTTTCTCCATCGTTGATCACATCCACATCGCAACGCCCAGTGATCAAGACGGTTTGCAGCGCATTTTTTGCCACGCCAAACATTGGATCAATTAGTACGCGTAGGTTGGCTTTTTTGATGGCTTCAATATCAATGAAGTTAATCACAGAGTCGACAAAATCGTTCATCGGATTAATGATGTTCACTTTGCCTGATTGTAAGGCTTCTTCAAATTCAATTAACTTGACGTCGCTTTCGGTTAAACCAGCAATTTGTGTTTCGATTTTTTCGGTTATGATTTCATCGGCGTCGCGCCCACCTTCAATAAACACCTTAATGCCATTATAGTCGGCTGGATTGTGAGATGCGGTAATGCAAGCTGAATAAATGCAGCCCATTTTATTACACTGAAACATGACAATCGGGGTTGGAACAAAGCGATTAATAAAGCTTACCGTAATGCCATTAGCGGCTAATACTTCGGCAAACCATTTTGCTGCTTTGTCGGATAAAAAGCGGCGATCGTAGCCAATCACAAAACCTTTATTGACCGCATTTTCATTGATCATGATATTGGCAATTGCTTGAGCAACAAGGCGAACATTGGCTTGGGTAAATTCTTCCCCAATAAATGAACGCCAGCCACCGGTTCCGAATTTGATCATAATAATATCCTTAAAAATTTAATTGTTCACCGCCATTCCTAAAACGAGAGATGAGTTATCCGGGATCTCGCTTTAGGTTTTTATTACTCTAAAAGCGAGATCTCGTATCTTCTTTACTTAGGCTTCTGGTCGGGATGACGATTTAAATGACTAACCCATTATCACTACAACGTCATGCACGCTGCCATCGGCTTGAGCTGAGATTGAACCTTCATTTGATTCACCATTCAAAGTGATAGATTTCACGCCTTTGCTGACACCATCTGGGTTTTTCACTGTAATGTTGAAAGTCGCGCCACGCCATTGACGGGTAACTTCAAATCCAGGCCAATCGGTTGGAATACATGGATTAATATTTAAGCCTTCAAACCCTAAATTGACACCAAGAATGAAGTTAGTGACAGCAAAGTAAGCCCAGCCAGATGTACCTGTTAACCAAGGGTGGTTGGCTCGTCCATGATCTTGATGATCGCGTCCCATGATGAACTGCACATAAGAATAGGGTTCGGCAATACGTTGCTCGATTATGTCATTTTGGTTGTATGGGTTAAGTGCGTCATAAAACTTCATCGCTTTATCACCACGACCGAGTTTTGCTTCTGCCACCCATGCCCAAGGGTTTGGATGAGAGAAGATCGCGCCGTTTTCTTTTACGCCTTGATAAACACGAGTCACAAAACCAATGTCATCATTTGGAGTGGAGAAAGAAGGAGAGTTCAAGTGTAAGCCGTATGGTGAATACAGGTGCTCATCAACAGAATCCATCGCACGTTCGCCACGCTCTTGTGATACCGCGCCCGACAATACTGCTAAGGTGTTGGATTCTAAATGAATGCGACCTTCGGTTTGTTGCGCGGTACCAATTTTGTCACCATTTTTAGTTAGACCACGAATGTACCAACCGCCTTCGTCATCCCAAAGATGCGTTTCACAGGCTTGGCGAACACCTTCTGCCATTGTGGTGTAAGTATCGACATCGTCGTTTTTACCGAGATATTTTGCTAAATCGATAAATTCTTGTAATGCCCAGTAATGAAGGAAGGACACCATAGAAGACTCGCCGCCACCTAAGTTTAAGCAGTCGTTCCAGTCGGCGCGTAAGCCTTTGCAAATACCAGTATTACCCACATATTCAGCCGAGAAATTGAGCGCAGCTTTCATATGATCATATACCGTGGCAATACCCCCATCAGCGTATGGGATTTCTTCATCAAAGAAGGATTCTTCACCGGTTTCCATCACATATTTACAAATGGTTGGTACTAGCCATAAATGATCATCTGAGCAAGTATCTTCAATGCCGTGGATCTTATCTTCATCGCTTGGGGTTGGGACGACGGTTGGTGATTTAGATGGTTTGACATCGGCTTTTTCAGGATCGAACCAATCAGGATCAAATAAGTGCAGACCATAACCTGCTTTCACTTGCCCACGCAGAAGATCGACCAGACGTTTACGCGTCATTTTTGGATTTGAATGCGGTACTGAAATAGCGTCTTGCGCCGTATCGCGGTAACCCAAACCAGTACGTCCGCCTACCTCGATGAAGGATGCAAAGCGAGACCACACCACACAGGTTTCTGCTTGATAAAGTGTCCATGTATTGATCATGGTATCCAAGCCTGCGTTTGGTGATTTCACTTGGAATTTATTACAACGTTCATCCCAGTGAGCTTTGATGCCAGCAAAAGCCGCATCGACATTAGTAACATCTTGATACTTAGCACGCAGTTTTTCGCCGTTACCTTTACCAATACCTAAAATATAAGCAAAGCGAACTTCTTCACCTGGTTGGATAACAAATTGTTTATGTAAAGAACCGCAATGGTTGTAACAGGTTTGCGCTGAGTTTGAGCATTTGCCTTGTTCAACTGCGATTGGGTTGGATTCATCGCGGTATAAACCGAGGAAGTTATCACGTTGTCCATCATATGAATCAGGATCGAAGGTAGATGCTAAGTAATAGAAACCTTCTTGCTCATTGGTGTTGTAATAAAGGTCATATTCCAATACACCATCTTTATACTCAGTTCCTGCAGAGTACAATGACATTTGATGATTTTGGTTGTCCGACTGAATGTGACTAAACGAGAATTCAACAAATGAAAAAGTACTGATTGTGCGTGGTTTGTCGCTGGTATTTTTGATTACCACATCCCACACTTCGGCATCTTCACCTTTTGGAACAAACAAGGTTTTCGTTGCGGCGATACCGTTGTACTCACATTTGAATTTTGAATATGATAAGCCGTGACGAACTTCATAACTTGCTTCATCTAGGCTTTTAGCGACTGGTTGCCATGAGATGGACCAGTAATCACCCGTTTCATCATCACGTAAATACACATAATGCCCCGGACGATCAAAGCTGGCATTGGGGCGAAATTTGGTCACGCGATTGTGTTCAGGTGAATTATAAAAAGAATAGCCGCCTGCGTTGTGTGAAATCACAGTACAAAATTTTTCGGTACCTAAATAGTTGGTCCATGGCGCAGGGACATCTGGGCGAGTGATGACGTATTCGCGGTTATCATTATCGAAAAAGCCGTATTTCATATTCTCTTCCTTAATTAAAATTCTTACTCAAAGTTAGATATTCAATCCGTAATAGGATGATGGAGCGCTTCATTTAAGTGGTCTATATTTGATACCTTGACGATTTAATGTCGGTAAATGGCCATTTAAACGTGCAACAAAATCTTCCCAATTACGGTTTTGTTTTTCGGTCCAACACACTTCGGCTATTGCCAAAAGTCGTGGGAAAATCATGGTGTCCATGCGTTCTGGCGTGTCTATAATTTCGCACCACAAGCCACATTGAATACCTAAAATATGTTGACGTATTGGGTCATCGCTAGCGACTTGTGCTAACGGTTCATAACCATAGGATTTCTCCAGTGGGGTAACTCCAGCCCAGTTGACGCCCAGCTCTTCGAATGAATAATCTTGCACAATATCAAGGTAAGTGAATTGTGCAGGTTGTAGCACGATATCAACGCCTTGCTTGATCGCTTGTAAGCCTGCATCTTCATTTATCCACGAACAAATAATGGTATCTTTACTTACTTTGTCACCGTGTTGTACTTCTTCCCAGCCGAGCATGCGTTTACCTAAAGATTTCAACTTGTCTTCTGCATAGCGCAAGATATGGCCTTGAAGTTCTTTGGGATCAGAATAACCTTGTGCTTCCATCAACTCTTGGCATTTAGGGCTATCAGTCCAAACGCCTTTTGGTACTTCATCACCGCCAATGTGTACTAAAGGGGATGGGAATAATTGACAAATTTCTTCTAAAACGGTGTCGAGAAAAGTGTAAGTACCGGCTAATCCTGGGGATAAGACGTTATCAACGTAATATTGAATACTGCGATATTGAGATCGGTCATCTGGATCCACGAGCAGATGTGGAAGTGATTTAATGGCAGCGCGACAGTGCCCTGGAATATCGAGTTCGGGAATAACGCTAATATTACGCTCGGCAGCATAGGACACGATCTCACGGATTTGATCTTGGCTATAAAAACCACCATAAGTTTCAGTGAGATGAGAATATTGCGGTTCAATTGGTGTGTTGATGCCACGCCATGCGCCGATTTCGGTTAACTCTGGAAAGGCTTTAATTTCAATACGCCAGCCTTCATCGTCGGTTAAATGCCAATGAAAGGTATTAAATTTGTATTTAGCGAGTTGATTAATTAATCGTTTTATCTGCTCAATGCTATGAAAGTGGCGCGCGCAATCTAGCATCATGCCTCGGTGATCAAAGCGGGGTTTGTCTTGAATTAATACACAAGCAAGTTGCTGGCTGTCATTATCAATTTGAGTACTGATGAGTTGAAGCAAGCTGACAGCCGCATGCATAAAACCACTACTGGAACTGGCTTCAAGTAATATTTGATTAGGTTGAATTTCGAGTTTATAGGCACCTTGTGGCAAGCTTTGTGTTGTCACAAAGCACACGTTACCTTGAGTGCTCTTTTTAATGGCATGTGGTGTTATTTGGCTTAATTCATCGGCTAGCCAGACTAATGCCGATTGAGCATAACTACTGTGCGCTTGAAAAGTAATCGCGGTATCTAAATTGAAATAACCCGTTTGTGGTTTCATGCTTTGAGGGGCAGGGATTAGGCTATCTAATTTAGCCTCAACGTTTGGCACGGTAATTTGTTTTTTTGTATTCGAAGACAGCGCAATCGGAGTCACTGTCACGGGTATATTCTGGGATTGATGATCTTGTGTTACTTGGATAAAGGCATCATCAAAGCCATCATCAAGTAATTTAAATGGAGCGGTGTTGGTGCCAAACTCCACATAATATAAGTTGTTCGCTTGTAGAGTGGTGTTGATTGGCGGTGTAAACACGCAGTAACCACCGATTTGCTCAATTAGACCTTGAGTTAATGTTTGAGGCTGAATATAGCGGCGGAAGCTGACATGAATGCTCCAGTCTTGTAAGTCCTGATCACTTAAATTATGCAGAGTTAAGCCAAAGCGAGAGTAATTCTCTTGTTGTTGGATAACGGCAAGATCAATTCGGTAGTTCATCGTTGCACCTTTCATGGAGAGTTGGTTCATAAGTATTAAAACAAGTTGTGCTTAGTCTGGTTTGCCATCATTAAAGCGCCATCTAAGGCATCTTTTTGAGGAGGCACCAACCATTGTTGGCTTTGCTTGCTTAACCAAGGGATAATGCGTTCTCCAATACCGCCCATTAACGCAATCTGGTTTGCACCTCGCTGATGTAAAGCATTTAGATACATGTCTAAATCAGCTGCCGTTTGTTGCAATAATTCCTCGGCTACTGGATCGCTTCTCTGCGCGCATTGAAATATTTGTGGTGAAAATTGACCATAATCACAAGGTCGAGCTGTTTTAGACCATTCAACAATTGCATCCACATCTTGATTAAATTGCTGCATTACAATTTGAGTAATATTTGAGTGTGGTTTGATTTGATCTTGTGCCAATAAAGTGTATTGGATCAAATGGAGCCCCATTATTGCGCCGCTACCTTGGTCGGAAATTGGAAACTCTCGACCGCCAACCACATGTTGTTGACCATCTTTAATTAACAAACCACACGATCCTGTGCCGGCGATCATAATTGCGCCATCGTCACCATTATGAGCCCCTAAGCAAGCGCCATAAGCATCAGTATTAAGTACGATGCTGGCAAAAGGATGCTCAAGTTGCATAAAACCCTGCCATGCTTTTCTTTGTTCAGCGGCTGCCAAAGCTAAGCCAAGGTGCATTGATGCGAAGTCATCTTCACTTAAGCCTGCTTGTTTACTCGCTTTTCTAACGGCGTTAATAATCGATGCCATTGTCACTTCAACGCCTAGCAGAATATTGGCACTACCACTTTTGCCTTCACCGAGGAGAGCGCCGTTGCTGTCGGTTAAACGTGCTCGACAAGAGGTGCCTCCGCCATCAATGCCAACTAAATAATATGCATTCATGATTATTCCTTATCGGCTAGAGCACTTGTTGACTCAGTATCAATATGATATTGCTGTGCGATGATAGCCAGTAAATACCAACCACCATGTGGGATCCATTGCTCACCCCAGCGCCAGTTTTGCAGCATGTCATCTTTTTGCTCGTTAGGATTAAAGGCAATGTCTCTTTCATCGTCAAAACCGGCCGTAATGCCATTACACACACCGCCTTTAGCATTAAAAAATCCCTGTTCTGGCAAGTAATCGGGATTGTTATAACCATGGCCGTCAAGCATGCACATGTCATAAGGATTTAAACCGACGATCCAATCTAATGCGGATTGTGAGAAACGTTGTAGTTCACATCTAAGTTCAGGATCATTGGTATATTGCTGTGCTAGATTTGCCATGCAAGATAAAGAGGCAATACGAGCATTTTCGCCTTGCCACCAATAACCCGATTCATTGTTATGAGCCACGAAGAAGGCTTCACGCTTTTCTTCATTAACGCCTTTGACATACTGGCGAGGATAACCAAATGGATTATTTACTTTTGAACTAATGGTAATTTCAAAGCGTAAGGCATTGTTGATTACCTCAATAATTGCTTGTTTATTGGTTGAATCTTTTTCAATGGCTGCATATTCACACAAAGCTATTACTGGCAACCCAGCTTCTGCCGCGTGAAAATATGGGCGAGAACCATCACTGTTAGCCGCCCAGAAATACTGAAGGTTATCATCGCTCATTTGGCGCTGGGCTAAACGTTGCGCCCAGATCTGTGCTTGATTGGCAAATTCTTGTTTTTGAGTGCAATGGAAAAGCTCGACCGCCGATAATAGTGCGCAATATTCATCAATGATGTTTTCAGTGCCATCATTAAGGTATTGAGTATTGTGCTCAACTAAATGCTGATAAGCCTTAATTGCGGCTTCTAAATATTGATTAGACGTGAATTCACCATGTTGCTCTAATCGAGAAGCCCGGGCGAGGGCTGCAATAGCTACGCCACCACCCTGACGAAAACCGGCTTGATAATCCTCACCTTTATGACCATTTTGTGTTTCATAAGCACAGATTTCACGCTGGTTAATGTCCTTACTCCACTTATCAAACACTGTGGTATAGAAGTACCCTTCAGGTGATAACATTCTCATTAAAAAATCAGCGCCAAATAATGCTTCTTCGGTTAAGCGTACGGCTGAAAATTTAGCGAAACCTTCTATTTTTGCCGCGATCTCCAAGCCTTTTAGCATGTTCCACACTATCATTGGTGTTTGTTGCGGATTGAGATAATTCGCATAAGAAAGGTGGCTTAAGTACTTGCTAACATCCCCGGAAGCATCATACCAACCACCATGTACATCGACGGTGTTTGTACTATTGAGAAGAGGAACGTGATGATCGCGTTGATCGAAAATTCCGCCACAACGTTGGGATTTAAAATAGTGCAAGCAATCGGAAAAAGTACGATTCATGAGAACGTTTTTACCTATCTCAAAGAAATGAGATTGACGATTTCCAACGGTGAGATAATAACGGCCAGCTTGAGTGAATTCAGAGAAGTCGATTTGATGAAAACGGCCGAAATGCCAATTGTCGACAGTACTGTCTGGAGATATTGAAAATTCTTGCATTACTTGATGTGTATCTGCATCGATCAATTTAGCGTTGCACTTTTCCTCTACTGATGAGGCAAGTACGACTGCATTTTTGTTACCAAAGCAAGGGTAACCAATATGGTTAGTGAAAATTTGCATGAATGCTCCAAACCCTTTGAAATAGGCTCTAATCTGATAATAGATTAGAGCCGTTTATTGTTGAAAAATCGCTTTGTTTACTTCTCAAATAAATAGCATCGAACAAAGTGATTGGTCGCTAGTTGTGTTACTTCTGGCATTTTTTCGCGGCACTTGTCGGTGACATGTAAGCAACGACCAGCAAAAGGGCAGCCTAATGAATCTGGTGTCCAAAGTGGAATTTCACCTTTATTACCCTTTAGCTTTTCATGGATTGATTTTTTTGGATCTGGAACTGCCGATACTAATAGTTGGGTATACGGGTGTTGAGGATCGTGAATGATCTGATCGGTATCGCCCCATTCAACCATATGACCGACATACATAACCGAAAGATCTTCAGCAATATAACGAGCAGTCGCGATATCATGGGTGATGTAAAGTAGCGACATTTGTTTGTCGAACTTCATCTCTTCCATTAGATTCAAAACACCAGCGCGAATAGACACATCTAGCATTGAGGTTGGTTCGTCCGCTAAAACGACTTCTGCTCCCACTGCGATGTTACGGGCTAAATTCACACGCTGACGTTGACCCCCAGATAATTGATGGGGGAATTTTACCGATGTTTCTTTCGCTGGGTTTAGACCGACTTGCTCAAGTAGTTCGTAAACACGCTCTTGTAGCTCTTTCTTATTGCTTGATTTCACTTTGTTATGAATGAGCAAAGGACGAGCAATATGGTGAAAAATATTATGGGTTGGATTTAAAGACCCAAACGGATCTTGCCATACCATTTGTACCCCTTCGCGATAATGCATTAGATCTTTTGTCTTTTTGATCTCTTGAATATCACGACCTTTGTATTCAATCGCTCCTCCGGTTGGTGCATACATTTTGGCAATCATTTTCGCGGTGGTGGATTTGCCTGAACCTGATTCTCCGACCACGGCAAGGCCGCGACTTTTATACATTTTAAATGACACGTCATTGATGGCGCGCATTCTAGTTTGTTTGAGAGAGTTACTGTTGAGAGGGAAATCTTTAATCAGATTCTTACCTTCAATCAACAATTTTCCATATACTTCTGATGAGCTCATAGTTGTCTCCAGCTTTACGCTAATTCTTTATTAACTGGCTCTATCGCCGATTCTGCTTTGTGTTTTGTTCGTTCAAACTGTCGCTATCGAGATTGGCTCGCCATATAAATGGCAATTAGATAATCGACCGTGCTCAATTTGACGCAATTGTGTTGGCACTTTTCGGCAAGTGTCATGAACACGATCACAACGTGCTTGGAATCGACAGCCTTGTGGGATTTCTAATAAGTTCAACGGATTACCAGGGATCCCGGTTAATTTGGTTTTAGGTCCTGTTAATGGAGGAAAAGACGAACCCAATCCTTTGGTGTATGGGTGATAAGGCGTTTCCAATATTTTTTTCGAAGGAGCGACTTCAATTAATTCACCTGAATACATGATGCCAATACGATCGGAGAACTCGACCATTAATGACAAGTCATGAGTGATGAATAATATGGAGAAGCCAAACTCTTCTTTTAGTGCATAAATTTTTTGTAGAATTTCACGTTGTACTACCACATCCAGAGCTGTGGTTGGTTCATCCATAATGATCATTTTTGGATTCAAAGCCAATGCAATAGCAATCACTAAACGTTGACGCATGCCGCCTGAAAACTGATGAGGATAGTCATTCAAACGATCAGGGTGGATATCTACAATTTCTAATAAACCTTCGGCACGTTTTTTCGCTTGTTGGCGCGTCATATTGGTATGACGCATGATCACATCGCAAAATTGCTCTTCCATTGGGAGTACTGGATTTAACGCATTCATGGCACTTTGAAATACCATCGACATTTGGCTCCAACGGAAAGATTGCATCCTTTGTTCGCTGTACTTTAAAATATTTTCGCCATTAAAAATGACCTCTCCACCGGTAATAAAGGCTGGTGGCTTATGTAAACGCATTAGTGAGAAAGCAACGGTCGATTTGCCACAGCCTGATTCACCGGCAAGGCCAAAGACTTCGCCCGGTGCAATGTCAAAGCTAACATTGTTGACGGCGCGGACATCTCCCGCATCGGTAATGTAATCAACGCATAGGTTGCGGATAGAGATTAATGGCTCTGTTTTATTGATAATGGTCATATTATTTATCTCCACTCCAAACGGCATTTTGTGGTGGTAGTTCAGGCTCTCGAGATTGTTCATCTTGTGTTGCGATTTTTTTCCAGCGCTTCATGCCTTTATGAGAACGTAATTGTGGGTTTGCTACTTCATCAACCGCAAAATTTAATAGTGCAAGTCCGATAGCTAATGTAGTTAATGCTAAACATGGCGCGATCAGTTCCCACCATGCGCCAACTAATATCGCTGATGAGGTTTGAACGTTGTAAAGCATGATGCCCCAACTAATAGTACTTGGGTCGCCAAGGCCTAAGAATGAAATAGTGGCTTCCATCATAATGGCGTACATTACCGAACCAATGAAGCTTGCCCCGACAATGGAGATCAGGTTAGGCAGTATCTCAACAAAGATGATGCGGAATGACGACTCCCCTAATACTTCAGCCGCTTTTACAAACTCTTTCTCTCGTAATGCGAGTGTTTGCGAACGAACGACACGTGCGCCCCAAGCCCAAGAAGTACAGCCTATGATTAGCGCAATGGTTAGTGGGCCTGCCTCTCCGATAAATGCAGCTAAAACAAACAGTAATGGATATTGAGGTATTACTAGCATGATGTTCATTGCTGCGGTTAATATGTCATCGATTTTGCCGCCAAAGTATCCTGCCGAAACGCCAATCACAGTGGCTAAGAAACACACTACAAGACCAGCGCCAAAACCAACCCCAAGAGATACACGAGCGCCATAAGCCAGCTGTGACCAGACATCACGCCCCATACGAGTGGTACCAAGTGTGTGGTCTTCTTTTTTTGACATGATCATAGTGCGACGATCATTCGCAAGGTTTTGTGCAACCCAACCATCGGGGCTACTTTTTGCCATTTTTACGATGCCACTAGGGTATTCGTGTGGATTACCCGTTCGCTTATCGGGAGCATGTTTGGTAATTAAAGGTGCAAAAATAGCCATAGCAATAAACAACAATAATATAATTAATCCTGTCATGGCTTTAGCGTTGCCCGTCAGTAATTTAAATAAACCTTTCATGATTATTTGCCTCCCTTACGCAGACGAGGGTCAAGTACGACATACAACATGTCGGCAAGTAAGTTAAAGAACAGCATAAATAAGGTCATAATAAGTAACTGACCTTGCAGAACTTGGTAGTCACGAGAATTGATTGCATTAAATAGAACTGAACCAAGACCTGGGTAGTTAAAGATGATCTCGACAATTAATTGACCACCAATCGCCATACCAAGCGACATAGAAAGGGCGGTTACACTTGGTAGCATGGCATTACGAGCGGCGTAATTGAATACCACGCGGTTTTCACTCAAGCCTTTGCCTTTTGCCATGGTGATGTAATCTTCACCTAACAAGTTAATCATGTTGTTACGCATATTGATTAAGAAGCCACCAATTTGAACGACAGAAGCACAGAACAAAGGTAGGACGGCGTGATAGGCAACATCTTTAATAAATACCCAACTAGTCCAGTCTGGTAAGTTACCTGCAGTATAAGCATAACCGGTTGGGAACCATCGCAAACCAACCGCAAAGGTAAACATGGCAAGCATGGCAATAACCACTTGTGGTACCGCTTGAATAACCAACATTCCAGGGGAAATAAAAGTATCGAATTTGCTGCCGCGTTTCCAAGCAGCAAAAATGCCAAGAATTGACCCTAAAGAGAAAGAGAAAGCAACCGCAGTACCGGCTAAAAATAGTGACCAACCAAATGCACGACCTAATAAATCAGACACAGGTAATGGAAAGAACTGAATTGAAGTGCCTAGATTCCAACTGAAAATATTTTTAAGGTACGCAATGTATTGAACAAAAATATTACCGTCGACAAAGCCCAAAAGCTCTTTCATTGCCGCGATACGTTCTGGAGTCACCTGCACTGTAGCGTTAGCAAACATCATGGTAACTGGGTCACCAGGCATCGCACGCGGAATCGCAAAGTTAATCGTTGCAGCGACGACTAAAGCGATAAAATAAAAACCTAAACGTCTTAAGAAGAATCCCATAACTTACACCTTAACTTTCCCAGAATTTTTCGCCTGATTCTGGTTTCAGGACGCCTATTTTAGACAAACAAATCCCCTGACGACGAGCGCCATACTTTTTATCAGTAAGAGGGGGATTTTAATGGCGGCGCATATTAGGCATGCGCCGCAGAGTTGAGTGACGACTTATTTAACTGGTTTTAAATCCAGTACATGAAGTAGACGCTCTGGAATGCCAGCCCAGATACTTGGACGGCCTTTCGGGTTTTTCTCGCTCCACCAGCCTGTAAAGCGCTTGGTGTTGTATTGGTACATTTGTGCACCAGACATGACTGGAATCGTGACTTGATTTTCTGCAATGATTTGTTGGATTCCATGAGCGATTTTCATTTGCTCATTTTTATCAGCAGTTTTATAGAAGCTGTTTAATAAAGAATCTAACTTGTCATTTTTGAAGAAATGCATCGCGAAACGAGGCATACCATCACCACCTTGCAGTGCTGAGTTGTACGCTGAGTTCCAGTAAGTGAATGGATCAGCACCGTGGAAGTAGTTAGTAAAAGCTACATCGTAATTACCATCTAGCATTGCTTGGTTATAAACCGCGAATTCAGGTGTACGAGCTTTTGCTTTAATGCCCACTTCTTCTAGTTGCTCTACTGCAAGTTGTACAGTGTTGTTAAAGTCAGTCCAACCATTTGGTGATTGAATTAATAACTCAAAAGGTTTACCTGATGGGGTGTCAACAAAACCATCTTTATTGACATCTTTAAAGCCGGCTTTAGCAAGCAGTTTCTTCGCGCCTTCAACATTATATGTGTTGTAGCCTTTGTATTTATTATGAACTTTTTCATCAGACCAAGCTTCAAATGCATACCCAAGACCTGATGCGAAATCATTCACTGTTCCCGCGCCATAGAATGCGATATCAATGATGGTTTGACGGTCAAGAGCCATAGAGAAAGCACGACGGAAATCAACGTTGGTTAACGCTTCTTTTTTCGCGGCATCTTTTTCAGCAAAGTTCACCATGAATGATTGCGTACCTGATGGCGGATACCAATAATGGTGATTAGGGCTTACAGATGCATAAGTTTTATCAATGTCAGGGACGAATGAAGAGGTCCAATCAAGTTCTGAGTTGATAATTTTACTTAATAATTGATCATTATTGGCGATTTGCGGAACACGTAAACAGTCAACGTTTAGGTCTTTAGCATCCCAGTAATTTGGGTTTTCACACTGAATGTAAAGTTGTGGTGTAAAGGTTTCGATCTCAGTAAATGGACCGGTACCTACAGGAGTTTCATTAGTGAAAGTAGTTGGATCTTTTACGTCTTTCCAGATGTGCTCTGCAACAACAGGTACTTTAGCAATTTCGTAAGGAACATTTGAATTAGCTTCTGTTAAATGAAATATAACTTGGTAGTCACCTTTCTGTTCAACACTTTTTACCCATTTGTTAATGCCTGATTGATCAAGTGCAGGGAATTTTTTAACTAACGCAAATGAGTAAACAACATCATTAGCATCAAAGGTTTTACCATCCGACCACTTAACACCTTCACGGATATCAAATGTGACTGTCATTAGGTCATCAGACATTTTGAAATCTTTTGCAAGACGCATGACTGGTGTATTACCGTGCATTTCGTTAAAAATAACCAGAGGTTCATAAATGAAATCTGTGGTTGTTTTTAAGTTAGTCGCCCCTAAGTATGGGTTGAAATTCCGTACCATAGTTGGATAAAAATCTGGGACGATAGTTAACTCACTGCGTTCTGCGGCTGTTGCTACTGTCGAAAAACCAGTAACGGCAACCGAAAGTATCGCTGCAGCAATGGCTGTTTTTTTGATATTGGTTAGCATAGCTGTTCCTTACTTTTGCTTTTGTTTTAGCTTAATTAAAAGGAATGTCATCAATTGATAAACACTCGCTGAGACCTACCTCGAAATAACCTGTTTCATAATGAATGTGATGTTCGGACATTCATTGATTATTCCAGAGTGGCCTGTAGGCCCTTTGCCTGTACAGAAAACACTTTATCGTTGAAATCGTCAATTTGAATTCTCGTTAAAAACGTCAAATAATCTTACCTTTACGTTAATATCGTAAAAATCAGACAAAATACGCTGTTTTTTTATTCAAACTTAAATGTGATATGCATCATGTTGGATTGTTTTTTTTGATTGAATGTTAGTGCTTACTATCTTGATTTTATTTTTAATTTAAAGGTTTTAATTTCAATCCTTATTAAGGCGATCTTGATCACTAGTCGAAAACAAGCTTACTTTATTGTTTTAAAATAGTATTGCCGATTTGTTGTGACTCGCTTCGCATTAGCCATAAATACTAAGGTTAAGCAGGGTCATTAAATAGAAAAAAGGCGATTTATCCGTTTTGTTTTTGGAGTGAATTGCGGTTATTTCTTTGTGTGAATAAAGTATTAATGTTTGGTTTTATTGGTCGGGATTGTTCTTACCTCTAAGTGTCATTCGCCTGAGAAAGGGAGTTTAAGGCTGTATATTACCAACCGATTGTGATGGTGCTTTGGTGGTTGGTAAGGCTTTTAGATAAGAAATAATAAGCATATGGAAGCTGTGGTTTAAGAAATGAAATAACCGTTAAGTCGCTTGACCTAACGGTTTAATAAGGGGGCTCTGGAGATAGATTGTTATGAATGATTATGCTGTATCGATAAAATAAGTTCAGCTAACGAGTAACATTTGTATTTTTTCTCGGCAGTCAATTAAGTGCTGGCGTTGGGCGGTATTAGCACTGCTATTTTCTAGAATATAATCAATCGTGTTTAGAACTGTACGCCAACGGGGAGTTTTCGGTAACGTTTCCACGCGTAGGTATTTATCTAAAGTTCGAGTTTGTAAGGTACTACGATCTAAGTAAACGCGCCATAATCCACTTTCTTCAGCTAATGTATATTTCGTTTGACCTGTCGCTGATTCCCAATAATCGAGGGCTGTCGTCATTGTATCAACTAATATATCGCGCATTATCTGGTGTTTATCTTCGCGTTTATGGAAAACTTTATCCGCTAATCGGGTAAATTCGCCGCCGAGTTCTTTCAGTTGCTGAAGCTTATTTTTGTCACCATCAAAAGCATAGCTAGAAAGGGCTTCAATTGCAGTTTCTAAGTTATCAATTCGTTGCGCATTGATTCCGCCACCGATATTAAAAATATACATGGATTGCAATCCAGAGGCTTCAGGAAGCATGAGTACATCACTTTGAATATGTTCTCGCTTGTCCTCAATGAAGATATCAATTTCACCACAAAAATGTTCCTGATTGAGATTAAGATACTTAGGCGCAATAATCTCATCTGAATTTGACCGTTTGAGCTGCTCAGGACTGCGTTTAAATAATTTTGCAGCTGAATCATTAGCAAAGCGGATTCGTCCATCTTCACGAACACAAATAATCGCTTCTGGTGCAGATTCTAGTTGTTCTAATAAGCGGCCTTGAGTCTCTAATAAACTCGCTTCAACTTGCTCTCGAATACGCAGCTCTTGTTGTAGTTGGCTATTTTCTATGCGGCGTTGTTCGGCTTTACTGGCGGTTAAATGTGCTTTTATTCTTGCTGCAAGCTCTTGTTTATTAAAAGGCTTGGTGAGATAGTCATTAGCGCCAGATTCAAAACCTCGGACACGATCTTTAGTTTGACTCAATGCGGTTAATAGAATAACTGGCAGCTGTGCGTGATCATATTTCTGACGAATTTCTTCACAGGTTTCATAGCCATTCATTCCTGGCATCATGATGTCGAGTAAGATTAATTCAGGTTTGTCTTTTTCTATTAATTGGAGTGCGGTTAGGCCATCTGCTGCCGTTTTAACTTGATAGCCTTCAAGTCGTAAAAAGCTATCAAGAATCTGTAAATTGACAGGCTCATCATCGACCACGAGTAATAATGGCCCTTCGGGATTAATTGGTAGTGGTGAAGATTCAAAATCAGCCATATTGGATAAGCGATCTGGTGCTTGGAAGTGTTCATTCGGTTGTTGGTACTGGTGTGCTTTAATTTGTTCTTCAGTGGCAATTGGTAAGGAAAAGCTAAAAGTGGTGCCAACCAATGGCTGGCTACTGACATAAAGCGATCCACCCATCAATTCAATTAGCTGTCGACTAATGGATAAGCCCAGTCCTGCACCTTGACGATAGCGACTAGAATCTTGTCCAGCTTGAATTAAAGGTTCGAAGATATGCTCCAGTTGTTCGGCTGGAATCCCTTGTCCTGTATCCACAACTTGCATCCTAATATCATTTTCCAGTACGGTTGCTGAAATGATGATTTTTCCTTCCGATGTATATTTGATGGCATTGCCGATCAAGTTATAAAGAACCTGTTCTAATCTCTGAGCATCTGCGGCAACCAGTGGCAGTTCTAATGCAATCTGATTAATGATACGAAGTGGTTTATTACCTAAAAGGTGCTGCGATAACTCTAAAACTAAACGTGTTGCAGAAACAATATCGACAGTGGTGGTTTGTATATCAAGATTGCCATAGCGCATCTTATGGTAATCCAGAAGATCATCCACCAATGTAGTGAGGCGTTGCCCACTGTTGATGATGATATCTAATTGGTGCTTTTGGTTGGCAGGAATAGGTCCGTTGGAACCCGAAACTAATGCTTCTGCGATACCAACCATTCCATGCAACGGGGTTCTTAGTTCATGTGATGTTGTGGCGAGAAACTCATCTTTGAGCTTATTGGCAAGTTGTAAGTCATCATTTTTTTGCCTAATAGTCTGGATATTGTTTTCTAAGGTTTTATTTTGATCGCCAATTAATTGAATTTTCTCTTTAATTGAGCGCTGCATACGAGCAAAGCTGACGGCCAACCGTCCAATTTCATCTTTCCGCTCAATACTTACTATATTTTGATCTAAATCTCCCGCTGCGACTCGTTCTGCCATCCAAGTCAGCTTTAATAATGGTGTGGTTATAAAGTTAGATAGGTAATGAGAACAAACAATAACTAAAAGAATACCTATAAGCATAACAATGGCAAAGATTTTTTTAAGTTGATGAACTCTTGAATAGGCATCTTTTTCTGGTAGTTCAACCACTAAAGCCCATGTTTTATCTTTGATTTTTATAGGAGTGTAAGCGGCAATAATCTGTTCACCATCGCCATTTGTAAAGGATTCTACCGCTGAAAGTCCCTGTAAAGCTTTGTCGATAACGCTCATGCTTGCATCAATAGACGATTGCGATAAATTGAGTATTTTTGGTTTTTTATTTTCACCAACAAGGATCTTGGTGAGTGCTCCTTTATCATTATGATCATTCATAATGTTTGAGAGTGCTGTGCTTGGCAGTTTAAACATAGCGTAACTATGTAGGTAGCCTTGTTGGATTATAGGTGCGCCGAGCCAAAGGATTTGCTGTGAGTCTTCTTTATTAAAATCAGACAAGATGACCGGAGTATAATCTTCGTTATTTTTGCGCGATGCTTTGACGGTATCTTTAAGGTTCGCAAAGGTTTTACCTAAAATCGTATTTTGATAAGGACCAGTTATTAAGTTAGTCCCATAATCTTTTTCTTTTCTTACTGAGTAGGTGACATTGCCATTTAAATCAATGAGCAGAATGTCGGTAAAATCTGAGCGCTTGAGTAAATCCACATAAGCCCAATGATAACGTTTATGTAATAATCGATAACGCTCTGTACCAATAAAATCCGGAGATTCAGGGAGAACCGCTGTTTTTATTTTATCACCAGAGTTCTGAATATAACGCTGTTGGGCGTTGTCTCGAGCATCTTCTATGCTATCACCTAGCTTTGTGAACGCACTGACCAAACCATAAAATCGGCCGCCACTTGAGTAAGCTAATTCTGAGCGAACCACGCCCATGACTTCAGATTCTTTAGATTTTACATAATCGTTAACTTGTTGTTTTTTCGTGTCACGAATTGACAATAAATATGAGGTACTTTGCTCTTGTAAATCTTGAGTATGTGATTGGAGAAAAAATAAAGCAATAACAGTGAAAGGAGTCAGACTTAATACTAAAAATGCGATCATTAATGTGTGTTGAAGCCTTTGAAATTTATGTACATTTCTTAGTTTTAGCATAGGTGGCTACTTACGATTTCTCTGAGTGGCGGCTTATTAGAAGTAGAAAAAGCCAAGGATTGAATTATTTTATTAAGTTAACACGCAAAACCTTTTTACTATGATATTTGTCGAGAAGAAAGGAAACTTTATTTTCAAAGGCAAAAAAGGTGACCGAGGGCAATTATTATAAAATATTCGGTGGGAAAATGAGCCTAAAGGCTAGGCTCATGACTATAATTAAACCTCAATAAGGACTGACTATTGAGATGCTTTATTGGTGTGATAGATGCTGAATTTAGTGTTTTTAGCTGCAATGTTGCAGTGCCCAAAAGCTTTCTCAATAATAGGAGGATATTTTAAAAAGTTATTGGCAACGATCAGCATTTGCCCTCGAGCCGATAAATGATGCGGCGCTTGGGATAATAAGGTTTCCGCTGCACTGTATTGGGTATCTAAACCTGAATGGAAAGGCGGGTTACTAATTAAAAAGTCGTATCCTTTGCCAATGTTGGAGTAAATATCAGAGGCAAAGACTTGTCCGGTTAATCCATTAATTTCTAACGTCGCTTTACTTGATTCAATCGCGAGTGCGCTGATGTCACACATATCAACATTCGCTTTAGGATAGCGAGTTGCAATAACGCAACCAATTACACCAGCACCACAGCCCAAATCCAGTACTTTACCTTTGAGTCTTGGTAGTGTTTCAAGCAGTAGCTCTGTACCTTTATCAAATTCACCATGGCTAAATACACCAGGCAAGCTTTTAATTTGAAGCGTATCATCACCGATAGTGAGGGGATAAGTTTTATACCATTCATCTAAATTAAACGCTGGCGCTTCGGTTTGATATTGCCCCCAATAGAAAGAACAACGACGTGCAGAATCGTATTTTTTCACTGTGCCATATTGGCTAAACATTTTTTCAATGCTTTTAACGCCAGAGCGATTCTCGCCAACAACACAGATTTCAGTGCCGGTTTTAAGTTTCGCCATCAACATTGCAAGTAAATATTGAGCTTCGGCTTTAGCTTTTGGCCAATACAACAGAAGCATATCAGCATCAATGTTATCAGTCAGTTCTGCGCCAAAGTAAGACGTAATATTATCATGCTGATTAAATTGTTGATGGTAACCATAATGGGTTGTAAAAACGGAGACTGATTGGCAGTGCTTAGCAAGTTCAAGACAAAATAAATCTTCGGCTTCACCTGCAATTAAAACACGCTTACCTGAAAAATATTCAATTTGACGTTGAGCAATTTGGCTAGGGGGGGTATAGCTTGACATTGATGGTCACTCTCTATGGGCAGTGGCCAGATTTTCGCATAATCTGGCCTAGATACCAATTAAATCACTTGAGAGTTAATTGCTGTTGACGTGATTAGTTATTATCTTGCATGTTAAGAAATTGCTTAAATTCCTCTTCGTACATTTTAAATAGCACCATGGTAATGGCAAAGATCAGTGGCCCGTAGATCAAACCAATTAATCCAAACAATTGGATCCCGCCCAATAGTGAGAAAAAGATAAGTAAGGTATCCATGCCAGCGCTTCCTTGCATAAGAAGCGGGCGAATAATATTGTCAATCGAACCAATGACTACTACGCCCCAAACTACTAAAAATATTCCCCAGCCGATATCGCCAGTTAAAAATAAATAAGCGGCAGCTGGAACCCAAATTAATGCAGTGCCAACAACTGGAATAAAGGAGGCAGCTCCAATCATTGTTCCCCAGAATAAGCCTGGCAAGCCGACTAGCCATAATGCAAAGCCGCCAACAATAGCTTGGGCGATAGCGGTAAGAAATGAGCCTAAAACGGCTGATTTAGAAACCTGCTCTACTTCGTTTAATAAACGGTCTTCTTGGCTGCGTGATAGAGGTAAAATATGATGAATGCTATTAACCAGTTTTTCACGATCGCGTAATAAAAAGAATAATACAAAAAGCATTAAAAAGAAGTTCGCTAGAAACCCAGTCGCGTCACCTAATATTTTGGCGCTAACAGAGACTAAAATCGTGCCAAATTGTGAAATAAACTTAGCCGCGCGTTGAGCTATTTGTTGTGGGTCAATATTGTCGAATGGTAGATATTGATTAGCAATATGCAGCAGTTTTGAAATATATGGATGATTCAATAATTCTTGGATCCCGCCAGCACTTGCCCAGTTATAAACCGTTTGTGAAAAATTAGCACCTTGTTGGATGATTGCTGCAAAAATAGCAAGTAATGGAATGACAATAACAAAGGTGAGAAATAAGCAGGAGATAAAAGCTACCGTGTTAGGGAAGCGTGGCCAGCGTAATTCTATTTTTTGATGCAAAGGGTAAATTAACAGAGAAATAATAAACGCGATAACAATCGAATTCATATAAGGTGAAATTAATAAATAACAAGCATAGGCTGCAAACAGTAGTGCAATGATTAATACCCAGTGTGTTGAATCCAGTTTTAACTTGTTGTCCATGTTTCATCCTTGAAGGAGTGATGTGGTTTTATATTGGTATATAATGGCGGTAAAGCAAACGCTTATCAATTAAAGATTTATTGAGTCTGGAGGAATATATATGGGCTGTTGTGACAAAAAAGAGTGTTGCAGTAATAAGAAGAAAAAGAGCATACCTTGGTTAGCTGTGATTATAGTTTTTATGGCGGTGCTGATTGCTTTGAATTGGCAGTCTTGAGTGCAGGTTTATTTATAAAAAATGGGTTAAGCAACTCGCTTGCTCGTGAGTAAATACGAAGGCAAGCGAGATGAGTACTTGGTTATTTTATTATAGTGCTTCGCTTTCTTTTGCCATAATTGCAAAGCAGCGATCTGCCGCTTCAATTGTGGCTTCAATTTCACGTGGTGAATGTGCCAATGACATAAAGCTCGCTTCAAATGCTGATGGAGCAAAGTTGACACCATGTTCAAGCATTAAATGGAAGAAGCGTTTAAAGCGCTCAGTATCGCATTTTGTGACATCTTCGTAACAAGTAATGGTTTTCTGCTCCGTAAAGAAAAAACCAAACATACCACCAACGCGATTAATCGCCAGAGGAATACCATGCTCCGCTGCCGCCTTTTTTAAGCCTTTTGTTAATTGTTTTGTCCGTTTCGCTAAGCGAGCTTCGTTTTCTTCGCCTTCTAACTCTTTCAAACAAGCTAAACCTGCCGCCATGGCAATAGGATTACCTGATAGTGTACCGGCTTGGTAAACTGGGCCTGTCGGAGCAATAAATTGCATGACGTCACGGCGACCACCAAAAGCCCCGACTGGCATGCCTCCGCCAATGACTTTACCAAGCGTAGTTAAGTCCGGTTTGATGTCATAGTAAGCTTGAGCGCCACCTTGTGCGACGCGAAAGCCTGTCATCACTTCATCAAAAATCAGTAATGCGCCAGAAGAATCACAAATGTCACGCAAGCCTTCTAAAAAACCTTCAACAGGAGGGATGCAGTTCATATTACCCGCGACAGGTTCAACGATTATGCAAGCAATCTCTTCAGGATTTGCTTCAAATAATGCTTTAACGGATTCAATATCATTAAAAGTGGCTGTTAATGTGTATTTGGCAAAATCAGCAGGTACACCTGGTGAGCTTGGTTGACCCAATGTTAATGCGCCTGATCCTGCTTTTACCAATAAACTGTCAGCATGACCGTGGTAACAACCTTCAAATTTTAAGATCTTGTCACGACCAGTAAAGCCTCGAGCTAAACGAATAGCGCTCATCGTCGCTTCTGTGCCAGAATTAACCATGCGAAGTTGCTCCATTGATGGAACCATTTCGGATACTTTTTCTGCCATTTTTATTTCAGATTTTGTGGGCGCTCCAAAGCTTAAACCACGTTCAGCCGCTTTAATCACCGCATTACGCACAGCAGTATTATTGTGGCCTAAGATCATCGGTCCCCAAGAGCCAACATAATCAATATAAGCTTTACCATCGGCATCAAAAATCAGTGGGCCATCTGCGCGATCGATGAAAAGTGGAGTTCCACCAACACCATTAAAAGCGCGTACTGGAGAGTTCACGCCACCGGGAATCGTTTGTTGTGCTTTTTGATATAGTTCTGATGATTTACTCATAGGGGATCCTTTAAATAATATCTTATTGCGATAAGGCTGTTGCACTTTAAGCGCAATTCTTGTGCGGTTAATAGGCTACCGCACCGTGATCGAGATAATTAACTGTAGGCATTGTAACTAAGCTGAGACTTTTTGCACTTATTTAGAAAACAAAATCAGATACAGTTGATGTGAAGACGGTTTATACGATTTATTGTTCTGAAAGCAAGATGAATACTTGAACGATAAGGTCAGGTATTAGATAATCGCATTAATTAAAGTTTGACCGTATGGCTAAGCAATGTCAGCGATCGTATCTTGTATCAACGTTATTCATTTACCTGTTGATATTAACGCTAATGAGAGAGGTCGTCATGAGCGATGAGCAATTACCTTTATCTTTTTCTGAAACCGCTGCGGCGCGTGTGAAAATATTGATTGAGGAAGAAGAAAATCCAGAGTTAAAACTACGTGTTTATATCACCGGTGGTGGTTGCAGTGGTTTTCAATACGGATTTACCTTCGATGAGAAAGTTAATGATGGTGATATGACAATAGTGAAGCAGGGAGTAACTTTAGTGGTTGATCCTATGAGTTTGCAATATTTGCTTGGTGGTGTAGTGGATTATACTGAAGGGCTAGAAGGCTCTCGCTTTTTTGTGAACAATCCAAATGCAACAACAACTTGCGGTTGTGGTGCTTCATTTAGCGTGTAAGCCATTTTACCTAAGCCCATTTAAACAAGTCACTTTAAGAAAGCCCTAAAAATCTCTTTTTCGTTGAGAATAAGAAATTTTCAGGGCTTTTTTGTTTGGCTATTCTTTTGCAATAAGTAAGTTATTGTAGCGTTTGAGTTGCGCTAAATTTTGCTGCGCCAGTGTCATAAAGTTACTTTTATCTTGACCCGTTAATGATTTTGATTGAGGCAAGTTAACCGTTCTTGGATTTTTATGGATACCATTCACTAAAAATTCATAATGTAAGTGTGGCCCAGTTACTCGTCCTGTTCCACCAAGCGTGCCTACCGTATCGCCTTGTTTTACTCGTTGTCCTGTATTGACGGATCGTTTTTTCATGTGCAAGTACTTGGTAATATAAGTATTGCTATGGCGAATAAATACGTAGTTACCATTAAATTGGTTATAACCTGCTTTTTCGACCACTCCATCACCAGCAGCCCAAATAGGGGTTCCAACTGGAGCTGCATAATCTGTCCCTCTATGAGCGACGATTTTTCCTGTTACAGGATGGCGACGAGTAGGATTGAAATTAGAGGTTACACGGCGAAAATCGATAGGTGAGCGCAGAAAGGCTTTTTTCATTGCCCTGCCATCCTCATCGTAATAATTGCCATCTTTTGGGTTCAAAATGGCTTTGAACGTGGCACCTTGGCTAGTAAAAACTGCGGTAATAATGTTGCCTTGGCCAATATTTCGACCTTCAACAAAACGATCTTCATATAACACTTCAAAATGATCTCCTGCACGCAGATCTAACGCAAAATCAATATCCCAACCAAAAATACCGGCTAATGACATTATTTGATTTGGAGTTAAACCTGAATTTGATGCTGCATTCCAGAAGTTTGATGTAATGGTTGCTTCAGTGTAATTATATTGAACATCAATTTTTTTACTTTCTATTTTCGAAGTGAACACATCTCCTTGTTTATAGATATGAAAAGATTGATAAGCAGACAAAGGGCGAATTAATTCGACTAATTGATCATTTTGGTTAAAGCCAAAATTTAGGATGTCACCTGGTCGAAGTCGCGATAATTGAGTTTCTATACCAGAATCACTAGTGATTAATTGATGTAATAACTTTGCTGATAAACCGATACGATTAAATAAAACAGAAGCACTTTCGCCTGATTGGACGGTATAGGGCTGCCATTGTAGCCAGTTTTTATTCGTGGTTTGCGATTGTGAAAATTCGCTAGAGAGCTCAAGAGGATAAACTTTGCCGACTTCTAGCTTTGGTTCATTACGAGTGAGATCGTCAAAGTCAGGAAGTGAAAACAAAACAATAGTTATTATGAGGGAGATAAAAGCAATCGATATTTTGTGTAGCCTAGGAAGGCGAGTCAATTGTATGCTCATAGTCATTAAGAGTAATGTAAATAGCGAAAAAATAGGATGAGTCAGTCTAACTGGTTTCCAAAAAGGGCGCTATTGCGTATCATGTCTTGATACAATTTTTATGCCTAATTTTCGGAGTAAACCTAAATGGCGAGTATTGAAGCAGCATTGGCTGAAATTAAGCGCGGTGTGGAAGAATTAATCCCTGAAGCTGAGTTGATTGAGAAATTAAAAGAAAATCGCCCTTTACGTATTAAGTTGGGAGCGGATCCAACTGCACCAGATATCCATTTAGGCCACACCGTTATTCTTAACAAGTTAAGAGCATTCCAAGAGCTAGGTCATGACGTTACTTTTTTAATCGGTGATTTTACCGGTATGGTTGGTGACCCTAGTGGTAAAAACACCACACGTCCGCCTTTAACGCGTGAAGATGTATTGGCCAATGCAGAAACTTATAAGCAGCAAGTATTTAAGATTCTCGACCCTGCTAAAACTAAAATTCAATTTAACTCTGAATGGTTAAATGAATTAGGTGCTGAAGGTATGATCCGTTTGGCATCAAACTTAACCGTTGCTCGCATGTTGGAACGTGATGATTTTAAAAAGCGTTATGCCGGAAATCAACCGATCGCGATTCATGAATTTATGTACCCGTTATTACAAGGCTACGATTCTGTTGCGATGGAAACCGATGTTGAATTAGGTGGCGCGGATCAAAAATTCAACTTATTGATGGGGCGTGAGCTACAAAAATCTCATGGTCAAAAGCCGCAAGTAGTTTTAATGATGCCATTGCTGGTTGGTTTAGACGGTGAGAAAAAAATGTCTAAGTCGGCTCATAATTACATTGGGGTTAGTGAAGTACCAACCGAAATGTTTGGCAAAATCATGTCGATCTCTGATGTACTAATGTGGAGCTACTATGAATTGCTTTCATTCCGCCCATTAGAAGAGATTGCGCAATTTAAAGCTGATGTTGATGCTGGCAAAAACCCACGTGACATTAAGATTTTATTAGCAAAAGAAATTATTGCTCGTTTTCATAGCGAAGCAGATGCTGACGCTGCGGAACAAGAGTTCATTAATCGTTTTCAAAAAGGCGCAATGCCAGATGAAATGCCTGAATTTGAATTTGAAGCGGGGATTGCTATTGCTAACCTATTAAAAGAGGCAGATCTAGTGGCCTCTACATCGGATGCACTTCGTATGATCCGTCAGGGCGCTGCAAAATTAGATGGTGATAAGATCGAAGATACTAAGCTTGTTCCTGAGATCGGCACTGCGATTTATCAAGTTGGTAAACGTAAGTTTGCACGTATTACGATTAAGTAAAGTCAGGCGATTGAGTGCTTAGCTGCTATATAGTTAGTATAATTAGTGCTTCGTCTCTATAGCTAATCGCTTGTTGTTATAAATTGTTAAAGCCCGTCGCATTAATTTGAGATGGGCTTTTTTATCGTGAAATTTAACCTTTTAACTGAAAAGTCGGCAAAGATAAATGCCAGCGAATAGCGGCAAGTCGAATAGTTAAGGTTGATACGACACCTAGTAAGAAAGCAGGTGAACTAGCAACACCAAAGTACAAAGCGCTGGTATGAACAATCCCGCCTACAATACAAGCTACAGCATAGATTTCACTGCGTAACACCATTGGAATTTCACGGGCTAAAATGTCGCGAATAATTCCGCCACCGCAACCGGTTAGAACGCCCATAATCACAGCAATCATCATTGAATCTTGTAATCGAAGAGACTTTTCCACACCGATTCCAACAAATACCGCGAGCCCAATCGCATCACAAACAGGAAGAATATACCAAGGCAGTTTGGTCGGGCGACGGATTAGCGTAAGTGTCGCTAAGCAAGTTAGCAGAATTATCCATAGATAATTATTGTCGATAATCCAGAAAATAGGCGTAGAGCCTAGCATCATATCTCGAATCGAACCGCCACCAATTGCAGTAACAGAGGCAAGGACGATAACACCGAAGGGATCCATTTTAAGCCGGCCGGCAAGTAATACTCCAGAAATGGCAAAAATGGCGGTACCAAATAAATCGAAAAAATACAGTAAACTGATATCCATGATAGTGGTGTTCTAGAGTTCGATAAAGTTGAATTAGGCGGCAGATTTTACTGTTAATTTGTCTTAATGCAAAAGCTTATTCGACTTACGAGCTAAATCAAAATCTGCGCAGACTTGTTTTATTGCTTGAAGACTCCGCATTGTTGGTCGATTTAACCAATCAGGATTGAGGTTAAAAATTAACTTATGTTTTACTGCTGGTATTTGAGACCATTTTTGCCATAGCTCAGTGGTGGTATTGATATGGTTAGAGGTGAAAATCACTTCAGGATTTTCAGCAATGACTTGTTCTTTACCTACTTGGGGATAAGGTGCAGGGCTGTTTGCAAATACATTTTTACCATTACAGATATTAAAAATAGCGCTTGGCCAATATGGATCGGAGACGGTAATAATTGGAACTTCACTTAATTGATGAAAGTAAAAGATACTTTTTTTCTTTTGATTAGCCAAACGAATGGTACTGAGTTGCTCTCTAAATATTTTAGCATTACTCTTCCCGATAGAGGGATCTTCAGCCCATTGGCTTAAGGCGTCTAAGTTATCGGCAATATCTTCGAGCGTGCTGATGGATGAGTAATAGACAGGGATGCCAAATCGTTTCAGTTGATCCACTTCTCTTGGGCTAGAATTTTTTGACCAAGCAATTACAAGATCCGGTTTTAGGGCTAATATGCGTTCTAGTTTAATACCTTGATAGTTAGCGATTTTTTCTAATGTTGAAGCTTGTTGAGGGTAATCACTCATCTCACTGACCGCTATGATTTTATCACCTAACCCTGCTGAAAAAGCGAGTTCAGTTGCGTGGGGTGTAAGAGTAATAACACGTTGAGCGACATTATTCGCAAAGTTGTATGGGCTAAATAAAGTAAGTAGGCAAAAGATGAGCAAAGCTCGAAATGCTGACATATTAGGATCCATCACGCGCCAGTAAGAGGCTACTTTTATTGTGTTTTTTACAAAGTAAAGGTAGCCAATATTCAGGTTGTTATTTTAGTAGTTTCAACATAGCAATCACCATGTCAGATGAGCTTTTAGCCGCTAATGGTAAGAATTCATCAAAACTCATTGGTGACTCTTTATCTGCTACGTCTGAAATTGCGCGGACTACAACAAATGGCTTGGCGAATTGGTGACAAGTTTGGGCAATCGCCGCAGCTTCCATTTCTACAGCAACTGCTGTTGGGAAGTGTTGACGTATGAAGGCTTGTTTTTCTGGTGTGCAAACAAATACATCACCCGTGCAGATAAGGCCACGCACCGCGTGAATATCAGTCATGGTTGCTAAAGCTTGTTCTGTTAGTTGAATGAGTTTTTCATCAGCAATAAAAGCAGCAGGTTGTTGTGCCATTTGACCGATTTCATAGCCAAAGGCCGTTACATCTGCATCATGGTGACGAACTTCAGAAGATATCACCACATCACCAAGGTTTAAGCTTGAATCAAAGCCGCCAGCTGAACCTGTATTGATGATGATATCAGGTTGGAAACATTCAATTAATAAAGTCGTCCCAACACTGGCTGCTACCTTACCAATTCCTGATTGTAGTAACACAACCTCAATGTTATTGATGGTTCCGGTATAGAAAGTACAACTACCTTTGCTTTGTGATTTGCTATTGCTTAATGCGTCTTTTAAAATCGTAACTTCTTGTTCCATCGCACCAATAATGCCAACTTTCATAATTTTCTCTGCTTCAATCTAGGTCAATAATCGCGAGATTGTATCATAAGGATTTTAAAAAACTTAATCGGCATAGTAAAACCAGTAGAGTGAAGTCTGTAAATAAAAGTTAGGGTTGGATAAGCTGGTGTTCGAGTAATTTAATTCGTAATTTTTCCAAGCGATCTCTGTTGACGCCAAAGTCTGAATGGCCAACACGAGATTTAGAACGAATATGCAAATTCACACCATCTTTTACCATTTCAACATCATCGGTAAAACGAAAAATCAAACTTGTAAAAGTCAGGTGTAAGTAGTCATCTGTCTTTTTTAGAGTTTGGGTTCGAGCAAAGGTTAATGCCACTGCTTCAATTTGATCGAGAGTAATATCGGTTGAAATTAATGTAAATGGTGCTATTTGGTGATCTTTACGTGTCTCTTGAGTGGAAACACAATTCGGTTTTGAACTGCAAAGCATTGCGGCTTGTGGTTTTCTATTTTCTGATTCCATACTTTTACTCTGACTGCTACAACTGGTTAATAATATAACCATAGCGAAAGGGATGAATTTAAGCATATTATTTTTCATAAATAGTGATATTAACCTTCTTTAATGATTTATATTTTTTAAATCTGAGAATCTAAAAAGAACAAAGCCCTACACAGTAAACTATGTAGGGCTAAGCTAATCAGCATTTATTAAGTAAGCTTAACTTATGCTGATTTCATTAATGAATCAGCACGAGCTTCAAGGTTTGAACTGCCCATTAAGTAACTGTCAATTGCACGTGAGCATTCTCGACCTTCATTGATGCAACGAACAACTAAGGATTGTCCTGTGCGCATGTCACCTGCGGCAAATATACCTTTTTGATTTGTTTGGTAGTCTTGACTTGCAACGTTGCCGCGGTCATCTAGTTTGATATCCAACTGCGCTAATACACCTGTTGGCTCTGGAAATAAAAAGCCCATCGCCAAAAATGCTTTAGTACACGGTATGACACGCTCAGAGCCAGCCACCTCATCAAAATTAGGACGTTCACCCGGTTTTGCATCTTGCCATACGATATCAGCAATACGTAAACCGGTGACATTGCCTTGCTCATCACCAATAAATTCTTTGGTTAGAATATTCCAATGACGCTCGCATCCTTCTTCATGTGAAGAGGTCGTTTTCATGATCATTGGGTATTGCGGCCATGGTTGATTACTTGGACGTTGGCCTGGCGGTATTGGCATGATCTCAACTTGAGTAATGCTTTTCGCACCATGACGGTTTGATGTGCCCACGCAGTCAGAACCTGTATCACCACCGCCGATAACAACCACATGAGCATCCTTAGCATGAATTTCTTCAGTTTTAAGATCCATGTTGTTGGCGCGACGGTTATTTTGACCAAGGAATTCCATTGCAAAGTGAACGCCTTTGTATTCACGACCCGGGATCGGTAAATCACGAGGAACCGTAGAACCACCAGTGAGCAATAGAACATCGAAGTCTTGGCGCAATTGTTGAGCATTGATATCAACACCGATATGCGCGTTAACTTCAAATTTCACGCCAGCTTCACGCATCAGATCAATTTTACGGTCAATGACATCCATACCGAGTTTGAAATCAGGAATACCAAAACGCAGCAGACCACCGACTTTCTCATCACGCTCGTAGACAGTCACCGAGTGACCAGCTGCATTTAATTGTTCTGCTGCTGCAAGTCCTGCAGGGCCTGAACCTACGATAGCAACAGTTTTACCTGTGCGTGAGCGGGGTTTACGTGGTTTGGCGTAACCTTCTTGGTAAGCTCGTTCAACAATGTTTTTTTCGATATTACAAATAGTAATCGGATCTTGATTGATACCAAGAACACATGATGTTTCACAAGGTGCAGGGCAGACGCGACCAGTGAACTCCGGAAAGTTATTGGTACTGCTCAAAATGTGCCAAGCTTCTTCCCAACTATCGCGATAAACCGCATCGTTAAATTCTGGAATGATATTGCCGATAGGGCAGCCGCTATGACAAAACGGCACACCGCAATCCATGCAACGAGAAGCTTGCGTGTTAATTTTTTCACCAAAGTCTTCATCTAATACGAATTCTTTGTTGTCTTGTATGCGAACACTTGGGTCAACTTTTTTAGGAAGTTCACGACCATGTTCTAAAAATCCAGTAGGCTTACCCATCTTATACTGCCTCCAACTGTTCCGTGTTTTTTGCCGCTGCCTTACGTTTTAACATCACTGCTTTATAGTCGCGTGGCATGACTTTAACCATGCTTGCTAAGTGAGTGTCAAAATCGCTAAGGAAGGTTTTTGCTACATCACTTCCAGTGTATTCAGCATGTTTTGTTAACATGCTGTGTAGCAAGGCTTTATCTTCATTTTCAAGTGGATCTAGATCCACAAGCTCTGCATTGAGTTTAGTTTCAAAGTCGCCAGCTTTATCCCATACATAAGCAACACCGCCACTCATACCTGCTGCAAAGTTTCGACCTGTAGAGCCAAGGATTATCGCTGTACCACCGGTCATATATTCGCAACCGTGGTCGCCCACACCTTCAACCACAACATGTGCACCAGAGTTACGTACGCAGAAACGCTCACCGGCTAATCCGCGGATGAAAGACTCACCCGATGTTGCGCCATAGAAGCAAACGTTACCGACGACAATGTTATCCTCTGCAACAATCGTTGATTTGTTGTCTGGATAAAGCACTAAAGTACCGCCAGATAGGCCTTTACCCCAGTAATCGTTAGCATCGCCTTCAACTTCAAATTTTACGCCTTTTGCAAGGAAAGCACCGAAAGATTGACCTGCTGAACCGGTAAACTTAACGTTCATCGGTTGAGGTAAGCCATTATCTTTATAGACTTTCGAAATTTCATTCGACAGCATAGTGCCAGTGCTTCGGTCGGTGTTAATTATAGGGAACTCAGCTTGCACTGCTTCACCTTTGGTTAACGCAGGTTGCGCCAACTTAATTAACTTGCGATCCAATACATCTTCAAGACCATGATTTTGTTGTTTCTGGTTATGAATGCCATCTTCAGCACGGGGTTGCTCAATGTAGAGAACCGGGCTTAAATCTAGGTTCTTATATTTCCAGTGTTGAATATCATCACGTACTTTTAGTTTATGAGACTGTCCAACCATGTCTTGAATAGTGCGGAAACCTAATTCAGCCATGATTTCACGTAAGCCTTCAGCCAGATATTGGAAGAAAGTCACGACGTCATCTACACGGCCATCAAAACGCTCACGCAGTGATTTATTTTGCGTTGCAATACCAACGGGACAAGTGTTTTTATGACATTTACGCATCATAATACAACCTTCAACCACTAGTGCTGCGGTTGCCACGCCCCATTCTTCTGCGCCAAGAAGTGTCGCCATCGCTAAGTCGCGAGGCGTTTTCATTTGGCCATCGGATTGAACCACGATACGGTTACGTAAACCGTTTTTCAGTAGTGTTTGGTGTGTTTCTGCTAGGCCTAATTCCCACGGTAAACCGGTATGACGAATTGACGACATCGGTGATGCGCCTGTTCCGCCATCAAAACCCGCAATAAGAACAACGTCTGCTTTGGCTTTTGCTACGCCTGATGCAATCGTTCCTACGCCAGCTTCAGAAACCAATTTTACGTTGACGCGGCTATCACGGTTAGCATTTTTTAGATCGTAGATCAGCTGAGCTAAATCTTCGATAGAATAAATATCATGATGTGGTGGTGGTGAAATCAGACCAACTCCAGGAGTTGAGTGACGTGTTGCACCGATCCAGTCATCGACTTTATCGCCCGGAAGTTGGCCACCTTCACCTGGTTTTGCACCTTGCGCCATTTTAATTTGTAGCTCGGCTGCATTGGTCAGATAGTAAGAGGTCACACCAAAACGTCCAGAAGCTACTTGCTTGATAGCGGAACGCTCCCAATCGCCATTGTCTTTTTTCTCAAATCGAATTGGGTCTTCACCACCTTCGCCTGAGTTAGATTTTGCACCAATTCGGTTCATGGCAACAGCAAGTGTTGAGTGAGCTTCGTATGAGATAGAACCAAAGCTCATTGCACCTGTTGCAAAGCGCTTTAAGATGCTTTCAATTGGTTCTACTTCGTCGAGAGGAATAGAGCCCGCTGGGTTTTTGATAAAATCAAGTTGGCTACGTAATGTCGCGGCGTTATCACCTTGATCGTCAACCGTTTTAGCGTATTGCTTAAACTGGGAATAATCTTTATTCCGTGTAGATTGTTGTAACAATGCAATGGTTTCAGGGTTAAATAGGTGTTTTTCACCACGTTGTTTCCATTGGTAAACACCACCAACATCCAACATTTGAAGTGGCACTTCACGAGTCGGATAGCCAACACGGTGACGAAGCAGCACTTCGCGCGCGATGTCATCAATTGTTAAGCCTTGGATACGAGAAACGGTACCAGTGAAGTATTTATCCACTACTGTTTTACTAATACCAAGTGCTTCAAAAATCTGTGCTCCATGGTAAGACTGTAGCGTTGAAATACCCATTTTAGAGAAAATTTTCAATAGACCCGCGTTAATGCCTTTACGGTAGTTATTGAATAAATCATCTGATGGAATTTCAGGATCCAGTTTTTTCTTCTTCTGAAGATCAACAATGGTTTCCATTACAAGATACGGGTTAACCGCATTTGCACCGTAACCAATTAAAGTCGCAAAGTGGTGTGTTTCGCGTGCATCACCGGTTTCAACGACGATGTCACATTTAGCACGTAAGCCTTTACGAATTAGGTGGTGATGCACCGCGCCAACCGCCAGCATTGCCGGAATAGCAGCGTGGTTTGAGTTGGTGGCACGGTCAGTTAGAAGAATGATAGAGTAGCCATCAATAACTGCATCTTCAGCGTATTGGCAAATACGTTTTAGAGCACGTTCTAGCTTGCCATTTTCTTCTGTAGCACGGAAAACGATATCCAGTGTTTTTGCTTGTAAGTGTTCGTTATCAATCGCGCGTAATTTTTCTAGTTCTTCATTAGAAAGAACTGGCGACTCGAGCTCAACTTTTTGGCAATGTTCAGGTGTTTCCGTCAGCAAGTTATGGTCACGACCTAAATAGGTGTTGAGTGACATCACCATACGCTCACGGATTGGATCGATCGGTGGGTTGGTGACCTGAGCAAACAATTGCTTAAAGTAGTGAGACAAATGCTGGGATTGATGCGAGAGAACTGCCAATGGCCAATCTGCGCCCATAGACATCAAAGGTTCATAGCCTGTTTTCGCTAATACTTGAATGATCTCTTTTACTTCTTCAGAGCTAATACCAAACGCTTGTTGATGTTGAAGTAAGCGAGCAGAAGAAGGTTGATGATGCATGTTATCGGCATCTGGTAGGCGTTTAAGGCTTAATAAATTATCACTTACCCATTGCTCATAAGGCTGAGAATTGGCAATACCATCTTTCACTTCTTCATCTGAAATGATGCGGCCTTGTTCTAGATCGGCAACAAAAATACGACCTGGCTGTAAACGCCCACGATACTCTATATTTTCAGGTGCAATTTCTACTGCGCCAGATTCAGATGCCATGATTAAGAAGTTATCTTTAGTCACGGTATAACGAGACGGACGAAGTCCATTACGGTCCAGCGTTGCGCCTACTTGTACACCATCAGTGAAACATACAGAAGCAGGGCCATCCCATGGTTCCATAATGTTGGCGTGGTATTGATAAAACGCACGACGAGTTGGATCCATTGTTTTGTTTTCTTGCCATGCTTCAGGAATCAACATCATTAATGCATGTGGCAAGCTACGGCCTGATAGAACCAGAAGCTCTAGCGCCATATCAAAGTTTGATGAATCTGAACCATTCTCAGAACAAATCGGCAATAACATGTCGATTTCAGCTTGAGTGAATAAGTCAGACTCTAAGATCGCTTCACGCGCTTTCATCCAATTTAAGTTGCCACGTACAGTGTTAATTTCACCGTTGTGGGCAATGTAACGGAAAGGCTGCGCCAGACGCCATCTTGGGAAAGTGTTGGTTGAAAAGCGAGAGTGCACTAAAGCAAGCGCTGTAACCATGCTTGGATTTTGTAGATCTAAGAAATATTGAGGCACTTGATCGGTTGTTAGCTGACCTTTATAAACCAATGTTTTATAAGATAATGAGTTGATATAAAAATCATCACCAATATTGGATACTGACTCTAAACATACACGCACAGTATAATTACGAAGAACATAAAGTTTACGTTCAAGTTCAGCTGGAGTTGTGCCTGGGCCACCAGAAATAAACACATGTTCAAATTGAGGTTCTGTGCTTAGAGGGTCTTCGCCAATCATTGAATTATCAACAGGCAGTACGCGATAGCCAATAATTTCAAGATCAAGTCGAGCGGCATTGCGCTCTAAAATATCGCGACATTGTTGGCGTTTAGATTCATCTTTAGGGAATAGAACAACACCTACGCCATATTTTTCAAATGACGGTAAGCGAATACCGAGTTTAACGGCTTCTTCTAATAAAAATTCATGAGGTTTTTGCAGTAGAATACCTGCGCCATCACCGCTGCATGGATCGCAGCCTTGACCACCGCGGTGTTCCATACGAGCCAACATATCGAGGGCTTGCGTGACAACCGCATGAGATTTGCGGTTTTTTAAGTGAGCAACAAAACCGATCCCGCAGGCATCATGCTCTAGCTCTGGGGTGTACAATCCATGTGCACTTTGCTCTCTACTTACCATAGATACATCCTTCCAAGTTAAATGGTAGTGATGGAATGGGCATCATGCTCATTAACCACAACTACTTTGTCCTTTTATTTACTTATAATCTTTTGCTGAACTTAACCCAACCTTGGGAAGTTAGCCCGATTCCTTTCCATTATTCGCAGAAAATAATATGCGAAAAAAATGAGTCCTTGGTGTTTATTGCTGCTTTGTTTTTATTTTGCAGCGAACTGTATTGTCATGTCGAGAATGCTTAGCCATTTACACTAAGCTCCTAACGTGATTAACCTCACGAAAAAGACAATATCATGTCAACATCCTACATTTTTGTACTATGTAATTCCAACGAAAGTTTGCTTTACCATTACGTTTTTTTTACATCTCTTGAATATTAAACACTTAAAAGTGCTATTTATTGATTTTTTATGCTTTAAATTGGAATTATTATTTATTTAATGTGCTTTTATTTTTGAGGTTTTTCCAACTTTGTTTACATAAAACGGTAGAATGCTGCTGATATTATTGGAAATAGGGCATATGTTGTTATTTTCCTTGTCTTATAGAAATGTTTATTCGTGAATTAAATGGGTGAAAAATGAGTCCGTTAAAAAACCTCGCACAGTACTATGTGGATTTATTGGTTAAGCTTGGCATCGTTCGATTTTCGATGCTGCTTGCCGCTGCATTAGTCTCATTTTCTGTTCTTATTCAAGCTTGTATCAGTATATTGTTACGCGGTGATGTAGAGAATTTACTCATAGTGCGTTCTATTTTTTTCGGATTGTTAGTGACACCTTGGGCGGTTTATTTTCTTACTGTTGTAGTGGAGCAGTTAGAAGATTCTCGGCAACGACTAAGTAAGTTGGTCGGAAAGCTAAAGGATATGCGCGCTCGTGATATTGAATTACATATTAAATTACAAAAAAATATCAAAGAACTAAACCAGCAAATAGAAGAAAGGAAAAAGGCGGAAGAAGCGAGAGAAGAAGCGATTTTTGATTTAGAAAGCGAAGTTTTCTATCGTGAAAAAACACAAGTGGAACTAGCCGAACGAACGGCGTTATTACGCTCTTTTCTTGATGCGTCTCCTGATTTGATTTATTACCGCAATACTCGTGGAGAGTTTTCTGGATGCAATAAAGCTTTCGAAGATCTTATTGGGCTTAAACTTGATCAATTGGTGGGATTGTCTATTTATGATGTTTATACCGATGCTGGAACACGACAACAGGTTGAAGCGACCGATGCTAAAGTATTCTCCGAGAATAAAGAGCTGACCTATGATATTTGGTTAACTTATCCGGATGGAAAAAAAGCCTATTTCGAGTTTAGAAAATTGCCATTTTATAGTAAGGGTGGAGAACTCTTGGGGTTAGTGGGCTTTGGTCGAGATATTACCGAGCGTCAGGTTTCTCAAGATGCGCTAGTGAAAGCGAGCCAAGATAAAACTCAATTTATATCCACTATAAGTCATGAGTTAAGAACCCCTCTCAATGGTATTGTTGGTCTTAGCCGTATTTTGCTGGCTTCACCGCTAACGAGTGAACAGCATAAATACATGCAAACTATTAATGTCAGTGCAATTACTTTAGGACATATTTTTAATGATGTCATTGATCTAAATAAATTAGATCGCAGTGAGCTAGAGCTTTTACCTGTTGCTACCGATTTTCATAGCTTTATTTCTGATATTGAAACGATTTCTCATTTGATGGCTGATCAAAAAGGACTTCGTTTTGAAATGGATCGCTTAACTGATTTACCTATTGGAATTCGTGTTGACGCATCACGTTTACGTCAAGTGTTGTGGAATTTAGTCAGTAATGCCATGAAATTCACTAAGGAAGGTGGGGTTACGGTTAATATTAGTGCTGATTATGATAATGAATTTGCCAATATCGAATTTGAAATAGAAGACACTGGAATAGGGATCCCGAAGTCTGAAATTGAGAATATTTTTGGTATGTATTATCAAGTTAAATCGGGCAAAGATAATTTACATGCAGTTGGTACAGGAATTGGCTTGGCAGTCTCTCAAGAAATTATCCAGAGAATGGACGGTGAAATAACCGTGTCTAGTGATCTCGGCTTTGGTAGTACTTTTTATATTTCCATTCGGGTGCCCGTTGCCCAGTTACCAAAAATCACATCAAATCAATTTCAATCTCAGTCTAATCTACGCATTTTTATGGTTGAAGATATTGAACTCAATGTGACTGTTGCTCGCTCCGTGCTAGAAAACTTAGGGCATACTGTTGATGTCGCCATGACGGGTGAAGATGCGTTGAAACGATTCAATCCCGATGACTACGATTTGGTGCTATTAGACATTCAACTTCCTGATATGACAGGGTTTGATATAGCTCGTGAGTTTCGTCAACGTTATAAGTCACTACCTCCATTGGTTGCATTGACAGCCAATTCTATGACGGATAAGAGTGAGTATCTTGAAAAAGGAATGGATGACGCGATTAGCAAACCTCTTTCGATTAAAGCAATTTTTGCCGTTATTGAAGAGTGCATCGAAAACCGAAAAACAAACCCAAACCAAGCTCAACCGATAGAAAGTATTAAGGATTCTAATGTGGAGCAGGAAAGATCATTATCAGATCTGTTTGATTTGACCATGTTGGAATCTTATATTGAGATTGTTGGTGTGCAGCCTATGCTGGATAATTTAGATATGTTTGCTCGCACCCTGCCTGAGTATCTAGACGACTTATATCAATATGCAGTGAACTGGGATACCGAGAATATGGTGTCAGAAGCCCATAAAATTAAAGGAGCAGCTGGTTCTGTTGGGTTGAAGCGATTGCAAGAATTGGCACAAAAAGCACAATCTCCAGAGCGTATTGATTGGGAGGTAAATGTTATGGAATGGATTAATGAGATTAAAGATAATTATCAGTCGGATATTTTATTACTTAAGCAAAGGCTTTTACCTTAAGCGTGCAAATTATTTATTTCTCCATCTTTACCTTTAAATGAAGATTAAAATAAAACCCTCAAGCTTGAAGTTCGAGGGTTTATTTTTTACTTAAATCAATGCTCTTGAAGAACGGCGCAATAGTTTACTTTACTCTGAAAACTCGCCACAAAAGCGATAGCCTTCACCGTGAATAGTGGCAATGATCTCTGGCGTGTCGGTAACAGATTCAAAATGCTTACGAATACGGCGAATGGTCACATCGACGGTACGGTCATGAGGTTTTAGTTCACGCCCTGTCATTTTTTTCAATAGATCTGCACGAGTTTGGATTTTGCCCGGGTTTTCACAAAAGTGCAGTAGCGCACGAAACTCTGAGCGAGGTAATTTATAGTTTTCGCCAGCAGGGTTGACTAAAGAGCGGCTATTGATATCTAAGATCCAGCCATTAAATTCGTATTTATCTACGCTGCGCTTTTCTTCTGGTGCATCACCTTGATTCATTGATCGTTGGAGCAAGTTACGAGCACGAATAGTCAGTTCACGAGGATTAAATGGTTTCGTAATGTAGTCATCAGCCCCAATCTCTAGGCCAAGAATTTTATCCACTTCATTATCGCGTCCTGTTAAGAACATTAATGCAATATTTGCTTGTTCACGTAATTCACGAGCCAGTAACAAGCCATTTTTACCTGGCAAATTAATATCCATTATCACTAAATTTATTTGATTCTCAGAAAGGATTTGGTGCATATCATCACCATTGATAGCTTCAAATACGCTGTATCCTTCAGCTTCAAAAATAGTCTTTAGCGTATTGCGTGTGACTTGTTCGTCTTCAACGATAAGAATTTGTGGGGTATGCATAAGAGTACCTAAACCGTAAATAATATCAGTAATAGTGGATGAAAAATAACATTTCATTAGCGAACGCATTGACTAGCGTAAACTTGATATTGGACTAGCAGCCTTTAATATCAGTGCTTGGTAGCGATGTGTTCACTTTTAGAATGTATATTTTAGATCATTATTTAATGAAATTGAGTTTACAGTCTTAACAGCTTGCTAACAATAAGGGAATGTTAACTAATATTCACTTTGTTGATTTGCATCAATTGAATGATTAAGTTTACTGACGAGGCTGTACTTTTGTATCCGTATTTATGATCTGCTGCCAAAATGTCGTAGTATTATCTAACGATGTTTACTCTCTTTATATCTGTCGTTTTTTGGTTATTTACAGTGGTAATATTTCGCTTAGGTCTAAACTTTAAGAATATTTTATGGTTTTTAAAGTGTTATTTAGGTAATGCTGTTAGCGTACTTTACTGGTTTTATTGAGTTTAACGGTAATAAAGTGAATTTTTGATTGACTCATTGTCGTTAAGTCGGTATTTCTAGAGTCAGTTCTTAAGTTAAGTAGATTTTTTATATGTTTTCGACTACCGCTATGACCACCACCATTATTATTACCGACACGATTAATGTTGGGGCAGGCTGGTAAGCGAAAGTTTTCAAAAAAAGGCCTGTATCTCACCAGATACAGGCCTTTTTTTATGTCATTTGGAGGAAGGGATGCGAGTATTAAAGTTTGGCGGATCGTCATTGTCCGATGCGGATCGATTTTTACGAGCCGCGGACATTATTATTAATAATGCCCAACAAGAAGAAGTTGCAGTGGTACTTTCTGCGCCAGGGAAAACCACTAATAAATTAGTCGCTGTGATTGATTGTGTGTTGCAAAACGGCGAAGCAGAATTACAGATTAATGAATTAGAGCAATCATTTTATGATTTGTTTCAGGCGATTAAGTCTGAAATTGGCCACTTAGATAATCAAGATTTTGATGGTCAAGTGAAGAAATCTATTCTACAACTCAGACAATATGCCCATGGCATTGCGTTATTAGGCATGTGTCCAAATCATGTTAACGCACGCATCATCAGTAAAGGCGAAAGGATTTCTATTCAGCTGATGAAAGCGGTGATTGAAGCAAAGGGTAAGCAAGCAAGTTTAATTGATCCTGTGGCATATCTATTGGCAAAAGGTGATTATCTTGAAGCGTCTGTTGATGTTGATGCATCAACCCTTAATTTTCAAAATAATCCGTTACCTTCCGGTCATATTAATATCATGCCTGGTTTTACTGCTGGCAATGAGCAAGGTGAGTTGGTGACATTGGGGCGTAATGGTTCTGATTATTCAGCGGCCGTTTTGGCTGCTTGTTTACGAGCGGATTGTTGTGAAATCTGGACAGATGTTGATGGAGTGTACAATTGCGATCCTAGATTGGTAGAAGATGCACGTTTATTGAAATCCCTAAGTTATCAAGAAGCGATGGAGCTTTCTTATTTTGGTGCATCGGTACTCCACCCTAAAACTATTGCGCCTATCGCACAATTTCAAATTCCATGCCTCATCAAAAATAGCTTTAACCCCCAAGGTGCGGGCACATTAATCGGTCAAGATACTGGTGAAGATAATCTTGCGATCAAAGGCATTACAACTTTAAGCCAATTAACTATGGTTAACGTGTCTGGCCCAGGAATGAAAGGCATGGTTGGTATGGCGAGCCGAGTCTTTGGAGCGATGTCTATTTCCGGTGTTTCGATTGTGCTTATTACACAATCCTCTTCTGAATACAGTATTAGCTTTTGTATTGAAGCGGTGGATAAACTAAAAGCTGAGCGATCACTGCAAGCGGCTTTTGAATTGGAGCTTAAAGATAGTTTACTTGATCCGATTGAGTTCACTGATGATGTGGCGATTGTGACTTTAGTTGGCGATAAAATGCGTACCGCACGAGGTGTAGCATCTCAATTTTTTGCCTCACTCGCTGAAGTTAACGTTAATGTAGTGGCGATTGCTCAAGGCTCATCAGAGCGCGCTATTTCAGCGGTTATTCCTGAAGATCGTATTGCCGTTGCGGTTAAAGCTTGCCATGAGAATTTGTTTAATTCTAAGCATTTCTTGGATGTGTTTGTTGTTGGTATTGGTGGTGTTGGTGGTGAATTGGTGGATCAATTCCAACGTCAACAAGCTAAATTAGCTGAAAAAGGCATTGTGATTAGAGTATGTGGTCTAGCCAACTCAAAAGGTTTACTGCTGGATAGTGACGGTTTGCCACTTGAAGGTTGGCGTGAGCGTATGACTCATGCGACTGAAGAGTTTAGTCTTGCTCGCATGATCGCACTGGTTCAACGTAATCATATTATTAATCCTGTCTTAGTCGATTGCACCTCAAGTGAAGTGATTGCTAATCAATATATTGATTTTTTAGCGGCAGGTTTCCATGTTGTGACACCGAATAAAAAAGCAAATACTGCGAGTATGAGTTATTACCATCAGTTACGTGAAACTGCGCGCGGTACTCGTCGTAAATTCATGTATGAAACGACGGTTGGTGCGGGATTGCCTGTGATTGAAAATCTGCAAAACCTGATTTCAGCAGGGGATGAACTAGAAAAATTTAATGGTATTTTGTCTGGCTCTCTTTCTTATATTTTCGGTAAGTTAGATGAAGGTATGACATTAAGCCAAGCAACTAATATTGCGAAAGAGAATGGTTTCACTGAGCCCGATCCTCGTGACGATCTTTCTGGTATGGATGTGGCGCGTAAACTGCTTATTTTAGCTCGTGAAGCTGGGATGGTACTTGAATTAGAAGATGTGGTCGTTGAACAGGCACTGCCACCAGGCTTTGATGATTCAGGTAGTATTGAAGAATTTATGACTCGCTTGCCACAAGCGGATGATTACTTTACTAACTTGGCAGCTCAAGCTGCTGAAAAAGGGAAAGTATTACGTTATGTTGGTAGTATCGATGACGGTATTTGCCGTGTAAAAATGATTTCAGTCGATGATAATGACCCAATGTATAAAATCAAAGATGGTGAGAATGCACTTGCATTTTATAGTCGTTATTATCAACCAATTCCACTTGTATTACGCGGTTATGGCGCGGGCACTCAAGTGACTGCAGCAGGTGTATTTTCGGATGTAATGCGTACCCTTGGTTGGAAATTAGGAGTGTAATCATGACGATGAAAAATGAAAGTGTTGTTGTCTACGCTCCTGCCTCTATTGGTAATGTGAGCGTTGGCTTTGATGTTTTAGGTGCGGCTGTTTCTCCTATCGATGGCACGTTGCTTGGCGATCGCGTTCGAGTGACATCGAGTGATATTCCGTTTGAATTAAAAACCGCTGGCTGCTTCGTAAGTAAACTGCCAACCAACCCGAAAGAAAATATTGTCTACGATTGCTGGCGTGTTTTTGCTCGAGAATTAGATAAAAAAAGCATTGAACTTTTACCGTTAGAGATGACGCTTGAAAAGAACATGCCAATTGGTTCTGGTTTAGGCTCGAGTGCTTGTTCTATTGTTGCCGCGTTAGATGCCCTTAACCGTTTCCATGGTGAGCCTTTATCTGAAATGGAACTGCTTGCTTTAATGGGGGAGATGGAAGGTCAGATTTCTGGTGGGGTACACTATGATAATGTTGCGCCGTGTTATTTGGGTGGTTTGCAATTAATGCTCGAAGAGCTAGGAATTATTAGTCAAGAAGTACCATGTTTTGATGAATGGTACTGGGTGATGGCGTATCCGGGAATTAAAGTATCAACGGCGGAAGCTCGCGCGATTTTACCATCGCAATATCGTCGCCAAGATATTATTGCGCATGGTCGTCATTTAGGTGGGTTTATTCACGCTTGTCATTCTGGGCAACCAGAGCTGGCAGCAAAACTCATCAAAGACGTGATCGCGGAACCATATCGTGAGAAGCTGTTACCTGGCTTTGCTCAGGCGCGTCAATATGCTATGTCTGCGGGTGCGTTGGCTTGCGGCATTTCTGGCTCTGGTCCAACTATTTTTACGATTTGTTCGAAAAAAGATGTGGCAGAGCGCGTTGCAAATTGGTTAGAAGAAAATTACCTACAAAACGAAGAAGGTTTCGTACATATTTGTCGCTTAGACAAGGATGGTTCGAGCGTAACAGGAAGTGAATTATGAAGCTGTACAATATTAAAGAAAATGATGAGCAAGTCTCTTTCGGCCAAGCTGTACGACAAGGACTAGGGAGAAACCAAGGTCTCTTTTTCCCATCGGACATTCCACAATTTGATGATATCGATGCCTTATTAGCAGAAGATTTTATTCCTCGTAGCAGTAAAATTCTATCAGCATTAATTGGCGATGAGCTCTCTAAAGAACAAGTTCAACAACTTGTGGATGCTGCATTTCAATTTCCAGCACCGATTAAATCTGTAAAAGATGGCGTATATGCGTTGGAATTGTTTCATGGACCAACCTTAGCGTTTAAAGACTTCGGTGGTCGCTTTATGGCTCAATCATTGGCAGCTGTCTCTTTACCAAAAGAAGGGGCAGATAAAAATCAAAAAATTACCATTTTAACCGCTACATCTGGTGATACTGGGGCAGCGGTTGCCCATGCATTTTATGGTATGGAAAACATCAATGTGGTGATCTTATATCCAAAAGGAAAGATCAGTCCGCTACAAGAAAAGTTGTTTTGTACTTTAGGTGGCAATATTCATACGGTTGCCATTGATGGTGATTTTGATGCTTGTCAGGCATTAGTAAAACAAGCATTCGATGATCAACCGTTGCGTGAAGAAATTGGTTTGAACTCGGCGAACTCCATTAACATTAGCCGTTTAATGGCGCAGATCTGTTATTATTTTGAAGCTGCGTCTCAGATGAGCAAAACGGAACGTGAAAACTTAGTTATTTCGGTACCAAGCGGTAACTTTGGTAATTTAACGGCGGGATTACTGGCTAAAGCATTAGGCTTGCCTGTTAAGCGTTTCATTGCTGCGACTAATGCTAATGATACCGTGCCGCGTTATCTTGAAACAGGGAAATGGGATCCAAAACCAACGGTTGCGACCACCTCAAATGCAATGGATGTGAGCCAACCGAATAACTGGCCACGTATTGAAGAGTTGTGCCGTATTAAAGGTTGGGGTCTAGATACGTTAGGTAAAGGCATGGTAACCGATACCCAAAGCGCAGAATCGGTGGTTGAGTTAAATCAACTTGGTTACCTGTGTGAGCCACATGGCGCAATTGCCTACCGGGTGCTAACTGAGCAGCTGCAACAAGATGAAACAGGGTTATTCTTATGCACTGCACATCCAGCCAAGTTTAAAGAAGTGGTGGATGAGATTTTGGGTACTGATATTGATGTTCCTGCGCCACTTGCAAAGCATGGTGCAATGGAATTGTTATCCGAAGATTTAGCTGCTAATTTTGATCTATTGAAAGCGGTATTAAGAAGAGTACAAGCTTAGATTTTTAAGACAGCTTAGGTTTGTTAAGACAGCTTAGGTTTGTTAAGAGAGATTAGGTTTGTTGGGAGGAAATGTTAATCTCTAGTAATGAACAATAAAAAGGTGCTCAATGTGAGCACCTTTTTTGATTTTTAGAGGCTAGAAACTAACATCCTAGCAATGAAAACTTACATGCTTTCTGTAAAAGTACGAGCGATAACGTCGCGTTGCTGTTCTGTAGTCAGAGAGTTGAAACGAACCGCATAACCAGAAACACGAATCGTTAATTGTGGGTAGTTCTCTGGATGAGCAACCGCATCTTCAAGAGTTTCACGAGAAAGTACGTTCACATTTAGGTGTTGGCCACCTTCTACACGTGGAGCGGTTTCAATTGCAACTTCACGGTATTCGATTTCACCTAGTATATCAGCAGCAACAACTTGGTCGGCTGTAAAGCCAGAATCTGCAGCCACACAACGAGCTTCATTCTTCTCGTTGTCTAACAGCCAGATTGAGTTTAGTAATTCGTCATTTGCTGCTTTAGTTATTTGGATACCTTGGATCATGTGATCTCCTTTGCCACTTTTGTGGAATAAATAAACGTCGTTGAGTTTGAATGCCAATTGCCTCAATAACGATATTATATACATAATAACCATACTTTTAGCATTGATTTAGATCAATGAACTATGAAGCTCACTACCCATTATGGGTAATGTTTATTGCTGTAAATCAATAAAGCCTTAATAAATATACTTTAATAACTTATTTGAAAGATTAAAATAAAATTGATAATGATTTCTCTGTAACTTTACAACACTTCCATATGAGACTTTTATGTAAGATTATTTTTGGAAGAGCTAAACTGAACGAATTTTGTGAACTTAATGATAATAATGGTGATGAAATGGACTGGGCAACAATAATAAGACAACAGCAATCGCTACCTTACTTTCAGCAATTGATCACATTTGTGGAAGAGCAAAGAGCTGACCACAATATTTCTATATTCCCGCCTCGAGATCAGGTATTTAGCGCTTTTGATTTCACGCCGTTTGAGCAAGTTAAAGTGGTCATTCTTGGGCAAGATCCTTACCACGGTCTGAATCAAGCGCATGGTTTGGCTTTTTCTGTGCTGCCTGATGTTAAAATTCCGCCATCATTAGCGAATATTTATAAGGAACTCGCCCAGGATATTGATGGTTTTATTATTCCAAAACATGGCTATTTAGAGAGTTGGGCGAAGCAAGGGGTTTTGCTACTCAATACGGTATTAACTGTTGAACAAGGTAAGGCGCATTCTCATGCAAAGTCGGGGTGGGAAACGTTTACTGACCATATTATTGAGCAAATAAATCAGGAGCTATCTGGAGTGGTTTTTCTATTATGGGGAGCACACGCGCAAAAGAAAGGTTCTAAAATTGATACCGATAAACACTTTGTGTTGTCAGCACCGCATCCTTCTCCACTGTCGGCGCATCGTGGTTTTTTAGGCTGTCAGCATTTCTCTCAAACTAACCAGTTTTTAACTTCATTGGGCTCTGTACCTATCGATTGGAAATTACCGATTAACCTAGTGTAATTACCGATTAACCTAGTGTAATTACCTATTAATCTAGTGCCATTACCACTGTCTGGTTACTTTTTTCTTTGGTGAGTTGGTCGATTTTTGAGTGTTTACTGATTATTAATTGATCATGGATAAGTGTGAATGCTTGAATAGGTCTATAGTAAAGTGACTAGTGACAATGTGTAAGGAGACAATTATGTTAGGTGATATTGTTAGTCGAGAGCACAGTTATATGGTGCGTTTATTAGTGATTTTAGATGGTATTCTTAATGATCTTAAATCAGAAAAACCGATTGATTATAAAGTTATAGCGGAAGTTATTCATTATTTTCAACAGCATTCCGAACATACCCATCACCCTAAAGAAGACATCATTTATCATTACTATTTAGATCATTATGGTGAGGATGAAAACATTGCTAATTTGGCTCTGGCTCACACTGAATTAGCCCAAGCCACACAAGAGTTTGCTAACTTAGTAGAAATGGTGAATAAAGATGCTGTAGTACCGCATGATGTGTGCTATCAGGCTCTGGCTAATTTTATTTACCAACAAAAAAAGCATCTTGATTTCGAAGAACGTGAGATTTTACCTCAATTAAAAAAAATGTTTACAGCTCAAGACTGGCAGCAGGTTGAAACATTGTGGGGTAAAGAAGATAAAGATCCACTCTTTGGAACTCATATTGAAAATGATTATGCCAAATTGCAGGCATTGATATCGAAGTAGACACTCGCATCGTTATCAAAAATAGGCGCTACGAGCGCCTATTTTTGATGGTAAATATATCTAATATTAGTAGTACAGAAGTTAACGTTAAATTTGGATATCAGAAAGTTTATATTCACGCGTAAAATCCAACTCCATTAATTCTTTTTGGAGTAGCCGTCTGTCCTGAATTGCTTCTATTTCTCTCCATTTACGTTTGGTGGCTTTTGCTCTAGTCGAGCGATATTGGTCAGTTTCCATGTCCATTATTTCATCTAATTGAAAGCTTTCCATAATACGATCCCTCTCTACTATAATTTTCTAAGCAAAGCACAGACTGCACTTTGCTTAGAGGTCATTGATATCACACTTTTTTAAAGGTTAACTTTGAACTATTTCTCATTTATTTCTAAATAATGAAATTTTTATATCATTTTGCAATGGCCATCAAAGTTTTCATATTTTTGATTAAAAATAGGTCATTTATTTTTCTGTAAATAAAAAAATATATCCAATATGTGAGTATGAATGTTAATGGGATGTTACTGATTTTTTGGCTAAGGTAATTGGATCTTTAGGAAGGCTTCTGATTTTGAATTAAAACTCATCTTAGGAAGTTTAGTGCACTAAGCAGCTTGTTTCATTTAGTGTTTTTGAGGTGAGAACTATTTGTTCCTTTTTAATAAGACCAATTTTAAAATAGGGATAGCATCAGATTTAAATGCCATGAATATGATATTTTACCGACTAAATATATCGAATACTTAATGTTAAGTGGTCAAATAATGCATAGTTATGAAATAAAACTCATATTGATTTTTGAGGCTGAAAACTGCATTATCCTGCCGGTCAGAAGATTTGATAGGCACTAAGAAATGAAAAGTGCCGGTGTTTTATTGCTCTCGACTACTCTAAAGCTGACTTTTATATAGACCTAAAATAATTGAGGTTCAGCTTCAACTAAAATGAGTATAGAGAAGATAAAGCATAAGGAACCTGCCAGCGCTTGGTGGGTGTGAATGTTGTCATAATAATATATGAGGTTTACGTGACGGATCTACTTGCATTGTTAAACGATCTACTTTGGGGATCGATTTTAGTTTATTTACTGGTTGGGGTTGGTATCTTTTTTACATTACGCCTTGGTTTTATCCAGTTCCGCCATTTTGGTCATATGTTTTCGGTATTAAAAAATAGCCGTAAAGCAGATGTTTCGGGTATTTCATCTTTTCAAGCTTTCTGTACAAGTCTTGCGGCTCGTGTTGGCACAGGAAACATGGCGGGTGTTGCCGTTGCATTAACGGTTGGCGGCCCAGGTGCTATTTTTTGGATGTGGTTAATTGCAATGCTAGGTATGGCGACGGCATTTGCAGAAAGTGCATTAGCACAGTTGTACAAAATTCGCGGAGAAGATGGTATTTATCGTGGCGGTCCAGCGTATTACATGGAAAAAGGCCTAGGGATGCGTTGGATGGGGATTTTATTTGCCATCTTCCTCATTATTGCTTTTGGTTTGGTTTTCAATGCAGTGCAGTCAAACTCAATTGCTGATGCTATGCATACCGCTTTCAATTGGAATAAAGCCATGGTCGGTGGCGTTTTGGTCGTGTTGTCTGGATTTGTTATTTTTGGTGGTATTCGTAAAATTGCCCGTACCGCTGAAATTCTTGTTCCTATCATGGCTATTTTCTACTTAATTTTAGCTGTGATTGTTATTGCTATGAATTTAGACCGAGTTCCTGGTGCATTAGAGCTTATCTTTAAGAGCGCATTTGGCCTACAAGAAGCCGCCGCTGGTGGTGTCGGTTATGCAGTCATGAATGCAGTTAAAACTGGTGTGGCTCGTGGTTTGTTCTCCAATGAAGCAGGTATGGGTTCTGCGCCAAATGCGGCAGCTGCTGCAACGCCTTATCCACCACACCCTGCATCACAGGGTTATGTACAAATGCTCGGTGTGTTTGTGGATACGATTGTGATTTGTACTGCGACGGTATCTATTATTTTATTATCAGGTGAATATGTTCCTCATAGTGAAGTAACTGGCATTATACTGACTCAAAATGCATTAAGTTCTCAAGTAGGTGAATGGGGTAAAGTGTTTGTTGCGATTGCTATTTTCTTCTTTGCATTCACCTCAATCATTGCTAACTATTCTTACGCCGAAGGTAACATTATGTTTATCTTCAAAAAGTCACGTTATGCTAAAAACATCTTTCGTGTGATTGTTTTAGGAATGGTGATGTTTGGCTCTTTAGCGACGCTTCCAACCGTTTGGGCTTTGGCTGATGCATCTATGGGATTAATGGCGATGGTTAACTTGGTCGCTATTATTCTGCTTTCAGGCATCGTGATTAAACTGGCGAAAGATTACAATAAGCAATTAGATGAAGGTAAATTACCCACTTTTAAAGCGGATGATTTTCCTGAATTGATGTCACAAATCGAACCCGGTGTATGGGGGAAAGAAGAGAATAAATAATCTCTTGCTTGTGTTATTGAGCGTTATTGCAGTAATAGAAAAAACCGTACAGTGATGTGCGGTTTTTTTTGTTATATTAAGCGTCAATCTTCTCAATGAACGGATGAATTATGCTGATTTTGGTTTCCCCTGCAAAGACATTGGATTATGACTCACCACTGAGCACTCAAAAGCATACGCTGCCAGAGTTTGTTGAGCATTCGGCAGAATTGGTTGATGTGTGCCGCAAGCTTACGCCTAACGACATTTCAAGCTTAATGAAGGTCAGTGACAAAATTGCAGGTTTGAATGTGGCTCGTTTTGAGCAATGGCGACCAACCTTTGATTTCGATAATGCTCGCCAAGCTATTTTTGCTTTTAAAGGTGATGTGTATACCGGTTTGGATGCTGAGAGTCTTTCCGATATCAACCTTGAATTTGCACAGTCACATTTGCGTATGTTGTCTGGTCTATATGGACTTTTAAAGCCTTTGGATTTAATGCAACCTTATCGCCTTGAAATGGGGACTCGTCTTGCTAATGGACGTGGAACTAATTTGTATCAATTCTGGGGTGATATTATTACCGATGCTGTTAATCAAGCATTGGCAGCCCAAGGTGATTCTACATTGGTTAACTTAGCGTCGAATGAATATTTTAAAGCCGTGAAGCCGAAGAAGGTCGATGGAACTATCATTACACCGGCGTTTAAAGATTGTAAAAATGGTACTTATAAAGTGATCAGTTTTTATGCTAAAAAAGCTCGCGGTATGATGGCGCGCTATATTATTGAAAATGAAGTGAATACATTGGAACAATTAAAACAGTTTGATATTGCGGGATATTATTTTGTGGAAGCTGAATCAACGGCAACAGAATTAGTTTTCAAACGAGAAGAGCTGAAGTAGTTGATACCCGTATTACTTTAAGCTTCAGTTTCAATCACTTTAGGTATATGCCACTTTAGTGAGTAACATTGTCATTAAAAAGGGAGCAAATACATGCTCCCTTTTTAGATATATCTCTAAGCTATATTTCAGCTTAAGCTTTCTTTTTCTTCTTTACTGGCGTCTTTTTCTTCGCGGCAGCAGCAGCTTTGACTTTCTTTTTATTTTTCTTTTTCAATTCTGGTTTTTTGTGCTCTGGGCGCATACCTTTAACATAACGCTCTTTAATTTCTTCTTTGATATAACGCATGACACGTTCAATCATCTCTTGATCGTGTGCGGCAACGATTGAAATAGCATTACCTTTTTTACCTGCTCGAGCAGTACGCCCAATACGGTGTAAATAGACATCGGCGGTACGAGGCATATCGTAGTTAATGACATGGCTAACATCCGGTAAATCGATACCTCTAGCGGCAATATCTGTGGCGATGAGGATATTTACTTCCCCTTCACGAAAGCGAGTGATCGCATTGTTTCGACGATCTTGAGGCATTTCTCCTTGTATCCATGAGCAGATAATCTGGGCACTTTCTAATTGTCCACGTAGAGCAGCAAGGCGCTCACGGGTGTTAACAAAAATAATGGTGCGCTCAGCTTGCTCAGTCAAAATATGTTTGAGTAATGATAATTTATGCACAGAGGAATCAGCGCGATGATACCACTGCGTGATTTTCTTACGCTCACGACGTGAAGGATCGGCTTCAAGTCTGACGGGATCTTTAAGAAGATCGGCCGTGAACCCTTCAACGCCTTTGCCTTCAAGTGTGGCTGAGAATAAAAGGGTTTGTTTACGCCAGCGGCACTCAGCCGATAAGCGATCAACTACAGGGCCAAAGCCCATATCCAGCATACGGTCCGCTTCGTCCAAAATTAGCCATTCAATCGCACGACAATCGAAGCGTTCGGCTTCAATATATTCCATCAAACGGCCAGGTGTTGCTACTACGATATCTTGTGTTGTTGCCAGAATATCTGCGTGATCTTGATACATTACCCCACCAGTAATGGTGAAGATATTTAAGCTAGTATTTTTCGCTAATGCACGAGCTTGGTCTGCTACCTGCATCGCAAGTTCGCGGGTAGGTGTTAAGATCAATACTCGAGCAGGGCCGGCACGCTTACGAGGAAAATCTTGTAAAAACTGTAATGCTGGCAGAACAAATGCAGCTGTTTTACCCGTACCCGTTGGTGCAGAGGCAAGAATATCCTTACCTTCAAGTGCTTGTGGAATAGCTTCAGATTGAATTTGAGTTGGACGCTCGAACCCCATATCTTCAATAGCAGAAATAAGGTTTTGGTCTAGTTCGAGTTCAGCAAAAGTTCTGATCACGTATATTCTCCAGCAAGCGTGTGGTTATGGATGTTACCACTCGCAATAAATAGGGATGGTAAAACGGTCGCGCATTATATACCCAAAGAGCTAAAAGTTACATCTTTAAGTAAAAGGCTTGAGTAAGAGTAATAAACGCCTCGCTGTATTGATTATCTTGATGTATCACCAATTCACTTGACTCTATTTCGGTGGGGATAAGTGTTAATTCCAATAATAGTCGATAGCTAGCTTTTTTAGACGTGGTATGAACATGGCATAAGCGGCTTAAAAACCAATATTGAGATAGTGCTAATTCAATAAAAGCAGTCCCTTCCACTTTCGGTAAGATAAAACTGGCTTTGCCTTTTTTCGTTAGGTTTCTTTTGCATGCAGTTAATAATGCTTGATGAGATAAAGTTATAGTATGGCGAGCTTGGGCACGTGCGTGATCTAAAGCGAGCTCCCCAGAGGTAAAATAAGGCGGATTACAAATAATACGATCAAAGCTTTTTTCAAATTTAGCTTCGGTAATATTACCTTGTTGTACTTGTATTCTATCAGCCCAAGGACTTTGTGTGACGTTATGTTGCGCGGCTTGAGTTGCACCTTCATCAATATCGATTGCGTGTATTTGGCTTTGACTACTTCGCTGCGCGCACATTAATGCTAATAAACCGGTTCCCGTTCCAATATCGAGGATTTGATGTTCGTTCTGTAACTGTGCCCAAGCTCCGAGTAACACACCATCGGTACTGACTGCCATACCAGAGTGGCCTCTGGATATTGAAAATTGCTTGAAAGTAAAGCTCTTCATTTTATTCGTCATATCAATGCTTAAGGTTTAATTAGTTATATATGCTATTTGTTATGTAATTGTTGGTTTTTTATCTTGATTTTTATGCAGGATTGATCAAGATTGTTAAGTTTTTTACTCTGATTAAATGCTCACAATGTGGTTTTTAGAACTGCCTATTGGTTTTAAATTTGCTATATAGTTTTGTTTTTTGTCGAAAGGTTGCGGATTATCTCTTTTTTCGCCATTATCTTGCTCCTGTTGTAATGGTGAGATTGTTACATTTTCAATTGCACCTTTATATCCACTTTTTTTGTTAAGGGTTTATTTTGAACCAAAAGTTAAAAATAACCGATATTATTGCTTTAGGCTTTATGTTGTTTGCATTCTTTTTAGGTGCTGGAAATATTATCTTTCCACCTCTTGCAGGTCAATTGGCTGGTGATGAGCTTATGCCTACCATGTTTGGCTTTTTAAGCACGGCGGTTGGATTGCCTTTATTAGGGATTATCGCGATTGCTGTCGTTGGTGGTGGATGGGATAAATTGACGCAAGATTTACCTAAAAAGACTGCAACCATTGTCGCTGTATTGTTCTTTATTATTATTGGCCCTGCGTTTGCTGCTCCTCGTACTGGTTTAGTGGCTTATGAAATGGGAATTAAACCATTTTTAGATAATCCGTCACAAATGCAATTAACCTTCTTTTCTATCGTCTTTTTTGTGGTCGCTATCTCTTTTTCTTGGTCACAAGGTAAGTTGCTTGATGTGATTGGTAAGGTGCTGACACCCGTTTTATTTCTGGGTTTAGCGATTTTATCTGTGATGGTATTTTTGAATCCACAAGGTGAGATCTTAGCCGCTCAAGCTAATTATATTCAGCAGCCCTTCAGTACAGGTTTTCTTGATGGTTATAATACCATGGATACCTTTGCTTCTTTGATGTTTGGTACTTTGATAATTGAAGCACTACGCAGTAAAAAAATTATTGAAAAATCTGCGGTAACGAAATACGTTATTTATGCTGCATTTATTGCGGCTACAGGTTTGGCTTTGGTGTATATCTCATTGTTCTATTTGGGGGCAACCAGTAACTCTATTGCTTCTGGTTTAGATAATGGTGGCGCGATTCTGAGTATTTATGTGCAAGCATTATTTGGTACTGAAGGGCAGTTCGTTTTATCAACCATTGTATTGTTAGCATGTTTAACAACATCGATTGGTTTGATTTCCGCTTGTGCCGATTACTTTAGTTCATTAACGCCAATAAGCTATAAAGCTTGGGTTGTGGTCGTCGGTTCGGTTTGTGCGTTAGTGGCTAATGTTGGATTGTCACAGCTGATCACATTATCTGTGCCGGTATTGTTTGCATTATATCCGGTCGCGATTGCGATTGTTTTCCTAACGTTAGTTCGTTTTCGTTTGCCGAATCGCCCATTAGCCTATCGAGCTGTTGTATTAATCTCGCTACTCTTTGCCTTAATTGATGCAGGTAAAGTGGTGGGTATTGATATGTCAGCCTTGAAGTTCTTGCCACTATTTGATTATGGTATGGCGTGGATGTTGCCGACACTGGTTACTATCTTTTTTATGTTAATTGTTCCGAAAAAAGTGGACGACCAAGAAGATGAAGTATCAGTCAATAGCGAAGCTGAAGTAGTTTAAAGCATTGAAATAATACGATGATGTTATAAAAATGAATGCTTAAAAAAGGCTTAATGTTCAATCATTAAGCCTTTTTATTCGACATTTAGATGCAAGGTTTTACAAGCTGTCGTGATATTCAATGAGGATTTGTTCGCACCAAATGGCTAAACGATCATCTGTAAGTTCGTATTGTGAATCTTCATCTAATGCCAAACCGACAAAGAATTGTTTGTCTTCGGTTAGCGCTTTAGATTGTTCAAATAGGTAACCTTCATTTGGCCAGTAACCTAAGAATTGGCAACCGGTGGCTTGTAATTCATCATGCAATAATCCCATCGCATCTAAAAACCATTCTCCATAACCTTCCTGATCGCCAAGCCCAAATAAAGCAATATGTTTATTGTTTAACGTTAGTCCATCAAGTTGTTGCCACACCGCGTTCCAGTCTTCTTGGATTTCTCCAAAGTCCCATGTTGATATGCCAAGGAGAAGAAAATCATAATCTTGTAAAGTCGCGACTGGTGTGTCTTTGATATTGTAGATATCAACTAAATCCTCACCCATGATGGCGCGGATTTTTTCAGAAACCATTTCGGTATAACAAGTGCTGGAGCCATAGAATAGACCAATTTTCATAAATAAATCTTTGCAAGTGATGAATGATATGGATGAGTATTCTAGCAAATATCAAATCAAAAAGGGTGGTAATTACAGATCGTCTGCCGTAACCTCGCTTGCATCGGTAAAAGTCATTTATGAGGTTAGGTCGTGGAGGTAAAACAAGCGGAGTTAATTTTAGTTGAGCGCTTTTTAGATGCGATTTGGCTAGAAAAGGGATTATCTGAAAATACGTTACAGTCTTATCGTCACGATTTAGATCGTTTAGTTGGGTGGATGATGGATTCATCGCTGACTTGGTTGACGATTCAACACCTTGATCTTCAAACGTATCAGGCTTGGTTAGTTGATAAAGACTATAAACAAACGACTCGAGCTAGGATGCTTTCAGCTATCCGTCGATTTTTTCAATATTTAACTCGTGAAAAAGTCCGTGAAGATGATCCTAGTTCATTATTACTAATGCCGAAATTACCCAAGCGTTTACCTAAAGATTTATCTGAGCAACAAATTGATGATCTTTTAATGGCACCTATTGTGGAGGACCCGATTGAGCTACGTGATAAAGCTATGCTGGAATTATTGTATGCTACGGGGTTACGTGTGACTGAATTAATTAGTCTCACAATGGAAAATATGAACTTGCGTCAAGGCGTAGTAAGAGTGATTGGTAAAGGTGGTAAAGAGCGATTAGTTCCTATGGGAGAGAATGCGATTGAGTGGATTGAAACCTTCTTAGAGCAAGGTCGACCAGCATTGTTAGGGGAGAAAAGCTCTGATGTGGTATTTCCTAGTAAACGAGCTAGACAAATGACAAGGCAAACCTTTTGGCACCGTATTAAATTTTATGCCGTGCATGCTGGGATTGATACAGAAGCCTTATCACCTCACGTATTGCGTCATGCTTTTGCAACGCACTTATTGAATCATGGGGCGGATCTTCGTGTGGTACAAATGCTGTTGGGCCATAGTGACTTATCGACCACACAAATTTATACTCATGTTGCCACGGAGCGATTGAAACAAATCCATCAAGAGCATCATCCACGCGCTTAATCCTTTTTATTCTAATATTTTATTTCAAATTGGTAAGGTGAATCATGCGTTATTCAGTCTTTATTCGTCACAGTTTTATGGCATTGCTTGCTTGTGTTTCATTTATGACGCAAGCGGCCGATAGTCAATCAGTTGATAACACAATAAATAAGCAAGAAATTGCCTCACGTTTTAGCAAGCTAGGTTTAAATGCTACGGAGATCCAAGCCTCTCCCATTGCAGGGCTTGCTGAAGTGACGACAAGCCAAGGTGTTTTTTATGTCACCGCAAATGGTGATTATTTTCTGCAAGGTAAACTGTACTCGTTAGACAAAGAAGGTAATTTCACTGACTTAATGGCGAAGAAATATGCCCAAATGGTCGAAAAGTTTGCCGATGATATGATTGTCTATAAAGCAAAAAATGAAAAATATGTGGTGACAGTATTTACCGATATTACTTGCGGTTATTGCGTTAAGTTGCACAAAGATATGCAAGGTTACAATGATTTAGGTATTACCGTGCGTTATATGGCTTACCCACGCCAAGGACCAAGAGGTGATGTTGCCTCTAGTATGGCAAAAGTGTGGTGTGCCGATGATAAGAAATCGGCTCTGGACGCGGTTAAATTAAATCGTAGTTTTGATTTTGATAGTAAAAACTTACCGACATGCCAGAAAATGATTGAAGACCAATATGCCTTTGGTGCGCTAGTGGGCATTAGCGGTACACCTGCTATTTTGCTTTCCAATGGTCAGTTAGTTGGTGGTTACTTACCGCCAAGCGATTTAATTAAAACGTTGGAGTCGATGAGATAATGAGTGCTGAATCACCATTGACCAATCAAGAACAACCAACAGAGATGACTTTTTTTGCTCGCTTTGAATCTGATATTCTGGCTGGTAAGAAAACTATTACTATTCGAGATGAAGCTGAGAGTCATTATGTACCCAATAGTGTGGTGACGGTTTCAACTTTAGAGCAAGGTCGTGTTTTCTGTCAGCTTCAAATTGATTCTGTGGAACCGATTTTGTTTTCCAACCTGAATGAATTTCATGCGCAGCAAGAGAACATGACACTAGATGAATTAAAAACCGTAATCTCAGATATTTATCCGGATCTTAATGCTCTCTATGTCATTCATTACCACTTGATTTCTTCTCAATAAAGAACGCTATTATTTATGACTGCTATTACCCGACGCCCAGATGTTGATGTTGCATTATTACCAGATTCTATTCCGGCATTGCTTCGACGCCTTTATTTGAATCGTAATATTACCGATGCGACACAATTAGAAAGAGGGGCGAAAGGGCTACATTCTTACCAATCGTTGCATGGCATTACTCTTGCAGTTGAGCTGTTATTTGAGGCAATTAAAACTAATCAACGCATTATTGTAGTCGGAGATTTTGATGCCGATGGAGCCACCAGTTCGGCATTATCGGTATTAGCGATCCGTATGCTTGGCAGTAATAATGTGGATTATTTAGTCCCTAATCGATTTGAAGATGGTTACGGATTAAGCCCTGAAGTGGTTGATCAAGCTATCGAACTTGGCGCGCAAGTGATCATGACTGTGGATAATGGTGTTTCCTCAATTGATGGTGTTGCTTATGCCAAGCTGCAAGGCTTAAAAGTCATTGTGACCGATCACCATTTGCCGGGATATGAATTACCCAATGCGGATGCCATGGTGAATCCTAATTTGCAAGAATGTTCATTTCCGTCTAAAGCCTTAGCTGGCGTTGGTGTTGCTTTTTATCTTATGTTGGCGTTGCGAGCACAAATGCGTCAACAAAATTGGTTTGCTGAACAGAATATTGCTGAGCCAAACTTAGCGGAGTTGCTTGATCTTGTTGCGCTTGGCACGGTGGCTGATGTTGTGGCTTTAGATGAAAACAACCGCATTTTAGTACATCAAGGTTTGCAACGTATTCGCGCCGGAAAAGCTCGGCCAGGCATTCAAGCGCTTATTGAGGTGGCAAAGCGAGATGCAAAAAAATTAGTCGCCTCCGATTTTGGCTTTGCATTAGGTCCAAGGCTCAATGCTGCCGGCCGTTTAGAAGATATGTCGTATGGGGTTGAATTACTGCTTTGTAACAATATCCATGCAGCAAGAAGAATGGCCAGTGAGCTTGATGGTTTAAATCAAATGCGCCGTGAGATTGAGCAAGGCATGAAGCAAGAAGCGATGGCATTTTGTGAACGATTACTTAATGGTAAAGATTGCTTAGCTAAAGACAGCCAATTGCCGTACGGGGTGACTTTATATCAAGCTGATTGGCACCAAGGTGTAATCGGCATTTTAGCCTCGAGAATTAAAGATGAATTTTATCGACCAGTGATTGCATTTGCTGACGGTGGCGAAGATAACCAAGGTATTGCAGTCATAAAAGGATCTTGCCGTTCAATTGCTGGTTTACATATGCGTGATGTATTAGATCGAATTGATACTCAAAATCCAGGTGTGATCATTAAATTTGGTGGTCATGCGATGGCTGCCGGCCTAACAATTCAACGCGATCAATATCAACACTTCAGCCAATTATTTGATCAAGCGGTTCGCTCCGAGTTGGATGAATCCGACCTTAAAGGTGTAATATTATCCGATGGCGAATTGTCTCCTGAAGAGTTCTCTATGCAAACCGCTGAAATATTACGAGCTGGTGGCCCGTGGGGACAAGCTTTTCCTGAACCTGTATTTGATGGTGAGTTTAAGTTGCTTCATCAAAAACTGGTGGGTGAAAAGCATTTGAAAATGATGCTAGAACCTATTTTTTCAAATCAAGAAGGGCAAGGTAATCGCACTAATATTATGATTGATGCCATCGCTTTTAATATTGATTTACGCCGCTGGCCTGATACTTCCGTTAAAACTGTTCATTTAGCGTATAAGCTCGATATTAATGAGTTTAGAGGTAACCAATCATTGCAATTAATGGTGGATCATTTAGAGGCTATACCCAACTAATTGAAGTTGCAGTGAGATGGGAAATAAAAGAAGCCCCATTAGATTAACGATCCTAAGTGATTAGGCAGAATGAGAATACCAACAAAGCGGCATCTTCAAGTCAGACGAGTATAAATAGTGATCTGAAAACACTGTGAAATTCAAGTGTATTTATGTAGAATCGTCGGGTTAAAACAAACCTATTTCTCCAAATTAGCGATGAGCCAAAATGTTTGAAATCAATCCTATCAAAAACCGCCTTCAAGACGTTGCCGAGCGCACAAACGTTTTGAGGGGGTATCTTTGACTATGATGCCAAGAAAGAGCGTCTAGAAGAAGTTAACGCAGAACTTGAACAACCCGATGTTTGGAATGAACCTGAACGTGCTCAAGCCCTTGGTAAAGAACGCGCTTCATTAGAAGCGGTGGTCGAAACCATCGATCTTCTTGACCAAGGCGGCGAAGATGTAGAAGGTTTATTGGAACTGGCTGTTGAAGAAGAAGACCAAGAAACTTTCGATGAAATTGAACCTGAACTCGCTGAGCTTGAAGGAAAACTCGCTAAGCTTGAGTTCCGTCGTATGTTTTCGGGCGATCATGATCCATCAGATTGCTATATTGATTTGCAATCAGGCTCTGGTGGTACAGAGGCTCAAGATTGGACATCAATGATGTTGCGTATGTACTTACGCTGGGCTGAATCCAAAGGCTTTAAAACTGAAATCATTGAAGTATCAGACGGAGATGTTGCTGGTCTTAAAGGTGCGACAGTACGTGTGAGTGGCGAATACGCTTATGGTTGGTTACGTACCGAAACGGGGGTTCATCGTTTAGTGCGTAAATCTCCATTTGATTCAGGTGGCCGCCGTCATACTTCATTTGCTTCTGCATTTATTTATCCTGAAATTGACGACAACATTCAAATCGATATTAATCCATCGGATCTGCGTATTGATGTGTACCGTGCTTCGGGCGCGGGTGGACAACATGTTAACACCACCGAATCAGCGGTGCGTATTACGCACGTTCCAACCAATATTGTGGTGCAATGTCAAAACGATCGTTCTCAGCATAAGAACAAAGATCAAGCAATGAAACAATTGCGCGCTAAGTTATTTGAGTATGAATTGCAAAAGCAAAATGCAGAAAAACAAGCCAGTGAAGACTCGAAATCAGACATCGGTTGGGGCAGTCAAATCCGCTCTTATGTATTAGATGACTCACGGATTAAAGATTTACGTACTGGCATCGAAAATCGTAATACTCAAGCTGTATTAGATGGCGATTTAGACAAATTTATTGAAGCAAGTTTGAAATCAGGTTTGTAGTTGAAACCAGAAACTTGCAAAAAATAGCAAAATAATTTTCGAAAGAAGAAACCAATTTACTAATTTAAGGGCACCTGATGACTGAATCAAATAGCCAAAACCAAATAGATGCAGTAGAAGAAAATAAATTGATCGCTGAGCGTCGTGCAAAGCTGGATCATATCCGTCAAAACTGTAAAGCCAATGGTCATCCAAATGACTTTCGTCGTGAACATTTAGCCGCCGATCTTCAAGCTGAATTTGGTGAACAGAGTAAAGAAGAGTTAGAAGCATTGAACCATGTGGTTGCCATCGCTGGTCGTATCATGGCAAAACGTGGACCATTCCTCGTGATCCAAGAAGTGTCTGGTCGTATTCAAGCATACGCGTCAAAAGATGTTCAAAAAGCATTAAAAGAACAATATCAAGGTTTGGATATTGGTGACATTATTGGCGTGAAAGGTGCCCTACATAAGTCAGGTAAAGGCGATCTTTACGTGAATATGGAAAGCTACGAATTGTTAACCAAAGCGCTTCGTCCATTACCAGAAAAATTCCACGGTTTAACCGATCAAGAAACGCGTTATCGTCAACGTTATGTTGATTTGATCGTGAATGAAGATTCACGTAATGCTTTTGTTATCCGTTCTAAATTAGTGATGGCTATTCGTAATTTCATGTCTAAGAAAGCGTTCTTAGAAGTCGAAACACCAATGATGCATGTGATCCCTGGCGGTGCAACAGCTCGCCCATTTATTACTCATCATAATGCATTGGATATTGATATGTATCTACGCGTTGCACCTGAGCTTTATTTGAAGCGTTTAGTTGTCGGTGGTTTTGATCGCGTATTTGAAGTAAACCGTAACTTCCGTAACGAAGGTTTATCGCCTCGTCATAACCCAGAATTCACTATGATGGAATTTTACATGGCGTACGCGGATTACAACGATCTTATGGATCTTACTGAAGAAATGCTAAGTACGGTTGCGGTTGAAGTGCTGGGTGAAACCTCTATGCCTTACGGTGAAGAGCGTGTTGAGTTCGGTGGTAAATATGCACGCATGAGCATGATCGATGCGATCAAACATTACAATCCAGATCACGCTGATATTGCTAATCTAAATGAAGAAACGGTGAAAGATCGTAACTTTATGGTTAAGATCGCAAAATCTGTTCATGTTGATGTCGAAACCTTTTGGACTTGTGGTCAGTTACTTGAAGAGATCTTTGGTGAAACTGCTGAGCCACAATTGATCCAACCAACTTTCATCACTGGCTATCCAGCGGATATTTCTCCACTTGCACGTCGCAGTGATTCAAACCCATTTTTTACTGACCGTTTTGAGTTCTTTATTGGTGGTCGTGAAGTTGCAAATGGATTTTCTGAGTTAAATGATGCAGAAGATCAAGATGCACGCTTTAAAGCACAAGTGGATGCGAAAGATGCGGGTGATGATGAAGCAATGTTTTATGATGCTGATTATATCAATGCATTAGAGCATGGTTTACCACCCACAGCAGGACAAGGAATAGGAATTGACCGTTTAGCGATGTTATTTACTAATACACATACTATTCGTGATGTCATTTTATTTCCAGCGATGCGCCCACAACAATAAACAGTGATGCCTAGATAATAACTGTTTGATCTATCAGTTATTTTATAAAACCCGCCTGATAGCGGGTTTTTTTGTATCCGTAGATTAGTATTTTCAAAATAGTGTTAATTCGATGGACTAATAAGCGTTAATTTTTAAATTGTAGAACTATTTAGGCAAGGAAATTTTTATTTATCGATATAGTAACTTCTCTGACCATCAATATAAAATTCTGTTAGATGGTTGAATTAGATGAAAAAATAAAAGGGAAGTACTTATGCATAGGCAGTTTAAGATGAATACTATGCCAGGTTCATTAATTGTCATTGGAGGAGTAACAGAATATTGGATTGATTCCGTGAGGAAATCTGGTTGGATATGTTATCAATGTGGTGATTTTAGATTAGCACAGCCACAATTAGATAAAATCGTTGGTCCTTGCATTGGTATTATTGATTTATGCCAAGAGAATTTAAGCTTACACGCGATTTCTCGTTTAATATCCACCAATAAACATATTCGTTGGCTTGCTTATATAAAAGAAAATCAATTAAATTCAGATCCTATTTGCCAATTTATTATTCATTTTTGTGCCGATTTTTTCACTTCTCCAATGCCAGAGAAACGTTTATTAGACTGTATTGGCCATCAGTTTGGCATGCTTCAATTAGAGAAGAAAATATGGCCGGATAACTCAGTCAATAATCATACCGGTTTAATTGGCGACTCACTGTCAATGAAGCGCCTACGAGAGCAAATAAAACGTCTAGCTCTAACGAATGCTTCAATTATTATTTCGGGTGAGCAAGGGACAGGTAAAATGACTGCCGCTTATTCTATCCATCAATATTCTCCTCGTAATAAAGGGCCTGTTATTGTTATTAACTGTGGTGCGTTATCTGAACAGAGTTTAGAGCAAGATGTTTTTGGTATTCATTGCGATAATTCGACCGCAGGATCTTTATCAAAAATAGAACAAGCTAATGGAGGCACGTTGATATTTAAAGATGTAACGGCATTGCCTTTTTCTCAGCAAAAAAATTTACATAATCTATTAACCAGTCAGAGTATTGAAGCTTTCCATGGAAGCCAATTGATTGATGTACGAGTTTTGGTGACAACTCATCATGAAATCGAAACGCATGTACAAGACAAAGCATTTTTAAGTGAATTATTTTACCACCTTAATGTGTTAAAAATTCATGTCCCTTCTTTAAAAGACCGCTGTACTGATATCCATTCACTTGCATATTATTATCTACAACAAAATAGCCGTGAATATAATGCACAAGTTCGAACAATATCCCCTAAAGCTATTAAGTATTTAATGAATCATCATTGGCCGGGGAATGTTCGAGAATTAATAAACCAAATTAAGCGCGCAGTTCTTATGTCAGAAAGTAGCGTCATCGAGATTGAGAATTTTGATCTGCCAAAACGAATAAGTAATAAACGTAACCTAAGAACTATTCGTGAAGATTCAGAACGGAAAGCATTACTTTGTGTCTTGGAAAATCACGACGGCCAAGTATCGTTAGCGGCAAAAGAGCTCGGTATATCACGAGCAACTATGTATCGATTATTGGGAAAATATAATTTGTCTGCTGAAACAAAAGGTTTTATTTGTTGAAACAATATTTGATTCTATTGATAGGGATTATTTTATTGGCATAATCTGTTGTTTTAGATAGATGGATAATGGATTATTTCGAATATATTGCCAAATATTTTGTTACTAATAGGTTATAAAATTGTTTTAATCTTGATCTTAATTTAAAGGTTGAAGATAAAGTTAAAGTGGTTAAAATTTAATCGTGAATTGAATTTCACAAATAAAAACCATCAGGATTAATTAGTTACTAACGGAGGCACATAATGAAACATTTTATTTTTCTTATGCATATGTGTTCCACCGTTATCGCAATTATTAAGATTCGCGCTGTAATGTCTGCCACTTTGGTAGCAATGCTGGCCTCATCTAATAAACGAGTTAACTAATTATTCCGTAACCTTTGGGCTGCGGGAATCGCAGCCAAAGGCGCCATAGATCCCCCTTTATCTGTTTTTCTCCTAGCTCAAATATTTCAGTAATATTATGAGGAAAACATATGCGTCATTCTATCTATATTCATCTGGCTACATTATTTGTCAAAGCGGACATTAAGCGTGAGAATAATGCGTGGAAGCGTAAAGTTCGTCGATCTCAATACCACCTTCCTTGGCATAGTGAACATTTATTACGAGATATTGGTTTAGGTATGGATGGTCGTCCATTTGGTGAAGCGCAGGCTGGCGCACCTAAAGCTGAACGCCGTATTCGCCTATTACGTAGGATTCTCACTGCTCGACAGAGTACGTAATAAAAAAGGAGTACGACCTTGATGTCGTACTCCTTTATTTTTAGCTATCTGAGAGGCCGAGAGTCTAAGGGCAAGGATTTGAGTACTGAGCACCGACTTGTAGAATGTCTTTCAGTAACTCTTCACTTAATTGAGTATCAATACTGTTTATATTGGCTTCTAATTGTTCCATCGTTGTTGCACCAATAATATTGGAAGCAACGAAAGGACGTTGATTTACAAAGGCTAATGCCATTTGAACTGGATCTATGCCATGCTTGTCTGCTACATCAATATACGCTTGAGTTGCCGCTTCTCCCTGTGGGGTAAAGTAGCGAACAAAACGTTCAAATAGACTGCAGCGCGCTCCTTCCGGACGTTGACCATTTAAGTATTTACCACTTAATATGCCAAAGGCTAGGGGGGAATAAGCGAGTAATTCAACCCCTTCATGGTGGCTTATTTCTGATAAACCAACTTCAAAGCTGCGATTGAGTAAATTATATGGATTTTGAATTGAAATAATTCTTGGCAGATCATGTTTTTCCGCTAAACGAAGTAAGGTCATTACACCCCAAGGCGTTTCATTTGATACTCCAATATAGCGTGTTTTTCCGGCTTTAATTAACTCAGCAAGTGCTTCTAGTGTCTCAATTAAGGTGACTTCTTGCTGTTCGTCTAGATGAGGATAATTAAGCTGTCCAAAACAATTGGTATTACGCTGAGGCCAATGAATCTGATAAAGGTCGACATAATCTGTTTTAAGACGTTGCAAGCTACTGTCCATTGCCAAATGTACATTGCGACGATCAAGGCTCATATTGTCACGAATGTGAGAGAGTCTACCTGGGCCTGCTACCTTGGTGGTTAAAATGATTTTTTCGCGTTTACCCGACTTTTCTAACCAATTACCAATATATTCTTCAGTTGAGCCTTGAGTTATTGGTTTTGGTGGAACTGGATACATTTCTGCTGTGTCGATAAAATTGATGCCACGCTCAAAGGCATAATCTAGCTGGTTAAAGGCTTCTGCTTGTGTATTCTGCTCACCAAATGTCATAGTGCCTAGGGCTATTTTGCTTACTTCAAGTGTTGAGTGTGGGATCTTGTGGTATTTCATTGAACGTCCTTGATGATCTTTTTCGTATTGATCCCAATATATAGCAAAATGGTTAGAGGAGTAAATTTTGTTGTGAAGGTGTGTTTTACTTATTATTTAGGCTATTAATGAAGACTAAGTGAGCTAGATTATTGAGTTAGTTTCAAATGTTTTTTTAAAATATTTTCAGTAAACTGCGTGCGCAAATAAAACCCTCTTGGCAATGTTTTAAATGGTTGACCGGAAGCGCTGTAGGCTTCAGTTACGACCTTACTATTGGCAGCTTTTGGACGGAGTTGCATTACTTCACCATGCTTAGCGGTAATTTCTTCAACTTTCCCTAATACAATAAATTCCATAAGCTCCTCCCAATCTTGTTTGAGTTGCTGCTTTTCTTCGTCATCAGGCGACCAAAGTAAAGGTAAGCCGACTCGACGCTCGGCTAATGGAATTTCTCTTTCACCTTCAACTGGAATCCATAAGACTTGAGCAAGCTTATGTTTTACGTGTGAAGCTTCCCAAGTTAGGCCTTGTACTCCGGTTAATGGAGCAACGCAAATAAACGTGGTTTCTAAAGGTTTACCACTATAGCCAATTGGAATACTTTTTAATTCGATGCCTAAATGTTCAAAATCCGGTTGAGGTTTACTTCCTGCGTCGGCGCCTAAATGCCATTCAAGTAATTGTCCTACCCAACCTTTTTCACGGGTAAGATCATCAGGGATCGCAATGTCAGCCTGTTTAGCAAGCTGAAAAAAGGTTTGCCCTGCTATTTTCTTCGCTCGTTGTAGTAACTCTTGTGTTGTTTTTGGTGGTGGTAGCATGATGTTTTCAATAAGAGATAGTGACTAATAGTCTAATATTACCCTAAAATATTTTGAGGGTCTTAGCGGGATCAAAAGAAAAATAAAAGTTATCCACAAGCCATATGTATTTTAGACAAATTGAGGCATTTTTTACTTGACCTATTTATATTGAAACAAATATAAACAATGGTTTAGAAAGAAGATCGAGTCAAAAAGCAAAATGGATGTGGATAATACCGATCATGATGGATCTTTAACCGATCAAAAATCAGAAAGGATCCTCAAGATCTTCTGGTGATTTTTTTAAATTCAAAAATATTCTATCTAACTGTTTTTTAATTATAAAATAAATATTAGATCATCAGAGTGATGATTATTTATTCTGTGGTTTTTCTTACATAATTTACTTTTATCATTTTCTTCACACATTTATTCACAGAAATAGTGAATAAATACTAAATAGTGAGTATCCCGATGTTGATAAGTTGTTTTTTGGTCTATTTATCATTAAAAGTGGGCGCTAAGTAATAAAAAACACTAGATTATGCACTTGAAATTTGCCCCTTTTGTGGATATGTGAAAAAATCACTAGTAACAGAGATTTATATTAGAGGTTAGCCGTGATAGATGGCGATGGTTACCGCTTAAATGTGGGGATTGTAATATGTAACCATCATGGTCAGGTTTTCTGGGCAAAACGATACGGACAACATTCTTGGCAATTTCCTCAAGGTGGTATTGATGATGGTGAAACTCCAGAGCAAGCACTCTACCGAGAACTGTATGAAGAAGTTGGTCTTACAAAACAAGATGTGAAACTTATCGGAGTGAGTCGTCATTGGTTAAGATATAAATTACCAAAGCGATTAGTCCGGTGGGATTCAAAACCAGTTTGTATTGGACAGAAACAGAAATGGTTTTTACTGCGACTTGAATGTGATGAAGCGAATATCAACATGAATCGAGGTAAAACCCCTGAGTTTGATGGGTGGCGCTGGGTCAGTTTTTGGTATCCAGTTAGGCAAGTGGTTTCTTTTAAACGAGATGTTTACCGACGCGCAATGAAAGAGTTCGCTGCGTTAGCAATGCCATTTCGTGAACCAAGTAATAATGCTAAACGTAAACCACGTCGATAAATGAATAAATTAAGTAATCAGCTTTACTTTAATAGACTTATTAGAGTAAAGCCGATTTTTCTTGGCACACCTGTTTATTAACGCAGCAGCTTTAAGCAAAGGGCACATAACGGATAAAGTTTATACCTAAACTGATATAGGTATATATTGTGGTATCACTCAAGGAGGTACTCCCCAAAATGCTGATTCAATTGAGAGATATCGTTGAACAAGTGTCTAAGGCTGAAACAGTACAAGAAGCCTCTAGCATTTTGGTACAAGAAACCTGCAAAGCGATGCAAACGGAATGTTGTACTATCTACCTTGCCAACAATGGCAAGAATCGATTGGAACTGATGGCGACCCAAGGCCTTAAGTTTTCAGGGCAAACCATTCATATTCCTTTTGCTGAAGGACTGGTTGGGTTAGTACGCCGTAGCGCAGAACCATTAAATTTAGCCAAAGCTCAAGAACATCCTAATTTTAAATATTTTCCCGAACTTGGGGAGAATATCTATCAATCTTTTCTCGGCACTCCCATTATTCATCGTCGCCAAGTGCTTGGTGTTTTGGTGATCCAACAACGTTCCCCTAGATTGTTTAGCGAGATTGAAGAATCCTTTTTAGTGACGCTTGCAACACAATTAGCGGTCATTATTGCGCATAGTCAGGCTCAAGGTTTATGGAAGTTAGAAGGTCACTCGGTTCGATCTTTTAAAGGGGTTGCCGCATCTCGAGGAATAGCAATCGGTCCTTTGTGGTGGGATGACACTCATCCGGATCTGACTCGTGTCTCACCAGCGTCTACGTTAAATTCTGATTACGATAAGGATTGGTTGGCGCTTGCGATTGAACAAGCTATTGCGGATTTTCGCCGTATGCGTAAACGATTTGATAGTGAGCTAAATAAAGATACTTTGGCTATTTTTGAATTGTATATTCACTTGCTGCATGACCCTATGTTAAAGGCGGATCTTAATCGGTTAATTGAAAAAGGTGATCGAGCTGATTGGGCATTAAGACAAGTGATTGAAATTTACGCTAAACGTTTTGGGGATATGTCGGATCCTTATTTACGTGAACGAGCGAATGATATTAAAGAACTTGGGCACCGATTGTTGTTCTTTTTACATAATAGTGACGCACGAGATATTATCTTTAAAGAGCCTGTTATTTTGGTGGTACGAGAGCTAACCGCGTCTATTTTAGCTGGGATCCCAAGAGATAAATTATTGGCTGTTGTATCCTTGGAGGGGGCGGTTAATTCTCATGCCGCAATTTTAGCTCGTGCTCTGGGGATCCCTGCAATTATGGGGGCGCAAATCAAGCCTAATATATTGATAGGAAAGTTAGGGATTGTTGATGGGTATAGCGGTGATATTTTTATTGAGCCGACCAAGCAATTATTAAAAGAATACCGATCATTGTCTCATGAGGAACAAGAACTTTCTGAACTCGTAGAGCAAGAGCTGCCTGAACTAGCCTATACGAAAGATGGGCATCGTGTGGAGTTAATGTTAAATGCAGGCTTAAGTGCGGATACCAATATTGCGATTAATCAAGGTGTCGATGGCGTTGGTTTATATCGCACAGAAATCTCTTTTTTGATGCAACATGGTTTTCCTTCGGAAGATGAGCAAACTCAGCATTATCGGGCGATCCTTTCCTCTTATCCTGGGAAAAGTGTCGTTATGCGTACTTTGGATATTGGTGGTGACAAAGCATTGCCATATTTCCCAATTGAAGAAGATAACCCATTTTTGGGGTGGCGAGGGATCCGCTTCACTCTAGATCATCCTGATATATTTTTGATCCAACTACGTTCGATGCTAAAGGCGAGTGCTGGACTTGATAATTTAAGTATTATGCTACCGATGATCTCTGGCTGCCAAGAGATTGATGATGCCAAAGCATTGCTTGAGCGCGCGTATCAAGAAGTATTACAAGGTATTCCCGATCTTTCTCGTCCTCAGCTTGGGATCATGCTTGAAGTGCCGTCAATGTTATATTTATTGCCTTTAGTGGCAGATAAAGTCGATTTTGTCTCGGTGGGAACAAACGATCTTACGCAATATTTATTAGCTGTAGATCGTAATAACTCCCGAGTATCGGATGTCTATGAACATGTACATCCAGCCGTTGTTATGGCGTTAAAGCATATTTTTGATACTTGCCAACAATATAAGTTACCCGTTTGTATTTGTGGTGAGCTAGCGGGTGATCCTATTGGGGTATTGATATTAATTGGATTAGGTTACCGTTCGTTAAGCATGAATACCTCTAATGTGGCTCGAATCAAATATATATTACGAAATGTTAGCGTATCGGAATTATCAGAATTAAGTATTAAAGCCCTGTCTGAACCGTATGGTAACCAGATTTATCAATCAATATGCTCTTATCTTGAAGATAAAGGGCTAGCAGGATTTATCCGAGCGGGTAAAAAATAAATACTAGAATATAGTCACTGTAGGGCAGAAGTGCTGCATATCATCAGGGTTTACTTTATGATACCCATCATTCAGTGGCCCTTTTTTATATTTGATGGCACTAAAGTTGGCTTTATCGGTCAGACATTTACTTACCATTTTTCAATTTTACAACACAGAGAGACCTTCTTTATGAGTCAGGGATTTTTAGTCTTTCCCCATATCGACCCCGTTATTTTTGCCATCGGCCCGATTGGTGTTCGTTGGTATGGTTTAATGTATTTACTTGGCTTTGCTTTTGCGATGTATGTTGCCAATCGCCGTGCAGATAAACCAGGTAGCACTTGGACGCGTGAACAAGTGTCCGATCTCCTATTCGCTGGTTTCCTCGGTGTCGTGCTCGGCGGGCGCATTGGCTATGTATTATTTTATGGTTTTGACTATTGGATGGCTGAGCCTTTGTACATATTCAAAGTATGGACAGGAGGGATGTCCTTTCATGGTGGCTTGATGGGTGTGATCGCCGCAATGTGGTGGTATGCCCGAAAAAATAAGCGGACTTTCTTTGGTGTAGCTGATTTTATTGCACCTCTAGTACCATTTGGTTTAGGGGCTGGGCGAATTGGTAATTTTATTAATGGAGAGCTATGGGGGCGTGTCACCGATGTGCCTTGGGCTATTATCTTCCCTAATGGTGGCCCGTATCCACGCCATCCTTCTCAATTGTATGAATTCTTTTTAGAAGGCGTTGTGCTGTTCCTCATTCTTAATTGGTTTATCCGCAAGCCAAGACCTGCAGGAGCGGTTTCTGGATTATTCTTGATCGGTTATGGGGTCTTCCGATTTAGTGTTGAATTTGTTCGTCAGCCTGACGCTCAATTAGGTTTATTTGATGGCGTGATTTCTATGGGACAGATTCTATCCACGCCGATGATTATTGTTGGCGCTTTGATTATGATTTGGTCTTACAAGACACAAAAATCGACATTATCAGCGAATGAAAAAACCACCAAAGCAGTAAAAGGGAAATAAGTTGTGAAACAATATCTAGAACTTTGCCAACGCATTATTGATGAAGGTCAGTGGGTTGAAAATGAGCGTACTGGAAAGCGCTGTTTAACCATTGTTAATGCCGATCTTACTTATGATGTAGGTAACAATTCTTTTCCTTTGGTGACGACTCGTAAAAGTTTCTGGAAATCGGCGGTAGCTGAGTTACTTGGTTATATTCGTGGTTACGATAATGCTGACGATTTTCGTAAGCTTGGCACCAAAACGTGGGATGCGAATGCCAACCTAAATGATGCTTGGCTTAATAATTCTTATCGTAAAGGTGAGGATGATATGGGCCGAGTTTATGGCGTTCAAGGTCGGGCTTGGGCCAAACCTGATGGGGGGAAGGTTGATCAATTACGAAAAATTGTTGATGATTTAACTCGTGGTATTGATGATCGTGGTGAGATTTTAAATTTCTATAATCCAGGCGAGTTTCATATGGGGTGTTTGCGCCCTTGTATGTACAGCCATCACTTTTCTCTATTAGGGGATACCTTATATTTAAATAGTACTCAACGCTCATGTGATGTTCCGCTAGGCTTGAATTTTAATATGGTGCAAGTTTATGTGTTTTTAGCCATTATGGCGCAGATTACCGGTAAAAAAGCGGGTGTTGCGTATCATAAAATTGTAAATGGCCATATTTATGAAGACCAACTTGCACCGATGAAAGATATTCAGCTAAAGCGTGAACCTTTTCCAGCACCTCAATTTCATATTAATCCTAAGATTAAGACTCTAGATGATTTAGAAACTTGGGTGAGCCTAGATGATTTCGATGTGACCGATTATCAATGCCATGATGCAATTAAGTACCCATTTTCGGTTTAGATTTTATTGATACTAAAATGCCAATCTTAGTAGCTCCTATCCACGTGTTATACGGAATAGGAGCTTTTTTATTATTCGAAAAAATTTAAAATAAAAGCCTATTTAGCGGTTTGCGAGGTAATGGATGTCACATTTAAACTACAACCACCTTTATTATTTTTGGATGGTTTGTAAACAAGGTTCTGTGGTAAAAGCGGCAGAAGCATTATTCTTGACACCTCAAACCGTGACAGGGCAAATTAAATCTTTTGAAGAACGTATGAAAGGGACGTTATTAAAGCGTAGTGGTCGTAGTGTCGAGCCCACTGAGCTGGGTCAGATGATTTTTCGTTATGCCGATAAAATGTTTGGTTTGAGCTATGAAATGCTCGACATAGTTAACTACAGCCAACAAAAAAATGTTTTGTTTGATGTAGGGGTTGCAGATTCCTTATCTAAAAGGCTAGTGAGTAAAATTCTACTGACGACAGTACCAGACGATAACAGCATTCATTTACGCTGCTTTGAGTCAACACATGAGCTATTATTAGAGCAACTGTCTCAGCATAAGTTGGATATGATTTTATCCGATTGTCCTGTTGATTCGAGTCAAAGCCCCGGTTTATTTAGTAAGAAACTCGGTGAATGCAAGATGAGCTTCTTTTCATCTAGTGTGGTAGATTCTCAAAATTTCCCGGCTATTTTAAAAGATAAAAAATTACTTATTCCCGGACGTCGTACAGCAATGGGGCGCAATGTTATGCATTGGTTCGAAAGACATGCAATAACGCCAAATATATTAGGTGAGTTCGATGATGCAGCGTTAATGAAAGCCTTTGCTCTGTATCATAAAGACGTTATTTTCTTAGCACCTACTATCTATTTTGATGAAGTAAAAGGTGAAGTACCTTTGTGCTTAGTGAGCGAAGTTGAAGAGCTAAAAGAAGAATATTACGTTATATTTGCAGAGCGAATGATCCAACATCCTGCGGTGAAAAATGTTTGTGATGCTGATTTTAGTGATTTATTTCGTTAAATTTTATTGATGATTTTAAAAATCCCCAATCCTGAGAGGTTGTAAGATGGATTTAGTTAAAATGGAAAACAACCTTCCTCAAGCTGTCGTGCTTTTAAAAGCGATGGCTAATGAAAATAGATTGCACATTTTGTGTCTTTTACATGATAAAGAATTATCGGTTGGAGAGTTATGCTTACTTTTACCTTTAAGCCAGTCTGCATTATCACAGCATTTGGTGTGGTTGCGTCGTGATGGATTAGTTAAAACAAGGAAGCAGTCTCAGGCCGTATATTACTCACTGCATAACTCTGAAGTAAAAGCCATGATAGAGCAGTTACACAAGCTGTACAGTGTATAGAGTGAAGGGGATTGAACTGAGTTCCTAGACTGGTTTTACCAATCTATATAACTAAAGATTCTGAGTTCAATTTTTAGATATAAAAAAACCGGCCTAGGCCGGTTTTTGTGCAATTAAGCTTTAATATAAAATTAAAGAGCTTTGATTGCTGCAGTGAAGCGAGACTTATGACGAGCAGCTTTATTCTTATGAATAAGGCCTTTAGTCGCCATGCGATCTAGAAGAGGTGTTACTTCAACTAGTGCAGCAGTTGCAGCTTCTTTATCGCCAGCTGTAATAGCAGCGATAGTTTTTTTCATATAAGTGCGCATCATAGAACGACGACTAGCATTATGCTGGCGACGTTTCTCAGCTTGGATAGCGCGCTTCTTAGCAGATTTACTGTTTGCCAAGGGTCTAACTCCCAAAAAACTTTAGTTCGGTGACAATTTAAGGGCGAGGACTATGCCTCTTTCCTACGTGGTTGTCAACAGATTTGTACGAAAACCAAGCTTTACCAAATCAATTTTTGGTGAAGTGTGGTCTACGCGGTTAAGATGGCGTGGATTCTATCAGCATTTGAATTCCAATGCTATTAATTATCTCATCCCATGAATAACTCTTTTTACTTTGTTTTATTTTCAAATAAGGTGGAGAATTTGTTATTCATTTTTGTTGTTACAACTTTTTATATTTGAGGCAAGTGTGAGTAGAAAACTGCTGAAATCGGGGCTTACTGTAAGTGCCATGACTTTTGTTTCTAGGGTATTAGGCTTAGTGCGTGACGTCGTTGTTGCGAATTTAATGGGGGCCGGTGCAGCGGCGGATGTTTTTTTCTTTGCTAATCGAATTCCAAATTTCTTACGTCGCTTATTTGCTGAAGGGGCATTCTCTCAAGCTTTTGTCCCTGTATTAACGGAATATCACGCGTCAGGTGATAAAGATAAAATCCGAGATTTAATATCTAAAACCTCGGGAACTTTAGGTGTGCTTGTTACCATTGTTACTTTATTCGGTATTTTAGGATCTGGAGTGGTAACCGCTATTTTTGGGGCTGGTTGGTTTATGGACTGGCTTCATGGTGGGCCTAATGCAGCTAAATTCGAACTGGCGAGTTTCTTGTTAAAAATCACTTTCCCTTATCTATGGTTCATTACGTTTGTAGCGTTATCAGGCGCAGTATTAAACACTATAGGTAAATTTGCAGTTTCATCATTTACCCCTGTTTTTCTTAATGTAATGATGATCTTTGCCGCTATTTATATATCACCTTATATGGAACAGCCTGAAATTGGCTTGGCAATTGGGGTATTTTTAGGTGGCCTAGTTCAGTTTGGTTTCCAGATCCCGTTTATGTACCGTGAAGGGTTACTTGTTAAGCCTAAGTGGGGTTGGAACGACCCAGGTGTCAAAAAAATTCGTACCTTAATGATCCCCGCGTTATTTGGTGTTTCGGTCAGTCAAGTTAATTTACTACTTGATACCATGGTTGCGAGCTTTTTGATGACGGGGTCAATTAGTTGGTTGTACTATTCAGATCGTTTATTGGAATTTCCTTTAGGATTATTTGGTATTGCAATTGCTACTGTAATTTTACCTGCGTTATCTCGTAAACATGTGGATGCCGAATCAAAAGGCTTTTCCGATACCATGGATTGGGGCGTTCGGATGGTGATTCTACTTGGGGTTCCAGCCATGATTGGTTTAATGGTGCTAGCTAAGCCAATGTTGATGGTGCTGTTCATGCGTGGTGAGTTTATGCCAAGTGATGTTAATAATGCATCATTATCACTTCTTGCTTATGCATCCGGCCTATTAAACTTCATGCTGATTAAAGTATTAGCACCAGGATATTACTCAAGACAAGATACCAAAACGCCAGTACGTTATGGCATTATCGCGATGCTGACTAATATGGTATTTAACGCTATTTTTGCTTACCTTTTTGGTTATGTAGGACTTGCAATGGCAACTTCTCTTTCTGCTTTGGTTAATATGGCTTTATTATATCGAGGTTTACACATCGCAGGAGTATATCGTTTATCCCGAGAAACGATTATTTTTGCTTTTAAGGTTATGATTGCTGGTGGCGTCATGACTGCATTATTAGACTGGCAATTAGCCGATATGAGCGTGTGGTTGAGTTGGCATATTTCAACTCGTGCATATTGGCTTGTAGGCTTGATTGGTTTGGGTGCGATTGGCTATTTAGCGTCGGTGCTTGCTTTGGGTATTCGACTGAAAGATCTAAAAGGTCATTGATAGTTTAAAGATCCTGATAAACAGCCCTACTGTACTCGCATTGGTAGGGCTTTTGTGTGTATAATTTGCCAGTTTAACGCACCAAAACCCTGATAATAAGAACCGAATATGGAATTAATCCGAGGCATTCACAATATTAAACCGCATCATCAAGGGTGCGTACTCAGTATTGGCAATTTTGATGGTGTGCATTTAGGGCATCAGCAATTGCTCAGACGACTGTGCGATCAGGCTAACACCTTGAATTTACCTACGGTTGTGATGACATTTGAACCTCAACCGATGGAGTTTTTTGCCAAACAATCAGCACCAGCCAGATTAACGCGTTTACGCGATAAATTTGTGCAACTTGCCAAATATAAGATTGACCGATTGCTGTGTATTAATTTCAATCAACATTTTGCAAATTTAACGCCAGATGCCTTTATTCGAGATTTGTTAGTTGATAATTTAGGGGTGAAATATTTAGTGGTTGGTGATGATTTTCGTTTTGGAAAAAATCGTCAAGGCTCGTTTGAAGATCTAATCCAAGCGGGAAAAAAATATGGGTTTGATGTCGTGAGCACAGAAAGTTTCTGTATGCATACGCCAGAAAAACAAACTCAATCAGAGCCTATTCGAGTGAGTAGTACAGCTATTAGACAAGCACTCGCACAAGATTGTTTAAAAGAAGCTAAAGCGATGTTAGGCCGTGATTATAGTATTAATGGTCGCGTTTCTCATGGTCGAAAGCTTGGACGAACAATTGGTTTTCCTACGGCAAACATACCGCTAAAACGGAATGTGTCACCAGTTTCTGGTGTGTACGTAGTGAAGGTCTTCGGTGCTGAAAAATTGGGCTCAACTGAAAAATGCTTGAATCAATTCGTTGTTGGTGGTGTTGCGAATATTGGCAATCGTCCAACCGTCAATGGAGTGCGCCAACAGTTGGAAGTACATTTATTTGATTTCAAACAGAACCTTTACGGAAAACAACTTGAAGTAGTGTTGCTACACAAGCTTCGAGATGAAAAAAAGTTCGATGATTTCGGGCTATTGAAACAACAAATAGAATTAGATGCGCAAGCAGCAAGGGTGTGGTTGCTTGAGCACAATATAATTTCCCAAACAGTCTGTTAACTGTTTGGGAACTCCTCATTAATATCGCCCAATGTAATGGAATTAAGAATCGATGACTGATTATAAAAATACTCTGAATCTACCTGAAACAGGGTTTCCAATGAAAGGGAATCTGGCTAATCGTGAGCCAGAAATGCTTAAACGCTGGTACAAAGAAGATCTTTACGGCGCAATCCGTACTGCCAAGAAAGGCAAAAAATCATTTGTATTACACGATGGGCCCCCTTATGCCAATGGTGATATCCATATTGGCCATGCCCTAAACAAAATTCTTAAAGATATTATTATTAAATCAAAGACATTGTCTGGCTTTGATGCGCCGTACGTTCCTGGTTGGGACTGCCACGGCCTACCCATTGAGCTAATGGTAGAAAAGAAAAAAGGTAAACCTGGTCAGAAGATTTCTGCTGCGGAATTTCGCGAAGAATGTCGTAAATACGCGGCTGGCCAAGTTGAAGGGCAAAAAGATAGCTTTAAGCGTTTAGGTATCATGGGTGAGTGGGAAAAGCCTTATCGCACTATGGATTTTGGAACGGAAGCTAATATCATTCGTTCATTAGGTAAAATTGCAGATAAAGGGCACTTGTTAAAAGGCTTTAAACCAGTTCACTGGTGTACCGATTGTGGTTCTGCATTAGCGGAAGCAGAAGTTGAATACAAAGACAAAGTATCGCCTTCTATCTATGTACGTTTTAAAGCAACCGATGAAGCTGCTGTATTATCTAAGTTCGATTGCAAAGAAGGCCATCAAGGTAAAGGTGATGTGTCGATTGTTATTTGGACTACCACTCCGTGGACAATGCCAGCAAACCGCGCCGTATGTCTGCGTGATGATCTTGAATATGTATTGATTCAAGTTGAAGCCAATGGCGAGCAACCAGCAGAACGTATTATTGTGGCTTCTGATTTGGCTACATCGGTTATGGCAGCTGTTAATATCGAGCATTTCCATAACTTAGGTTTTGCGAAAGGTTCTGATTTAGAGCTGACTCGCTTTAATCACCCATTCTACGACTTTAATGTTCCTGCTATTTTAGGCGAACACGTCACAACTGAATCAGGTACAGGTATTGTCCATACCGCGCCGGGACATGGCCAAGAAGACTTCGTGGTTGGTAAACTGTACGATCTTGAAGTGGCTAATCCTGTTGGTTCTAACGGTGTTTACTTACCAGATACGGAATTATTTGCCGGTCAGCACGTATTTAAAGCCAATGATTCGGTACTTGAAGTATTAAAAGATCATGGCGCATTATTACATCACCACGCTTATGAACACAGCTACCCGCATTGCTGGCGCCATAAAACGCCAATTATTTTCCGTGCCACGCCACAATGGTTCATTTCTATGGATCAAGCGGGTTTGCGTGCTAAAGCATTAAGCGAAATTAAAAACGTTCAGTGGATGCCTGAATGGGGTCAAAGCCGCATTGAAGGCATGATCGAAGGTCGTCCTGAATGGTGCATCTCTCGCCAACGTACTTGGGGAGTGCCAATCGCTTTATTCGTACATAAAGAAACCGCTGAATTGCATCCTAATTCACCTGAACTTATTGAAAAAGTGGCTAAGTTGGTGGAAGAAAAAGGTATTCAAGCATGGTGGGATCTTGATCCTGCTGACTTAATGGGTGACGCTGATGCCGCTAAGTATGAAAAAGTGCTCGATACATTAGATGTATGGTTTGATTCTGGTTCAACTCACTATTCTGTCGTTGATAACCGCAGCGAGTTCAACGGTCACAGTGCGGATCTTTACCTTGAAGGTTCGGATCAACACCGTGGTTGGTTCCAATCATCATTGATTACTTCGGTAGCAATGAAAGATAAAGCGCCGTACAACCAAGTGTTAACTCATGGTTTTGTCGTGGATGCCAACGGTCGTAAGATGTCGAAATCTATCGGTAATGTGGTTTCACCAAAAGATGTAACCAACAAATTAGGCGCAGACATTCTACGTTTATGGGTAGCCTCTACCGATTACACTGGTGAAGTAGCGGTGTCGGATGAAATTTTAAAACGCAGCGCGGATTCTTATCGTCGTATTCGTAATACTGCACGTTTCTTCCTTGCTAACTTAAATGGTTTTAATCCAGCAACGGATATGGTCGCACCTGAAGATATGGTGGCACTGGATCGTTGGGCTGTAGGGCGTGCACAATCTGCACAGAAAGAAATTGTGAAGGCTTATGAAGAGTACAACACGCATGGTGTGACTCAGCGTTTAATGCAGTTCTGTTCTATTGAAATGGGTTCATTTTATTTAGATGTCATTAAAGATCGTCAATATACGGCGAAATTGGGCGGCCATGCTCAACGTAGTTGCCAAACTGCGCTTTACTACATTGTAGAAGCACTTGTTCGTTGGATGGCGCCAATTATGTCATTCACAGCAGATGAAATCTGGAATGAAATGCCATCAAAATTACCAAATGGCGAAGATCGCGAAACATTCGTATTTACTGGCGAATGGTTTGATGGTTTATTTGGGCTGACTGAAGGCGAAGCATTGAATAATGATTTTTGGACTCAAGTTCAATCGGTTCGTGCTGGTGTGAATAAGTTACTTGAAACCGCTCGTAGTGAAAAAACGATTGGTGGCTCCCTTCAAGCTGAAGTAGTGTTATTTGCTGATGATGCATTGGCACTGAATCTGAATAAACTTGAAGACGAACTGCGTTTTGTACTATTAACGTCTAAAGCTAAAGTTCAACCATTAAGTGCAAAAACGGATGATGCACAAGCAACAGAGGTAGATGGTTTATTTGTTGATGTTACGGTCTCAGAAGCTGAAAAATGCGATCGTTGTTGGCACCATGTTGCGGATGTTGGCACTATTACAGAACACGAAAAAATATGTGGTCGTTGTGTAACTAACATTGAAGGTGACGGCGAAGTTCGTAAGTTTGCCTAATGACTAAAGTATTATTCTCATTAAAACAATCTGGTGTTCGTTGGCTATGGCTAGCAGCATTAGTGTTTGTTGCTGATATCAGCATCAAACTAATGGTTATGAATAACATGGGGTATGGATGGACTAATCGTATTGAGATTTTGCCTTTCTTTAACTTATTGTACGTCCATAATCTTGGTGCAGCTTTTAGCTTTTTAAGTGACCAACCTGGTTGGCAACGTTGGTTTTTTACCGGGATTGCTTTTGTAGTCAGTGCTATGTTGATCATATGGATGCGAAAATTACCCGCTGAAGAGAGTTGGAATAACCCAGCCTATGCGATGGTTATTGGCGGTGCTCTTGGGAATGTATTTGACCGTTTAGTGCATGGCTTTGTGGTTGATTACTTAGATTTTTTCTGGGGAAGTTACCACTGGCCTGCTTTTAACTTAGCAGATGCGGCTATTTGTATTGGTGCGGTGATGATTGTTCTAGATGGCTTTCGATCTAAGAAAGGGTCAGTGAAGAGTTAAACTTTGTACTCTATTAGAGCGCCACTGTTTTTACGGTGGCGCTTTTTTATATTTAAATAAGCATATTGTAAGTGAAATATTTAAAGTTAAATTAAACCCACATAACTAAAATTGCCGCCAATGCGACGAGTATTAACCCAACGCCATCTTTAATTCTTATTTTCTGTTTAAGCCATAAGAATGAGATTAGCATGGTGAAAAATATTTCCACTTGGCCGAGGGTTTTTACATAAGGCACAGCTTGTAAAGACATAGCGCTGAACCAACCGATGGAACCTAAGCAACTAGCAATGCTGGTTAGAAGTGTTAATTTAGGTCGTTGCCATAAGGATTGAAGTGTACTTATGTCTGTACATGTAATGTAGATGATGAGTAGTAACGTTTGTAGGCTGATCACCAATAATAATACCCAAGCGGCACTATAAGGAAAAGGTAAGTGTAGGGCGAGACTGGCTTCTCTTACCCACAATGAGGTTAACGCGAAAGCGGATCCACAAGTCAGACCAAGAAGTACTATTTTTAGGGAAAGGCTTTTTATACCAGTTGTTGTGCTTAATAAGAAGATCCCAACTCCGCCGATAAATACACCGACCCACCCAAGAAAGGTTAGACTTGTACCAAAAAATGTCACGCCTAGTATAGCGGCTGCAAGCGCTTCGCTTTTAGCAAGACCTGCACCTACAGCATAATTACTTTGTTTAAACAATAAGACCATCAGTGCTGTTGCAAGAATCTGCATCAATGAGGCCGCGATAATGTAGCTAAGAAATTCAGGTGTAAAATGAGGTAATGGCGCAGGTTTATAGGAATAGAGAACGACAAGATAAAGAGCCGCAATCGGGCTCGCCCATAGAAATCTCGCGAGTGTGACCCCTAATGTTTTAACTTCTGAAGACAATTGGCTTTGAAAGGCATTACGCCAAGACTGCATAAAAGCGGCAAAAAATGTAAACACAATCCATGTCATATGAAAGCCTATGCTGATAATATCTGCCTGCGGTAGAGGTCGGTTAAGTGTGCAAATTCGTTTAGAGTGGCCAGTAGTTCTGATTTAAAAATAAGAGCGATTAATCTCTAGGATCTTCGCCAATGACTAATGGTAAGGTAAGAAGTTTACCATCGCGTAATACTCCTAAATTGACGTGGGTTCCTGGTCGTATTTCAGTTACCATCTCCATTACTCCTTGGCTGTTGATAACTTTATTATCGTCAATACTAATGATGACATCTTTCTCTTTTAAACCGGCTTTCTGAGCAGGCCCATTTGGCGCAATACTTAGTACAACAATTCCATTTACATGATCTATACCTAGTAACCGTGCCGCGACAGCATTCATATCTTGCCCGTCAATGCCGATATAACCACGGATTACACGACCATCAGCAATAATTTTAGTCATTATTTTATTGGCAAGAGCATAAGGAATGGCAAAAGAAATACCATATGTTTCTAAATCTGTTGCTTGTTGGAATGATGCAGTATTAATACCGACTAACTCTCCATTGGTATTAACTAAAGCCCCACCAGAGTTACCTTCATTGATTGCGGCATCAGTTTGAATAAAAGCCTGTCGACCATCGGCGCTTACCGATGATCGTCCAGTGGCAGAGATGATACCAAAAGTTGTTGTTTGACCTAGGTTATATGGATTACCTATCGCGAGTACAACATCACCAACTTTTGCATTATAATTTGGGTTTTGTGGGATGACTGGCAAGTTAGTCATATCGACTTTAAGCACCGCAATGTCGGTTTGTTTATCGGTCCCGATCAATTGGGCATTGGAGACTCTGCCATCTTGTAATGCCACAACAACTTGATCTGCTTCGGCAACAACATGGTAGTTAGTAATTATGTATCCCTTATCACTGACTATAACCCCTGAACCTAAGCCTTGAGTTTTGAGTTTTAAGTGATCACCTTGTACATATTGTCGGCTATAAATATTAGCAACGGCTGGGCCTGCTCGATGAACCGCATGACTAAAAGACATACGAACAGAGTCAATATTATCAGCTTGCGGTTCTTTATTGAAATTAGATAAGTTTGGGCGTAACGAAGGCATTGCTAACAAAAGGATTACAGCCGTTACTAAGCCAATTAAAATAGGTCGAAGCCAAAATTTCAGCATGTAGCCCTCAGTTAATAAATAAGGTATTGATCTGGGAAAGAATAGCATTGGTTAGAAAGCAAAGAAAAGATAAGTTTGCAATGACATGTTTGTTGGTAAATAGATCTAAAAAAACGAGCCGCATTTGGACTCGTTATATTTTATTATGTAGTAAGTTATCTTTTAAGAGACTTTCTCTAAATTCGGAGAATTAAGGCGCTCTTTTTTTTGTTCTTTCAATAAGCCGGTTGCACCATTGGCATAATCTTTAGGCTGAACATCGGTGATCTCTTCAGTGATTTTTTCTGGAGTTGCTTCTGTTGATTGAGTTACAAATGGGCTGTCTTGTTGCGATATATTTGGCAATAATTCCGAAGAGGTTTGAGCCATGTGTTGATACAGCTTGGTATAGTTTTTACCTAAAGTGTCTAGCATTTCAGCTGCATTTGAAAAATGATCTGATAATTCTTGGCGGTGCTGCTCAAGTTCAAATTTGCTTGCTTCTAATTCTTTTTGTAGTTGTTTGTGCTTTTTGTATTCAGGTGTCATTAGGCGCGCAACAATGACACCAATAATAAGACCAGCGAGTAAACCTATTGCTGCATAAAGAAAAGCCATAAAAGCTCCTTGTTGTTGTTTTTTAACATGTTTATTACAACGTTGTTATACATGTTGAGATTACATGGTACTATGGCAACACTGCTTGTGAAAGAAAAAGCTGTCTTTAACAATGCCTAGTGTGATCTCTGGGCTATCTATTTAAGTATTGAGTGGCTCAATGACAAGAATGACACCTAAACAACAATACCAATATGATATTGAGCATTCTGGCTACCTGATAGATTCGGCCCAGCAGCTTGCCGTTGAAAAATTGGATGATTTATATCATCAATTTGTCGAGTATGTATCAACCTCGGTAAAAAAAAATAGCCTATTTGGCAAGCTTTTAGGTCGGGATGCTCAAGCTAGCCCACCTAAAGGCCTCTATTTTTGGGGAGGAGTAGGGCGAGGCAAGACATATTTAATGGATTTGTTTTTTGATACGCTACCAACCCCTAAAAAGTCCCGCATGCATTTTCATCGATTTATGTTACGAGTGCATGACGAATTAGGCAACTTACAACACACAAGCGATCCCTTAGAAATTGTTGCAGACAAACTTAAACAAGAAGCAGATATCATTTGTTTTGATGAGTTTTTTGTTTCCGATATTACGGATGCAATGATTCTCGGTACTCTATTTCAAGCTTTATTTAAGCGTAATATGATTTTAGTGGCAACATCGAATATCCCACCAAAAGATTTATATTACAATGGGTTGCAACGAGCACGTTTTCTTCCTGCGATTGAGTTGATCGAGAAAAATTGCTTAGAAGTCAATGTTGATAGTGGTATCGATTATCGTCTAAGAACATTAGAACAAGCTGAGATTTATCACTATCCACTTGACGATAAAGCACAGGAAAATTTAAATCAATACTATCAACAGTTAAGTCGTGATGAATGCTTCCAGACTAAAAATATTACTATTAAGCATAGAGATGTATCAGTAATAGGTTCATGTGATGGAGTCTTGTATGCGAGCTTTAGCCAGTTGTGTGAAAGTGCCAGAAGTCAATCGGACTTCATAGCAATATCAAAGATATATCACACTGTTCTGCTTTCTGGTGTTAAGCGAATGAGCCGAGAAAATGACGATGCAGCGCGTCGTTTTATTGCATTGGTGGATGAGTTTTATGATCGTAACGTGACCTTGATTTTATCGGCTGAAGTCAAGCTTGAAGACTTATATAAACAAGGTCAGTTAGAGTTTGAATTTAAGCGTTGTCAATCTCGCCTGATAGAGATGCAGAGTCTTGATTATCTCTCAAATGAGCATTTATCTTGAAATTTAAACGAATAGCTTGTTCCCTCTAAGGGGGGGCGTTTATGCAGAGCACTTCGTTAGCGCTCAAAAGAACTATAAAAATCAAATTTTATAGTTCAAAAAATAGCTTTTTGATTCAATTTCACTCGTAAGTTAAAAAAAAAGACTTTTTTCGCGAAAGTAGATGATTTTTTCCTCACACTTCCCTATAATCCTGCGACCCACCGTTACTGCAGGCGTAATTATTACTCTTAATATAAAAGAGAAATGATAATGCCGAGAGCACCAACGACTCGAAGGGGTGATGAATGGGACTCTTAGACAGTGGGAGTGAGCTTTCTTATTAGACACTCATTCCTTAAACTATGAATTTAAATTAAACGGGTATTATTAGCATGAAAACTTTCGTTGCTAAACCAGAAACTGTAAAACGCGACTGGTATGTTGTAGACGCTGAAGGTAAAACTCTTGGCCGTCTAGCAAGTGAAATTGCATCTCGCCTACGTGGCAAACATAAAGCTGAGTACACTCCTCACGTTGATACTGGTGATTACATCATCGTTGTAAATGCTGAGAAAGTAGCTGTTACAGGTAACAAGGCGAAGGGTAAAATTTATTACCGTCACACTGAGTTCCCTGGTGGTCTAAAATCAATCTCTTTTGAAAAACTGATTGATCACAAACCAGAAATGGTTATGGAACTAGCTGTTAAAGGTATGCTACCACGTGGTCCTCTTGGCCGTGCTATGTACCGTAAGCTAAAAGTTTACGCTGGCGCTGAGCACAACCATGCTGCTCAACAACCACAAGTACTAGACATCTAATCGAGGATTATCGAAATGGCAGAGAATCAATACTACGGCACTGGCCGTCGCAAAAGCTCAGCTGCTCGTGTTTTCATTAAACCAGGCAGCGGCAACATCGTAATCAACAAACGTGATCTAGACACCTACTTTGGTCGTCCAACTTCACGTATGGTTGTTAAACAACCACTTGAACTTGTTGATATGGTAGAGAAAATGGATCTATACATCACTGTTAAAGGTGGTGGTATTTCAGGTCAAGCTGGTGCGATCCGTCACGGTATCACACGTGCTCTTATGGAATACGATGAAACTCTACGTCCTGCTCTACGCGCAGCTGGCTACGTTACTCGCGACGCACGTTGCGTTGAGCGTAAGAAAGTTGGTCTACGTAAAGCACGTAAAAAACCACAATTCTCTAAGCGTTAATTTTTTCTGCAGAGTTTTCTCTGTATGGAAAATCAGCGTCACCAGTTTTCTGGTGTGTGGTTTCAAAAGCTCGACTTCGGTCGGGCTTTTTTGTTATTTATTATTTCATATTATTTTTTTCTTATTTATTACTTTCCTCCTTCCTCTTATTTTTGAACCAACCTTTATATTGCTTTTGTGAGTTAACAAACAAATATACCTCTAAAATGTTACGAAAAGTGGCTTGGCCTTGTCTCTATGAGGGCTTTTCTTTATGATTTAGCCAGATAGTGCATGCATTAACGTATACAACATTATAAGCGTGTGTTTTAAAGCCAAGATCAGGGAATTCTTTTGTGTTTATTAAGTTAATACAGTCTGAGTGGGAGAATGTTGGATGAGCAATGTGCCTATTAATCATGGCCGCCGACGCTTTTTGACTGCGACAACTGCGGTTGTTGGCGGAATAGGAGCGGTAGCAGTCGCTGTGCCTTTTATAAAGTCTTGGAATCCAAGTGAAAGGGCTAAAGCGGCCGGTGCTCCTGTTGAAGTCGATATTGGGAAGCTAGAAGAGGGGCAACTCGTTCGGGTTGAATGGCGAGGAAAACCGGTTTGGGTTGTCCGTCGTTCTAAGTCTACATTGGCAGAGCTAAATTCTCTTAGTGACAAACTTCGGGATCCAACTTCAGAACAAGAGCAACAACCTGAGTATGCTCATAATACGTATCGTTCTATAAAGCCTGAGTACTTTGTTGCGGTCGGTATTTGTACGCATCTTGGGTGTTCACCAACGTATTTACCAGACACTTTTAGCGAGCAAGTTCAAGGAGTCTCTTCTGGGTTCTTTTGTCCATGTCACGGTTCTAAATTTGATTTAGCCGGGCGTGTATTTCAAGGTGTTCCAGCGCCATTAAATTTGGTTGTACCAGAACATGGATATCTTACTGATACTCGTATTATTATTGGTCAATCTGTTGAAAATGGAAACCAGGAAGGAGAAGCCTAATGCAAGCCTTATTGGATTGGGTAGAGAAGCGCCTACCCGTTATGGATGCTTATAAAAAGCATTTATCTGAATACCCGATGCCTAAAAATTTCAACTTTTGGTATATTTTTGGCTCTTTGGCTATGTTGGTTTTGGTTAATCAGATCCTAACTGGGATTTGGCTTACGATGAACTATGTACCTTCTGGTGAGGGAGCATTTGCATCGGTTGAATACATCATGCGTGACGTACAATATGGCTGGCTATTACGTTATATGCATTCTACTGGAGCGTCTGCATTTTTTGTCGTCGTTTACTTACATATGTTCCGCGGTCTAATTTATGGTTCTTATCAAAAGCCACGTGAGCTATTGTGGATCTTTGGTATGCTCATTTTCTTAGTTCTTATGGCGGAAGCCTTTATGGGATATTTGCTGCCTTGGGGACAAATGTCTTATTGGGGGGCGCAGGTTATTATTTCACTATTCGGTGCTATTCCTGTTATTGGTGACGATCTTACCCTATGGATCCGTGGTGATTACGTTATCTCGGGAGCCACATTAAACCGCTTTTTTGCTCTACATGTTATTGCATTACCAATTGTATTACTGCTATTGGTAGTACTGCACGTTTTAGCGTTACATGAGGTGGGTTCAAATAACCCAGATGGTATTGATACTAAAATACCAAAAGCGCCAGATGATAAAGGCGATCATACTACTCAGTTCAAATTCCATAAACAATATACCTCTAAGTACAATATTAAAGATTCTATTCCATTTCATCCGTATGGCACGGTGAAAGATATGGTTGGTATTGCAGGCTTTTTAATCTTCTTTAGTTATGTATTGTTCTTTAATCCAGAAATGGGAGGGTATTTCCTTGAACCGCCTAATTTTGAAGCGGCTAACCCTCTGAAAACGCCTGAGCATATTGCTCCTGTTTGGTACTTTACTCCGTTTTACGCTATTTTACGTGCGGTGCCGGATAAGCTATTAGGAGTCGCAGCAATGGGGGCTTCTATTGTGTTCTTATTCTTACTGCCGTGGTTTGATCGCTGTAAAGTGCGTTCATATCGTTATCGTAGCAAATGGCATTTAATCAATATTATTCAATTTGTAATAAGCTTTATTGCTCTTGGCATTTTGGGAACCTTACCTGCAACTCCGCTGTATACATTGTTAGCGCAGATCTTCAGTTTAGGGTATTTCATGTTCTTTATTTTGTTGTATTTTTATAGCAAAAATGAAGCAACCAAACCATTGCCAGAGAGGGTAACATTCAAATGAAAAAGTCGATTATAGGGCTTTTAGCTATGGTTTTCTCATTATCTGCGATGCTGCCAGTTTCGGTAATGGCTGCAGGTGGTAATGTTCATCTTGATAAAGCTAATAATGATTTAACTGATCAAGCGTCATTACAGCGAGGGGCTAAAACCTTTATGAGCTATTGCTCTGGCTGCCACTCGACACAATATCAGCGTTATCAACGTGTAGCGACTGACTTGGGGATTCCCGATGATTTAATGAAAGAAAACCTTATATTAGATCCCAATGCAAAAATTGGTGATCTGATGACGAATTCAATTCCTGAGAAGGATGCAGCAAAATGGTTTGGTGCACCACCACCTGACTTGACTCTCGTTGCTCGAGTTCGTGGCGTTGATTGGTTATATACTTATTTACGTTCATTTTATGCAGATCCTACCCGCCCATTTGGTGTAAATAACATCATTTTCCCAAGTGTCGGTATGCCACATGTATTAGAAGGTTTACAAGGAATACCTGAGCCAGTCTATACGACTCAAACGGTTGACGGTAAAGAGCATAAAACCGTGACTTCAACCCGTGTGGATAAAATGGGCGAGCTAACGACTCAAGAGTATGACCAAACGGTACGTGATTTAGTTAACTTTTTAGAGTATTCAGGCGATCCAGTTAAATTAGAGCGTCATGCTCTTGGCTGGTGGGTGATGGCATTTTTAGTTCTGTTCACTATTATTGTTGTATTGCTGAAAAAAGAGTACTGGCGTGATGTGCATTAATAGCTCAATCCTGGTCAGATAATAATAGTTAGCCTGAATACCGACAATTGTGCTAAAATCGGTTGCTAATTTTTGTGAAATGGAGGCGATTGGCCTCCATTATTTTTTATTTTATGTATGCTGGAGGGCTTATCAATGGCTGTAGCTGCCAATAAACGTTCTGTGATGACTCTATTTTCAAGTGCTTCAGATATGTATAGCCATCAGGTACGTATTGTATTAGCTGAAAAAGGCGTTAGCGTCGAAGTTGAATTAGTTGAAGAAGATAATCTTCCTGCTGAATTGATCGAACTTAATCCTTATAAGTCAGTACCAACCTTGGTCGATCGTGAGCTTGCACTTTATAACTCAAAAATCATCATGGAATATCTTGATGAGCGTTTTCCTCATCCGCCTTTGATGCCAGTTTATCCTGTGGCTCGTGGTAATAGCCGTTTGATGATGTATCGTATTGAGCGTAACTGGTATTCTCAAGTAGAAAAAATCATTAACGGTAGCCCTGCTCAAGCTGAAGCTGCTCGTAACAAATTACGTAATGATTTACTTACTCTTGGTCCTGTATTTGCTGAATACGAATACTTTATGAGCGAAGAGTTTAGCTTGATTGATTGTTATTTAGCACCGTTATTATGGCGTTTACCTGTATTTGGTATTGAGCTGTCAGGTCCTGGTTCAAAAGAGCTTAAAATTTATATGAGTCGTGTTTTTGAACGTGATTCATTCCTTGCTTCTTTAACTGAAGCAGAACGAGAAATGCGATTGGTTCGATAGTCATGGATATGGATAAAATGACGCCAAGACGCCCATATTTAGTTCGCGCTTTTTATGAATGGCTGGCTGATAACGAACTCACTCCTCATTTAGTTGTTGATGCAACTATGGCTGGAGTTCGTGTACCTTTAGAGTTTGTGCAAGATGGCCAAATTATTTTAAATGTTGCTCCTAGGGCGATTGGAAATTTAGAAATGAGCAATGATGCAATTACATTCAATGCTCGTTTTAGTGGTCGACCTCACTCTGTGATTGTTCCTATGTATTCTGTCCAAGCTATTTATGCCCGTGAAAATGGTGCTGGGACTATGTTTGAGCCAGAAGATGCTTATAGCATTGAATTGGAGAAAGCAGAATCCGCGGAAGAAGAACAATCTATGTTAAGCAGTGTTGATGTGGATATTGAGGATGAGTCAATTGCCCCTCCTCAAGCTGAAGCAAATCAAGATGCTCAGACTAAGCCTAAAGGTCGTCCAAGTTTGACGATTGTGAAATAAGCATTTTCACAAAGTTGTAAGCTAAAATGAAATACAAAAAAGAGCATAAATATCTGCAAAGATTTTATGCTTTTTTTATATCTGTTGGTGGGAGTTAGTCACGAAATTCTGATTATTTTCGGCTATTTTAATGATTTACTTTCAGAGTTAACTCCCTAGATTTTAACACTCGACATTCTTTTTTCGATTGATATACTCATAGGTGTTTAGACGTCTAGATTGCTTATGGAGAGTGTGCAATGCCAATCAAGATCCCCGATCAATTACCGGCTTCCGATATATTACGTCAGGAACGGATATTTATAATGTCAGAAACCCGAGCGACGACGCAGATGATTCGTCCGCTCAAAGTATTGATCCTGAATTTAATGCCGAAGAAAATTGAAACCGAAACTCAATTTCTTCGTTTGCTTTCAAATAGTCCATTACAGGTGGATATTGAGCTACTGCGTATCGATGATCGTCCGAGTAAAAATACCCCCGAAGAGCATCTCGATAACTTTTATCGTCAGTTTGATATGGTCAAGAATCGAAACTTTGATGGCTTAATTATTACTGGTGCGCCATTAGGTTTAGTTCAATTTGAAGATGTAGCGTACTGGGAGCATTTACAAACTGTAATGGAGTGGGCTAATAACCATGTAACTTCCAGTTTATATGTCTGCTGGGCTGCTCAAGCTGGATTAAAGCTTAGATATAATCTTCCTAAACGAACACGTAAAGAAAAACTCTCAGGAGTATATCAACATGATGTGATTAATGAGTTTGATCCCATTGTAAGAGGGTTTGATGATTCATTTCTTGCTCCGCATTCACGCTATGCCGACTTTTCCCCGGAATATTTAACTCAGCATACCGATTTAGATCTACTTGCCACTTCTTCTGATGCTGGTGTGTATCTCGCGTCTACTAAAGATAAGCGCCATGTGTTTGTCACAGGCCATCCTGAATATGATGCGCATACTTTACATAATGAATACATCCGCGATCTAGCAGAAGGAATGGATCCGACGATTCCTTTGAATTATTACCCTAATGATAATCCAGACAATAAACCTATTGCGAGTTGGCGTAGTCATGGTCATCTGCTTTTTGCAAATTGGTTAAATTATTGTGTGTACCAGCAAACACCATATGATTTGGACCATTTTTCTATAGATAACTTTACTCGAGATAATTAATCCTATTTCACCCATCAAAAAAGCAGCCTTTAAGCTGCTTTTTTAATGTTTAACACTTTTAGATTCGGCTAGTCTTGCTTAGATTCACCGGTTGTTTTTGCTTCAGCTGAAGGTTCATCCATTTTCTTTTGAGCAATTTTTGCTTTGTTAATCATAGGGATGATTGTAGAGCCTTGAACCAGAATAGAGAATAATACTACTGCGTAAGTCATTACCATGATGATTTCTTTTACATCAATATGAAGAGGAGATACAAAGTACTTATCATGAGGTATCGATAGGGCCATCGCTAGAGCAAGACCACCACGCAAACCACCCCATGTCAAAATTCGTACTGACCATGGGTTATAGGTACGGAAGCGTTTAAAACCTTGATAAGGAACCCAAACACTAAGAAATCGAGCAAATAATACCAATGGGATAGCAATACCCATCATGATCAGATCTTGTATGTGGAATTCAAATAATAGTAATGACATACCGATCAATAAGAACAATATGCCATTGAAGAATTCATCAACTAGTTCCCAGAAGTGATCCATATGTTCGGTGCTTTCTTTTGAAAATCCGACATAGCGAGTCCAGTTCCCAATCATAATACTTGCTACGACCATCGCTAGAGGGCCTGAAACATCAAGTACTTCTGCAAAGGCATAACCTGCGGTTGGAATACAGATAGTTAAAAGGAGTTCCATTGAGTGGTCATTGGTTGAGCTTATTAAGTAATGAAATACAAGACCAAGCACTAAACCATAAGCGATACCACCAACGGCTTCTTGTAAGAATAGGCTGATGACACCACCCGTCGTTGGCTCTTGCCCACTAAAAGCAACGGTAAAAATGGTCACAAAAATAACCAAACCAAAGCCATCGTTAAATAGTGATTCGCCTTCAATTTGAGTAGAAATTCGTTGAGGAGCTTGAAGTTTTTTTACGATTGCCAATACCGCAATTGGATCGGTTGGTGAAATAAGGGCACCAAACAATAGGCAAAAAATCAAATTGAGGTCGAGATGAATCAGTTGGCATATTCCGTATAGTGAAAAGCCAATAAAAAAAGTGGAGAATAATGTTGAGCCTAGGGCTAAAACGGTAATTTCCCATTTTTGGTCTGAGAAATGAGGAAGCTTAATGCCTAATCCACCAGCAAAAAGTAAGAATCCTAAGATCCCTTGAAGTAAAAAGTCTTCAAAGTTTATTTGTGCCATCGTGTGAGAGGCAATGTCGACTAGGTTAAACCACCCCATATGACCCGCGATCAAAATGAATAATGACAACAGCATTGAACCTGCGGTGATCGCAATAGTCGTTTGCATACGACCGAACTTGCTGTTTATTAAAGCAATAATCATCGCGGCAAAGGATAGAAAACAAAGTGTATTGTAAACGGACATGGACCAACCTTGGCTAAGTGTAACAAATTGTATTTGTGTGATTTTCCTGTGCTTTATGATAAAGGTCAATTTATTTTTGTCCATCAACATTAGCTAATAATAAGGAAGAACATTTAATCAGCATATTTGATGAAATAAACTTATTTTAGACGTCTAGATTTCTATGGTAGGATAAACCAACATGACATGGAAAGAGGTTGTACTGGGATGGGAAACACTTTAAATCAGCGTATTGGCACCAAAGCGTCGTTACAAAAACTATTAACCCAACGCATCTTATTAATAGATGGTGGTATGGGGACCATGATCCAATCACATAAATTAGAAGAAGCCGATTATCGCGGTAAGCGTTTTATTGATTGGCATAGTGATTTAAAAGGTAATAATGATTTATTGGTGTTAACTCAGCCTCAACTTATTAAACAAATCCATTGTGATTATTTGTCGGCAGGCGCGGATATTCTAGAAACTAATACTTTCAACTCCACCACCATTGCCATGGCCGATTACGACATGGAAAGTTTAAGCGCCGAAATTAATTTTGCTGCGGCTAAACTTGCACGAGAAGCGGCTGATGAATGGACCGCTAAAACACCGGATAAGCCTCGTTTTGTTGCTGGTGTATTAGGGCCAACTAACCGTACTTGTTCTATTTCCCCTGATGTAAATGATCCTGGCTTTCGTAACGTCAGCTTTGATGAGTTAGTTGAAGCCTATTCGGAATCAACCAAAGCGATGATTGAAGGTGGCGCGGATCTCATCATGATCGAAACTATTTTTGATACCTTGAATGCCAAGGCGTGCGCTTTCGCGGTTTCTTCCGTTTTTGATGAGCTCGGCTTTAAATTACCGGTGATGATTTCTGGCACTATTACTGACGCTTCTGGTCGGACGCTTTCCGGGCAAACTACCGAAGCTTTCTATAATGCCATGCGCCATATTGAACCAATCTCATTTGGCTTGAACTGTGCACTTGGACCTGATGAACTTCGTCAATATGTGGCGGAACTGTCACGAATTTCTGAAACATTTATTTCTGCTCACCCTAATGCAGGCTTACCTAATGCATTTGGTGAGTACGATTTAGAGCCTCGTGAAATGGCGCGTCATATTCAAGAATGGGCTGAAAGTGGTTTCCTCAACTTAGTCGGTGGGTGTTGTGGAACTACGCCTGAGCACATTCGCCAGATGGCGCGTGTGGTTGAAGGCGTGAAACCTCGTTCGCTTCCTGACATTCCTAAAGCGTGTCGTTTATCAGGTTTAGAGCCGGTTACGATTGATAAAGACTCATTATTTGTCAACGTAGGTGAACGGACCAATGTGACGGGATCTGCAAAATTTAAGCGTCTTATTGTTGATGAACAATACGATGAAGCGCTAGATGTAGCCCGTGAACAAGTGGCTAATGGTGCTCAGATTATCGATATTAATATGGATGAAGGTATGTTGGATGCCGAAGCCTGTATGGAGCGATTTTTAAAGTTATGTGCATCAGAGCCTGAAATTTCGAAAGTGCCTATCATGGTCGATTCTTCAAAATGGGAAGTGATTGAAGCCGGTCTAAAATGCATTCAAGGCAAAGGTATTGTTAACTCTATTTCGATGAAAGAAGGCGTGGATAAATTTATCGAACAAGCCAAGCTGATTCGTCGTTATGGCGCTGCAGTGATAGTGATGGCTTTTGATGAGCAAGGCCAAGCCGATACCCGAGAGCGTAAAGTTGAGATCTGTACCAAAGCGTACCGTATTTTAGTTGATGAAGTAGGATTCCCTGCAGAAGATGTTATTTTCGATCCGAATATCTTCGCGATAGCTACGGGAATTGATGAACATAACAATTACGCAGTTGATTTTATTGAAGCGGTTGGTGAAATTAAATCCACGCTACCTTATGCCATGATCTCTGGCGGTGTATCCAACGTTTCCTTCTCATTTCGGGGTAATAATTATGTACGTGAAGCGATCCATGCTGTGTTTTTATATCACTGCTTTAAGCGTGGTATGGACATGGGGATCGTCAATGCTGGCCAATTGGAAATTTACGATAATATCCCAGAAAAATTGCGTGAAGCGGTTGAAGATGTAGTACTAAACCGCCATTCCGATGCAACTGAAAATCTGCTTGAATTAGCCGAGGAATATCGTTCAAACGGTGTAGGGAAAGTTGAAGATCCAAATGCATTAATTTGGCGCACATGGGAAGTTGAAAAACGCATTGAACACTCTTTGGTGAAAGGTATTACCGAATTTATTATTGCCGATACCGAGGAAGCCCGTTTAAAACTGGATAAACCGATTGATGTGATTGAAGGTCCGTTAATGGATGGCATGAACGTGGTGGGAGATTTATTTGGTGAAGGTAAGATGTTCCTGCCGCAAGTGGTGAAATCTGCGCGAGTGATGAAACAAGCCGTTGCTTATCTTGAACCCTTTATTAATGCTTTGAAAGATGAAGGTCAAAGGTCCAATGGTAAGATTTTACTGGCGACCGTGAAAGGTGACGTACATGATATTGGTAAGAATATTGTGGGCGTGGTGCTGCAATGTAATAACTACGAGATTATTGATCTTGGGGTTATGGTGCCGTGTGAAACGATCTTTAAAGTCGCTCGTGAAGAAAACGTCGATATTATTGGTCTATCTGGGCTTATCACACCCTCGTTAGATGAAATGGTGTATGTCGCAAAAGAAATGGAACGTCAAGGCTTTGATATTCCATTACTCATCGGTGGCGCAACCACCTCGAAAGCGCATACAGCGGTCAAAATTGAACAAAATTATAATCAACCAGTGGTGTATGTGAATAATGCCTCGCGTGCGGTTGGTGTATGTTCGGCTTTGTTATCCGATAGTTTACGTCCTGCATTTATAGAAAAACTGAATCTGGATTATGATCGTACTCGTGATCAACATGCACGTAAACGTCCTAAAACTAAGCCTATTACGTTAGAAGCGGCTCGTGCGAATAAAGTTGATATTGATTGGCAAGCCTATACTCCTCCTGCTCCAATAAAAGCTGGAGTTCATGTATTTGAGCATATTGATGTCTCAATGCTGCGTAACTATATTGATTGGACACCTTTCTTCCTTACTTGGGGCTTAATGGGAAAATATCCCGCTATTTTTGAACATGAAGAAGTTGGCGAAGAGGCAAAACGTATTTTTGATGATGCAATTGGCTTGCTTGAAAAAGTAGAGCAAGACGGCATCTTAAAAGCCAGCGGGATGTGCGCCATGTTCCCAGCCAATAGTGTTGATGATGATATCGAAGTGTACGCCGATGAATCACGCAGCGAAGTGATTAAAGTTCTACATAACTTGCGTCAACAAACCGATAAACCTAAAGGGCCTAATTACTGCTTATCTGATTATGTTGCTCCAAAAGACAGCGGTAAAGCAGATTGGATTGGAGGGTTTGCTGTCACTGGCGGTATTGGAGAGCGTGACTTAGCCGATGCTTATAAGGCAGCAGGCGATGATTATAATGCCATAATGATCCAAGCCGTGGCCGATCGTTTAGCCGAAGCGTTTGCCGAATACATGCATGAGAAAGTACGTAAAGAAATCTGGGGTTATGCGTCAGATGAAAACCTAACAAATAATGATTTAATCCGTGAAAAGTACCAAGGTACCCGCCCAGCACCGGGTTATCCTGCTTGCCCCGAGCATACTGAGAAAGGAAGCTTGTGGGAGTTATTAAAGGTAGAAGAAACCATTGGTATGCCTCTTACCACAAGTTACGCAATGTGGCCGGGTGCATCGGTTTCAGGTTGGTATTTCTCTCATCCAGACTCTCGCTATTTTGCGATAGCTCAGATCCAACAAGATCAAGCAGAAGATTATGCGAAGAGAAAAGGTTGGGATGAAGCCGAAATGGAGAAATGGCTAGGGCCGAATTTGAGTTAATTTAAAAAATAGATACGAAGTCCAGAGACGCTTCGAAGCTAAGTTAGAAAAAGAGCGAACCCTAAAAGATTCGCTCTTTTTTATATTTTCTGAAAGTTAACGATTAGTTATTTTTTCAAACAGTTCTTGATGTAGAACTTGTACCGCACGTTTTGCTTCTTCGGAATTAACTAAAAAGCATAAATTATGTGGACTAGCTCCGTAGCAAATCATGCGTAGATTAAAGTCTTCTAATGCGCTGAATACCTGTTTAGCATAACCTTTTTTAGCGCTCATTTTATTACCAATCAGTGCGACTAAACTCAAGTTGTGCTCGACATCAACAATGCACAACTCTTCTAATTCAGCCCGAGCTTCGACAGGAAGTTCTGGTGCTTTTCCAGAAGTATTCGTTTGATCCAATGTTAGCGATACACTTACTTCAGAGGTGGTAATTAAATCTACTGAAACTTGGTGCTTGGCTAGAATGGTAAAAACTTGAGCTAAAAAGCCATAAGCTTGGAACATATTTGGACTGCGAAGCGTTACCATGGTTTGATTGCCACGTAATGCCAACGCACGATAAAGAGGCGCGCTTTCTACTTGTTGACGTATCCAAGTCCCACCTTTTTCAGGATCACGAGAAGAACCGACAAAAACGGGAATTTGGTGACGTAGTGCTGGTAGTAAAGTAGAAGGATGCAGAATCTTAGCGCCAAAATTAGCCATCTCAGAGGCTTCACTAAAGCTGATTTCAGGAATAGGAGTCGCTTTTGGGGCAACGCGAGGATCAGTCGTATAGATACCCGGAACATCGGTCCAGATTTCAAGGCCGGAGGCTTTTACTGCTTCTGCAATTAAAGCCGCACTATAGTCACTGCCACCACGTCCAAGAGTTGTCGTCGTACCTTCATCATCGCTGCCAATAAAACCTTGAGTAATAACGACATGTTTTTGGCATAGTGGAATTAGTTTTTGTTCTGCTAACGCATCGATTTTATCAAGAATAGGCTCTGCTTTTCCATAATCGGCATTGGTACGGAGTACTTCACGGATATCAAAACGAACAGCATCTATTCCACGCTCTACAATTAGTTGAGTCAGAATATGAGTAGACATTAATTCGCCACAGGCCACGATATGATCGGTTAATTTATCACTTGATTGAAATGAAGCTGCCTCAGCCATGCTTTTTAACGTATCTAAAATGTTATCAATGGCTTGCTTAGTTTTGGTTTGATCAGAAAAGTGTTCAATAACCGTGTAATGAATAGTGCGGAGATCATCAAAAATGGCATCTCGGTCATTTGGATTATGTACCCCAAGTGCGAGTTCAACCAATAAATTTGTCACACCGGAGCAGGCGCTGCTTACTACTAATTTTGTGGATGGGTTATTTTCTATAATAACGGCACAACGGCTCATCGCCTCAAAGTTAGCGACGCTAGTACCACCAAATTTTGCTACGTTAAATGCGCTCACAGCACGGTCTCCCTTTAAATACCAATATATCCCAATTAGGGTAAGAAAATGTTTATACCCAACTTACTGAAACTTTAATTACTTTGAGTATGATAATGTTGAGAGAAATAGGTTGAGCAGGGTATACGATATACATAGAAGCTATAGCTGAGCAGCCTAGCAATGCAAACCATAGAAGCTCATCATCAATATAACACCTTGGTTAATATTGGTGACAGTTGTTAGGATTCAGCCTAAGCAACCGATGTAATAAACACCTACAACGTTTATTCACCTCGGCGTAACTCCCCATAAATCTAGCGTTTTGGTATTGTGGTACCACGAAAGATCTGCCTGGGTTACGCTCCTCTCCTTGCGCTGTAAAGTAAAACTATTACACGTTTCAGCAGCGCAGACATTGAACGTTTTTGCACCATGAAAGTCAACATATGATCAGAATATTTATGAATATTTTTTTCTCTTTTTTGGTTATTTAAAAAAGGCAGATTCAGTGAGGATCTTCACAGCTTCGCCAATGGTATGGTATCTGCTGTTTCACTTAATTGCAGCGTGATAAAAATTTGATTACAGTGACTAATAATATATTCAATTAAGGATAATTAAGATGATTCAACGTTTTTACCCACCTCGCCGTATACTAATGGGACCTGGTCCATCTGATATTTCTCCTTATGTGCTTCAAGCGCTTAGTCGTCCAACGATTGGTCATCTTGATCCGTTATTTATCGGTATGATGGATGAAGTGAAAACATTGCTAAAGTATGCTTTTCAAACTGAAAATGAATTTACGATTCCAGTGTCAGCACCGGGCAGCGCTGGTATGGAAGCATGTTTTGTTAATTTATTAGAACCTGGCGATAAAGTGATTGTTTGCCGCAATGGCGTGTTCGGCGAACGGATGCGTGAAAATGCTATTCGCTGTGGCGCTGAAGTAGTACTAGTTGATGATGAGTGGGGTCAACCAGTTAGCACTGAGAAAGTATTGGCGGCATTTGAGAAAAACCCAGATACTAAAGTGCTTGCTTTTGTTCATGCGGAAACCTCAACAGGTGCCTTGAGTGATGCGCAGGCTCTAGCAAAAATAGCCCAAAAATTTGGCGCATTAACAATTGTGGATGCCGTGACTTCATTGGGGGGGGTGCCACTTAAAGTGGATGAATGGAAGTTAGATGCGGTTTATTCGGGCAGTCAGAAATGTTTGTCTTGTATTCCTGGATTGTCACCTATCACATTTTCACCTAAAGCCATTGCGAGAATTCAAGCTCGAACTACGCCAGTGCAGAGCTGGTTTTTAGATCAAAGCTTAGTACTCGGGTATTGGAGTGGTGGCGCTAAACGCAGCTATCATCATACCGCTCCAGTTAATAGTTTGTATGCATTGCATGAAGCTTTATTGGCACTGTATGAGGAAGGTATTGAGAATTCGTGGCAACGCCATGCGGATATGCATCAAGAGCTAAAAGTGGGACTAGAGGCATTAGGGTTTCGCTATGTAGTGGATGAAGCCTATCGATTACCTCAGCTTAATTCGGTTTATTTACCTGATGGTGTTGATGATGCAGCTGTACGTGCTAGCTTACTTGAGCATTATAACTTAGAAGTGGGCGGCGGTTTAGGTGCACTTGCAGGTAAAGTATGGCGTATTGGTTTAATGGGTTACAGCGCCAAAAAAGAAAATGTCGCACTGTGCTTAAAGGCTCTGCAAGACACATTATAAAAATAAACGACCTTAAAATTTCACGAATAAAATCGTAAATAAAAAGGAGTTCGCTTTGGTTAGCGAGCTCCTTTTTGTTTTTTGTCGTAAATTTATGCTGTTATATCGTTTTCTTAATGTCCACTAGCTTGACTATCGGTAGTTTGAGCTTGTGATGCTCTTTCTGATTTTGGTATAAAACGTACTTTAGAGAAATCTTCAGCAGGGAATAAAAACGCTGCCTCATGACGAATTGCCTTTGCTTTATCCATTTCACCTAGCCCTTGATAAGCGACGATTAAACTCGAATAAAAAGTTGGTCGAGGTTTGTGTTTTATTAACTCTGTTGACCAAGTTATAAATGGTTGAATATATTCCGGGTTTTCAACTTTAAGCCCGATGTTTAATTGGGTTTTATAAACGTCCCAATCAAATCGGTCTTTCCAGACACTTGGATTAGATACTTGTTGTAAAATATCAGGATTAATCTGCCTGCTGCGCTCAAACTTGTTTAAGACCAAATTGGTGTGTAGCGCCGAGAGCATATAAAAAGCGGTCATAACCGGCAGAACGAGTGAAATAACTCTGAGCAGGCTTTTGGTGATTGAGCTAAAGTTAACACTTTGATATTGAGATGTAAGTTGATCAATCCAGTAAATTAGAATGATAAAAATGACCCAATGTACAGCGGAGTGGTAAAAAGGATATTCCAATTGAGTATGTAAGACGATAGGGAAAAATAATGCCGCTGTCGCTAAACGCGTGCCGGAGCTGATTTTTCGTATTTTTCGCAGTACTAATAGTGTAGCGAGCAATAATCCTAATAGAGGAACAATACCCCCTTCAACTGCCCAATATAATATTTCATTATGTGGGTGATCCATCGACGCTAAGCCTGCATGGTAGCTCGGATTTAATTGGTGCTGTCTTGCTGTATAAACAATATAAGCCGGTTCAAACCTACCGTAACCGTATCCTGTTAAAGGTTTTTCTACCACCATGTCGAATGTTTGCGGGAAGGTGTAACGCCTTGGGCTTTCAAGGTTAGATTTTTGCTCTATGAGTTGATTCCCACCATTTGCTTGCACTAAAGCATATCCAACTCCCAATCCTAAAAGTACGGCTAAGCACCATAAATAGAATTCTTTTTTTGATAAAAAATTCTTTAAATAAGGAAGTAATAAAATACAACCGATAATGCCGCCTAACCATCCGGTTCTAGATGCTAAAACCCATAATAAAGGAATACTGATTATTGGGAAAACAAACAGCAACCCAGTCAAAATAGAGTGATGATATTCGTTACTTTGTTTTTGGCGAGCGAGTAGGTAGCCTGAAAGAACTAATCCTGTTGCGACAAAACTTGCCATAACATTGGGTTGTTGGAAAATAGCGAAGGGGCGATTTTGTACGGTGTTATAACCAAATACATTGCCTGGTTCGAGAAGTAAATATTGAACATAGCCATAAATAATTTCAATCAACACGCCAATTAATATTAGCAATAACATGCTTTGTTTTTGTTTAAGACTAAACGAAAATTGCTGCAAGATGAGAAAGAACAGCCAACCCGCCCATAAGCCGACTAGTCGAGTTAATGCATACTGTGGTTCTGCTGAGGCGTAAAAAATCGGTATCGTTAATAAGATACAAGTGAAGAATAAACCTACCGTTAAGCTTGAATAGCGTAGAGAGCGTTTTGCCGCGGTCTCGTATAATCCAATAGCAAGGCTAATACTCACTGCAATCCAAGTTGTAAGGTTGAATGGGAGAAATAACCCCGCACCGCCAGGGTTAGGCTGGAAGAAATGCATAGCAACAACAAAAATCAGCCCTAATGACCATAAAAAAGGTCGAGTTAGTGGGCGATGAGGGGGCTCATTTTCAAGCAAAGTACCTTGAGTGTATAACGTAGCCATCGCGAAAGGTGTCCTCATTATCGATTTGTTGTTTAAGGTTGCTGGCATTGTATAAATAGCGACAATAATAGTCGCTATTTATATCTATCTTACTTTAGGCCTATATTTATACCCATCTTACTTGAAGCTGCAGTTTTGTTGGCTACGTTCACTCACCCCAATCACTTAGACTAGCTAAGTGATTGGGGCTTCGTTTACTTGCCGCCTTACTGCAGCTTCAATTACTTTGGGTATATTATGTTATTTTAGCAGGGGCTTTAAAAAGTGAGCAGTATGAGAGCCTTTCACTTTGGCTACTTGTTCTGGTGTGCCACAAGCGACGATTTCACCACCGCCGCTACCGCCTTCAGGGCCTAAATCTATAATCCAATCAGCCGTTTTTATGACATCTAAATTATGCTCAATGACGACAACAGTATTACCGTGATCTCTTAAACGATGTAGTACCGTTAGCAGTTGCTGAATATCGTGAAAGTGCAATCCAGTTGTTGGTTCATCTAAAATATACAGTGTTTTCCCTGTATCTCGTTTTGATAGTTCCTTCGCCAATTTTACGCGTTGCGCTTCACCACCTGATAAGGTTGTAGCTGCTTGGCCTAAGCGAATATAAGATAAACCAACATCTATTAAGGTTTTCAGTTTTCGGGCAATAACTGGAACGGGTTCAAAAAATTGGTAAGCATCCTCTACCGTCATATCTAACACTTCATCAATGCTTTTTCCTTTATATTTCGCTTCTAGCGTTTCACGGTTATAGCGCTTTCCTTTACAAGCATCACAAGGTACATAAACATCGGGTAAAAAGTGCATTTCGACTTTAATGACGCCGTCACCTTGGCAAGCTTCACAACGACCGCCTCTAACATTAAAACTAAAGCGTCCCGGTTTATAACCACGTGAACGAGATTCTTGAGTACCCGCAAATAACTCTCGGATCGGAGTGAAAATACCAGTATAAGTCGCGGGGTTAGACCGTGGCGTTCGGCCTATTGGGCTTTGGTTTATATCGATCACTTTGTCAAAATGCTCTAAGCCTATGATTTTTTTATAAGGTGCGGCTTCTGCTGTAGTGGCTCCGTTTAAGCGAGCATGAGCAATTTTAAAAAAAGTATCATTAATTAATGTCGATTTTCCCGAACCGGAAACGCCAGTGACACAAGTAAATAAGCCAACAGGAATAGATACGTCTACATTTTGTAAGTTGTTGCCTGTCGCTCCAAGTAACTCAACGGTTTTCTTTTTATCCATTGGAGTACGTTTTTTCGGGATTTCTATGGCTTTTGCTCCGCTGAGATATTGTCCAGTTAAAGACTCTGGGCTGTTTAAAATATCTTGCATGGTACCTTCGGCAATAACGTGCCCACCATGAATGCCAGCACCCGGACCAATATCAATCACATAATCAGCAGCGCGGATCGCATCTTCATCATGTTCAACCACGATGACGGTATTACCGAGATCGCGTAAGTGAATTAAGGTTTTGAGTAAACGTTCATTATCTCTTTGATGTAAGCCAATAGAAGGCTCATCTAAGACGTACATAACGCCAACTAATCCTGCGCCAATTTGACTAGCTAAGCGGATACGTTGAGCTTCACCACCAGACAGTGTTTCGGCGCTCCGAGATAAGTTGAGATAGTTCAGACCGACATTAATTAAGAAACTTAAACGATCATTGATTTCTTTTAATATTTTTTCTGCGATTTGAGCACGTTGCCCGGTTAATGCTAATTGTTCGAAGAAGACGAGCGATTCATTAATACTCATTTCGACTATTTGCGGTAAGGTCGTTTGACCTATAAATACATGGCGAGCTTCCGTTTTAAGGCGAGCGCCACCGCAACTTGAGCAGGTTTTATTTGAAATATATTTGGCTAAATCTTCTCTGACAGAACTTGATTCCGTTTCATGATAACGACGATTGAGGTTGTTGAGTATCCCTTCAAATGGGTGACGTTTAACTCGAATATCACCGCGATCATTGACGTACTTGAACTCGATCTCTTCCTTTTTAGAACCATTTAATACGACATCTCGAATTTTTTTAGGCAACTGGTTAAAAGGGTGCTTTAAATCGAACTCATAATGTTCAGCGAGAGCATTGAGCATTTGGAAGTAGTAGAAGTTCTTTTTATCCCAACCACGAATCGCGCCATTGGCAAGGCTTAAACTTTCATCTTGGATCACTCGTTCAGCATCAAAAAATTGTTGTACACCTAATCCATCGCAAGTCTCACAGGCTCCGGCTGGATTGTTAAATGAAAATAAACGAGGCTCTAGTTCTCTCATGCTATAACCACAATGAGAACAAGCAAAATTAGCTGAAAAGATAGTGTCTTCCTGGCTATTATCATCCATCCAGCTAATCGTTGCGGTTCCTCCCGATAATTCTAATGCAGTTTCAAAAGATTCTGCTAGTCGTTGCTGGATCCCATCTCGAACTTTAAAGCGGTCGACAACGACTTCGATAGTGTGTTTTTTATGTAACTCGAGTGTGGGAGGATCGGATAGATCGCAGGTTTCACCATCAATTCTGGCGCGAATGAAGCCTTGAGCGGCTAAATTTTGTAAGGTCTTAACGTGTTCGCCTTTGCGCTCTTTAATGATTGGTGCCAGCAACATTAGCTTAGAGCCTTCAGGCATTTCGAGTACTTTATCAACCATTTGTGAAATGGTTTGCGCTGCTAATGGAGTATCATGTTCAGGACAACGAGGTTCACCCACACGTGCGTAAAGTAAGCGAAGATAATCATAGATCTCCGTAATAGTCCCGACGGTTGAACGTGGGTTATGAGAGGTTGATTTTTGTTCGATTGAAATCGCTGGTGATAAACCTTCAATATGATCTACATCCGGCTTTTCCATCAAAGATAAAAATTGGCGGGCATAAGCTGAAAGTGATTCTACATAACGACGCTGTCCCTCTGCATATAAGGTATCAAAAGCAAGGGACGATTTACCTGAGCCGGATAAACCAGTAATAACAATCAGCTTATCTCTAGGGATTGTGAGATCTATATTTTTTAGGTTATGGGTTCGGGCACCACGAATTTCGATCGTTTCCATGCTTTATGCTCTCATTAGTAGAATGGGTATAGTCGTCTTACTTGAAGATGCAGCTTTGTTGGTAGCGTCCGCTCACTCCAATCACTTGTTGTTTCATTACTTTGAGTAGAAGTATTACATAGCTAGTAGAAAGAGAAAATAAAATCCTGTATAAAAAAACAGTAAAAAGCCGTAACAGCAAGTGCATGTTACGGCTTAACGTTATTTATGAGGTGAGGTTACTTCTTATTGGTTTTAGTATCATTGCTTTTTAAATAAAGGTTCTCATAGCAATAGTTGGTTGCTTCAATGTAGCCTTCAACGCTACCACAATCAAAGCGACGACCTTTAAATTTATACGCTAATACGCAGCCTGATTTAGCCTGTTTTAAAAGAGCATCGGTGATCTGAATTTCACCACCTTTACCTGGTTCGGTGTTTTCAATTAGCTCAAAAATATCTGGAGTAAGTATATAGCGGCCAATAATAGCAAGGTTGCTTGGCTCTGTACCAGGCTCTGGTTTTTCAACCATATCATCAACTCGGTAAAGATCGTCTTTAATCATTTCACCCGCAATAACACCATATTTATAGGCTTCTTCTTTTGGGACTTCTTGAACCGCCACAATGGTACAGCGAAATTGTTTATACAGTGCCACCATTTGTGACAGTACACCTTGCTCAGGATTAACACATAGATCATCTGCTAACACGACAGCAAAAGGTTCATCACCGACTAATTCACGACCGGTTAGGATTGCATGACCTAAGCCTTTCATTTCTCGTTGGCGAGTATAAGTAAAGTTAGCACTATCAATCGTGTCACGAATATTGATCAACAGATCTTCTTTGTTGGTGCCACTAATTTGGTGTTCTAATTCGTAATTTTTATCAAAGTGATCCGTTAATGAATGTTTTCCACGACCTGTAACGATACACATACCAGTCATACCAGCTTGAATGGCTTCTTCAACACCATATTCAATTAATGGTTTGTTTACGATTGGCATCATTTCTTTTGGCATTGATTTAGTTGCAGGTAAGAAGCGAGTTCCGTATCCAGCAGCGGGAAATAGACATTTTTTGATCATGACTTAACCTTGTAGAGATTAAAATAATAAGTGTAGTTTAATGGGGGTTAACATAGCATTGTTTAAGTCATGAAAACAAATATTGTTGTTATTTAGCATGTCAATAAAGCCCCTCAAATCATTGAACTAAAAGTCGATGAGATTGATTTTAGATTAAGGTTATAAATATAGCTGAGCCCAATTCATTGCTTGCCTACGATTGTTGACATTAAGCTTTTTAAATATTCGATACAGGTGAGATTTAATAGTGTGCTCACTGACAAATAATGTATCGGCGATGTCGAGGTTACTTTGCCCGATTTGTAAGTGAGTGAGGATTTCTAATTCTCGCCGTGTTAATGCTAACTTTACAGCAATCAAGCTATGGTCATTTGATTGAGTTATACCCTGCCAATATTGAAATAGATCGCTGAGGAGGTGGCGTGGTAAACGATTTTGTCCTTTATCTATTTCAATGAGCTCTATCAATATATCATCGGTATTCGCGTCTATTGAGAAGTAACCAGAAAGATTCTTCCATTGAGATATTAATAGCAAGTTATCTTGTTTGGGAGCATGGAAAAATATGGATGCATAAGATTTTCTTACTAGTATGTGATTTTGAAACTCAAATAGTTCCTCTTCAGAAAAATGACCATCAACGAGTATTAAATACTTATGCTGACTGTTATGCATATAAACCATGTTTTTTAGATTTAGTAATTGAAAATCAAAATATGAGGACTGTTTTAACTGCTGAAAAAATGGGTGTGTTTCAGATATAAATGGAGATAGCAGGTAAACGGTTGTTTGTGATGACGTTATCATTACTTTACGTGACCTAATTGAATGGAACAGCAGAACGATAGAAAGTTTTATTTTAAGCAGTTTGAACTTTTATTATGTGGTTTTTTAATGTAAATACCTCTCTATTCTTAACAATGAGATAAAATACATCACCATAAAAATAGATCGTTAGTTGCCTTGTGATTTTCAAAAAATAATATGATAAATGTGTGGTGATCTTCTCTATGAATTCAATTCTAACCTTACAGTTAGTCGCTTGAGTGTATAAAGACCGATAAATGTAGCCTGTTTTACATTAGATGCTGATGGTTTCAATTACGTTGGGTATAGGAATAAATCATGATATAATTTTAGGCTATTTGAAACACATGAGACGGAGCAGAGCATGGCTAGCCGCGGAATAAATAAAGTAATATTAGTTGGGAACTTAGGGACTGATCCTGAGATTCGTTATTTACCAAGTGGTGGCGCAGTTGCCAATATTACCATTGCGACTTCAGAGTCTTGGAGAGATAAAGCAACGGGCGAACAGCGTGAAAAAACAGAATGGCACCGTGTTGCATTGTTTGGCAAGTTAGCAGAAGTCGCTGGTGAGTACTTACGTAAAGGTTCTCAAGTTTACGTTGAAGGCCAATTACAAACTCGTAAATGGCAAGACCAAAGTGGTCAAGATCGTTTTACCACAGAAGTTGTTGTTCAAGGTTTTAATGGTGTAATGCAAATGCTTGGTGGCCGTGCGCAAGGTGCAAGTTCGCCAGCAGCGGGTGGTCAGCAGCAACAAAGTGGTAATTGGGGACAACCTCAACAACCTCAGCAGCAATCTCAACAACAAGCAGCTCCAAGGGTACAACAGCAAGCACCGCAGCAAGCTCAGCCTCAATATAATGAACCGCCAATGGATTTTGATGACGACATTCCATTTTGAACTAAGACAAAATAAAAAATGTTGAAAAATACACTAAAGGCCGCTAATAGCGGCCTTTTCTTTTATTGGCTGAAAAAAAAGTGTTTATTTTTTAGGTTGTGCGTGTATATTATTAACTTACAAGTTTTTATGTTGATTTTTGGATTGGGTATGAAGATTGAGATAAAGAAGTTTATGAGCGGTGAGCGTTATGTCTTTTTACTAGACGATGACGGCATGCCTGATTTTTGGGTAACGCACTTTGTCACTAATAAACTCAGGAAGAATTTAACAACATCTTCAATTCAACAGTATCTAAAGTCCATCAAACACTTAAAACTTTGGGAAAGTATAAATGGCAGAGATCTGCTTGAAGAAATTTACAATGGAGCCATTCCAACCCTTGATGATATCAATGCTCTGAAAGAGCATTGTAGCTATCGAGCTAGCGTCTTCAAAAATCAGATTAAAACAAATGTTACCGATATGGGCAAATTTCATCTTTCTAAATCAAAAGATAAGCCCACCGTCACAAAGTCTCAGTATATCTCTCGTATGGCTCACATTACTGAATATCTCCACTTTTGTGGTAAAGAGCGAGTTAAGAAGAAACCGTCTGCTTCGCAGTTATCTGATGCGCTTGATTTAATGAAGACGCAGCTAAAAAGCGACATGCCAAAGGATCGTTTAAAAAGCAAACAAATGGCTTTAGATAAATCAGGGATACCAGATGATGTATTTGAAGATTTTGTTGCCGTCGCTAAACCCAACTCTGAGCACAATCCCTTTAGTAACTCTGTCATTCGGTTTCGAAATTACCTCATCGTTCAAATCTTGTATGAAACGGGATTTAGACGCAGTGAACTAGCAGCTCTAAGAATTGGTGACATCGGTACTGACACTGACAACCCCACCTTATCAGTTGTACGCAGACATAATAGTAAAGAAGATCCTCGTTTAGATGAGCCTACAGCGAAGACGCTTGGTAGAGCCGTCCCAATCTCGAAAGAACTGAGAGATTTACTAAATACCTACGTTAGAACACATCGTTTTCAGACAAAGGCGGCCAAAAAACATCCATTTATATTTGTCTCTCACAAAGCCAAAAGTGGAAGCTATGAATCAGGTCAACCGCTGGTAAAACAAACGATAAACGATATTTTTAATCGTATTCGCAAGGTTAATTTTGAACGTTTTTGGGGGATCACGCCACACAGCTTTAGGCATTATTTCAACCATCTGCTATCCAAATGTATTGACCAAGAAAAAAAAGCGGTTGAAGAAGAAGTGAAGCGATTGGAAGCCGAAGGGAAGCCCCAAGCAGCCAAACTATATGCAGATGAAAATAAAATCACCGAAGCGCGTGAGCTAGAGATTAGAGCTGAGAAGAATGGACATTCCGACCTAAACTCTGGCAGACCTTACTTGAAACGAACAGTTATAGAACAAGCCAATAAGATGCGGAGAAAGATGCATGAAAATTTAAAACATAAGTCTGAAGTAGGTGTTTATGGCTATTAATACGAAAAAAAACAGTGATTATAGAGATATAAAGTCAAAGACAGACAAGCGACTAAGTAAAGCTAACTATGAGTTTGACGTTTATTCTGATAATTGGCAGTTGGATACCAATGTGCGTTTGAATTTGACTCTTTTAGAACCATTAAGTCTTACTCCTAAGTTTTCTGAGTGTTTCAGACTTGCTTTAGCGGACTACGCTGCTGAGTTTTCATCTTCTTACACGTCCAATATTTTTCGAGAGTGTCGTGCTCTCTTTGCTTTTGGTGTGACAAATAAAATCGGTGAGAAGCACGTCGTCAATTTTAAGAGCAGCTTGACTAAAAACACAGAATACAAGCTAGGGAGTATCCGTGCTTTTTTGCTTGATTGGCATGACAAGGAAATCTACGGTGTTGATAAGAAAGTTGTTGGCTTGCTCTCAGCGCTCAAAATTTCAGGAAATGAAAAAGGGAAAGCGGTTGCACTTGGTTGCCCGTTTAGCGGTGCTTATACACTGGAGGAGCAATCCGCATTCATTACGTGGTACGTAGATGCATTTACAGAGCAGCTCATTTCATTATATGACTATGCATTTATCATGGCATTGCAGTACACAGGTGCTCGGTCTCTTCAATTAACCCATCTGTATTATGAGGATCTACTCACAAGAACAGAGGCTGGCATTGAGCACTTTGATTTACGAATACCTAACGCCAAAAAACGTAATGAAACGTTTAGAGGGTCTTACCAAATCAAAAAAGATGTGAGTGAAGACCTAATATTGGTGCTGACTGCACAGGCAAAACAATCAATAAAAATGGTTGAAGAATATTTCAACGTTAGCCTTACTAGTCAGCAGAAAAAGCATATCCCCATTTTTATTAATGAGCGAGAGATATCGAATCTCACTGACTTTAGTGCATTCGAAGAAATACAACAGAAAACGCCTGATTTATTGTGCTTACGGACGAGAGGTGCAAATCCATCAGTAGGGGAAATAACACGAAGATTAGCTCGGCTTTGCCCCTTAAAAACAACCCGAATTAAAGTGGGTGGGGATTATGGAGATTTGCATATTAATCCACGTCGATTTCGTTACACTCATGCGACGAACATGTCTATGCTTGGAGCCAGCGAGCATACGATAGCTGAGGAGTTAGGGCATGAAGATACTCAACAGGTCACCGTGTATACCGAGTTTAATGAAGAGATGGCGGATAGAATCGACGAGGCGCTAGCTACCGATCTTACCCCATTAGCTCAAGCTTTTTCTGGCACGTTAACAGACAGTGAAAAAGACGCAATTCGAGCTAACGATCCCCGAAGCAGAATTAATAATGACGAAGGCAACCCTTTAGGAAATTGTGGAACATTTGGCTTTTGTGCTAATGGCTCTGTGCATTGCTACACATGCAATAAATTTCAACCTTGGTTAAATGCTCCTCATGAGAAAATGCTGAAAAGCGTCGTTTTGAAACGAGATCGAAAGCGTGAAATGGGAGCCAGTGAGTTTGTTTTGCAAGGACATAACCGCAGTATCAATGCTATTAAGGCGGTCATTCTAAAGTGCAACGCAAGAAAGCAAGAGTTAGAAAATGAAGGAGCCTTAAATGTCTAATGTTTTGCTGTTTACTCCTAAGCATCAAATTGATTTTCAAAAGAATTATGATGATTTTATCGCTTTTGCAAAAAATGACCTGAGTCTGTTTGAAGACATTCAGTTCAAAACCCCTGAAGGCATTATTCAGAATGGCTGGGAATGTGATAAGTGGTCGTGGAAGACGGAAAAAGGAAAAAAGCTGACGATTGTTTTTGGAGCAAGTCAGAATCATTCAAAATATACACCTTTCCAGCCTCCTTTTTCTGACTTTGCGAAAGCATATGTTCGCTACCAGCAATCGCTTAACAAGAAAGATTCAACTACTTGGGCTTCATCACTTGTATTCCTCTATCAAGCATTAGAAGAGCACGCTGCTCACAATGATAAATCTTCAGTTGATATAATGAACATCAACAATAATGTGATTGATCGCGTAGAGCAGAAGATACGGAGCAGTGATTTAGGCGCTGGCGGCAAACGCAATATCGGCCTTTCGTTCGAAAGGGTATTGAAATTCATCAAAGAAAAGCGATTTAAACTAGATCTACAAGATTGGTCGAACCCGTTTCCTCGTCAATCTGACGCGAGCATAAAACTAGACGAAAAAAGTCGCAAGGAAATGGAAGATAAATGCCCGTCAGATTATCAGATGTTGCAAGTAGCAGACGCTTTTCATAAAGCGAAGACACCACGCCAGAAGTATTTTAGTAGTCTTTGCGTTATGTTGATGTGCCAGCCCAGCCGAAATACCGAATTGAATGGTTTGACTGTCAATTCATTACAGCGAAGTGATAAAGGTCGTTGGTACTTGATGTGGCATCCTGCCAAAGGGGGAGATCCCGTGCGAAAGTGGGTGCCAGCTTTGCTAGAAGACGTTGTTAAACAAGCTTTTGAAAGACTTGTTGAGATTTCTGCTCCAGCCAGATCTGCTGCAAAATTTGCGTACGACAATCCTGATCTGTTCATGTTGGCTAGTGACTCAGAAAGCTCCCAAGACAAGCCTTTGACATATAATCAGTTCGCGAAAGCAATGGGATTTAAAACAGGTAAATCAGGAAGAGGAGTCAACATTACTTGGACTACATATGGAAGCAACGTCAAATGGTTAAATCGTTTAATTAGTGACTTGAATAATGTGAACAACTGGAAAAAGGATTTGTGTCAAGGATACACCATTCTCCCAAACAATGAGGTCGTCAATAAGCGCACAGGTAAGTCAGCAGGAATCGTCATTCGATTTCCTAGTTACAGGGATCTCCGTTCTATTATTGATGAACAATATAAGACGCTGGATTTCCCTAATTATGGCGATATGAAAGTATGGGATTGCATCACATTAGTCAGGAATTATGAATTTCACAAGGAATTCGCGGCTAAGCCCTTCTCATGGGTTCATCTTGGGCATGGTTCTCTGAGTGATGCTATCGGCTCTGACAGAGGCTTAGAATCAATTTTTGATGAGCTGGGTATCACAGATGAAGATGGGACACCTCTCAAGCTAAATAGTCACCAATTTCGTCACTGGTTAAACACGAAATTAAAGTTAGCAGGTGAAGCTGATTGGCTTATCGCCAAATGGTCAGGGCGAGCTGATATCAAGCAAAACAAAGCTTACGACGGACGAACTGAAAAGCAAAAGTCACGTCTAACTCAGCGTATTGGGCATGTTACGATTGGATCTGGTGTCATGACTGTTGCTCAAGCTAACCAGTTGTTAGAACCTTACACTGCTGAAGCGCCGCCACCGCCAATAGTTTTACATGACCTTGGACTCCCCATCTCACTGAAAGCTCTTGGGGTTGATAGGGATGGTGTTGCTCAGTTCACAGGGTTAGGCTTCTGTGTTCACAATTATGCCGAAAGTCCATGTGTTAAAAATGGTGACTGTGAGGTCTGTAATGAACATGTTTGCCTTAAAGGTGTACCTCACTCTCTTGATGAGTTAAAAACTCTTGAAGCGCTATATGAAGAGCAATTGAGGCATGCGAAAGCCGCCGCAGAAGGTCAGGTTTTTGGAGCGGATAGATGGGTTACAGCTCTGGGCTTTCGCTTGTCTAAGATAAAAACACTCATTTTTCTTCTTGAAGATCCAAAAAAAGCGGATGGCACACACGTTAGAATACCTGATGAGCTATCACCCTCTCCTGTGAAGCGCTCACTGAACATAAATGAACAAAGCGCTATCCAAGGGTTTGATCTTATGGCTTTAGCACTATCTGATATGAGGGAGGCATAATGGCTTTTGTTCCAGATAACAAAGAAACGATACTGGCTATCATCGATGGGTGGACTGGCAAACTTAGTTATGAGCTTTTAGCTGAGAAGTTACAGTTAGAACTTGGCCTAAAAAAGCCGCCATCACGTTTCACATTCACCAAGTATGATGAAATTAAGCATGCTTTTGATTTGAAGAAAGAGCAGCTAAGGCAAAAGAAATCAGAAGCTATCCAAGATGCCAAGTCGTTGTTCGAAAGTACTGACAAATTAAGTGATCTTATCTCTAATCTAGGGAATGATGACGTAGCGATTGCTGAATTAATCAAGCAAGTAGAAAAACTTGAAAAAGAGAATGAAAGGCTTAGTTCAGAAAATAAAAGGCTTAATTCTCAAAATGATATGTTGCTTGAAAGATTTGCGAGATGGCAATACAACCTTCAGAAGATGGATGGCGTCGATCTCAATAAGTTGGCTTCTACAATTGATGATGGTCTGCCTGCCAAGTCCAAATAAGGCGTACTTATACAACTAGTTTGTACTAATTCACTTCTGGCTTGACAGATGCCCCTCTTCGTTATAAAGGGGGCATCTTATTGAAATAATTGCAAATAGTTAAGGCGTGTCCGTCAGTACAGTTCAGCTATGCATCTTGCATCAAGTCCCAAAATTCACTGTCTAACTTTTTAATTTCTATGACCTTTTCAACTTGCATTCCCAAGTTAAAATCATAAATGTATTGCGCTAGTTGCTGACCATCGATCAAAACCAGTGCAGTAGTGCCATTCAAGTTATTGGCATACTCTTGAGCACTTTTTGTATAAGATGAGGTGGTAATGAAAATCCCTTTGTTCGATTGAGCTACAGCTAACGCACCGACAAATTTCTGAATTTCGTCTCGACTTGGTAGCGATAACACGGTTTGTCACTTATTTTTAGGTCAGCATCATCGCAACAAGGGCATGTGTTTTGGGGTAATAATCAACAACCGTATCGGATTCTTTTAGTTCTGAGAGGTGTCGTTTATGCCCTTCGTGACCTTGTTTAGCTCTTCTCGGATTGCGAGCACTAGAGCTTTGAGCTTTTTTCGTTCAACCCGCTCAGTGTGCCCATCTGATGATGGTGATTTAGAGGAATTAGTGCTACTAGTTTTTAGCCTATCTTCGTAATGGCGCAACTGTTCCCATAACTCGGATATCAACGCATTAGCTTCGTTGATGTTCGAGACAATAGGTGGTGAGGATGAGAATTTGGATTTTTTCTTAGTCATGTAGTCATCATGAACGCTAGGAATGATCACTTAATAAGCAAAATGAGATCCAGTGCGAATGGTCATAGTTTTTAACTGTCAATACGGTGCTGGTGAACGGTTACCTAAAGGGAACGCCAACGCACATTTCCTATTCACTGCGATATCTCGTGGGTGAACAATTACGTACATTAAGCTTAAGAAATTATAATGCCCAATTAGGAGAGAATTACGCCGTAATAAAAGCATTAAATAAACTGACGGGTTAGGTATGCCTGAAACGATAGTGATAGTCTAACAATTAGTTGTATTAGGCACATTTTTACGTGCATTCGAATTAGGAAACCACGCCGATAGGAAATGCATCTTGGCTTAAGAATTTAGCCCAGATGCATTCTAACTGATACCAATTCGAAAGGTTGCATATTTCGGAGCATTCCGATCAGTCATTTCGGGATTATCCGATCACCCATTTCGGTTTAAACCGATCACTGATTCCGCGATTATCCGATCACTTTTAGCCTAACTCCGAAATCGGTGATCGGAATAGCGAAAACCGCGATCGGAATACCCGAAATCCTTCCTTTTTCTCTTTTAAATCAATCACTCGCTATTCTTTACTTCTTAAACAAGAACGTAAGGAAGCGACCATGGCTAAAAAGAGAACTCCAATGAACAAAATTAAAGAGGTATTACGCCTTAAGTACGACTGCGGTCTCTCAAATCGCAGCATCGCTTCCTGCCTGAAACTCGGCCCTTCCACCATCTCGGAACTCCTCACTCGCTTTAAACAAAGCCAACTTGGCTGGCCTCTACCCGAAGGTTGCAGCGATGCTGATCTCACGCAGGCGCTATATCACGGCAAGAAAGCCAGTCGCGATAAGGTGATGCCAGACTTTACGCAATACGCTGTCGAACTCAGACGCAAAGGCATGACGAAGATGCTGCTCTGGCAGGAATATCATGAGCAATATCAAGAGCAAGCCTACGCTTACACTCAGTTCTGTGAACACTTCACTCGTTGGTTCAAAACCCAAAAGCGCAGTATGCGTCAGCTCCATGTGGCAGGTGATAAGCTGTTTATCGATTACTGTGGGCCTCGGCTTCAGGTAGTCAATCCTGACACAGGCGAAGTGCGCGAAGCAGAAGTGTTCGTAGCAAGCTTAGGCGCGTCCAACTACACTTATGTGGAAGCCTTCCCCAGCCAAGGGAAGTCTTACTGGTTAGAGGCGCATGCCAATGCCTTCGAGCACTTCGGTGGCGTCCCCCATCTCTTGGTCCCCGATAATCTACGCAGCGCGGTCACCAAAGCGAATCGTTATGAGCCGACACTGAACGACAGCTATCAGAAACTGGCGAATCACTATCAAACCGCCGTAATGCCAGCTCGCCCCTACAAACCGAAAGACAAAGCCAAGGCAGAGAATGCCGTGCTCCTAGTGGAACGTTGGATCATGATGCGACTTCGCCATCAAACCTTCCATACCTTCAAAGAGCTGAACCTCGCCATCCGTGAGCTTATGAATGACTTAAACGAACGTGAGATGAAGCAGTATGGTGCGAGCCGCAAAGCACTGTTCGACAAACTCGATAAACCCGCGTTAAAGCCACTTCCTAAGCAGCGATATCTCTATACCGAAACCAAGCGAGCCAAAGTTGGGCCTGATTATCACATCGAATATCGCCGTCACTACTACTCGGTTCCCCATCAACTGGTTGGCCACCATGTCGAGCTGGAAGCCTCCAACCGTCTGGTGCAGATCTACCACCAAGGTAACTTGATCGCGCAACATCCACGCAGCCAAAGGAAACGTGGAAACAGCACTCAACCAGAGCACATGCCGAGTAACCATCAACATCAAAAGTGGTCGCCTGGACGCTTGCTCAACTGGGGAGCCAATATCGGCCCAGCCACACGAGAGGTCGTCAATAAGATGCTGAACGCCAAACCTCATCCAGAGCAGGCCTATCGTTCCTGTCTTGGGCTGCTCAATCTGAGTAAAACCCATGGCGAGTCGCGCCTAGAACAAGCCTGTAAAGATGCGCTGATGCTGACGAAACCGAACTACACCTTCATCAATAATCTGCTGAAAAACAATCGCGAGGGGCAATTGAATAAAGACACCTCAAGCACACCGAACCTTGTTCACAGCAATGTTCGTGGCCCGAACGGTTATCACTAGGAGAAAGGATATGAACGCACTGAACGACCAACTCAAAACCCTGCGCTTAAGTGTCACCACCAGTGCAAAAATGATCCACTAACACCAATTGAAAATTGATCCACTTGGTATCATTCAGTTTTAACAAAACTGGATGGTGATTATGTTAACCAA
>NZ_JAAUWW010000006.1 GCF_014694375.1 Vibrio sp. S17_S38
AGCTGGAATATTAGAAATTAGCAATAGCTGAGCAAATAAGTGGATCAATATTAAAACGGTGAATTTTTAAAAAAGTGGATCAGATTTCAACTGGTGTTGACAAATAATTAAACCGATATTGTTGTGCATAAACAGGCGTAGACAATACACAAGTTAGCATCGTAAGTAATATCGAATGTCTCCACTGCTTCATTATTAATTTTTCCAATAATCCTGATTCTGCTTAATCATACTTTGAAGGTCATTAATGTAGTCTTGACCTCTTTCGGAATAACTTAATAACCCATTAGTTAATTCTAATGCGGTTGCTGTTGAAGATAAATCCACTTTTTTCTCAGCCAAGTTTTGACGAATATTACGTAGTTCTTTATAAGCATCGTTACGATTAACATTCATAAAATAGGCATTAATTGACGCTTGAGGGCTATCAAACTTAGCTACTTCATGAGTTGCACCGTCAACGCGTTGTGTTGGTACAAGACCGCACCCTTCGGTATAGCACCATTGACCAAAGAAGTTATTAGCATCCTTAGCAAAACGAGATGTCCCCCATGCTGATTCATTTGCAGCCTGTGTTAATACTAATGCTTCAGGCAAAATATTAACTCGTATTAGCATCTCATTTAACCAGTCTTTTGTAACACCCTCTTTAGGTAAAGAAACATCATACATTTGAGCAAGCGTCGAAGCCTTTTTTAGCAAGCTAGAACTAATGTTGTTTTCTGCAAGCGCTGATTGTAATTCGAGTAATTGACTACGTTCATTTTCAACACGTTGATTTTCCTTTTCAAAACCAGGACGTAATTGTTCAAAAAAACTTACTTTCTTAACATTGATATCAACGTTCTCTGTCTTACTTTTTTCAACTGGTTTAGTGGTATCTGATGAGTAATGATTTTGAAAATAATACACAGCCCAAAATGCCAAAATAATGGCAGCCATTATGAGTTTTTTAATCATGCGTTAAATACCTGAGATTGTTTATTATCATTATTAGGCGGATTTCCCCCACCAGAGACAACTTTTAAACGAATACCGAACATATCGCGATAAAGAACACCTTTAACATGGAAATAAAACGGCAACACAAAAATAAAACCTATGCCATAAAATAATGCAGCAGCAAAAAACATCATTATAACTAATAAATAAATTGCAATTAATGGCAGGATTTTTTTATTAACTGCTCTTAATGACAGCAACAAAGATTTCAAAGGCGTGGTTCGTTTCTCACAAATTAATAATGGTGCATGGCTAAAGGCCATAGTGAAATATAACGATAAAAATGGTAGCACCATCCCACCAATACCTTGCAAGGTTAAAGCAATCAACGTCATTACCATGAGAGGCACAGTAAACTGCAAACCTTTTAACATATGCCGAGGTTGGGTTTTGAAGCCTGTTGTATGACTCATGGCCATAAGACAGACACCTGCATATAAAGGTGCACTGATAATTTCGTAACTAAAATTTGCAATAAATATTGATTCAATAATATTTTGGTGCTGAGAGGTATCCGAGGCATCTTTAAATAATTGTAAGATCACACTTGGATCGCCAAGCTGAAGTTTTAATGCCACGGCAAAAATAGCAAGCTGCAAAACTAATAAAAGAATAATGGTAGGTGAAAATGATAAAAAATACTTTATCGTTAACTGCCAAGCTTCTTTTATTACCTGACTCGCTTTTAATTCATATTGACCATTTAAGGCTGTCGTCAGATTTCCTCCGACATTGAATTCTTTTTCTAGTTCATCATTCATGTATTAGTTGTCCAAACAACGTCAAATAAGCTTATGGAGCACATTATACCCATGCCAACTCAAGATGCGAGTTTCCAGTATTTTTAATCCATTTCATTTTGTAAGTATGATGAAAAATCAAACAACAAAACAAAAAACATGAATTTAATGTCAACTTTTTTGAAATCATGAAAGCAATATAGGATAATGTCCGGCTTGTTTGTTTACATTCTCCTTTAGCTACTATTTAACTGTAAACTGCTAGGAAATGTCTACGATGGCGACTATGATGCGCCCTCAAATTTTTGTGTTGAACGATACTTTTCTTTCTAGGGAGAAATACCGAAATTGAATGTTGAACAGTTACATAGATCTACAGTTATTACACTAACTGGCATAAGTAAGTCTTTCGATGGCAAAACTATCATTGAGAACTTAGATCTAAACGTCAATCATGGTGAATTCTTAACCATACTTGGACCGTCTGGTTGCGGAAAAACCACAGTACTACGAATGATTGCAGGATTTGAAACCGTTGATTGCGGCAAAATATTACTAGCAAACGAAGATGTAACGCAACTTCCCCCAGAACAGCGACATGTCAACACTGTATTTCAAAGCTATGCTTTATTTCCACATATGTCGGTCTATGAAAATGTAGCGTTTGGTTTACGTATGCAAAAAGTATCCGATTCAGAGATCGATACTCGTGTCATTGATGCTTTAAAAATGGTTCGACTTGAGAACATGGCACAAAGACGACCTAATCAGCTTTCTGGTGGGCAACAACAACGTATTGCGATCGCGCGTGCTGTTGTGAATAAACCTAAAGTACTCCTACTAGATGAATCCCTTTCCGCGTTAGACTATAAATTGCGTAAACAAATGCAGCTCGAATTAAAACGACTGCAACGCCAACTTGGGATTACCTTTATTTTCGTTACTCATGACCAAGAAGAAGCCCTTTCTATGTCCGATCGTATTATCGTAATGCGGGATGGCGTAATAGAACAAGATGGTTCTCCACGCGAGATTTATGAAGAACCAAGTAACTTATTTGTGGCAAGCTTTATTGGTGAAATAAACGTTTTTAATGCCACCGTCATTCGTAGGCTTGATGATAATACCATTCTTGCTTCCATTGAAGACTGTGAATCTGTCGTACATTTCAAAAAATCAGTGCAACAAGGACAAGAATTAAAAGTCTTACTTCGACCTGAAGATATTCGTATTGAAGAAATTCAAGAATCTGAAGACAACGGTATTGTCGGCCATGTCACGGAGAGAACCTATAAGGGTGTGACCTTAGATTCAGTTGTTGAACTTGAAAAATCTGGCATGAGAGTTATGGTTAGTGAATTTTTCAATGAAGATGACCCCGACGTTGATCACTCAATTGGTCAAAAAGTAGCGATTACTTGGGTCGAAAGTTGGGAAGTTGTGCTTCCTGATGAATCAGAAACTCTTCAATCTATCGCGGGCGCTGAATAACATCATGAAGAAAATCAATCTTCAAAACAGCATTGTGTTCTTGATTGTGTCATGGTTAATTCTGTTTGTTTTCATTCCAAACATTATGATCATCATCACTAGCTTTTTAACTCGTGATGATGCCAATTTAATCGATCTAACATTCACTTTACACAACTATGCACGCCTGCTTGATCCTCTATATGCAAAAGTCATGATTCACTCTCTTTACATGGCAATTGTCGCAACCGGATTATGTTTACTCATTGGATATCCTTTTGCTTATATAGTGGCAAAAATGCCTGAAAAAATGCGTCCAATTATGTTGTTCCTCGTCATTGTACCTTTTTGGACTAACTCGCTTATTCGCACATATGGCTTAAAAGTAGTATTAGGAACGCAAGGGATTTTGAATAAAAGCCTAATAGCGATTGGACTCATTGATCACCCTATTCGTATTATGTACACCGAAATCGCTGTTATGGTGGGTTTAGTTTATATCTTACTGCCGTTTATGATTCTGCCACTCTATTCCGCTATTGAGAAGCTGGATAGAACTTACATCGAGGCAGCAAGAGATCTTGGTGCAAATAAAGTACAAACTCTTGTTAAAGTAATACTGCCCTTGACTATGCCAGGAATCATTGGTGGCTGCTTATTAGTATTATTACCCGCTTTAGGTATGTTTTATGTCTCCGATTTATTGGGCGGTGCAAAAAACTTACTGATAGGTAATGTGATTAAAAGCCAAGTACTCAATGCTCGTGATTGGCCATTTGGCGCAGCAACCAGCATTGCTCTCACTATCGTAATGGCATTAATGCTGTATGCCTATTATCGTGCAGGAAAATTGCTCAACAGAAAAGTGGAGTTAGACTAATGACCAACAACGTCGGAGTTAAAGTTGTCAAATCCAGTTTTATGAGCTTGGTCTATCTATTTTTATATTTACCAATTTTAGTTTTAATTGCTAACTCCTTTAATGCGAGTCGATTTGGCATTCGTTGGGATGGCTTTACGACAAAATGGTATGGCGATTTATTGCACAACAATAGCCTCATTCAGGCTGCTGGGCACTCAATTACCATTGCAGTTATTTCCTCGACTGCCGCCACTATCATCGGTAGTTTGACTGCTGTGGCCTTATTCCGTTATCAGTTTAAAGGCAAAGGTGCGGTGAATGGATTGTTATTCATTGTAATGATGTCGCCTGATATTGTAATGGCCATTTCACTGTTAGCGTTATTCTTGGTCGTTGGCTTTCAATTAGGATTGCTAACGTTACTCATATCGCATATCACTTTTTGCTTACCTTTTGTCGTTGTGACTGTTTACAGTCGGCTGAAAGGATTTGATGTAAAGATGCTAGAAGCGGCAAGAGATCTCGGAGCAAGTGAATGGATTATTTTAAAGCGAATCCTATTACCTTTAGCTAAACCTGCCGTTGCCGCTGGATGGCTACTAAGTTTTACGCTATCACTAGACGATGTCATCATCAGCTCATTTGTGACGGGGCCTAGCTATGAAATATTACCCTTAAAAATCTATTCTATGGTTAAAGTCGGTATTTCGCCTGAAGTGAATGCTTTAGCAACAGTTATGCTTGTAGTATCTTTAATCCTAGTGGTCTGCTCTCAGCTCATTGCCAGAGATAGATCTCCATCATGAACATAGAACCTTGATAAACATAGCTCTATCATGGTTAACATTTTGCCTAATTACGGAATAAGGCTTTTAAAAAACCTTAATCTGACTATACTTCACACTATTTTCAATATGCATAAAACTACGATTCACACTGGGGGATACAAATGAAACCATGGTCTAAGTTACTTGTAGGCGCGGCATTGACTGCCTCATTAACGGCGAACTATGCGCAGGCGGATGATAAAGAACTCTATTTTTATAATTGGTCAGAGTATATCCCTAGTGAAATCCTGCAAGAATTTACTAAAGAAACAGGCATTAAGGTTATCTATTCGACTTATGAGTCGAATGAGTCCATGTACGCCAAACTCAAAACACAAGGCAAAGGCTATGATCTTGTGGTGCCTTCGACTTATTTTGTCGCGAAAATGCGAAAAGAAGGCATGTTACAGCCAATAGATAAATCGAAACTGACTAATTTTGATGGATTAGACCCAAACTATTTAAATAAACCTTTTGATCCAAATAATGACTATTCAATCCCTTATATTTGGGGGGCTACCGGTATTGGTATAAATACCGATATGTTAGATAAAAACTCCATCCATAAATGGGCTGATTTATGGGATTCAAAATGGGTTGGTCAGTTAATGATGATGGATGATCCGCGTGAAGTATTCCAAGTTGCATTAACAAAACTTGGCTATTCGGCCAATTCAACTGATCCAGAAGAAATCAAACAAGCTTATGAAGAGTTAAAAAAACTCATGCCTAACGTATTAGTTTTTAACTCAGATAACCCTGCAAATCCGTATATGGCAGGCGAAACTTCTTTGGGTATGATTTGGAATGGTTCCGCTTATGCGGCTCGTAAAGATGGAGCTCCCATTCATATTGTTTGGCCAGAAAAAGGGACCATATTCTGGATGGATAGCTTAGCGATTCCAACTGGAGCCAAAAATGTTGATGCTGCTCATAAGATGATTAATTTCTTATTACGTCCAGATAACGCAGCTAAGATAGCTTTAGAAATTGGTTATCCAACGCCGGTTAAAGCCGCCTATCCACTTCTTCCCAAAGATTTTATTGAAGATCAAGATGTATTCCCACCACAGCAAGTCTTTGATAGTGGCGAATGGCAAAACGATGTTGGTGAAGCAAACGTTTTATATGAACAATATTTCCAAAAGCTAAAAGTAGATATGTAATTTACATACATTTATGCCCTAAACAAAAAAGCTCGCAGTGTATTGCGAGCTTTTCTTTGAATCTCTATCTTTACTGAATTTTACTTATTAAATCAAATATTGCCCAATAATTCTCCGACCAATTTAGGAACTTCAATACTGGCTTTACCATAGCGTTTTTCAGCAAACTCACTTTCAACTGCGCTAGGCTCTAAATTAAGTTCAATAGTATGGGCTCCATGCATTTTTGCATCATGAACAAAGCCCGCGGCAGGATAAACTACACCAGATGTTCCTATCGAGATAAATAAATCGGCTTGTTCTATTAATGAATAAATTTCTGCCATACGTAATGGCATTTCACCAAACCAGACGATATGTGGCCTTAATGGGTTTGGTATCTGACAGCAGTGGCATAGATCATTTATATTTAGATCATCGTCATGATCAATTACTTGATTGGACTCAGGGCATCGAACTTTAAGTAACTCACCATGCATATGAATGATCTTCTGGCTCCCCGCTTTTTCATGCAAGTTATCGATATTTTGTGTGACGATCGTTATTTTCCCATCTAATTTATTTTCTAGCTGCGCAAGTGCTAAATGAGCTAAGTTAGGCTGAATATTAATATCATGTAAACTCTGACGGCGTTGGTTATAAAAATTTTGTACTAATTCAGGATTAGCTTGATAACCTTCAGGTGTAGCAACATCCTCGATACGATGGTTTTCCCACAAACCATCTTGAGAGCGAAATGTTTGAATACCTGACTCCGCTGAAATACCAGCTCCTGTTAATATAACAATATTTTGATAAGGAAAATGCATTTTCAGTCCTTTTGGTTATTGTGACGGTACAAATACAGACAGCATATTAGATTTAATTTACCTTGTTTTAGTTAAGGATAAAATTAGGTTTTGAATTATTGAGCACTAACTCTCTTCTTTTGCTGGTCCTATATTCTCCCGTATAAATTAAGCTACGTTTAAATAAAATCGATATTTATTAAAAATAACAACTATGATTAATGTCTATAGTGTAATATCGAACCAATTATCAGTGCTATCAACTAGTTAAAAGTGGCCTTATGGGAAAAATTTATCAAATATTATGCATATTACTCATCACCTTCTCATTTACTGCACAAGCAGAATGGGAACCGATGCCTACAGCTAAAAAACAACCCAATATTACCTCTGAAGCTAAACGTATTGCTGAAGATGTATCTGCATTGCCCGATCCACTTTTTATGTCCGAAAATGATCATGCCAAAGTAGATGAATTACTTTCTGCAACTTTATATCAAATAGATCAGAACACCATTCAATTTGCTAAAGCCTTATCCGAATACAGAAAAACGGGAGGGAAATCTATCTGGTTTCAAACCCAAGAATATTATTTATCTTTACACAGTTTTAGTGAGTCCAAACAACAACTCCTTAAGTTAGCCAATGGTAATGTCTTCAATAAGCTAACAGGATTTGGCCCTTATGGCGTAACTCAATTCAAGTCAGAACTGTATCTCACTCAATTAAACGCCCAATATCTTGTTTTTTTTCAATATCAAAGCTTTAAAGCATTTTTGGTTGATTTAACTATATCACCAGTTCCTGTCATTGTGATGTTAGTTAAACTATTTTTCGTATACTTAGGGTTATCATGGTGGTTAAAAAACAGCAGCGATATTATTAAGCAATTCCGTAAAGCAAAACTTGAAACAGCTACACCGCCATCTCTTTTTATTCGTTTCATTTGGTATATCAGTAAAGCAAATCGACCAATTGCATGGTTAATCGCTATCACAATATCTTTGGATATTTTAGCCACGCTTCAAAGTTTACAGCATGTTAAGTTTCTCAGTATTTTTACTTGGTGGGTATTAGGTGGATCTATTGCTGTTAAGTTTATTTTAGAATTTGCTTATCGTAATAGTCGTAGTACCACAAAAGAAATGACCGCTATTCGTTTATCTAGTATCCGTTACTATGTTTGGAGTGCAATCGGTGCTGGCGTGATACTGCAAATGACAAAAACAACCATTGGTCAAGGCACTATATATCACTGGGTTTCGAGCTTGTTATCACTCTGGTTTTTATTAATTACTGTGGTTGTACTTCGTAAATGGAAACCTTATGTATTTAGTGAAACTAACCAAAATATGGATCATCCTTTATGGGCTCAGTGGGCAATAAATAAAAAAGATAGTTTTGGCCTATCAACCATCTCCGTTTTCATTATGACTTTTTGGTTAATTTCACGAAACCTAAAGCAATTTGTCATTGCAACTCTTTCCCAATACGCTTTTTTTAGTCAAACTTTAGCCTATTTGTTTAGAATTGAAGTAGCAAAACAGAGTGATAATGGTGGGCAAAATACGAATTTAGTCCAACTGAAAGGTGATGATATATTTAATTATATTTTACCTGGAAAAGAAGACAGCAAGCTCATTGGCTATGCTTCTGATGAGATCAAACAGCTGTCAAAATACATCCTATCAGATAGTCCTGCAATGTGTGTTATTTCAGGTGAACGAGGAATAGGAACGACCACTTTATTAAAGCAAATTCTCTATAGAGTTAATAATGCCCAACCCATTTACTTAAACTGCCCTAATTCTGGTTATAGTGAATTAATGTCAGATTTAGCCGAACAATTAGGCTTAGACCGGGAGTCTTCTGACATTCAAATTTTGGCTTATCTGAGAAAAAGTGAAACTGCTTACCTTATCGCTGTGGACAATGCTCAACGCCTTGTTAAACCAATGGTTGGTGGCTTATCTGGACTCATGAAATTCACTAATTTAATGCGACGATCTAAGAAAAATCACCGCGTAATGATGGCAATAGAAAAATCAAGCTGGCGTTTTGTTGACAGAGCTCGAGGGGAAAGACTCTTATTCGACTTAGTAACATTCATGCCCCGTTGGACTGAGTCTCAAATATCAGAGCTACTCAATTCTCGCCTAAATCACGATATTGAAAATCCAGTGTCATTTGATGACCTCAATCTTCCCAAGCAGTGGGATCAAGATGATATATCTGAAGAGGAACGAGCAAGACAAGGGTTTTATCGTATCCTTTGGCATTATTCGGATGGCAATCCAACGGTTGCTCTACGTTTCTTTAGATTATCCCTACGCCAAGATCAGAAAACAGACAAAGTGGTTGTTCGGCTTTTCCAAGCACCTGAATCGGAAGAGTTAGAGAAAATGCCAAAACCTATGCTCGCCATTTTGCGTTCTATAGTTCAATTGGAGGTGTCAACACCAGAGGAGCTATCTGAATGCACCCAGTTAACCACTCCTGAAGTTATCGGGACATTACGCTACTTTGAAAGTCGTAATTATATAGAATGGTCTGGTGACAAAGCAAAAATTTCCGACCATTGGTATCGATATATAACAAATGCCCTACATCGTCAGCACTTATTGGTGAAATAGCATGAAAAAAACGCTCCTTTTTATTATTTTGTTTTCAGTTAGTAGCATTGCTTTTGCTGAAGGTGAAACCATAGATAACCACTTAGAAAATATTGCACAGTTTACCAACCTTGTTCGCTGGGGTGGTGTTGTCTTTTCTTTTATCATCGTAATTGCTGCATGGATCCTATTACGTTTCACCAATAAGTTAGTTGAAACTTTTAGTACTCAATTTGTACAATACAGAATGGTTCTACAAAAACTGCAATCTTTCTTTCAGTTTTTTGTTTATATGACTGCTGGTATTACCGTATTCATGATGAGCTTTCGCATCAATGAACAAATACTGACACTCATTGGCGGCACGCTTGCAGTATCAATAGGTTTTGCATTGAAAGACCTTGCGGCTTCTTTTATCGCAGGTTTGACTGTTATGATTGACCGCCCCTTCCAAGTTGGTGACCGCGTAACATTTGAGGGCAATTACGGTGATATTATTACGATCGGATTACGATCTGTTCGTATGCGAACCTTAACCGATGATATTATTACCATACCTAATAACAAATTTTTAAGCGAAGTCACTATGAGTGGAAACTATGGTGCACTTGATATGCAATGTGTTATCCCTTTTTACATCGGTATGGATCAAGACATCCTTCTTGCTCGTAATCTAATTCAAGAAGCCGCTTCTTCTAGTCGTTATATTCATCTACCTAAACCAGTTGTCGTTTTAGTTAACCAAGAAATGGCCGACAATTACTTGGCAATCAAACTGACATGCAAAGCTTATGTGGTAGATACGTTTTATGAAAAATTATTTGAAACCGATATCACATTAAGAGTCATGAAAGAGTTTAGACAGCATAATATTCAGCCACCTCAGATTGCGGTACGCACAAATCAAATCTAGCGCTATCGCTTAAATCCTCTACCTACAAGCCTAAGATGAACATTTTGGGCTTTTTTACATTGATTAGTAAACAACATTAGATTCATGTTTAGGATAGCTTTATACTCCGACTCAACATGCATCTAATTAAATGAGTACTTATGTCTCGTATTATTGCTTACACCTATAAAAATGAAGAAAAAACATTACCCTTTAGCTATCGTGAATTTCACAGCATTCACGAAGCAGTAGCTGCAAATGAAGGCATCGATATCAAAGAATATTTAAAAATGGAGCAATCCATCGAAGCTATTTCCGATACTAAAGCCGTAAGAAGTTACCGCGATGCTCATTTCACTAAATTAGGATTCGGACGCATTACCCTACTACCAAAAGAAAATATGGGAATTGGTCACAAGAAAAAGTCATAAAAAAGAGGTCTAGCGACCTCTTTTTTATATTAAAACTAGCGTAAATAGTTAACCAATATTCAAAAATGCTGCCCCACGTACGCCACCGGAATCACCGTATTTTGCTTTCAATATTTTAGGGACTTTTCCTATAGGTAATAAATGTTTAGGTATTCGTTTCGGCATTTCTTGATAAATCAAATCATAGTTAGATAAACCACCGCCAAGTACAACAACGTTAGGATCGAAAGCCGTGAAAATATTCCCTAAACAAATAGCGAGCAGCTCCATAAAACGCTCAACATGTTCAACTGCTTTTGTTTCCCCTGCGGCTTGTTGCTGAATCAATTCTACCGCCTTTACTCGCTCACCATAATAATGTTCATAAAGTTGCTCAAAGCCACGGCCAGACAAATAATTATCTATACAGCCTTGTTTATCACAACCACAACCAAACAATGGTGCTTCTTTATCTGGTGAACTATTTTGTAAATACAACCAACCATCTAATGGCATGCGTGTATGTCCAATTTCACCAGCAACATGACTGCGCCCTGAAACGACATGCCCATTGATAACAATGCCACCACCAAACCCCGTACCTAAAATTAACCCAAGCACGCTTTCTTCGCCTTGATGCTCTTGATCCCACGCTTCAGATAGAGCAAAACAGTTAGCATCATTAGCTATTTTTACTGGGCGTTGCACTAAAGCTTCAAGGTCCTTACGTAAAAACTGTCCTTTAGCTGCTGGGACATTTGATGTCAAAACGGCACCATCATCAACACTTTCCATGCCTGGAATCCCGATACCTATAGAACCTTCAACTCCAAACTCAATATCATATTTCTTAACTAATTCAGATAATGTCACTAATAAAGCTTGATAATCATCACCAGGAGTTGGAACTCGTTCCGTCGCCAAGCGTTCTAATTTATGATTGAAAGCACCAAATTCAATTTTAGTGCCTCCCACATCAAAACCGTAATACATCCTGTCTCTCCCAAAGTCTTATATTGTCTTAAATTGAACCTGTTGATGATTATCCACAAAGTAATGACGCAAACCGTGATTAATTACCAGTTTGAAAATGATAAGAAACTGATTGCTCATAAAAACTGCATTTATATCGTTGTAGATAGTCAAATTGTTGTCGATCGCTTTGATTACCTATAAAGTACGGTATAAATTTGAGCCGCCTACGGATATTTTCATGCCACTTTATCTCCGCTACTTTATGTGTTTTATCCTTGTTTCCGTTGCAGGATGCTCATCAACACCACCACCGCAACCTTTGCCTTATACCAACACAGAAAAAAAAGAAATTAATACGCTTTATCAAAACTGGGTTGGTGTTCCTTATCAATTTGGCGGTCAAAATCGCGCAGGAATTGATTGCTCGGCTTTTATGCAAGTGACCGTTATGTCGTTATATCAGCTAGAACTTCCCCGTACAACCGAACAACAAAGTAAGCGAGGACGATATATTCCAGAAAATCAAGCTGCTTTTGGTGATCTGATTTTTTTTAAAACCGGCTGGAATCAACGCCACGTTGGGTTTTATTTAGGCAATAAACAATTCATGCACGCTTCGTCTTCCAAGGGTGTGATGATTTCACGAACAGATAACCCTTACTGGGCCAGTGCCTTTTGGCAATTTCGACGAATCACTCCAGTTGTTAAAGGATAGCTTGAAGGCACTCATGGAGAAAAACCACGATTACTCACGCCCCAATTAGCTGCGCAGAAACATTAATAAAAATACTAATCGTAGACAAAATATTTTCTTTTTAGCCGATAAATTAATGTAATTTATGCGGAACAGTTCTCTAAACGTAAAGATAAGCTAAGCTAAGGTAGTACCAGATTATTTCCGTTCAGGAGGTTTTATGTGGCAAGCTATCGCACAGCAACTTTCAGATGCAACCGCCTTTGAGTTTATCCTTAGAGAAAAAGAGCACCTCAATGATGGCGAAACTAATTACTGTTATTTAATCGGTGATGGCGAGCAACGTTATTTTATTAAACTAAATGAGCGCTCTTGGCTCTCAAAGTTTGAAGCTGAGTTTGAAAATTTATCTGCCTTGAATGCGACTTCTACACTTTGCGTTCCTGAACCCATCATTTGTGGACAAACAAAAGAACATTCCTTTTTAATCCTCAATTATTACCCTACTAAATCTCTTAATAAAGAGTCTGACTTTTACACATTAGGCCAACAAGTTGCTCGATTACATTTATGTGGAGATCAAAAAGATTTTGGTTATGATGCTGATACTTATGTTGGATTAAATTTGCAACCGAACGCTTGGCATAAAAAATGGTGTGTGTTTTTTGCTGAACATCGAATTGGGTGGCAATTACAGTTACTGAAAGAGAAAGGTATAGATTTAGGCGATATTAATGAGGTGGTACAATATGTCAAAAAAATATTAGCGAATCACCAACCAAAACCTTCACTTTTACATGGCTCACTAAACCAACAAAATGTGGCTTTATCTCCTATTGGACCATTATGTTATGACCCATCAAGTTTTTGGGGAGATAGGGAGTATGATATTGCCATAGCTGAATATTACGGACAAATGAACCCAGCCTTTATGGAAGGCTACCAAGCTATCTACCCTCTTGAAAAAAATTATATCCAACGAAAAGATATCTATCAATTCTACTATTTACTCTGCCTTTGTAATCAATATGGTGGTGAATACCTTCCTAAATGTGCCCATAAAATCGCACAATATTTGAAGATAGACTAACGTAAACGATAATTTGTTAATTTTCCCTCGCAAATATCTTTTACTTATATTGGGATATTGATCGTAATTAAATGGTAATGGTGATCTATACTGACATTGTTATTGTGTCATTTAACTGTATCTAGATAATCATGCTGACTATATAACTTTATTTTTTGTTTACGCAATCACGGTTTTTTTACCTTACCTATCTTTAATTTGGTAAGACTCAATCTTTTCGCTTTTTTTTATACATAAACTAACTTTGACCGTTAATCTTTAAACTACATTCATGTTCGATTTAACGCTTGTTATATTGAAATTGTATTATTTACCTTTAATCTATTTTGCAGTTCATCGCGACAAACACGAGAAGTACAGTGAGGAAAGCAATGATAAAATACACAGAGAAAAGAGTCGCCTGTCCACATTGTGGTCATAGTATTGGGTTAACCGTAGACAAAACGACAGGAAGTCAAAGCTTCTATGATGACTGCCCTACTTGTAATCACGCTGTTTTTTTAACACTTAAAGTAGATACCGAGACAAACAAAGTCCAACTCGCTATTGGTGATGATGACCATTCATTTTTTAGTCATGTTAGTTAATCATTAACGTATACGAACTCTTTATGAAGCTCCTATTTAGGGGCTTTTTTGTTGTAAAATAAATGATTATTTATGTCGCAAATTAGTTACTTAACTATATAATCAGCATCAAATATTTTGCTTATCAGGAGTTTTTGTGCATCGTTACCGTAAAGAAGCATCAATATTGGTAAAACTTGCAACACCAGTATTATTTGCTTCAGTCGCTCAAACAGGAATGGGGTTTGTCGATACAGTTATGGCCGGTGGCGTAAGTGCAACGGATATGGCTGCCGTTGCCGTAGCTACCAGCATTTGGTTGCCTTCAATCTTATTTGGTATAGGATTGTTGTTAGCTTTAGTGCCAGTTATTGCACAATTAAATGGTTCCGGACGACAAACTCGCATTGCCCATGAAGTGCAGCAAGGAGCATATCTATCGTTTCTGGTTGCGATTCCAATTATTTTAGTTTTATCTCAAACTCGTCATATTTTATTTGCTATGAATATCGAAACGGTAATGGCAGAAAAAACCAATGGCTATATGTTTGCTATGATTTTTGCCGTGCCCGCTTTTCTACTTTTTCAAACTCTGCGCAGTTTATCTGATGGTTTATCGCTAACTAAACCCGCCATGATATTAGGCTTTCTAGGTTTATTATTGAATATACCGCTGAACTGGATCTTTGTTTACGGGAAATTTGGTGCACCGGAGCTTGGCGCCATTGGTTGTGGTGTGGCCACTGCTATTGTTTACTGGTTTATGTTCACTGCAATGTTGTTGTATATAATTAAAGCAAAACGTTTTAAAAACATTCACCTTTTCACGGAGTTTCATAAACCGAATCTTCATTCACTGAAACGATTATTTAGCCTAGGGTTTCCAATTGCTGCCGCTCTATTTTTTGAAGTGACACTTTTTGCAGTAGTGGCATTAATGGTTGCGCCTTTGGGGCCAATAACGGTTGCAGCGCACCAAGTAGCTATTAACTTTTCATCTTTGGTTTTTATGCTACCAATGAGTATTGGTGCTGCGGTCAGTATTCGCGTTGGGCACCAACTTGGTGAACAAAGCGTTGCAGGTGCCAGAATATCCTCTCATGTTGGCTTATTATTTGGATTGTTTACTGCAATATTAACCGCAATACTAACCGTGGTATTTAGCCAACAAATTATTAGCTTATATACTGATAATAATAGCGTTGCAGTAGTCGCAATGCATCTTCTGGTCATGGCGGCTATTTATCAGTGTACTGATGCAATTCAAGTCATCGCCGCAGGAGCATTACGTGGCTATAAAGATATGAGTGCCATCTTTAGTCGTACTCTAATCTCTTACTGGGGTATTGGTATGCCTTTAGGTTATATTCTCGGTATGACTGATTGGTTAAGTGATGAGCCTCTCGGTATCACAGGGTTTTGGATTGGCATTATCATTGGCTTATCAACTGCTGCACTGTTGCTTTCCCACCGTCTACATTGGTTGCATAAACAATCAGATGAAACTCAGCTTAGATTCTCTGGACGCTGATTTTCTGGCGAAATGGTCAGGACAAAATACCCCGAGACAACAAGCTTAATATCTAAGCCTTGTTGTCTTGTTTTATTGTTTTGTTAAATACTTTCGGACCGAACATGAATAAATCTTGCAAAACGAGGTAACCCAGAGCGAGTATAACCATTAAATCGAAAAGTTACTTTCTCACCCAATGCTGGTGGCTTGTTACGTAACTCATTCGTCAAACCACTCCCAAGATAGAAACGCTTTCCATCCTTCCATTCAACATAGAGCGACCCTGTCATATTCAAATGTTTACCCTTTCCAGGCTTATAACCAATAACGATGGCTTCATCATCTTGAAAAGATTTCAATTTTAACAAATCATCAGTTCTCCCACCTTGATAATGGCTCTTTATTTTTCTCAGCATAATACCTTCACCCATTTGGGTTTCTACACTTTGCAGGTTTTGATATAGGAATGCTGTTGACTCGATTGGGAATTGTTTTACCAAGGCTAAATGCTTATTACTATTGGAATCATTGATGATACGTTGAAGGCGTTGGTACCTTTGATCATACGATGCATTTAACTCAGCCAGATCAAAAACCATATATTGAATATTTTTCCAACTTTCTTCATCTGGAATTTGATCTAGTACTGTTCGTTGAACTTGTGAAAAATGGCCTCGCCCAGCCCATAATTCACCGTCTAACGGTTCTTTCGGTAATCCTTGAATAAACCATTCAGGTGCAATAATAGGCTTACCTGTCCGGGTAAATAACTGCTCTCCATTCCACAAGGCTCGAATACCATCTAGCTTTTCACTGTACCAATATTGTTCAATAGCAGCATCTTCATAGAAATCATTCGCTAAAGGCACAGATATATCTGGTGTTTTAACCTCTGAATGATTGAGAAAATTAAGATTAGCATCAGAAAAAACCGGAAATGATACCGCCAAATAAGCTGCCGTGAAGACAAAACAATATGGATTAATACAAGTGGACTTCAACATAACTCCTCAAGATCAACCGACCTTGCAATATGAATAAAGGAGATCATATTAAGCATGTTTTCATCTCCCATCCGAGCTTTAACATTAACTTGTGACGAAAATAAAAATAATGATTTATTGATAATCATGCTAATTACACTCATGCGGTTCGCTTAAAAAGCACACTGTCAATTCTGTTTTTTCTCAAGGCGATAGGAAGTCCATAATCATGATGCTAGACTGAAATAAATCTAATAATTAAGAGTGCATAACATGATTAAAGCAGCTGTGTTTGATATGGATGGTTTGATGATTGATTCAGAACCGTTTTGGCAACAAGCTCAACTTGAAATATTCCCTCTCGTTGGAGTTAAAATCACATTGCAAGATACCATTAATACAACGGGTATCCGTATCGACCAAATAGTTGAAATCTATTACCGCGAACAACCTTGGGAAGGAAAAAGCTGCCAAGAAGTATGTGATATGGTTCTAGCGCGTGTTATCGAACTCGTTAAAGAGCATAAGCCTATGATGCCGGGATTATTCCATGCATTAGAAGTCTGTCAGCAACAAAACTTAAAAATAGCTCTCGCCTCATCTTCACCAATGGTTTTAATACAAGCTGCATTAGATTCTCTAGAGTTAGATGGCGTTTTTGAAGCTGTTTTATCGGCTGAGGGGTTACCTTATGGGAAGCCACATCCAGAGGTTTATTTAAATGCAGCCGCTGCGTTAGAAGTATCGCCACTTGATTGTGTCGCTTTAGAAGACTCTTTTACCGGTTTACTTGCTGCAAAATCTGCACAAATGAAAACTATCGTGATACCTGAAGCCTCAAGCCGTGAACAACCCCACTTTGTAATTGCTGATCACAATTTAAATTCATTAAACGACATTACACCTGAATTATTAAACGCTTGATAGCTCTATCAGGACAAATAAAAATCACATCAAAATAAATAAAAACAGCTCGTATCTTTTGAAGATAACGAGCTGTTTACTACCCGTAATAAATTGGCAATCTAAAAGGTTGCACCCTACATATTGGATTTAAATCTTATAATAAAATTACTGTTATAAGAAATGGAATGTAGCACTAACGGTATAGGTATTCGCTTTAAATTTATCAAAACCAAAACTGTTGTAAGCCAAACCTAAAGATAATGAACCACCAGGTAAACTATCAAAAACCGTATATTCAACACCAGCGCCGTACATAACATCATAGCCATCATCGCTATTTCGATTATCACCACCACTAATATCAAATTTGTTTGCGCCCAACTTGCCATAAAACTCAAGTGGACCAACATTAATACTTGGTTTAATGCCTAAATATAAAGCGGTTAGATCTGAGCCTTCTGAACTACCTAAATCCCAGTAACCAGCTTCAACACCGATAAACGGAAGAATACCGGTACCAATATTTAAACCATAAACATTATGGTTATCGGCACCATTTTCAGTGTAATCAGCAACACCATAGTTTGCACCTGCATATAACCATGAGTCTGCAGAAGCTGAAGTAGCAACCGTTGCTAGAGCTAAGGCCAACAAAGTTCTTTTCATATCGATTCCTTCGAGATTGATGCGAGTGATCCCGCGCTTGTCATTTTCAGCTATGATTCCGGACTTGTTCATTGAAATCAAGTAAAAACCCTAACAATTTTGTCACTTTTCTGTTTTTGTATATTTAGCAGGCATCAATAGCATTTTTAATCCGCTTATCAGATACTGGATAAGGAGTTCCTAACTGCTGAGCATAGAAACTTACGCGTAACTCCTCAATCATCCAGCGAATCTCTTTTACATTATCTGGTATTTCAACGCCTTTTGGGATTTTATTGAGCAGCTCTTTATAGTCATTCACTACCGATTCAACTTTAAGCATGTGCAATCGATCTTTATTAGGATCTATCGGCAATTTTTCCATCCGACGTTCAATGGCTTTCATATAGCGCAAAATATCCGGTAAGCGTTTCCACCCACATTCAGTAGCAAAACCTTTGAATATTAAGCCTTCCACTTGCGCTTTAATATCCGATAACGCAAACGCCATAGTGAAATCGACTTTACCTTTGAGCTTTTTATTAATGCTAAACGCGGTAGTGAGAATAGTTTCCACTTGTCCAGCAATATCGACCACGGTATCGCCTAGTTCAGCCCTAACATACTCTTTCAGTTCTTCAAATTGTTCCGGTTGCCATACTAAACCACCTTTTTGCTCAATCAGTTTATCTATGCCACAGGCTATACAATCATCAATAAGATCAAGCACTCTTCCATATGGATTAAAATATAAGCCGAGCTTGGATTTGTTGGGTAAATTACTGTGTAAATATTTGATCGGTGACGGCACATTCAGCAAGATTAAACGACGCTGCCCCGCTTTCATTGCTTGGTGCTGTTCTTGCTCTGTTTCAAATAATTTAATTTCAACACTATCTTTGGTGTCCACTAGAGCCGGATAGGCTTTGACTTCAAATCCGCCACGTTTTTGTTGATACACGGTTGGAAGCTTACCAAAACTCCACGTATGTAAACCTTGCTGTTCAATATCATCATCCGCTACTTGGGATAACGTTTCTTGCACTTTCTCTTTTAAGCTTTCTTTTAATTCATACAAATCGTAATGTTCTTTGAGCTTACGTTTGCGGTGATCAACGGCACGAAACGTGACTTTTAAATGTTCAGAGATTTGTTCAAGTTGCCAATCTTCACGCTTAATTTCTACACCTGTTATACGGCGCAACTCTTTCTCTAAAGAGTCTAACAATGGTAATTCCATTACGGTGACTCTTGAGAGAAAAGCATCGGCATAGTTTGGCGCCGGCACAAAGTTACGGCGTAGCGTTTTAGGTAATGATTTAATCAAGCTCACCACCAACTCATGGCGTAAACCTGGAATTTGCCAGTCAAAACCGTCTTGGCTAATTTGATTTAAAATCGGCAATGGAATATGAACCGTTACACCATCTCGATCTTTATCTGGAGCAGTAATACCTGGTTCAAATTGATAACTCAGTTTTAGTTTCAAACCGTTTTGATGCCAAAAATTAGGATAATCAAGATCAGTGACATGGCTAGCGTCATTTCTAAACAACATCGATTTTTCAAAGTTCAGCAATTCAGGTTCAGCTTGACGTGCCTTTTTCCACCATGCATCAAAATGACGACCAGACACTACTTCGGTATCCACACGCTGATCGTAGAACTCGAACAACTCATCATCATCGACCAAAATATCGCGACGACGGGATTTATGTTCAAGCTCTTCCACTTCTTTTAATAGCTGACGATTCTGTTTAAAGAAATGATGTTTGGTTTCCCAGTCTCCTTCAACCAATGCGCTACGAATAAAAATTTCACGGCAGATAGTCGGATCAATCAAGCCATAATTAATAGTGCGCTTCGGTACAATCGGAATGCCATATAACATCACTTTTTCATGTGCCATGACGGCTGCTTGTTTCTTTGACCAATGCGGTTCGCTATAACTACGTTTGATTAAATGCGGTGCTAACGGCTCAATCCATTCTGGTTGAATTTTGGCAATGATACGCCCCCAAAGCTTGGAGGTTTCCACCAACTCTGCCGACATAATCCATTTAGGCTGTTTCTTAAATAAACCTGAGGCTGGAAAGATATGAAAGCGAGCATTACGCGCACCTTGATATTCGCTCTTCTCAGCATCTTTCATACCAATATGTGAGAGTAAACCAACTAAAAGCGCACTATGAACGGCTTCGTAGTTGGCAGGATCCGAGTTGAGCTTTGTGTTCATTTCACGCATCGCTTGATGGATTTGGAAATACACATCTTGCCACTCACGCACACGCAAATAGTTTAAGTAATCTTTCTTACACTGATTACGAAATTGGTTGCTCGATAACGCTTGTTGCTGATCTTTAACGTAATCCCATATATTCACAAACGTTAAGAAATCAGAATCTTCATGAAAGAAGCGTTTATGTTTCTCATCCGAGGCTTGTTGTTTATCTGATGGACGTTCGCGCGGATCTTGAATAGACAATGCCGCAGCAATAATCATCACTTCTTTCAAGCAATTATACTTAACTGACTCCAATACCATCCGAGCTAAACGAGGATCGATCGGTAGTTTCGCCAATTTTTGACCTGTGGCTGTTAAACGTTTTTTAGGATCGGTCGAATTTGGGTTAATCGCGCCTAGCTCTTCTAGTAACCTTACCCCATCCTGAATATTGCGTTTATCTGGAGCTTCTACAAATGGGAAGGCATCAATATCCCCTAAGCCCAGAGCCGTCATTTGCAGGATAACGGAAGCCAAATTGGTACGGATAATTTCAGGATCAGTAAATTCATCTCGTGAGTTGAAATCTTCTTCTGAATATAAACGAATACAAATACCATCACTAACACGGCCACAACGCCCTTTACGCTGATTGGCACTGGCTTGTGAAATAGCTTCAATCGGCAAACGCTGAACTTTAGTACGATAGCTATAACGGCTGATACGCGCCGTACCCGGATCAATCACATATTTAATTCCCGGTACGGTAAGTGACGTTTCCGCCACATTAGTTGCCAGTACAATGCGCCGACCAGTATGTGATTGAAAAATCTTATTCTGCTCTGCCGAAGATAAGCGCGCGTACAGCGGCACCACTTCTGTATCTCGCATGCTGCGATTGCCAAAGGCACGTTTAGTTAAAGCGTCGGCGGTATCACGGATTTCACGCTCACCATTCATAAAGATCAAAATGTCACCTAGACCAGGCTCATCGCATAGCTCATCGACCGCTTGAAAGATACCTTCGAGTTGATCATGGTCTTGGTCTGCTTCATCTGGATTAAGCGGACGATACCGTACATCCACTGGATAAGTTCGACCAGACACTTCAATGATCGGTGCTTTATCAAAATGATTAGAAAAGCGTTCAGGATCGATGGTTGCAGACGTAATAATGATTTTAAGATCAGGGCGTTTAGGCAATAGCTCTTTCAAATAACCCATAATAAAATCTATGTTAAGGCTACGTTCGTGAGCTTCATCGATAATAATGGTGTCGTATTGATTTAAAAAACGATCGTGCTGAATTTCCGCCAGTAAAATACCATCGGTCATTAATTTGATTTGGGTGTTGTCCGAAATTTGATCGTTAAATCTAACTTTATAACCTACAAACTCACCCAGTGGAGATTGCATTTCTTCAGCTATCCGATTAGCAACAGAGCGCGCTGCCAGTCGACGCGGCTGAGTATGGCCAATTAATCCTGTGCGACCTCGCCCAAGTTCACTACAAATTTTGGGTATCTGAGTGGTTTTACCTGAACCTGTTTCCCCTGCAATAATAACCACTTGATGATTAGCAATCGCCTCAGCAATATCATCGCGTTTCTGGCTTACTGGCAGGATATCTGGGTATTCGATATGCGGTTGTTGTAAGCGTCGGTTTTGTACCACCATCATAGATTTAGCAATATCCATGGCGATTTCATCAAACACTTTGGCTTTCGCATCTGGATTTTTAATCTTACTCGCACCATGAATGCGTTTACTTAAACGAAAACGATCACGGATCATGCAATCTTTTAAGGCTAAACGAAGGCTATGAGCGCTGTTCCCTTGACTGGACGATGTATCTTGAGACGAAGAATTTGGTTGATTCGGCTGAGACTGGGTCAAAGCAATTCCTATTGAATTTAATGTTCGAATGCACGTTACCTGTCTTATATCAACAATACGCTTCTATCAACACTATGAGATGAGCCGATATGCTATGACGTCAGATCGATGTATGAGGTAACGGAAAATTGAGGCTATGATAACACAGCCCCAAATGGGTAAGAAAGTTAAGAAAACGCACGGATAATCGCAGATAACCCACTAGCTGAACAAAGTATTAATGTAAAAATCCGGATCCACTGTTTGGATACATATTTCACCACTATTTGAGCCGCAACATACCCCAGCCACCCCATTGGTAATAATGGCAGCGTCATGATGAAATGTTGCCAAGTAAGGTAGCCAATGAAGTATAGTGCAATCAAAGACATAGTAGAGCTAAATACAAAGAACGCCGCGAGGTTACCGCGTAACGATGAGGCATCTTGATGTTGTAAAATTAATGCCATTGGTGGGCCACCAATGCTAGAGCTCGTTCCCATGAAACCAGAAAAGAACCCAGCAATAGCCATACGATTAGGTGTAGGTTCAAAACGTACAGGCAACAAGCTAATCAATACTGCCACTAACACCATACCACCAAGCCATAATGATAAAATAGAACTCGATACATATAGAAGTAAAATACCGCCTGCAATCGACCCTGGGATTCTTCCATAAATAGCCATTTTCAGGCCACCAATCGCAATATTATCCCTATACTTATAAGCATTAAAAAGTGAGTTAAATAACGCTACCATAACGATTGGAGCCGGGACATATTCAGGTGAAACAATAAATAGCAAAGGCGCGGCCACGACAGCCAAGCCGAACCCAATGGCACTTTGTACGAAGGAACCTAAAAAAATTAGCCCCATCGCCATCAATACTGTGTGATTGAACTCAAACATAGATACTCAAAATGTCGTATAGAAAAGGCCATGATAAACCAGAGTAAAAAGCATATACATCTTTACGCTTAAATAAATATCAGAAGAAATAGAATGAAAACCATTTCTACACTTGAATTTCATCGTTAAAAAAATGACTATGGTTGTAATTAAATCGTTTAATAGAAGGCATTTATGATCCAATCCCTTAAAAGCTTATTAAGTCAGCTAACGGAAGGCGCTGAAAATGCCTCTAACACGGCAGGCACTCCTGATCTGGCTATTGCTGCATTACTTTGCCAAGTATCTCAAGCGGACCATTCTATCGACCCACAAGAGCAAATAGCTCAAACGAATATGTTGATGAAATTAGTCAATATTACAGAAAATGAAGCACAAGAGTTACTAAGCCAAGCGAATATCCGATCTGAAAACTCAGCGTCTGTGTACGAATTTACTGATCAATTGAGAGAATTAGAACAAACAGAACGTTTTGAATTAATTCAAGCCATGTGGAACGTCGCCTATGCCGATGGCTATCTTGATCCAATCGAAGAAGCCGTGATCCGCAAAGTCGCTGAACTGCTTTATGTCGACCATAATGAGTTTATTCGAGCCAAATTGTCGGTTGTAGAGAAATAAATCAATTTCTGTAAGTAACCGTACACGTAGCAACAAAATAATCTTGCGCGTAATGCAGTCGTTAGTTTTCGTATTCAATCAAAAGAGGTAGTATTACGACATTGATACAATTGAATATCTAGGACAACTAATGAGCAGCCAACATGCTCCAACCTTTTTCTTTTTTGATTAAGAGACATGGAAAGTAAGAGATTGTTTTACATGGAAAATGAATGAACGAAAAGTTAACTCGGACGCAAATTGGACGCAAAAAAGAGGCCTATTACAGGCCCCTTTAAATTTACTTTTTAATTTTATCTAGAAGACTAGCTGCAATGAGATCTAACACTGGTACTTCTGGCCTTTGCTTGTCGCGAATAAGGTCAGCAAGTCCAAGAGCCGCCTCCCCTGCTTCCTGCATAGTAACCAGCAACTCTTCAATCTCTTCGTAAGCCACATCTAACTCATTTTTCATAAATAAAACCTGTAATAACGATAGTCTAAAGATTACGAGCAAAAACAGTAGGATCATACGATTCACGTATGATCAAGTTTGATTAGAAATGAAAATTTCATATAGACATCTACTAACTGCCATTCAGCAGGTAGATCTGTTTTGTATTTAATCCACAAAAAAATGTCTGGATTACTTATCTTTAGTGATAGCAGTTTTCTCCAATGAAAAAAACTGCCCTCTGTAGAAGAGGAATTAGAATATAATTATGGTATTAACTTTAAAGCTATACCATACATACCTATCGTTGTAGTACAGAAATCATATTTATGTACTTATGAACCACTTCGCAATGAAACGGTTAAGTCTTAGATTAATTAAGCTTATTAGGCTTGAGTGTTTTTATTCTGTTTTGCTCAAATATACAGCTCTTAGCTGCAGTCACAATAATTTCAAACCAAATGAATAAAATCAACCGTTACGCGTCACGAAAAGTTAAACAGATCAAAAATACGTGATAGCAATCACTCTGGTGGTGGTGACTAAGGCGACCGAAAAATTTTTACAGCGCGTGGGTCGCCCTCGTTTGCAGGTTTATCATCCCCAGAAGAACCTAAAATCTAGCTCTACTTCTTCACATCTATATAAAATGCCGTTAGCGAACGATCTTCAGCAAAGAATCTAAAATAATCATCTTGGGTATCCTGTTGTCCAACAAAAGCAAAATGGCATTCTGTCTTCATCTCTTTCCCCACTATTAGATTAAAAACATCATTATAGCGCTTTAAGAACTTGGTTTTTGTCTGGGCAGGCCAATCCGACATATTAATATCAACATAATATGGACGCTTATTTTTATTATTTTCCCATAACCCGCTAGTCAATTGAATACTCAGAATATCGCCCTTCGGTTCAGCTTTTTTCCATGACATCTTTCCATGATAGATTTTTATATTATCACCTTGGATTCTATATTGCTGGTTACCAAAAGGGTTTCTAATACACAAAAATACCTCATCATATGTAGAACCAGAAATGTCTTCAAATGATAAAGGTCTATCCCTATCGAATGGAAAATCAAAATATTCATTCACTATACTTTTAAAAGAAGAAGTAGCATATGTTGCTTTGGTCTTACGACTACTAGTTAGATCTTTATTCCCACCATCTCTGCGGCTTGATGCATTATTTTCAGTAGAAGAACCGCCCTTCATCGATTGTGATTCAACCTTGGGTTTTCTCTTTTTAAAACAATTAGGGTAGGAATGAGGAAAACCTTCACCTTCCAAGGATAACCTCTCTTTCTTGCCTTTTTTCCTAGCTTTAGCATATTCTTCACCTCCACAATCAATATGATGTGGCTTATCAGGAAAGTGCCGGAAATGTGCCTTTCTAACATTTATAGATCTATCAAATGAAGCTGCAAATAAGCCAATTTCACAATCATCACAGCAAAAATCTATACCCTTAGGATCATCTAACAAGTATAAATCTTCAGCTGTAATAATCACTTCCGTGCCAACAACTCTAGCCTCATCTACACTCATGCATCTACCTTTCATTTAAAATAACTGATACCCAAACTCTACCCCACCCGTACGTTCTATCATAACTTTTCGTCTCAAATATCCTTTATGAGTCAAAGTTTTAAGCAGCGTACTAGCAAACGAAGTCGAAACATCACAGCGGTTGGCTATTTCAACCGCTGTCACTTGTTCCCCTAAATTAATCGACTGCAGCACTCTCAGCTGTGTTTTACTTAATCGCACGTAATTCACTTGATGAGGCAATAACCTCGCCACAGCCGACAAACGAGCGTCTATCGGCGTATTTTTCGTTAAATTTTGCATACCTAAAATCATCCGCTTTGATTTATTTTGAAATGAGGGTTAGAACTTGATCTGATAGGTCATTGAAAGGATCGAGGTGGAACATTGAGGGCGGTCAACGGGCGGTTCACCAGTGAATTTTCAGCCATTCATGGTAGGTTTCAATCGCCTGTTTCTTCTGTAATTCCATATGAGTATGAATATAAGCCTGATCGAGTTTATCCCTTGCATGGTTTAACAAAGCCTCACACACTATGTAATCAACGCCAATATCGAGCCAAATAGAACGGGCACGCTTACGAAGATCATGAGCAGACCACAAACCTTGCGCCACTTCTTGAACCCACTGGCTCGCTAATGAAGCATAAACCGCTTTATTTCCCTTTTTCGATACAGGAAATACCCAATCACCAACGTATCCTGACTCAACTTGCCACGCTTGATAAGAATGCAGTTGCTCAACCATCCAAGCAGATAACGGGTACACCATCTCTTCCCCATTCTTCGTCTCCGATTTAGGGATCGTCCACCGCTTCATCATAAAACTAATATCACTCCACTTAGCCTTACGGGTTTCGCCAATACGAGAACCGTGCCCTAATATCATCATGATCAACATACGAACAGGAAACCGCGCTTGCTTCGTCATCTGCAAAATACCGGGCAACTGGTCTGCATTCACACGACACCCCTTCAACTGTGCTCTCGTCAGTGAAAAGTTATCATTAAAAAAGCTTTTAAAGCGCACATCCGCGATCACATTCAACGTAATATGTTTTAACTTATGCGCCGTATTAAAAGCCGTTTTAAGTAGATTAAAAATAGCGCGAACATACGCCACCGAATATCCTTGAGCAAACATAGGCTTAATCAAATCCGCATCAATCAACGCATGGTCTACCTTCATCACAGATACACCATGAAACATCCCAATCAAATGCCTGTCAGCCATACTTCTTAAATTATTCAAACGCTCACGGCTTGATAGCTTACTAGAACTCTCACGCTTCACATGCCAATCAATTAACTGATCAACCGTTTCAAACTTACTGCACTCAACCGCATCACCTTTCTCAATCGTTATCGTCGCCGCGCTCACCAAACTCATTACATCTTTTGCCTGAGTGGTTGGGTATTGCCCTATACGAACCTTCATTTCACTGCCATTTTTATAACGACGAAGCCACCAAGTACCGCCAGTTCGGTTTGAGTTAAAACGTAAATACAAAGAACAGCGAGCATCTTTCAACTCAGACACACGCCTATCATCAATATGCTTACGGATCTGAGCCTCAGACATACGAACCGTCACCGTCGAATTAAAAAACACATTTTGATTCAGTCGAATTGCTTGCATTGCATCACTCCATCACTAACGTAGCGGTTAAACTCATACGACTAGCCTGCAAGCCAGAACCCGAAAAACTCGCCCGATCAATACTGTAATTACCACGGATCACCGCATCAAAAGACGCATCCAAAATCAACACACCTTCAGCAAACGCATTCGGATCAATTGGCGCTTCTACGCTAATCTTTCGCCCTTCACGGTTAATTTTTCGTAATTCTGCCGCACATGCTTGAATCGCATCTTGTTTCGTATTCTTGTCCTTTGCCAATCGTTTAAACGGCTCAGAACCTTTTTCAACCTCCAAGCGTTGTCCGTTCACCGTCGTTGAATAAAACGCCTTCACACCATTAAACTCATTACTGCCATCAAGTGATCCACTCACATTCACAAACGAAGCATTGCTAGGACTGTTATCTTTAGGAAGTGACAGCGTAATGGTTTCAATCTCTGCACCACTGGCAGACTTAGCCTGTCCTTTCGGCACAAACACAAACTTATCCCCCACAGGTTTCGCCACCGCATCATAATCTTTCGCCAATCGATTCAAAAAAGCCGAGGTACTTTCCTCAGTGCGATCGGTATGCTCGATTTGAATATTTTGTAATGCAGGATGCACAAAAATCTCAAAGCCGGTTGGCGTAGCCTCTTGTACTATTTGATTTAGCGAACATTGGTCCCAACTAGACGATTTACGAGCACGAAACTCTTTATCTTTCACGGAAAGCGGTGCTGCCGTCATCACAATCGTGATCTCCTTTGGGTATACCGAAAACTTTCGTTGTGAAATAGAAAAACGGCCACGTTCGACATTACCCAAGTACACCAGGTAAAACTCCCCCTTGGGTGGTAAACCGCCAACATCATCAGAAGAAAGAGTAATGGTTAACGAATCGCCCTTTACCCCTTCCGAATCTTCCAAATTGAACGACTTCAACCGCGCCATCATCAAATCACTATTTTTACCTTGTAAACGAATATTCATTACACTCTCGCTTTTCAATATCTAAATCCATTAATCCCATGAACGAGTGACCGTTTTAACATCATCTGTCGCCACAGGAACAGGCACAAAAACAATGGTCGTTTGCAAAAAAAAATCCCCACGAACGTGAGGATTCAATTCATAAAAAGAGGCAGTGAGTAAATCATCATCCTGCCCCGTCTGTTTAAAGAGAAAGTCTAAAATCAACTCTCCTTCTTGTGCTTCAACTTTCGCCACGGAATTCCTCCAAACTCAGGTCTAGGTTCGTCACCATCGACTTACCGTTATTCACAAAATACGAACGCTTTTCACTAATGGATTTAATCGTCCAACGGCCAAAGTTACGCCCTTGGCCATCACTCATTTGCTGTGGAACATCAATCATCTTGCGCAGCTCATCCACATTATTAAACGCCGTATCTCGAAACCACTTAGCCGAAATAGAAATAGAATCTAATGGCCGCCCGACCTTTTCAGATCGAGCAGAACCAATCAAACCCACCTCAGACCAAGTACCAGAGCTTTGCCGATTCATACTAGTGATCGGCGTTTCATTACCAACCGAAAACACCTTATCGCCAATCGCAATATGCCGCATACCCAACTCCTCATTAATGATCGACTAACTTCTATCAATACCGGCATAACTAAACTGAGTCGTCATCGTATTGCCGCCAGTTAAGTAGGCGTACTGGTCATTCATTTGATTGATAGCCTCGGCTGCGACTGCTTTAGCATCTTGGCCAGGCAAAGCATTTACCGTAATATTTGGTGCAAAATGTACTGGCTTTAAGCGTTCTTCTTTCTCAGCTTGAACCTTAGCGATCTTCTCTGCAGTCACATCAGGCGAATCTAGCTTATTACCAAACCAACCACCCAGAGCTTCACCGCCCATACCTCCAACGACTGAACCAATAATGCCACCAATAGCAGTACCAATAATGGGAACTACCGAACCAATCGCCGCACCTGCAGCCGCACCTGCCATCGAACCACCTAAACTGCCAGCATTAGAACCCACATCTTTCATATTGCCTGCTTGAACCGCATCGGCAATACCAACAAGGTTCATTGCCATACCAATAGGCCGTAGCACTTTGGCTAACCCTACCTTTCCGGCATTCATCGCTAAATCACCACCAATATCAATGGCATCAGCCGCTAATGAAGGCATCGGCGCAACGGCAATGCCACCGCCAACCAGACTCATTAACCCGGTTTTCAAACCGCGCGAACCACGCATACGGGATAACCCAGAACGCAGTTTCCCACCTATACCACGAGAGCGAGACGAACGACGACGGCTAGATTTTCCACCATAACTACCGCCATTTCGACTTGCTCGCCCAAGATTTTCACTCATTACTGTATTAAGTCGGCTCCACTGTTTCGCGGTATAAGCCGCAATATTGCCGCTTTCTTTAGTCTCACGGTTTAAGCCTTTACGGAATAAGCGCGTTTTATCAACCGAATTACCAAAAACCAGTGATGCCGCTTTACCTGCTAAAAGTGCCCCTTTAATTCCGATAACTGCAGCTGTACCTAGGGTTAAGACAGATGTTAATCCTTTATTCGCTTCGGCCAACCCTGTAACCCAATCAACGAGTTCACCTAATGGCTTTAATACCCAATTTAAAGCAGGTAATAACGAGTCACCAATAACCATGCTCAAGTTGGCTAGTTTATTCGTGAACCGGCTAACATTGTTTTCAGTTGTCGCTAGCTTGGTTTGATACTCCTTATTAATCGAATCTGCATTCGCTTGCTGCCCTTTATTCGCTAACTCTAACGCCTCTGTATAATTCTTTGTGTTGCCAGCCAACGCAGCAACCGCACCTTTTACTTCTTCACCGAATATCTGAGAAATCAAAGCACTTTGCTTTTCTAATGGCGCAGCTTTAATCGCATCCAAGACTTTGATTAATGAACCCGAAGCATCACGTTGCATATCAAAAGCAAGCTGATCCGCACCAAAACCAATTTGTGCCAACGCATTTTGCTGTATTTTGGAACCTGCCGATCCCATTGTTAATCGGCCTGATATATTTTTTACTGCCGTTGCTGCTCGTTCACGCTCTAAACCAGCTGCGAGTAATGAGGCCGAAAGCGCAGCTGCTTCATTAATTTTGAAACCACCCGATTGAGCTGTTGCTCCTTGTCGCGCCATAACATCAGCAATATCAGCAGCTGTAGCATTCATATTGTTATCAAGTAAGTTTGCTAGACCAGCTAAGTTCATCGCACCCTTTTGATCTAATCCCATAGAAGCTTTAAACGTTGCTAGTGTTTTCCCTGCATCTCCGGCATCCATATCAAAAGCAACTGCCATTTTAGCTGTGTCTTTTACATAGGACTTCAGCTCATCAAAATCTTGAATCCCACTACGGCCACCTGCCGCCAACATCGCATTAATTTCTTCTGCACTCATCGGAGTTTCGGTTGATTGCTTTCGTGACCACGACTTCAAAGCAGAAGCCTGCTCCGGTGACATATTCACAACTTTACTTACATCAGCAAACGAACTTTCATTTTTCATTGCCATGTAAGCCGCGCCACCCAGAGGAGCCGCCGCCATAGCTAAACTGGTCGCTTGACCACCAATCACACTCAATTTCGCATTACGGTTATCAATACGAGATTGAATCGAGTTCATCTCTTTTAAGCGTGCATTCTGTTTCGCAATAGAAGCATTGCTTTGATCGGTTTGACGCTCTAAACGCTTTTGCTCATCACCAAGGTTGTGTGTACTGATCCCTGCTTCGCGAAGGTTTCGTTTTAAGCTGACAAGACTCCGTCTATGTGTAATTTGCTGATTTTCAAATTTTTCAACTTCTTTTCGAGCACCGTTATGAGCTGCTCTAAACTCATCTACTTTTTGCCGACTTTCAATCAACTCATCTTGAACTGACTTCATTCTCTGTTCTGAAGTAGCCAGCTTTTTATTCAACTCATTAAGACCATCTGCACTCGTATTTTTCAATTGCTTATTAAGTGAGTTAACCTCTCTTTGAGCTTTACGTTGCTCTAAATTTAAATCAGATGTTTTTTTTCTTTGTTCTTCGAGTTGAGCGCCTAACTCTTGATAGTTTGCTTTTGCTTTATTTAATCGTAATGCCGATTTATCAAGGCTTTTATTTACCCGATTATAGCTTTCAACATTAGATAATTGTTTTTGAACTGATTTAACAGCGTCGCCTTGCTCCTGCAGTGACTTCGTTAAACGCTCAGTTGCCGAAGTAGTAGAAAGAATATCTTTCGTGCCTTTGGTCACCGTTTCGAGCGAGAAAACAATCTTTTCATTTTGGCTCATATTATCGACCGCCTTGCTTTACACCTAACTTATCTAAAATCATCTGGTACCGACGCAACGCCGCATCTTGAAGCCACTTGCGGATCTCATTTTCTGAGGTATTACGATGCATCGGGATTAAATCAATTAGGCTCTGAACGTCATCGGGCGAAAGTAATCCCCCGATTGTAGAAAAAAATCACCGACTCTCGGCTTCAAAGTTAAGTAGTCATTGATTGAAAGTAATGCCATGTCTTGATGCTCTAAACCACACACAACTTTGAACATGTAATCTTCACGTTCCTGGTCATCGGTGATCTCAGCGAGCAATTCAGAAGAGGCAACATTCGGCACAGAAAAGCGGATGGTTTTAATCTCTTCACTCACTTCATTGGTGAAGGGAAATAGCAATTCAAACGACCAGTCTTTCACTTCTAATGGCGTGCCTTTTAACTCATCTGCAGGCGTTAAAATATAAGTTTGAGCCTCAGAGGCTAACGTATTGAAATCAGGCGCACTCAATGAATTAAATTCCGATTCGGTAATATCAGTACAGGCTTGAATGAGTGCCTTACGTTGTTGAAATGCTTGCTTGGCAGAAAGCTCTACAACATTAATGTGTGGCAACTCGCGAAACTGTTTCACTGAAATGGTATTGATGGTCATTTCGTTGCTTTCATTGCGCTTAAAGAATGGCAATTTGATTACTTTGCTCATGGTGTTTCCTATTAAAAAATTAAAATGGCAGGCATAAAAAAGCGCCCTTACTTCCGAAGAAATAAGAGCGCGAATAGGTATTGAACGGGGTTACATATCCGTCTGGTCAAACCCACCAATAGTAGTTTTGCCAGTGCGGGTATCGATATCGTAGTTCAGCACACCGTTGTCGATTTCTTTGAACGCTTTGGCGGTACCTTCAATCGTACACACAGGCTTTTCGCCCATCTTCACTGTGTCTTGCTTAATCGATTTAATGATCCCACCCATGGTGTAATTCACCACATAAGGCACACCATCTTGGTTTTTGCCACGTTCAGTGACGTTCACCATGGCATCGCCAGAAAGGAACTTACCGAGCACCGGCATTAACATGTAACGCTCAGCTTGAACTTTAAGCGACCAGGTTAATGCCTCGTAACCCACGATATCTTCGGAGGCGACAAACTGCCCTTCGTTGGTATCGGTTTTGGCGTTCACTTCTGGTGGGGTAAATTCCACAATCTCATTGGCCAACGGAACGCCGCCAACCAATGAACTCAATCGTAGTCGAATTCGTTTAGCCATTGACTGTCTCCTCTAGCCAAGCTTCAATCATGCCGTCATTCACCGACAGCTCGTAAACCATGTGTTCGTTCGGGCTATAACGGCCATAATCCACACACAAATACCAACGACCGGATTTATAGTTCTCCAGGTTGTTTTTATCTGGGTGCAAATAAGCGTTAAAATTAGGCACAACACCATCAGCAACCAATGATTGGCCCCACATGTTCAAGCTATCGACCACTTGATTCATAAAGTCTTCCGTTAAGTTCTCGCCCATGTACGGCTGAGAGGTTTCTTCCAACTTACGCGCCAGTAAATCTTCTAGGCCAACATGCGAGATAAAACGGCCAGTGTTGGTACGGTTGCCAATAATCGAATAACCGCCCATACGAGTGTGAGCAATCGTCGCCACGCCATACTTGTTCAAAAAGTTGGCTTGCGTGGTGGCATCATTGATTTTGTAGCTCACATTGCGCGAGGTGTATAAACAGCTCACACCTTGGTTTTGTGGGGATTCATAACCTTCAACCGACGCCATCGCTGCAATCATCGCAATTGAGGCAGGCATGGTGATCTCAAGCCCATCGTATTTAGTGATAAACCAAGGGTCGATAATCGTTAGTTTATCTTCGCCCGTGCCTTCACTGCCAAAGCTTGATGCAAATTCCGCTGCTTCCATGTCATTAGTGTTTGGACCATCTAAAACCGGACGACTACGAATATCACGACCAACAGCGGCAAGTGCTTGACCAATTGATACAGAACTAAAGCCCGGACAACCGAAAATCGTGGGCGTTTCCGGGCAACCTTTAATCGCTTTAATTCCGGTTAATGCGCCCGTATCCGCATCCACATCACCAATCACATTGGTTTCCGTTTCGTTTTCATCTGCGCCTTCTTCCACAACGATAACGTAAACCGGACAGCTTACTTTCTCGTACAAGTAGCGATATAGATAAGGCAAAGTACCTTGACGATCGCCCACACTATCAAGCATCAACATGCCATTGGTGTAGTTAAATAAACGAGTTGGCTCATTAAGTGGTAACAACGAATCATCACGATCCGGTGCGGTACCCACAATACAAACAATTTGATCGGCCAATGGCCCCATCGACGGTGGCGGCTCAATAGTATCGACTTCTGCACCGTTCAGTACGAAATCATTAATCGGTGTTAGCTCAGCCATTCTTCACCTCTTTCTTAGTTTGGGTTGTTGTAACCTTTGCGGCAGTGGTTACACGGGGGCCAATCTTGCCAGAACGCAATAAGAACGTCGTTTGGCGTGGCGCAAGTTTGATCGTTTTATCTTCCACTTTCCACCAACGACCGCTATGTCGAAATGGCTTCAAGATCGGATAGTCATAAACGACAAGTGGAGCTCGTTTAGTCATAAATCACCTGTTTGGTTAGGCTTGTTAATAAGGTTGGTGTGGAATATGGACACAAAAAAGCCAGCGCTTGGCTGGCTTATAATGTAAACATCAAGATTATTCCTTGAACGAGGATATCGTTAGGTTGTTTTTTTATTTTTTAATATATATTTTAGTTTTTTATTATTCTCAACAAAGTGATAACAAAAACAAGCCATACATAGATTTATCAAACCAAGTATACTCCAAGCTTGCCAAGTTGGTATATGTGCCAAAAGGTAGTTATATTTATCTACAAACATAAGTATCGGAAGTTGCATTAGATAAAATGAAAAACTAATCTTCCCCAAATAAACGAAAATTTTTGTTATTATATTCATGCTAAAACGGATTTCAGCTAAGAAATAAACAATGTAGGCTGAACCCAATACAGTCACATAGTTATTCTTCATCCATCCTTGGTTATCGCTAGGTGATATGAGAACCAAACCCAAAATAGCCAATAAAAATAAAGTATTTTTAAAACACTTTATTCTACCACCTGATGTGAATATCACACCTAGCCCAACACCTATAACAAACTCCGGCAAACGATGAATTGGGCTAACATAATATCGAGGAAAGTCGGCACTATTTGTCAACAACAAAGATATTGGAATAATAAAGGAAGTTATTATATATGCTATAAAAATGTAAACTACAGGTTTCTTCTTAATAAAAGGTAAAACAAAAGGAAACACAAGATAGAAAAACATTTCAGTAGATATAGACCAAGAACCTCCAAAATTCCAAAAACTAAATGTTGATGGTAACCATGATTGAGTGGAGGTAATAAAAAGCCATATAAATGTCACTACTTTAAATAGGTCATATTCAAGAATGAAAGGTATTGTAATTAACCCCATAAACAAATAAGCAGGGTATATTCTAACAATCCTTGACATGTAATAATTTTCTTTAATCCCATCACGTGAAGCCCAAGCTAGAACAAAACCGGACAGAATAAAAAAAAAAGGTCATCCCTATCGCGCCATTTTTTATAATATCACTTAAAAATAGAGGCGCATTGGTGGGATATCTTAAATTACAATGGAATAAAAACACATAAAATGCAGCAACAAACCTAAAGATTGTTAAACCATAAAGCTCTTTACTTTTAGCTGTTTCCATAACTTTTTCTACTCAATTTTTTGCCCCAGATAGTACCTGAATAAAACCAACAATGTAATTGTTTTAACCTATGTAAAACTTGTCACTTTTTCTGAGGCCACGGGTTTTCAGAGCGAATTTTTAAATACAATGCTTTGGCTTGTTCTTCATAATCTTGTGCCTTTGCTTCGTCTTCTACTTTCCTCTCTTCACTGCAAAGCATTCTAATCATGGCGGCTTCATTGCGTAGTGCATCCACATTCAAGTAAAGCGAACGACGTGTGGCATCGACTTGCAGCACTTGCGCTTCGTATTGCGCCTGGTCGTTGGTTACCCATGTTTCATCCATCCATTCGTCATATTGGCTTGATGGTTTTAGTAACGTGTAATCATCAGTCACAAGAGACTCATCATCGAACTCTTTTGTTTCTTGAGTTTCTTTGTTGTAAGCCGTCACTTGGATTTTCTTGTCTTTAACCACCCAACCACACGATTCACCCGACCAATAAGGCACATTGTCGTATTGGTCACGAAATGAATAGTATTGTTTTTCTGCATCAAGCGCGGCATTAGGCAATGGTTTATCAGTGACTAATGGTCGTTGCAAATCGCTATTGATTTCACGAACTGGCGCACCTGTTTTAATATCAAATTGAATCATTAGAATACTCCTTTAGGTAGCCAAATGTATGGATCGAAAAATGTACCCATTGAATCGGTAAAAGTGTCGGTACGTGCGACTCGTGATGCATCGAACGTTCTCTTAATTTCAATGTTATCCCTAAGAGAGTTGGTTCTAGGATCTATTATTGGATCACCTGTATTCTCGTCTAAATAAACCCCGGTTGGGACCATGTATGCTGTCGTGTGGTCTGGTGCAATCCGATATGAACCAGTAATATTCTGCAAATGGTCTTCTTTACTCTCACCTGCATTTCCATAAACACCTGCCGATTTAACGTGCATAGTTATTGTTGCATTTGGTGTTGTGAAGAAATCAGCACCATCGTTACCGTACCCCCAATAGCCTGAGTATGTATTCTCCCCTGCCATTATTGATGCTGCTTTGGTGGCTTCATCAATAAAGTTATCGGCTTGGCTTATGATTTCGTAAGCAGTTTGATAATCGGCCACGTAAAGCTTTTGGCCTACCTCGGGTACAATTAAGTCATCATCTTGCGCGCGGCCTACGATTGTTTCGTGGACGGGTTTGCCTAGCATAGCGCGGAGGAATTGGGCGGTTAGTAGGTATTGAGAATGAGGATCTTCCTCAGTCACATGACCTTCAATCCCTGCTTTTACTGCATTATCCACATCTTCCAAATCTGCATACACAGTTGAAGGATTAACATTTATCTCAACCACCTCTGAGTTCTTCGTGATGATATCGACAGCGTAACGAACTGATTCAGTAGCCCCTTCATCTTCAGTGAGAATTTTATCTCCTTTAGAGCGAGCGTAGCCGTAAAGTACGCCTGAATCTGTTTTTAACCCAATCCCCCAAACATTAAAGCCGCCCTGCTCAACCAGAATTGAACCTTTGAACGTTAAGGTTTGTTCATCATCGCTGATCGTCGTGGAACACGGAACGGTCAGCACAGGGTTAATCACTTCGGTTAGATTTTCTGGGTTTTCTTCATCAGCAAGATAACTACCATCAAACACCATTTCAGTGAATTTTAATGTAGTACCAAATTGCTTGGCATTGTTCTCTGCAGCAATACCAGACTTGGTTAAATAACAGCGTAAATCGGCCATATATAAACTCATTTAATTAAATTAATTGAACACCTGCTCAGCGGCAGAAACACGAATTACTTTCTCACTCTGCACAAAGCCAAATTTAGGATTTGAACCATAATAAACCGGAGGAACAGGCACACCTGCAAACACATGAATGAATTTAGCGGTTTGCACAATAGCCGCTTTTGTCTCCGTACCATTGCTGGAACGAGAAAGCGTTAACGCTATGCTGTCACGTTCCGATTTATACGATGTTAAGCGCGCATTCATCCGCTGTGAGGTTTCAGCGGTCAGTGGCCTATCGGATAACTTGCCATCAACGACCACCGAATAAGGTTGCTCGCCTTTAGTCACAACGGAATCTATACCAAGCGGCAACAAAGCATTACGCAAGCCATATCGCGTGCCTGCCTTGCGGTGAATATCAAACGCCTTATCTGCCGTTTCTCTCCGTTGTTGATCGTCATCACTCGGTTGCCAATCAAGCACACCGCGCTCGCCAGCCAACAGCGAAACAAACTCATCTTGGGTATAAAGGGGTTGTTTTAAATCTGGGTAAAGTTGCTCAACGTTGGTTAGCATGTCATGCCAGGCGAATTCCAATGCCTCTTCAATCACAGTACGGTTTTCAGGTTGAGCGGAAATAAATGATTTATCCGTTAGCTCTAACATCGATCACAATCTCCTCACAATACGGTGCCTCATCCCAATTGCACACCACATCGGCCACGGGTAAAGAAAGTTCAACACGGCTATAACCCAAGTCATACAGCACATGGCCCAACTCTAAGCGATCAATACGCCCTTCTAACTTTTGCTGAGAATCAACAAAGGCTTGAACGGCTACCACGGCATATTCTTGGCTTACATCGTTATTCGGGTCGCCATCGGTGTAGCACACCGCTTCAATGGTATAAGGTTTTGGTGTTACCGATTTCACAGTAATGTCGTCAGACTCTTGTGCAATATCATCACGATTCAAATATTTCGACACACGCTCTAACAGCTCACTACTTGCAGTACCATCGGCGCTTTCACGGCTTAATATGGCCACTTCCACTTTTCCCGTATTAGGCTCAAGCATTCGGGCAGCGGCATCTTTCACTGGAACAGGTTGCGCTTCGGTTGGGAATTCAAAACGCATGGTGACTGCCGTTTCTTCCGATTCAATCGTAATGTAAGGGCGAGCATCCAAGGTTAAGGCGTGAAATTTATAACCTTGACGAGTTCCGGAGGTGTGGAACTGATACGGCGCTAAATCGAAACGTCTCAACAAATCTTCATTGCTTTCCATTTTTGCTTCAACGGGTGGAAATACTGAATCATCGGCAGGATTGATAACTTGACGAGTTAAGCCGTATTGCATCGCTAGCAGATCAACCATATCGCTTTCGGTCACGAACTTGCGGAACATCTGCAGTGCCCAATAGTTTTGCTCTCGCAACATGGCTTGATGCTTAATAATGAATGAGGCGGTCACTTGAGAAAGCAATTCCGCGTCATTGCTGAACGCCTGTTCTAAACTGGCAGCTTTATCGCTATCGGTTTGTGCAACGTAATCGACCGCTGCCTGCTTAAATTCAGCAAACAGATCTTCAAAATTAGGAATGGTAAAGGCTTGAGGTACTGACATAATGCTTCTCGTGTTATTCGCTTTATTCTCGTTTGACTCATAGCTCAGCAGTAAGAACAAGCGGCTCACCCTTCCAATCACCGGAAATGGACACTAGAAAACCATTTGCTTGCGTCGTTACTGTGCAGGTTTTAGCGGTAAATTCTGTCAGACCATTAACGTCTAGCGCTACCGCTTCTAAGCTGAGGTTTTGAATGATTAACGCTTCATCTGGAGACTGATTCTTGCCTAGTCGCTCAATGGCTCGATTGCCAAAACCACGGCGTTTAATTCGGCTCGTCACTTGAGTGGTTAACACCCGTTCAAAACGGCGTTGAAGCAACCTTGAATCGTTAAGCTCAAAGCCGGAATGAGGATCAATGCCAATCATATGAACTCCTTATTGAGGCTTACCAACTGGACGCCCTTCGGCATCAATATGAATATGAAACTTCACAGAAATACCATCCACTGTCACATCACCATCGGTAATGTTCATACCTCCGCTAAAGGTTGGCATAGAACCAGATCCGCCAGGTGTCACCGCAAAGGCACCAGAATGATTAAACCCGCCAGTGCTCACAATGTTGCCGGTATTAATCAGGTCACCGGTTCGGTTGGTGTTACCTGTAAGTTCAGCATTACCGACATGAGTAATATCTGCCGTAATGTTATAGCCACCGGGATAAATGGCGGTGAGCGAACCTGCATCCAAATCATAGGTTTCAGTCATGCCATTGCCGTAATCTGTCATAACAACGTTTTCATCGGTAGACGGACAAGGAAACTGATCCGACGGCAAACCCATCAAGGCCACCGCATTGTTTAAGTTATCGCCACTGCCAATGTTTAACAGTAAACACTGCTCGCCTACACTTGGCCGTCGATAATGCGATACTCGCCCAGCCGCTAACACAAAGAATGGAACCTTAGTGGCAAAGTTCTTACCTGTTTTGACGTTAACCGTCTTGGCACTGGTTGCTTCCACGACACCAAGACGAATAATATTTGAAGCGGCACGGCGGTTTTCTTCCATTTCTTCCGCCAGTTTCAGCATTTCTTCTTCAAGCGAATGAATCCGCTCAAACAGATTTTTCATTATCGGATTCGGGTACATTCAAATCACCTTCGCCTAACTCCATAAAGTCTTCTTCAACTTCACCCATATAAATACGCTGTTGAATGGTGACCGTTCGTAGGAATACACCCATCTTCGGATCGAACTTACGAGGCTGATTAGACAGTAAACGTGTTTCTTCTGCTTGCTGACCAATCTCTAAAAACTCATCAACAAATTCACGCTCAATACGAGTTGAGGCATCCAAGGCTTCCAAATCAAAATTAGGTACTGCCAACGGCACATAGACTAAAAACCGCAGCTCAACCTCATGCAGCTTGCGGCCATCATTACCGCGTTGGTTTAACACATTGGAATCACCGACTTGATAACAAAAATACGTGTGCTTTGGCTCTTTTGCTTCACGCACATAAGCGGATTCAAGTTCGATGTTTAAACGTTGCTCCAGCACCGATACAACGTGCTGCACCCAATCGCTAGGTTTTCGAAAGAAGGCGTTTGAACTCGACATGAAAATATTCTCTAAATCGGTTATTGATTTCAGGGGTATAGCTACCAATGATCTCTTCGGCTTGATCAGAAATATCCAACTTCACCATTTCAATCTCACTGCGCTGCTTACCCGTTCTTCGCCACACTAAAAGCTCATCGCTATCCATAGGTGAAATAAACGCTTTCTCAAAAAAGTGCTCACCCACTTGCACACCACCGGCTTTTTGCTGTGGCTTGCCTAATCGATGTACCGCAACATCATTCACACCAATCCAAAGCCTTGTCATGTGACCAGACTTATAAACGCGGAAACGGGTTTTCATGGATTTAGTATCAATGCGGAGCTCATAACCAAGCTCTGCCATCGTAGCCGTGCGCAACCAATTGTTGGTTTTGGTTAATGCTTTGCGAGCAGCTTGAGAAAGGTACTTAGGAAATTGAGAGAAGGTTTGCACAAAATCAGTATCAATCTCCATCTGGGTATTCAGACCAGCCATTTTGCACCGCCGCTGAGTGAGGATTCATAAGATATTCGCGGATAATCTGGCTATTGCTTCGGCTCGATTTCCCGTTTTGCTGCATGGATAACGACAACTCATACAAGGTGCCGTCATGCATTAAGGTGGATTTAGGTGGTAAATGAGCGTCAGTATAGAAAGTAAAAACCTTAGTGGTATCTTCTTCCATACACTTCACATAGCCTTCCACCGTTACTTCTCCGTCAACCGTCTGAATTAACGTTGGGTCACCAAAGTTAGCGAGAATGGCTTGCTTTAAATTGTTTCGGGCTTGGGTGAAATAGCTCATCTAACCACCTTTTAATTACGCTGCTGGTTCTTCTGGCGCGACTATTTCGCCAGTCAGTAACACACCACCATCAATAAACACACCAACAGCATTTTTCACACCATCGGCAGGCTGTGTTTTAGTGAAGCTTTTATCGGTTGCATCAAAGTACGCGTATTCGCCTGCAAAGGTCGGCACATCACCTTCTTTAATTGGACCGTCAAATAAACCGGTCCAACGTGCGGTACCCGCTTCACCTTCGGCAAGGTTGTAATTTGGTACAATAACCAACTGACCATATTGCACCGGCACATCTTTTTTCAGGCCACCGACAGGGCCAATAATCGCAATTTTAATACCTTCTGCTAAATGCATAATGATTCTCTCTTTAAATAATATTTAATATCGTTTTACAAAGTAATTGGCGCTGTAGCTAGGCGGCAAATGAGCGAAGCCCCATGAGCATAGCTTGCCTATGTGATTGGGGTGAGCAAGTGCAGTCAACAACGCTACAGCGTCAAATACGAAGTAAAAAACTAGGCAAACGTAGCTTTGGATATCCCACGGCGATCCAACACTTTCGAAGTAATATCGTAAGTAATACGGAACTTAGCACCATCTGAGCTAAAGCCATCACCTGTCTCAAGCCACGGGTCCATTTGACCGTCTAGGAAACCCATAATGACCGAATCAAAATCTTTCGACGTTAAACCAATCGCACCATTCACCGTGTTCATACGCGCGGTCTCAATGACTTTATTGAACTTCTTATAAGCGGCATTCCACTCTGTGGGCTTACTTGCCGTGTTCAGTACCGCTTCTAACATTGAGGCATGGTCAGGGCTGGCCAATAAGAACTCACCACGCAGATCTAATGCATCGCCTTCACTGGTTGTCGCAGTGGCAAATGATTTATGCAACGCCATAATCAGGGCTTCATAATCCCCTTTAGCAATGCCGGTGGTTAAGTTGCCCCACTTATTTGCCGTGCCAGCTAGGAACACATCTTTACCATCTCCCATCTTGCCTGCCAAAATCGCATTGAACATTAGCTTGTCAGACAGGCGATAGCCAGATTGCATGAACTTACGAGGTAATTTAGACAGTAACGAGATTTCATCATTGATGATCGCTTGTCGAGTGATCGCCACTTCACGGCCAAAGGTAGCCAATTGAATTTTCTCACCCGAACCTTTGATGATGGCTTGTTTGTATTCACCATCTTCTGAAACCGCCATTAAGTCAGGCGCATCATCGACCATCACCAAATCAGTTTCTTTAAAGTTCGGTAGGTTTTCCGTGTTGGCGAGCTCACGCCACAATGGCGCACGAACTTTCGCTTCATCGCGCATTACCGTACGAACACCTTCGGTAATGATTTCAGCAAAGTCACCGGTATTAAATGCACGAGCAACCAATTCAGATTTGGTTGAACATAAGCTTGCATCTTTACCTACCGCAATCTCTGCCATATCCATTAACGATTTGAGCTTGTACGGGTTACCCTTTTCAATCTCACCAACACCACAGCGAGCATTCAAAGCATTTTGTAGTGAGTCTTTTACGATATTACCGTTACCAGCATGCACAGCCGTATTGGTTAAGTTGTTAGGAATATTACGCGTACCCGCACCAGAATATTCACCCAATGCAGTGAGGATTTTAGACGCTGCGACTTCTTCACTGCAGCTCATATCATCGAGCATTTCATTTAATAGCTCGTCTTTGATTTTATGCTGTGCGCATAAGCCACGAATAGCCGCTTGGCGAGCATTTTCTTTTTTCGCTGCAGCTTGCAGCTCAGGGTTGTCATTTGGTTTTGGCATGTTACTTACCTGTGTTGTTGGTTCACTTTGCGCATTCGCAGTGGGAACGGTTTTAGAAGATGCTGCGCTCGCAGCTAATGGGATTTCGTTTGGTTGGTTTTCCTGCTCAGGTGCAGGTTCGCTTTCAACCGGCTCTAGTTGGTTCAACAATTCTTTTGGTGGATGCTTAAAGGCTTTCAATGAATCCGCTTCAATTTCTTTTAAGCAATTCGAAAGATTGACCGCATCGATCACTTCATCAATCAAGCCGAACTCAAGTGCAGCTTGTGCGGTAAACCATGTTTCGGTTTCCATTGCCGCCAATACATCGCCTAGCGATTGACCACTGCGTTCAACATAAGCATCAGCAATGGTGTTTTTGGCGTTCTGCAGTTGAGTTAACGCACTTTGAATTTCATCTTCACCGCCCCACGCACCAATGGCGGGGTTGTGAATCATCAAAGTGGCATTGGCTGGCATCTTAATCGTGTCACACGCCATTAAGAAGTAAGATGAAATCGAAGCCACTAGGCCATCAACCACACCCACGGTTTTACCCTTGTGCGCTTTAATGGCATTGAACATTGCCAAGCCTTCGTAAACACTGCCGCCGTAGCTTTGAATACGAAACTCAACATCTTGGCTACCGACCGACTGCAATGCCTTGATTAAATCAATGGTTTCAATATCGTAAGAACCGATATCACCGTGAATCCAAACCTTAACAGGAGCGGATTCACCTTCATTTTTTAGCGTAAACCACGTTTTAGCTTTTGGTTGATTTGGTTTTGGCATTGCCGTCTCCATTATCTTCTGTATTTGGGCTATCTGAATATTGAATATCGCTTGCCACGTTATGAGCAGGATCAGCCGTTGAAACAATGTTCATATCATTCATGGCTTTGCGTTCTGCTTGAACTTCTCGGCGGGTCGCCAATGGATTAATGTTGCGCTCGCGTTGGTATGAACTGAGTGAGTTCAAACCAAGTCGAGTACCTTTTTCGATGCCTACCATTTCTTTAGCAGGATCAATCCAAGGCATAACCGGCGCTTGATAAATCGCATTAAGAACGGTGTCTTTATCCACGTCTTTAGGCACTCGCAATTCACCGTTTAAAATAGCGATTTGTAGAGCCTTGCGATAAAGCGGACGGGTCCAACTGGTCACGAATTTACGTTGCAAGATTCGATAACGCGCAAAGCTATCGACCAACTCTTGTCGTTGCGCTGAGTAGCTTCCATCGTAATGACGAGTCACCGCGCTGTTATTCACGCCACTGGCGGAACTGGCTAAACGCATTTGTGATTCACGAAATGGCGAGCTCATCGACTCCTTGCGGTTACTTTCAATAATTCCAGCATCTTCACCGGGCGCTAATTCAAAGCTGTTCCCCATTCCAAGGAATAAATCCCCATCGCGTTCTAAGTTATCACCATCACCATTACTGCCAGCATCACGCTTAATGTAATAACTAAAACGGCTGGCAATCTGCGCACTGATCCGCTCTGACTGGTCGTAATCTTCCAAGTCTGCAATCAAATCCAGCGTAGAGTGCAACAAGGTCACACCACGGTTTTGATGTAAGCGACGAGTGAACTTCAGGTGAAGCATTTGCTCAGCTTCGACCTCAACAAATTCAAACCCTAGCGAGTTCTTTTGAATCAAGTAGCTGATCGCCTGCCCTAGCTTATTGCGGGTGATCCCCTCAAGTTGGCCACGTTCAGGCTCGCTAATATGGTAAGGAATAAAATCTGGCTCAAACGGCTGAATCGCAAACGGGGTTTTGGTTGGGTATTCAACACCAGAGATATAACCCGAATACATACGGCCAAACACTTCACCATCACGCAACCAAGTGCGCGCACAAAGCCATTCGGTTTCCGCTCGGCTTAACTCCCCATCAATATTTTGATTAAGCGAATACAGCTCAAACCATTTACTGATCGCCTGTGAAAACTCAACATGCACTTCGCCTTTACTATCGAGTGGTTGAGGCTCAACCATGATCCCGTTTGCACCCACGACATTGGCACATAACTCATCTAAGATGGCTGTCACAAAAGGATTATTCTCATCCATGTGGCGAGCACGTTGCATCAACGCCTTTGCATCACGGTTTAATTGGTTAGCACTTTGCGTTGATTTCAGGTTGCGCTTTTTGGTGTGAGGGTTGGCAGGTAATGCAGCGGTATATCGGTTATATAACTTTCGCGCTTCGGCTCGTTTAATGCCTGCGCTCGGATTAAAGAAGCCTATCGTTTTATCAATGATATTACTCAAGGTAGTTCCTCCGAATCACACCACGCTTACGGCTTTCATTAGCGATTAAGTTCTGCAGACGTTTAATTTCACTTTGCACACTGGCCAAGTTCGCTAACGTCAGCTTTTCACCATACGCCGTTTCCACCGATTGGCTCAACAAGATTCGCTTTTCGGCTTCGAGATAAAACGCTAATCGTTCTTTATTCGTCATCCATAAATTCCTCTGGAGTGGTTATAGCGTTTCTTCTTTTTACGCTCGAAAACAGGCGACTGATCCGCATCAACCACATTGCTATTCAACTGCCAGTCTTGCGCCCAACTAGGAGGGTTATCCCAATTGATTTCATCACCGCCCTTGTAGTGCATTCCGGCTTCGGCATAACAACAAAGGTCGAATGATTCATTGCGCGTTTTATCCGGACATTGCCAATCACCATTTTCATTGATGTATTCTGCCGTCAGCTCATCGAACCAATCTCGACTGGCCCAACTCGGCAACCAAAAGAAACGCGAACCAAATTCCGCACGGCCATAACTGGCAGCCACACGGTTTTTTAAGCGGTTGGTATGCAGAATTAATAATGGAATTTCGCCATGTGCGAGTTTGGAACGTTTATCTGGGAAGCTTTCTTTCACCAAGTTCTCTTGATTGCGATTGCTTCCCCCTTTCACTAAACGGAATAAATGGGTTAAGCCTTTTCCTTTAAGCCGGTTATAAAACTGATACGCCTGATCGGTCACACTCGTCGCTTTGTTCTTAGCTTTTTCATTTCCTAAAGCACTCGAACCACCAGAATCACACAGAGTTAAATAAGGTTTCATCACACGGCCTGAACCGTCTGCCAATGGATAGGTTTTCTTGATCACTGTTTCAATCAACAAATCCCAGTCTTCGGCATAGATGGCAGGATTTACCCGTTCATTATTGCGATTCGGGTTAGTAAGAATTTCATAGCGATCAATAACCCATCTTTGCAAACCTTCACCAAAGACTTGAGCTTGCACAATAAAGCGAGGGTTAGACTTACCACCTTGTACATCAATAGACATAATAAGAAAGCGACCACCAACAGGCACGACAGCGCGATCATAAGGTGCTTGTTCAGCACGTTCTTGAAGCTCATGAGCACCTACATCATTACTTTGCGTTTGCAGAATATAAGGACGACCAACATCGACGTTAAAAAACGATTTCAGCGAGTCTTCATCACCGCTTTCGTCATAAATCTTTTGTGCGGTTAAATAGTTATAAACGAGGTTTTCCCAACTTTGATAAGAGGCAACCACTCCTTCAAACCAGAACGTGGCCCACTTCGATTGACGAATCTCTGACTCATCAAACACTTGCTCACCAAACTGGGTTACTTCACCTTCGCGGAACCAGCGCCCCGTTAAATTCAGGTCTTGTTTTTGTTTCTCATTCACTTCATGCGAACAACGAGGGCAAGTGCATACCGTTGATTTCGCTTTTTTCTGAAAGTCTTCTATCGAGTCATCCCATTTAAGCGTTTCAAATAAAGGCTGAAACCATGCATTGCAATCAGGGCAAAGCCAATAGAAACGACGGCGATCCCCTTGGTTATAAAGCTGAGCAATTCCGCCACAAGGTTGTGCCTCATGTTGGCCTAGCTTTTCCTCGGGTACCGGATGACGAACCACACGACCTGGAGAGCTTTCGGCCATTGCCATGCCTGAGCTTTTGGCATTCTGAATACGTTTAAGTAGTAATCGAAACTTACTCCCTTCTTCCCCCACACCATCATCGGCACGGTCATAATCAGAAATACCTGCATAGCGAAAGGTTTCAGCGGATAAGCTCGATTCAGTGGCAGAATCTAAGTTCAGGTTCATGCCATTTAAAAAGTGCTTATAGGTTAAGGTGTCGTCTGATTTTCGCCCCGTTCTTAGCTTGTTAATGTCTTGCGTAGCTGAAAATGCGCGAGATAAATCCTTTTTAGAAATGCTCTCGGCTTTCTTCTTGGTGGAGTAGATCAGCAACATATCGCCAGGCGCTTGTGTCACTGTGTAATTTATCCACCCTTCCACCAATGCTTTGGTTTTACCGCTACGTGCTGGCCCCATTAAAATTTCAGCTTCATAAATACGGCGAGATAAACTGTTCAACGGCTCGCGCATATAGGGCACTTGGCTCGATAAGAACTTAACTGCATCGGTACCATCAGAGATCCACAAACCATCATCAGCTGCTTCAACTGGTGTTTTTGATGTGGGCTTGCAAAGGTAAGCTAAATCTCGACGGGTTTGTGACGCATCAGCAAACTGCACATCTAAGCGAGGGTCGAAAGTATTCAAACTCATAATGCTTCCTCACCTATTACTCTTGCTCGATTTGTTCTGAAAGCGCGCCCAAATCAAAGTTTAATAAGCGTTCTAATTCTTCTAGTTGATGGGTAGTAACATCGGGGATCGCAGTTTCAATTCGGGTAATCACTTTGTCTTTAAATGATTTAATCGAACCAATTAGCGCACCGATTTCTTGTTCGTATTCCACTTTAGAAATGGTCTCGCTAGCTGCCGCCATTAAGTTGAGCTTTTCGGTTTGCGCTTGAATATACGCACGTAACTCAGCAGCTGTTCTAAAGCCCATTAGATCGGGCGCATCACTTTCTTTTACTGGTCGTTGGCATAAATACGGCGCGACTTGCACAACATCATAAAGCGGTGTTGCACCTTTGAAGGCAACAGGCTCAATACCTGCCGCTTTTAAATTCTTACGGATAGTTGAACGATGTTTACCAAACTGCTCTAACTCCGTGGTATTCCAAAATCGTTTCTCATTGTTCATTGTGTCCTATCCGTTATTAATAAATTGTTAAGCTGTCTCTCCAGCTGTCACGCCATCCTCTATAAAGAGTCGCCAATGCTGACGTTACACCATGTCCGTAGATACGACGGGGCTTGTTCCTTTTTGATTCGTTTTATGCGCTAAGGTAAGGACGCCTATCACGGCTAACACAAAAGACAGCGAGGAACCGACGCTTGCAGGCCACCTGGAAAAGTAAGCACCGAGAAAATAAAAACGGGCAGATGAATAAAGATACGGTGGACGACCACCCAAATGTGCAAGTGCATCATCTGCCCGAAACTGGTTATAAAAACTATTGGATGTGATAAAACTGGCGTAGCTGCTCTATTTGATTCGCACACGATCGCCAACTAGCATGCCAAATAGGATCACGCTCCACCGCTTCACCATAGGTTTTAGGCGGTTGATTAAATGGACGTAAGCAAGGGCTAATCAAATTGGGAGGCGGCTTGCGCTCTATCGTTTTGTACTGAGTCACCACTCTGGTATTGCTCGCGCATCCGCTCAGTAGCAGCATCAGGAATAGCAGTGTGAGAACATTCTTCATGTTGAATCACCGTTCTTACTTGGGTTTGAGTTTGCGAGGCTTGTTGCTGCAATTTATGGTTGTCTTGGTTGAGTTGATCCACCAAGTACTGATTCATATCACGCTCTTGCTTTCGCTTTTCAACCAAAGCCGATAACGCTTGGTTTTCTGCAATCACATCACCTAAGCGCTCTTTGATTAACTTGTTCTCAGCGCTCAATTTGTCATTGCGTGCCTCTTGCAAGTAATTAGCCGCCATACTGAACGCCAACAAAATCAAAAGAATGGGAGCAACCTTGGCAAGCATGCCACTAAATAAGCTCGAAATGAGGTCCATCGTAACTCCCCCTTTGTACTTCATCTTTGCTTGATCCGTTCTGGTTCCAGTCACCACCCCAACGAATCTTCACACCTTCTTCTTCCGCCGCTTTAAACATGGCCTCAGCGACTAACGGGCATTTATCCCACGCGCATTCACCATTCTCAATCGGCACCAAATCAGCTGCATGAGAATAGCCATCATCTTGAATCAAGTGTTTGCTGTTTAGCGTCCACGTTTTCTTAGGCGTACCATAGTAAAGCTCGTGCTGGCGCTCTTCCGCTCGCACTGTTTCCGACACAGTAAAGTCAACACCAACTATCTGAATAGCACGCTTCACCACGCGAACAAGATCAGGGTGACAGCCGCTTAAACGATTTTCGCTACGCTCACTTAAATAATATTGAGTCATTACTTTTCACCACTAATAATTTTTGAAGTACGGGTTTCAAATAGCGTTAATGCTTTGGTACCCATGTAACCAGACATGCCAGCCAGAAACCCAGCCAACGGGATAGGTGCTTGAATGTACCAACACAATAGCGAGGTCAGCACACCAACAAAGCCGGAAATAAATGCCTGAATGCAAGCATCACGAAACACAAAAGCCGAACTGCTTCGGCGTAGGTTAATAACGTAAGTCACAACACCACCCCACAAAGCCACTAAAATGAACAGTGCGTAAGCCAGCAAGCTATAGCCACTCGGATCTTTTTCTGGCATAGCCACCTCAAATTGCACTCTTGGTTTATAAGAACGAAAAAAAGCGCCTGCTTGTCTCGGTGAAGAGAAAAGCGAAGGCGCTTGAGAATCATCAAATTATATTGCCTAACTTATTTATTAAAGGGTTGGCTGCCCTACCTCATTCCTGCCACTCGGCCACATGCGGAATACGTCAACATCACATGCCAGATTAACGGGTAACAAGTGCTTCTGGTAACACTCAAATGTCAGAAACAAAAAAGCCCCACCGATTAGGTGAGGCTATCCAACGTGGTAATTGTGTACCAAGTTAGGGTGAGTGTCAATGTTCTACGGAAAATAAAAAACAACAATCACTGTATAAAAAAACAGTATTTAAGTGTAATCTATGTGATATGCGAAACAACAAAACCGATGCATTGCTTACTCATATACACTAGAATGCAAGGTACAAAGGTAGAGGGAATGATGAGAATAAATAAATTACAGTTAGGGGCAAGGCTATCACTATTTATCGTATCCTATCTCCCTCTATTTTTTATTATGTGTTTTGTCCAAATATACACATATAGTGACTATTTAAATTGGGGTGGCATAAACTACCAATCAATAATTACATTCTCTAAATACTTTGGAGCTGTCAGTTTCTTAATTATCCTTTCTTTATTTGGCATATTGGGATTAACTTTATTCTTGAATAACGTAAAACGAAGATGCCAAACAAGTGGGAGAACAGTGAAAGTATTAGATATTGAAAATAAAAATAGTGAATCAATCAGCTACCTGTTTACATATGTAATCCCTTTTGTATTTCAAGACTTATCAACATTAACCAATGTTGTTCCTATAGCAATCCTTCTTACAGTAACCGCATTAATTTACATAAACTCCAGCATGATACTTATCAATCCCACAATAAGTATTAAATATACATTATACCAAGTCAGTTACCTGGACATTGAAAGTCAAAAGACAAGGAATGGCATGTTCCTAACCACATCAAAATACTTAGAAGAAGATGACATTTTAGATATTGAAGATGTCGGACCAAAACTTTTTTACGCTGAAACAACTAAGGACTAATATGTTAAAACTAGAAGATCTTTTAGAGTATGCTGAACAATTAAAGGATGATAAAAAAGCTAAAGTGTCATTGTATTTTGTAACACGGCATCTTAAATCTGGCATGAATAAAAATGCAAAAGTTACAGATAAGCATGATTTCAAACTAATTAAATCCCCCATAGCGCCTGATATATCAACTTTCTTCAAGCAGACCCTTTCAAATCAAATCATTTCTCATGCGTCTAAAGATGATATTGAAATGAAGAATTACACTGTCATTGATGATGATATTGATAACAAGATTTACGCATATGCAATGAACAATGCCATATCTTTTGCTCAAGTCATTAATGAAAATATAAAGTCAGACAAAATCCCAGAACTCACTTCATTGACGGATATCCAGGATAACCTTTGGGCTTATTGCATTAAAGTTCAACAGGGTCCTAGCTTAACTTATTCTTTTCGGAAGATAAGCCGGGGGAAAGTAACCACTAATGAACCCCAGGATGTCTTACAACGTATTTCAGCTATGTTTGACAAATCTGGTGGAGAACTAAAAACCTTTGATGGAAGCGTGGTTAGTTTTGATGATAAGATCGACTGTATCTATATTGAAGAGCAATTTTATGTTTTTCATAAGAAAAGCTTTGAATCTATTGTAGGTCTTGAAGCTGAATTTACCGAAGCTGCACAAAAAACTTTAAATACAATTAAAGATTTTAATCTAGTTGAAGGGCTAGATATCATTGAAAAAGCAATCCTACACAAGCCATCATTAAGAAAAACTCTTGCTCATATTGCAGAAAAAGGCAATCACACCACATTGAACAAAGATGAAGTACAATCCATGAATGGAGTACTTCAAATGTTCCAAGGTGAAGAGTTTACAATCAACGGTGACGGTAAAATCGTTATAGAAGATGAAAAGCAGGGACGTAATTTCCTTAAACTGCTCAATGATTATTATAAGCAAGGGATGACTACTAAAAAATACTACGCAACAGATAGCGGAAGTCTAGTAAACCCAGCTAAATAAGTAAAAGCGCTCAAAATGAGCGCTAACTTCATCAAGCAGCCGCCTCCCTCTCTTCTTCAACCAATCTTTCCATCATCGCCAGCATCGCAGCCGTTCTTTGACCTAACAACCATTTAACTAACTCAGGTAACACGGGATGATAAGCCTTAAAACGTGAGTATGTGATCGGCAAGGTTTGGCAAAATACTGAAAAGCGCGTTTCCATCTCCCATTCAATGCGGCCATCGGTACAGCACATGCACTTACGAATATTACGATTCGAGTGACGACCTCGAACCTTTCCACTGCCATTGCATTCTGGGCAGATTCGGCCATTGGCGTTGCAGGCTTCCATGATTGCCGTGACGCATAACGCTTGTAATGCTTTGTCTGGGTAGGTGCCACGAAAGTCTTGCATTAAACGTTGTGCTTCAACCAAAGTGGATTGATAAAGTAATTTGGCACTGTGTTGATCACCTAGGCATTCAACGAACAACACCAAAAAACCTACTGGGGATTCTTTCCATGTGATCCCCACCATGGCGAGCTGTTCATCTAAACCAAACAAACCTTTACCACCTGCGGCTTGCATTGCTTCATAGTTAATGCCTTTTAAATTGAATTTGGCTAATAAGGTTTCTGGTTTCATGCGCTTGCCTCCATGCTTTCTTTTTGATCACTTTCTTCAGCCTCAATATGAATAGAACCATCACATTCATTACCAAACACATCCCAACCGGGTGTGGCGATACGAGCAAATAATTCAAGCCTTGGAACATCACCGGCTAACTGCACAATGTCGTCACGAAATTCATTCGGCTTTTCACTATGACGCCCTACCACAGCACGACGCACAGCACGAACGCTACGGCTCGCAGGTTTAAACTTGCCTTTAGTGGCGATAATGGCCGACTCAGATCCCGCTCGCGTGTAATAACCCATGCCAAAAAATGGATTGTTCTTGATGGTGAGCTTTTCCCACACAAAGCCATTCATGTTTTTAAGCGTAAAGCCCCACGCCTTAACCAAATCAATCGCTTCTTGTGGCATTGCACCTACCCACCACATAACAAGTAAACAATCATCTGCAGCAAGGTCTGCAATTGGCAAGGCTTTCAAATCATCAATGCTCATACAATCATAATGAGACGCTGCGCCAGAATTCATATTTCCACCGCTTTTCTTGGAATTAAACGCCCAAGGAGGATCGGCATAAATCACTTGGTACTTTTTATTCATGCTGCCCTCCCTGTTTTCACATGCGACTTACGATAACTATCCCACGTAAACGGTACCCACTGACCGCCGTTCTCCATCAATCGTTCTACAGCTCGTTCGCCTAAGCATTCCACCAATTCGCTATTGGCTAGGTTGGTGAGTACGCCCGTTGGTTTATCGGCAATGTAACGGTTATCAATGATTTGATTGAGCATGATCGCCTCGTTGTTGTTTCTGCGTTGCAAACCGACTTCATCCAGAATCAATAAATCTACTTGGCTTAGGTGTTTGATGATCTGCGTTTCGGTCACTTCTGGGTTTGGTTGGTATGAGTTACGCAATTGCATCATCAAATCCGACACGGTGATCACTACCACCGATTTTTGACGCGCTAACAACCCATTGCCAATGGCACAAGCTAAGTGATTTTTACCCGTACCAGGGCGACCGCTGAATACAAAATTACGCACGGCACCTTTGCAATACCCTGCAAACAAACTGCTGGCGATTTGGTAGGCTTGGCGTTGTTCTGCTCGCTCGGTGTAGTAATTATCAAACGCACAGTTCAGGTGCTTTTTCTTGATACCACAACGGCCAATCACGTTTTTAACTTTGGTGGCTTGGCACTGGTCGTACACTTCACGGCTAAGCTTGGCGGCTTCCTGTTCGTGAAAGGCTCGCATTTCTGCAACGGTTGTAAACTTGGGTTGCACATGTGCCGGCACACAACGTTGTAATCGTTCAAATACGCTCATAATCAAAAATCCCTTTTTTAAAAACCATCAGGCCGAGAATAATCCGCATCAGCCGCAGCGACTTGGTTTGCTAGCGGTACGTTAGGTTTGCCACTGCCACGCTGAGTCTTAAGCTCAAACAACCCAACCCATTCAAAATCAATCGACTGATCCACAATCCGCTGCTGTAGAGTCTGGTCACCTTGGCTAAGTTTGATGAGTTCATTCATAGCACGGCGTTCACCGCGAGGCGTTTTGAAAGGTTTTTTGACTTTGGCGCGATAATCTAACCATTGGGCCCAAGCGACTGTGTTGAGCTGTGCAGGTAATTCAGAATTTTCTAAACGAGATTTAAGAACAAGCTTTTTGCACGCGGTCTTTTTGTTAGTAGTCTCTGGTAGTCTCTGTGTAGTCTCTGTTTTAGTTTGTACAGATCCGCCATCACTGCTTGGCGGATTCGTGCAATCTAGTGTGTCGCTTTCCGCCATTCTAGTTTGGCGCATTCCGCCATACTGGTTTGGCGCTTTTGTACAATCTGGATTTGACTGTTTTTCTTGCTGTTTTTCATCCAATAAAGCGAGTAGCTTGGCATCGTTAATTCGGTAAAAAACACGACAAGGGACACCCTGCTTTTTCTCTTCCAGAATTCCTAAAGACTTGAGCTTTCTACGAGCGGTTTCTTGCTCTCTGCGGCTCATACCTGTTTCAGATTCCCATTCATCTTGAGTCTTGTAAAAGTAGCCAGAGGCGTTCGTTCTACGGCTCCAATATAGCGATTGACTCAAGAACAACGCACCAGAAATACCAAGGCCAAGCTCAACGAATGGACGGTGAAAAGCGATTGGGCGATCGAGTAATTCAATAAGGTTCATAGCACCCCCTTGAAATTCAATTTCCAAACGGGTTCATCTGTTACTCGATGAAAATCCGGTGTCAAAATACCTCGACGCTTTAAATCAAGAATAAGCTCACTGATCTCTTGCTCAGATGCTACGCACCATTTAGATATTTTTGGCAGAGAAATAGATACCACAGCATCAGAGCCACAGCTTTGTGCGAAATACATCACTACACACTTTTCTAGAGTGCTTCTAGCTTGGTAAGTTAACGACTGTAAAAATACATTAGCGCCCATCACACACGCCCTCCATTCTCAACCCAAAGGCGAGCGAATTCCTCGCGTGTGATTTCTTGCTCTGCTTTTCCATCAAACATCATGTAGTGGTCAACGCCACCTTTGATTACTTTATAAAGTCTCATTGCACATAGTCCTTTTTACTTTTTATATTGAAGATCGGTTTTGTGCGCATTGTGCTGGTCAGGCACGGCACAGATTTGCCATTCATTAAGCGGCTTTTTTGCTGCCTATTTTTTTGAAATCAAGGTTTCCAAATATTCCAAGATTGGCGAGTGAGACTCTTTCGCCTCTACGACTTCACGGTAAGCATCACGCAGCTGGTCAATGCTCGCGTTCTCACCTAATGAAATCACCGCTTGAAAGGCTTCTGAGGTTTCTTTGTTGTGGTCATGCAATAATTTATCTCGGTCGGCTTTGGTATCATTGGCACCAATCACGGCAACCGAAAACCCAAGTGGCCCTAAAAAGCGGTTTAGCATTTCACACGCACGTTGCGCTGGCATGGCGGTTAATATGGCAGGCAGCAAATCCAACATAGTGGCTTTGGCTTCAACACTGGTGCGCTCGTTATAGCGGAAGAAGTTTTGCCAGTTATTTTTATCATCTGCCCCAACCGGTTTTAATAGCTGTTTTGGTTGAGCATCTTCTTCATGCGCTAAATCCAGCTCGTGATATTTACGCGCCACTTTGCTAGTGATTGCATCTTTTGAAAGTTCACACTGCCAACTTTCAAGTGCGTTACGCATAACGGCTTTAAAACTTTTCATGTGTTATGTCCTTTGGTTAATAGGTAAAAATAATTACTGTTTGTTTGTACAGAAAAGCGATGTTCACGAATTAAGCAGCAACATGCTGTAACTTGTGGTTATCAGGTAACGTAAAAGCCGATGGGGTTAACTGCTTGTATTCGATGCCAGTTAATACATGTGCTTGTTCCATACGTCCGTATTTAGCAGGGAATTCACCTTGTTCAACCCATTTAAGAACGGCCTGATAAGAAACACCGAAGTAATCTGCGGTTTGCTTCATAGAGCCATTGAAATACTCATCAATGACCTTGGTAACGATATTAATTTTCATCCTTAACTCCATTACTAACTATTGGTTAGATAATTAAACACTAACTGATAGTTACATGTCAAACAGAATAGAATAACCATTGGTTAAAAACTTCGGAATCTAGATATGAATTACAACGAAAATAAAGCTCTAGAGTTCTCTAAAAGACTTAATGCTGCTTGTGATAAAAAGGAAATACCGGTTAGAGGGCGAGCTGGATATTTACGCAAGAAATTGCCGTTTGATATTTCTTTAGTTGCGATCCGTAAATGGTTAGTCGGTGAGGCGATACCTGACACTAAGCGGTTAGCAGATATTGCCGAGATCGTTGGCTCTACTGTAGAAGAATTGCTAGGTGGACAAGCAAAAGAAACGCACGCTACAAATGAAAGCGCACCTTCTTATACTGTAGAAAATACTCATTTTGTAAAAGCTCGGTTGGTGCCGTTAATTTCTTGGGTGCAGGCTGGTCAATTTTGCCCTTCTGATACTCAAGTCTTACCTCAAGACTGTGAAATGATCATGTGCCCTTCTCCCAATGCATCAGAAGAAACTTATGCATTACGAGTTGTTGGGGACTCCATGACTGCGCCCCACGGCAGAAGTTACCCTGAAGGTATGATTATTTTTGTTGATAAGAAGAAAGTGCCAGAAGTAGGCAAGCGAGTGGTTGCTAGAACTCAAAAGGGCTACACCTTCAAGCAATTGGCCGAGAATGAATATGGCGAATGGTACCTTAAAGCACTAAACCCACAGTTCCCGCCAATTGTTGAAGATAACATTGAAATTGATGGCGTCGTTATTGGTAGTTATGATCCTGAATAGGATTTCAGAGCCTTTTCTACATTAGGGTAAGTTCCGTTTAAGTAAAAATCACTTACAGGTGTTTTAGTGAACTTATCCTTATATTGCATTGCTTTTCCATTTGCCGCCCAAACCGTGTATTCCGTATCAGAATGAATCTGAACCCAGAATAAAGCATGGTTAGCCTCACTAGTTTTACAATCAATAAGCCAAACCGTTTCTACTTCATGTGTTTTACATGTTGCCTTAGCTATGTTGTCTTGAAATTCCCACCACAATTTATCTTTTGCTTGATCTACCGCTTTGGGTTGGCTGTTGCAGCCTGTAAGAACGATTAACAACAAAGCACCTAAAGCATACATTCGTTTTTTCATTAACTTATTTACCTATTTTAGTGGAGCTAAACTTTCCGCATGTACTAGAAATTTATTTGCTGCTTTACCTAAAATCAAAAAATTTGTAGTTGTTTTCTTTTTAGCTCTGACAGTCCATGGTTTTTGTTTTTCTCTCTTAGATTCAACAAATTCCCCAAGTTGCACATTATACGCGGATTCAATAATCCATTCTTCATAAGCAAGACTTATCGTTGATGTCTTTTTCAGATTCCCATTTTTAAATCGTTCAAATAACTCCAATGTAAGATCCTCTGCATTGAAAATAACCGACCAACCTAAGCCTTCAAGAGTATCTTTTGTATGTTCATACATTTCACTTAAAGAGGAAAAATCCATACTTTGAATAGGTACCTCTCTTGTTCTAGGCTGATGAAAATCCAAATTATCTATTTGAATTTTCTCAATTAAGAAGCTTTTCACTACATTGGTACTATAACAACGAGCCCTAACCTTGCCCGTCATATCATCATAACTAATCGGACCTATTTCTCTAACAGCTCCAGGTTGCCTTCCTCCATGATATGCAATCACAATCTTTTCTTTGTTTTCTATCGCACCAATTATCGCTGCTTCAACATTCATTTAAATTCCTATTTAGATCAATGAATTACTAATCCCTTATAACTCATCATGTTAATTGTTTTTTAGACCAATTTAAAAAAATACAAAATAAGTAACCAATAGTTATTGACAAAATAAAACAGAAACCAATACTATAACCAATAGTTACAGTTAATAAGGAAGATCAATGAACACACTCACTCTAAATGAACTAACAGGCGTCACCACTAGCCTTGCTATGTTCCGCAACAACCAAGACGAGCTGCAAGCGTCAATGAGCCACATCCCGGCTTCTGATCCAATTCACGCTAAGTTTTCTCATTTCAACGCTTTGATGCAAAAGCTAGACGATAACTTGGAAGTACAAATTCAACCCGAGTTATTGGAATTGGTACAAGAAGCCAATACCACCTGGCAACAGATCGACAACCGCTTAACTGACCACTAAGCCAAGCGTTAAACCCAAGCAAGAACTATGTGCAATGAGACTTTTCTCTTAATAAGGACAAATTATGCCAAACCATGTAACCACAATCGTTCAATCCGACTCTGCCGTAATAGAATCAATGCTTAACGGAGATAGATTAGTCGATTTCAATTTAATAATTCCCAAACACCAAGATTTAGAGCTAGGTAGTTCTTTAGGTATTAATTTGGCGGCAGAAAGCGCAGCGAATTTAATGTGTATGGAACCGACCTCTAATAATGAGCTTATTGCAAAATTGGAGTTAATTAATCGACTGAAAACCAATGCAATTGAAATGACAGATGAGTGCTTTGAACAATTTGTCCAAATGATGCGTAACAAGCGAAGTCATGGGTTTTACCATGTTATGGATTTTGCACGAAATGCTTGGGGTACAAAGTGGAATGCTTATGATCAAAGTGCTGAAATAAATACAGATTGTAAGGTTACATTCGATACTGCTTGGTCTCACCCTGCTCCAGTAATCCTGTTTATATCAAAAAAATTTCCGAACTCAGTAATCAAGGTTAATTACGCCGATGAAGATTTAGGTTCAAATTGCGGTTTTTACACCATTCAAAATGGCAATATCACTACACAAAATATTGCGCCTAATTATTCAGAACAAAATGAATCAGAAAAAAAATATTGGGCTGAATTTGCATTCAAAATCAAGCATCCAGATGGCAATCCAACTGATTGGGGAATGGATAAGGAATTTAATTACATAGAAGATTAACAAGAAAGCCCCCGCCAGTGACCAAACCGACAGGGGCTAACTATGTGCAATGAGACTTTTACATCTCGCTTTCAGTGTACCCCACGGCTGACCACCGTGCAATACGTTACCCTGAGTGTGAATGTTCAACCAAAACATTCAATTTTAAGGACATGTGCAATGGGCAAGCGGCCATTAACTCAAGCTGAACGTCAAAAACGTTATCGAGAAAATAACTCCATATTACGCATTGGTGTGTCTTCACAAGAACTCGAAAAGCTAAACGAAATCACCGAGTTTTACGGCTGGCCAAATCAAAGCCTTGATAACAGCCAAACCGTTCAACTTATGATTCTTCGCTTTCACCGTGAAGTGGAAACCAAGCGCAAGGAACTCGGAACCTGTAAGCATTGCGGAGAAGATTTACCCGCAGGATGCGCCAAGTTAAAACAAGGTGGTTTATTCAAAGGCGATTCAAATTGCTTTCACACCACCAACCGCTTAACGATCACCAACCTAAGTTTGGAGGCGACCAATGAGCATAATTAGTTACACCATCGCCTGCGCAGTTATTTATTTCATGGTTTTAAGGGGGAACAAAGACGATGCAAAGTAAAAAACACAGCTTGATTGAGAGCGTAAGCAATGTGCTGATCGGCTATCTCGTAGCCCTATTCAGCCAGCTGCTCATCTTCCCGTTCTTCGGCATCGATGTGTCACTGAGCGACAACGTATTAATTGGTTTGTGGTTTACCTTAATTTCTATCGTGCGTAGCTACACCCTACGCCGCTTTTTTAACCGCAAGCTACACAGTAATCCAATTGGGGATATGAGGTGATTTATGGCTATAAAGGAAGAAATAATAAATCGTGATGAAAATGGGTTTTGGACACACCGAAACTTTCCAGAGTTTGATGGTTGCGAGTATCCGACTAAAGAGCAAATCGATAAATGGTGTAGAGATAATTGTGTCACGTTCGAAACAGTTTGGTTTGAATCTGATGCCTCAGAAGAATTATACGAACGATATTTTGAAGAGGAAGATGGTGGCGCATGTGCAGAATGGCAACCGAAAGCCAAACATAAAGATGCGTTTCTATTTTCTATCCATGATACCGAAGATGGCCCAGTAGCGGTGTTTGCAATCCCAACTAATTTAAAGGTGAAAAATGACTAACTACAACACAACCGTATTCGATACGGAAACCTGTGGCATTGATAACGGCTCAATCATTCTGACTCTTTCAGCGGTAAAGTTTGACCGTCATGTAAACAAATTAGAACTCAACACTGAATGCGAGTTTCACGTTAACTTGAGTATTTCAGAGCAAATATTAAAAGGCCGCACTATCGAAAAAGGCACGATTGCTTGGTGGCAAAAGCAAAGTGACGAAGCTAAAAATGCTGCATTTTATGACGAACAAGAATCCGTAAAAGAATCGTTAGAAGAATTCTTTGAATTTGTAGAAGGTACTCAAGTTTATTGCCGTGGTACTGACTTCGATCCACCAAAGCTAGCGAGTCTATGCAAAGACTTTGGCGTAAAAATGCCAATCAAATACAACGCTTTTCGCGATGTTCGCACCTACATTGATGCATTAACGGATGGAACAAAGGGCTATATAGAAAACGATGAACCAGAAGGTTTTGTCGCCCATAACAGCCTTTGTGATTGTTGGCGTGATGCAATGCAGATGGTGGCGGCTAAGCAAGAGTTTTCAAGATTGTCGCTATTAATAATGCCTGAAAAACAATAACCCGCTACTGACCATAGTGGTTAACCCTAGAAAATAAGGAAACGTGCAATGAGTATTACTTTAAAAAACATCTTTTTCTGTCAGTTAGTCAAAAATGACCAAGACGAACTGATCATTGAAAACTACCAAACAGAGGCACCAATTAATGCAGGTACCGAGCATATTGTGCATTCGGTTCATAACACCTTTATCAGTAAACCTACCCGTGGTTATGGTGTGTTTAAGCCGGAATCAACTGTTCAATGGGCACTAAGACATAAGCCTAAGTTTGATGAACAAGCCGAGATTTCATCTGTTCGATTACGTGATGAGTTAACTAAATATCCATTTGCTGATACAGGTGTATTGATGTTCGCTCGCTATCAATCATTAGCCACTGAATACATGATGATTACATTAATACCTAAGACTCAAGCGATCGACCTTAGCAACAAACCATCTATCAACCCTATTAGCTACCTAGATATTCAAGGCATCACTTTAGCGGCTCGAATTAACTTAACAGAATATCAAATCAATTCTGAAACTGGCCGTTATGTTCAATTTTTAAAAGGTCGTGCTGGCCGTGGCGTGAGTGATTTCTTCATCGATTTTCTTGGGTTAGAAATTACCCTCGACAAGAAACACCAAAACCAAGTGTTAATGCAAGCGGTTGAGGATTTCGTTAACTCAGGATGGAATAAAGAAGATCATCCCTATGCGCTAAAAGTCGCGAAAGATTGTTGTTTCAATGCAGACAAGAGAGGCGATGAAATCACATTAGAAGAACTTTCTGTTGAGCTTGATGGTACTAGTGAATCAAATTTAAAAGACTACATCATGGACAACGGCTACGAGTTAGCAGATTCCATCCCTGTCGATAAAACAATGATCGAGAAGTTAGTGAAGTTCAAAGGTGCAGGCGGTGGCTTAAACATTTCATTCGACCGCTTATTGCTTGGCGAACGTGTGTTCTACGATGCAGAAACCGACACGCTAACAATCAAAGGCACACCACCAAACCTAAAAGACCAAATCACCCGAGCTTAATTATTACGCCTGCCAGCTGACCACTGGCGGGTTACTTAAACCTTTTTAATTACGTGCAATGAGATAAAAATGATTAATAAAAATGAAATTATCGTGGACAATTTTGCCGGAGGTGGCGGTGCTTCCACTGGTATTGAAATGGCTTTAGGCCGATCAGTCGATATTGCTATCAATCACGATCCTGACGCTATTGACATGCACCGGCTAAACCATCCAGACACAAAACACTATTGCGAATCTGTATGGGATGTTGACCCGATTGAAGCATGCGATGGTCGCCCTGTCGGTTTGGCTTGGTTCTCGCCAGACTGTAAGCACTTTTCAAAAGCGAAAGGCAATCGACCAGTAGATAAAAGTATTCGTGGCCTTGCTTGGGTAGCCGTTCGTTGGGCTGCATTAGTTAAACCGCGAATGTTGATGCTTGAGAATGTTGAAGAGTTTTTGACATGGGGGCCAGTTGTTGAAGTATCACCTGGTAAGTTTAAGCCGTGCCCTGATCGTAAAGGCGAAACCTTTGAGGCATTCATTAAAGCTTTATCAACGGGTTTAGATATCCATCACCCGGCATGGGATGAAATCAAAACGGCTATTGGTGACGAATTCCCGTATGAGCAGCTTGAACGCGGCTTAGGCTACAACATTGAATGGAACGTGCTTCGTGCTTGCGATTATGGTGCTCCGACTATTCGTAAGCGCTTCTTTCTAGTCGCTCGTAACGATGGTGAGGATATTCAATGGCCCCTACCAACGCACGGTGTAAAAGGTTCAGGGTTACTTCCTTATAGAACGGCTGCAGACATCATCGATTGGAGTATTCCGGTTAAGTCTATTTTTGGGCGTAAAAAACCACTAGTGGAAGCAACTATCAAACGCATTGTTAAAGGCTTAGATAAATTTATATTCAATAATGACAATCCGTTTATCGTACCTGAAAAACATGCCCTACCGTTTATTACCGAATACGCCAATTCATCGAATCAAAGAGTTTTTGCGGGAAATGAACCATTACGAACACTAACATCGGCAACCCAAGGCCTAAATTTTGCCGTTGTAACCGCATTCATTGCTAAACATTTTACAGGTGCAAATGGTTCAAGTATGAACGCCCCACTTGCTACCGTAACGCAAGTGGATCACAACGCCTTAGTTACTAGCCACATGGTAAAACTGCGAGGTGACAATATTGGTCATGCAACTGATGAGCCAGTTCACACCATTTCAGCCGGCGGCTTGCATATTGGTGAGGTTCGAGCGTTCTTAATTCAATATTACGGAACGAGCACAGGCCACGAACTAGATCGCCCTCTTGGTACCGTAACCACTAAAGACCGCTTTGGATTAGTCACCATCAAAGGCGAACAATATCAAATTGTCGATATCGGCATGCGTATGCTTGAGCCTCACGAACTATTTGCCGCACAAAGTTTCCCTGATGATTATGTGATCGCACACGACAGCTCAGGTAAGAAGCTTTCAAAAACTAAACAAGTTGCTCGATGTGGCAATGCAGTACCGCCGCTTGTAGCTAAAGCCTTAGTCGAAGCAAACATGAATGTGAACATAGTAGCCGAGCAGGTTGCTGCTTAATGAATGAATACCGCACCTGACCAGTGCGGTTTTGCAAGGAGAAACAATATGAGTGCAATGAGCTATGAACCTCAAATGGCTGTAACAAGCTTTAACTATGTAGCACCCGATTTTTTGGAAAAGGTTCAGCCTAAAAAATCCAAAGTAGACTTAAATAAATATCCTAAATCTTCAAATTCTCTAATGAGCCAAGAAGAGGTATTAGATTATTTTGGCCTCGTCTCTCGCAACACTATTTATATGTGGCGCAAAAAACGAGGATTTCCAAACCCAATTACTTTATGCCCCGCCCGTTGGTTACGTGACGATGTAACAAAATGGCAATCATCCGCAAGTAAAAACTCATAAACATAACTATTAGCGATTGGTATTAATCTGCATATCAATCGCTTCAAACACTTTATTTATATATAAGTTGTACGCTACTTCCTGATCATCTATCCAATCATGTTTATTGTATATCGCAAGCACCCCACCTAAATCATGGCCTAGCATTTTTTCAACAACATGTGGCATTGTGCCTAACTCACTTGCTCCTGTAGAAATTGAGCGTCTAAAATCATGTGCTCGCCAGTGCTCTAATTTAATGGAGTTTCTTATTCTGCGCACAAAACGATTGGCTGCAGAGATTGTGATTGGTTCATCTAAATCCCATCCAGGAAACAATACATCATCATAAGTATTAAATAATCGTTCTAACATTGGTAATACTTTGTCGGGTATCGGTCTGCGGATAATTTTCTTTGTTTTACTAATGCTAGATGGAACTGTCCAGATTTTGGCCTGTAAGTCAAAATGGGCCTTTCTTGCTAAACGTAATTCTGAAATACGATTTCCCCACAGCATTGTTAGTTGATGTAATAACTTATTCGATGTACTGCCTTGGCTTCGCTCGATGGCGATCCAAATTTTTGCCAATTCATTAAAACTTAAAACCCTAGTACCAGGTTCGCTTAACTGACCAACATCTTTTTGTCTTAGCTTTTCGAAGTTAGTTTGATCAACTAAAAATTTACTCTTGCAGAAGTTTAAGCAAGCACGCATTTTTACATACACTGAGTTTGCAGTTTTAGGGTTCTTTTCTGCAATGGTATCTAACCAAAGCATCCACTCCCTTGCGGAAATAGTTTCTACATTTCTATCAGGAAAAGAACCATAGAAATAGTTTTTAGCAACAGATAGATAGAGATCATATGTTCCTACTTTTCTGTACTTTAATTGATGCTCTAACCATAAATTAGTACACTGGTCGACGGTAACAAAGTCTGTATCGCCCGTGATAGCTATTTCTGGGTTTTTACCTTGATCTCGAAGCTCAATCATTAATTTATGAATTCGTCTTGCGTCCTTTAGGGTGATTGTTGGATACTTACCAATTCTGATACGTCTATTTTTTCCATTAAACCGACATCGATACTGAAACGATATCTTCGCTTTAGGTGAAATTTTCGCAATTAAGCCTTCGCCATCATTAAGTTCAGGCGAGCCTTCATATTGGTTCTGCTTCGCAATAGCGCTCAACTGTCGATCAGTAATAGCCACATTGATGTCCTTATATTTTTAGACGCAATACTTTTGTTTTTTAGACACACGTATAGACACAAGTACGAATGTGAAACATCAAACAAGAATATTTCCCTATAAACAAGAAAAGAATAATAAGGCTGAATATACCATGCCACACAAGGCTTTAGAAACAATTCAATGCACAACTGGTGACATCCATGCAAAACAATGAACAGCCAACCTTTTTCTTTTTTGATTATGAAACATGGGGCGTGAGTCCAGCTAAAGACCGACCAAGTCAGTTTGCTGGGGTGCGCACAGATGCCGATTTCAATATCATTGGTGAACCGTTAGTTATTTACTGCCAACCACCAGCAGATTATCTACCTTCTCCCGAAGCGGCTTTAATTACTGGCATTAAGCCTCAATTAACCGTACAAAAAGGTCTACCAGAACCCGAGTTCATTCGACAAATCCATCAAGAATTTGCCAAGCCTAATACCACATCTTTAGGTTATAATAATGTGCGTTTTGATGATGAAGTCACCCGCTACACCCTATATCGTAATTTTTATGATCCATATGCTTGGTCATGGCAAAATGGTAATTCACGATGGGATTTATTGGATGTGATGCGAACTTGTTATGCTTTGCGCCCTGATGGTATCAATTGGCCTGAAAATGAAGATGGCCTGCCGAGTTTCAAACTCGACCGTTTATCCATAGCCAACGGAATAGAACACAGCAACGCCCACGATGCTATGGCCGATGTCATTGCCACTATTGAGCTGGCAAAAAAACTCAAAACGGCGCAGCCTAAATTATTTAATTACTTACTAAATATGCGCCACAAAAACAAACTCAAAGAACTGATTGATATTGTAAACATGACGCCATTAATGCATGTTTCCGGCATGTTTGGTGTTCAACGATCCAATACCAGTTGGGTCGTTCCAGTGGCTTGGCACCCTAGTAATGCCAATGCCGTTATTGTGGTAGATTTAGCAAAAGACCCTACACCTTTATTAGAATTGGACGTTGAGCAACTGCAAAAACGTTTATATACCAAACGCGATGATTTAGCGCCTGATGAACTGCCTGTTCCAATAAAACTAGTTCACCTCAATAAGTGTCCAATTCTAGCACCAGCCAAAACTTTAACCGCTGAAAATGCTACAACCATCGGTATCGACCGTACTCAGTGCCTAACTAATTTAGCTACATTGAAAGCCAACCCTGAGATTCGAGAAAAATTAATCGGTTTATATAGTATTGAACGAGATTATCCTCAAGATGACAATGTCGATACCCAACTTTATTCTGGATTTTTTTCACCTGCTGATAAATCGACCATGGATATTATCCGTGAAACCGAACCAGAAAAATTAGCCGGTTTAGAATTGTCAGTAAAAGATCCTCGCATCGCACCACTGCTATTTCGCTACCGTGCTCGGAACTTCCCTTGGACACTGACAGAACAAGAACAAGAAAAATGGCGTGCACATTGTCGTGAATATTTTGAGTCCAACATTGAAGACTATATATTGAACCTTGAAAACCTTGCTCATGAACATGAAAGCGATAACGCTAAGATGGATGTATTAAAAGCGGTTTACCAATATGTAGAATCAATCGCGTCTTAGTCAGTTATTTATAAAATCATCTAATGACTTACTATTAATTTTATAGGAATTATAAGTGTTTAAGAACATCATGGGATATATCATTTCTTTTACCATCATTATGGTTTGCTTATGGCTCGGAAATGGCATTCAAAGACTATTGTCCCTTTCCATTCCCGGAAGTATTTTCGGTATGCTAATTCTATTTTTGCTTTTGGTGTCTGGGCTAATAAAAGTAGATTGGATAAAACCAAGTTCTCATGCGTTCATCCGCTATATGATTATTTTATTTGTACCAATTAGCGTTGGCTTAATGGAGCACTTCCCTTTACTTATCGACAATGCCCTTTCGATTTTCGCTAGCAGCGTTGGTGCGACAACCTTAGTTTTAGTCTTATTAGCTTTAGGATTACAAAAAATCCTATCTCCTAAATCCAATATTTCTAAAAAGAAAAAGGAATCATAGCCATGTGGTTATTGCTTACTTTTGTGGTTTTCTTTGCCGTCCGTTGGTTTACACGTAAGGTTAAGAGCCCCCTTGCCAATCCTTTGCTATTGAGCATCATTATTATCATCCCGATTTTAATAGTATTAGATGTTCCATATGAAGTTTATTATGCCCAAAATGATTGGATGACTTACTTATTGCAACCCGCGGTTGTTGCTCTCACCTATCCACTTTATGAACAACTTCCACAAATAAAGCAAAACTGGAAGATTATTTTTCTAGCTTGCGGAGTCGGAAGTTGTATGTCGATGCTTTCTGCAGGATTAATAGCGGTCGCTCTACATACCGACCCTACATTAATAGCAAGCTTAATGGGAAAATCCGTAACCACACCTATTGCAATGGAAATAGGACAAAGTCTGGGAGGAGAACCAGCAATTGCGGCTATTTTAGTTTTAATTGTTGGTGTATTTGGATCTGTATTTGCTTATCCAATTTATACATTTTTAGGCGTAACACATCCTATAGCTCGTGGATTAACAATGGGAACGGTATCTCATGCTTTAGGCACGGCGACTTGCGCAGGTAAAAACTCAGAAGATGCAGCCTTTAGTTCTTTAGCCTTAGTCAGCTGTGGCATTATCACATCAATCCTTGCACCACTCTTTTTTACTTTTTGTTTATGGGTTGGTGACTTCATCGGCTAAAACATTACAAATAACACTGCACTATAAATAATATGAACAGACACACAGGAAGCGACTCATGCTTCCTGTTTTGTCTCTACCAAAATGCGATCTTTATCACTTATCAAAATTAAAAATAGCTAACCTGCCGTTAAAATTTGATCGATGTAACGATTAAATGAAATCATGATGTATATAATTCAATAAAGTGTGATCAATAATTAAGAATTGAAAGGAATATAGGATGACAATTCAACACGACGCAGCACACCTTGAGTTACTGCCTCATAACACTCAAATCAAAGTGATTGAATACTTGAACCATTCGAACTTCACAGGTCACTTTACTTGTGAACAATACCAAGATCTCTTAAATGACTCAGGTTTGTCTGATACCGAGTTAAAACTGGCTTTATTACCACTTGCCGCTTCACTCTCTTACTGCTCAATTTCTAATTTTCACGTTGGCGCTATTGCAGAAGGTCTGTCTGGTGCTATTTATTTGGGTGCTAATTTAGAGTTTTCAGGCACTCAACTGGGGCAGACTGTCCATGCTGAACAATCAGCGATTAGTCATGCATGGATGAAAGGCGAAGCTGGGATAAAAAATATAACCATCAATCACACACCCTGTGGTCACTGCCGTCAATTTATGAATGAACTCACCACTGCCGATGAATTAAGCATTCAATTGCCGCAAAGAGCTCCGATGTTACTAAATGACTTATTACCAGAATCTTTTGGCCCCGCGGATCTCAATGAATCAAGCCGTTTAATGGATCAGAGCCAACAAGCTCTCACAAGCCCAGAAGAGACTCCTTTAATGTTAGCGGCAGTATCAGCCTTAAACATGAGCCATGCGCCTTATAGTAAGAATTACAGTGGCGTATCTCTTCAAGTTCAAGACGGTAGTATTTTTAGTGGTAGTTATGCTGAAAATGTTGCATTTAATCCAAGCCTGCCTCCGCTTCAAGTTGCGCTTAATTTATTATTATTGGCAGGACATTCGCTTGATACAATTACATCAGCATGTTTAACCGAGTTATCAACGGGAGTAATTAGCCATTTAGCCGAAACTCAATCTACATTAGAAGCCATCAATCCTGATATCACATTAGGTTACGTCTCTTTATAACGTTTTTTTATTATTAACTGCTTTTTCATTACATAGCCTATTTAACGCCTTATGAATAAATAAATCGTCAAATAGGCTGTTTTTCACACGCATAATATCAATAGCCGTCGTCATATTGCGTAGCATTAAGCCGCCGAGATAATGTTAAGCAAGTCTTTGAAGTTGCAATTAAAATTAAAATAACATATTAGTATCATTGACTCATAAAGTTGTGGATCAAGCGATCGTTTAATCATCTTTTCGAGCCACAAGATCCCAATTACATCAACGCAATTTATTTCTCTATCAGCCACACTTCTTCTGCAAAACGTGACAAACCATTTTGAATTTTAGGGTGCTTGTCATCCGCTTCATCGCGATATAAACGCGTTACTCTCATATCGGAATACAATTGGCAGATTTCAGATTCTGACACACTGAACGGTGGGCCTTGCATCTCACTTTGATCATAATCTAAACCGATCAGCAATATTTTCCCTTTAGGCTTTATTAACGATTGAAGCCGTTCAACATATTGAACACGTAAGGCGGGAGGTAAAGCAATCATAGCTGCGCGATCATAGATAAGATCATAACTTTCAAGCGGTGCCGTAAAAAAATCACCAGCATAAATCGATAGTTCATCAAATTGATATAGTTCATGTTGACTACTTAAGGAAGTCACCATCGGTGTGTATAAATGCTCTGAAAAAAATGATCGCACCGCAATATTACTTAGCTCAACACCAGTAACTGACTGATGCTTAGTCGCAAGCCATACTAAATCTTCACTTTTACCACATAATGGAACTAGTACACTTTGAGCTTGAGTTGGTTTAACTTGAGGCCAAAACTGAGGTAATAATGGATTGACATCGACAAGGTGAAAACCAATTTTATTTTCTGCCCACTTGCTGTGCCAAAACTCTTGATCTTGCATATTTAACCTTATGTATTCTTGATTTACCAAATAGCAAAAAGGCCACCTAAGGTGACCTTTCTTCACTTATAACCAATGTTATTTTTCTATCTTAATATTTTCAACACGGGCTTTAAGTTTCTGGCCAGGTCGGAATGTTACGACTCGACGTGCAGAAATTGGAATGTCTTCACCAGTTTTAGGGTTGCGTCCTGGTCTCTCACTTTTATCACGTAGATCGAAGTTACCAAAACCAGACAATTTAACTTGTTCGCCATTTTCTAGTGCTTTACGAATCTCTTCGAAAAACAATTCCACTGTATCCTTGGCATCACGCTTACTGTAGCCAAGTTTTTCAAACAGGTTTTCAGCCAAATCGGCCTTAGTGAGCGCCATAAAACTATCCCTCATGTGTCACCACATATTTGTGGCTTAATATTGCATTTACATTTCAACAAGCAAAAAAGCTAACTGTAACTTCGAAAGTGTATGCCAAGCTTATGATTTTCGCCAAATTTTTTTAATTTAATATAAGGTAACAGAAGTGATTTGACGTCTAATACAGGTAGTCACCACACCAATAATTAGAGATTTAATCCAATTAAAATAAAAAATAGCTATATAGCTCTAAAATATAACAATATTCATTATTATATTCCGTTTTTTTAATTAAAAGATATCCTAATAAAAATATCTATATTAAGGATGATTTATAGAATAATCACTGTGATTACATAATGTTAAAACAAGATATTGATCATGGTTTCTTCTATGAGTTTTTTACTCTGATGATTCCTTATCACCCAAACAATCAGTATTAACAACACTACCGACGTTAACCAAAATATATAAATGGGCACGACACCTCAAGCTTAAGTGTAGAATGGGCAACTTTAGCGATATACCATCAAAACAATAAGCAAAGAAAAACCAGCTCAATATTTAAGATTGAACTGGTTTGGTTTTTACTCATTACAGTTAGAAAATTATGTTATTTTTTCATTACATATAGATCACGAGTATATCGATTGTGTGAGGCATTAGTTGTGCTATAACCGCCGATGCGTTGTTGTTTCAATACTGATGTTGTATAGAAATATACTGGGATAGCTGGCATATTATTAGCAAAGACTTGCTCTGCATCTTGATAATAATTCAAACGTTCCTTTTCCGATTTAGCCAGCATCGCTTTATCTAGGTCTTTATCATAGTCTGCATTTTTCCAACCACCGTAATTAAGCCCTGTCGAAGCAAAATACGATAGGAATGTCGATGCCTCATTATAATCACCAATCCATGAATACCTTGCCACTGAATAATTTTTCCCTGATAAGGTTTGTAGGAATGTCTTCCATTCTTCATTTTCAATCGTGACATCGATACCTAAATTTTTCTTCCACATAGATGCAACAACAATCGCCAATTTTTTATTTGAGTCATTGGTGTTGTAACTCAGCGTAAACGACAGTGGATTATCTTTGTTGTAGCCGGCCTCTGCTAATAGTTCTTTCGCTTTCTCTATACGACCTTTTTGTGACATTTCAGCCCATTCCAATTTAGGAAGATCAAAATTGGCAACCGCTGGTGGAGTATTGCTAAAGGCAGGGATTTGTCCTTGACCAAGAATCCGTTGTGTTATCACGTCTCTATCAATGGAATAAGCCAAAGCTTTACGAACTCGCGCATCATCAAACGGCTTTTTATGAACATTAAATAAGTAGTAATACGTTCCCAAAGAAGGCATGGTCAACAATTCATTCGGACGTTCTTTTTTAATCGCTTGATATTGCTCTAATGGAAATGAGTTTGTAATGTCGATTTCACCCGTTCGAAAACGATTGTATTCAGTCGTACCATCTTGAATCGGTAAATATGTCACTTTATTAATAACGGTTTCTTTATTGTTCCAATAGGCTTTATTACGATCTAACACTAGTTTTTCATTGATAACCCAATTAGACAGTTTATATGCCCCACTCACGACAATATTCTCTGGGCGAGTCCATTCTTCTTTATACTTTTCAATCACTTTTTCAGGCACGGCAAAGGTGCTTTCATGTGATAACATTTTAATAAAATAAGGAACGGGCTTACTTAACGTAACTTGAAATGTTTTGTCGTCTAATGCTTTTACTCCTAATGAATCAACAGGTTTATCTCCTTTAGTTATTTCATTGGCATTCACGATAGAAGCCATGTTCAAGTACCAAGAATAAGGAGCGCCTGTTTTTGGATCAACAATACGTTTAAAGCTATAAACAAAATCATTCGCGGTGATCGGGTCACCATTAGACCAATTAGCATCCCGTAAATGGAAAGTATAAATTTTTCCATCATCTGAAATATCCCACTTTTTCGCGATGGCAGGAATGATTTTCCCATCTAAATCTTCAGTAACTAAACCATCAAAAAGATCTGCGATAACTCGTGAACTTGAAGTATCTGAAGACATAGATGGATCAAGGGTTGGTACTTCATCACCATTGCCACGGACAATTTCTTGCTTAGCCGCTAATTTCACACCATCTGGGACATGCGCTGCGAAAGTCGGTGCTGAAACACATAAAGCAACAGCGGTTGATAATAATGTTTTTGTCATATTTTGCATCTGATTTCCTTATGATTTCTATCCCTGTCATAACCGAACTTTAGCGTTATGGCTGACAAGAAAACTAGTGATATCACTTCCCCAACTCTTCGTTTGGTGGTGAATAATATCGGCAGAGATTCAACGTCCTAATGAATTCTGTGATCTTTTTATATCGTATTTTTAAATTTAAGGTTGGGAGCTAAATTACAAAAACACGGATAGAATATAAAGTTTTAGCATTGACTTTCAATTACTTAGACTAATTGTCAGCAATAGCGTTATTTTTAAACAAAAAAATCCGCTTTTGAATATACAAAAGCGGATTTTATATTGTCAGAAATAGTTTCTGTACGAGTTAATTAATCTCGTAATGAAGCACCAAATTGCTCACTTAAAGCAGATACAATTGCATCAACAGACGTAGCAATATCAGCATCTTCTAGTGTACGTTCAACCGATTGTAAACTTAATGCGATAGCAAGACTCTTCTTGCCTTCTTCAACGCCTTTACCTTGGTAAACATCAAATAGTTTTGCGCCAGTTAATAGCTCACCACCATGAGTAAGACAAGCATTAACTACATCGCCACTTGCTACAGAGTCATCTACAACTACAGCAATATCACGACGATTTGCAGGGAATTTTGATAAACCAACTGCTTCTGGGATCACGCGAGTATCAATTGCAGACCATTCGATCTCAAAGACAACCGTACGACCATTCAGACCAAACTTACGCTCAAGTTCAGGATGAACAGTACCAATCACGCCTACAACTTTTTCAGTTTCAAGACCAGCATCAACAATGATTGCGGCTGATTGACCAGGATGCAGGGCTGGGTGCTGAAGCGCGACAAAGCTGTAAGCATTATCATTAGCTGATAATTCTAAAACTGCTTCTAAGTCGCCTTTAAGATCAAAGAAATCAACCGTGTTGGTTTCCATATCCCAATGCTCTTCACCACGAGCACCTGAAATAACACCAGCTAACATTGGTTCTTGAAGCATGCCATTTTCAGCCGATTCACATGGAATAAAACGCAAACCGTATTCAAATAAACGAACACGTGGTTGCTGGCGTTTTTGGTTGTGAACAACGGTGTTAAGCAAACCTTGAATTAAGCCTAGGCGCATTGCCGACATTTCAACTGAAATCGGAAATGGCAGAATAAGTGCCTCAACATCAGGAACAATCAGCTTTTGTTGCTCAGGTTCAACAAAGCTATAAGTGATCGCTTCATGAAAACCACGGTCAACCAACAAGTTGCGAACACGTTTAAGTGGCAGAACTGCTTCTTTATGGTCGTTCATATTCAATGCAGCCACTGGCGCTTGATTTGGAATATTGTTGTAACCGTAAATACGGCCAACTTCTTCAACTAAATCTTGCTCAATAGCAATATCAAAACGCCACGTTGGCGCAATAGCAACCCAACCATCAACGGTCGTTTTTACACTCATACCAAGACGCTCTAAGATTTCAGCAACATCTGTATCTTCGATATGGTGACCTAAAAGGCTGTCGAGTTTAGTACGGCGTAATGCCACTTTATTTGGCGTTGGTAAATCTAAATCAGATTCAACTGCAACCACTGGTGCGACTTCACCACCACAAATTTCGACTAATAAGGTTGTTGCACGTTCCATTGCGCTCGCTTGCAGTGCGTAGTCCACCCCACGTTCAAAACGCATAGAAGAATCAGTATGTAAACCGTAGCTACGCGCGCGACCACGAATATGATCAGGAGCAAAGAATGCGCACTCAAACAATACATCTTTTGTTTCACTTCCTGATTCTGTGCTCACTCCAGAACCTTGACCGCCAAAAATCCCCGCGATAGCCAGCGCTTTAGAATGATCGGCAACCACAAGCGTATCAGAATTCAATTTAGCTTCTGTGCCATCAAGCAGAATTAGTTTCTCATCTTGCTCTGCCATACGCACAACAATGCCGCCGTCGATCTTAGACAGATCAAACGCATGCATTGGCTGCCCTTGCTCAAGTAATACAAAGTTAGTGATATCGACCACTGGATCGATAGAACGAATACCACAACGACGCAATTTTTCTTGCATCCAAAGTGGAGTTTCCGCGTTAACGTTAACGTTCTTAATCACACGCCCAAGGTAACGAGGACATGCCACTGGCGCTTTAACTTCAATTGAAACCACATCATTAATACTTGTTGCTGCTTTTTCTGAATTTGGTTCAGTAATGTCTGCGCGGTTTAAAACACCCACTTCACGTGCCATACCACGAATACTGAAACAATCCGCGCGGTTAGCCGTTAAGTCAACGTCGATAGTCACATCATCTAAACCAAGAAACTCGCGGAAATCAGCACCTAGAACCGCACTGTCAGCTAATTCCATAATACCGTCAGATTCGATATCAATACCTAGTTCGCTAAATGAACACAGCATACCGTGTGAAGGCTGACCGCGTAGTTTGGCTTTTTTAATTTTAAAATCGCCAGGTAATACCGCACCAACAGTTGCAACTGCAACCTTGATTCCTAAGCGGCAGTTTGATGCGCCACAAACGATATCTAATAATTCCTCAGTGCCAACATCCACTTTGGTCACGCGCAGTTTATCGGCATCAGGGTGTTGCCCACACTCCACAACTTGACCAACTTTTACGCCAGTGAAGCGGCCAGCAACAGGAAGAACATCGTCAACCTCTAAGCCAGCCATTGTAATTTGGTGTGTTAATTCATCTGTCGTTACCGATGGGTTAACCCACTCACGAAGCCATGATTCGCTAAATTTCATTGTGATTAATCCTTCTCGGTTACTTAAATTGTTTTAGGAAACGAAGATCGTTTTCGAAGAACGCACGTAAATCGTTTACGCCATAACGAAGCATAGTTAAGCGTTCTACGCCCATACCAAATGCAAAGCCCGAGTATTTTTCTGGATCAATGCCAACACTGCGAAGTACATTCGGGTGAACCATGCCACAACCTAATACTTCTAGCCATTTGCCATTTTTTCCCATTACATCCACTTCCGCAGAAGGTTCTGTGAATGGGAAATAAGAAGGACGGAAACGCACTTCCACTTCTTCTTCAAAGAAATTGCATAAGAAATCGTTCAAGATGCCTTTTAGCTGAGCAAAGTTGACGTTTTCATCCACTAACATTCCTTCCACCTGGTGGAACATTGGTGTGTGTGTTTGGTCATAATCATTACGATATACACGACCCGGCGCAATAAAACGAAACGGTGGTTTGCCGTTTTCCATAGTACGGATCTGAACACCAGATGTATGAGTACGCAGCATAAGATCTGGATTAAAGAAGAAAGTATCGTGATCCGTTCTCGCGGGGTGATCTTGTGCAATATTCAAGGCATCAAAGTTATGGAATGCATCTTCAATTTCTGGACCAGCTTGTACATTGAAACCAAGTTCGCCAAAAAATTGCTCAATACGCTCGATAGTGCGAGTGACCGGGTGTAAACCACCATTTTCAATACGACGGCCAGGAAGCGAAATATCTATAGTCTCAGCAGCTAATTTTGCTTCAAGCTCTGCACGTTGTAATGCATCTTTGCGTGCAGCTATGGCTTGCTGAACAACACCTTTTGCTTTATTGATCTCTTGACCAGCTGTTCGGCGCTCTTCTGGTGGCAACTTACCTAAGCTTTGAAGTTGTAGGGTTAAATCGCCCTTTTTACCTAATACCTGTACTCGCACATCTTCAAGCGCGACAACAGAATCAGCGTTATTTATCGCTGCCGTTGCATTGGCAATAATTTGTTCTAATTGCATCGTTTCCTCACCTACCGTTGGGTAGTCCTTTTGGATATCCATAAATGTAAATTGATAACTGATAAGCAGCCATTTTGCTCAACATCTCAGATTAAGAAGCTGTGCAAAATGCAATAATCAATCAACATAATAAAATACTTATAAAAATAGCGTTATATAGTAATGAAACACACACCTAAAGCCAAATTGAAATCACCGTAAATCGCGTTTTATTTCTTCAACTGTTATTCTCTTACCCTATTTAAGTTCGATTTATACTCTTTTTTAGTACACTAACAGCAAATCACATTAACCATTAATATAATAAAACTTGATAGAAGGCTAAAGCCAATCAAAGAAATGTGAATAATAGAAAATCCGAATCAACGAATCTTATTATTGATGATAACGGATCAATTTACTTCACAACTGGTTTAAATATTTATTCTAATAGAATCGCAATACACTTTGAGAAATGAAAACATGAAGAATTAAACTAAATTGAAGAGCGTCGCGGAGTCGAACCGGGCACCTTGAATACGTTGTCTTGCTTGGGCTCTCGATTGGCAAGCAGTGTAGCCAAAGTCAACGACTAGAAATACTCTTTTGTATCGGGCGCTGACCAAATAACCCCCAATGTTGGTTGTCCAACTATTGGGGGTCGTTATTTCTGCCCATGGCTTTTTAAATCATGTATCAATGGCTAGACTAGCTAACCATTTTCACTTTGATTTCATTCAGTAAATCGCCTGTACCATCTAATTTTGAAACTTGACCTGCAAGCGGTGCTGAGAAAAGAATAGGCTTAATTTTCGCAGCTCGTTCTTCATCAAACACAGGTAGCTGACTCATCGCATGTTCAGATAATGCAGTGATAGTTAATGATGGGTTTACCCCTAAGTTACCAGGGATCACAGATGCATCCAGTACACGTAGGTTTTGATAACCAAACACTTCACCGGTTTGATCCACAACACCATTTTCAGTACTAGAACCAATTGGAACACCACTCATGATGTGTGCTGTCATGGGTGCACCAGTAATAATTTCAGACAATGAAGATCCCGCTTCACCACCAAGCTTTTTCGCATAAGTATCTGTTGCTTTTTCTGCTGATGGAAAAGAAACCGTTAATGGAGTATCACCTGGCTTCTGAACATAAGTCACACCTTTTCTAAAACCGTTATACCAACTACGATTCCATTCAAAATGCAAGAAAGCTTCTGATTTTTGCATCACTAGCATGACGAGTGAATTTTTAGCTTTACCAATTGGCTTCCATACTCTAAACGTTTTAATTGGGTGTAAAATAGTGTTTTTCAACATCTTACCAATACGAGTCCAACCTTCGCCACTCACAAGTGGAACATAGGGTAGATACCACCAAGTACCATCAGAACCTTCGCCAAAACGAGTGACTTCTAAGTTCGTACTTTCATCAATTGAAGCAAATGAACTAATACATACACCGTCACAGATATCCACATTCATGTTGTTTGCTGTGATCAAAGTTTCAGAGTTAGTACGAACTTTCTTACCTAGAATTTGCGAGATATTTGGCAACGTTTTTTCACCATCACGCATACGAAGTAATAAAGGAATAGTACCCATTACACCAGCAGAAACGACAACACCGCGAGTGCGTATAGTATAAGTACGAGAGCCTTTTACTCCGGTATCTTTAACTGTAATGAGGTAACCTTCGCTGCCATCTTCTTTGCCAATCGTCTCAATTTTCGTAACTTGAGATTCCGCACGAATTTCAACGCCATTACGTTCAGCAAAGAACAAGTAGTTCTTCATTAAAGTATTTTTTGCGTTTTCACGACAACCAACTGAACAGTTTGCACATAATTTACAAGTGCCACGCTCAGGACCGTCACCATTGAAATATGGGTCTGAGAAAGTCTTGCCTTGCTCTTTTTCTTCACCTTGAGGAAAAAATACGCCAGTGTTTACTGTTTTGAATGTATCACCGTAACCACATTCCTCTGCAATTTCACGCAGCGCATCATCCGCAGCATTAGTATATTCATTATGAGTTGTGCCCAACATACGCTGTGCTAATGAATAATATGGGGCTAAAACATCTTTCCAATCAGAACGAGTTTTCGTCCAAGATGGCGAATTAAAAACTTCATCATCAGGGATCATGTGCACATTTGCATACACTTGTGAACCACCACCTACACCAGCGCCATGGATGATAGTCACTTTTGGTGTCATAGTGAATTGGGTAACCCCTTTCCAACCTAACGATGGCATCCAGATGTAGTTTTTACGGTCCATACTAGTTTTAGCAAACTCATCATCACGACGACGTTTACCTTTTTCTAAAACCAATACACGGTGACCTTTTTCACTCAAACGTAATGCACTCACCGAACCACCAAAACCAGAACCGATGATTACTTGATCAAAATCGAATGTTTTATCGCCCATAACATTGCCTCACTTAAATTCCATAGCGTTTAATTATTATTTTATTTGTTATTTAATCTTCGCTAAAAGATTCAATACCTTTGTTGCAAAGTCACCGTAAGGTGGCGCTAAAAATTTCATAAACGAAAAGCTTGCTTGATAGAATACTGGACGCAGTTTAGAGAACGTCGTGAAACCTTCATAACCATGGTAATGACCCATACCACTGCCACCAACACCACCGAATGGTAGATCATGCTGACCTACGTGGAACATGGCATCATTCACACATACACCACCAGACATAACCGAACCGATATATCGATTTACAAGCGCTTTGTTATTACTAAATGGATAAAAAGCAAGTGGTCGATCACGAGCAACAATATAGTCAATTACTTCATCTGGAGTCTTATAGGTTTTCACCATCAAGATTGGACCAAAAGTTTCACGTAGGGCGATGATAGAATCATCCGGCGCATCAAAAATATAAGTCAATGGGAGCTTACGAGTGCTCGCGTTCGCTTCCTGATCACACATATTCATAACTGTCGCACCGCGCTCTTCCGCATCAACCAGAGTTTCCGATAAGCGCACAAATGCATCATCACTAATGATCGAGGTATAATCAATGTGATGAATATCAGGACAATGAGCAGAAATCCAAGCTTTTGATTTTTCAATAAACTCTTCTTTTTGATCTTCATGTACAAATACATAATCAACATTGACACAAATCTGACCGGCATTAAAACGCTTCACAAACAAAATACGTTCTATTGCCTTTTTCATTGAATAATTAGGATCAATAATTGCTGGCGATTTACCACCTAACTCTAATGTTACCGGAGTCAAGTTTTCAGCACATGCAGCCATTACTTTACGGCCAGTCGCACCAGAACCTGTGAAGGACAAGTGGTCAAAAGGAAGCTTTGAAAATTCAATCCCTACCGTTCCTGTTTCTACAAAGAACTGTAACTTATCCTCTGTAAAATATTTTGGTGTCAACTCTTGCAATAACTTAGTTAGCTGAACAGAGTTTTCAGACATTTTTACCATTGCACGGTTACCGGCAGCAAAAGCACCAGATAAGCCTGCAAAACTTAAGTTAATAGGAAAGTTCCAAGGAACAAGAAAACCAATCACACCTAATGCTTGAGGGATAACACGGTTCTTAGCACCAAAGTACATAGTATGGTCGACTGAGCGTTTTTGAACCTTCATCCATTTTTTCAAATGCTTGATAGTTGAAGATATATCATCGGCAACGGTAATGATTTCAGCAAACATAGTCTCGTGATGAGAACGGTTACCGTAATCTCTGCTAATCGCATCAGAAATAGCATCACGGTTTTCCATTAAAAGACGCTTAAGATTTTTTAAATGGACTTTGCGTTCTTCATAGGTTTCTTGCCCATGTTGAATAAAGGCTTTTCTTTGTGTTGCTAAAGCTTGCTGTAACATCTCGCGAACTGATTCTGAATCTGTCGTGATGTTATTTACTGTTTGGCTCATCGCTGCTACCTCAATAATGATATGTCACTCAACATGGATGAATGTTAAGTTTATTTTTCTCTTGCTCGTTGTAAGCAACCAACAATCCGTTACAAATTAATGTTTTTAAATATGCACAAAATGAACTTTCGTTGATTTTGCGCAAGTATATTTGATTTTTGGAGACACTCACTTGATTATTTGAGACACTCGTACATAATTTATTACCTTTTGTTCACAACATTTATAGAGAATCATCGATATGAGCTGTTTTATTCGTGCGAGTTGCTTAGAAGGTTATGAGGTGGTTGTAGAAAAATACGGCTATAATTCAGATGAGCTCCTTAGAAGCGCTCAAATTTCCCCCGCTCAATTACACGACCCTGACAGCTTTATTTATTATGAATATTTCATCACAGCCTTAGAACTGGCTCAAAGAACGACAAATAACGATACGGTTTGCTTTGAGCTTGGGTTACATCAAAGCATCCATAAAATGAGTTTAATAAAAAACTACATTTGCCAACAACAAACTATTTTGGACGCCCTTTTTGTATTAAATAAATATATTCATTTGTATGCAGAAGGCTTTACGCTTGCCATTACTAACGAAGGTGAATTTTGTCGAATTCAATTTAATCATCTTAATCATGATTACTTCACTGCACAAAAGGCCCAATTTTCCTTATCGGCTTATTTCAACATTTTCAGTGAATTACTGGGGCAAAAAACCACGTTGCACCATGCGGAGCTCAAACAAAACTCTCCTAAGTGTAGTGTTAAACCTATAGAGCAGCATATTGGTTGTACGATTGCCTTTAACGCCAAAGAAGATGCTATTTTTATTGCACGAAAACTATTGATGAAAAAACCGTCCAATTTTGTAAGGAGTTATCCGCAACCTTTATCTCAGTCCCTAGTATTAACACCGAAGGATAGTTTAAATCAGCGTCAATTCATTCGGCAGACAATTAAAAGCTTACTTGCTACAGGCGATTGTAATAAAAGTAACATTGCACTATGTATGAATATCCATCCTAAAAAACTGCAACGCTTACTTACTGAACATCGCACTAGCTTTCGGCAAGTGTTATTAGACGTTCGCCAAAAAGAAGCACTTTTGTTACTCGCAAAACCAGACTTATCCCTAACGATGATTGCTCTTAAGTTAGGTTATTCTGAATTAGCAGTATTTAGTCGAAACTTTAAAAGTTGGTATGACAAAAACCCAACCCAATGGAGAGAGGAAAATCAATTAAAGCTAGCTACTGCTGAGCCAATAAATTAAGGCTGCCACTTCACTTTCATTTTGATAATCGCAGTAGACTCGAAATCATGACCCATGTCCATTAATGGCATTCATTTCGTCTAAAATAGTTAAGGTTTGGCTGGTTAAAGGAGAACATGCAATTGAAGTGAGCCTTGTATACTGTTGAGATGCTCTAATGAATGAATACTTTTTTTAGCCATTGATCGATGCTAACACCTTATGAACACTGGCTTTTAGACATAAAAAAAGACGCCCCAAGACGTCTTTTTTTATGGATTTGGAGGCGCCTCCCGGAGTCGAACCGAGGTACACGGATTTGCAATCCGCTGCATAGCCACTCTGCCAAGGCGCCATTCAATTGAAAAATACTGTACTGCTGCTTATATATTATAAATTAAAAAACCCTAACATTACTGTTAGGGTTTTTTAATTTGGAGCGACACACGAGGCTCGAACTCGTGACCTCAACCTTGGCAAGGTTGCGCTCTACCAGCTGAGCTAGTGTCGCGATGCTGTATTACTACAGGCTTTAATAGATGGTGCCCCGGGCCGGACTTGAACCGGCACAGCGCGAACGCCGAGGGATTTTAAATCCCTTGTGTCTACCAATTCCACCACCAGGGCACGCAATTCTTTATTGCGATGCACCTAACCGAAAAGTTAGAACACCATCTGATACCAAATCATTTCTAAAAATAAACTTAATATCGCAAATTTTGGAGCGACACACGAGGCTCGAACTCGTGACCTCGACCTTGGCAAGGTCGCGCTCTACCAGCTGAGCTAGTGTCGCAATGTAATCATAAGATAATTGGAGGCGCCTCCCGGAGTCGAACCGAGGTACACGGATTTGCAATCCGCTGCATAGCCACTCTGCCAAGGCGCCTTACCTTGTAGAAAAAACATCAACACTGCCATATAAACTTGCGTTGAGTTCCTCTTGGGTACGGGGTGGCATTTTACGGATTCCGACAACCACGTCAACACTATTTTTAAATTTTTAAATCGTTTGGATGCTTTATAATCAAAAACCGTTGATTTGGTCAAATTTCTAGCAAAAACGTGATGTTATAGATTAAAAAACCTTAAATAAAAAAGCCTTACACAATGGTAAGGCTCGTTTATTTGAAAATGTATTTATAAATGACTTATTTTTTCTCGTCTTGCTCACCAGCGAGTAGATCGCCCTTTGCTGCTTTAAGATATTGGATCATAGACCAATATGTTAAGGCTGTTGCAATATAAAGCGCAGCATAACCAACCCAAACCATCCAATCATCATAGCGCCATATCAATACCCACAGAGCAAACATTTGGCTCAACGTTTTCCATTTGCCAATCCAAGACACAGCAACACTCGCACGTTTACCTATTTCGGCCATCCACTCTCGTAATGCTGAAATGATAATTTCTCGTGCAATCATAGTCGCGGCGGGAATTGTGATCCAAATAGTGTGGTAGTGCTCAGCAATGAGAAGAAGCGCTACCGCTACCATAACTTTATCCGCTACCGGATCAAGAAAAGCACCAAAACGAGAAGTTTGACCCAGTTTACGAGCTAATACGCCATCTAACCAATCAGTAAAACCTGCGACCCAAAAAACCATGGCGGCGGCAAAAGGCGCCCAAGTAAACGGAAGGTAAAAAATAACCACGAACACTGGAATCAAGGCCAGTCGAAGTAACGTTAAAATATTAGGTATCGTAAATCGCATAATTACGGACTCTTGGTGGGGACAAGTTAATGTTGCTTTAAAAGCATTATGGTTTCAATGCCTGATGTATGATTTCTGCTAAAGATTTACTGATCCCAGGGACTTTGCTTATTTCTTCTACAGTTGCACGTTTTAATTCCTGTATGCCACCCATGTATTTTAACAAAGCTTGCCTGCGTTTAGGTCCAACGCCTTCAATACCTTCTAAACTACTCGTTCTACGGGTTTTACCTCGTTTGGCTCGATGACCACTAATGGCATGATTATGACTTTCATCTCGAATGTGTTGAATCAAATGCAGCGCAGGCGCGTCACTTGGTAAATTAAACTCTTCACCATTCACTTTTATTAATGTTTCTAAACCTGGTTTTCGAGTCACACCTTTTGCAATACCAATCAACTCGGGCCTTTTAGGCCAATCTGACCAATATTGTTGAAGAATATCATGAGCTCGATTTAGCTGTCCTTTACCACCATCAATAAAAATAATATCAGGAATTTTTTCTATTTGGTGTACATCGGTATATTGCTGTTTCGAATAACGTCTATCAAGTACCTGAGCCATAGCCGCATAATCATCACCACCTGTAATACCTTCAATATTATAACGGCGATAATCTTGCTTAACAGGCCCTTCTCGGTTGAACACGACACAAGATGCAATCGTGCTTTCTCCCATTGTATGACTAATATCAAAACATTCCATACGCTCAATACGTTGTAACTTAAACTCTTTCTCTAATGCCTTTACTCGTTGGTTAACCGTCATCTTATGACTAATTTTCGCCGTTAAAGCACTTAAGGCATTAGTATTGGAAAGTTTAAGATAGCGTTCACGTATTCCACGAGGATTGGTATGAAACTGAACCTTGTGACCCGACAATTGGACAAGGGCCTCTTGTAAGCTAGAAGCCTCATCAAACAAGGTGTTATCAAACAATTCACCACTCATCGTAATACGATTTGGGATGGTAGATGCTTCATTATGACTTAAATAATATTGACTTAAAAAACTCGAAAACACTTCTTTATCATCAGTATTAGCCGGAATTTTAGGGAAGTGGCTGCGACTGCCAAGCACTTTCCCTTGCCTTATCATTAATAAGTGAACACAGGCAAGACCATTTTCTTTAGCAAATCCAATCACATCCATATCTTCAAGTGAGTCGTCTGAAACGAATTGTTGCTCTTGTACACGGCGAATCGCTTGAATTTGATCTCGGTATTTTGCGGCTTGTTCAAATTGTAAAGCTTGGCTTGCTTGTTCCATTTTAGCGATCAAGGCATTAAGTACTTGGTCATCTTTGCCCTGTAAGAAAAGACGAACATAATTGACACTTTCGGCATATTCTTCATCGCTTACTAAGCCTTCAACACAAGGCCCCGAACAACGATCAATTTGATACATCAAACAAGGCCTTGTTCTATTTGCATAAACGCTGTCTTCACATTGACGTACCGGAATGATTTTTTGCAATAAGTGCAAAGTTTCCCGTACCGCCCCCGCATCAGGATAAGGGCCAAAATATTCACCTTTTCGCCGTTTTACACCACGATGATAAGCAAGTCTTGGGTGCTTATGTTTTGAAATTAGAACATAGGGATAAGATTTATCATCTCTCAACAAGACATTATATTTAGGTAAATATTGCTTGATATAATTGTGTTCGAGGATCAATGCTTCCGTTTCAGTATGAGTAACCGTAACATCAATTTTTTGGATATGACTAACAAGCGCCTTCGTTTTTTCGTTATCAACATTTCTACGAAAATAACTTGAAAGGCGCTTATTTAAATTTTTAGCTTTACCAACATAGATAACATCATCCATGGCGTTATACATGCGATAAACACCAGGCTGATCGGAAACAGTCGATAAAAAAGCTGCTGAATCAAAACCCTCCGACACTATAGAGTCTCGGTAGTGATCATTCCGTAACGGATCGCAAGATGTGTTAATTCAACATCACCACCAATATCTAACTTACTAAATAAGCGATAACGATAACTGTTCACCGTTTTTGGGCTTAAGTTTAGTTGCTCAGAAATATCCGTGACTTTTTGCCCTTTCGTGATCATCAGCATGATTTGTAATTCACGCTCAGACAGCTCTTTAAAAGGGTTATCTGATGATGCGGAAAATTGGCTCAGTGCCATCTGTTGCGCGATCTCAGGTGAAATATAGCGCTGTCCGCTGTGCACCATACGAATTGCATTAACCATTTCATCTGGCGCAGCCCCTTTGGTTAGATAACCAGAAGCCCCCGCTTGCATAACTTTGGTTGGAAAAGGATTTTCAGTATGAATCGTCAACACAATAATTTTAATATCCGGATTAAATCTTAATATTTTTTTGGTTGCTTCCAAGCCACCAATGCCCGGCATATTCATATCCATTAAAATAACATCCGCGTGATTAGCACGGCACCATTTTACAGAATCTTCACCACTGTCAGCTTCCCCTACTACTTTCATTCCACGGACGTCTTCAATAATACGTCGAATCCCTGTGCGAACCAGTTCGTGATCATCTACAAGGAAAACATTTATCACTCTTGTATCTCCACGCTTGGATTATCGCCATCATGCTTTACTAACCATCATCATTGATTAAACATCGGTTTATTAAGCATCGTTGTTAAATTTCTATGCTGCTGAGTCGAGCTCTTCACTGAGCACAAAATCATTCTATCCTACTCAGCATTAAAAAATGACTATTAATCTCGAGATTAAAGGAAAAATTTGAACTCCGTTCTTTTCTATTTAACCTCAAAGTTTAACTCATGACCAAAAACAGCATCATCCACACTAATACATTTAAAATTCAAATGGTTATTAATGATAAAACTCTATTCCTTTGTATTGTTAATAATTTTGATAATACGTCAAGTTTGAGTGTCTATCATCCATATTAATTATGATATGACTCATATTTACTCATCAACGTTTTAATTTGATATCCTATCGCCAACTTCATCGTTTCGGAACATTTTGTGCATTCACCTATACAACATGGTTTTATTTTAACCAGACAAACTAGAGATAGGCATTCGAGATCTAATTATGTGCCATCAAGATCTAGTCATGCACAGTCACAATTTTCTCATATGAAATCGGGACAATCTCTTATCGAACTATGGGTATCTACAGACTCAGGCCCCGTACAGCTATTGATTAATGGTGAACAACCCGTTTTTTTTATTTCCGAACAAGACAAAGAGAAAGTCTCTCAGCTCAATCATGCTCACCGATTAGCACTACAAATAAAGTCAGTGAATTTGAAAACATTTGAACAATGCCAAGTTTTGGCTTGTTATAGCGAAAATAGCCACTCTTCTTTCCAAGCAAAACAGTGCTTAAATCAACATGACATTGTGACTCTTGAAGATGACATTCGGCTTACCGATCGCTATTTAATGGAGCGTTTTATTCGTGGTGGCGTGCAGTTTATTGGTCAAGTAACACAAAAACCACATTATCAAAGTATAGCTCAAGCAAAATGCAAACCGAGCGATTACAAACCAAATTTGAGTATCGTGTCGTTAGATATTGAATGTTCAGAAAAAGGTATTCTTTATTCCGTAGGGTTAGATTCAATCCTCGACAGCCGCGTGATCATGATTGGCAATCCCCAAGCCTTAACATCTGAGATTGAAAAATCACTTTATATTGAATGGGTAGATGATGAACTAGGTTTACTAAAGGCTTTAATTAACTGGTTTAACACTTTTGACCCTGACATTATTATCGGTTGGAATGTTATTGATTTTGATTTTCGTCTGCTCGATAAGCGCTCTCAATGGCATAAAATTCCACTATCAATCGCTCGTGGTGGACAAAATCTGTATTTTCGCCAATCAACTAATACCCAACAAGGTTTTGTCTCCATTCCTGGCCGAGTGGTCTTAGATGGTATTGATACGTTAAAAACGGCGACTTATCATTTTAACTCCTGGGCATTAGAATCAGTGGCTCAAGAGTTACTCGGTGAAGGTAAAATCATTCATGACCCATTTAATCGAATGGATGAAATTAATCGTCAGTTTCGTGAAGATAAAATATCTCTAGCTCGATATAACTTGCAAGATTGTAAGCTAGTCACTCGCATCTTTGAAAAAACACATTTATTACAATTTTCAATTGAGAGAACCCAACTCACTGGTGTTGAACTTGACCGTATTGGCGGTTCTGTCGCCGCATTTACCAATCTATATTTACCACAACTACATCGTGCTGGTTATATCGCACCTAATTTACAATCAGAGAACTGGTTAGCAAGCCCTGGTGGATATGTAATGGATTCCGATCCCGGCTTGTACCATTCAGTTTTAGTTCTTGATTTTAAATCTCTATACCCCGCTATTATTCGGACATTTCTCATTGATCCACTAGGGTTAGTTGAAGGTTTACAGCAATCCATAGGAAAAAATGACAATGAAGCCGTTGCCGGATTCCGCGGTGGGCAATTTCATCGTGAGAAACACTTTCTGCCTAAAATGATAGAACAATTATGGCAAGCAAGGGATATTGCAAAAAAAAATAATGAAGCTGCTTTTTCTCAAGCGATAAAAATCATCATGAATTCATTTTATGGCGTTCTGGGATCTTCTGGTTGCCGTTTTTTTGATACTCGTCTTGCTTCATCCATTACAATGCGCGGGCATGAAATCATGAAACAAACCCGCATATTAATTGAGGAACAAGGTTATCAAGTTATCTATGGGGATACTGATTCCTTATTTGTTTCTTTAATTGAGCCGCATAACCAAATGCAAGCCGACAGCATTGGTCAAGATTTGATCAGAAAAATAAATATTTGGTGGCAGCAGCATATTCAAAAAGAATTCAATTTAATATCTGCATTAGAACTTGAATATGAAACCCATTATCAACGTTTTTTAATGCCAACAATTCGCGGCTCTGAAACGGGGTCTAAAAAACGTTATTGCGGCTTAATTAATAAAGACGGCGTAGAAAGAATGATATTTAAAGGTCTAGAAAGTGCCCGCACCGACTGGACTCCGCTCTCCCATCATTTTCAGCAAAAATTGTACCACATGGTTTTTCATGACCAAGATCCTCGAGCCTATATTCGTCAATATGTTGAAGATACTTGGGAGGGAAATTTTGACGAAGATCTTGTGTATCAAAAACGTTTACGGCGCAAGTTAAATGAATACCAAAAGAATATTCCACCACAAGTTAGAGCCGCTAGACTCGCCGATGAGCACAACGCTCGCAAAGGAAGACCCTTGCAGTATCAAAACAAAGGCCGTATTCAATATTTATTTACCGTAAATGGTCCGGAACCAAAAGATTATCTATCCAGTCCTATTGATTATCAACACTATATCGATAAGCAGTTAAAGCCCATTGCTGACGCTATTTTACCCTTCATTGGACTAGACTTTGAATCGATCATAGCCCCACAAATTGGATTATTTTGAGCAAACGGATAAACACTTCGATTCTAGCCATTACTTTTCTTTGTCGTTCTGTTCAGATCGTGATATTTTCTGCTCGTTATTTAACACATCATTGCGCTTTCATTATAAAAAACCGCTGTGATTAAAAATTAATTAGGAAGCAATCATGCCTAAAGCTAGTGAAATTAAGAAAAATGCTGTTGTTGAAATGAATGGTCAAGTGTATTCCGTTCGTGAAGTAAGCAAGTTAACACCAAGTGGTCGTGCTGGTGCAAGCTTGTACCGTATGCGCATGTACAATGTCGCCACAGGCGCTAAAGCCGATGAAAGTTTTAAAGCCGATGAAATCCTAACATTAGCCGACTTCAGTCGCCGCAGTGTTATGTTCTCTTACGTTGATGGTAACGAGTACATTTTCATGGACAATGAAGACTACACGCCATACCACTTCAATAAAGAAACCATTGAAGACGAAACGTTATTTTTTAACGAAGATACACAAGGTCTTAGCGTTTTAATTGTAAATGACAAGCCAATCGCCATTGAATTACCAACCAGCGTAGATCTTGTGATTGTTGAAACCTCACCTTCTATCAAAGGCGCTTCAGCCAGTGCACGTACTAAGCCAGCAACATTAACAACAGGTCTAGTTGTACAAGTGCCTGAATATATTGCCAATGGTGATAAAGTTAAAGTTAACACAGTTGAACGCAAGTTTATGAGCCGTGCAGACTAACCCTTCATTTTTAAAAAACATTAGGACATTATGACCAATTTAATCTCTCTCGATGATGCTATCGATGTCGCGTATGACATTTTTCTTGAAATGGCACCAGATAACCTAGAAGCCGTAGATGTAATTTTATTCACAGCTCAGTTTGAAGACCGCGGTGCCGCAGAAGCAGTAGAAACTGGTGATGATTGGTCACAACATGTTGGCTTTGATGTTGATAAAGAGGCTTATGCTGAAGTCAAAATTGGCTTAGTTAATGAAGCAGATGATGCACTCGATGATGTATTTGCTCGTATGTTAATTAGCCGAGATGAAGATAATAAATTCTGCCATATTTTATGGAAACGTGATTAATCGTCTTCATATAAATAAACGGATGGTTTTTTAAACCAGGCTCAAACGAAAAATGCCGAATTCATTCACTGAATTCGGCATTTTTATTAGCTTTAGAAGCTTAACCTAGTCGTCTAGATTCTTGTTCTTGATTTCGGCTTAGGCAAGCCAGTATTAACGCGACGTTGTTTTTGCTTACCATCGCGACCACCAACAGCTTCACCATTGTTGACTTTATTGGTCGTGGTGCCTTTAGTCGCAACATTACCACGAGTCGCTGAACGAGTACGGCCTTTTGGTGTAGATACTCTTTCTTCATGACGTTTAACGGCACGACGAATTTTCTGTCCACGAGAGCGATCGCGTTTACGAGAATGAAGATCTGGATCTATCAACGTTTCGCGTTCAGGTTTTAATTCAACCATTTCACGCAAATAGTTAACTTCTTTCAGTTCAAGCTCCACCCAACCGCCACGAGGTAATGCTTTTTCTAAGAAGATATCACCATAACGAACACGTTTTAGTCGGCTAACGGTAACACCTTGTGATTCCCATAAACGACGAACTTCACGGTTACGACCTTCTGTGATCATAACGTAAAAGGTGTGGTTCATTCCTTCACCACCAGCGTAAACAACATCTTCAAAACGTGCCATGCCGTCTTCAAGCTCTACGCCGCTAGTTACATTGCGGATCATTTCTTCGTTTACTTCACCAAAAACACGAACGAGATATTCACGTTCAACTTCACGGCTTGGGTGCATCAAACGGTTGGCTAACTCACCATCTGTCGTAAATAGTAATAAACCGCCAGTATTTGCATCCAAACGACCAACAGATACCCAACGAGAATCTTTAATTTTTGGTAGGCGGTCAAATACCGTACGGCGACCTTCAGGATCGTGACGTGTACACAGCTCACCTTCAGGTTTGTTGTAAGCTAATACGCGGCAAATAACGTCTTCAGAGTCTTTTATTGAAACCTTATGACCATCAATGCGAACAAGTGCATTATCATCTTCTAGGCGATCACCCAGTTTTGCAACTTGACCATTTAAGCTCACTCGACCCGCTTGGATCATCGTTTCTAGTTCACGACGAGAGCCATGCCCTGCACGGGCTAAAATCTTCTGTAACTTTTCGTTCATTGATTGACCTTTTGTTTGTCGACTTCACAGCCGTCTTTATTGTTTAATAAAAGACACTAGTCTTATAAAAACAATAAATTAAAAATATTTTTGCTCTTCTTTATTACCTAAGCACAAAAATATAATACTTGAGCTTGAAGAAAAGGCAGCAGAGTATACATCAAACCTCTCATAGAAAGAATGATTTTCCACCAAATACTCGCTAGTCTGATAATTCAATATAGTTGAAAAACTTGATCCATACTGACATTAATTTTACGACATAAAATCAGACCACATTACCTTTACTTACTTTATTTTGTTATTCTCACGGTTCAACTCCTAACCACATGCTATTTATGACCATTGAACATTTTGATGCTATTTATCAACGAGCCGCTGAACGTAAAGGCGGAAAGCAAGATTTAGAATTACTCCTCAGTAAACCTCTTCCCTCATCAGAATTACAACGAATTACTGACGATCGTTGGTTAGCCGCATTTACCATGAAAGTGTTTCAGTGTGGAATTTCTTGGCAGGTAGTGAGAAATAAATGGCCTAATTTCGAACAGCTATTTTTCAATTTCAAGCTTGAACCACTAATGATGTTACCGGAAGAAATCTGGGAGCAAAAAGCACAAGATCCAAGCATTATCAGACATTTGACCAAAGTGAAGTCGATTCCAACCAATGCTCAAATGATCCACTCAGCTCAATATGATTACCCGTCTTTCTCACACATGGTAGCGAATTGGCCGACCGATAATATAATCGGCTTGTGGGAGTATCTGAAGAAAAACGGCAGTCGGTTAGGCGGCAATACTGGGCCTTATACCTTACGTCAAATGGGTGTTGATACCTTTATTTTATCGTCTGATGTCGAATCTCATTTACGAAATATAGGTGTAATAGATAGCGGTCGTGGAACAAAACGAGCTATGCAAGCCGCGCAAAAAACGTTCAATTACTGGCAACAACAATCTGGACGCAGCCAATCGGAAATAAGCCAAATAATTGCTTTTAGTTGTGGTGATAATCAGGTGCTTTAACACCGTCTACCAATGAACAATATAAAAACCCCACTATAAATTGCTTATACCAAGTAATTTATAGTGGGGTTTGTTTATGACTTTCAATACAAGATCTAGTGTTTATTATTCAAACGGAGTTGGATCACCAGCACCTCGGCGAACCACCACCATCTCATCATCGCTAAAATCGATAACTGTCGTTGGTTGTTCACCTAAAAAGCCGCCATTCATGATCAAATCAACGGAATGTTCTAATTTATCGCGAATATCTTCTGGGTCGGATTCTGCGTAATCATTACCCGGTAATATCAAGGTCGTTGACATTAAAGGTTCGCCTAGCGCTTCAAGTAAATCCAATGCAATTTTATTATCCGGAACACGAATACCAATGGTTTTTCGCTTTGCATTCATCAAACGACGTGGCACTTCCTTAGTCCCTTTAAATATAAAGGTATAGGCCCCTGGCGTATTGTTTTTCAATAAACGAAATGCTGTATTATCAATTCGGGCATACAAAGAAAGCTCCGACAAATCGCGGCACAGCAAAGTGAAGTTGTGCTTATCATCCAGCTTACGAATATGACAAATACGCTCTAAAGCATTTTTGTTTTCAAGCTGACAACCTAACGCATAACCTGAATCGGTTGGATAAACGATAACGCCACCATTACGAATAATGGCGACAGCTTGATTGATTAAGCGGGCTTGAGGGTTTTCTGGGTGTAAATAAAAAAATTGGCTCATTACTACTCCTAACTGAGTCTATGATTGACCTACCCTATTTAATTGAATTATAGCGTTGTTTATAATGTTTATCGCCTAGCTATAACTGTAAATTAATTGGGCTTTAATCGAATTAACCTTCACGCTAAAGAGAGGCTTCTTCTGTCGAATAACCGCCAGAAATTGGTATATGTGCGATTGATTGCCAATCCTTCCAAACAGGCTCAACACCTGCAGGTAACCATAAATTTCGGCCTAGCTCCATCCACGGAGAAGGATAGTGAAAATCCGAACCTTGTGAGGCTAATAGATTATATTCTATTGCATAATCTGCCAAAGTACGGCGTTCTTGCGGTGCTTGCTGCGGTTGAGCAACTTCCATTGCATCGCCACCGGCTTCTACGAATGCAGCAAGTAAACGCTTTAACCATTTTGCTGTCAATTGATACCGCGCTGGATGAGCCAAAACCGCTTCACCACCTGCAGCATGAATAGCATTGACAGCATCACTCATTGAGCACCATGAAGGCGGTACATAACCAGGGTTATTGCGGGTAAGATATTTTTTAAAAACCATCTGCATCGTTTTGGCATAGCCATTATCCACTAACCATTTAGCAAAATGGGCTCGCGTAATAGAGGCATCACCGGCAATCGCTTTTACTTCGTCTAAAACACCTTCACGCGTATGCTTCGCCAAACGTTCGGCTATCAACTCTGAACGTGTAATTCGACGCTGTTTTTGTTCTTTAATTAATTGTTGTAACTCTGCATTATCAATATCAATATTGAGTCCAACAATGTGGATATCTTTATTTTGCCAAACCGTCGAAAACTCAATCCCATTGATCAGATGCACCGGTAATGATTGCGATTTAATATATTGTTTAGCTTCACTAATAGCATCCACACTGTCATGGTCGGTGATCGCCAACACATCAATATTGAACTCGACAGCGCGATCCAGTAATTGCACAGTAGAAAAACGCCCATCAGAACAAGTTGTATGGCTATGCAAATCTATTCGCATCAAAGGTACTCAATTTAATCGAAAAAAGGCTTGACCTAAAAACAATAAACTAGTTTACTAGTACATAAGTTTTCAAGATCAATTTCGGAGGTTTGGTTTATGTTTCCATCATCACAAGATTCTAACATTCATCGTTACCATAAAGAACCGCTTTATGTGGTTTCCTTATCGACTTTACTCACTCGTTGGCTTGCTTGGCACTTGATCTCATCATAGCGGGTGTGTGATTTTCATCATTAGGATGTAAAGCCCGCTCTTAATGCGGTTTTTTTAATATCTTCATATAAGAAACCCCAATTAAACGTTTTCATTTTTATACAAATCGTTTTATAACAGAATGAAAACAAACGGAATGATAATTTAAGTTTAAAGGACGTCTTATGAATAAGGCTGCGCAAATCCATAATTCAATGATAGAAAAAAAACACGCAATTGATGTGTTTCAACTAGAAACCCCTTATCTTGACGATCCTACTCAAGTTTTCAATGCGTTGTGTGTCAATGCACATCAAGAACAAGATACTCAAAACAGCCTATTACTTGAAAGTGCAGAGATCAGCTCAAAAGAAAATTTAAAAAGTTTATTATTAGTTGATGCCGCCGTTCGTATTGAATGTCGGGGACACCAAGTTACTCTGACAGCCAAAACTAATAATGGTCAACAACTTCTTCAGGCAATCAAAAGTAATATTAACTCACAAATATTAACGCAAATAAGTGATAACCAAATTGAGCTGACATTCTTAGCACCCAATGAATTATTAGATGAAGATAGCCGTTTACGTGAAGCGTCTAGCTTTGATGCTCTTCGTCTTATCCAGCACAGTTTTGATATAGAAGGTAAAGATAAGCATGCTATTTTTATCGGTGGATTATTTGCCTACGATTTAGTCGCAAACTTTGAATCATTAGGTGATGTGAAAAGCATTGATAATTGTCCAGATTATGTATTTTATGTCGCAGAAACACTGATGGTATTTGATCATCAAACAAAACAATGTCATGTGCAGGCCAGTGCTTTTAATGCAAACCAAGCGACGAAAGAACAATTGCAACAACGATTACACGACATCAGTGAGCATTGTACTGATGTGGCACCACTGCCAGCCGCTACGGTTGTTGAAGATATGTCCGTTAACACAAACATCAGCGACGCAGATTTTTGCCAAATTGTCCAAACTTTGAAACAAAATGTCATTAAAGGCGATGTTTTCCAAGTTGTTCCCTCTCGACGCTTTACGCTTCCGTGTCCATCACCTTTAGCCGCATATAAAGCACTCAAATACAGTAATCCAAGCCCATACATGTTTTACATGAAAGATGAATTGTTTACATTATTTGGCGCATCACCGGAAAGCGCACTTAAATATGATGCTCAAACCGAGCAAGTCGAGATTTACCCGATTGCCGGAACGCGCCGCCGAGGAAAAAATACCGATGGCAGTATCAACTTTGATTTAGACAGCCGCATTGAATTAGAGCTTCGCAGCGACACAAAAGAAAATGCTGAACATATGATGCTAGTCGATTTAGCTCGTAATGATGTGGCGAGAATTTCCACAGCAGGATCTCGCCATGTCGCAGATTTACTGAAAGTTGACCGCTACAGCCACGTTATGCATTTAGTTTCACGAGTTGTGGGTGAACTGCGCCATGATTTAGATGCCCTACACGCTTACCAGGCCACAATGAATATGGGCACATTAACTGGCGCTCCTAAGATTCGTGCAATGCAATTGATTAGAGATGTTGAGAAACAGCGACGTGGTACTTATGGCGGTGCTGTCGGTTACTTAACGGGCGAAGGCGACTTAGATACTTGTATCGTGATCCGTTCGGCCTATGTCGAAAATGGTATTGCTACCGTTCAAGCAGGCGCAGGTGTTGTCTTTGATTCTGAACCACAATCAGAAGCAGATGAAACTCGCGGTAAAGCGCAAGCCTGTATTAGTGCTATTCAAGCTGCACATCAATCTCCTATTAATAAAACCAATCAAGGGTAAGGTGACTAGAATGGCTAATATCATATTTGTCGATAATTTTGACTCATTCACCTATAACCTTGTGGATCAATTCCGCAGCTTAGGTCACAGTGTCACTATTTATAGAAACAACATCGCAGCTAAAACTATTGAAATAGCAATAAACGAACTTGATAACCCTATTGTGGTGCTATCCCCTGGCCCTGGTGAACCAAGTAAAGCTGGTTGTATGCCAGATCTTATCCAGCTTTTAAAAGGTAAAGTACCAATGATTGGTATTTGCTTAGGGCATCAAGCTATTGTTGAAGCTTATGGCGGTACGGTTGCTGGCGCGGGTGAAATCATTCATGGGAAAGTGTCAATGATGGTGCATGACAATCATCCAACGTACCAAGGCTTGCCATCTCCTTTTGCTATCGCACGTTACCATTCATTGGTTGCAACACATGTCAGTGAACAATTGACGGTAACATCAGCAGTAAATGGCTTGGTCATGTCCGTGGTCGAAGAAAACCATAAAGTGTGTGGTTTTCAATTTCATCCAGAATCCATAATGACAACGTATGGAGCCACCTTGCTAGAGAACACCATCAACTGGGCGCTCGAAAAATAAAAATAATAATCGATGAGCGCTAAATAAAAAATTCAAGGACAACGTTATGCAAGACATTATCAATAAGTTATACGCGCAAACTAATTTAACTGAAAACGAAAGCCATCAATTATTCGATAGCATCATTAAAGGTGAAATGGATCCGATTTTACTCGGCTCGGTATTAACGGCATTGAAAATTAAAGGTGAAACCTCGGAAGAAATCACAGGAGCTGCCAATGCGCTATTAGCGAATGCATCTTTCTTCCCAACCATTGAAGGTGACTTTGCCGATATCGTCGGTACCGGCGGCGATGGCTCGAATACCATAAATATTTCGACCACTGCAGCATTTGTTGCTGCTGCTTGTGGCGTAAGAATAGCAAAACATGGCAACCGCGGTGTATCCAGCAAATCTGGTTCGTCCGATCTTCTTGATTCATTTGGCATCAATCTCGCGATGAGCCCAGAAGACACCAAAACGGCAATCGATGAAATTGGCGTCGCATTCTTATTCGCACCCCAGTATCACGGCGGTGTTCGCCACGCAATGCCGGTTCGTCAAGCAATGAAAACTCGCACCATATTTAATCTACTTGGCCCTTTAATTAATCCAGCTCGCCCTAATATACAATTAATGGGTGTTTATGATGAGTCATTGGTTCGCCCTATTGCCAAGACCTTGGCACAAATGGGATTAAAGCGCGCGGCCGTCGTTCACGGCAGCGGTTTAGATGAAGTGGCGATTCATGGCTCAACCTTAGTCAATGAAATCATCAACGGTGAAATTATTGAATACACTTTAACGCCTGAAGATTTTGGAGTACAAGCGTACCCACTAGAGGCAATTAAAGGTGGAGAACCAGCTGAAAATCGCGACATCATCACCAAAATATTGAATGGAAAAGGCACTGAAGCACAAGTTTCTGCCGTCGCAGTTAACGTAGCCTTATTATTACGTTTATTTGGTCAAGAAGATTTAAAAGCCAATACTCAACAAGCGATTGAGGCAATGAGTTCAGGTAAAGCGTATCAACTTGTGACCCAACTTGCCTCTCGCGGTTAGCAGATTTAAAAGGATTGATAATGGAAACCGTATTAGCACAAATAGTGGCCGACAAACGACTTTGGGTCGAAGAACGTAAAATACAACAGCCTCTTGAAAGTTTTAAACAACAATTAATACCCAGTGATCGTAGTTTTTTCGATGCCTTAAACACAGGTAAAACTGAGTTTATTTTAGAGTGTAAGAAAGCCTCACCGTCTAAAGGTTTGATCCGTGATGATTTTGACCTTGATTACATTGCCTCAGTATATGCAAATCATGCCAGCGCAATTTCAGTTCTTACAGATAGTAAATATTTCCAAGGGGATTTTGAGTTTATCCCTCAAGTACGTAATCAAGTGACACAGCCTGTGATCTGCAAAGATTTCATGATTGACGAATACCAAGTTTATTTAGCTCGTCATTATCAAGCTGATGCAATTTTACTGATGCTTTCAGTGCTCAATGATGATGAATATCGACACCTTGCCAACGTAGCCGCTAGCTTAAACCTTGGTTATCTGACCGAAATCAGTAATGAAGAAGAGCTAGAACGAGCTATTGAATTAAAAGCGCCAGTCGTTGGAATTAATAATCGTAACTTGCGTGATTTATCCATCACACTTGAACGAACCAAAGAATTAGCTCCTCGCTTACCTAAAGGCACCATTGTCATTTCAGAATCGGGTATTCATAACCACCAACAAGTGAAAGAATTATCGCACTATGCCAATGGATTTTTAATTGGTAGTTCGTTAATGTCAGAAGACAATTTAGAACTGGCTGTACGCCGTGTGTTGTTGGGTGAAAATAAAGTTTGTGGTCTAACTCATCCTGATGATGCTAACCGCGCTTATCAAGCTGGTAGTGTTTATGGCGGACTTATTTTTGTTAAAAACTCTAAACGTTGCGTCGATATTGAAACTGCACGTTTAATCATGAGCGGTGCTCCTCTTCATTATGTAGGTGTATTTCAAAATCTTGGCTCGTTGAAAAATCAACTAGTTAAAAATAAATCATTGCAAAGTCATACTCTCGATGAAATTGCTCAAATAGCGAATCAGTTAGGTTTGGCCGCGGTGCAATTACACGGTAATGAAACACAAGCCGACATAACTAAATTGCGTTCTTTATTGCCAAAAAGCATCAAAATCTGGAAAGCTTATGGCGTGAGTAATACGCTACCCACCCTACTTGAAAAGCATGTCGATAAACATTTACTCGATACTCAAGTAGGGAATCAATCCGGAGGAACAGGAATGAGTTTTGATTGGGATCTACTAGAAGAATATTCACAGACAGGTACAGGTGAAACATCCACCAGCCACCGAGCCCGTATTATGCTCGCTGGCGGCCTTTCTCCAGATAATATTGTAGAAGCCGGACAGCTCGGTTGCATTGGATTGGATTTAAACTCAGGAGTCGAATTCGAACCGGGTAAGAAAGATCCAGCCAAATTAGACGCTGCGTTTAAAGCATTAAGAAATTATTAGATTATTTAGCGATTGATATCATCGTTAATCGCCAACAGAAAGGATTATTGTATGCCTAAGTTAGACCCGTATTTTGGTGAGTTTGGTGGTCAATATGTACCACAAATTTTAGTGCCTGCACTTGATCAACTTGAGCAAGCGTTTATTGACGCACAAGAAGATGATGAATTCCAAGCCGAGTTCATGGGGTTATTACAAGAATATGCAGGTCGCCCGACTGCATTGACTTTGTGCCGTAATATGACAAAAGGTACAAAAACGAAATTGTACTTAAAACGTGAAGATTTACTTCATGGCGGTGCACACAAAACCAACCAAGTATTAGGTCAAGCCCTTCTCGCTAAACGTATGGGTAAAAAAGAAATTATAGCGGAAACTGGCGCTGGGCAGCATGGCGTTGCAACTGCATTAGCTTGTGCATTACTCGATTTAAAATGTCGCGTCTACATGGGAGCAAAAGATGTTGAACGCCAAAGCCCTAACGTATTTCGCATGAAATTAATGGGCGCAGAAGTTATTCCAGTCCATTCAGGTTCAGCCACACTAAAAGATGCATGCAATGAAGCGTTACGTGACTGGTCCGCCACTTATGAAGATGCCCATTATCTTTTAGGGACAGCAGCTGGTCCTCATCCATTTCCTACCATAGTGCGTGAATTCCAACGCATGATTGGTGAAGAAACCAAAAACCAAATTCTTGCGCGTGAAGGCCGTCTGCCAGATGCTGTCATTGCTTGTGTTGGTGGCGGTTCTAATGCCATCGGTATGTTTGCTGATTTTATTCCGGATACAGAAGTTGGTTTAATCGGTGTTGAGCCCGCGGGTTTAGGTATCGATACTGACCAACATGGCGCACCACTTAAACATGGTAAAACTGGGATTTTCTTTGGTATGAAATCGCCGTTAATGCAAGATAGCTTTGGTCAAATTGAAGAATCTTACTCTGTTTCCGCAGGGTTAGACTTCCCATCGGTTGGCCCACAACACGCACATCTAAATGCCACTGGTCGTGCACAATATGTTTCGATCACCGATGATGAAGCACTAGATGCATTCCAAAATCTTGCGCTACACGAAGGCATTATTCCAGCACTTGAGTCTTCTCATGCTCTTGCTTATGCTTTAAAGATGGCTTACGAAGATCCGAAAAAAGAACAACTCCTAGTCGTAAACCTTTCTGGGCGTGGTGATAAAGATATTTTTACTGTGCACAAGTTATTGGAAGATCGGTTATTAGAAGAAAAAGGAGGAGCTTTATAATGACAATATTAACACAACGCTATAAATCACTATTCAGTTCACTCGAAGAGAAAAAACAAGGTGCATTTGTTCCCTTTGTTACGATTGGCGATCCAAACCCAGAGCTATCATTAGAGATTATTCATACCTTAATTAAATCCGGTGCAGATGCATTAGAGCTTGGTTTCCCATTCTCCGATCCACTTGCTGATGGACCAACAATTCAAGGGGCAAATATTCGCGCATTAGATTCAGGAACAACACCTGACACCTGCTTTGATATTATTACTCAAATCCGCCGTGAATACCCAGATATGCCAATTGGTTTACTCGTTTATGCAAACTTAGTCTTTGCTCGTGGTATTGATGATTTTTATTCTCGTTGCCAGCAAGCTGGAGTTGACTCAGTCTTAATCGCGGATGTACCAACCGGTGAAAGTGCGCCGTTTAATCAAGCAGCCAAAGCTCATGGCATTCATCCTATTTTTATCGCTCCACCTACAGCCGACGATAAAACCTTAGAACAAGTATCAAGTTTAGGTGGTGGCTATACTTATTTGCTTTCTCGTTCAGGTGTCACTGGCGCAGAAACCAAAGCTAAGATGCCGGTTCATGCCTTGCTCGATAGATTAAGCCAATTTAACGCACCTCCTGCATTACTTGGATTTGGTATTTCAGAGCCATCACAAGTCCATGAGGCTATTATCGCAGGTGCTGCGGGTGCAATTTCTGGTTCAGCGGTAGTAAAAATCATCGAAGCCAATAAAGAAGATCCAGAAACCATGCTGAAAAAACTTGCCATCTTTGTTTCCGGAATGAAAGCTGCGACACAAAAGTAATGCCAATAAGAGGAAATACTGCCTACTAGACAGACAAAAGGAGCATCTTTGCTCCTTTTTTGTAGCAAAGTATCTCTAAACGGTTTTCATTTAAATGAAATTGGTTAGACTGAGCCCCATCATTGATAACAGATAAAAGACAGCATGAAGCAATTTATTGATTTTATTCCACTGGTTATTTTTTTCTTTCTCTACAAAAGTTATGACATTTATGTCGCCACGGGTGCATTAATTGCGGCTACCGCCGTACAAGTGACTGTGACCTACTTCCTTTATAAGAAAGTAGAAAAAATGCAAATTATTACTTTTTTAATGGTGGCCATTTTTGGTGGTATGACACTATTTTTCCACGATGATAACTTCATTAAATGGAAAGTGACCATTATCTATGCATTATTCTCTATTGGTTTATTAGTCTCAGATTATATTGGTAAACCAGTTATTAAAGGCATGCTTGGTAAAGAAATTACTTTACCCGACACCATTTGGAAACGTGTCAATATTGCATGGGTGATATTTTTTGCACTATGCGCGGTTATCAATATTTATGTTGCTTATAAATTACCGTTGGATGTCTGGGTTAACTTTAAAGTCTTTGGTTTATTAATCGCCACTTTTGCCTATACGTTATTAACCGGTGTTTATATCTATAAATACATGCCAAAAGAAACTAAAGAAAAATAACCCCCTGTATCTATAATTAGATCTCTACTCCATACTGAATCGCCACTTAACTGTGGCGATTTAATTTTCTTCCTAGATAATCTTTAGGAAGAAGCAATGTTTAGGAAGAAGCAATGAACACTGAATTAGACACACCAAAAGGCTCAATGATCCTTCGTACTTTAGCCATGCCAGCAGACACCAATGCTAATGGTGATATTTTTGGTGGCTGGATCATGTCCCAACTCGATCTAGCTGGAGCGATTTTGGCTAAAGAAATAGCCAACAGCCGCGTGGTAACAGTTTCGGTTTCTAGTATTACCTTCAAACAACCCGTTGCAGTTGGAGATGTCGTCTGCTGTTATGGCGATTGTATTAAGGTTGGTAATACATCAATGTCGATTGCTTTAGAGGTTTGGGTAAAATCGGTGAGCATTGAAGGTGTCGGCGCGAAGAATAAAGTCTGTGAAGCCACTTTTAATTATGTTGCTATTGATGCCAACGGTCGTCCTTGTGCAGTACGCCCTCAGGCTGAAGCAAAGTAACCAATACTAAGTGTGTTTCCAAGCGCATAAAATAGGCTACCAATATGGCTTTTACGGTCAAATGGTAGCCTTATTTTTTTTAGCAGCGTATATTAAGCTATTCATTCAGTACAACAATAATCTAAAAACTACTGTTAGTTTCAATACAATAAAGGACTATTATCAATGTGGTATGTTATTTTTTCTCAAGACGTTGAAAATTCTCTCGAAAAACGCATGAGTGTTAGAGATAAACACTTAGAGCGATTAAATACATTAAAAGATGAAGGCCGCCTACTCGTTGCCGGACCTATGCCCGCTATAGACTCAGAAAACCCGGGCGATGCAGGCTTTACCGGTTCAACTGTTATTGCTGATTTCAATTCTTTAGAAGAAGCACAAACGTGGGCAGATAATGATCCTTACGTTGCGGCAGGTGTTTATGCTCATGTCACCGTCAAGCCATTTAAAAAAGTCCTTCCATAAAGAGTTTTTATGAAAATTAAAGCCGTATTATTGACCATACTCACTACATCAACTTTATTTGGTTGTAGCTCAACCGATCAGGTTTCCATTATGGCTGACCACCGAGCAGCCGTTTTAGAATCCAGTCTTCCCTATGAATCCGGCCCATTACACATCATGAGCGCCCAAGCAAAAGATCACACCGTTGAGTTGTTGATGATCTACAACGATACCGGTAAAATCGCGCCAAGTGCCTTGATTGATGCCAGTATTCGTTATTATTGTAGTGATAAAGAAGTGCGTGCCGTATTAGACCAAGGGGTCATTTATAAATTAATACTACGCAGTGAGCGCGGTAAATTGATTAGCGAAGAAGTCGCCTCCAAAGAAGCTTGTGAAGCGCTAGAAAAAGAAGAATAGAAATATCTAAAGAACAATAATCGCAAAAACGGCCAATTTAACCTCTAGTTCACATAGGTTAAACTGGCCGTTTTGATATCTAGCGTTTAATTTGAGTTGTTATATATTGGCTAGCTAAAGTGGTTATCGTGTGAAGACCAACGCCTTCAAACTTGCTTGTTCATCGATATCAGCAAACTCAACTGGATTATCCAAACGTTGTTGATAATTAAGATCTGGTGCCTCTTCAGCCATCGAATCAATTAAAAAATCTTGTGTGACCGCAGGCGAATTAACACAAGCTAGCACAGTCCCTTTCTCCTTCAACAAGCTAGGTAAACGACGTAGGACTTTTTTATAATCTTTAGTTAAAGCGAAACTGCCTTTTTGAAAACTCGGTGGATCAATCACAATCAAATCATAAGGCCCATATTTTGTGATTTTGCCAAATGATCGCAAAATATCATGCCCTAGAAAACTAATTTTTGATAGATCATGTCCGTTCAATCGATGATTATCCCGACCTCGACTTAACGCCCCTTTTGCCATATCGACATTTACCACACTCGTTGCACCACCTTCAATGGCAACAACAGAAAAAGCACACGTATACGAAAACAAATTTAAGACTGACTTCCCTTGAGATTCGTTTCGCACCCACTCACGACCTAAACGCATATCTAAAAAAAGGCCAGAATTTTGATTTTTACCGACATCAAGTTGGTATTTCAAACCATTTTCGATGCCAATCGGATGCGTGTCGATTTCACCAAATAGAAGCTCGAACGGTGCTCCATGTTCATATCGGTGCTGCAACCCAATAGCTTTTCCTTCCGACTGCTGCCAAATAGTTGACTGAGTAAAATCTAACAACCCTTGTTTCAGTTCTTTTAGAAACTCATCATCTACCGGCTTAAATAAGCTGATAATTAATTGCTGTCCAAGCCAATCGGCCGTTAGCTGTTCCAATCCTGCCCAACACTGACCACGACCATGAAATAAACGGCGCACTTCCATTTTGCAGTCAGAAAGAGTTTTGTCGAGTTCGAAAAAAAATTTAGGTAACGCTGTGGCTTGCATAGTTAAGTTCACTTTTTCTTGATTACTGTTCATTCGTTTAATGACTGGTTTTTTATAATTGGCCAATTTAACTCACAAGGTTTTTGCCAACTTAACAACGCCTGCTTTACCGCATCACTTTGCCATTTTTCGCCCATATTTCCCTGTTGATTCCATCGAAAATCGGAAGGATCACAACGAACACTAACCGTTTCATCGTGATACTGAAACTGTAAAACATAAGCATGCAAATACCCCCTATCAGCAATACTTGAGGGCGTATATATAGGATCGCCTACAATAGAAGAACCAATAGAGTTCAACGCTACTCGAATTTGATGAGTTTTGCCTGTTCTAGGTTTACACATAAAAATACGCTCACCTTGCTCACCAGCAACAGATAAAAACTGTGTTTGTGCAGGGTTCGTTTGTCCTAGCGTCAATTTCCAACTAGAACGTCGTGAACGCTCCATATCACCAGACACTAATCCTTGCTTCTTCTTCGGCTTTTTAACCCCAATAGCGAGATAAAACTTCGTCACTTCACGATGAGCAAACTTCTGGGATAACTCACTCGCAGCCGACTTATTTTTAGCAAGTAATAATAAGCCAGACGTCATTTTATCTAATCGATGGACTAAAAACAGATCATCATGTCCTGTTTTTTTTGAAACTTCGATAAGTAGCGATGTATCGCCATCATCTTTGTGCACACTCACATTAGGGTGTTTGTTAATCACCAAAAAGTCCGGTTTTTCCATTACAACATCAAACATATTATTCCAAATGTATCTATTTTCATTCTGGCTGAAGTATAACTTATCTTCATCTATCGATAATCAATAAAAAAGCAGTACCAAAATAATTCAGCACTGCTTAATCAATATCATATTCGAATCTATTTATACCTGTCTTACTTCAAGCTGCAGTTCGTTTGCTTCGTTGGCTTGCTGCCTTACTGAAACTTCAGTTTCTTTGGGTATATGCTTATTGGGTAAACCAAGAAACAAAAATAAATGCACCAAATAAGAAAGTCACAGCCAACATTAATATACCACCTTCTGCTGTGTATGAATCGACACCTTTTACCAGTTGGAAGGTTGATCTACGTGCACTTATCACCATCGCTAATGGGCCCCAAATAGCCAAGAAGACCAATACCATTCCGGCGTAATCAAGCATACTAATAAATTGGTCAGAAAATAATGCGGCAAAAAATAATGGCAAAACAAACGTCAAACCAAAGCTCAATGCATTATTATTTAAAATTGCATCTTTATTTTGATCAAACAGCGCCATCGACACACCTAAAAATGAGGTTATCAAGGCTAGTGCAGAAAATACAGAAATGACTGTTTTCAGTATGCTTGAATGCCCACTAAATGCTGTAATTAACTCAGAGATATTATTAAATTGGCTAATTTGATCTGTACCTAAATTACCAATAATCGCAACCAACCAGGTCAAGTAGCAAATTAGTGGGATCACCGAACCTAATAAAATCATATTGCGAATTTGTTTAGCTGAAGCTTCATGATTATATGAAACCAACGATGGAATCACGACCATAGAAGCAAAGCTGGTAAATATAACCGTACTGTATTTAACCACATCACGCATTGAAACATCAGCCGATTGTAATAAATAGTCAAAGTGTAGATCAGAAAACAAGCTGATAATTACCACACATAGCATCACAATCATTAAAATAAACAGAACTCGATTTAATTTATCGATGTAGCTTTTACCTAATACAACAATCACACCCATCAATAAACTGAATACGGAATAACAAACAGGTTGGGGAGCATCAAAGCCCACCGCGAGTAGCAGCTTATGGAATAAGTCGCCTAACCCCAAAATATACGCAACAATAATGCAAAGTAATAGCAAATAGAAAAAGAGATTCATTGCATATTTGCCTTTCGTCCCAAGCGTGGCAAAAGCAACGGTGCTAAGACCACCATTATCTTCGGTTTTAGTGCATACTTCCGCTAGCAATAAAGAAGCATAAGTGGTTCCCAAAAAGATGAAAACCATCAACGCTAAGCTCCATAAGAAACCAAATTGCGCCAATACCATAGGAATGGCTAACATTCCGGCTCCTAATGCGGTACCCGCTAGAATTAAAGAGCTACCGAATAACTTCATATTCACAAGATTGATCCTTTACATCATTATCTAAAAAGCACAATAAAAGCTCAGAGGCTCTATTCATACTTTAATATCAAAAGGTTACCGTCATCACAGACATGGTTTTACAATAATTCTAAGTAAAATGGCCATGAAAACGAAAAAAAGAGCGTCAGTAAAGCAGGTTAGGCGATAAATTTAAAGTCAAAGCAGCATAATTTATTATTTTCTTTTAAAAATGCAGCTATATCGATATAAACGTATAGATACAATTAGAGTAAAACACCATCAACATTCAAGGGGCGAATAAGATAATCGTTTATTATCCTCGCTTAAAAAAACATCTTGATAATAAAAGGTGTTTAGGTGCCAAATTTGATCCCAGCAGACATAATAATAATTTATTCTCAACAACAGCAGAAAGCTTTCAAATCCAGTACTAATTAATGCTAGTATCGACGATTGTTTCTATTCTATTTACGATGCGAGTTCATGGAAAAACTTTATCAAATTATTGCCTTAGCGGGTGTCATTGGCTATTGGTTACTTGTCGCAGGTGTGACAATACGCGTCGTTGTGAAACGTAGAGCCGTTAGCGTCTCTTTAGCGTGGCTGATGATCATCTACATCATTCCTTTTGTTGGCGTGATTTGCTATTTCCTTTTTGGTGAGCTAAATCTTGGCCGTAAAAGAGCTGAACGTTCACAAAAAATGTTTGAACCTTACGGTGAATGGTTTACCCAGCTCCATGAATGCCAAGCGCATCAACCTAACTTGCTTAACCTACAATTATCTCAAATCCACGATTTATGCACTCACCGTACGGCTATCCCTGCGCTATGTGGCAATACACTTTCGCTGCAAGATACACCAGAGAAAATTTTATATTCCATTATTAATGACATCGAAAGCGCTCAAGAAAATATTCGGATTGAATTTTATATTTGGGAAAATGGTGGGCTGATCGACTTAGTGAATACTGCATTAATTCAAGCGGCAAAACGCGGTGTCCAGATCCAGATCTTAATCGACTCAGCTGGAAGCCCTAAATTCTTTCGCAGCCACTGGCACCGTTTAATGAAAGAATCTGGTATCCATATCCTTCAAGCATTAGAAGTAAATGCTTTCAGGATGTTCTTTCGTCGCCTTGATTTACGCTTACACCGAAAAATCATCACAATTGACGATGAAATTGCCTACACCGGTTCGATGAACATGGTTGATCCTTTATATTTCAAACAAGATGCTGGTTTTGGCCAATGGATTGATGTGATGGTAAGAGTGACTGGCCCAACGGTTAATGTCCTTGCTGCGATACATGCTTGGGATTGGGAAGTTGAAACAGGAGAGCGTCATTTACCAAGTATTCCAGTATGCAGCATTGAAACTAATGGAGCATTACACCCTATTCAAGTCGTCCCTTCAGGCCCTGGCATGCCAGAGAATCTGATTCAGCAAGTGTTAACCATTGCTATTAGCCAAGCGAAAGAATCCGTGAGGATCACGACCCCCTATTTTGTACCGAGTGATAATCTTCTCCAAGTAATCAAAACGACCGCTTATCGAGGAGTCACCGTCGAATTAATCTTGCCGAAGAAAAATGACTCGATTTTGGTCAACTGGGCATCTAAATCTTTTTTCAGCGAGTTACTTGATGCAGGTGTGAAAATTTATCAATTTAATGGCGGTTTATTGCATACTAAATCAGTTGTCATCGATCAACAAAACTGCTTAATTGGTAGTGTAAATCTTGATATGAGAAGCTTATGGCTGAATTTTGAATTAACACTTGTGATTGATGACAATGAGTTCACGAAAGAATTGTATTGGGTTCAAGAAACCTATATAGAACAATCAAACAGCATTGATCCAATAGAATGGCAAAACCGTAGCCTTTTCCATCGAATGCTAGAAAGGTTGTTTTATCTCTTTAATCCATTGCTTTAATTAAATCATCACCAGACTCAAACAACAGAATTAAAAGGAAGTAAGATGACCAAGAAGTATGAAACTAAACTAGTCACCGCAGGACGCAATAAAAAATGGACTCATGGTGTGGTTAACCCACCAATTCAACGTGCATCAACGGTTGTTTTTAATACTGTTGCGGAAAAAAATGCAGCCACAATGAAACGACAAGGTCATACCTTATTTTATGGCCGTCGTGGTACGGAAACCCACTTTGCATTTCAAGAAGCGATGGTCGAAATTGAAGGTGGCGCTGGTTGTGCCCTTTATCCTTGTGGCGCAGCGGCAATCACAAATTCTATTTTATCTTTCGTTGAACATGGCGACCATATTCTAATGGTCGATACCTGTTATGAACCAACTCGCGATTTTTGTAATATTATTCTCAAGAAAATGGGCATTGAAACCACTTATTATGAGCCAACAATTGGTGAAGATATCCGTGAGTTAATTCGTCCAAATACCAAAATTTTATTTACTGAGTCTCCTGGTTCTTACACCATGGAGATTCAAGATATTCCAACCCTTTCTCGTATTGCCCATGAGCAAAATATCATCGTCATGCTAGATAATACCTGGGCGGCAGGTGTGAACTTCTCACCATTTAAACATGGTGTTGATGTCTCCATTCAAGCCGCGACTAAATACATTGTTGGCCATTCTGATGTCATGCTCGGCACTGCAGTAGCGAACGAAAAACATTGGCCACAATTACGCGAACAAAGCTATTTGCTCGGACAGTGTGTTTCGCCTGATGATGCTTATACTGGATTACGTGGATTACGTACGTTAAGTGTCCGATTAAAGCAACACGAACAAAGCAGCCTAGCGATTGCAAAATGGCTTGAAGCTCGCTCTGAAGTCGACCATATTCGCCACCCCGCTTTTGAATCTTGCCCTGGCCATGAGTTTTATAAGCGAGATTTCACAGGTGGTAATGGTCTATTTTCATTCGTATTAACAAGCAGCAATAAAGAAGCTACCACGGCTTTCTTAGATACGGTTGAACATTTCAGCATGGGTTATTCATGGGGTGGCTATGAAAGTCTAATCCTAGCCAATGAACCAAGCAGCTTTGATAACATGCGCACCGTCGCAAACCCTCATTTTACAGGGACTCTCTTTCGAGTGCATATTGGCTTAGAAAATGTAGAAGACCTAATTGAAGATTTAGAGCGTGGGTTTACCGCTTATAATGCTGTATTGAATAACTAAGACCAATAACAACGTCTTCATTACCACGCATTAATCATGAAAAAAACGGCCAGCTATTATAGCTGACCGTTTTTCTTTATACCCAATATTAAAATTTAAAAATATTCTAGAATGCAGGTTCAATCGTGCCTTTAAACGTTTTTTGTATAAAGTCACGGATAGGCTGTGAGTGATAAATCTCAACAAACTTTTTATACGATTCTTTGTCTTTATCAGCGGCACGGGTGGCAATAACCATTACGGCAAGTTTCGTATCTTTAGGTTCAAGATAAATTCCCTCTTTCTTAGGATCAAGGCCCGATGACATTACATAATTCATGGTGATTGCAGAAGCTGCCACATCATCTAGCGTACGTGGTAATTGAGCGGCATCCATTTCAATAAATTTAAGATGTTTAGGGTTATCGATAATATCGTACACCGTTGCTTTATCATCTACATTTGGTTTTAAAGTGATTAACTTTGCATCTGCCAGTAGTAAAAGTCCACGCCCACTATTAGTCGGATCATTTGGAATGGTAATTTCTGCATTGTCAGGCAACTCAGCAAGAGAGTGGTATTTTTTCGAATAAATACCCATACGCATTAAAATAGAATGCCCAATCGAAACAAGCTGCGCTTTATTATTGTTATTGTAGTTATCTAAGAACGGTTGATGTTGGTAGCTATTAATATCAATGCTTCCATCTGCTAGGGCTGCATTAGGAGTAATGTAATCTGAAAAAGTCACAACTTCGACTTTTAAGCCTTGTTTCGCCGCCTCTTCTGCAACCGCTTCAACCACTTGTGCATGTGGTCCAACCGTTGCGCCAACTTTAATAATATGGCTTTCTTCTTTTTGACCACAAGCCGATAAAGCCAAAACTAGCGGCAGAACACAAAGTAATCGTGTCATTTTATTCTTCAACATCATCTTATTCCTTTAAATTAAGAATCTCACTAAAATAGCCGTATAGACTTCTAATAAAGATAATACTTGAATGTATGAATAAACAAAATGACTTTATTTACCTGCCACATAACGAATAGTTATAGCAAGGTAGTTAAACCTTTAGCATCTTCTCGCTTAATCACTTTATGTCCATCTTCGGTAACACCTTGCTTCCAATAACTACTGAAATAGCTTTTATGACGCTGAATCAGATTATGATCATTAAAGTGGCTTCGAATCGTTTTCATTGCGGTAAATTCACAAGCACACCAAATAGCAATATCTGAATTTGTAGATACAATATTGATAACGCAGTCAGACAACTGACTAGGCTCATGTCCAATAACTTTATGTAATGCCATACCCTGAGGCAAAGTCCAATTTGGCATATCTTGTTCCGAGGTGATTTGTACAATAACATCACCAACCACATCCGATTTTAATGCTTTAATTTTTGCACTTAAAGCAGGAATAGCAGTCATATCCGCCACTAAAAATAACTGCTTCGCATTGAGTTCAATATCTTGGCTATTTCCTGGTCCACCAATGGAAATACGATCTCCAACTTTAGCTTTCATCGCCCAATTGATGGCATAACCGCCTTTATCTTGAACTGTCAGGTTTCTATTATTGCCGGCGTATTCAGCTTCATGTTTAACAAAATCGACACTGATCTTACCTTGCTCAACATCCAGCTCACTGATGGTATAAGTCCGCATAATCGGACGTTCCCCATCGGCTAAATTACTCACATCGGTATGGCCTTCAGGATGAAAAATCAACTTGATGTAACCACCCAAATCAGACTCTTGTAATTGCTTTAATTCTTCGCTTTGCAACGCAATACGTTGCATATTCGGTGTTAAGGCAAAAGTATCAATGACTGTCGTTGTTTTAGGCTTATGATTCGGTTTCATTCTGACTCCTTATCTTGCTGATTGGCTGGTGAATTTTTATTTCCCTGAGATCTAACACGATGTTTTCCACCTTTTAGTTCTCGATTATCCCCCTCATGTTGGCGATGATGTCTACGACCATGATGATCTTTATGTGAGCATTCCTTACCGCGCATTTGCCCAAGCTCATCACCATCACGATATTTTGCTTTCACGCGTTTCACTGTCGAAATACTGGATCCTGTTTCATCAGCGACCGCTTGCAGTGTTTTTCCTTCTAATAATAACGTTACAATTTTTTGATGCTGATCTTTATCCGCTCGACGACCTCGAAATTTTTCTTTCCACAATGCTTTATCGATTCGTAACCCTCTGCGCCCAAATTCCGCCGCGATTAAACGATGTTGTGTTTCAGCATCTGCGTATCCTTTCAAAACTTGTAATACTGCTTGTGTACTATCACTATTTGGAGTTAAAGAAAGCTGCTGATTGATGGTCTTAATCTGAATGCCTTTATCGAGTAAGCCTTCTATTGCTTTATAGCAATCATCAAATTGACGACTAAATTCCGTCAACCACCACACCACTAACGTATCACCAGCTATCATCTTTTCAGCTAATAATTGATATTGAGGTCGCTCAAGTAAAACAACATTTCCTCTCACACCCGTTTCTTTGAATAAGGTTAAATCTGATTGATATTGCTGCATTTGTTCAATTCTTGAATCAACATCTTTCATTTTTGGTGAGATTCGAATGTAGCCATAAGTATTGTTGTTCATTTTAATTCCTTCAGTTGGAGTACAAGATGAGCGAACACTTTCTTTTGACTTTTACCATCGAGATAGCTCAATAAGTGTTGTGGCTCAATTTAAAATAAGCATAATAGCTCATAAGTAAAAGGTCAACACCAAATGAGCTAATCATTAAAAATAAACAAAAAAGGCCCTATTATAAAAATAGGGCCTTAACTCATTATATTGGTTTTACACCATGTAAATTAAGCCTTTTCTGGCTCTACATCTGGTTGCTCAGGTGGAATATCATCATCATGTTCTTCCATATTCCACGGTAGAATACCTGGAGAGATATGAATGAAATGCAGATAACGCTCAAACTGATTCAAAATGTCATTGATAATATCTTGTGACTCATAGTTATACACATCATAAGCTTGACCACCACGACGCAAGAACACTTCCGCGCGGTAATAATACTCATCTAATGGTTCATTAGCTTCCGAACTCACAAACTCTGGCATTTCATAACCACGTAAACGGATCTCATAAATAAACTCAACCTGACCTTCTTTGAACACTTCAAAGTGCGCGCGGCATAGTTCTTCATCAAAGGTAACTTCCGCTTCCCACTCTTGTTCTTCTAGCTCTTGCTCTACACGCTTCATACTGTTTAAAGCCGTTACGCTAATGAACTTTTCAACAGAATCTCGAGATGGAAAATCAACTAAATTTGCCAAACGCTTCTTCCACAATCCTTTCCCTGACGGCGTATTCGATTGCTGCATTTGCATATACTGTTGCTGACTGTCTTCGTGGTGCCCTTCTATGCGTAAAGCTCTAATCATGCCAAACATGGCGATCAGCATAATAATAGCAAAGGGTAATGCACTAACAATAGTCGCGGTTTGTAAAGCGCCTAAACCACCGGCAAGCAATAAAACAGCCGCGACGACACCTTCCGTTGAGACCCAAAAAACACGTTGCCAGATTGGAGTTTCCTGAACCCCGCCCGAAGCTAGTGAGTCAATCACTAATGAACCGGAATCTGATGATGTCACAAAGAAAGTCACAATTAGGATCACGGTCAAGAATGAAATGATAGACGTCATAGGTAAACGTTCAAATAATTTAAACAGCGCAATCGCATTGTTATTTTGCACTTCACTGATGATGTGCGTGTAACCATCCACCATGATCATATGCAACGCAGTGTCACCAAAAACAGAAAACCATAGGAACGTGAAGATGGTAGGAACGACCATTACACCAACAACAAATTGGCGAATAGTACGTCCACGGCTTATTTTCGCAATAAATAGCCCCACAAATGGTGACCACGCAATTGTCCAACCGAAGATAAACAAGGTCCAGTTACCAATCCAATCGCTTGATGTATAAGCTTGAAGGTTAAAGGTACGTTCAACAATATTGCTCAAATAATTTCCTGTGTTTTGCATGAAAGTATTCAAGATGAAAATTGTCGGACCGACAGCAAAAACAAACACCATTAAAGCAATCGCAAGCACCATGTTAAGTATTGATAAATTTTTAACACCTTTATCCATACCTGCAACCACAGAGGCCATAGCACACAAGGTTATCACCGTAATCGCAATGATCTGAACCGTGCTATTAATGGGAATTTCAGGCCACAGATAATTCAAACCGGTATTAATTTGCGTAACTGATAAACCAAGCGTAGTCGCAATACCAAATAACGTACCGAGAATGGCAAATACATCAACCGCATGCCCCATCGGACCGTGAATTTTATCACCAATTATTGGATATAAGGTTGAGCGCATTGATAACGGTAACCCATGACGGAATGCAAAGTATGCCAATGCTAAACCCACTAAGCCATAAATAGCCCAGATATGAAAACCCCAGTGGAAAAATGCGATTTGCATGGCTTGGCGCGCAGCATCAACTGTTAACGCAGGCCCGGTTGGTGGTGATGCATAATGAAGAACTGGTTCTGCTACGCCAAAAAAGAGCAGTGCTACACCATAACCCGCAGAAAACAGCATCGCGAACCACTCAGGAAAGCTATACTCAGGTTCCGAATGATCTGGGCCTAATTTAATTTCTCCCCATTTACTGACTGCGACACAAATAATGAAGACCAAAAAGATCGCCACAGACAACATATAAAACCAGCCAAAATTAGTTGTAACGGCCGATAAGATATCTGAGAAAAAAACACCTGCTCGTGCTGGATTACTTATGGTTCCAATCACAATTAATGCGATTACAATAACTGCGGGTATAAAGACGGGAACTAATACCGTCGAGGACCTTTTTTCTGCTTTCACGTCCATGTTGTTCTCCTAATAACAAAAAATGCAATCTCCACTCAACATCCAATTACGTTTAATAATAATGAGTGAAAAATTGCAGCATGAAGCTAGCATACAAAGAGCGGTTGTGAATTTCTACCCCAAAGGAAAAAATATAACCACATTAAAATTAAGTGATTATTTATTACGCCTAAAATATTGATTATAAATAGACAGGATAAATGTTTACATAGCAGGCGTCGGCAGAGCTAATGATAATCAACACTAATGCAACATTAAAATCGGCTATTAATATTTATATTTTTCAGGACTATTTAGTTTTTTACAGAATGAAGATTCGGGTAACAAGGACAGGAAACCACATGGTCATTAACCATTCCAACGGCTTGCATGAAAGCATAGCAAATGGTTTCCCCCATAAATTTAAAGCCTCGCTTTTTTAAAAATTTACTTAATGCTTTAGATTCATCACTTATCGCAGGGATTTGATCCATACTTTGGCGTTGAGGTTGAAGCGGTTTTCCATCAACAAATTGCCATAATGCCGCAGATAATGAACCGTACTCTTTTTGTAATTCAATTGCGGCTCGTGCATTGGAAAACACAGAGGCAATTTTTCCTTTATGTTTTACCACATCATAATTTTCAATAATAAAAGGCACTCGTTGTTCATCGTATTGTGCGAGTTTTTCGATATCAAAACATTCAAAGGCGGCAATATACCCGGCTCTTTTATTCAAAATTGTCCGCCAACTTAACCCTGCTTGTGCTCCTTCCAAACAAATAAATTCAAACAATTTAGAGTCATCATAAACAGGTACTCCCCACTCTTGATCATGATATTCACGCTCATTATCGTGCTTCATTGCCCAACCGCATGTTGTGTCTTGTTGCTCTGCCATGAAATATTCCTATAAATTAAACGTAAAAAGATGGTAAGAAACTAAAAGGATTAAAAACCAAAAAATCTCTGACAGATTAGCTCATTTCAGAGATTTTTTATTACTGTAATATGACGAGTGAAATCAGTGACTACATCTGGTTAAATTCTTTATTCACTTTGTAAGCATCTGAAGTGACATAAGCTTCCATCTTACGAAGTTTAACTTCAATTTGTTGATATTCAGTGTCCAGATCCACCAACAATTCAGAAGGTACTTTTCCTGCCTGCCACGGTTTGCTTTTTAAAGTATGATCTTCTGCATGACTTTCTTCATATAAAGAAACGGGACGCTTATCAACCATTAACCAAACACCGATATAAGCAAAAACCACTAACAAATAGCCACCCAATAAAAAAACAGAGACCGCCAGAATCCGGATCCACCACACTTCAACACCAAAATAACGGCCAATTCCCGCGCAAATACCCGCAATTTTTCCCGTTGTCGGTTCTCTATAAAATGACTTTTTAGACATTCACTACCTCCAATTTGGCGCTTCAGCATCCAATATTTTTTCTAACGTTTTAACTCGTGCTTGCATCGTTTCGGCTTTTTCAGCTAACTGCTTCAGCTTCTCAAGTTCTTCACCAGATAATCCAGTCGACACTTTGCGCTTACTGCGATAATGCAAGATTAGCCATAAAGGGGCGACGAAAATCATAAATACCACTAATGGCGTGGCAAGAAATGTCATCATATATAGCTCCTACTCTCTTCTATTCTGAAACCTTCAATAAGAACCATAGCACTACTGACTATCTTGTACATTGGATTTAGCTTGCATACTTTGCTTGAGCTTTTCTAACTCTTTTTCAATCTCATCATCCGCTTGTAGCTCTGCAAATTCTTGATCAAGACTTTTCCCTTTTGCACCTAAATCATAGCTGTCGGCTTCGGCTTCTAATTCATCAATTTTACGCTCATATTGAGCAAATTTAGACATCGCCTCTTCCGTTTTTCCGGTGTTCAGCTGTTTTTTTATATCACGACGATGAGTGGCCGTTTGTTTACGGGTTATAATTGATTGCTGACGTGCGCGGGTTTCCGTAATTTTACTTTCTAGCTTGTTAATTTCTGAACTTAATTTCTCTATCGATTCCGACAATAATGTTTTCTCGTTGGCTAAGTCTTTTAGAATATCATCCAATTTTTGCTTTTCAATCAAAGCCGCACGAGCCAAATCGTCTCTCTGCTTAGTCAATGCCAGCGTAGCTTTAGCCTGCCAGTTTTTCACTTGTTCTTGTAAGAATAAAATACGTCTCGAAAGCTCTTTATCATCAGCAAGTGATTTGGCTGAATGAGTACGAACTTCAACAAGTGTGTCTTCCATTTCTTGAATAATTAGCCTGATCATTTTTTCTGGATCTTCAGCTTTATCTAATAAAGCGCTGATATTGGAATTAACGATGTCCGCAAAACGTGAAAAAATACCCATGATTATGTTCCTCTCTATAAATTAGTACTTGTGATACTTGGAGTAATACATAATTCGTGCCAACAATGTTTTACATATAAATCAATATGATAACTGATGTTATATTCTTTCCCAAATAGCTGATATGATTAATATCACTAACTATTGGTCTAAATACTTATTTATTGACAATAATCGCAGGTGATATAGATGAAACCACAGAATTTAATCGGACAATCTGCCCACTTTCTCGCGGCTTTAGATAAAACCTCTCAATTAGCGGCAATAGAACGTCCCATTCTTATTATCGGTGAGCGAGGAACAGGAAAAGAACTCATAGCTCAACGTTTGCACTACCTTTCAAAACGTTGGAGACAACCTTTAATCAACTTAAATTGCTCAACTTTTAGCGAAGGTCTGATTGATTCTGAATTATTTGGTCATGAGTCAGGATCTTTTACAGGTGCTAAAAATCAACATAAAGGTCGATTTGAGCGCGCCGAGCAAGGCACATTATTTTTAGATGAGCTAGCAACAGCTCCAATGAGTGTGCAAGAAAAACTATTACGAGTGATTGAATATGGTGAATATGAACGCGTTGGAGGCAGCAAAACCTTGATGGCAGATGTTCGTGTAGTTTGTGCAACCAATGCCAACCTTCCTGAACTCGCACAACAAGGTAAATTTCGCGCCGATTTATTAGATAGGCTAGCTTTTGATGTAATACATCTTCCACCTTTACGTGAACGTGTTGATGATATTTTATTACTAGCGGAACATTTTGCGATTCAAATGTGTCAAGAACTCAGCTTTGAGATGTTCTCCGGTTTAAGTCAAAAAGCTCAACAAACATTAATTTCCTATTCATGGCCGGGGAATATTCGTGAACTCAAAAATGTAATTGAACGCGCTGTCTATCAACACGGCAATGCAGAAGGCCCCATCAATGACATCATATTCAATCCTTTTATTACACCACACCAAACTAGTGACGCCGTCACTTTAAGTTCATTGGAAAACTCAACTATTTCGAGGATAGATAAAGATGTTGCTCTCCCTTCGTTTTCACCCACAGAAAACTCAGATAATATTAATATAAGTCAACAAGTTAAAGATATACGTTTTCCTATCGACTATAAACAGTGGCAAGCCAACCAAGACATTCAACTACTCCACTTGGCCTTAGAACACGCTAAGTTTAACCAGCGTAATGCCGCGCAATTGCTCGGAGTAAGTTATCATCAATTAAGAGGCATGTTGAAAAAGCACAATATCTCACCTAAAACCTTATAATTACTCGAATGTTTAGAGATTGCATACTTGATGAGAGACGTAATATAGGCGATTACAATTCGAGACAATCAAGGCGAAATTCGTTATGATCTCTGATACGCAAAAATTCACCATAAACTACGCTCATCAGCCCTAAGCTTATTGAAGTTTATAAGGCTCGTAGTAAGGAACCTATAAATGTTCGTTTATACGTTACGACGAATTAACTTATTTATCATTACGCTACTTATTATCACCTTAGTTGGCTTTAGTATATTGCGACTTGACTCCGCATCACCCGCGGCTATGCAGCCTTTTTTTCAAGGCTGGTTAGAGTATTTACAGCAGCTATTACAACTAGATTTTGGCACTAATGGCATCGGAGTTCCTGTTATTGAAGAGATAAAAGTCGTTTTCCCTGCGACTTTAGAACTCTGTATTTTTGCAATGGTTCTTGCTTTGGCGATTGGCATTCCAATTGGTACGCTTGCTGGTATGCGTCAAGGAAAGCCAACCGATATAATCATTTCTTTTAGTTCAATGGTCGGTTACTCGGTGCCGATATTTTGGCTTGCACTTATGATGATAATGGTCTTCTCATTAAACATGGGAATAACACCTGTCTCTGGCCGATACGATTTGGCTTATCACGTTGAATATATAACTGGCTTTGCTGTTCTCGACACTCTTTTAAGTGATGGCCCTATGAGAATGGAAGCCTTGCGTAGTATCGCACTCCATTTACTTCTACCATGTTTAGTATTAGCACTGCCACCCACCACTGAAGTTATCCGCCTTATGAGAGCTTCGGTTGCAGACATCCGCAAGCAAAACTACATTCGAGCCGCTAGAACGCGTGGTTTATCTACTTTTGAAATCATTTTTCAGCATGTTTTACGCAACGCCATTCCACCCATCATCCCTAAAGTTGGTGTTCAGCTAGCGAGTATGCTGACTTATGCCATTATTACTGAGTCTATTTTCCATTGGCCTGGCATTGGCAGTTGGTTACTTGAAGCGTTAGATAATAAAGATTACGTTTCCATTCAAGCAGGTGTTATTACAGTGGCTGCTTTTGTACTGATGGCCAATATATTATCTGATTTATTGGGTGCTCTTGTTAATCCACTGATAAGGAAACAATGGCATGTTGTCAAATAACATCTATCAAGAAGAACATATCCCAAGTCAATTTGAACGTTTTTGGCGCAATTACCGCAGTAATAGCTTGGCTATGTTCGCCCTTTGGTGCTTTGTAGCTTTAGTGATCATTATTCTATCTGCTGGTTGGATTGCACCGCATGGTCCATTTGACCAAACGCGTCACATTCTTCAACCACTGTCTTGGAGCCATAACGGCAGTGTTGAATATTTTCTTGGCACCGATAATTTTGGTCGTGATATTTTGTCGCGCTTATTAGTTGGAACACAACTCACTTTTGGTTATGGTCTTCTCATTACTTTCATCGCAACGGTTATTGGTTGCGCCATCGGTATTTTTGCAGGTATGACCAAAGGCTTGCTTTCGAGCACATTAAACCACTTGCTTGATACCGTTATGTCGATTCCAACACTTCTATTAGCCATCATTTTTGTCGCTTTTCTCGGTGCCGGTGAGTTCAATATTTTATTAGCCATATGTTTGGCTTTGATCCCTAGATTTATTCGCTCGATCTATTTAGCAGTGAATGCTGAAATTGCCAAAGATTACAACATTGCTGCTCGCTTAGATGGTGCTAATGCTTTTCATCTTTTGTGGAGTTCAATTTTACCTAACTTATCTACCGTCATTGCAGCCGAAGTAACAATGGCAATATCCATGGCAATTCTCGACATTAGTGCCCTTGGATTCTTAGGTTTAGGCGCTCAAGATCCAACACCTGAATGGGGAGCAATGCTAGGTAATGCCGTTGATCTGATTTATATAGCCCCTTGGACCGTGACCTTACCCGGATTATTTATTATGTTTGCTGTCATTGTCGTCAACTTAATGGGCGAAGGTATCCGTAATGCTCTAAGTGCGGGGACAGAATAATGCCATTATTAGATATTCGAAATCTCACCATTGAAATAGAAACGCCACACGGTACAGTTAAAGCCGTGGATAGAATGAGCTTAACTTTAAACGAAGGTGAAATTCGTGGCTTGGTTGGTGAATCAGGCTCAGGTAAAAGTCTGGTGGCGAAAGCTATTGTTGGGCTAACCAAAGATAACTGGATCATTTCAGCGGATAGAATGAGACTTGGAAAAATAGACCTTTTACAGCTCAACGCAAAAGAGCGTCGTCGAGTGATTGCTCGTGATATTTCTGTTATTTATCAAGAAGCCAGCAGTTGCTTAGACCCCTCAGAAGAAGTCGGTCATCAACTACGTGAATCCATTCCCTCTTCATCTTTTGAAGGTAAATGGTGGCAACGTTGGCATTGGCGTCATAAATTAGCAAAAGCACTATTACATAAAGTGGGCATAAAAGATCATCGTCAAGTCATGGGATCTTATCCTTATGAGCTTACCGATGGGCAATGCCAGAAGATTATGATTGCGATGGCTATTGCCTCTAAACCTAAATTGCTTATTGCCGATGAACCTACTAATGATTTAGATCCTATTACACAATCACAGATCTTGCGTTTACTCAGCCGAATGAATCAAGTGAACAATCTCACTATTATGCTGATTGGACATGACTTAACGACCATTACCCAATGGGCAACTCAAATCACCGTCATGTATTGTGGCCAATCAGTTGAGTCCGCCAAAACTCAAGATATCCTCAATGCACCCAAACATCCTTATACCGTGGCACTTTTGCATGCTATGCCAGATTTTAACCAATGGATCCCGCATAAAAGCCGTTTGCCTTCATTACCCGGTTCCATTCCTCCATTACAACACCTACCAATCGGTTGCCGCCTAGGTCCTCGTTGTCCTTATGCACAAACCGAATGTGTAAATGTACCTCAGAGAGTGAAAATAAAGTCGCATAAGTTCAGCTGTCACTTCCCATTAAATATGGATAAACCACAATGAGTGCTCTACTAGAAGTGATCGATTTATCAAAAAATTTCGTCACTCGTTCAGGCCTTTTCCGCCGCCAAAAACAACAAGCAGTTAAACCTATTTCCTTTACATTAGAAGCCGGACAAACTTTAGGTATTATCGGCCAAAATGGTTCAGGTAAATCGACTTTAGCCAAGATGCTAGCGGGTGTGGTTGAACCAAGCCATGGAAAGATATTTGTTAATGGTGAGCGTTTATTTAATAAAGACTATTCGACCCGCTGTAAACTGATACGAATGATTTTTCAAGATCCGAATACTTCACTAAATCCTCGAATTCAAATTGGTCGAATCTTAGAAGAGCCACTCAAACGAAATACTCAAATGTCACCGGAAGCTAGGATCTTGCGGGTAAAAGAAACGCTACTTAAAGTAGGATTATTGCCAGAGCATGCTTATTTTTACCCTCAAATGCTCGCCACAGGGCAAAAGCAGAGAGTTTGCCTTGCACGAGCCATCGTACTTCAACCTTCCGTAATTATTGCAGATGAAGCATTAAATGGACTAGACATGGCAATGCGCTCGCAGATCATCAATCTATTTCTAGAACTACAAGAAGAGATGGGATTATCGTTTGTGTACGTGTCTCAGCACATTGGTGTGATTAAACACATTACGGATAAATTAATCGTGATGCATGAAGGTGAAGTGGTCGAATCGGGTGATACATTAAAGATCATTGATAATCCTCAGCACCCAATTAGCCAGAGATTAATTGACAACCACTTCCATAGTGCGCCAAATCATATTAGATAACGGAACTACGACAAGGAAAGTATTGAACTTTCCCTGTCGAGTTGTACATCAATAACAATAGCTTACAAAGCAATCAAACCAGCTCTCATATCAATGAAGTATATCAATTATGCTTAACGCTTTTGAGCTTGTTTTTTCAATTCAAAATCAAATTCGTCGGGAAAAACAATCACACCTTCCTGATCCGAATTAGGAAAGACAACGACCGATAAATCATCATCAGCCAATCCATGACTCCAACGACTATGCCACTTATTTAATGAGATCGCTTCAGGCTGGCATTCTTCCCAATCACCTGTCGCCCAAGCTTGTGCAAATTCTTGATTTGGCCAGACAGGCACACAATCTTCATCTTCGGTATTGAGCATCACACAACCATCTTCATCGACCAAGATCCAAATTTGACGATTCTCTACCACTTCTTTAATACAATATTGAAAACGCTTTTCACTATCGTAATTATTGATCGACTCGATTGTTGCTGCATCTAATGCTTGAGACATAAGTCACCTCATTTATTGGAACTAAAAGACAATAAAAAAGGCGAGTATTCCTCACCTTTTTGTTCATTCATTATTATATTCAAGTATGAAGAGTATATTAAACTAGCTCACCTTGTAGCCAAGGCCAACCTTGTTTTTTACGGCTTAATGTATTTTCCATCATTAAAGAACCATTCTTCACATGCTTCTCAAGTTTAGTTGACCACTCCCCTTTGAACAAAAGCTCAGTGGTGCTGGTGGTAATATCCGTCAACATAAGCGCTGCAAATGCTAAACCATCTTCTTGACAACGGCGCTCAAGATCCGCATTTAAGTCATCCAGCATGCCGTCAACTTGTTCCATTGTCGCTAGCTCAACTTGGCCAACTACAACATCACGCCCATTGAATGGGTACGCTTTTAAATCTTTCTCAACTAACTGCGCTGCCGTCAAACCTTCGATATCGGTTTTAGCAATAAGTAAGTTTTTAATAAATTCGTTTAAGTTCTCAATCTCTGCAATTTCAGCCAATGCTTTTACTGCAACTTCATCTTTTGGAGTGCAAGTTGGAGAAGCAAAGCCAACTGTATCTGAAAGAATAGCCGACATCATAAGTACCGCTAGCGGTTTTGTAATTTCGGTTTCTTCCATTTTAAATAGATTAAAAAGAATCGTACAAGTACACCCTACTGGCCAAATCCAGGCTTCTAATGGGTTAACCGTCATTACATCGCCTAAACGGTGATGGTCAACAATACCCACCACTTCGGCTTCTGCAATATCATCCGGTGCTTGTGCGAGATCGGTATAGTCTACCAACCAAATTTTCTGCCCTGCCACACCCATGCACATTTCAGGTTGCTCTACACCTGCTTGCTCAAGAATATATTGAGTTTCACGGTTCAGTTCACCTTGACGCACAGCTTTAGCTTCTAAGCCACGAGCTTTTAAAAGTTCAGTTGCGACTAATGCGCTACAAATGCTGTCACTATCTGGATTTTTATGGCCGACTACTTGGATCATGGAAGTTCCTATAACAACGTTGATAAGGCAGCCTCAGTGCGCGATATTGAAAACGCGACTCAAGCTATCAAAGATAATTTGGGGTGACACTTTACCTGAATTTCAAAGTTTGTCATCGCTTGTGGGTAAATAAGCCCTGTAATTTATGACAAATTGGCACTCACAAAAACAGCTCAAACTACTTTTGCTGTAATAATCAACACTCAACACAATTTAGAGTGAACAAACCATCAAAAGCACTCTTTACTGCTTGCTAAATTGTAGGGTTGCAACCTATTGTATAAGCATGATTAAAGCTAAGGAAACACTATGAAATTTAAAATTGAGAATGTTGCTGAGTTAAACTTATTACTACAATTTGACCCAAAAAGCCTGCAAACGGGAATCAAAGTTCGTGGTGATGCAGAGCCTGAATTACAAGCCGCAGTAAAAAACTTATTTGAGAAAAATTTATGCACACTGCCTGATGGTGGTTACTTAACGGATGAAGGTATTGAGGCCTCTGAGCATGCATTAAAATTACTGCATGTTTTGTCCGCTTAATTCTACTCATTAATAGAAAACTGCCGTTTCACTTTCTTATTGGAACGTTCTTATTGCGACGTTTTTATTGCAAAGTGCAGCGGCATTTTTTTATATCAACCTTATAAAAGTATGAGTCTGAATTGAATGGATTAACATCAACGCCTCAGTAAATACTGAAGCGCTTATTCCGATGTTATACCAAATCTTATTCAACGGTTTCCAGTACTTCACTTTCATCCGTTTGTGCCTTGGGCGCATTACCAAAACCACGAAGACCGACAACGTGTACATGTTCGTGATCTTTGAACACTTTACGTACCAGTTTATAAGTCGTCCCTTTCTCTGGGCTGATGTTCTCTGGCGCAGCAATAAGTAATTGCATATCCAAACGATCGCACAACTCAAACAAGGTATTGATGGATTTGGTATCCAAACGGGCCGCTTCATCCAAGAAGAGCAAACGACACGGCACAATATCTTTACTGCGTAAGCGTCGAGATTCTTCTTCCCAACTTTGAATAACCATCAACAGAATAGATTGGCCAGTACCAATTGCCTCACCCGTTGATAACGCGCCAGATTCTGCTTGTAACCACCCTTCTGAGCCACGATTAACCTCGATACTTAATTCTAGGTAATTACGATAATCGAGTAATTCTTCACCTAAAATTTGCGGTGATCGTTGACCCATATCGATGTGCGGATTGACGCGTTGGAACAATTTCGCCATCGCCTCAGAGAAGGTTAAACGTGGATTATCAAATAAATCTTGATGTTGATCTTGCTGCTCAGCCAAGCCCAGCAATAACGTTTCGTGACTTTCACGAATACCGACATTCAAACGTACTCCACGCACTTGACCAAAGGCAATGTTAGATAGACCTTGGTTAAGCATGCGAATACGGTTTTGCTCACGCTGAATGGTTTTCTTGATAATACTAGCAACAGAGCCCGAACTTATCGCCAAACGATTTTCACGCAAGGTCAACTCTTCGGTTAAACGTGCTAGCTCCACTTCCATTTCTTCAATCGCTTCGACTGGATCGTTCGTGCGAATGATATCTTGACGAATACGTTCACGCAGATGCTGATATACCGCCACGTAAAATAATACTTTACCTTCAGGGCGAGCATTATCTTCCGACAGGCGCAATGCATCACGTAACGTCTCATTATTTGAAACCGCTAAACGCAATGCACCTAATGATTTATCTGACATAGAACGTAGCTCGTTATCGGATAAATAAGCCAGTTCACGACGGTGCAAACGGCGTTCAACATCATTTAAACGTGCAATTCGCATAACGCTACACCAGCCGGCTTTAGCATTAACGACAAATTTACGTAGGTCTTGATAATCTTTTTCAATTTTTTTCACGCGTTTGGTAAGCGCTTTCATTTCGAGCTCAGTTGCCGTGAGTGTGCGTTCAAATTCACTCTTACGCTGGCGTGAAATTTGCACACGTTCATACAAGGCTGTTTTGCGTTCTTCTGCTCGCTCCAGCGCACCAAAGTCAGGTGTGACACCATAATCTTGTAGCTCTTGTTTGAACTCTTGTACCGTTTCTAATTTCGCTTGATGTGAGGATTTAAGCGAAGCGAGCAATTGATTATATTGATTAAGCTGGGCTTGAGCTTGTTTGAAAGATTCACGACCACGAAGTTTATTTTGCTCCGCTTGCGTCAATTTTATTTTTAGCTGTTCACTTAACTCACTGCTTTGATCAAGCAAGTTAACCGAATCAGAATAAGCAAAATAATGACGACGTTCATGTAAATCCGCCACGGCAAATATCTGAGTTTTTAGCGTCTGTAATTGCTCATCTGCTTGCTCGTAGTTCGCTTTAAGTGCATCAAATTGTTCAGGATCTATTTCTAATGCCGAGACAATCTGAGCCAGTTGCTCAACCGATTTGCCGTGTTGCTGTATGAAACGCTTATATTCACTTAAATTTTCAAGCTTTTCTTTTAACTCATCAAAGCGATCATTTAAAGTATCATCGGCAATAACATGCATCACACTCGCTAATTTATTCAGGCTAGTGACTGCTTGTTTACTGGTTTGCAGTTGGCTACGCTGTTGTTGATCTTTATTTTCCAAATCAGTCAATTGACGAAGGACTTGATTCAATCCATCACGAACATCCGTCAGTTGTTGTTCAGGATCGGCATTAAAAGCGACATGAATATGCTTGGACACAAATTCGTTATAACTGCTGTATAAACGTTGTAGCTTTTGTGAGTCAAAGGCAGCCTTTGCATATTCTTCTGCTACTTCATCACGCTCTGCGCGTAGAAGCTCTAGACGTTGTTCACGAGCCGCTCGACCAAACAATGGCGTTTCAGGCAGACGAGAATAACGTAGCTGACGATCATTTAACTGAACGCACACCGCGCCATCAAGTTCATCGGCGTTAAAGTCACCGTCATCAAACGCATCAACATCACCTTCGATAATGTATAAATCATCTGGACAATCATCAAGTTCAAGCAGTTTATCTTTAATACCATCTAAATGAGAAACCACTATCGCATGACGAGATGGACCGTACATCGCACTGAAATAAGGCGCATCTTCAATCGCAATATCATCATAAATTTCAGATAATAAAACGCCACCTAACGTATCCGCCAGACCTTTCAAGCGAGGATCGTTCGAACCAGATGGCGACGACAAATGCTCAATATTCGTCTCAAGATCATCACGACGAACCGCTAAACGTTCTTTCGCTAATGATTGTTGCTTTTCTTGCTCAAGCACTTGTTGCATTTGCGTCATCACCGCATGACTATCGGTTAATGATGCCTCTGTTTGCTGCTGAATTTTTTCTAATGCTTCACTGGCCGCAATCCAAGCCGGGGCTTGTTTTTGTAAGGTTTGAATATCATGTTCGGCATCTTGTTGCTTACGACGACAATCACCCCGTACATCACGTAACTCTTCTTGCGCCATTTCTACGCTTTCAATCACATCCAAGTGACGTTCACGCTCTTGCTCTAATACCATTTCATCATCAAGACGAACTTGATGTTGCTTCTGGTAAACCTCTACCAAATTGGCAGCTTGTGATTGTTCGTTCAAGCTGCGTTCAAGATCGCGATGTTGCGCGCGCCATTGAGATTCATTTTGCAACAATTGCTCAGCTTGCTGCGCTTTTTGGATCGCTTGTTTAGCTTGAGATAGCGCTTCAGTACGTGCCACATTTCCAACCACACTTTCCACTAGCGCTAATGCTTGCTCAAATTGCTCGGTGGCGGCGGATGACATATCCAATTTATGCTTAAGTGAAAGCAAGGTTGAAGTTTGTTCACTCTCTTGTTGCTTTAAACTGGATAACTCAGCTTGAGCGATATCTGCGCTTAACTGTGTGTTATCAGTCAATTTCTGAGCTTTTTCTAGTGCTAGTATCGCTTGTTGGTATTGCAACGCACGCGTTTGTTGCACATCCAACGCTTGCTGATAATCAGCCAGTTGCGATTTTAAGCTATCAACTTCTTGCTCTGAAACCTCAGCTTGTTCCTCTGCGATAGCGACTTGTTCAGCAGCTTCTTCCACCACCATCATCTGTTCTTCTAAACGTTCATTTAACTCTTCTAAATCTTCTTGATAACGTTCTATTTTTTCTTGCTGACGTAGCGCAGTTTGTACCAATTGCAAATGATCAGAGGCAGCCTGATGATCTTGCTCAAGACCAGATTCTTGATCCACCAATTGTTCCAGCTCAAATTGAACCTGTGTTAATAAATGAACTTGAGAACGTAGTGTTGTGCTCGATTGATTTAATTCACCACGTAGTGCCAACGCTTGATCAAGTTTAGATCGACGATCATTGGTATGACGCATATAATCAGCCGCAACATAGTTGGTTGATTCAGTGATCAAGTGTTTGAATAGATCACGATCCGCTTGCGTGGTTTTAATCGCTTCTAACGTCATACGGTTTTCACGCAGCGCCGATTCCATATCTTGGAATGCTTTTTTCACGCCACCATTTTGCGGTAATAAATAGTCTCGTAATGAACGAGTAATGGCACTGGAAATACCGCCGTAAAGCGACGCTTCAATCAAACGATAGAATTTAGAACGATCGCCGGTATTACGTAGTTTCTTCGGCAATACGCCCATTTCAAACATGAGGCTGTGATAATCTGACACCGATGTGAAGGCTTTTAGGATCACGCCTTCATATTTTGCCACCACATCTTTCAATTCATTGAACCCACGCACGCGAGCTTGACCATTGGCTAAATTTTCAATCAATACATCGGTCGGTTTAACGTTGCTCGGCAGGCCTTGAATCAAGAAAGGTTTGATATCGACTTTCTTATCTCGTCCTGCTACTTGTTGTAAGCGGACTGCAAATAATAACCGTTGATTACGAGAGTTCACCACATCTAAAGCGGCGTAGCAGCTGCCGGGTTGCAACTTACCAAATAACCCTTTATCGCGAGATGCTTGCGAGCTTCCGGCTTCTGTCGTGTTTCTAAAATGCAGAAGGCTTTGATCAGGAATAAGTGTGGTAATAAAGGCCGCCATAGTGGTCGATTTACCTGCACCGTTACCGCCAGAAAGTGTCGTCACTAGACCATCAATATCAAAAGTACGGGCAAAAAAACCGTTCCAGTTGATCATCGTGAGTGATTGATATTTACCTCGTGCGATCATAAGTCACCTACTTGTTGTTGCTCATCTGTCTCTAACGCTAAAGCTGACGTTTCTTCTGATTCAGTATCTTGTCTATCTTGCTCAGAGTTCACCTTGCTTAAATCTGTCACCGCTTCACCATCACGGATCAAGCGAAGCTGTGCATCACGAGCATCATCGCCAATACGCACATCAGCGCCGAAACGAAATACGGCTTCACTAATACGAAATTTATTATCATCACCGACAGGCAATACCATACCAATACGACGTAAACGACGTAGAGAAGTGCGAACTTTTTCGAATAACTTTTCTTTGTCCAGATCAGAGCCAGCGGCGCGATTTGTCACTAAACGCATCAGTTTTTTCTCATCCGCCAAGCTAATTAATTCTTCATACAATTCTTGGTTAGTAAAAATACCTTCATGTGCCAAACGCTCTGGGCTTAAGTATAAGAAACATAAAATTTTACCTACCAGCATATCAAGTTCAGATAATACGCTACGCCCAATTAATGAAGTAGAACGTGGACGTAAATAAAAGAAGCCTTCTGGAGCGCGTACAAGTTCAGCATTATAGCGTTGATAAAATGCCGATAGCTCAATATCAAAATCCATCAAGAATGCATGATTATCCATATCATCGCTTGAGATATGACGACCCGCACGCAACATGCTATCGAGTGCTGGGAATAATGGATTTGAGAGTGCTTTTATTAATTGTTCAGGCATATAAACATCTTTCTCATGCCCTTTAAGAAAAGAGGAGTCTGCGCTTTCTGGCGCCATATAATCAGTATTTATCGATGACATTTGCTTGTACCTTTGCACCAAAATTATTAATTGCTTGCCAATCCGGTTGAATCGCTTGGTAATCCGATTCGGAATACCCCATTCTTACCGCTTGATCGACCACCATTCTGGCTAGATCAAAATGTTGAGTGGTAGGATGCTGAGATAAATAATCACGCAATACCAAACCGAGATCGATGACTTGCCCTGTTTCTTGGTGGGCTTTTAACATCGCTTCTACGCGCAGGCTAAGTTCATCATCAACCACGCTTAATTCTTCATATTCGACTTCATCGGGAACAAAGCCAGTCACTTCATCATCACGCAATAGCATCGCTTCATCACGCATATCACGCAGACGTTCTGCATCGGAGTACACCATGTACCAAGGCGCATCAAAATAATCAGTAACTGACTGACGCAACCGCTGACTAAAGGCACGGTTCTGGTCCATATCAATTGCAGTTCGAATAAATTTATGCACATGGCGGTCGTAACCAATCCATAAATCAATTGCTTGTTGACCCCAACTAATAATGCGATCGAGCTTCGTTTGTAGCGAAAATAAGATGGCATCAATAAGATCCAAACCTTCTTGCCCATAAATCAATTGTTGAATATCGAGTAGTTGGGTTTGAAGCTCATCACCGGCTGCTTGCAACGTATCTTGCAATTCATTTAACGTGTTTGAAGTCTCAGATAACAAACTTTCACAACTGCTGATCGCTTCACGCCAATCTTGATTTAATAACTCTGCAATTTGTTGTTTGATTTCGATCTGTTGATCGTCCATCGCACGCTGATTTAAATCGATGCGATCAAAAATCTCGCTGACTGAGTATTTCAGTACGCCGTATACATTCTTTTGCCATTGCGCAATCGTGGTTGCTTCTTGTGCGGATTTTACCGCCTTAGACATTTCACCCGACACCATTGATAACTGGATCGACAGTTTGAGTTTTGAAAATTCACGGTGGCGAATATAATAATCGGTAATTGCCATACCAAGTGGCGATAAACGATAAATACTGGCGCCATCGGTCATTTCACTGACAAAGCGGCTGATCAGTCGTTGAGAAACTAACTCATTAATCGCGTTATTGGCACGGAAAGCAGACGCTTCGCCAGTCTCTTCAAACAAACGAGTGACAATTTTAAATGAATCGTGTAATTCACCTTCACCAAGTTCTTCATCTAATTTTTCATGGCTCAGCACGGCAATCGAAATTAAAAATGCCAATCGTTCTGTCGTGAGATCCAAAGAAAAATCATGCTGCTTCACCCAACCAACTAATTCATCTAATGGTTGTTGGTTAACATTTAATCCGACAACATCTTGAGTTATTTCACTCATTCTTGTTCCTGTTTATACAATTTCTTAATAATCATTAGAGGGTAAATTTCACTCCACCTTGGTACTCCAACTAACGGGTACTCAAACTAACAGATAGTCATGCTAAGGGTTTTTGTGCCCATACATGAATATAACGCCCTAATGAAAGATAAGGTTCTGTTCGACATAATTGTTGTTCTAATGCCACGATATCTTCAAATTGATAATCACCCATATATTGCTGACCACCAATGTAATCAGAAAAGCAGCGAATACCTGATTTTCCTTCAATTTTAAAGCCTGCACTTTCTATCCACTGGTATACATCATGCGGATAAAGCCCTTTTGGCGGCTGTAATTTAAATCGCTTACGATGTGGCATACCTTGTAAAATGTGGGGGATATTACCACAAGTTACATTTTTCAAAACTAGTCCATGGTGATTATAAAACATCACCGAGGCCATTCCACCAGGCTTTACTTTATCAAGAACCACTTTTAAAACATCTTGCGGGTTTTCTAGCCATTCCATCACTGCATGGAATAAAACTAAATCAACGGGATGATCATAGTGGGCAGTTAAATTTTGTAATGGCGAATGAATAAAGGTAAATTGTTGAGCGATTTTATTTGCTGTGATGTCTTCTTTTGCCAGTTCTAGCATTTCGCTGGAAATATCGCATAAGACAACTTGATGACCACGCTGGGCGACTCTTTGTGATATTTGAGCTAGCCCGCCACCAGCATCTAAAATAGTTAGTTTTTTTGAGGATGCATCTAATTTACTTAAAATTTGTTCCATATCTTGCCAAATAATGGTCTGCCGAATTTCACCTTTCTCTGAACCATATATGTTTTTGGCGAATTTATGCGCAATATCATCGAAATTTCGGTCTTTTATCATTGTTTTTAATTTAAGATAACGGAACTTTGCGTGTATTCTGTCATAGCAGATACAGGAATAAAGGAATTACTGACTTTTATTTACTAAATGATTATTTTTCGGACTATCCATCATGTTTGAGTTAAAAAAAATTGTGTCATCGTTCATGATGCCGCTGCCTGCGTTGTTGATTATTGGGTTTTTGGGTCTATTTTTGATCATGTTTACCGCTAAGCGTGGTACTGGCTGCATTTTTACATTTATCTCTTTATTAGGCATTTTCCTTTTATCATTTCAACCTATTTCTACCAGCCTATTGAAACCTACTGAACGTCAATATACGGCATTTCTAGCCGTTGAAGGTTCTATTGATTATGTAATGGTATTAGGCAGTGGGCATACGGTGGATGACCAAATCCCACCCACTTCAGAGTTGTCACGCAACGGCTTAATGCGTCTTGTAGAAGGTATCCGTATTTTAAGGATGTACCCTGGAGCTAAGTTAATTTTATCCGGCTATTCTGCAGGTTCTTCTATCAGTAATGCGAGATTAATGGCTAACATTGCAGTTTCTTTAGGAATAGCTAAACCTGACATCATTTTATTAGAAAGTGCTAAAGATACATGGGAAGAAGCCCATCAAGCCGCGGGTTTTGTCGGAGCAAAGCGTTTAGTACTAGTAACATCAGCCAGCCATATGCAACGTGCGTTAAATGACTTCCATAGTGCTAATTTAGATCCTATCCCTGCACCAACTAATTATTTAGCTGTAGATAATATCAATCAAGCATGGGAACGTTTCACTCCACAATCAAAATACTTAGAGCAAAGCGAACGTTATTGGCATGAACAACTCGGCCTGTGGTGGCAATTAATCCGTAATAGTTTAACCGATAAACCCACGCCATCAGAACCAACAAGCTTATAAAATCATTTACCATATTGTTAATTATCATCAAGTTAAAATAATAAAAACCTTAACTTGATGATAATTATTTCAGTTGCACTTATTCTTATTAACGCAAACGATACCGTGCTTATCAAAACTCTTATTTTTCTTTGGTGTCTTTATCACAAGAAAAAGAACATTGATGATTGTCAGCGGTAAAAATTAAGACTAAAATCCCTGCTTCAAAAAATAAAATCAATTTATTAATCAATTGATTATTAAAGAAATTAAATTTTTCTTATTAGGCCGAATCTATATTCATCTATCCCTGTAATCCAAATATTACAAAAATATATATCGGCACCTATCAAATTCAATATCGATTCGCCCACTTCTGTCGGCACTAAGGAAAACATTATGGCTACCATTAAAGATGTTGCACGTATCGCAGGAGTGTCCACAACGACGGTTTCACACGTCATCAATAAAACGCGCTTTGTTGCAGAAGCCACTCAAGAGCGTGTAATGGCGGCGGTAACTGAGCTAAATTATGCCCCAAGTGCAGTTGCTCGTAGTTTAAAATGTAATACGACAAATACCATCGGTATGCTTGTGACTCAATCCACCAATCCATTTTTTGCCGAAGTTGTTGAGGGTGTGGAAAGCTATTGTTATCGCCAAGGCTACACTCTAATTTTATGTAACACTGGCGGTTTAGTTGAAAAGCAACGTGATTATATTCGCATGCTCGCAGGTAAGCGCGTCGATGGGTTACTGGTCATGTGTTCGGATTTAGATGACGAACTTCGTATCATGCTAGATGGACACCCCGACATTCCGAAAGTGGTTATGGACTGGGGCCCTGAAACATCAAAAGCTGATAAAATTATCGATAATTCAGAAGAAGGCGGTTACCTAGCCACTCGCTATTTAATTAATAATGGTCATACCGATATTGCCTGCCTTAGTGGACACTTTGAAAAAATGGCTTGTAAAGAGCGTATTGCTGGTTGCAAACGTGCACTAGCAGAAGCCGGTTTGACACTGCCTGAGGATTGGTTACTTGAAGGAAACTTTGAGTGTGATACTGCTGTGATCGCAGCAGATAAAATTTTAGCAATGGAAAAAAAACCCAGCGCTGTTTTTTGTTTCAATGACATTATGGCACTAGGTCTAATGAGTCGTTTACAAGAAAAGGGGATTAAAATACCTGAAGACATTTCAATTATTGGTTACGACAATATTGATTTATCTGCCTACTTCTCTCCACCACTGACAACCATTCACCAACCTAAGCGTCGTGTAGGTAAAACTGCAGTAGAAATATTACTTGAGCGCATCAAAGATAAAGAACATGCCAAGCAAGTTTTTGAAATGTTTCCAGAGTTAGTAGAACGATCAACAGTGAAAAAACTCAACTAAGAGTCTATTCTTTTTTAACCAGCGCATGCGCTGGTTTTTTATCTATATAGATCTAAATCTTTATAACAAACGTTGAATGTTTTTCTACTCTTTAAAGGTCTCTTGCATATACCCCTCAAATTATACAAGGATGATTATGAAACACTTCTTACTTGGATGCTTATTGGCTTTCTCCTCAGCATTATCGTTAATGGCACACTCTAGCGATGTATCAAATTGGAAAACGATAACGCAAAAAGCCAAAGGGCAAGATGTTTACTTTAATGCTTGGGGCGGCAGTCAAGAAATTAATGACTATTTGCGCTGGGTAAGTGACCAAGTAAAACAAAAATACAACGTAAACCTTCATCATGTAAAAGTCACCGATATTGCTGAAACCACTGCGCGATTAATTGCTGAAAAATCGGCTGATAAAAATCAATCTGGCAGTGTTGATATGGTTTGGATAAATGGAGAAAACTTCAAATCAATGAAGCAAAACCAATTGCTATTTGGCCCCTTTGTTCATGATTTACCTAGCTGGAAGTTTGTAAACAAAAATCTACCCGTCGAAAATGATTTTTCAGAGCCAACTATTGGCTTAGAAGCACCATGGGGGATCGGCCAATTAGTCTTCATTTATGACAAGAAAACACTCGCTAATCCACCGACCTCTGCGAAAGCTTTATTAGCTTATGCTCAAGCTCATCCAGGTAAGATTACGTATCCCAAGCCCCCTCAATTTCATGGTACGAGTTTTTTAAAAGCTATACTTCTAGAACTAACAGAGGATAAAGAAGCCTTAACCAAACCCGTTAATGACGCTGATTTTGATGCTGTAACCGCACCACTTTGGGCCTATTTAGATCAACTCCACAAAGTTGCGTGGAAACAAGGAAAACAATTCCCTCTTAGCCAGCCCGAGCTTATTCAAATGCTAGATGATAGACAAATCGATATCGCTATAACTTTTAATCCAAATGAAGTCTTCTCAGCTCAAGCATCAGGGAAATTAGCTAAAACAACCACTAGCTACGCATGGAAATCCGGTGCTTTATCTAATATTCATTTCTTAGCAATACCTTGGAATGCCTCCCACAAAGAAGGTGCTTTAGTCGTCATTAATTTTTTACTCAGTCCTGAGGCTCAATCTCATAAAGGTAATCCCAATACATGGGGAGACCCATCTATACTCTTACCGCAAAAACTTATAGGGAATGCAGCTAAAACTCAATTATATCCATCAGTCGATGAGCCTCACCCTAGCTGGCAAAGCGCCCTAGAGAAGGCTTGGTTAGATCGATATGGTCAATAGTTAGATTGGCTACCCTGAAAAATTTAGGCGTAAGTACAACATGCTGAGAATTGGTTATTTATTGGTTTTACTCATTGCCATATTCCCACTATTACCAGGCATACTTGGTATGCTGTTGCCTGCTTTCAACTACATTCCAGTATTAAACCTCCATAGTTTTAATAACAATGCTTTTCTTCAGGTTTTTAACTGGCCAGGAGTATGGCAATCATTAACTTTGTCATTATTTAGCGCCCTATTGAGTACCTTACTGGCTTTAATAATTTGCTTTAGTATATTGCAAACTTATTGGGCAACAAAAACTTGGAAGCGGATAGAAAAATTACTCGCACCATTATTAGCTTTACCTCATGTCGCCTTTGCCATCGGTTTTTTATTTTTATTTTCGAATACAGGCTGGCTAGCAAGACTCATTGGTACCATTATTCCTGAGCAATACCATCTTTATTGGATCGCAGTACCCGATCAATATGCACTTGGTTTATCCCTTGCACTTGCAATTAAAGAAACGCCATTTCTATTACTGATGAGTATTCCAATTCTCAATAATCTTAATATCCAGCAAACATTGCATATTGCACATAGCTTGCAGTACTCAACAGCTCAAGCATGGCGGCGTTTTATTTTTCCTCAATGGTGGAAACATATACGCTTTCCATTATTTGCCGTGGTAGCCTACTCTGCATCTGTCGTCGATGTTAGTTGGATTATAGGCCCGACCAACCCACCGACTTTTGCAGTATTGGTTTGGCAATGGTTTAATCAACCCGATCTCAATTTACTCCCTCGAGCAGCAGCTGGTGCATTTGTGCTCTTTATCCTATGCAGCCTGCTAATTGCATTATTATGGATACTAGAAAGGTATTTTTTAAGTTACCAACGAAATTGGCTTATTAAAGGTCGCAATAATAAAGCCTCAACTACATCCTCATATTTGTCTAAAATGCCTCACCCACCTTTAGCTAAACTATTATTTCCTATTATTGGAATTATAAGTCTCACCACGATTCCAGTATTGCTTATTTGGACTTTTGCTCAACGTTGGTCGTTTCCTGATTTCTGGCCTTCAAGCTGGAGTTTACGCTTTTGGGTCAGTGAATGGCCTTATATACAGCAAACCTTACTAAGCAGTATTTATATTGCGTTAATCAGTAGCTTCTGTGCATTGGTCTTAGCCATTATTGCTCATGAATATCGTCACAAATATCGTTTTTCTCTACCCATGTATATTATTGCCTTACCAATGTTAGTCCCACAACTGTCTTTACTTTTTGGGATACAAATAGTGACATTGTGGCTTGATCATTCACCTTATTATTTTTGGGTTCTCTGGGCACATTGCTTCTTTGCCTTTCCATATATTTATATGACATTAGATGGGCCTTGGAAAAGCTTCTCAACGAAACTCACACAAACCGCGTACAGTTTAGGTCTGTCACCTATAAAAACTTGGTTTAAAGTGAAAATGCCCATTTTATTTAATGCCATTATTTTTGCGTGGGCGGTGGGGATTAGCGTTAGCTTGGCTCAATATTTACCAACCCAAATGCTAGGAGCTGGGCGTATTTCGACACTCACGACAGAAGCCGTCACCCTATCGAGTGGACATGATCGTCGGATCATGGCGCTATACGCTTTATGGCAGGCCATATTACCATTCTTGTTTTTTGCTTTAGCATTTTCGGCTAATAAATGGCGTAGCTACTATCGAAATTTCACCGTATCTTCTTCCGGTTTATTAAAATCACAAGAACGTTTAGCCAAAGGGTGTTCGAAATGAGTTTATTGTTAGATAGGATATCAATCCAAAGTAAAGACGGCATGGACTTATGCCAAAATTTAAATTTAACTATTCCAGCCGGAGAAATAATCAGCATTATGGGGCCAAGTGGCTGTGGGAAATCGACACTACTAAATGCCATTGCGGGACACTTAACATCTGATTTTAACTGCCAAGGGCAATTCATTCTTGACGGAAAAAACATATCCTCACTGCCCGCACACCAAAGGCAAGTTGGGTTATTATTTCAAAATGATATGCTTTTCCCTCATCTCAATATCTGGGAAAACATTGCCATTGCGCTTCCAGATTCGGTCAAAAAAGCACATCGCAAACAAACGGCCTTATCTTGCTTGAAAGAAGTTAAATTGGATCAACTTGCCAATTCAATGCCCCAACAAATATCAGGTGGTCAACGAGCTCGGGTCAGTTTACTGCGTATGCTACAAGCCAGACCCAAAGCAGCCTTACTAGATGAACCTTTTAATCAGTTAGATGCACAATCGCGTGCCAGCTTTCGCCACTGGGTATTTGAGCAGCTGACAAAATCCCAAATCCCAACCCTTATGGTGACTCACGATCCTTCAGATGCACCATCATCTAACTCAATTATTGATTGGACGCAGCTTTCAAAGGATCCTGATCATGCTTGATAAACATATCACTCCATACATTAAAAAGCCTTTAGAGATAGCTGCTAACCTGCTTATTCAATGTAAAATTACGGCTAACCAAATAACAATTATAGGCTTTATGATTGGTCTATTAGCTGTGCCAGCATTATGGTTTGAACATTACACTCTTTCGCTTGTTTTTATTATTATCAATCGCATATGTGATGGTCTTGATGGTGCGATTGCAAGACAAAGCAAGATCACTGAGGCTGGTGGCTTTTTAGATATAAGCTTCGATTTCCTTTTTTACGCTTTAGTCCCTTTTGGCTTCATCCTTGCAAACCCAGATCAAAATGCGATTGCAGGTGCATTACTTATTGTGTCGTTTGTAGGGACCGGGAGTAGTTTTTTGGCTTTTGCTTCTGTCGCGGCAAAATTAGGAATAGAAAACCCGACGTATCAAAATAAATCGCTGTATTACATTGCAGGAATAACGGAAGGCACCGAAACTATCGCTCTATTTATCATCTGCTGTCTATGGCCACAGCATTTTGTCATTTATGCTCTGATATTTGCGACTTTATGCTTTATCACTACAGCGAATCGGATTTGGTCAGGATTTAACACATTGAAAAGCCATAATTAAACGTTAAGGTGGCTATATTTTTTAATGAAAGCAATAGAATGTAAATTGAACTCTTGCGGTTTTTCTATATTGCATACATGACCACAATTTGGAATTTCATGTAGCCAACTTAATTTATGCTTATTTACCATATCTTTAACCGGGTGGATAAACATGTAGTCCATCTCCCCCATTAAATATAATGTTGGTATCGACAGTTCGCGTTCTCGAAAGTAACGCATCATGGGATTTACATCTGCAGAAAGTTTAAACCAACGTTTGAACTCTTTTTGGCACAATTTTTTAGCTTCATTAATAAATAAGTGGCGAGATTCTTTTTGATTCGATTGGGGCATCACAATATAAGCGAATAAACGATATAACCACATGTAGGGCAAAAAATGTTTACAAGCATCACCAAGCTTGACTAACACTTGAGAGCGGGTATCAAGACGGGTTATTGCTCCTCCAAGAACCATACTGTTAACTCGCTCTGGCTCTAATTCCGCCAAATTACGAACAATAATAGTTCCCAAAGACATTGCGACAAAATGTGCAGATTTAATCTGCATATGATCTAGAACTTGGATTACATCCAAGGTCACATCTTTAAAAGAATAGTTTTTAGAAATAATATCTTTAATCAATTTATTGGAGCGGCCATGACCACGTAAATCAATTAAAAGAACATTAAAATGCTCACGATAAGCTTTAAGTTGTTTAAACCATATTGATGAACTCCCACCCGCCCCATGCACAAATACCACCCATTCTATACTGGTTGGATGTGAATAAGCTTTGTGAAAAAGAACGTTCTGGCTCATGGTTTTCCTCTTAAATTTGAACCCAAAGTATACCACACCTAAACTCAATTCGACTTCGTCAAAATGTTTGCAAATAATTCCTTTACCTCAAGCTAACTTGAGGATTTATGCTTGCCCCAATATTTACTAACACGGAAGAACAAATCATGTATTTAGAGCATATCAATTTAGTTGTAAACAACGTCCCCGCAATGCTGGATTTTTATCAAGCAGCCTTCCCACATTGGAAGATCCGTAGTGAAGGTGATGCCGAATGGAATGGAAAACCAAGGCATTGGCTTCATTTTGGTGACGACTATTATTATATCGCGCTCAGTGATAATGGTGTGGGGGAAAATCGAGATTTAAGTGGTCATCAAACAGGTTTAGCGCATTTTGCATATGTAATGACTGATCTTACGGCCACAATACAACGTTTAGAAAGTGCAGGTTACATGATTGCAAAACCAGGAGCTGAAAATCCATTTCGTCGCAATGTATACTTCATCGATCCTGCAGGGTTTGAGGTCGAATTTGTTGAATATCTGAGTGACATTCCGGTTGAAAGGAATAACGACTTGTAATAATGAGTACAATTAATCTCGGTGTGAAGCCATAATGCCTACCACCGAGAAATAAAAAAGGAAGATAATAGAATTAATTGAGCGTGGCGTTAATATCAATCAGCACTTGATTTGGATTCAACGATTGTGTAATTGGGCGACCAATAACCAAGTAATCTGAACCAGCTTGCAATGCATCATAAGGTGTCATAATCCGGCGTTGATCCCCTGCTTCACTTCCTGCTGGGCGAATGCCAGGAGTGATAAGCTTAAACTCCTTACCTAAATCTTGTTTCAATACCTGCGATTCTTGAGCTGAACAGACAACACCATCTAAACCACTATTTTGAGTTAATCTTGCTAAGCGCTTTACTTGATTTTGAGGATTAACATCCAATCCAATACCAGCAAGATCGTTTTGTTCCATACTTGTCAGTACAGTCACTGCAATTAGTAATGGGCGGTCTTTGCCGTAAGGTTCTAAAATCTCACGAGAAGCAGCCATCATACGTTCACCACCGCTAGCATGCACGTTTGTCATCCATACCCCTAATTCTGCTGCTGCTCTAACAGCCTTTGAACAAGTATTAGGAATGTCATGAAATTTTAAATCAAGAAAAACAGAGAAGCCACGTTGATGCAAAGCACGCACAAAATCTGGGCCAAATAAAGTGAACATTTCTTTGCCTACTTTCAAGCGACAACTCGCAGGATCAATATTATCGACAAAGCCCAAGGCATCAACTTGGTTCTCATAGTCTAGGGCTACAATTACTTTAGGGTCTAACATTTTAACTCCTACATTACTCGTCATATAATAGATAAAGAATTGGCCGCTAAAAGAAAATCAATCCATTAACAGCCAACTATTTCACTGTTTAATCTTCATTTACAAAGCTAACTAGGCTCAGCTTATTCACCATCTAAACCTCTAATTGGTTTGATTAGGCCCCAGCCTTTACAGGAAGGACACTGCCAATATAAAGCATGGGTTGCAAAACCACATTTTCGACATTGATAATGAGGTTTTGCTTTCATTTGCACCCCAACCATTTCTTGTAACGTGGTTAAGCTATCTTTTGCTCGCCCTTCTTCGGCTTCCGCAATATGATAATCAATCAAGCGGTAAAAGCCTTTCATGGTTGGGTTTTTGATTAATTGTTTAGTGAGTAAAGTCTGTGCTGATCCTATTCCATCATGCTTTGCTACCATTTGAGCAAGCATTAACTCAGAAGATACTCCTGCTTTTTTCTCTATCGATTTACGAAGAAATTCCAACATACCGGCTTCATTATCAAGTTGATAATAGCAATCCGACAATGTCGGCAAGACTTCAGATGTAAAATCGATATCTTGTTCGAGAACTTTCTCTAAACATTTTATCGTTTGATTATAATTTTCGACTTCAAGGTAAAGATTACCTAACGCAATATTTGCTCGTACGCACTTGGGATCTTCTGTCAACGCTCGTTTAAAATATAGAATGGCTTTTGAGGTATTGGTTAAACTGATTTCATGCATCGCCAGCTCACACCAAAAATGTGCTAAATCTTGGCGAACTCTTTTCTTGCCCATCGCGACTAATGCATCACCATATTTAATGGCTTTATTCCATTCGCGAGTTTGTTGATAAATTGTGACAAGTTGTTGTAAGGCTTGTTCTTTGTGCTCTGGCTCTTCGACCAATTGTTCGAAGATTTTTTCAGCTCGATCAAAAAAACCTGAAACCATATAATCTTTGGCTAATTGTTGTAGAGCAAGATTTTTTTGATCAACAGTCAGCCCTTCACGAGAAATCAAGTTCTCATGGATACGAATAGCACGATCAACCTCTCCGCGACGACGAAAAAGATTCCCTAACGCTAGATGGGTATCAATTGTTTCATCATCAATTTGAAGTAATTCAATAAACTGATCGACCGCTTTATCTGATTGCTCAGACAACAGCAAGTTAAGACCTTTGACGTATTGTCGAGAGATCTGATGAGAGTGTTCTTGCTTATCATGTCGAGCACTACGATTCCCCATATACCAGCCATAAGCAGCTGCAATGGGTAATAATAGAAAAAGTAGCTCTAGCATTAACGAATAAACCTAACCTTTAATATCGGGTATAGATGAGGACGTGGTGATTGTTTTTTGGCTTTTCGCTAATTGTTTTCTTAAGCGAGCTATTGTTAGCTTTGACTTTAAATACAAACTACCAAAAATTAACCATGAAAGACCAAAAGCAATAATAAAAACGCCACCAAGTAATGTCGATAGATGTAATTGATTTTGAGCAATTAAATAGTTAAATGTTACCATTTCTTGATTTTGAGCTCCTAGAGCTAGGGCAATGAGAAACAAGGCAATCACTATTATTATTTTTATCACTTTCATAATCATAACCCATAGAAATCCAGACAATAGGTGTAATTATGCAGCAAATTGGAACCACACTCCATTCCCAATCGTTTGAAACACGTAAATATTATTGGAAAGGTTAACTTTGGTCATGTTATTCGTTTTAAGTTGAGTAAATAATAACAAAAAAGCGGCAACCAAACTGGTATGCCGCTTTAATAATCTTATTCAAAATCTTAAATACTGCTGTTTACACGCTCGCGTAATTCTTTACCAGGCTTAAAGTGAGGAACGCATTTGCCTTCTAGTTCAACTTTTTCGCCCGATTTAGGATTACGTCCTACGCGTGGTTCTCGATAATGTAGAGAAAAACTTCCGAAACCACGGATTTCAATACGATCACCATCTTCTAATTTATTAGCCATCTGCTCAAGGATATCCTTTACAGCATCTTCAATTTCTTTAGATGATAGGTGTGTCTGCTCGGCACAGAGCCTTTCAATTAATTCAGACTTAGTCATAGGTGATTCCCTCATTCTACTCTAACTTTATCAAAAAAAGGGAGCCGTAATGGCTCCCTTCTATAGGCAGTATTACTCGCCTTTAGCAGCCTTGAATGCGTCAGCCATAGCGTTACCAAACGAAGATTCATCAACCTTGTTTACAGTCGCCATTGCTTCTTGCTCTTCAGCTTCATCTTTCGCTTTGATAGATAGGTTGATTACGCGGTTTTTACGGTCTACACCAGTAAATTTCGCTTCAACACTATCACCAACACTGAACACTAGAGATGCATCTTCGATACGATCACGTGCTGCTTCAGAAGCACGAATGTAACCTTCAACACCTTCAATTAGTTCAATTGTAGCACCTTTTGCGTCAACTGCAGTCACAGTACCGTTTACAAGAGTACCTTTCTTAGTATCTGCAACATATGCATTGAACGGGTCGTTTTCCATTTGCTTAACGCCAAGAGAAATACGCTCACGATCAGCATCTACTGCTAGAACTACTGCAGAAATTTCATCACCTTTTTTGTAGTCACGAACAGCTTCTTCACCTTGAGCATTCCAAGAAATGTCAGATAGGTGAACTAGACCATCGATACCACCGTCAAGACCGATGAAGATACCAAAGTCAGTGATAGACTTAATCTTACCAGTTACTTTGTCGCCTTTAGCTTGCGCTTCAGCAAAAGTCTGCCAAGGGTTAGCTTTACATTGTTTCAAGCCTAGAGAGATACGACGACGTTCTTCGTCAATCTCAAGAACCATAACTTCAACTTCGTCGCCAACATTAACCACTTTAGATGGGTGAATGTTTTTGTTAGTCCAATCCATTTCTGAAACGTGTACTAGACCTTCAACGCCTTCTTCGATTTCTACGAAGCAACCGTAATCAGTTAGGTTAGTGATACGGCCAGTCAGTTTGTGACCTTCTGGGTAACGCTTAGAAATTGCTACCCATGGATCTTCGCCAAGTTGCTTAAGACCTAGAGAAACACGAGTGCGCTCACGGTCAAACTTAAGAACTTTAACTAGGATCTCATCACCTACATTTACGATTTCAGATGGGTGCTTAACACGCTTCCAAGCCATATCTGTGATGTGAAGTAGACCGTCTACACCGCCAAGATCAACGAATGCACCGTAGTCAGTAAGGTTCTTAACGATACCTTTAACTTCAGTACCTTCTTGTAGAGTTTCAAGAAGTTCGTCACGCTCAACACTGTTTTCAGATTCGATAACAGCACGACGAGAAACAACAACGTTGTTACGTTTCTGATCAAGCTTGATTACTTTGAACTCTAGCTCTTTGTTTTCTAAGTGAGTTGTATCGCGAATTGGGCGAACATCTACTAGAGAACCAGGAAGGAAAGCACGGATACCGTTTAATTCAACAGTGAAACCGCCTTTAACTTTACCATTGATGATACCAACAACAGTTTCAGCATCTTCACAAGCTTTCTCAAGAACGATCCACGCTTCGTGACGCTTAGCTTTCTCACGAGAAAGTTGAGTTTCACCGAAGCCATCTTCAACCGCATCAAGTGCTACATCTACTTCATCACCAACTACTACTTCAAGTTCGCCAGTAGCGCTCTTGAATTGTTCAGCTGGAATAGCAGATTCAGATTTAAGGCCTGCGTCAACAAGAACAAAACCGTTCTCGATAGCAACAACAGTACCTTTTACAATAGTACCTGGGCGGAATTCTAGTTCGTTTAGCGACTCTTCAAAGAGTTGAGCAAAAGATTCAGTCATTATAATATGATCTTCATTTAATTAAACGTCCATGGGTATCCTACCGCATGGGGTTGATAAATTAGCCAGTCATCATCCTTGCGACCGACAGTCCTTGTCATCAAGTATTTAACTAAAAGCAGTATCTATTGAGATAATACTCAAATAAAAACCACTCTATGCTAAAAGCTACTTAATGAGTTTAGATTCTATAAATTTTAGCGCTTGTTCTACCACTTGTTCAATAGAAAGTGAGGTAGAATCAATCACTAATGCGTCATCCGCAGGACGTAAAGGCGCTACCACTCGATTGCGGTCTCGGTCATCACGCTCTTGAATGTCGCACAAAAGTTGGTCAAAGTTACCACTTAACCCTTTAAGTTGCAACTGGTTAAGGCGTCTCTGGGCCCTTTCTTCAGCACTCGCATCAAGGAAAATTTTAGCTTCTGCTTGAGGAAAAACAACGGTTCCCATATCGCGACCATCAGCAACTAAGCCAGGTTTTACATTAAAAGAACGCTGGCGACGTAATAGTGCTTCTCTCACTCGAGGTAAAGGTGCAATTTTGGATGCGGCATTTCCAGTTTCTTCTTTACGAAGCTCTTTTGAAACATCCTCCCCTTCCAAAACAACTCTCACTAAGTCACCTTCAGCAATAAATTGTACGTCAAGGTGTGTTGCTATAGGGACTAGCGCATCTTCTGATTCCGTATCAACACCATGGTGGATGGCTGCGAGGGCCAGCACTCGATAAAGAGCACCTGAATCTAAAAGATGAAAATTGAGTTTATTCGCAAGCAACATGCACAGTGTGCCTTTACCTGCACCGCTAGGACCATCAACAGTAATAACCGGATGTTGAGACAACATAAAAATCTCCGGGGTAATAGGAAAATAAAAATATATGAACTTAATAAGATGCAAATTATAACGAAAAATCAGACAGACTTCATATTTAATTAGACTGTAACTAAAGTAAAGAGCCTCTGCTAAAAAGCTCTTCACATTTAACGACTCTCTAAGTTCAGCAATCCTTCATTAACGCAGGCTTAATTCGTTAAATTTTTGAAAATAAGTCGGAAATGTTTTCGATGTACATTTAGGGTCATTGATCGTCACTGCTGTATCACTCAACGCAATTAACGAAAAGCACATTGCCATACGATGGTCATCATAAGTATCAATTGAAGCATGGATAAGTTCCTGAGGTGGAGTGATAATAATATAATCATGCCCTTCTTCAACTTCAGCCCCTACTTTACGTAATTCTGTCGCCATCGCAGCCAATCGGTCAGTTTCTTTTACTCGCCAATTATAAACGTTACGAATAGCCGTCGTACCTTTTGCAAATAATGCGGTTGTTGCAATGGTCATAGCCGCGTCTGGGATATGATTAAAGTCCATATCAATAGCATTAAGCTCTTTACGGCGGCATAAAACATAATCGTCGCCCCATTCTACCTCTGCGCCCATCTGCTCAAGCGCGTTAGCAAATTGGATATCACCTTGAATACTATTTTTGCCAATACCGGTAACTTTAATTTCTCCGCCTTTAATCGCCGCTGCTGCAAGGAAATACGATGCTGATGATGCATCACCTTCCACTAAGAATTCACCCGGGGATTGGTAAGCTTGATTTGCAGGGATCACAAACGTTTGATAATTGTTATTTTCAACATGAACACCAAATTTCGCCATAATATCCAACGTAATATCGATATAAGGTTTAGAAACCAACTCACCTTCAATTTCAATTTGGATCTCACCATCAGCAAGTGGCGCTGACATTAAAAATGCTGTCAAGAATTGACTTGAAATGGAACCATCAATACGAACAGTTCCTGCTTTTAAACCTGTTGCGGTAATTTTTAACGGTGGATAATTTTCATCTTCGAGGTATTGAATATCAGCGCCTGCGGTTCTCAGTGCATCGACTAAGTGACCAATCGGGCGTTCTTTCATTCTTGGTTCGCCCGTTAAAATAAACTCACCTTGACCTAAACATAAAGCTGCAGCCAATGGGCGCATTGCGGTACCAGCATTACCTAAAAATAATTCGAGTGGCTCTGTGGAAATAAATGCACCACCTAAGCCTTCTATATCACAGACGGTATTATTTTTAGACAATTCATACTGAACACCTAGCAATGACAAAGCATTCAACATATGGCGAATATCATCACTGTCGAGTAAATTAGTAAGGCGCGTTTTACCATTTGAAAGCGCCGCTAGTAATAAAGCGCGATTTGAAACGCTTTTTGAACCGGGTAAATTAACTTCCCCTGATATTTTATTAATCGGCTTTAGTGTTAGTGTTTCCATGCGTAACAACGTCCTTACAAATACAAAATTAATGGCAGATTAACTAAAAAATTCATTCAAGGCTAGAGCCTGTCGGTATAAGTGTATTTTTCTCATGTTAATAGCTGTAATATCTTCAACTTATGCCCCAGCCAAAGTTTACAATATGACCATCCATTTACCTTACATTGAAAGTTCAATCACCCCATTTCCAGCGGTTGATACAGCTTTAAATGATCCTGATGGATTACTCGCCTTTGGTGGTGACTTATCGCCAGAACGGATCTTAAATGCTTATCAACATGGTATATTTCCTTGGTTCTCTCAAGAGGATCCTATTTTATGGTGGAGCCCTTCACACCGAGCAATACTAAAACCATCTGAATTTACTCCATCTAAAAGTTTAAAAAAATTCTTTAAAAAATCAGGTTATAAAGTGACATTAAATAGCGTCACTAAAGAAATCATTGAATTATGCTCATCTACTCGCTCTTCCGATGAAACATGGATCACATCAGAGATGAAACAAGCTTATAAAAATTTAGCTGACTTAGGACACTGCCACTCTATCGAGGTATGGCGTGATTCTGAATTGGTAGGTGGTTTATATGGATTAACTATTGGCCGTGTTTTTTGTGGGGAGTCAATGTTCTCTTTAGAATCGAACGCATCTAAAATTGCCTTCTGGCACTTATGTGAATATTTTCACTCTATAAAAGGAGAGCTTATTGACTGTCAACTTGAAAACGAACATTTATTAAGCTTAGGTGTGAAAATTGTCCCTCGTAATTTATTCATTAAGCAGCTAGATCACTTAAAGTTTAAATCAATAAAAAGCGGTGCATTTGCTCCGTGTACTATCACTTTAAATAAATAAGCTATCTACCATTATGACAACCACTAAAATCAGAATTGGCTTAACAGAAAACCATGCATGCAGTTATTTACCCGACCAACAAGAACGAATTGCTGTAGTACTGGATGAGGATTGTCACACACCTGAACATTATGAGATGTTTCTATCCAATGGATTTCGCCGTAGTGGGAATATGATTTACAAACCCCATTGTGATGAATGTAATGCTTGCCAGTCAATACGACTCACCGTAAATGACATTCGTTTATCGAAAAGCCAAAAACGTCTCATGAACAAATCAACAGGATTACGTTGGTCTTTTCAAACTGAATTAGATCCACTTTGGTTTAATTTATACGAGCAATATATTAATCAACGACATAGTACTGGCAGCATGTTTCCTGCTAATAAAGATACCTTTGACCAGTTCGCCCGCGCTAGCTGGATGGATATACAATTTCTACATGTCTATCAGGAAGATAAATTAATTGCCGTAGCAATAACTGATACTCTTTCAGATAGTCTTAGTGCCTTTTATACATTTTTCCAGCCCGATCACCCGCTATCGCTAGGGACACTATGTATTTTATTGCAAATAGAACAATGTAAAAAACAACAAAAGCAATGGCTCTATTTAGGCTATCAAGTAGATGATTGCCCAGCGATGAATTACAAAGTTCGTTTTCACCACCATCAAAAGCTAGTAAATCAACGTTGGCAAGGGTAGAATACGCAACAACTTTGATCTCAGGCTCTATTTTGAATGTGCTTGAGTGTAATTCCCCCTATTTAAACTGCATTTCTCGCAGTTAAAAATAAGCCAAGTTTCGGTAAGAGGATTAAATGGCAAAAGAAGACGTAATTGAACTGCAAGGCACTGTCCTTGATACATTACCAAACACCATGTTCCGTGTTGAATTAGAAAATGGCCATGTAGTAACGGCTCATATTTCGGGTAAAATGCGTAAAAACTATATTCGTATTCTTACGGGTGACAAAGTGACTGTAGAGATGACGCCTTATGATCTCTCTAAAGGTCGTATCGTCTTCCGTGCTCGTTAATCATTATTACAATGACAATTTGATAGCTTAATGTGTTACCAGATTGAATTAATAAAAAAACCGAAGCTATATGCTTCGGTTTTTTATATCTATTTTCTATACTCAGATTTTTAACGTAACTTGAACCTTAATTCAAGCTACGCGTAATATAACGACCAACTTGACTATCCGTGTACAGCTTCTTCTTGATTTGAATAGATAAACTCAAGCTCACCCGCTTTCAAGCCAATTTTGACTGTTCCGCCATCAACTAATGAACCAAATAGTAACTCATTGGCAAGTGGCTTTTTAAGTTTATCTTGAATAACACGTCCCATTGGGCGCGCACCCATATTCTTATCGTACCCCAAATGAGCTAACCAATGGCGAGCCGCTTCAGACACCTCCATTGAAACACCACGCACATCCAATTGTGCCTGTAGTTCAACAATAAACTTATCCACCACTTGATGAATCATATCTTCGCTCAAACTGTTGAACCAAATAATATTATCTAGGCGGTTTCTAAATTCAGGCGTAAATATTTTCTTAATCTCAGACATCGCATCATGGCTATTATCTTGTTGAATCAAACCGATTGATTGACGCTCTGTTTCCTTCACCCCAGCATTAGTTGTCATCACTAATATAACATTACGGAAATCGGCTTTACGGCCATTATTGTCTGTCAGAGTACCATTATCCATTACCTGCAATAATAGATTGAAAATATCACCATGAGCTTTTTCTATCTCATCAAGTAATACAACTGAATGAGGGTGTTTAATCACCGCATCCGTTAATAAGCCACCTTGATCATAACCAACATAACCAGGAGGAGCACCAATTAAACGGCTAACTGAATGACGCTCACCATACTCAGACATATCAAAACGTAACAGCTCTACACCCATCAATTTAGACAACTGCACTGTTACTTCCGTTTTACCCACCCCTGTAGGGCCTGCAAATAAGAATGAACCGACAGGCTTATGCTCATGCCCTAACCCTGCTCGAGTAAGTTTGATCGCTTCACATAGAACATCAATAGCCGGATCTTGTCCGAACACTAGCATTTTCAACCGTTGGTCAAGTTTTGATAGCACTTCTTTATCTGAAGAAGATACTGACTTTTCCGGTATCCGAGCCATTTTGGCAACAATGGATTCAATATCTGCAACGTTCACTGTTTTTTTACGCTTATTGGCAGGAGCTAAACGACAGCGAGCCCCTGCTTCATCCATCACATCGATAGCTTTATCTGGTAAATGACGCTCATTTATATATTTAGCCGAAAGCTCAACTGCTGCACGCAAAGCTTTATTCGTAAAACGAACTTCATGGTGCTCTTCATATTTAGACTTTAGACCAATAAGAATTTTAGTCGTATCGTCAATTGAAGGCTCCAATATATCGATCTTTTGGAAGCGACGAGCAAGCGCCCTTTCTTTTTCAAAAATCGAATTAAACTCTTGGTATGTAGTTGAGCCGATACAACGTAATTTACCATTACTCAATAATGGTTTAATTAGGTTAGCAGCATCAACCTGCCCACCAGATGCGGCACCAGCCCCTATAATGGTATGAATTTCATCAATAAATAAAATGGTATCTTTTTCTTTTTCCAGCTGCTTTAAAATGGTCTTAAACCGCTTTTCAAAATCACCACGATATTTCGTGCCAGCAAGTAATGAGCCTATATCTAATGAATAAATAACGCTGTCTTTAATAATGTCAGGCACTTGGCCTTCAACTATCCGCCAAGCTAGCCCTTCAGCAATTGCCGTTTTACCGACTCCAGCCTCACCAACAAGCAATGGATTATTTTTGCGACGACGACACAAAACTTGAATTGTTCTTTCAAGTTCTGAATCACGGCCAATAAGAGGATCTATTTGACCTTTTTTCGCAATTTCATTTAAGTTAGTTGCAAAATTATCAAGGCGTTCATCCGAATTGCTCTCTGGTGCTTGCTCTTCATTAAAAGCACCGCTCGAATTTGAACTCACATCATCATCAACTTTTCTTATTCCGTGAGAAATAAAATTAACAATATCTAAGCGACTAATATCATTTTTTTTCAGTAAATAAGCCGCATGCGATTCTTGTTCACTAAAAATAGCAACTAGGACATTGGCTCCTGCCACTTCACTACGACCAGATGATTGAACATGGAAAACGGCTCGTTGCAACACGCGTTGAAAACTGAGTGTTGGCTGAGTTTCACGCTCTTCATCAGCTTCAATAATTAAAGGTGTAGTTTGATCGATAAAAACATCAAGTTCTTGGCGTAATATTTCAATATCGGCTTGGCATGCAGATAAAGCTTCATTGGCTGATGGGTTATCGAGTAAAGCCAGTAGAAGATGTTCCACCGTCATAAACTCATGGCGCTTTTGTCTTGCTCTTACAAATGCAGTGTTCAAGCTTGTTTCTAATTCTTTATTTAGCATAGCTACCTCCCCAAAGAACAACTTACTTTATTTAGACTCTATATAGGATCTATCAAGTCAAGTCTTAGCCAGGTTGTTTACACCTGTTCCATAGTACACAACAAAGGATGTTCATTTTGTCTAGCATGCATAGAAACTTGCATAACTTTTGTTTCTGCAACCTCAGCAGTAAAAGTGCCACAAATTGCCTTACCATCAAAATGTACTTTCAACATCACTTGTGTCGCACTCTCCAAATCCATGGAGAAAAATCGATTCAAAATTTCAATCACAAAATCCATCGGAGTATAATCATCGTTATTCAGAATTACGTGATACATCGCCGGTGGTTTTACCTTCGTTTTTTCAATTTCCAGAAGGTCAAAATCTGGTGAAGACCATTGATATTTATTACTCATTATAAAATTCTACTTTATTTACCACTTCGACATCTTACCCATAATGGTTTCATCATAAGCTAATCAAATCGTCTTCTAATTTAGAGACTAATGCACCAATTGTATCCCTGCAAATAAAAGATTGCTATTCACAAAACATTGCTGTCATTTCGCTCAAAAAAACACCTAAGCATTCATTCTATCTATACGTTTTGATTATAACCACAAGCTCAATAGTTAATGAAAAGTTAAATATATATCTCGTATTTTGTTATTGTCAGGGCAATTATCACTCAAAACTATTGACTGTTGCTTGTGATTGGCTAAATTGTGTTCTGAGGGGTTAAAAAATTAACCGTTGTCATCGTAACAAGCATGAGGGACGTACAGCATGGCTACAGGAACAGTTAAATGGTTTAACAATGCCAAGGGATTTGGATTTATCTGCCCGGAAGGCGAAGAAGGGATATCTTTGCCCACTATTCAACAATTAAGATGGATGGATACCGTACATTAAAAGCAGGACAACAAGTATCCTACGAAGTTGAAAAAGGACCTAAAGGCTCTCATGCAAGCTTAGTTATGCCTGTCGATGATCAAAGTAAATAACTTTTAAACATCCTATACAAGATTGATCACCATTAAGAGCGACATTTGAGTCGCTTTTTTATTATTTAACTAAAGTCTTTCAATTGTTGTTGCCATTGTGCTGCCGAGTTTAAAAAGGCATCAACAATCGTAGGATCAAACGACTTACCTCGCTCATCAATAATATGCTGCTTTACGTTATCAAAGCTATTAGCCTCTCTGTAAGTTCTATTACTCGTTGTCAATGCTTCAAACACATCGGCAATAGTGACAATTCTAGCAGCGAGAGGAATATCATTCTCTGATAATCCTAAAGGATAACCGCTACCATCATATTTTTCATGATGGTATAAAATAATATCGCGAACTATCTCGGCAGTTTTATCGTCGCATTCATGCGGTACCTGATTGAAATAAGTCAATCCAAGCTCCGGATGTTTTTTCATCAGAAGAAATTGATGCCTATTCAATTTATTAGGACTAGACAATATCGATTTAGGAATAAATTTCTTACCTATATCATGCCACTTCGCACCAAGTATGACGGCCTGCTGAAATTCGTCAGTAATAGACGGAACGCTTTTCGCCAACTCAGCAACTAAAATAGAGGTATAGCACGCTGTATTTTGAATATGATTAATATAGATAGGAGAGTCAAAATCTAGATACAAAGGTTGAGACATAATAAATCAATTGATAAAGACGTGAACAGATAACACTTAGTAACATATTTAAAATCATAAAAAAAGCGGCTCATTATAAGCCGCTTGTATATTTGATCAATATTAGTTGATTCTATTAAATATTATCAATAATGCTATTTAAGGTTTCACTTGCTCTCATCAGTCCAGATACTTTCGCATCATCAACAAAATAATAGCCACCCAAATCACCAGGAGCCCCTTGAGCACCGTTCAATTCAGCAACAATAGTCGATTCTTTTTGTGCAAGCTCAGCTGCAATCGAAGAGAACTCTTTTGCTAATTCAGCATCTACTGATTGTTCAGATAATGCTTTCGCCCAGAAAGACGCTAGGTAAAAGTGACTACCACGGTTATCAAGCTCACCGACTTTACGTGAAGGTGATTTGTTCTCATCAAGGAACTGTCCCGTTGCTTTATCCAGAGCATCAGCTAAAACTTTTGCTTTAGTGTTACCCGTTACCGTACTTAAATGCTCTAAAGACGCTGCTAAAGCTAAAAATTCACCTAATGAATCCCAGCGTAGGTGGTTCTCTTTTTCAACTTGTTGAACGTGTTTAGGCGCAGAACCACCAGCACCTGTTTCAAATAAGCCACCACCATTCATAAGCGGTACAATTGATAGCATTTTCGCTGATGTACCAAGTTCCAGAATTGGGAATAAATCGGTTAAGTAATCACGCAATACGTTACCAGTAACCGATATGGTATCTAACCCTTCTTTAATTCTCTCAAGTGAGTAATTAGTCGCGGCTACTGGATCAAGGATCTTAATCTCAAGACCATTGATATCAAATGTTGGTAAATAGGCATTCACTTTTTTGATAAGTTCTGCATCATGCGCACGGTTTTCATCTAGCCAGAACACCGCAGGAACGCCAGTTGCTTTAGCACGTGTTACAGCAAGTTTTACCCAATCTAAAATTGGAGCATCTTTAACTTGGCACATACGGAAAATATCACCTTCTTGAACATCTTGCTCAAGTAAGACTTTATTGTTTGCATCAATAACACGAACAACACCGGCTTTTTTCGCCACGAACGTTTTATCATGTGAACCGTACTCTTCTGCTTTTTGAGCCATTAAACCAACGTTGGGTACACTTCCCATTGTCGTTGGATCAAATGCGCCATGTAACTTACAGAAATCAATAACGGATTGATAAACACCTGCATATGAACGGTCTGGGATCATCGCTTTAGTGTCTTGCAATTGGCCATCGTTGTTCCACATTTTACCAGATGAACGAAGCATTGCTGGCATTGATGCATCTACAATCACATCACTTGGAACATGCAGGTTCGTGATACCGCGGTCTGAATCAACCATCGCTAACGCTGGGCGAGTTGCATACACCGCTTGAATCGCTTGCTCAATTTCTTGTTTTTGGTCCGCTGGCAATGATTCTATTTTGCTATAAACATCACCAAGACCATTATTTACATCAACGCCTAACTCTTCAAACAAGCTGCCGTATTTAGCAAAAACATCTTTATAATATACCTTTACAGCATGGCCAAAAATAACAGGATCCGATACTTTCATCATGGTGGCTTTTAGATGCAATGAAAGCAAAATTCCCTGCTCTTTTGCAGCCGTAATTTCTTTCTCAAAAAACTCAACCAGCGCTGATTTATTTAACACAGCAGCATCAATAATTTCTTTATCTTTTAAAGCAAATTCAGATTTCAGTACTTCAATACTTCCTGCTGCATCCACATGTTCAATACGTACAGAAGTTGCTCCAACAATTGTGGTTGATTTTTCGCTACCATAAAAATCATTGTTTCCCATACTTGCTACATGAGAAGTTGAGTTTTTATCCCAACCCCCCATAGAATGTGGGTTTTTCTTAGCGTAATTTTTAACAGAAAGTGGCGCTCGACGATCAGAGTTACCTTCACGCAATACTGGATTTACTGCGCTGCCTTTAATCTTTCCATAAGTGTCTTGAATTAAACGTTCTTCATCTGTTTTTGGTTCATCAGGATAATTTGGAAGCGCATAACCTTTCGCTTGTAACTCTTTAATTGCTGCACGCAATTGCGGAATAGAAGCTGAAATATTTGGCAATTTAATAATATTAGCTTCTGGTGTATTAGCTAATTCGCCTAACTCAGTTAGTGCATCACCAATACGTTGTTCTTCAGTTAAATATTCAGGAAAATTTGCGATGATTCGACCAGCTAATGAAATGTCGCGGGTATCAATAGCGATATTTGAAGAAGCAGTAAAAGCTCGGATAATTGGCAATAATGAATGTGTCGCCAAAGCTGGGGCTTCATCCGTAATGGTATAAATAATAGTAGGCTGCTTTTGATTAGTATTAGTTGTAGACATTGAATTTCCCTATAGAGTTCGAACAGCCGAAATGTTGGGAGTTGGCTGCGTGACTGTAGAAGAGATGGGTTTACCCCTCCCCCCGGTTTTTACCGATAATAGAACATATTAAATTAAACAAAATTCGTTTCTGCATCTATTATCTGTACAATCTTCATTTTCAGTGCGCTCCATACTAGATCAAATCTGAGATTTTTAAAACTTACTCACCCAGTTTGTTTACATTTTTGCAAGGTACTTAACATGACAGCCCTTTCTCGAACATCAAACAAATCAAAAACCTCAAGTTCGTTTAAAACACAATCTAAGTTTAAAAAGGGTTCTATAAATAAAAATCTAAGCTACAAACATCAAGAAATAAAACCAAAAAAAATCTCAAAATCAGAACGCATTGTGCTGTTATTTAACAAACCGTATGACACACTAAGCCAATTTACGGATGGTAACGGACGTAAAACATTAGCTGATTTTATTGATATAAAGGAAGTTTACGCTGCTGGTAGATTAGATCGCGATAGTGAAGGTTTAATGGTGCTGACCAATGATGGCGTATTACAAGCCAAGATCACGCAACCACAATCTAAATCCCCTAAGACCTATTGGGTGCAAGTTGAAGGTGTACCAAGTGAATTAGATCTAGATAAACTTCGTCAAGGCGTTGAACTCAAAGATGGAATGACCTTACCTGCCAAAGTTGAATTAATATCAAAACCAGATATTGAAGAAAGAAACCCACCCGTTCGTTTTCGCGCCGCTATTCCAACAACGTGGCTCTGTATTACGATTATCGAAGGAAGAAACCGTCAAGTTCGCCGCATGACGGCCAACATAGGTTTTCCGACACTTAGACTGATTCGGTGTTCGATTGGGGAATGGGATTTAGGCGATTTACAGCCTGGTAAATATCACGTTTTATCACTAGCAAGAAAGGTGTAACCACAGATGAGTTTCTGCTAGAATCTCGCCCAGTTAAATTAAGTGGTATTCATAGATGTCAGATAACAGCCAAAAGAAAGTCATTGTCGGAATGTCCGGCGGTGTAGATTCCTCCGTTTCAGCTTATCTTCTTCAGCAGCAAGGCTACCAAGTTGAAGGCCTTTTCATGAAAAACTGGGAAGAAGATGATAACGAAGAATATTGTACTGCAGCAGAAGATCTTGCCGATGCACAGGCTGTGTGTGACAAACTCGGTATCCATTTGCATACCATTAATTTCGCTGCTGAATATTGGGACAACGTGTTCGAATACTTCTTAGCCGAATATAAAGCTGGACGCACCCCAAACCCAGACATTCTGTGCAATAAAGAAATCAAATTTAAAGCCTTCTTAGAGTTTGCTGATGAAGTCCTTGAAGCTGACTTTATTGCTATGGGTCATTACGTTCGTCGCACTTTTCCAACTGCAGAAGAACAAGCGGCAGGTATCAAGCCTAAAATGCTACGCGGTATAGATAGTAATAAAGATCAAAGTTATTTCTTATATACACTCAGCCATGAACAAGTTGCACGCAGTTTGTTTCCTGTTGGTGAGCTAGAGAAACCAGAAGTACGCCGCATTGCTGAAGAACAAGACCTGATCACGGCCAAGAAAAAAGATTCCACAGGTATTTGTTTTATTGGCGAGCGTAAATTCACTGAATTCTTATCCCGTTACTTACCAGCCCAACCGGGTAAAATTGAAACGCCAGAAGGTTTAGTTATTGGTGAGCATCAAGGTTTGATGTATCACACGCTTGGCCAACGTAAAGGCTTACACATTGGCGGTCAAAAAGGCGGCGGTGGTAACGAAGATCCTTGGTATGTTGCTGAAAAAGATTTGCAACGTAATGTATTAATTGCAGTTCAAGGTGGCGAGCATCCATTATTAAAATCAACCGGGTTACTTGCCTCTCAACTAGATTGGGTCGATCGTAAAGTAATCACTGATCCATTACGTTGCACAGTAAAAACGCGTTATCGCCAGCAAGATATTGCTTGTACTATTGAACCTATTAATGACACCAATATCCGTGTCATCTTTGATGAACCACAAGTTGCCGTAACACCCGGTCAATCGGCTGTGTTCTACTCTGGCGAAGTGTGCCTTGGTGGTGGTATCATCGAGGCTCGAATTTAAGTCATTTATTGGGCTTCCATTATGGAGGCCCTATTTATATCATCACATTTAATTTGTTATTTATCGTTTTGGAGATCAACCGTGGCTCAAACCCTTTATGACCGTACCATCGCTTTCGCTGGGATCTGCCAAGCCGTTGCGCTTGTTCAACAGGTAGCTAAAAACGGACATTGTGATAACGACGCATTTGAAGCCACTCTAAAAACGATTATCAATATGAATCCAAGCAGCACTTTAGATGTGTTCGGCGAGGAGTCCAATTTAAAACTTGGATTAGAGACTTTAATTAAAGGTATCGATAATAGCCCAAGTGGTACAGAAGCGACCCGTTACATTATCAGTATAATGTCGCTTGAACGTAAACTGAATGCCCGCTCGGATGCTATGGCACAACTTGGCGATCGTTTAGAAACGGTTTCTCGTCAAACTGAACATTATGATTTATTCGATCATCAAATGATCAGCAATCTTGCAAGTGTCTATTTAGATGTCATCAGCCCTGTTGGACCTAGAATTCAAATAGCAGGAACGCCAGCCATATTACAACAAACCACCAATCAACATAAAGTTCGAGCCCTTTTATTAGCTGGCATGCGCTGCGCCGTGTTATGGCGTCAGGTTGGCGGTAAACGTCGTCATTTATTGTTAGGTCGAAAGAAAATGGTCGAGCAAGCTAAAATTTTATTAGCAAGAGCTTAGATGCTTAGACAAAATATGATGATAAAAATACCTCATTTATTTCACATTCAAACACACTCAATTTAATTCAGGAGATCCACATGGAACTGTCAGCATTGACTGCTGTTTCACCGGTAGACGGCCGTTACGGAAGTAAAACGATTGCGTTACGCGAAATCTTCAGTGAGTACGGTTTACTTAAGTATCGTACTATTGTTGAAATCCGTTGGTTACAGAAGCTTGCAGCGACCACTGAAATTTCAGAAGTCCCTGCTTTTAGTACTGAAGCAACTCAATTTCTTGATAACTTAGCGGCCACTTTCTCTGAAGAAGATGCTAACCGTATCAAAACCATTGAATCGACAACCAACCACGATGTCAAAGCGGTTGAATATTTCCTGAAAGAAAAAGTTGAAGCAATGCCAGAATTACACGCAGTGAGTGAATTCATTCACTTCGCCTGTACTTCTGAAGATATCAATAACACTTCACACGCTTTAATGCTAAAAGAAGCACGTGATGAAGTGATTTTGCCACAAATTCGTACCATCATTGATGCGATAAAAGGCCTTGCAATCGAATATCGTGATATTCCTTTATTGTCTCGTACACACGGTCAGCCTGCTTCACCTTCTACTATGGGTAAAGAAATGGCGAACGTGGCATACCGCATGGAACGTCAATTCAAGCAAATCGCTAATGTTGAAATCCTAGCCAAAATCAATGGCGCGGTTGGTAACTACAATGCTCACATCTCAGCTTATCCTGAACTCGATTGGCATGCATTTAGCGAAGAGTTTATTACTAAATCTCTCGGTGTTGACTGGAACCCGTACACGACTCAAATCGAACCGCATGATTATATTGCTGAGTTGTTTGATGCCATTGCACGCTTTAATACCATCTTAATCGATTTTGATCGTGATATTTGGGGCTACATTGCATTGGGTCACTTTAAACAAAGAACGATTGCCGGTGAAATTGGTTCTTCAACCATGCCACATAAAGTGAACCCAATCGACTTTGAAAATTCAGAAGGTAATCTTGGTTTAGCCAATGCTATCTTTGGTCATTTAGCACAAAAACTGCCGATTTCTCGCTGGCAGCGCGACCTTACTGACTCAACAGTTCTTCGTAACTTAGGTGTCGGTTGTGGCTATGCATTAATCGCTTATTCTTCTGTTATGCGTGGCATTAGCAAACTCGAAGTCAACCGCGCAGCACTTGAAGCTGAGTTAGACAAAAACTGGGAAGTATTAGCAGAACCAGTACAAACCGTTATGCGTCGTTACGGCATTGAAAAACCTTACGAGAAGTTAAAAGAACTGACTCGCGGTAAACGTGTTGATGGCGAAGGCATGCGTGTATTTATTGATGGACTAGAAATCCCAGCAGATGAAAAAGAGCGTCTTAAACAGATGACACCTGCTAACTACATTGGTGATGCGGTTAAATTGACGGATTTGTTGAAATAGACGAAATTCGTTACTCGAACAAATAACATTCGTCATTCCAAAAGTGAGGAACGAACTGTTTGGAATCTCCTACGTTAAGCTGTGAAGTCGATAGCTTTAGGAGATCCTGAACGATACTCCTTCATCATGATTCAGGATGACGCCTCAAGGGTTAGCTTCGGCTAGCCCTTTTTGCTTTTTATTGTTCACCTCGGCTATCCATAAGCACCCTCCTTTTTTATTATTTTTCTGATACAATCGCGCCCCTGTTTGCTCCTTCTAAGGCTAATCATGTATCAATTATCATTTTCTTTCTCTGAATTTCTAGCTGAATATTGGCAGAAAAAACCGACTATCATTAAAGGAGCTCTCTTCTTTAACACTCAAGAAGAAGGGTTTGTTGACCCAATCAGCCCAGATGAATTAGCCGGTCTTACAATGGAAGAAGAAATTGACTCACGCTTTATCTCTAATTTAAATAATGATTGGCAAGCGGAACATGGCCCATTTTCTGAAGATAAATTTGCTGAACTGGGCGAAAGTAATTGGTCCTTGATAGTACAAGCAGCAAACCATTGGCATCCACAAGTAAATGATATGCTTGCCCCTTTCAAAACCATGCCCGGCTGGTTATTTGATGATTTAATGGTGAGCTTTGCTATGCCCAATGGCGGCGTTGGTCCTCATATCGATCAATACGATGTCTTTATCTGCCAAGGTTTAGGTAAGCGTCATTGGCGTGTAGGTGCAAAAGATGAAGGTCAATATGAAGAGGTTTGTCGTAATTCAGCGCTGCGCCAGATAGATTCTTTTGATGCCATTATTGATGATGTGCTGGAACCCGGTGATGTCTTATATATTCCACCGGGCTTTCCCCATGATGGATATGCTTTAGAAGCCTCAATGAGCTACTCGGTCGGTTATCGCTCACCAAAGGAACAAGAACTACTCAGCAACTTCGCTGATTACGTTTTAGCCTGTGATATTGGTGATACACATTTACATAATCCCGATCAAAAAGCACAAGAACGCCACGGTATGATCCAAACGAAAGATGCTGCAATCATGGTAGACATGCTACAAAAAGCAACGCAGCAACCGGAGTTATTAGAGTCCTTTTTAGGTTGTATGCTAAGCCAATCTCGCCATCAATTAAATATGCTTCAACCAGAAGAATACTGGACGGCGGATGATTTAATGCTCCACATTGAATCAGGTGATAGCTTATTTAAAGTTCAAGGTCTACGAGTGCTTTATCATGAAAACCTACCACTGACTCTATTTATCAATGGTGAGGTATTCACTTTAGATGAAAGCTTGCTCAGTTTTGTTCCTTGTTTAACAGAACAAGACGAAATAAACGCAGATATTCTTAATCAGATCACCTCTTTTCCAGAAGCAATACAACTACTGGTCAAGTTACTTAATCTTGGTTATTGGTTTACTGAATAAGCCAATTTCTGCTGATTAACCATTCAATTAAGTGGGCAAACCGGACAATATCGGTTTGCCCACTTTTACTTTTCCCCTCTTAGCTTTAAGATGTTCCAAACTTTAAAAGGAAAGTAGAATCCCAATGAAAGCAATCTCATTTAATATAAATGGCCTGCGTGCCCGCCTTCACCAATTACAAGCTATTATTGATAAGCATCAACCAGACGTGATTGGCCTGCAAGAAATCAAAGTGCATGATGAAGCCTTCCCTTTAGAAGCCGTTGAAGCAATGGGTTATCACGTTTATTTCCATGGCCAAAAAGCACATTACGGCGTGGCTATGTTATGTAAGCAAAAACCTATTTCTGTACAACGTGGGTTTGCAACTGATACAGATGAGCATCAACGCCGCATGATCATGGTGACATTAGAAGATGAGTCAGGACAAAAAACCACTGTTATGAATGGCTACTTTCCTCAAGGTGATAGTATTCATCATGAGGTTAAATATCCTTATAAACGTCAGTTTTATAAAGATTTAATGACCCATCTAAATATTACTCACACCAATGATGAACAAGTGATCGTGATGGGCGACATCAACATTAGCCCAATTGATTTAGATATTGGCATTGGTGAACCTAACGCAAAACGCTGGCTAAAAACGGGAAAATGCTCATTCCAGCCTGAAGAAAGAGAATGGCTGAAAACGCTGTTAGACTGGGGATTTGAAGATACCTTCCGCAACCTTCATCCACAAGTTGATGACCAATTCTCATGGTTTGACTATCGTTCACGTGGTTTTGATGATAATCGAGGTCTACGCATTGATGTAATTTTAGCCACGCCAAGTCTTGCCGCAAAATGTATTGATGCGGGCATTGACTATGAGTTGCGCGGCATTGAAAAACCATCCGATCACGCACCAATTTGGTCTGAGTTTAAATAAGCCGAAGATAAATACCTAAAAAAACGCCGGCTAAATACAACATTTAAGCCGGCGTTTTTATGTTCAAAAAAAGATTTCAACTCAATGGTCTGGTGTAAGCTAGTAATCTTTTTTCTGTCAATTTGAATAGATAAATAATCGACATACTTAAAATCATATAGAAGATCCCTGCCGTAAAAAAAGCTTCAAACGGGGCATAGGTTCTTGAATTCACTAAGCGAGCCACACCCGTGATATCCATGATTGTCACGATCCCTGCAATCGCAGAGCCATGCAGCATAAAAATCACTTCGTTACTATAAGCAGGAAGAGCCCTTCTCAATGCACTCGGTAAAATAATACGGCGATACATTTTAATATTGGACATTCCATACGCTTTCGCCGCTTCAATCTCGCCTTTATCTAATCCACGGATAGCACCAGCAACGATCTCCGCCGTATAAGCTCCAGTATTAAGCACAAATGCCACTAAGGCGCAAAACCAAGCGTGTTCCCAAAGCGTATCCTTAACATGCATAAATTGATTCATACCATAGTAAATAAGGTATAACTGCACTAAAAGAGGAGTTCCACGGAAAAAATAGCTGTAACACCACACTGGAAAATTAATAAAGGCATTAGAGCTGGTTCTTGCAAGCGCGGCAGGAATGGCAAGGCATAAACCAATAATTAACGATAAACCTACTAACCAAAATGTAGTCCACAAGCCACCAACATATAAAGGCAAGCTATCAACAATAACTGAAAAATCCATGCCTACCTCGTATGTAACGTATATTTGCGTTCCAAGAGCCTAAGTAGCGCAATTGAAATGCTGGTAAAAAATAAGAAAATAACCGCCACTGTCATATAAAAAGTAAACGGCATTTTGGTCGAACCCGCGGCTAACGCCCCAACTCGGACCATATCTTCTAAACCAATAATTGAGACGAGAGCCGTCGTTTTCAGTAGTACTAACCAGTTATTGCCAAAACCTGGAATAGCATGACGAACCATTTGCGGTAATAAAATACGTCTAAATGCTAAGCTGCCATTCATGCCGTATGCTTTTGCTGCTTCCAGTTCACCTTTATCGACCGCCATGATGGCACCACGAAATGTTTCAGCCATATAAGCACCAAAAATAAACCCAATCGTTAATATACCCGCAGCAAAAGGACTAACATCGATATAATCAGGTAAATATCCCGTCCATTCATGAGCGGGGTTATAACTCGTCATCCAAGAATTAATGTGCTCATTTAATGCATACAACGAATTGTTAAGCAGGATCTGGCCTCCAAAGAAAATCAACATCATCAACACAAGATCTGGGATCCCTCTGATGATGGTTGTATAGGCGGTCGCGACCATTCTCGCACAACGATAAGGCGATAATTTTGCGAGCGCACCCAACATGCCTAATACCACAGCAACCAATAAAGACAACACTGCAACTTCAATCGTTACCAGTGCTCCCTTTAAAATTGTATCTTCATAGCCTTGTAAAAAATCGAATATCATAAGTATCTAATTTCTGAAAAGCCGCAATACCCTTTGAAGGTTAGGTATTGCGGCTTTTAAATGAAAGAACGTCTATTATTTACCGTAAACGTCGTAGCTAAAATATTTAGCCGCGATTTGTTGATAAACGCCTTTTGCACGTAATGCATCAATAGCTTTATCAATTTGGTCAGCAAGATCTTGATCTTGTTTACGAACCGCTATACCAAAACCATCACCAAACCATTTTTCATCAGTCAAAGATGGACCAGTAAACTCATAACCTTCAACTTTATCTAACATACCACTTTGAAGTGCAGAAGCATCACCAAATACGGCATCGATTCGTCCACTTTCAAGATCCAGATAGGCTTCATCAAAAGTACCGTAACGAACTACATCAACAATGTCTTTATAGTTGTCTTCAATATATTGGTCATGAGTAGTTGAACGCTGGACACCAATTTTCACACCTTTTAAGCCTTCTTTGGTGAATTTAATATCAGCACCTTTTTTAGCAATAAACTTATTTGGTATTAATGCATATTTATGAGTAAACGCGACTTTCTTTTTGCGCTCTTCTGTTATCGACATACCTGCAATAATCGCATCATATTTACGAGCTAATAAAGCAGGAATGATGCCATCCCAATCTTGCGGGACAACCTGACATTTCGCCTGCATTTCTTTACAAATAGCATTAGCTAAATCGACATCAAAACCGCCTAATGTGCCATCAGAATTTGTGTAATTAAACGGAGGATAAGCTCCCTCTGTCGCAAAACGCACTGATTTCCAATCCTTGGCTTGTGCAAGTCCTGATACAGCAGTTGCTGCTATGGCTGCGACTAAAAACCACTTTTTCATATCCATACTCCTGTGATTATTACTTATGCTCTTCATATTTGAGCACATCATGTATTTTTATTATATTGTTGTTAGGTCTTCGACCTGTTATTTAACGTAACGCTATACACTCAAAATAATTTAGAAATATAAGCATCACGTTGAATTATTGATCACCTTAAAAATAATTAAGGCAATGTCATCAATAAACCGATGATATAAATTGCTTAAAGCGATCTGATTCAGGGTGGTTAAATAATTGTTCAGGATGCCCTTCTTCTTCCACAATCCCTTGATGAAGAAACATAACATGACTTGATACATCTCGTGCAAATGCCATTTCATGCGTAACCACCAGCATAGTTCGACCTTCTTCGGCCAAATCACGCATTACACCTAGCACTTCGCCTACGAGCTCAGGATCCAAAGCAGAGGTTGGTTCATCAAATAACATCACTTCGGGATCAACTGCCAAAGCACGAGCAATCGCCGCACGTTGTTGCTGCCCTCCAGACAAATGACCTGGATAATAATTTTTACGGTCATACAGGCCGACTTTCTTTAAAAGTAGCTCTGCATGTTCAATTGCTTCTGCTTTTGGAATACCTAATACATGAATAGGGGCTTCAATGACATTTTCAAGAACGGTTAAATGTGACCACAAATTGAAACCTTGAAACACCATTGCAAGGCGAGAACGAATACGTTGAACTTGTTTTTCATCAACAGGTAAAGATTCACCTTGTCGGTTTGTTTTCATTTTAATTAATTCGCCCTTTACCCAAACCTCGCCAGAAGTCGGTGTTTCAAGCAAATTAATGCAACGCAGAAATGTACTCTTACCTGAACCGGAAGAGCCAATAATAGAAATGACATCACCTTGATTGGCAGATAAAGATATTCCTTTGAGTACTTCATTTTGACCAAAGGTTTTATGAAGATTTTTTATATCCAACGCGGGTACAACTGTCATCCGCTACAACTCCTTGTATTTTCCCCACCATCCGTCAATGGGATAAGACTGTTAGTATATATGCAGTTTAGCTGAGAAACCAAAATCGGAATATAATTCGGGCTGCACGTCAGCTTAATTGGTCTTTTAGTGTTAAATATTTTGATTACTATCATACGTTAATCAATTGTTAGAGTACTCAATAACACAAACTCATACTTCATGACAAGGTCGTAACAAGAAAATAACGAATGGCGTTTTATTTCATCACACCGACTCCATTCAATTAATTGCTTGGTTCTTTTAACTGTAAACTCACCGCCTCTTGGTTGCGTTTCTTATAAACTTAGCAATAATAGCGACTATTGTTCTTTATTGATTGGCTTTTACAACCTATGCGCTATTTCTCCATTATCCTCTTAACTTTTTTATCTTGCTTGAGTACGTTCTCTTGGGCTGATCCTGTCGTCAATGCGCCTAGCTATCAACAAAAAATCATTGAGCAGAATAAAAATATAGAGGAATTAGCCAAACAAGCAAAAAATGCCAGTGGCGAACAACTCTCTATACTTCAACTAGAACTCTTCGAGAACTATAACAAGTTACGCAGTAGCCTATCGGATGCGATGGACAAAAAAGATCGCAATGTCCCGTTTTTAATTGAACAAATGCATAAGCAGATAAACTATGACAGTAAGTATTTAGCGTATTTAGACCGCACGATCATCAACTTACAAAAAGGTGTCCATGACGCGAGTAAAGAAGATCGATTATTACTGCAAATACCATTAAATGAACACCGCCAAGCGCTTGCAAAAGTGCATGGTTTTCAATATCAAAACTACTTATGGCTAGGTAAGCTGGGCGAAGATAATACGTTGGTGATGTCGTTATTTCGCCACCAAGTCAATAATGTAGCTAAGTTCACATCTGCCTCGCTGCATTACTCATTAAACCGTCAATTAGCCTTAAATAAACAACTGGATAAAGTCCCGGCCGATCAAAAAGGTCAATTTGATCTAGAACTGAATTATCTCCAACGTAATATTGATACTTATAGCAAGATGCTTGATAGCTACATTGAGATTGCCGAACCACTTGGCCTCAATACCGTTGACTTTAAACAGCAGCTGTTTACCGCCACAGGCGCAATTACCCATGATTTCCTCAGCTGGGGCATGGTCACCTCGACTCTATCCACCATCTGTACAAAGGTAAGCAAGTGGCTTGTTATTAATAGTCCAAACCTTTTATTCAATATTTTCATGTTCATTTTGATTTTAGCTATTGCTCATATCCTCGCTAAAGGTACAAACCGATTGGTGAGCAGCATGGTTAAAACAACCCATTTAAAACTCAGCTATTTGATACAACAATTTTTAGTGTCAATAACCGCCAAGTTAATTTATTCCATCGCCTTTTTAATCGCTTTGGCGCAAGTTGGGTTAGATTTAACGCCAATATTGGCAGGCTTTGGTGTGGCCGGTATCATCATTGGTTTTGCCCTACAAGATACACTATCTAATTTTGCATCTGGGATCATGGTCCTCATTTACCGACCATTTGATGTTGGAGATTGGGTTAGCGCCGCTGGTGTAGAAGGAAAAGTCAGTAAAGTAAGCTTAGTGAACACGACCATTCGAACCTTCGATAATGAAGTCCTACTTATTCCTAATTCAAAAATATGGGGCGATGTCATTATTAATCGGACATTTGAGAAAGTACGCCGAGTCGATATGGTGTTTGGCATTGGTCATGGCGACTCTATTCCACAAGCAGAAGCTATATTTAAAGAAATACTAGATGCTGACGAACGTGTATTGAAAACACCAGAACCAATTATCCAAGTCGATTCATTAAGTGATCACGCTGTTAATTTTGTGGTTCGGCCTTGGGTGAAAACCGATGACTTAATTGATGTAAAACGCGAAGTGACACGCGCGGTGAAAATACGCTTTGATAAAGAAGGTATCATCATTCCATTCCCACAACGTGATTTACATGTTCACATGGTGAGATCTAGTAAAGCTAGTATCAAGCAATCTCTATCTGAACAAACTGACAAAGAATAATCGGTCACTTTATATTGTTCTGCTCTTCACGGAGTAGAACAATCCCCTCGGGTTACCACTCTCCCTCCGCATCAAAAAAACCTATAACTTTTACAAAAATATTTTATTATTAATGGGATTTTTTAGAAAAAAGTGATCCAGATCAACACTGACATACCTCATTATTGGTAATTTTATCTAAAATAGTTAAACGAAAAAAATACGTTATCTATTACTGAGAGTTGTATTTCACTTATAGATCCCTGTGGACTGGTTTACGATTCAAACAATAACCGCTACGCTTATTTGGATTGTAGTTAAACGTTAAATACTATCTAGCCATGTTATATTCGCAAGGCTACATACTCTAGCTAACCGTATGTTATTTTTGATTTTTAAAGTGGAGTTATAACTAAATTACCACATGTTTCTCGTTCTTTGAGCAAGGATGTTCACGTAATAGTAACAATACGAATAGAAGCTCAACTCAATCTATTCGTATTATTATTAATCAGAGTGTACTGGTGCCTAAAGGCGATAGACTCACTTTATTTTAGTGTCCTATTACAGTACGTATTTTTTCTACTAAAAAGGTAGGTATGTCATGGCAGAGCAATTTGCTAAAGCTTGGGAAGGTTTTGCACAAGGTGATTGGCAAAATGAAGTAAACGTTCGTGATTTCATTCAAAAGAACTATACACCTTATGAAGGTGATGAATCTTTCCTAGTTTCTGAGGGTACTGAAGCCACTGACGCGCTTTGGGCTCAAGTAATGGAAGGCATTAAAATCGAGAACAAGACTCTTGCTCCTCTTGATTTTGATACCTCTGTTATTTCTACTATCACTTCGCATGATGCTGGATACATTAACAAAAGCCTTGAGACTATCGTTGGTCTTCAAACAGAAGCACCACTAAAACGCGCCATCATTCCAAATGGTGGTGTGCGTATGGTTGAAGGTTCTTGTAAAGCATACGGTCGTACTTTAGACCCTCAAATCTCTAAAATTTATTCTGAGTACCGTAAGACACACAACCAAGGTGTTTTTGATATCTACACCCCAGATATCATGAAATGTCGTAAATCTGGCGTATTAACTGGCCTTCCTGATGCTTACGGCCGTGGTCGTATCATTGGTGATTACCGCCGTATCGCGCTTTACGGTATCGACATGCTAATGAAAGATAAATTCGCTCAATTTACATCTCTACAAGAGCGTTTTGAAAAAGGCGAAGATCTAACGGCGACGATGCAACTTCGTGAAGAGATTGCAGAGCAACATCGTGCACTAGGCCAAATTAAAGAAATGGCAGCTACATACGGTTGTGATATCTCTGAGCCTGCACAAACTGCTCAAGAAGCGATTCAGTGGACTTACTTCGGCTACTTAGCGGCGGTTAAATCTCAAAATGGCGCGGCAATGTCTCTTGGTCGTACTTCTACATTCCTCGATATCTTTATCGAACGTGATATTGCGGCAGGTAAAATTACTGAAGCACAAGCGCAAGAAATGATTGACCACTTCGTTATGAAACTACGTATGGTTCGTTTCTTACGTACACCTGAATACGATGAATTGTTCTCTGGTGACCCAATCTGGGCGACAGAATCAATGGGTGGTATGGGTCTTGACGGTCGTACATTAGTGACTCGTAGTAACTTCCGTTTCCTAAATAGCCTATACACAATGGGTCCAAGCCCAGAGCCAAACATTACGGTTCTTTGGTCTGAGCAACTTCCTACTGGCTTTAAGCACTTCTGTGCAAAAGTATCAATAGATACTTCTTCTATCCAGTATGAAAATGATGACCTAATGCGCCCTGACCTAGCATCTGATGATTATGCAATCGCTTGTTGTGTATCACCAATGATTGTTGGTAAACAAATGCAATTCTTCGGTGCTCGTGCAAACCTTGCGAAAACCATGCTTTACACTATCAACGGTGGTGTAGATGAGAAACTTAAAATTCAAGTGGGTCCTAAAATGGACAAGATCACTTCTGAGATTCTTGATTACGATGAGCTTTGGGGCAAGATGGACCACTTCATGGATTGGTTAGCAACACAATATGTGACTGCGCTAAACTCAATTCACTACATGCACGACAAATACAGCTACGAAGCGTCTCTAATGGCACTTCATGACCGTGATGTTCGTCGTACAATGGCTTGTGGTATTGCTGGTCTTTCAGTTGCAGCTGACTCACTATCGGCAATCAAATACGCAAAAGTTAAACCAATTCGTGACGAAAATGGCCTAGCGCTAGATTTCGAAATCGAAGGCGACTACCCTAAATTTGGTAACAACGACTCACGCGTAGATGACATTGCTTGTGAACTTGTATCTGTATTTATGGGCAAAATCCGTAAACTTAAAACATACCGCGATGCAATCCCAACGCAATCTATCCTAACTATCACATCTAACGTGGTATACGGTAAGAAAACTGGGAACACACCAGATGGTCGTCGCGCTGGTACTCCATTCGCTCCAGGTGCTAACCCGATGCACGGTCGCGATGAGAAAGGTGCTGTAGCTTCTCTTACTTCAGTTGCAAAACTGCCGTTTGCTGATGCACAAGATGGTATTTCTTACACCTTCTCTATCGTCCCTAACGCACTAGGTAAAACTGACGAAGCGAAGAAAGCGAACCTTGCTGGTCTAATGGATGGTTACTTCCACCATGAAGCCTCTGTTGAAGGTGGTCAACACCTTAACGTAAACGTTCTTAACCGTGAAACACTACAAGACGCCGTTAAGCACCCAGAGAAATATCCTCAGCTAACTATCCGTGTTTCTGGATACGCTGTACGATTCAACTCTCTAACAACAGAGCAACAACAAGACGTTATCGCACGTACTTTCACAGAATCTCTATAGTCTAAAAATAGAGACGAAGTATTGATAAAATAATAAAGCCCTGCTCTTCTGAGTAGGGTAATTTTATCTCTTTTACATCCTAATATTTCAGCCCTCTTAACTGTATTCATTCACCCCAAATAAATAGCCTTTTAGATCAAAGAAACTCCTTTTATCCTCCCGCGCCCTCTGTTTTAGAACTAACATTTGTAATAAAATAAACACATAAAATTACAAAGGATTAATCCAATGTCAGCAACTGGTCGAATTCACTCTTATGAATCTTGTGGTACCGTCGATGGCCCAGGGATCCGCTTCATTGTCTTTACTCAAGGCTGCTTAATGCGTTGTATGTATTGCCATAATAGAGACACATGGGATACGCATGGTGGCAAAGAAGTAACCGTAGAAGAAATCATCACCGAAGCGAAATCTTATCGTCATTTCATGAACGCCTCTGGCGGTGGTATTACCTGTTCTGGTGGCGAGGCAATGCTACAACCTGAATTTGTCCGAGACCTCTTCCGAGCCGCTCATGCTGAAGGTATTCACACTTGCCTTGATACCAATGGTTATATTCGTAAACATACTGATGTCATCGATGAAGTCTTAGCCGTATCGGATCTCGTTATGCTCGATATTAAGCAAATGAAAGATGAGGTGCATAAAAATCTGGTAGGCGTTTCCAACCACCGAACATTAGATTTTGCTAACTACTTACATAAAATTGGTCAAAAAACATGGCTGCGTTACGTGATTGTTCCCGGCTATACCGATGATTCTGAATCGGCTGAAATGCTCGGTGAATTCATCAAAGACATGGACAATATTGAAAAAGTGGAACTGCTTCCCTATCACAAACTTGGCGCTCATAAATGGGAAGCGTTAGGTTTTGATTATCCACTTGAAGGCGTTAATCCTCCATCAAAAGAGATGATGGATAATGTTGTCGCGATTCTAAGCAAATATAACGATAACGTTTCTTACTAATTATACGTCATAGATCATCGCTGAAATCGGTATTCCGCCATACCGGTATTCTGTATAAAAGAATTTTTAATTTATATCGAGGTCCTCAATGGAAATGACAAATGCACAGCGTCTAATTCTTTCGAATCAATATAGTATTATGGAAAAATTAGAACCAGAGAACGCCCTAAAATATAAACGCCTACAAACGATTGTTGAGCGTGGTTATGAGCTTCAAATGCGTGAACAGATCAAGCATTACGGTCGTATAGAAGAAAACGAATGCCGTGTAATTATCGACATCATGGAGATGTACCACGCATTGCAAGAATCCAATAACATGCTTACCGATGCAGAAAAATCTCATGTTGATCAACGCCGCTTACAGTTTTTAGGCTTTGATATTGCAACTGAACATCAAGCAGTTAATTACGTTCGCTTCCTCGTCGATTCAGAAGGTTTATATCCTCAATTTTCTAAAGCAGACCATTACTTCAATGCCCAAATGCCAATGCTTGAAAAATATAAACGTATGCTGATCACATGGCATAACTGTCCTCGTCAATACCACTTATCAGCGACAGAGCTTACCCAAATTTTTAGTGCATAATAAGTTTTAATGCCTAAGCGATAGCTTAACTCTTATGCTAACCATCTAGGCATAGCATAGGTTCACTAAAATCATACATGGCCTGTTATCCACTAACAGGCCATTTTTTATTTCCCGTTTACCCGACCCGCTTTTCAACCGCCAATCTATAACTACAAATCTGTAATGATTAGTAAATAAGAAAGAAATAAGATCATAATAATTAAGCAGAATGCAAAAACGAGTCTAGGCTTATTTATAGGGATGAATTGAAATTTCAGTCGGCATACCTGAAGAGATAAAGCAATCAGGTCAGATCGGGTTATATTCAAGGGGGATTCACTATGAGTATTTTTGATCATTACCAATCACGCTACGAAGCAGCCAAAGACGAGGAAATGTCTTTACAAGACTTCTTAGCACTATGTCAGCAAGATAAAAGTGCTTATGCGAATGCGGCTGAACGGCTATTACTTGCGATTGGTCAACCTGAAATCATCGATACCGCTAAAGAACCAAGACTCAGCCGTATTTTCTCAAATCGAGTCATTGCGCGATATAAAACCTTTGAACATTTTTATGGAATGGAAGAAGCGATTGAACAAATCGTATCCTACTTAAAACATGCAGCGCAAGGCTTAGAAGAACGCAAACAAATACTGTATTTACTTGGTCCCGTTGGTGGTGGTAAATCTTCATTAGCTGAAAAACTAAAAAGTCTGATGCAACTAGTTCCGATCTATGTACTAACGGCTGATGGCGTTCGTAGCCCCGTTAATGATCATCCTTTCTGTTTATTCGATGTTGAAGAAGATGGTGAAGTATTAAAAAGTGATTATGGGATTGAGAAACGCTATTTACATTCCATCATGTCCCCTTGGGCCGCAAAGCGTTTACATGACTTTGGTGGTGATATAACCAAATTCAAAGTTGTTAAAGTTCGCCCTTCTATTATTAACCAAATAGCCATTGCCAAAACAGAACCAGGAGATGAAAACAACCAAGATATTTCATCATTAGTAGGTAAAGTCGACATTCGCCAACTTGAGCACTTCTCACAAGATGATCCCGATGCCTACAGTTATTCCGGCGCCTTGTGTAAAGCAAACCAAGGAGTTATGGAATTTGTTGAAATGTTTAAAGCGCCGATTAAGGTATTACACCCACTACTGACCGCCACTCAAGAAGGTAACTATAACGGTACTGAAGGGCTTTCCGCCTTACCGTTTGATGGCATGATCTTAGCGCACTCGAATGAATCAGAGTGGCAAACATTCCGTAATAATAAAAACAACGAGGCTTTTTTAGATCGGGTTTATATTGTTAAAGTGCCTTACTGTTTACGGTCATCTGAAGAAATCAAGATTTACCAAAAACTACTTACTCATAGTGAATTAAATAAAGCGCCTTGCTCACCAAACACATTAGAGTTACTCGCTCAGTTCACGATTCTATCGCGCTTAAAAGAGTCAGAAAATTCATCACTATATTCAAAAATGCGCGTTTATGATGGAGAAACATTAAAAGATACTGATCCTAAAGCCAAAAGCTATCAAGAATATCGAGATTATGCTGGCGTAGATGAAGGTATGTCAGGGCTTTCAACTCGTTTCGCGTTTAAGATCCTATCTCGCGTCTTCAACTTTGATCAAAGTGAGGTTGCAGCCAACCCTGTTCACCTTTTCTATGTCATTGAAAAACAAGTCGAGCGTGAGCAATTCCCACAAGAAATAGCAGACAAATATTTAGAGTTTCTCAAAGGCTATTTAGTCCCTAAATATGTGGAATTTATCGGTAAAGAAATACAAACCGCCTACCTAGAGTCTTACTCAGAATATGGACAAAACATTTTCGACCGCTATGTCACTTATGCCGACTTTTGGATTCAAGACCAAGAATATCGAGATCCTGAAACCGGGCAATTATTTGACCGTTCCGCGCTTAATGATGAACTGGAAAAAATCGAAAAAACCGCTGGTATCAGTAATCCAAAAGATTTTCGAAACGAAATCGTCAACTTTGTACTTCGTGCTCGCGCAAATAACAATGGTCAAAATCCAGCTTGGACCAGTTATGAAAAACTACGCACCGTCATAGAGAAAAAAATGTTCTCCAATACCGAAGAGCTATTACCCGTTATTTCCTTTAACGCCAAAACCTCTCAAGACGATCAGAAGAAACACGACAACTTTGTCGCACGTATGATGGAAAAAGGTTACACCAAAAAACAAGTTCGCTTATTAGCAGAGTGGTACTTACGTGTGCGTAAATCATCTTAAGTAAGGAATACGCAGTCAGCATATCCTTGATAAACATTTGAGTGTGTACATCACTTAAACTTCAAGGATATAGCCATTGATGAACAAACCCTTTATCAATGTTTACGGTGGTCCATGCCCAAACGCGGGTCTAGTGAACCATATTGAGGGGAAGACTATGGCACAATTTATTGATAGACGATTAAACGGAAAGAATAAAAGTACCGTCAATCGCCAACGGTTTATTCGCCGTAATAAAGAGCAAATAAAAAAATCCGTATCTGAGGCGGTAAAGCAGCGCTCTATCACCAATACTCAAACGGGTGAAGATATTGCTATTCCATCCAAAGATCTCAATGAGCCTTTTTTTCACCAAGGAAAAGGTGGTATTAAAGAGCGCGTCCATCCCGGAAATGATCAATTCATCACAGGAGATAAAATTGACCGCCCGCCTGCTAACGGTGGTGGTTCAGGATCGGGAAAAGGTGAAGCAAGCCAAGATGGAGAAGGCCAAGACGACTTTATCTTTCAAATATCTAAAGATGAATACCTCGATATTTTATTCGAAGATCTTGCCTTACCGAACCTGCAGAAAAATCAAATCAATAAAATCACAGAATGGGAAACCCATCGAGCCGGCTATCAAACTTCTGGCGTTCCCGGCAACTTGGCTATTGTTCGTTCTTTGCAACAATCTCTCGCGCGTCGTACCGCCATGAGCGCTTCTAAACGTAGAAAAATAGCCGAATTAGAATCCATGCTGGATGACATTCTCATGTCTGAGCCAGCAAGACCATTAGAAGAAAACCAAATAAAGTTAGAGATTGAAGAGCTCCGCAAAAAAATAGCCAGCGTGCCTTTTATCGATACCTTTGATTTGCGCTTTAAAAACTATGAGCGCCGCCCTATTCCATCAAGCCAAGCGGTAATGTTTTGCCTAATGGACGTATCGGGTTCAATGGATCAAGCGACCAAAGATATTGCCAAGCGATTTTATGTTTTGTTGTATTTATTTTTAACCAGAACCTATCAAAACGTTGAAGTGATCTTTATACGTCATCATACCCAAGCCAAAGAAGTGGATGAACATGAATTTTTCTATTCACAAGAAACCGGTGGCACGATTGTATCCAGCGCCTTAAAAATGATGAGCGATATTATCAAAGATCGTTTTCCAACCAATGAATGGAATATTTACGCCGCGCAAGCTTCAGATGGAGACAACTGGGCTGATGATTCCCCACGATGCAAAGAGCTATTAGAAAAACAACTTCTTCCGTACTGCCAATATTATTCATATATCGAAATCACAAAACGAGCACACCAATCACTTTGGACTGAGTATGAAAAAATTGCAGAGCATTCCGATAACTTTGCCATGAAAAACATCCGTTCAGTGGAAGACATCTTCCCTATTTTCCGAGAACTATTTCAAAAGCAAAGCAACTCATTTTAACAATCGATTCATTTTAACAAGTAATCTATTTTAACAAGCAATTTCAACGAGCCATTTTAACGAGTATGAGGACTGAACTATGGATAACATGACATCGTCAACGTCGTCAGACACTCAAGCGAACATAGCCAGAAAAACCTTATCTGCAGGACCAGACTGGACCTTTGATCTGTTAGAGCAGTATCACACCGAGATTAAAAGAGTTGCTAAACATTATCGGTTAGACACTTATGAAAACCAGATCGAAGTGATCACCGCCGAACAAATGATGGATGCCTATTCCAGTGTTGGCATGCCAATCAATTATCATCATTGGTCGTTTGGCAAAAAATTCATCCAAACCGAGCAAAATTACAAGCATGGTCACATGGGACTGGCTTATGAAATCGTCATCAACTCCGATCCTTGTATCGCCTATTTAATGGAAGAAAATACCATCACGATGCAAGCGTTAGTCATGGCGCACGCCTGTTATGGACATAATTCATTTTTCAAAGGGAATTACCTATTCCAATCATGGACCGATGCCAGTTCAATCATCGATTATCTGCTTTTCGCTCGTAACTACATTACCGAATGTGAAGAAAAATATGGTATCGAAGAAGTCGAACAAACTTTAGATTCCTGTCACGCGCTAATGAACTACGGTGTGGACAGATACAAACGCCCTGAAAAAATATCCATCCTAGAAGAAAAAGCACGTCAAGAAGATCGTGAAGCCTACTTACAATCCCAAGTGAATGAACTATGGCGCACTGTGCCTAACTCACATTCAGAAAAAGACACCGAAGCATCACGATTTCCCAGTGAGCCACAAGAAAACATCCTCTACTTTATTGAAAAACATGCCCCATTATTAGAACCGTGGCAGCGTGAGATTGTTCGCATTGTGCGTAAAGTTAGCCAATATTTTTATCCACAAAAACAAACGCAAGTAATGAACGAAGGTTGGGCTACATTTTGGCATTACACCATCTTAAATCACTTATACGATGAGGGTTTGGTTGAAGATAAATTCATTTTAGAGTTTCTGCATAGCCACACCAATGTGGTCGCTCAACCCAATTACAATAGCCCTTATTACAGTGGCATAAATCCCTATGCTTTAGGCTTTGCCATGTTCCAAGATATCCGCCGCATCTGCGAACACCCGACCGAGGAAGATAAAGAATGGTTTCCTGAATTAGCAGGAACGGATTGGTTAGATGCTGTGCACTTTGCGATGCATAACTTCAAAGATGAAAGCTTCATTAGCCAATATCTTTCACCTAAATTAATCCGCGAATTTAAATTATTTTCAGTACTCGATGATGATAGACGTAACTATATCCAAGTCAGCGCCATTCACAACGAAGGAGGCTACCAAGCCATTCGCGAAAAACTGGCCTCACAATATAACCTAAGTAACCTAGAGCCGAATATCCAAGTCTGGAATGTCAACGTAAGAGGCGATCGTTCATTAACTTTGCAGCACATCCCACAAGATAGAGTTCCATTAAATAGTAACTACCCTGAAGTATTGAAACATCTTTATCGCTTATGGGGATTCAACGTCATTTTAGAAGAAGTAAAAGAAACAGGCCATCGTGAAATTCTGGCAACCTGTCCAAACAACTCAAATACGAAAGATCCAAATTCAATGAATGGGATTAGCTGACCCTTACAAAGGCACCCACTACGCAGGTGCTAGTCATGTAATTTGGCACCTTTAAATACTTTATCCACTTGTTTTTTATCACCAAACATTGCTAGCCCTACCAGAGGAAGTTGATCAGTAGAGTATTGACTGACAGTTTCTCTATTAGCCTCATCATGACCAGAAGCAAACATATCTTCAATATAGATTGCCAATTCCACCTGCTCTCGATTCGCTCGCTGGATAAACGTAGAGAGCTTCTCCCGATTAGCTTTGAGTACAATAATAGGTTGTACACAAAGCGGTAAATATTCGATGCCTGATGCATCTCTGTAACACTCTCCAGTATTAACAGTAGAACTACAGGTTACTCCGCCAGAAAGAAAACTGACCACATTTAGCTTTTGCCAAGCTAATAAATCATCAGCAATAACAATGGCAAATTTGGTGTCAAACTGCATAACATTCCCTTTTATTTTATTGTAATAAAAATTTAGTTGTCAACACCAGTTGAAATCTGATCCACTTTTTTAAAAATTCACCGTTTTAATATTGATCCACTTATTTGCTCAGCTATTGCTAATTTCTAATATTCCAGCT
>NZ_JAAUWW010000007.1 GCF_014694375.1 Vibrio sp. S17_S38
GTAGTACAGATAGCAGCAGTAAGAGTTGTTTTACCGTGGTCAACGTGGCCGATAGTACCAACGTTTACGTGCGGTTTCGTACGTTCAAATTTTTCTTTAGACACAATCGTGTTCCTTCCTAGTTATGATTCGCTTTGATTAAAAAGACCAAAACGCGCCAGAATTTGTCATTTTATGCGCCAACTTTCGTCAACGCAATAAATTCATTACTTAATCAGTCAATTGCTTCTTTACCAAAATGGTCAATAAACAATTGGTATCATCAAGCTATAGCTTAATAAAGTTATTAACCACGTTCCGCAATAATTGCATCAGCTACATTTTTAGGTACTTCTGCATATTCAGAAAATTCCATTGAATACGAAGCTCGACCTTGAGTTGCGGAACGTAAGTCGGTTGCGTAACCAAACATAACAGACAGAGGAACCTGAGCTCGAATAACCTTCAAACCCGCATTACCTTCATCCATTCCTTCAATAATGCCGCGGCGACGATTAATATCACCAACCACATCCCCCATCCAATCTTCTGGGGTAGTTACTTCAACTTTCATCATTGGTTCTAAAAGCACTGGTTGCGCTTGCAGAGCACCGTTCTTGAAAGCCATTGAGCCGGCAATTTTAAACGCCATTTCATTTGAGTCTACATCATGATATGAACCGTCGAATAATGTAGCCTTGACATCCATGACAGGATAACCAGCAAGCACACCATTATTCATTTGCTCTTCAATACCTTTCGCTACTGAACTGATGTATTCACGAGGAACAACACCACCCACGACTTCGTCTACAAAAACAAATCCTTCACCCGGTTCAGATGGTTCTAGCTTTAACCAAACATGTCCATATTGGCCGCGACCACCGGACTGACGGATGAATTTACCTTCAATTTCTGTTTTACCGCGGATAGTTTCGCGATAAGCCACTTGAGGTTTACCCACATTACAATCAACACTGAATTCGCGTTTCATGCGGTCAACAATAATATCTAAGTGTAGTTCACCCATACCAGAAATCAGGGTTTGGCCTGTTTCATGGTCAGTTTCAACACGGAATGATGGGTCTTCTGCCGCTAATTTACCCAGAGCAATGGCCATTTTATCTTGATCAGCTTGCGAACGAGGTTCAACAACGATCTGAATAACTGGTTCAGGGAATTCCATACGTTCTAATATAACTTTATGATTTTGATCACAAAGAGTATCACCAGTCGTAACATCTTTAAGGCCGATAGCTGCTGCTATATCACCAGCTAAAACTTGCTTAACTTCTTCGCGCTTATTTGAGTGCATTTGAACAATGCGTCCTAAACGCTCACGTTTCTGCTTCACAGAGTTATAAACAGTATCACCCGTGTTCACCACACCAGAGTACACTCGCATAAAAGTGAGAGTTCCTACAAATGGATCTGTAGCAATTTTAAATGCTAACGCAGCGAAAGGTTCTTTGTCATCAGCATGACGCTCAACTTCATTCTCATTCTCATCAATACCTTTAATTGCAGGAACATCAATTGGGGATGGTAAGTAGTCAAGTACGGCATCTAAAACCGCTTGTACACCTTTATTTTTGAAAGCTGAGCCACAAGTTGCAAGGACAATCTCATTATTCAATGTTCGAGTTCGAAGACCTTGTTTAATTTCAGCTTCAGTTAACTCTTCACCTTCAAGATATTTATCCATTAACTCTTCTGATGCTTCCGCTGCAGCTTCAATTAAGTTATTACGCCACTCTTCAGCTAATTCTTGCATGTCAGCAGGGATCTCTTCATAACTAAAAGTCATGCCTTGATCTGCATCATTCCAATTAATTGCCTTCATTTTAATAAGATCGACAATGCCTCGAAACTCTTCTTCTGCGCCAATATTTAATTGAATAGGAACGGGAGTCGCTCCTAGACGATTTTCAATCTGCTTAATAACACGTAAAAAATCAGCGCCAGTTCGATCCATTTTATTCACGAATACAATGCGAGGTACATGATATTTATCTGCTTGACGCCACACTGTTTCCGATTGAGGTTCAACACCTGATGAGCCACAAAAAACAACAACAGCACCATCGAGAACTCTTAAAGAGCGCTCAACTTCAATAGTGAAATCTACGTGTCCAGGAGTATCGATAATATTAATACGATGATCATCAAATTGAGCATCCATACCACGCCAGAAGGTGGTGGTTGCAGCAGATGTGATAGTAATACCACGCTCTTGCTCTTGTTCCATCCAATCCATGGTTGCAGCACCATCGTGAACTTCGCCAATCTTATGAGAAAGCCCAGTGTAGAATAGAATACGTTCAGTTGTGGTTGTTTTTCCTGCATCTACGTGCGCACAAATACCGATATTACGGTAACGCTCTATAGGAGTTTTACGAGCCACAGTTGTATCCTCTTAGCTAATACCAATTTCTATAAATCACTTATTTAATAAACCAATAATATTTTATAGAAATTAGAATTTCAGGGGTCATGCTCTTGCAAGCATAATTCGATTTCAAGCAATTTTTTGATCACTTAAAATAGTAAAAAAGTGCTGCGAGAAAACTCGCAGCACAGAAGGTCGAACTAACGCGGCCTCTTTGCAAGCAAAGAGTTTATTACCAACGGTAGTGTGCGAACGCTTTGTTCGCATCTGCCATACGGTGAACGTCTTCACGTTTCTTAACAGCAGTACCTTTGTTTTCTGACGCATCTAGCATTTCAGCAGCTAGGCGCATTGCCATAGATTTTTCACCACGCTTGCGCGCAGCTTCAACCATCCAGCGCATAGCAAGAGCGTTACGGCGAACCGGACGAACTTCTACAGGCACTTGGTAAGTTGAACCACCCACACGGCGAGATTTAACTTCTACCGTTGGACGAATATTTTCAAGAGCTTCTTCGAATACAGCTAAGTGACCTTTACCAGATTTCTCAGCCATTGTATCTAATGCAGTGTAAACGATTTTCTCTGCAGTTGATTTTTTACCATCAACCATAAGGATGTTTACAAATTTTGCCAGCAATTCAGATTTGAACTTAGGATCTGGAAGGATCTTACGCTGGCCTATTACGCGACGACGTGGCATGGATGTTTCTCCGTTGTCTTCTTCAGGTTATCCAAAACTTTTCAGTTTTTTCAACAAAATATATTATTTTAGTGTTTGGCCTTACTTAACGCTTTCTCGTTTATAAAGAAAGATTAAGACTTAGGACGTTTAACACCATACTTAGAACGGCTTTGTTTACGGCCGTTTACGCCAGCACAGTCAAGCGCGCCGCGGACGGTGTGATAACGCACACCTGGTAAATCTTTAACACGACCACCACGGATAAGAACAACACTGTGTTCTTGAAGGTTGTGACCTTCACCGCCGATGTATGAAGTAACTTCAAAGCCGTTAGTTAGACGAACACGACATACTTTACGTAATGCTGAGTTCGGTTTTTTTGGAGTAGTAGTATATACGCGAGTACATACACCACGTTTTTGTGGACACGCTTCTAGCGCAGGCACGTTGCTTTTAACAACTTGCTTTACACGTGGCTTGCGTACCAACTGGTTAATAGTTGCCATTAAATAGCTCCTGATTTACGAAAATAAGCTTGTGAAAAATCTATCCCTAACTTCTGACTATAAATCTTATAGTAAGAAATAGGGACGCAAAATTTTATGCATCAAAGGTGTGTGTGTCAAGAAATATACAATTTTGTGAGGAGTATTTTTTTTATCCAGAGGGTATCAAACTATACTTCGGCTTTTTTATTCCCAAGTTAACGATTGTTCATGCTTTTCTGTTAATGAAACAAAATCATTATAATCAACCAATTGGCCCGAAAAAACCACTAAACCAGATAAGCCTCTCGCCTCAATATCTTCCTTAAGGTAGAAACAATGATCTTTTGGATCATTTTTCTCTTCTTGGATGTTTATCTGTTCAATTCCGGTATAAACCGCATCTTCAATCAGCAAAATGACATCGCCAGATGAGTAAAACAGGCGAGCTTGCTCTAAGGCGGGTTTATTTTTCACGATATGAAGCATCTTTTTACCTACCGATTTAATGATTTTTAAGATCAAAAACTAAGAAGTTTATTACATTGATGAAGCTTATTATTTAAATCCCGCGAGCTTAGCGGAATAACTGGAATCATTAATGCTGAAGGCGTTATTTCATAATGCTTTAATGACAACTCACACACATAAATATTTTCAATATCATACAATTCTAACAATTTAAAAGCGGCGGTATAATCCCTAGATAATACTTGCTCTGGATCTTGGTTCAATAGTAGTTGAGTGACACCGGCTCCGATAAAGAATACATCAATATTTTCACTATATACAGATGTTGCTAGTAACGCATCTAGCCCTTCACGACCTTTAGCGGTGGTATGGGGGAATGATCGAAATACAAAACCTAATTTCATTAGAATTGCACCACTCTATCTTGAATTAGTAACGCCTCAGCTAAGCTACCTAACCCCGCGAGTTCAAATTCTTGAGCGGTATTTGAAGCCAATAATTGGTGAGTCGTAGCTTCATGGCTATCTACGATACCACGGCGCAAAGATGCGGCTACACAGGATTCTAAACGTACCTTATGTTGAGCAGCTATAGTTTTCCAAGCTTTGTGCAAATCAAATTCATCATTAGCCGGCAACGTTAAGCTAGACGTATTATGTACACCGTCTTGATAGAAAAACACGCTCACCAATGTGTGCCCCTTTTCAATTAACGCACAAGCAAAACGATATGCATGACGAGCTGACTGGCTGCCATAAACTGAACCATTAACGAGCAAAGTATAAGTTAAAGGCTGGAAACTCACTTCTCTCCATCCTCAATTTTACGCTGGCGAATATAGAGATAAACCGTATGTTTTGAGATATTCAATCGGTCGGCAACACGGTTAATTGCGTCTTTAATATCAAAGATACCTTTATCGTAGAGATCCATTACAATTTGTCTATTTTTTGTATTATTTGAAACTGATTTATCTGTATTAATTTCTTCAATAGTGCGTTCAACCGTTTGATCCACCAGTTCTTCAACATCACTGGCAAAATTGACTGATGACGCAGCCTCTTCAGCTTCAGCCGTTGGCATAAACGCATGTAGCACATCAGAAAACGGTGCATCTAAATTAATGTTGATACATAAAAGCCCAATCACTCTCTGTTCACCATTTCGAATTGCAATGGTAATAGATTTCATCAGCACGCCACCTTTAGCGCGAGTAAAATAAGAACGAGAAAAGTTACGCTCTGAGCCTTCAATATCTTTTAACATTTTCAATGCAAGAACCGTAATAGGAGAACCTACTTTACGGCCAGTATTCTCACCATTGGCTATTTTAATCGCGGAAGTATTTAAATCTTCTAGCGAATGCAGCACAATCTCGCAATAGCTACCAATCAAACTGGCAAGGCCATCAACGACCGCTTCGTAAGAACTTAAAATAATCTTATCGTGTTCCGAAAATGGTTTAGCATGGACCGATTCAATTTCTAACAACGCTTCAGAATGAACAGCTTCAGAGTTCTCCACACACACCTCAATCAAATTTTATAAATTAAACAAATTGGCGTAAGTTTATCAGAAAATTTTAATTTGGTATTATTCGCTGTTCGATATGATGATTTAAAGCAAGTTTACTCACTATTTATCACAAAAATTAGATAAAAAAAGACCTATCGCAATAGGTCTTTTTTATACTATCAATAATATTTACCGCTTCCCCAAAAATGGGTTAGGTATTAAATCAAATTATTTATGTGCTGACGCTTGCGGCGCTGCATCAGCTTTCACAGACATTAATTCAATTTCAAATACTAAAGTAGAGTTAGCTGGAATCGTTGGTGTATCTTGCTCGCCGTATGCTAGCTCTGGCGGGATAACAACTTGGTATTTAGAACCGACTTTCATCAACTGAACCGCTTCAGTCCAGCCAGGAATGACACGATTTAATGGGAAAGTAGCAGGCTCTTTACGATCGTATGAACTATCGAATTTAGTACCATCGATAAGTTTACCCTCGTAATTGACTACAACAGTGTCAGTTGCCTTTGGAGTGATACCCGTACCTTCTTTCTCTACTTTGTAAAGAATGCCTGATTCTGTTGATTTTACTCCATCTTCTTTTGCGAACTTAGCACGAAAATCAGCGCCTTCTTTTTGAGCAGCAGCTGACTTCTCTTTTGCTTTGGCTTGCATTTTTTCTTGTACGCGCTTGTCTAAGTTTTGTAAAACGGTGCGTGTTTCTTCTTCTGTCATACCAGATTTTTTAGCAAATGAATCTTCGATACCTTTCAGGACAATATCTTTGTCTAACTTGATACCAATTTCAGCTGGTTTCTCAATACTTGTGTTTAGGTAGTTAGCGAAAGAAGTGCCGATTGCATAAGCGGCTTGTTCGTCATCTGTTTTGTATTGAGCCATAGCAGGAGAAGCCGCAGATTGTGCCTGTTCGACTTTTGGTGCAGTGGCTGATGCATCTTTCGCATCGTCTTTTTGACAACCTACAGCGAGTAATACAGTTGCTGCTAGCAGTGATACTTTAAAAATCGGTTTCATTAAATTCTCCAGCGTGATGGAAATCCATCATCATTATCATTTAAAAATTAATTATAAATTGTAACCACATAGCCTGAGATGAACGTGGCACCACAGATTATATTTCTACTTATTTTTAATAGTCTTTGTTAGCAGACCATATTTTTTGATGAAAGTTCATCAATTCACTATAATTTGTCTTAATCCTTTAAATCAATACCTTAAACGGACGCTATTACAACATAGCCCTGACAAATTTATACTAAAGCCGTCTCATTCTTAGACCATACTCACAAGAGGTAAGATGATAATCTCGCGACAATAAGATCATGATTATTGGTTAATGTATGTATAATCCAATTACTGTCTGCTTCACCTGTTTATAGGAATATCATGACTTCACATACGACTGAGCATCAACTAAAGCAACGCATTGACGATTTAGAATGCCAACTCGCCTTCCAAGAACAAACAATTAACGAACTCAATGACGCTCTCAGCCAACAACAACTGTTGATCAGTCGCATGCAAGATCAAATGAAATATGTTGTTGGTAAGGTAAAAAACTTAGATACCTCTGATCTTGCCGATCCATCAGAAGAAACACCACCACCTCATTATTAATCATTACAAAAAAGCGCTAGACCTGTTGGTTAGCGCTTTTTATCATCTATTGAAGATTAGTGAGAACAACCGCAGCCGCCATTACTATCACAGCCTTCTTTTTTCTCTTCTCCATGATCATGATCACAACAGTCACCGTCGTGGTCGTGGTGATGACCACCCGCTTGATGTACATGACCGTGAGCCACTTCTTCTTCTGTTGCTTCACGTACCGCAACAACTTCAACATCAAACGTTAATGTTTGACCTGCAAGCATATGGTTTCCATCAACGACAACTTCATCGCCATCTACTTCGGTAATTTCTACAGGGATTTGTCCTTGGTCTGTGTCAGCTAAAAAGCGCATACCAACTTCAATTTCATCCACACCATGAAAAACATTCGCAGGAACACGTTGAACTAAGCCTTCATTATGTTCACCGTAAGCATCGTCTGGAGCGATAACAATATTAAATTTATCACCTTGAACTTTACCATCTAAGGCATTTTCTAGGCCAGAAATCAGGTTGTTATTACCATGTAGATAATCTAACGGCGCCTCAACTGTTGACTGGTCAACAACCACACCATCTTCCGTTGTAACTTTATAAGCAAGGCTAACAACAACGTTTTTTTCAATATTCATATTCACTCCAGGCTTGGATTAGGTATAAAAATAAATGAGCACCTAATCGTTATGAGACAAATAATGGGGATAATGCTGGCAAATTTCAATCATTCAGGCTTAAAAATTCCAATCATTTGTTCCGAAGGGTAAGCCGATTGCTCCACCGCCTCGGATGTTTGCTGCTCTAAATAGTCACATTCTACACATTCGACCATTTCAATATTGTTTTCTTCCCATACCCGTAAGCTATCGGATTCTTTACATATTGGGCATTTCGCACCAGCAATAAACCTTTTTTTACTTGTCATTGTTATTCCTAAATATAATTTAATCCCAATGATTTTGAGTTTTACGGTCGCTTTCCATCTCTCGATCAAAGATTTCTTCCAGTTCCTTACGTGCTTCTTTCGCCCGCAAACCTGTGTCTTTATCTTCACTATGTTGAGGTAATAACTCTTTCAACATTGTGGTATCCAATTTTTTAAAGTGTGCTTCTGCTCGTTTCGCTTGATAAGGATGCATACCAAGTTCAGTCAGTACTTGCCGCCCTAAATCCAGTGCACCAAGAAAAGTTTCACGAGAAAATAAAGTCACGCCAATATTAAGTAATTGATAGGCTTCTACCCTACTGCGAGCTCGTGCCAATACTTTTAAATTAGGAAAGTGTTGCTTACACAATTCGGCAATTTTAAGCACTTCGTCGGGTGAGTCGGTACAAATCGCAATCGCTTCAGCTTCTTCTGCCCCAGCCGCGCGCAATAAGTCCAGTTGAGTAGCATCGCCATAATACACTTTATAACCAAACTTACGTAACACTTGGATCTGACTAGGATCGTTCTCTAATACTGTTAACCGAATTTTATTCGCGTACAACAAACGTCCAACCACTTGTCCAAAGCGTCCAAACCCCGCGACTATCACTCTCGGCTCTTCATTTACCACATCTGATGGCATATCTTCATTTAAATTAATGGTGCGACTAAACCATTTTTGTTGAGCCAATAAGATCAACGGTGTGGTCATCATAGATAAACTCACCACCACAAGTAAAAATGAAGTTATTTCTTTTCCTAACAGGCCTTGACCTTGCGCGGCAGTAAAAAGAACGAAAGCAAATTCACCACCTTGGCTAAGAATGGCAGCCATTCGACTGCGCGCTTTGCCTCGAGTCCCCATTAAACGCGCCAAGCCATAAATCAATAATGCTTTGATACTGACCAAAGCCACAACGGCTAACACTATTTTTATAGGATAAAGCCCTAATAAACCTAAATTGACGGCCATACCAACCGACATAAAAAACAAGCCTAACAATAATCCTTTAAATGGCTCAATGGCACTTTCTAATTCATGACGATACTCACTTTCTGCAAGTAAAACTCCCGCTAAAAAGGTTCCAAGAGCCATCGACAAACCCAGTTTTTGCATGATGACGGAAATGCCGATCACCAATAATAATGCAGCAACCGTGAACAATTCTCTCACTCGGCTCATCACCACAAAGCGAAATATAGGACGTAATAAATAATGCCCTCCGACCAATAAGCCGACCACACCGCCAATCATCCATACTGCATCGAGCCAATCACCACCGACATTGCCAGCCAGCAAAGGAAGCATAGCTAACATAGGGATCACAGCGATATCTTGAAAGAGTAAAATCGCGAACCCTGATTGCCCGGTTTCGGTTCCACTTAAGTCTTGTTCTTCAATAACTCGCAATGCAATCGCAGTAGAAGAAAGCGCCAACCCCATCCCAATAACCAAGCTATTTTGCCAACTGATACCAAATTGATGGGCGATCACAGATAGCACCAACGTCGTCACCAACACTTGCGCGCCACCCAAGCCTAAAATTGGGATGCGCATTTGCCATAATTTTTTGGGATTAAGCTCCAAACCAATTAAAAATAGCAATAACACCACGCCAAATTCAGCAAAATGCATCACACTATCAACATCGCTAATTAGTCCTAACCCCCAAGGACCAATCGCAATACCCGCAATTAAATAGCCAAGTACTGAACCTAAACCAAAGCGTTGAGCCAAAGGCACAGCAATAACCGCAGCCGATAAAAAAACCACGCTGCCTTCTAATAATTCAAAGGTCGATGATGCCATTGAAACTCCTTATTAATCGACAGCTCATTACATTGGATTGATAAGCCATTGACGATACATTTGCGCATGTTGAAGGCGAGTGGCCTGATCTACATTTCTCGCCCAATACAACACTAAAGGCTCAAGCCAATTCATTTGACATAATTTCGCCGTCAATTCAAAAGGCTGTAAAATTTGTTCCAGCGGATATTGGTTATAACCTTTCGCGGAGAAGGCTTGTTTAGATCCCCCAGTCGTGATGACACTACGCCAAGACTTTCCAGCTAGCGCGCGCCCCTCACCAAAAGCAAACCCTTTACCCAACACAGAGTCCATCCATTCTTTCATTAACGCTGGGCAAGAATACATAAATAAAGGATGCTGAAAAACGATCACATCATGCTCAAGAAGCAAGCGATGCTCCGCGGCAACATCAATAAAAAAATCAGGATAGCGTGCATACAAATCATGCACTCGAACGTGAGAAAGCCCTTGAATCGCTTTAAGTAATATTTGATTGGCAACAGAATCATCGGGATCAGGATGAGCAAAAATAACCAAAACTCGAGGAAAATCCTGTTGGTCAGAAGACTTATCAGAATCAGTGGAGGTAGATTGAAGCGGCGTAGCTTGAAAACGATCCTTCCTGTCAGACATCTCTCACTCCTTTTGATAGGCTCATCGGTATTCTTTAAGCTTGTATTCTTAAAATATATATTTTTAAAAATATGTCAGGCTTAACTTATGGATAGAGTAAGCATGAGTAGAATAAGTATAACGGTTTACATTGGTGTTTATCATATTTTCTTAAATTATCCTGAGCTCACGTTAAATAGTATAATTATCGACATCTAATCATGAAACGCCTACTATTCTCTGCGGTTTCATTTCGTTCATGCATTCAATTATCTAGAGCAAAAGTTAGATCACAACCCTATGATTATATTTTCAGACATTCAATTACTTCGCGGCGGAAAGCCATTATTAGACCAAGCCTTTGCGACTATTCATCCTGGTGATAAAGTCGGTCTAGTTGGCAAAAATGGCTGTGGTAAATCAACACTGTTTGCTCTACTTAAAGATGAACTATCTATCGATGCTGGTAATTTTCAGATGCCTTCCCATTGGGAGCTAGCTTGGGTTGCACAAGAAACACCAGCATTAGATCGAGCAGCAATCGACTATGTCATTGATGGCGATAGAGAGTTTCGAAATTTAGAGCAACAACTAGTTAAAGCTGAACAAGCCGACAACGGTACATTAGTTGCAGAATTACACAGCAAAATCGATATTGTGGGCGGCTATACCATTAATGCTCGAGCGGCTGAACTACTAAACGGTTTAGGCTTTAGCCAAGAGCAAATGCAATGGAGTTTAACCCAGTTCTCCGGTGGTTGGCGCATGCGTTTAAACCTTGCTCAAGCTCTACTGTGTCGCTCTGATTTACTCCTACTCGATGAACCGACCAACCACTTAGATTTAGATGCTGTTTTATGGCTTGAAAAATGGCTACAGAACTATCCTGGCACCTTGATTTTGATCTCCCATGACCGTGACTTTTTAGATCCGATTGTCGGTCGAATCATTCACGTTGAAAATCAAGCTCTAAATGAATACACCGGTAACTATTCTTCCTTTGAAACCCAGCGTGCTCAAAAGTTGATGCAGCAACAAGCCATGTACTCCAAGCAGCAAAAGCAAATGTCGCACATGCAAAGCTACATCGACCGTTTTCGCTATAAAGCCTCTAAAGCTCGTCAGGCACAAAGTCGTATTAAAGCATTAGAGAAAATGGAAAAAGTCCTGCCTGCACAGTTTGATAACCCATTTAACTTTGAATTTCGTGAACCGGCTGCCCTACCCAATCCTATTATGATGATGGATGATGTTTCGGCAGGTTACGGCGATAAATTGATCTTAGAAAAAATCCGTTTGAATTTAGTTCCAGGCAGTCGTATTGGTTTACTTGGCCGCAATGGCGCTGGTAAATCGACTTTGATCAAATTACTCTCAGGTGAGCTCAATCCACAAGGCGGCGACCTCACCTATTCTCAAGGTGTAAAGATTGGATATTTTGCTCAGCATCAACTAGAAACGCTGCATCCAGAAGAAACCCCACTGCAACACTTGATGCAAATTGCTACCAATCAAACAGAACAACAGTTGAGAGATTACCTTGGCAGCTTTGGTTTCCAAGGGGAGAAAGCGTTAGATAAAGTCGCGCCCTTCTCTGGCGGTGAAAAAGCGCGCTTAGTATTAGCCTTGTTAGTGTGGCAGAAACCGAATCTATTATTACTCGATGAGCCTACCAACCACCTTGATTTAGATATGCGTCAAGCGCTAACCATGGCATTGCAAACCTTTGAAGGAGCAATGGTAATTGTCAGTCATGACCGTTATTTATTGCGCGCGACCACCGATGATCTTTATCTAGTGGATGCCCAACAAGTAATGCCATTTGATGGTGATCTTGGTGATTACTATAAATGGCTAACCGACCAACAAAAACAAGATAGAAAAGATGCACAAGGTGAAAGTGATGATGCACCTAGCACCAATAGCGCCGCTAATCGAAAAGAACAAAAACGCCTAGAAGCAGAACGCCGTAAACAAACCGCGCCATTGCGCAAGAAAATCACCCAACTTGAAAGCCAAATGGACAAGTTGAGCCAAGATCTTGCTCAAGCAGAAGAACAATTAGGTGATGTTTCCCTCTATCAAGACGAAAATAAGGCTAAACTTACTCAAGTACTCAACCAACAAGCCACCAGTAAATCGCAGCTTGAAAATGTTGAAATGGAATGGATGGCACTACAAGAAGAGCTTGAGGAGTTAACCGATTAGATGTCTACGCCCTCTTTGTTTCCCCTCACCCGTGAACGATTGTGGCAATTTAGTTTGCAGCATTACGGCGTGCGTGAAATAAAAGAAGCTTGCTTAGTTTTACAGAACAGGCATAAAGGTACGGTTAACTTAATTTTATTGTTAAAATGGCTCGATGAACATGAATTGAGCCTTTCTAAACAGCAATGGGAACAATTAGATAACGCGATTGAGCGAACTGAAAACCTATTGCAACAATTTCGAGATTATCGACGTAAGGCCAAACCTCACTTACCAGATACACTTTATCGCGAATCGCTGCAATTTGAATTACAACTAGAACGCCAGCAACAATCAGATCTTGTTCATTGTATTAATCATCTTGATTTATCACCAAGCATAGGCCAACCAATGACGCATCTTTATTGTCAAAAACTAGGCGCGCCACATTTGTCTGCAATTTTTTATAAGATTGAACATTAAAGGCTTATCTTCATGATATCTACAAAATATATCCTGTTCATTCTGGCCAGTTTTGTCACCCTACAAGCAAACGCAGAAAGCGACACAACACCCCTAGTCGACTATACCGATTTTGGTCCTCTATTGACTTTAACTCAAGCACCAATCCAAGCGATGGGGCTATCACTCAAAACTCGCGATGCATTTGGTTGGAAAAAAGGAACATTAGAAGCCTACGGTCAAGGCACCATCTCTAGTGTTTGGGTTGATAATAGTGATTACATGGGCGATTACTATCAAAATGATATCAACGTGGGCTTGATCTACGCTCCTGCCGATGACTGGAAAATTGATTTTAATTACCTCTATCGTTTCGCCGCCAACAACAAACTCGACAGTGTTGTCAATGGCTTCCATAAAGTATTCGGCGTCAGTGCCAATGGTCGAGATGAAGTCGATAATGACCGCTTTTATATTAAAAATAAGAAAACAGGCCAAGTCGTCGAAGACTTTAAGGGGGATGCATTTAATAATGCCTTTAACCTTTATGTAGAAAAAACGGTCTTTGAAACTAAGCGTCAAGCTCTATCATTTGGTGGCGCTTTGTATTACAACAAAGTATTCAACGGTGAATTCGCCAATAGCTCTTTCGAACAAGCACTTCAACTTAATTATTCCTTTTATTTAACGGATTCTAACCGCTTTTATACCAGTGTTAACGTTATTCATCATGATACCGATAGTGTCGATTTCGTGAGCCTAAGAGAGTTCACTACTAATGGTAGTTTAAGTTACCAATATATCTTTAATGAACGTCATTCTCTCGTCGCTGAATTCAGAATACAGCAAGGTGCGACGCATAATGATGAAAGTGAACTCAACATGATTACCTATGAACCGATTGTCGGTTACCGTTATAACCTCGGGTTTGGCGCGATTGAATTTTCTATGACTGAAAATGTAATTAATAGTGATAACGCGGCTGACTTCACCATGACACTTGGGTATCGCCAACGTATTTAACCTGTCGCTACCGTTATTTAAAATCGGTGGTTCTCTGGAGCACATAAATGATCATTCCATGGCAAGACATTGGTCCTGACACGCTGGATAACTTAATCAAAGAGTTTATCTTACGTGAAGGCACCGATTACGGAATACAAGAAACCTCACTTGAAACCAAGATAAAACAAGTTAAAGAACAATTAAAATCCGGCAGCGTCGCGATTGTTTTTTCAGAATTACATGAAAGCGTGGATATCAAACCGGTCAATCAACTGAATTAATGGTTAAGATTATGCTCAAGTAACTCCATGGTGCAGAATACAGAACTCGCACATTGATGTTACTTGAGTATCTCACTATTTATTCTTGCAGATCATTCCTCTACACTATTCATCAACATTTACGTCGAAAGAAAGGATTATCATGTCGGCAAAACATCCCATTATTGCTGTAACCGGTTCTTCAGGTGCAGGGACAACAACCACTTCTGAGACCTTCCGAAAAATGTTCAACATGATGGGAGTCAAAGCATCTTGGGTTGAAGGTGATAGCTTCCATCGCTATACCCGCCCAGAAATGGATGTGGCAATTCGTAAAGCTCGCGAACAAGGTAAACACATCAGTTACTTCGGACCAGAAGCAAATAACTTTCCTGCTCTAGCCAAATTTTTCAAGCAATATGGTAAAGATGGCACTGGAAAAATTCGCCGTTATCTGCACAGTTTTGATGAAGCTGTTCCTTACAACCAAATGCCGGGAACCTTTACTCCTTGGCAAGATTTAGCAGATAACACCGATGTACTGTTTTATGAAGGGTTGCATGGCGGCGTGGTCGATGATGCCATCAACGCCTCACAGCATGTTGATTTCTTAATTGGAATGGTACCAATCGTCAACTTAGAATGGATTCAAAAATTTGTTCGTGATACTCGTGATCGTGGTCACTCTCGAGAGGCAGTAATGGATTCAATTGTTCGATCTATGGATGATTATCTCAATTACATCACGCCACAGTTTTCTCGTACTCATATCAATTTTCAGCGCGTACCAACAGTGGACACTTCCAATCCACTCAACGCCAAAGGCATTCCAAGTTTAGATGAAAGTTTTGTGGTGATCCGATTAAGAGGGATTAAAAATGTCGACTTCCCTTATCTACTAGCCATGATAGAAGGCTCATTTATGTCTCGCCATAACACGCTTGTCGTTCCTGGTGGCAAAATGAGTTTTGCGATGGAATTGATCATCCAACCGCTTCTTCAACAATTAACAGAAACGGGTAAAATTGGCTAAAAAAGTGATCCATTTCACCTTACTGTTAAGTCTGTGACTTTGGACACGTTTTACTCACATAATTCGGCCTCTAGCCCGATCAAAATCAAGAAATCTCTGGCAGAAAGAGGTAGTATTTGCACTCAAGACTGCAAGAGCACTTGCAGCAAAAATGATTAACACCTATTCTATTTGACCAGTTTAGCCGGTCTCAGGATGAATGACTCAAAACTGAGCAAGCCTTGCAGAGGAAGTAACAAATTATGGTTCTAGGTAAACCTCAAACTGACCCAACTTTAGAGTGGTTTCTATCGCATTGTCATATTCATAAGTACCCATCAAAAAGTACTTTGATCCATGCTGGCGAAAAAGCAGAAACTTTATACTACATCGTAAAAGGGTCTGTAGCCGTATTAATCAAGGATGAAGAAGGCAAGGAAATGATCCTGTCTTATTTGAACCAAGGTGATTTCATTGGTGAATTAGGTCTATTCGAAGAAGATCAAGAGCGTACCGCTTGGGTTCGTGCTAAATCTCCTTGTGAAGTGGCTGAGATTTCATTCAAGAAATTCCGTCAACTGATCCAAGTTAACCCAGATATTTTGATGCGTCTCTCCGCTCAGATGGCTACTCGCCTACAAATCACCAGCCAAAAAGTAGGTGACTTAGCATTCCTAGACGTAACAGGTCGTATCGCACAAACGCTACTAAATCTAGCCAAACAACCTGATGCTATGACTCACCCAGATGGCATGCAAATCAAGATCACTCGTCAAGAGATCGGTCAGATTGTTGGTTGCTCACGTGAAACTGTTGGCCGTATCTTGAAGATGCTAGAAGAGCAAAATCTGATCTCTGCTCATGGTAAAACCATCGTGGTTTACGGTACTCGTTAATAGTTAATAGTTAATAACTAGCGCGTTAAACAACTTAAAATGACAAAGCCACTGAATGCTGATTCAGTGGCTTTATTTTTGTCCCTTTCTTTACGCAAAGTAATTGAGATTACACTCAATTGGTAAGTAAACGAGGATACATGAGCTTAGTTGACCTAAGTAGTTGGAATACTGAACGTAGCCAGCAAATCAAACGTCAAGTAAGACAGGAATATTTTTATCCGATCGCTGGCAACATACCAATGCTAATCAATACTTGTACCCCAATAATCACCACACCTGCAGCTAAAACCAACATCAAAGCGGCACTACCGCCAACAACGGTAAAACCTTGGGTATTAAGGTGAATCTTACGCGAACGCTTCACCATCGCAACAGGCAGTAAAATAGCCAGAATAGCTAAAGCAATCGCGGCATAGCCTAATGCCATGATAAAACCTTGCGGATAAAATAAAGCAAAACATAATGGTGGGACAAACGTCACTAAAGCGATTCCAACACGTCCACCTTGGCTTTTACTCTTATTTAAACTATCACCCAGAAATTCAAACAACCCTAAACTCACGCCCAAAAAAGAAGTAATTAAAGCAAGGTCAGCAAATACCGATACCACTTGAGAGATCATAGAATTATGAATAACTTGAGACAACGTACCGACCAATGCGCTCACATCTCCGGCTTGAGAAAGACTCGCTTGATCGACGACACCTAAAGTGGCTAATTGCCATAAAATATAAATAACCAAAGGTAACAGTGAACCAACCACCATCACTTTTTTTAGCGCCTTCATATCTAAATCTAAATATCGAACGACAGCAGGAATACTACCGTGAAAACCAAAAGAGGTAAAAATAACAGGCAGCGCTGCGATAATTAAGCCTTTTTCTAATGGCATATTAACCAGATGAACCGCTTGAATATTTGGCGTTAAAAAGAACAACATCACAGCCATCGCGATTAATTTACACGTGAAAAGTACACGGTTCACTTTATCGACTGAGGAAGTACCAAAAGTAACGATCGCCGCGATCAAAATGGTAAAGATAAGTGTACCGGCACCATTGGAAACATCGAGCTCAAACCAGTTATGCAGCTTATCGTTAAACTGCCCACCGCCGCCGGCAATATAAGCCGCGCACAGTGCATAAAATAAAAATAACATCGCAAAGGTCGCGATCCACTTTCCTTTATTACCTAAAAACTGCTTAGCTAATGTATGTAAGGTTGCATCATGATCAGCATGTTGATGCAATTCCAACATCAACAAAGCGGTATACGCCATTAATGCCCACATCACGACCATAATCGCTAATGAAGTCATAAAGCCTAATCCCGCAGACGCGATAGGTAACGCCAACATCCCTGCACCGATCGTGGTGCCTGCGATAATCAAAGTACTGCCTAGAACTTTTGAATTACTCATTTACACTTACCGTCCAAAATAATTTACGACAATTTACCACTTGGACTAGATAAATCGACCTATAAATTCAAAAAATCAGCCATAACAGGTCAAACATCACTCAAAACCCAAGATAATTTACTGCGTATAAAATAGTTTACAAAAATAGATGCAATCCAAAAGAAAACCCCGCCATTCCAACAGAAATGGCGGGGTTTAATATTGAATATTTTGAATCGGATTTAAATTAACTAGATACCGTATTGTGCACGGTAAGCCTTGACTGATTCCAACTGCTCTGCGCTATTGCCTTGTTCTTCAAGGTAAGTCACAAGGTCGCCTAAACAGATAATAGAAATAACCGAGCAACCAAAATCACGCTCCACTTCTTGAATAGCAGATAACTCACCTTTGCCTTTTTCTTGGCGATCAATGGCCACTAATACACCCGCCAAATCAGCGCCATTGGCTTTAATGATTTCCATCGATTCACGAATCGCGGTACCAGCAGTGATCACATCGTCCACCAGCATAATGCGGCCTTCCAATGGATTTCCCACTAAATTGCCACCTTCACCGTGATCTTTAGCTTCTTTACGGTTAAAGCAATAAGGCGTATCAATATCATGATGATCAGCTAAAGCAACGGCTGTGGTTGTCGCGATAGGAATGCCTTTGTAAGCAGGGCCAAACAACACATCAAACTCAATACCTGATTCCGCTAATGCTGCTGCATAAAAACGGCCTAAACGAGCTAAATCACGGCCAGTGTTAAATAAACCTGCATTAAAAAAGTAAGGGCTAGTACGGCCAGATTTTAAAGTAAACTCACCAAACTTAAGAACTTGTTTCTCAAGGGCAAACTCAATAAATTCACGTTGATATGCTTTCATGATCTCTCTCTTTTCTTTCTGTCTGTCACTATACTCTAAATAATTGGTACTACAGTTAGGCGGTAAGTTCGTGAATCCCTATGAGCTTAGCTTGCCTAAGTGATTAGGGTGAACGAACGCAACCAACAAAACTGTAGCATCAAGTATAACGAGCATAAAAAAATAGCCCCTAAATCAGGAGCTATAAATAAACTATTCTGCCAGAGTGGCTTTTTGGACTGCGATAATATCCTTGATGCCTTTCTCGGCTAAATCCAACAATTGATTTAACTCCGCACGAGAGAACGCTTCACCCTCTGCGGTACCTTGAACTTCAATCATCTTACCTTCCTCGGTCATCACCACATTCATATCAGTATCAGCGGCTGAATCTTCCACATATTCCAGGTCACACAACGCGTGCTCACCAAGAATGCCAACAGAAACCGCAGCCACATGACCTTTCATTGGGTTTTTCTTTAATTTACCAGATGCCATCAATGATTGAATCGCATCCGCTAGCGCCACACTCGCACCAGAAATAGATGCCGTACGCGTACCGCCATCTGCTTGAATCACATCACAATCAACCGTGATCATGATTTCACCTAATACTTTTAAATCAACAACAGCGCGTAAGCTACGAGCAATAAGGCGTTGAATTTCCATCGTACGACCACCTTGCTTACCACTCGATGCTTCACGGCGATTACGCGTATGAGTTGCACGTGGCAGCATGCCATATTCCGCAGTTACCCAACCTTGTCCTTTGCCTTTCAACCAACCGGGTACTTTCTCTTCTACACTGGCATTACACAGAACTTTAGTGTTACCAAATTCCACCAATACAGACCCTTCAGCATAAGCCGTATAGTTACGTGTCATCTTTATTGGACGAACTTGATCGGCAGCGCGGTCATTCGGGCGAGTTGTAGAAGTCATAAATAGATACCTAATTGAGGACATAATTGGGCGAGGATTATATAGATCTTAACGTCAAAAAGCGATCTTGCCGTTGCTTACCTACTCATTTATACAGCGACTTGTGCTACCATGCTCGACAGAAAATCACCCTTATTCTTGCATCAGGAAAATCCAATGATCTACAGCATGACCGCTTATGCCCGTAAAGAAATCAAATCAGATTGGGGCAACGCCGTGTGGGAAATCCGCAGTGTAAACCAACGTTACCTTGAAACTTACTTTCGCCTACCAGAACAGTTCCGTGGACTAGAGCCAATTTTACGTGAGCGCTTTCGTAAACGTTTAGCTCGCGGAAAAGTAGAATGTCACCTACGTTTTGAAGCGAATTCAAAAGCCCAGAGCGATCTCAATATTAATGAAGATCTGGCTAAGCAAGTCATTCAAGCAGCCAAACAAGTGATGTTTCTTACTGGTGAAAATTCTCGCCTTAATCCTTTTCAAATCATGAACTGGCCGGGCGTAATGGAAGCCCCAGAACAAGACATGGACAATATTCAAAAAGAATTATTAAGCGCATTTGAAGAAGCCATGGATGATTTCATCGACGCGCGTGGCCGTGAAGGCGACAACATGAAAGCCCTTATTGAGCAGCGCCTTACTGCCATCACCGAACAAGCCTCTAAAGTTCGTGCTCGCATGCCTGAAATCATGCAATGGCAACGCGATCGCCTATTAAACAAGTTTGAAGAAGCAAAAATTGAATTAGACAGTTCACGCGTAGAGCAAGAGTTAATCGTACTGGCGCAAAAATCAGACGTTGCAGAAGAACTCGATCGCCTCGATTCCCACGTAAAAGAAGCCACCAACATCATGAAAAAAGGCGGCGCTTGTGGCCGTAAACTTGATTTCATGATGCAAGAATTCAACCGTGAAGCAAACACGCTAGCATCAAAATCAATCAGCACCGATGTGACTGCATCTGGGGTTGAATTGAAAGTCTTAATTGAGCAGATGCGCGAGCAGATCCAGAATATTGAATAATCAATATCGCTTAAATAAATACCAATCTAGCCCTCTTTGTTGAGGGCTTTTTTACAAAAGACGCTGAGCATCTAAAATTTAACATACTTGATATGCCCTACCAAAGCCTACTTTTTTCAATGAAATCTAAACCTACCCTTGTTTGGTTTGAGCCCAATCTCTGAAGTAAATTCAATGCATATTCATAACGTAACTCTGATACAACTTTCGCTTCAGAAGCACTAATATCTAAACCCTCTTCAGAAAAGCGAACACAAGATAACTCTATATTTTTCTCTGGACTAAAACGCCCCTGATTAGATGCATAAAATGTATCCCAAATAGGGCTTTCTCCGTTAGAGAATTCAAATACTTTAAGTTCTGAACCGCATTCTGAAGTTAAATATAAAAATTCATTATTATTGGCTTTTCCATTTGCTGTAGTTAACTTCACTGGATTCAGTTTAACTGCTTTAAATGTTAAATGATCCTTACCAATTCTATCTTCCCAATGAGATAGCTTCTGATTGGGAACTAAATCACAAGCTGGCGTCAAACAAACCCAATAGTCGTCATCTATTAAAAGAACTGTTCCTGTATTTAGATGGCTGCCAACAACAGGCATAGAGCAAGTAAAAGCGTTTAAATATCCACAAGATTGCTCTAATTGCCCCATACAATCGTTAAAAAATTGCTTCACGACCTTTTTATTATCTTGATTATTATTTTTCAAAGAAGACACCAATCTTTGAGAAAAATCTCTCAAAGATTGTTTAGATGCTCGACCAAGTTGTTCCCAATGTAGATCGATGGCTTTATCATGTGCAAAAGTATCTGTCGATTGAGAAAGAAGATTATATAACCAGCCAGCCTGTGCTGGCCTATTTGAAATAATATTTAAAGCTTGCTCAAGCCCTCTCTCATCGATTTCATGTCGGATCTTTGCCATTAATAAATGCATTGGAGAGGCATTTAAACTATTAAGTGAATTACTTAATGCTTCGAACAGCTCAGACTCAGGCTCATTTGAAACCTTACGTATAACTGAAATAAATACTTTTCCTGTTGATATATAATTGTTTCCACTGTCTTCCCACAACCATTTCAAGTCATTCTTTGATTCACCAGAAAAATCCAACCCAGATTTTTCACATAATTCAAGAACCCTCCATTTAACTAGCTCATCTTGGGTGATATCCATTTCCTTAGATATATCAGTTATTTCATCTGCTTTTGAATTAAATAAATGCTTAGGGTTTCTTATAGTTTTAAAATCATTCAGTTCTACTCTATCTATTAATTTAAGAATATCTGTTTTTTTATAACTATCAGTCAACCAAGAGTAGTCCTCACCATCATTATTATTATCCAGCCATACATCTATTTTTTCAGTAATAGTATCGTGAACCTCAAGATAATCTGGCTTTTTAAGTGGATAAAGATCGAAAAGTATTTCCTCATATACTTCCCTGATATCTTCTGAAACACCTTTAGTATGAACAAGAATAATATTAAAATGACTATTCGAGTCTAGTTCATTAATTATTCGTCTTGCTCGACTACCATCATCACTTGGTGGTTCACCATCTAAATGGTAGTCCAAAATTAAAAGATCACTATGATTTAAGTGTTCAGGGATATTATTATTCTCACCAATTTTTGGGGCTTTACCATCAAAAACATCTAAACTCCAACCATGTGTATGATGGCACATATTAGAAATTCTGATTAATCTTTCTATATTATTAGTATTGGCTATAACTTTTTTATCACCTGACGATTGCAACAATTCTTGTAGTGTTGGATACTCATCATCAATGACTGTTACTGTTCTTATTGGTGAAATAAAAGCTTCTTTAATTAAGTCTTGATAAGTTTCTACTGTATTAGTCATTAGTTAATCCTTTAAACTCAATGACAAAGTTTGCCCCTGCCAGCAACTTTTTCTCAGACCGAGTTTCGTAGCGAATGTTATGGCCACCAGCCATAAGGTTTTGCTTACATAAATAAAGCCCAACACCTCGACCACCTTTTTGCTTTCTAGTAAAGAATAAGGTGAATAAATTATTATAATCATCTTCATCGACACCTCTACCAGAGTCTGAGATATAAACTTCATCATCCTTTATATCTAAAAGGATTTTTCTATTTTCTATTTCACTACGTTGACACCAATATAGTGAATTATTAATTATATTTATAAAAACAGGATAAATCCTAGAAGGTACTTCTTGTAAAACCATAGACTTAAAATCATCTGTCACTTCAAAGTTAATATTTGCTTTTTCAAAGTGCTCTCCAAAATAAGATCGTATATAATCTTCAACCTTTAAACCTGTCACTTTTTCAATAACTTTCTTTCCTGATAACTTAAGAGGGGAAAGAAACCGTAATTTATCCATAAGAGATTCATGTGAATGAATAGCAGCTTCTAACAAATTATCTTGTGTGGAAGTTAAGCCATCTAAATGTAAATTCTTTAAGCTGTGCGCTATAATTTGATCTAGTCCCTCTAACTCATGACCTATTATTTCAACAGTAATGCCTAATTGAGCTAGAGAGTGTAATCTTGCTACCTCATCCCTATATTTAAGAGATTCATTCATACTATAAACAGCCAAGCCTTCTAAATCAATTTGCTCATTAATACGCTCTAATGCAGTAATATAAGGTGAAAGCTTTTGAGTATTTTCGACTTCCACTTTCGCTTGTACTTCATCTAATTTATCCAGCACAACCGATAAGGAAAGCTTTTCAAGCTTCAAATCCTCTAAATCTCCTTCAACTATGCTCTTATATTGTTCCCGACAATATTTAGTTAGCTCATCTAACTGTTGTATTTGCTTGGCTAACATCTCTTTTCCTTGAGCAGAAAAACGTGTGATGCTGCTATTGATACTAGCCAGTTTACTTCTATATACTTCAGAAGCCTTTTCATAATCCGATTTCTGAGTCGATTCACTCAAAGCCTTATTGACAACGAAAGTAAGTTCTTTAACCAATTCCTTAGCTGTTAACTCATATTTTCGATACCCCTTATAATCATCCTCTAATCGCCCTAAATTTGATGGAATAGGGCTCAATGAAAAACCTTGTGTGGCCTCATTAAAAGTGTCAATTTCCACTTTCAACTTCTGAAGTTCATCAATAGAATTAAGCGACAGTCGACTATTAAAGGTATTTTTTAATTCAGATAATCTATCAACGTGAGATATTAAATGTTGAAGATTTTTTTTAATTGAATTTCGAATTCTAGATCGCTCTTTAGATTGAAGTTTTTTACGATCGTTCTCAGCCTTCTCTAAAGTTTTTTGCTCTTTTATATCAGCCAAAGCTGGTGCTCGAATATCAGACTTCCTTCCAAAGAACCTATCTGCAGAATGAAGTAGTACATTTTCTACAATTTCTCGAAAATATTTAGATGCTCTATTCTCGATGATTCCTTCTCGACCTGCTTTATCTTTCAAGTTTGGATTCGCTTGTCGTGAAATCGCCACTCGACCGAACATACGGCGGTTTGCCCAAAAATAGCGGCCAGCATTTTTAGAGCGACGATACTCAATAGAGAAATAATCACTATCTACACGACCATAAGGCATAACACGTAGACCATCCCGATAAACTCGAAATCCCCCATACCTTTCAGCTTGCTGAGAAAAAAAAGCATGTTGTGGTTCTGATAATGATGTACTACCAATATTAAGCTCAAATGTCCCAACTCGAATATCAAACGCTCCAAAAGCAGTATCTTTTCTTGTTTTATAGGGATACTTGGGCTTTACAGTAAATTTATCACTCCATACTCCAAAAGCTTTGACTCGACCATTAAAATACCCCTCTTGGTCGACATGCCCTTCTATAACATGCTCTAAATCTTCAAGGTTTTTTATATCAAACTCACGGTCTTCACTAACAAGGTCAAAAGGTATTATGCCTTTCCAGCCCCTAACAAGACAGTTGAAGCCTTTTACTGAAGGCTCATTTCCTTTTGAAAATGGATCTGTAAAATTAGACAAGGTATGGTGAAAACGATCTCGAGTAGCTTTTTCTGATTCATCAGCTTCACCTAGCGGAGTTTTAGATAGTTGAACCTCAAGATCATAAATAATATCTGCAATAAACATAGCTGTACCATGTTCACTCTCCCCTTTATAGACAGACCATTTATTAAAGTGCTCTTCTGAAAAAACCTCTTTTATCAGAGTTTTTTCTATTTCTTTCTGAGTAGTAAATTCTTTACCATCAGCCTCTTCTTGAGCTGAAAATTCTTTCCAGGCATCAGATAAACGTTGATTTCGAGCTAGATCATCACTATCTCCCCATATGTTTCCCATCATTTGGTCAAATAAACCAGGTAAGTGCTCTATTAATTCTACAGATGTTAAAAACTCAGTAACAGGGATTCGGATATCATGTAAATAAAGAAATGGATTTTCAAATAATCGCCAATCGATTAAAGCTGCAACAAATTGTTGTTTTCTTCGTTTTGAAACCAAAAGTAATAATGGCCCTAGTGCCGCAGAAGATAAGCGACCAATACCTTTTTGCCCTTGCTTTGGCCGTTGATCTAAACCATTTCTATCTTCAAGAGGGATTTCAAAGCCATTAGTTTTAGACTCTGTTCCAACTGTCAACCACTTAGTTTCAAATTCTTGACGTGACATACCATGACCATCATCAAGAATAGCCGCAACGTTAGTTTCCCCATCAAATAAATGGAGTTCAACATTTCGAGCATAAGCATCATAAGCATTTTTCCATAACTCAGATATTGCAGTAGGACAATCTGCTATTTGCTCCCGACCTAAATGGTCAATAGTTCGAGCTCTAGTTTTAAAAGACGACGTGCTGTAAACCATGAGTCACTCTCAAATATTTGTGGCAAAAATTCAAAAAAAATAGCCTACATAATAGGCTCTTTTTTTATTAGGTTCCATTTATTATATTATTTATTAGATGTTTACCAAGTAATGGAGGAACAGCATTACCAATCTGCCTCGCTTGATCTGTTGTACTACCTTTAAATATAAAATCATCAGGAAAGGTTTGTAACCGAGCTGCATGTCTTAACGTAATTCCATGATTTTTCCATGGATGGACAAAACGACCTTTAGATGGATTATTACAGCCAGTTGTTATGGTATTAGACGGTAAGTGAATTTGTATTCGACCGTAAACATCTTTATGGCCAACATAGCCATTAGAATGACACTTCAGCTCAAATTCTGGTCCAGCATCCATACGACTACCATTCAGCCTTGTAGCCTGAAAGCGTCGCTTCATTTTCTCGGTAGGCTGCATATGTATATTACATAAATCTGCATCATCAACTAGTTTACCCGATTCCAAACTCTGAAGGAGCGCCCTAGCCTGCTCGTCAGATAATTTAGGATCTAAGCGAAAATGCTGTTCTATATATTTTTCTATTAGATCTGGAGTCAAAGGTTCAAAAACAGAAGAGGCAGTTCTCCAGCGATTCCTTCCATTTTTAACTTCATTTGATGAAGGAGAAAAATGAGTAGGGGCAGGCGGAAAGGAAGATTCACTAACACCAACATCTCGCTTTATTCCTAGAATGAAAGCTCGTTTTCGATTTTGAGGGACACCATAATCTTTCGCATTTAATGTATCGCAAAAAATTATTTCATAACCATTTTCATCGGCTAATTCTTGAAATCTATCTAGATAGGATTTATGTCTTTCCCAGAACAAACCGGCCACATTCTCAACTAAAAATGCTGTTGGTGAGAATTCCTGAACAAAATCAAAGTATCGGAGAAGTAGCTTATTACGTGGGTCATCAACACCTGAATTTTTAATTCTATGGCTGGAAAAACCTTGGCAAGGTGGCCCACCAAGCATTAAAGCGAGCTCCCCCACCTCAACGCCAAGTTTAATTCGTAGAGCTTCCGGGTTGATAGTTAAAATATCTTCATTTAGCAGACGGGTTTTCTGCCCTAATCTTTCAATAAGATTGGATTGATAAGTTTTAGCAGCGGTCTTATCCAGCTCAATAGCTGCTATAACATCCAAGCCTAAACCATGTGCAGCTAAGCTGAATCCGCCAGCACCAGAAAACAAATCAATAGCTTTATGTGACATTTATATAACCTCAAATTCTCAGCCGCAATATTCTACCGATTTATTGTGAAATAGCTACGAACATAAGACTCATATATTGACAATCACCTCTTATTTTACGAAGGCTTCATCTAATTGCTTGTAGAGGTTTAATGATTTATCCGACTCCATTTTTATATTGTCGTAAAGGCTATTTGCAATCACTCGGATGGCATGTCGTTCCTTGTCATTAAGCTTTGGATAATTATATCTTTCAAAGTTAGCGATTATTTTCTTTTTTCGACTTTCAAACAGGACATTTTCACCTCTTTGATTGCAAATACTCACCAAATGGTCTTCCCAACTATTGTAGGTAGCATCTTCATTTCTAGAACGTTTATTGCACCCCTTGCAACAAGGAATAACGTTCCCTGGGTGGTGTAAGCCATATTCAGTTCTATTAAACATCAAAACATGTTCAATCTGTAAAGATTCACTCCTTTCACCACAATATGCACAACATGACTGAAAATATGTTTCTTTAATTTCCATCCAAGCAGATTTGCCCTTTCCACTCCCCGTGTTGAACGAATGTCCCAAATAAAATTCACCGACTTTAGTTAAAAATGCTCGGACAGCTGTATTTGCTGAATCTGATGCTGTGTTGTATACCGCCACTATTATCACCCCTTCACTTTGGTATAAAATGTCACTTTCTTTACAGATATATAGTATAAAATATTTTATCAAAGAGGGTACAAGTATGAGGCGGGATAGCTATCTTTAACATTGCTGCTATGTTTATCAAAATATCCATAACACAGAATGCGACGTACTTTATTGATACTGAAAATAAAAAACATCAATTTTATAATCCCATATAAGTGATGAATCAGTGGAGAGCCTATTTAGTAATGAGGAAGCTCAACTTTGATAATTTATTACTCATAAAAAAACACAACTAGTCAATCCCCCACTAAGCATATTAACCCGGTTTAATGGATTTAATCTGTCACATAAATTGATTCGTATCATTAAAAAGAGAACTAACGGCTTGTTTACTCCTTTATAGGCATGTTGATGTGATATTGAAAGTTTATGATGGGAACTTACCTTTCTTTATATATGGTGTTTGTTATGTCTTTACGTTGTGGTGTAACCAATTTAAGCCCTGAAACATTAGAACAATTAGATACTCTCAAATTGGAAGTGCTAGCCGATAAAATCATTACTGAGCATCATGAATACATTCGTGAAACTGGCCCAGAATTAGTGCGTTTAGGTGAAAAATTATTGGCAGCACACGGGGACGATTCAGAAACAATCCAAACCTTAGTACCCTTAATTAATTCGCTTATTGACGACTTAACACCTCACCTATTTAAGGAAGAGAAGATTCTTTTTCCTGCCATTTGCGGTTTAGCCACTGGAGAGCAGACTCAAAGCTGTTTTGGACACATTGGTAATCCCATCCGCATGATGCTGCACGAACACAATGAAGCCGATGAAATTGTCTTAGCCATTCAAAAAGTAACTCATAATTTCACAGCGCCAAAAGAGGCATGTAAAACCTGGCAAACTTGCTATCAATTACTGTCTGAATTTTGCCAAGATTTAATCAATCATATTCATGTTGAAGATACCATTTTATTTCCTAAATCAATCGCATTAGCCGACCAGTAAATTAAAGCCTAAGCCCTTACTTTGAGGGCTTAAGTCGCTACCCACACGCCTTAAATACCGGATTAAACACTGTAATTTTTGATGGTAGATATCAACAACGCCTTCTATTCATACCTAGTTACAATCAAAAAGATGCCGATTGAAACTCAAAGCAGCATCACCTGTCTTCCTAGTCGCTAGATCGCATCATTCACAAAGGCATGGTTTGAAAATACTGCATCATCTTCGTACTGCTAACTCAACTCGCTGGGCACTGATTCTTGTGCTGTGGGTGGTTTTGGTGTGTCTGATGAAAAATATGAATGTGTTATCGGCGGCTTGCTCGGTGTCGGCTTCTCAGCCTAGTAGCGGTGTTTTACAAAGTAATACCACTCAAGACCTCACTTCATTAAGCGACAATAACGTTGACAATAAAGCTCAAATTTATAACCAAAGTGAATGCCACTTATCAGAAAAGCTGCTGCAATTTCATTCTCATCAACTCGATAATGTGGTGATTAGTAGCCTACTGCCGAGCTTAATGATTGCGGTTTTTCTTTGGTTTAGCCTTACCTGTCATCGAATATTGCATAAACCTCCCGTCCCCAAACGGCGACGTCATTTAGAGTTTTGCACTTTCCAAGAATGAAACAACTGGCACTCGTCAGGCATGAACTTATCTATCGCTAATAAGCCGATAGTATTTTGTTATTTTCATTTTTAGGAATACCAATGCAATTTTTTACTGTATTCACACATGTTAAGCCCAAGCTTGCTAATTTTAGCGTTTGGCTATTAGGGCTATGCGCATTATTCAGTACTCACTTAATGGCCGCTCCGCTAACGACTGGCTGGATAAGCGATCCTAATCACCCTCCGGTTGAGGATAATGCTGATGAATAAACTCGGCAATAAATGGCATCAATACACATTCACCAAACGTGGTGGGCGCACTAATACGCAATCGGCCCGCAAGCAAGCTGTCCTAGTTCATGAAGTTCGAATATTAAGAACTACCCCATATCAAATGGATTTTTTGGTGTAGAGTCATGAAGTAGCTCAGAGGCGATGGCTTTTATCTCACCCTGAACGTATGCCCAATACTCTGGGTTATCTAAGGTTCTCTCTTTAATTTTCTTAGGGATAAAACGACTCATTTCCATATTAAAGTCATTGCGTACTTCCTCTTCCGACATTAACTTGGTTAACGCAGTAGACAGCGCCTGTTGAAAATCATCGATTTGCTTATGTCGGGCGTTGAGTTTCTTCTCAACCAATATCTTGGATAAATCAATCCCGCGCTGCTTAATCCAAACAATATCCCAGATATCACGAGGCTTGATACGCCTTGATCGATACGCTAACGCAATAAGCTTATCGGCCAGTGTTTCTTGCAGTGATTGAACAGGAACCAAGATGCCTTCAGTCGGCACAACAATGTCGTAATGATTTATCAAGGGACGCTTTTCGATATCGAATGAGGGGATAGCACAGACGTCAATGTGCATTTTTTGTCTTGGTAAATCAGGACGATTAGGTTCTTTTTCGATACTAATCTTCCATGAAACGGTATCCCCTTGCTGCTCGCCAGAGGGCTTGTTTACCCAAACTTCAGTTTCATATTTATTTTGAATATAAGTCTGTATCTCGGACTCCAACCCCTCAAACTCGGATGGTTTGAAGTCATGCCCACCGTTGAAATCAAGATCTTCTGACAACCTACTGCTGTTGTAACACATGCGTAATGATGTTCCACCAATAAAGGTTAATCGCTGCATAACGCCTTGCTTGATCAGCACGTCCATAATGTCATGATGCAAGATCTCTTTTTCTATCACGGGAGTGACTGCTGCATAGTCAGGGTTTGACTGTACAATTTGGCGAATTTGTTGCTTCAGCATACTTTATCTCCTCTACGCCCCCTTCATACTTAGCTCTCTAGCATATGTAGATTGCGGCGGCAGTGCTTTAGATCTGCAATTGCTTGCTCTTTGAATGCGCGATACAGTTTGATGTCGGGGTCATAATACAAATTAGGGGCGATTTGTTCGACTGACCTTTTAGTATGGGTTAATTCGATCACACCATAAGGCGTATCAAAACAACCACTTCGACCTTTAGTCACCACAGTGATCCTGCCCATCAGAATTTGTGAAATATCACCGGTATGACTGAGCTGGCTTTCTAAGCTGATGTAATTCAATACCCCACTACGTAACTTTTTGATGATTTTATAAATAGCCGTCTCAGGCTCAGGGGGGGTAATCATACTTTCATAGAACCCTTTCACCACCCGTCTTAACAAGCCCTTCTTTACGCTATTTGCTAGGAGTTTTCTAAAAGCAGGATCACAGGGCACACCCAACATAAAAGCAAGTTCCGTTGCACTGTGAATGCCTCCACCTGCGCGAACCGCTTTCGCGAATATGTTTAGTAGTTCATCGGATTTTGCCATAGGTCCACACTAAGTTGCCAATTAAATCACTTAGTGTAGACCTGGCATTAGACTTGTGCAAGGTACTGGTTTACAGATTATTACCTCATTGGTAATAATCTGTAGACCTAAAGGCGGGTATACATCCTTTTTACTGTGAACATACGGATCAAATAGAGACGTTCTTTCAGCACTATAAACAAACATCCTATTCACACCTAGTTACAATCAAAAAGATGCCGATTTGAACTCAAGCCATCATCATCTGTCTTTACTGTCGTCTGATAAATAGCATTACTCCAAAGGTCAGGTTTGAAAACACTGCATCATCTTCGTACTTCTAACTCAACTCGCTGGGCACTAATTCTTGTGCTGTGGGTGGTTGTGGTGTGTCTGATGAAAAATATGAATGTGTTATCGGCGGCTTGCTCGGTGTCGGCTTCTCAGCCTAGTAGCGGTGTTTTACAAAGTAATACCACTCAAGACCTCACTTCATTAAGCGGCAATAACGTTGAGAATAAATCTCAAATTTATAACCAAAGTGAATGCCATTTATCGGAAAAGCTACTGCAATTTCATTTTCATCAACTCGATAATGTGGTGATTAGTAGCCTACTCCCTAGTTTAATAATTGCGGTTTTTCTTTGGTTTAGCCTTACCTCTCATCGAATATTTCATAAACCTCTCGTCCCCAAACGGCGACGTCATTTAGAGTTTTGCACTTTCCAAGAATGAAACAACTGGCACTCGTCAGGCATAAATTTATCTATCACTAATAAGCCGATAGTATTTTGTTATTTTCATTTTTAGGAATATCAATGCAATTTTTTACTGTATTCACACATGTTAAGCCCAAGCTTGCTAATTTTAGCGTTTGGCTATTAGGGCTATGCGCACTATTTAGTACTCACTTAATGGCCGCTCCGCTAACGACTGGCTGGATAAGCGATCCTAACCACCCTCCTGTTGAGGTGAAATTTGTTCTCACTGGGCAAGTTGATCCGAGTAACCATACGGTTATCGGCTTTATTGAAGTCAAGCTGGCTGATGATTGGAAAACCTATTGGCGCTCACCCGGTGAAGGTGGCATTGCGCCAGAGCTTAATTGGCAGCGATCTTCTAATATCGAAAACATCGATTGGAAATGGCCTCATCCTCATCGTTTTAAAGTACTCGGAATTGAGACATTAGGCTATAAACACGATGTGGTTTTCCCATTATCGATTCAAGTTGAGGATATTAACAAACCCGTTCATCTTGATGCAGACTTAAGTTTATCTTCTTGCTCAACCGTATGCGTAATTACCGACTATCCATTAAATTTAGAGTTTACTCCATCTGAATTACAAACAGATTCAACTGCAATGCGAACCTACGCTCAGGCCATCAGCTTGGTGCCTCAAGGTTCATCCATGGTTAAACAAGCACAGGCGAAATGGGATAAAGCACGCAACCGACTGGAAGTATCACTATCTAGCGTTCAAAGCTGGGATCAACCGGATATTTTTATTGATGGTCAATCCGACTCGGTGAGTGACGCTAGCTTTTCCAATCCCACCATCACAATAAAAGGTAACCAACTTACGGCTTGGTTTGATGTTTCCAGTTGGTTAGGAAACCCTGATCTTGATGAGCAATCAATACAAGTCACCATTGTCGATAAACAGTTCTTGGCGGAAACAAAAGTCGATTTGGTAAATGCGCCGGTACTAGAGGCCAGTTCTTCGTCTTTATTGATCATGTTTGCTTTTGCCTTACTCGGCGGACTTATTCTTAATATTATGCCTTGCGTGCTCCCCGTACTTGGAATGAAGTTGGCTTCTGTTCTTGGAGCAGAGAACAAGGTTAAATCACAGATACGAATGCAATTTTTAGCCTCTGCTGCGGGGATCATTACCTCATTTTGGCTTATTGCTGCCGCATTATTGATATTGAAATGGTCTGGGCAATCTATTGGCTGGGGCATTCAGTTTCAAAGTGGAATATTTGTTGGGTTGATGGTAATGATCACTGCCCTTTTTGGTGCCAATATGTTGGGATTATTTGAAGTTCGTTTACCTTCATCAATCAATACATGGCTTGCCAGTAAAGGCAAAAACAATCATTCCGGCCACTTTGTTCAAGGCATGTTTGCCACCTTATTAGCCACACCATGTTCTGCGCCTTTTCTGGGAACAGCGGTGGCATTCGCCTTAGGTTCATCATTTCTCACTTTGGTTCTGATCTTTACCGGATTAGGACTGGGTATGGCGCTACCATGGATTTTAGTTGCTTTACGTCCATCCTTAGCATTAAAACTGCCAAAGCCTGGTCAATGGATGAATAAGCTAAAAATCATTTTCGGATTAATGATGCTCGCCACCACAATCTGGTTAATGACGCTGTTGTCATCTCACTTAGAAACTTGGATTGTATGGTTAATCAGCATTCTTGCTCTAATCGGATTCATTTGGCGCAGCCTACAAGTCTTTGGCGCAAAATCCGTCACTATTATCGCTTGCATTGGTTTGCTAGCATCATCGGCTTTATTGTTGGTGGGTAGTCTGACTGCCGATAGTTGGAAAACAACCCTACCACCTGACCTGAGTTGGGAAGAATTATCGACGACCGAAATCACCCAGCAAGTAAGTGCTGGTAAAACCGTATTCGTCGATGTCACTGCCGATTGGTGCATTACCTGCAAGGCCAATAAAATCGGCGTGCTTTTACAACAACCGGTTTATGGCGCACTTCAAGCCGATAATATCGTACGTATGAAAGGGGATTGGACAGTACCGAACTCAAAAGTGAGCCAGTTCTTGCAATCTTATAACCGGTTTGGCGTGCCATTTAATATTGTTTACGGCCCTCAAGCTCCACAAGGCATTCCTCTGCCGGTGATTTACTCAAGTCATGACGTAATCCAAGCAATTGAACAGGCATCTGGAAGATCCTTATGACGCTCCAATCATTCAAGTCAAAACTGTTTGGGCTTCTCAAGTATCTTGCGCTGCTAGTGGTTATCTCAGTGGCAATAGACATGTGGCGCAGTCAATCGGTTCCGACTCAATCCAGCTTCAACCTAAAAGCGGAAGATATCAATCAACAATGGGTAGATATTGAGGCGCTTAGCCAAGAGCAACCTGTCGTGGTTTATTTCTGGGCTAGTTGGTGCTCGGTATGCCAGTTTGTTACGCCGAGTGTTAACTGGGTGAGCGATTATTATCCAACGGTAGGAATTTCACTCTCTTCAGGTGAATCTCATAAACTACAACGCTATTTTGAATATAAACAACTGGGCTTTGCCAACATCAACGATCCACGCAGTCAACTTGGGCAGCAATGGGGAGTGAATGTTACTCCAACAATTTTTATTGTCCGAAAAGGTGAAATCAAGCACATCACCACAGGCTTTACTTCGCCAATCGGCTTACTCGTTCGTCTATGGATGAGCTAACGCCAATATATCTTCATAACAAATTATTTAGGACATACGATGAAAACAATATTAAAGCAACGCACTTTCGCTTGGATTAGCCTACTAATGATGAGCTTATCGATAAATGCAGCACAAGCTGCCACTTTACCGCAAGCAACCGAGCAGAAAATTAATGAAATCGATCAAATGCTACGTGATCATCCACAAGTTATTGATAATTTACATCAAAGCTTGCAACTCTACATTCAACAGGCAAGTCAATTTGAAACAGTGATACAACAAAATGAGAACTATCTTTACCATAATCCAAACCATCCTTCCTATGGTGACAAAGATCCGGCTCTCACTATCGTGTTCTTCACCGATTACAGCTGCCCTTGGTGTAAAAAGCTAGATCCTGTATTACATGAGCTTGTGGAAAAATATCCTCAACTCAAAGTGGTCGATATTTTAATCCCATTAAAAGAAATGAATAGCGAGGTAAACTCAGCCACCTTTGCACTCAATATTTGGCAAAATAAACCCGAGGCTTTTACTCAAACGAGTCAATTATTGATCAAAAAACCAGGCAGTCATGATGCTCGTTCGTTGCTCCAAGTGGCGAAAAAAACCGATACCGTCGCGTTATTAGACGAACAAGACGATATTCAGAAACAAGTGAATAAAAACTATCAGTTATTTGCTCAATTAGGTTTACAAGGCACACCGGCTTTATTAATCGATGGTGAAATCATTCCCGGTTATTTGCCGATTGAAAAGTTAGAACCTATCATTAAGGCCAAATTAGAAAAGTAAGCTGATACATGGATAAAGGCAGAGCGTCACTGTCTTTATCCATTCAATAGTTTGGTCGTATCACGACTGTGCAAGAATACTGTCCTTCCCCAAGCTATCTTTTAAAGCTTGATTGAATACTTTGATTTTCTGCTGCAAATATTTTCGATGGCTATACACCACGTGGATCGGATACTCACCAAAATCATAATCGGTTAATATCGTTTGCAGCTCGCCTCGTTGAATAAAAGGATCAACAGCGAAATCAGGGCTGATGGTAAAGGCCACACCATGCGAAGCCAAGCGTGCAGACGCTAATGCATTGTTGACCGATAAAATAGGCTTAGTGGTAAATGAAAACTCCTTCCCCTCCTTACTGCAACGTCTTAATCCTGTACGTTTAGTATTACTGTCATAAATCGCGGGTAATTGAGCCAAAGCGTGGGGATGGTCAGGATCGCCATATTGCTTAATAAAATCAGGCGCAGCACAGGCTTTTAAGATCATCTTACCCACCGGCATGGCAATCAAATCTGAATCAGGTAATGTTCCAATTCGAATCGCAAGATCAAAACCTTCCGACACTAAATCCACAAATTGATCGTTGAGCACCACATCAATTTTCAGGTCAGGATAATGCTGAATAAACTCGGCAATAAATGGCATCAATACACATTCACCAAACGTGGTGGGCGCACTAATACGCAATCGGCCTGCAAGCAATTGTTGATCGTTTTTTAGCCCGACTTCTACGGTCGAAATATCATCTAAAATACGCTTAGCATGTTCGTAATAGGCTTTGCCAGCATCGGTCAGTTGTAGCCCTCGAGTAGAACGATGGATCAATCTTACTTGTAATAACGATTCTAATTGATTGATATGCGTACTCATTAAAGCTTTGGTTTTTCTCAATTGATGCGCCGCAGCGGTATAAGAACCCTTTTCAGTGACATGCACGAAGCTGTTCATTAAATTTAGTTTATCCACATTACCGCCTTATTTCTTTCATCAGCTTTCATCTAAAAACACCAATCGTAAAGCCCTTAGACCCATGAGTAATCTACTTAACAACGCCATTATTGTAAAATAATATTGAACAATGTGTTTATTAACAGCCTTATTGTTTAATAAATACAACTCATGCACACTCTCTTTCATGGTAACGATATTTATTCGTTTCGGATATTTATCCATCAATTCAGCATTACTTATAAAAAGTACATAAAAGGAGACATCATGAAAATAGCCCCTGCTTTATTTGTCGGTCATGGTTCACCTATGTTTGCGCTAGAAACCGAAACAACATTAGATAACGGACAAGTTTCCGCAAGCCACATCTTGCAGCAATATCGACATCATTTTGATGACGTCAAAGCGATTGTGGTGGTATCGGCCCATTGGCTAACGCGAGGCGTAACGGAAGTAACCTCATCTAAGCAACCCGAAACTATTCATGATTTTGGTGGTTTTCCTGATGAACTGTACCAATTACGCTATCCGGTGCTAGGCGATGCTAACTTGGCGGCAATGATCGTGAATCAATTAACACAAGCAGGGATCACGACACAATTAAATGCTGAACGTGGGCTTGATCATGGCGTGTGGGTCCCGCTGATACATCTTGTACCAAAGGCCAATATTTCCGTGGTACAGGTGTCGATCGATTTTACGGCAAGTCCACAAGCCTTATGGCAATTAGGTCAGCAATTGTCTTTTTTGAGGCAGCAAGGTATTGCATTGATTGGCTCCGGTTCGCTAACGCATAATTTACGTCACTTGCACGCCGATCATTCTCGTGTGGCTCAATATGCATTAACGTTTCAGCAATGGATCAGGAAAGGTATTCAAGAGCGCAATGTTGATGCTTTGATACAAGCGGAATCACTTGCGCCACATTTTAAAGAAGCACACCCAAGTTCAGACCATTTTCTGCCGCTACTGTTTGCACTCGGTGCTAGCCAAGACAATGATCAACTTGAAGTCTTAGACGGTGGAATGTATTACGGCGCCTTATCAATGGAATCGTATTTATGGCAAACCACTCAAAATTAACGTTTACTATTTTAATAATAGCGATGGAACTAAACCTTTCTGTCGTTGCTCCAACTCACAACTAATTACTTGATAAGGATATATTTATGTCAACTTTACAACGCGTATTAACCTCGCATTCAAGCTACGCTCCTCTTATTTTACGTGTTCCAACGGGTTTAATCTTAATGGCGCACGGTAGCCAAAAACTATTTGGCTTCTTTGGCGGTGGCGGCCTTGCAGGAACAGGCCAATTTATGGCCTCTCTTGGTTTAAACCCGGGTGAATTGATGGCCTTTTTAGCCGGTAGCGGTGAATTTTTTGGCGGTTTATTCTTACTGATTGGTTTATTGACTCGCCCAGCCGCAGCAGTTGTCGCCTTTACTATGCTAGTCGCTATTTTCTCAGTGCATATCAGCCACGGTTTATTCTTATCCAATGGCGGCTATGAATATGGTTTGGCATTATTCGCTATTGCGGCGTCACTGATGTTCTCTGGTGGCGGTAAAGTAGCCTTGGATAACTTGGCTCTGAAAAAATTGTCTTAATTGCAAAGTTGTCTTAATTGTAAGCAAGATACATTGCCGCTCTGTGATGCTAAGTCACAAAGCGGCAAACTAACCTTTACATCTTCAGCATGAATCGCTCGCCTGCATGCAATATCCCACAGTGGCAGTTTTTTCACAGTGGCGACCTTTCACAATACCAATTTTCAACAATGACAGCCTAGCCATTTAGATGGCTAAATTTGACATTTCAACGTCAGAGCATTACTCTTGCCGACCTTTTATGACTCGGCCACCTTTATGTCTACTCGTCCAACGGCGCCATCTCTTCAATCTCAGCCATCCAATGGATTAGCTTTATTGCCTCTTGTGATATTTCTAGCACTCTTTATTGGTGTTGGAGCTTATCTTACTTACCAAGGTGTCGATTTCGCTTTTTATCAATTGCCAGCACCGATCGCGACTCTGCCAGCCATTGTCGTGGCAATAATATTGAGTAAAGAAAAGCTGAATAAAGCCATTGAACAATTTTTACATGGCGTGGGACATCCTGACATTATTGCCATGTGCATGATTTATTTACTTGCAGGTGCGTTTGCGGCCGTCGCCAAAGCATCCGGTGGCGTGGATGCAACGGTAAATTTAGGTTTATCACTGCTGCCAACTAGTATGATCTTACCTGGTATTTTCTTAATCTCAGCCTTCATTGCCACTGCGATGGGCACCTCAATGGGAACTATTGCAGCAGTTGCACCTGTTGCGCTAGGGATCGCTCAATCGGCAGGAATGAGCGTGCCATTAACCGCCGGTGTCGTATTAAGTGGCGCTATGTTTGGTGATAATTTATCTATTATTTCAGATACCACCATCGCGGCAACTCGCTCACAAGGTTGTGAGATGAAAGACAAATTCCGCGAAAATATTCGCATTGCTCTTCCAGCAGCCATCATCACTTTGATCATTTTTGCCTTTAGCAGCACCGCGACACAAACCCCAACTACTGATTCTATAGAGTGGCTGAAAATTGCGCCTTATTTGGCTATTTTGATATTAGCTGTCTCTGGCGTGAATGTGTTTGTAGTACTTGGACTGGGTATTGTCATGGCGGGTAGTGTGAGTTTATATTCACTCAATGACTATTCACTCACGCACCTGAGTAAAGATATTTACGCAGGCTTTGGCAATATGCAGGAAATCTTTTTATTATCGATGTTGATTGGTGGGTTAAGCGAACTCATGCGCCAACAAGGTGGTTTAACGTTTTTAACTCAGTTAGTCAGCAAAGTGATAAGCCGATTTGGCAGTCAACATTCCTCACAAGCCAATTCACGCGCCAGTGAAGTCGGCATTGCCGGTTTAGTGTCATTAACCAATATTTGTACTGCCAATAACACCGTAGCGATCATTGTATCGGGCAGCGTCGCACGCCAACTTGCAGAAGAAAATAATGTCTCCGCCAAACGTTCAGCAAGTTTGTTGGATATCTTTTCTTGCGTCATGCAAGGCTTATTACCTTATGGCGCACAAGTGTTATTGCTCGGATCAGTGTTTGGTTTATCACCGTTGCAAATTGTCGCCAACTCTTACTATTGCATGTTATTAGCCATCACCGCGTTAGTGTCTATTTTTATTAAGCATCAAGGGCGTAAACATCAAGAACGTAATCAAGCGGCGCTATAATTGATTTAAAATACTAATTTAACTACAAACATTACTTTAACTAAACTGCATTAATGAGTGCTTGCACATCGGATGAACAAGCACTCCAGCCCGAATAAATTTTATTTCTTTTGGTATTTAGCTTCCGCGTCAAGTAAGCCTTTTTTACATTCAATGCCACCAGCATAACCGGTTAATTTACCGTTCTTACCAATCACACGGTGGCATGGCACGATAATCGAAATTGGATTTTTACCATTCGCAAGCCCCACCGCTCGCACGGCTTTAGGATTATCAATCGCATTAGCAAGATCTTGATAACTCCACGTTTCACCATAAGGAATGGTGGTTAATGCTTGCCACACTTTTTGTTGAAACTCGGTTCCCACCGCCGCTAATGGCAAATCAAAACTCGATAACTCACCATTAAAGTATTTCTTTAACTGAGATAACGCACGAGCAAGCACTAACTTACCATGCTCACTGACTTGTTCACTCAAGCGCTCACTTTCAATATATTCGCCTAAATCTGTTGGCTTAGTGGTGTAGGTAGCAAACCACACACCTAGTAAACCTTTTTCACAAGCTTGAATCGTCACCTCACCAAATGGGCTTGGCATGGTGGTATAACATGATTCTATTGCGGTATTTTTCTGAATGTTTGCCATCACTATGATCCTATTCTATAAATTCCAAAGATGAAAAGTGGCGTAACTTCCCCAAGGCGATGCTGTTTCCGAGGTTAACTGCGGAAAATTTACTAATGCCTTTTTTACCACCAAATCTTTATCCAATAAACGATCCGGTTGAGATAAACCTCGAAGCTGAGCGTAACTGATTGTCCATGGTCCAATACCTTTTAACGACAACCATTCAGAAGGTTCAACTTGGGATTGAGCTACCATAAATTCAGCAAAACGATGCAGGGTATCTTTGCGACTTTGTGGCATACGCAGAAAACTCAGATCCGCTTGTGCTATTTGATGCGGTTCAGGAAAATAGCAGCTACCTTTCTCGCATAAGGTGTGGACTAAAAGATTCAATTGACCAATGGCTGCCGTCACAGAAACTTGCTGACCTAAAATAGCTCGAACGCCTGCCTCCCAAGCATTCCACGTTCCAGGAATGCGAACCCCTTTTTGATGAACGAGCTCTGGCGCAACCTTGTCTAAATGCTGCTCAATCACATCGGTATCAGCGTCCAAATCTAGCATGCGCCGCACTTGATTGACTAATGCACGCAGTTGAGAAATGTCTTCTAACTCAAATTCCATCACCAAAGCATGCTCGGATTTTTTACTTATGCGAAACCAAGCAAAAGCATCATTAATTTTCACCTGTCGTTCATAATGCATATTGGTCACAGTTTCAACGCCAGCAATCGCTCGACGTGCATAAAACGCCAGCATAAATGGCCAATCAATCTGTCCTTTAAAAGGAAGTTCAATACTCTTTTTTACGCCTGAATGATGAGACTGACGACGAATTTTTGAAGGCGATAAAGAGAGATATTGTTGAAAGGCATCATTAAAGCGCCTCACACTATTAAAACCAGAAGCGAAAGCAATATCGGTCATGCTCATCGAACTAGAGTGCAATAATTGTTTAGCAAACATTAATTGCTGCAGTTGAGCGTAGCGTTTTGGTGAGATTCCAAGGTAGCGCTGAAACAATTGACGAAGATAACGATCACTGACGCCGACTCTTTCCGCTAAAGAGGTTAACGATGAATGTTGTAATTCACCATTATCAATCAGTTTTAAAGCACGAATAAAGGTCGTTTCTACCCCTTTCCACGCCCATGATTCTGGTGCACTGTCTGGACGGCAACGTAAACACGGGCGAAACCCAGATTCCAGTGCTTGGGCTTTATTTGCAAAATATTGTACATTTTCTTCTTTCGGTAACACCGCTGGGCAAATTGGTCGACAAAAAATACCCGTCGTTTTCACCGCAATAAAAAATTGCCCATCAAACCGTTGATCACGCGATAACCGAGCTTGTTGGCATTGTTCTATCGTCAAGGACGAATAATCAAAGGTTGAATTGTTAGGCATCATGATTTTCTCATCCATTTCTATTCACACAGTATATAAGCCAAACCCATTTTCACTAGCCATTTTCGGAACTGAACACTCTTCTATACTTAACCAATCCTGAAAACTGTGTTTGCAGGATTGGTTTATATATTGCGAGTTTTTTTGATCTTCATAGCAACCAGATAAGATATGATTAACTTCGATAAAGAATAATTCAGTATCAGTGATTCCAAGGAAAATATTTATGGCGATAAAAAAATACACTCATGCAGCCGGCGGTTGGGGTGCATTAGTTAGCACAGGAAAGCATCTTCTCAAAAGTGAGAATGTCGCCAAAAATATCCGTAATCTGATGCGCACCAATCAAGATAAAGGTTTTGACTGCCCAGGTTGTGCTTGGGGTGAAGATGGTGAAAAAGGCTTTTTTCATTTCTGTGAGAACGGAGCGAAAGCCGTCAATTGGGAAGGAACAAGCCGCCGAGTTGGTGGAGCTTTCTTCGCTGAGAATTCCGTTAATTCGCTGCGTAAGCAAAGTGATTATTACCTTGAATATCAAGGCCGTCTAAACCAACCCGTTAGCTATAATGCCGACTCTGATCATTATGAAGCCATCAGTTGGGATCATGCATTCGCCCTGATTGCAAAGCATTTAAAACAATTAGAATCACCAAACCAAGCCGAATTTTACACCTCAGGCCGAGCCAGTAATGAAGCCGCTTTTTTATATCAATTATTTGCACGATCCGTGGGTACCAATAACTTCCCCGATTGTTCAAACATGTGCCATGAAGCAACCAGTGTGGCCTTATCCCAATCTATTGGTATTGGTAAAGGCACCACCCGCATGGATGACTTTGCCAAAGCGGATGCTATTTTCTTATTTGGACAAAACCCTGCCACCAACCACCCAAGAATGATGGATACCTTATACAAAGCATCACGTCGAGGCGCTTCCATTGTGTCTTTTAACAATTTAAAAGAACGTGGATTAGAACGCTTTACCAATCCTCAAAACAAAATTGAGATGATAACCAATGGATCAACGCCAATTAGCGGCCATTACTTTACCCCCAAATTAGGCGGGGATATGGCGGCAGTGCGAGGAATGGTAAAAGCTTTGTATGAATTTGATAAAAAAGAACTATCCCAAGGTCGAGCATCTATTTTCGATCACGCTTATATTGAAAAACACACCAATGGTATGCACACCTATTTGGATCAAGTCGATGCCACTAGTTGGGTTGAAATCATTGAACAATCAGGCCTAACTCAACAACAATTAGAAACCGCAGCAGACACTTATCGTAAAGCCGAGCGGGTGATCATTACTTGGGCAATGGGGATCACGCAGCACAAACACTCGGTCAATACCATTCAAGAAATGGTTAACCTGCAATTATTGTTTGGTCAAATTGGTAAAGAAGGGGCTGGTGTCTGCCCTGTTCGCGGTCACAGTAATGTACAAGGCGATCGCACCGTTGGCATTAACGAAAAACCATCCGCGTCTTTTATCGCAAAATTAGAAGAAGCTGTCGGATTTAAAGCGCCAACCAAGCCGGGTCATAATGTCGTAGAGTCGATAAAATCGATGCTGACAGGTGAAAGTAAAGTATTCATTGGACTGGGTGGTAACTTCGTATCCGCCACACCAGACACCCGGCTCACACAGCAAGCATTAGAAAGCTGTAATTTAACCGTTAACATCGCCACTAAATTAAATCGAACCCACTTGTCACCAGGTAAAGATTCATTGATCCTGCCATGTCTAGGTCGTACCGATGTTGACTGGCAAAAAGGCGGGCAACAATGCGTCACCGTAGAAGACTCTTTTAGCATGGTGCATGCATCTTACGGTGCAGTAAAGCATGATGAGCAAAGTAATGATCAAGGTGAAATGCGATCTGAACCAGCCATCATCGCAGGCATGGCTCAAACAACGCTAGGATCTTCTCCGGTTGATTGGTTATCACTAATTGAAGATTACGATCGCATTCGATCATTAATTGAAAAGGTGATCCCTGGATTTGAAGGCGTCAACGATAAGATCAAGCAACCGGGCGGTTTCTACTTAGGTAACTCCGCACGAGATAATAACTGGCAAACCAAAAGCGGCAAAGCCCAGTTTAATGCCCATTCACTGCCGACTCACTTACAACCCGCAGCATTACGAAAAATGAGTGATCAAGCCGTCTTTGTACTGCAAACCATGCGCTCTCACGATCAATATAATACCACCGTTTATGGGTTTGATGATCGCTATCGTGGCGTTTTTGGCGAACGTAAAGTGCTGTTTATGAATAAGAAAGACATTGAAGAAATAGGAATGAAAGCGGGCGATCGGGTCGATATACAATCGTTATACGCCGATGAATATCAACGTGAGATATATGGCTTTAAATTGGTAGAGTATGAAATTCCAGAAGGTAACATTGCTGCCTATTTCCCAGAAGCTAACCCGTTAGTGGCTTTACATGACAGTGGTGACCTCAGTGACACTCCAGTTTCTAAGGCAATAGTGGTCACGCTGAAACTCAGTGCAAAAACCAGCGAAGATATCAATGTCGTGTCTTATTAAAATAGGCGTAGCGTTGTGCAATACAAAGCTTAAGTTTTAGATATAAATAACCCCCAATGTTGGTTCTCCAACGATTGGGGGTCAGTTCGCAATCATGTTCTGCTTTTTTGTTCTCGGTTTTAACCCGCTTTTTTATCGAGCTTACTTACCTAATCACTGTAATACGTTCAGGATAAGTATAAGCATCCGCTCGGCCGGGGCGACAAAAACCGACCAAGGTTAAATTGGATTTCTGCGCCAACTCCACTGCCATACTGGTGGCTGCCGAAATGGCCAACAATATCTCAATACCCGCACTCACCACTTTTTGTACCATTTCAAAACTCGCTCGGCTGGTCACTAAAATGGCGCCGCCGCTCAATTTATTTCGAATAATATATCCAACCAACTTATCCAAAGCGATATGGCGACCAATGTCTTCACGTATTGCAATCATATTACCGTCGGCTGATATATAGGCCGCAGCATGAGTTGCTCCTGTCACTTGGTTCAGATTTTGTTGGGTATCAAGCTGCTGCAAAATGCCATCAATTTTTTGCCAAGGTAAAAAGGTTGTTTGAGACAAAGAAGCCAAAGGACGAACTACATGATCTAAACTTTCAGATCCACAAATACCACAGCCCGTTCGACCAGCCATACTTCTGCGTACTTTTCTTAGTCGCTCCATACAACGATTCGCAATCTCAATATGAAGTTCAATACCGTTATCAGAGGCCACCTGCACAATGTCATGAATATCTCGACCATGGTCAATGATGCCCTCAGATAAGGAAAAACCCACCGCTAAATCTTCCAAATGGCTAGCTGTACACATTAATACGGTATGAGAAATACCGTTATACACGAGCACTACCGCGGTTTCAGTGGCAAAGTTTTCATCCTCCAAGTTAGCGTCCGCATTGTGTCGAAAACGCATAACAGGAGCGGTGACAATGATCTTTTTTAGCGGTGATGGGAAAACAGATTTATTAGATTGTTGGGACATTCGAGCATCTAACCTAGTAATACACTTCATGAGTATAACGAAACTCGCATATTGATGCTGAAATAGCTCACTCAGGTAAATATTCATCTACCGCACGGTGCACCATATAGCAAGTGTTCCCACTACAACAAAACATTAATGGCCAAAGCGAGTCGCTTCAAATCGATTAAGTAATTTATGAATAATCAGGCAGATAAACAAAGTAATAACGATAGCAACGGCAATGCTGCTCATTCTATATAACGCACTAAAGAGCAAGTCACTGTTTGGACTCAAGTATTGACCAAATAAAATGCCTAAGGTTGTCATCGAGCCAAATCCTGCCCCTGAACCACTCGCTTCTTTAACATGCACTTGGCTAAACAGCAGTAAACCAATCCATAACAAAGGCACGACCAAAATCAACATATTCGACCAATTGTATAAAATGAATTGCACAATAATTCCATAACTGACCCCCAAGATCGTTCCAATCGCTCGTTTGCGGGCATAGGTCAACATGCCATTCCAGTGCATCGGAAACAGTAATAATAAACTGGTTGCTTGGGCTGACATTGAATCTTGTAAATCCAACACTTGAAATGCCAAATATGAAATGGTCGCCATGGTGGATCCTAATATCGCTTCATGCCTCATTCGATTGATATTTTTATCAACTTTCGGAGGTGGCTGACGCGGATCCACATCAGGCCAAATAAGGTGCATCAAATACGCGATCAAAATAGCCAATGCCGATGAATAGAAATTATCACCAATCAGCATGCTCAAATCGGTACTTGGAAAACTGGCGAAATGCAGCATGATACTTAGGTTTAATACGCCCGATGAGCCAAATAAAAACAAATGCCCTTTTGTCATCGCCACAAAGCGGTATAAAAATAATAAGTACACCACAGGCAACATCAAAAATGGTTTGTCACCGATTGTTCCTGACAACAATCCGACTTCTAATCCGCACATCACAGCCGAAGCCATAACTTGCAAAGCGACACCCTTACTCATTTTTGGGATCATACCCAACAACAGTACTGGCATTACGGTATAAAACACCCCATTTTGCCAGTCGAAGAATTTACAAATGGTAAATCCTAGCGCAGCTCCCGTTGCAATACGCAAACACTGGCGTACATCATTACGATTCAATGGGTGGTGACGTAATAACATCATCATTCATCTCCCACTTAATAAATGTAATGCAAGGCACTAATAAATTTGATTTGTAGATACGCCAATCCAGCTAAAATGCTGTTATCTGGCACCAATTGAGCACTGGCTCTCGCGCCTGCTGGTAGTGCAAAATCAACTGCTTTATCGAGAGTGAAATGGACACGCATTCTTTGAGCGTCTCGCACCCAACGAGTTGAAGACTGCGGCGTGGCCAATTCACCATTGGCATCAAACTGTCCAGCGCTAACACCTGCATCCAAACTTTGTACAGTGGCTTTAAATACTTGCCCAGGTTTACCATCAAAAGTGATGTAAGCTTTATCTCCAGAAACTGTATCCATGATATTTTTCTCACGAAAGTCGGCGATGATGTCCACATCTTGTGAAACTAACGCTAATGCTGGACTACCTGCGGATTTGAAGATGCCTTTTTCCAAGTGTAAGTTTGTAATTAACCCATCTTTTTCGGCTCTCACCTTAGTGTATACAAGATTCAGCTGCGCTTGTTGAAGGTGGTTTTGAGCTTGTCGAACTTGCAGATTGGACTCTCCACTTAATCCTCTGGTCACTTTCAATTTTTCCAATTGAGCCTGTACAGAAAGAAGATTCGCTCGTGCTGAAATAGCACTACTATCGGCTTGGTCTTTTTCTTGACGAGACACACCGTGATTAGCAAACAGGTTATCCATTCGTTTTGCTTCACGATTCTTCTGGGTAGAAACGCTTTGGCTTGCTCTCACTTCTGCTTGAGCGGCTTTAATGGAAGCATCAAGTTCATCATTATTCTGACGTGCTTGCTCTAAAGCCAGTTGAGCTTCATCGACAGCCAATTGAAAAGGAGCGGGATCAATTTCAAACAAAACATCACCTTTAGCTACGATCTGATTGTTATCAACATTCACTTTTTCAACCTTGCCACTAATACGCGGCGCAACCTTAGTGATCGCACGAGTTGCCATTGATTCAGTGGTTAACGGTAAGTTTAAATCAGCAAATAAAAAGTATAAAAACATTAAAGCAAATCCCGCCATCGCAATTCGGATTAGGCGAGAAAATTGTTCATCTGGGGTCATAATATTCTCTAAATAAAATAAGCGTATCGTCAGTCGTGATTGAGTGCGATACGTAAAGGGAAAGTTGAGGATTTAAGGGTGTAACTGCTCAAACGCATTGTGAGAAATGAGATCGATCATGCGTTCAAATTCTTGCAACTGTTGCTCGCTAATACCTAACAGCACTTTGTCTCTAACGTTAAAAATGCGGGTTTCCATCTGGGATAAAACATCCTTACCATTATCAGTCAGGCTGACAATTCGAGCTCGTTTATCATGAGGGCATGAAATACGAACCACTAATTGCTGTTGCTCCAATTGATTCAATGTTCGCATTAACGATGGCAATTCAATCTCAAGGCCATCCGCCAAGACTTTTTGGCTCACATTATCGCCAAGATTTCTTAACTTCCACAATGCGGTCCAGCGAGGATGCGTTAAACCTAAAGGCGCCAATTCAGCATCTGCTACCATTCTCCATAAACGAGTCAAGCGGCCTAAACGTTCTGCCAACGGTAAATGCTGTAACTTAGTGGTGTGGCATTCCATTGATTTATCTCTCTATTTTCACTCACCTGTATGTATTATAAAGGTGAATAAGCATTTATTAATCATCAGTACATACTTACTAAACAATCACCAACCAAATAGTTAGCAGGCTAAGCATAACAAGCGTCCATTATAAGTAATTAGCAGGCTAAGTAAATAGCCCTACACTTTTAACTCACAAATAAATACCCAAAAGAAACATTTACTAACTTTTATGCACAATTAGACATCATTTCATTGACATAAATCACAAAGTAACCCAACGTATATAAAGGTTATTATTGTTTTTATTGGATTAAATCTACTCAAAGGGAGTTCACATGAAATTTTTCTCCGTTATATTCATGCTGCTTGGTCTAGTGCTTGCCGCTGGCGGTGCATGGCTAATGACGCTCGGTGGCAACTGGTACTATCTATTTGCTGGTATTGGTTTTTTCGCAACTGGCCTTTGTATCTGGCAAACCAAACGTACAGTATCCCATTATATTTATACCGTTTTTCTACTGGTAACGACGGCTTGGGCATTCTCAGAAACAGGTTTTGATTGGTGGCCTCTATCAACTCGTATGGGCCTACCGCTATTACTCGCCATTCCACTATTAGTCACTTATAAACAAGCGAGTCGTGTATCAACCGTTTCTCTTCTGGTAGTTTGGGGGCTCAGCGCCATCGCTACTTTAGGGTCAATCTTCAATTTAACTCACGATATTGCCGGTAATTTACCGACAGAAGTTGTGAGTGCTACGCCAGATATGGGTGGAATTAAAGATGACGCTTGGACGAGTTACGGTCGTAGTAATTATGGTCAGCGCTACTCTCCTCTTGATCAAATCACGCCAAAAAATGTCGGACAATTAACACAAGCTTGGCAGATTGAAACAGGCGATCAAAAAGGCCCGAATGATATTGGTGAAACCACCTATCAAGCCACGCCAATCAAACTTGGCAACACGTTATATTTATGTACACCACATAACTGGTTAGTCGCGCTTAATGCCGATACGGGTGAAAAACGCTGGGTATTTGATGCGAAAGTGCCACCAGAAAGCCAACGCCAACACCAAACTTGTCGTGGCGTATCCTTCCTTCCAGCTCAAAGTGAAACTGCTGCTGAGCAAACTAAGCAAGATGCGGCTGAAGTAATCACAGCAAAAGCAAATGCGCATACAGAATCTTTGCCGAGCACCACTTGTGATGCACAGTTGTTTTTACCAACTTCGGATGCTCGCTTAATCGCACTCGATCCTAAAACCGGTGCACGATGCAGCAACTTTGCTAAAGATGGCGTATTAGATTTAATGCAAAATATGCCGTACAAACAAGCGGGCTATTACTACTCAACTTCACCTCCAATTGTGACTAATGGTGTTGTGGTCGTATCTGGTGCAGTTAACGATAACTACGATATCAACTCCCCTTCAGGTGTGATCCGTGCTTATGATGCCAAAACTGGTGAATTAAAATGGAACTGGGACTCTGCTAATCCTGATGACACATCTCCAATTGCTGATGGCAAAACCTATACGGTTAGCTCACCAAACAGTTGGTCTGTGGCCAGTGCGGATGCGAAGTTAGGTTTAATTTACTTCCCTATGGGTAACCGTACTCCCGATCAATTGGGTATGTACCGTAATAAAAACGAAGAAAAATATTCAAGTTCAGTGGTCGCGCTTGACGTCAAAACTGGTCAAGCGAAATGGGTACAACAATTTGTGCACCATGACTTATGGGATATGGATACTCCAGCGCAACCAAGTTTAGTTGATATCACGACTAAAGATGGCGTTCAACCTGGCCTTGTCGTTCCAACAAAACAAGGTGATGTTTACGTATTAAATCGTGCAACTGGCGAACCTCTTTTACCTATTACGGAAGAACCAGCACCCAAAGGTGCAATGAAAGGTGATTTCTCAGCTGAGACTCAACCAGTTTCTGCTTTAAGCTTCAACCCACCAAAATTGAAAGAAACGGATATGTGGGGCGGTACGCTTATTGATCAAATGATCTGTCGTATCCAATTCAAAAAACTGCGTTATGACGGTCGTTACACTCCACCATCAGAACAAGGAACAATTGTTTACCCAGGTAACTTTGGTGTCTTTAACTGGGGTGGCGTAGCGGTGGATCCTAAACGCCAAATCATGTTTGGTATGCCATTGAATTTAGCGTTTGTGTCAACTGTGATGCCAAAATCACCAAATGACAAACCAAATGCTGAATACAATAAAGGCGAACATGGTGTCAATGCCAACAATGGCGCACCTTACGCGGTGGAGCTTAAACCGTTCCTATCGCCAATCGGTGTTCCATGTCAGCAACCACCTTGGGGTTATGTTGCAGGTGCTAACCTAGCAACGGGTAAAATCGCATGGCAACATAAAAATGGTACGGTGGAAGATATGACACCATTACCACTTCCTTTCAAAATGGGTGTTCCGGGGATCGGTGGTCCAATAATGACGGGTGGCGGTGTTGCCTTCCTAGCGGCATCTGTTGATAACTATATCCGTGCTTATGATGTAACTAGCGGTGATGTGTTATGGAAATCACGCCTTCCTGCGGGTGGCCAAGCAACACCAATGACCTACCTAAACAGTAAAGGTGAACAAATGGTCGTGCTCGTTGCTGGTGGACATGGTTCTATTGGCACCAAAACTGGTGATTTTGTGATGGCTTATAAACTAGAAAAATAAGCGCTCATCATAAATAAGTAAAACGATGAAGTTAAAGATGGTAAGGATACGTTCCTGCCATCTTTTTGCATTAATACAGGATTCAAATAAAAAATCAGATGTGGTATTCTTCGCCACCCTTTTTATCCTTATACTTTTTAATCAATTTGTATTTTTCTTATTTGACTAAACTGATAAGACTTAACTCAACAAAAGTGAATCGTTCATGATCGGCAAAGGTACGCTTTATATCGTTTCCGCTCCAAGTGGTGCTGGTAAATCGAGCTTAATTTCAACCATGTTAGAGAAAAACCCTAACTACGCGATGAAAGTGTCTATTTCACATACCACACGCGATCAGCGTCCTGGTGAAGTGGATGGCGTCCACTATCATTTTGTTGAAAAAGAACACTTTGTTGAATTAATGGACAATGGGGTTTTTCTTGAACACGCAGAAGTTTTTGGTAATTACTATGGAACGTCTCGCGTGTGGATTGAAGATAATCTAAAAAAAGGCATTGATGTGTTTCTCGATATTGATTGGCAAGGCGCTCGTCAAATTCGCAAACAAATGCCGCACGCAAAAGGTATCTTCATTTTACCTCCATCTAATGGCGAACTAGAACGTCGTTTAAATACGCGTGGTCAAGATAGTGACGAAGTAATTGCAGGACGCATGAGCAAGGCAAAATCAGAAATTTCACACTACAACGAATACGACTATCTGATTATTAATGATGACTTTGATGCTGCATTAATGGACTTTAAAGCCATTATTCGCGCAGAGCGTCTAAAACAAGATAAACAAGCCACTAAATTTAATGGCATGTTAAACGCTTTACTATCTGAATAATAAAGGTTTAGGCCTTCGTTTTATTCAAATCAATAACGACGAGTCTTATTGCTAGAATCTCTCGCGGTAAGACTGTATAATTTCCCGTCATTCTAAATAAAATTCACTAATTGGAGTCATCATGGCACGCGTAACTGTCCAAGACGCTGTTGAAAAAGTCGGTAACCGTTTCGACCTAGTCCTTATTGCGGCTCGCCGCGCTCGTCAAATGCAAACTGGCAACAAAGATGCATTGGTTCCTGAAGAAAATGATAAAACAACCGTGATCGCATTACGCGAAATCGAAGAAGGTTTAATCACTAAAGAAGTATTAGACGCTCGTGAACGTCAAGAGCAGCAAGAGCAAGATGCCGCTGAACTTGCAGCAGTAAGCAGCATCGTTCACAACCGTTAATATTTCGACAGTCTGGGCGTATCACATTGCATCTATTTGAAAGTTTAAAAGTCGTAGCCCAAGAGTATTTAACAGAGCCTCAATTAGAGACTTTGTATGATGCTTATATCGTGGCAAAAAATGCTCACGAAGGCCAATTCCGTTCCAGTGGTGAACCTTATATAATTCACCCTGTTGCGGTGGCTCGCATCTTGGCAGAAATGCACCTTGATGACGAAACACTAATGGCAGCCTTGCTGCATGATGTAATTGAAGATACTGAGATTTCAAAAGAAGATCTCGCCGCCCAGTTTGGTGAAACGGTAGCGGAATTAGTTGATGGGGTTTCCAAGCTCGATAAACTAAAATTCCGCGACCGAAAAGAAGCACAAGCTGAAAACTTTCGTAAAATGATCTTAGCCATGGTGCAAGACATTCGCGTGATCTTAATTAAGCTTGCCGACCGTACTCACAATATGCGCACATTAGGGGCCCTTCGTCCTGATAAGCGTCGCCGTATTGCTCGTGAAACGTTAGAAATATTCTCTCCACTTGCCCACCGTTTAGGTATTCATAACATTAAAATCGAACTGGAAGAGCTCGGTTTTGAAGCCTTATACCCTAATCGTTATCGTGTACTGCGCGAAGTTGTGAAAGCGGCTCGTGGTAACCGTAAAGAAATGATCCAACGAATCCACAGTGAAATTGAAGGCCGCCTTGAAGATTTTGGCTTACAGTTTCGAGTATTGGGTCGCGAAAAAAACCTCTATTCTATCTACAATAAAATGCGCACTAAAGAACAGCGATTCCATACCATTATGGACATCTACGCTTTTCGTGTGATTGTGGATACACCCGACACTTGCTATCGAGTTTTAGGTCAAGTACACAACCTGTACAAACCTCGCCCGAGTAAGATGAAAGATTATATCGCGGTACCGAAAGCGAATGGATATCAATCCTTACATACCTCAATGGTTGGGCCACATGGCGTACCGGTTGAAGTACAAATTCGTACCGAAGATATGGACCAAATGGCAGACAAAGGTGTGGCAGCGCACTGGTCTTATAAAGCCAATGGTGAAAGCTCTGGCACCACCGCGCAAATCAAAGCGCAACGTTGGATGCAAAGCCTACTTGAATTACAGCAAAGTGCGGGTAATTCATTCGAATTTATTGAAAACGTAAAATCTGACTTGTTCCCAGATGAAATTTTCGTCTTTACACCAAAAGGTCGTATTGTCGAATTACCTGCTGGTGCAACCGCAGTCGATTTTGCTTACGCCGTTCATACTGATGTTGGGAATACTTGTGTTGGCGCTCGTGTTGACCGTAATCCTTACCCATTAAGTAAAGATCTCAAGAATGGTCAGACTATCGAAATCATTAGTGCTCCCGGCGCTCGTCCGAATGCTGCATGGCTCAATTATGTCGTCACCTCACGTGCTCGTACTAAAATCCGCCAAGTGCTAAAAACCATGCGTCGTGAAGAGTCAATTGCGCTAGGTCGTCGTTTATTAAATCACGCTTTAGGCGAGTTCTCGATTGCTGATATAACACCAGAGAATATTACTCATGTGTTATCGGATCTCCGATTAGAATCGGTGACTGACTTATTGGCAGACATTGGTTTAGGCGAGTTAATGAGTGTCGTAATTGCCCGTCGTTTATTAGGCGATGCTGACGAATTGACCGAAGTAAAAACGTTCGACAAAAACGGTAATCCGACCATCAACAATAAATTGGCTATTCGTGGCGCGGAAGGTATTTTGCTCACTTACGCGAAATGCTGCCACCCAATTCCCGGCGACGATATTATTGCCCATGTTTCACCAGGTCGGGGTTTAGTCGTTCACCGTGAAACCTGTCCAAACGTTCGTGGTTATCAAAAAGAACCCGATCGTTATATGAGCGTGGAATGGTCAAAAGATTTTGATCAAGAATTTATCTCTGAAATCAGTGTTGATATGCAAAATAGCCAAGGGGCTTTAGCAAGTCTGACCAACGTAGTGTCATCGACAGGATCAAATATCCATGGCATCACAACAGAAGAAAAAGATGGTCGTCTCTATACCGTGACTTTGTTGCTCACCACTAAAGATCGTGTGCACTTAGCCAGTATAATGAAACGTATCCGCGTTATGCCGCATACTCTGAAAGTGCGTCGTTCTCGTAACTAGTTCGACATATGTTTAAGATATTCTCATCTCAATATAAAGTACTCACTATTCTTGATTAGAAAGTGAGTACTTAGATACTTTGATTCCAAACCTTTCTATTTAGAATTTATACCCAATCACGATTCATGCGCCACAGTATTCGTGCTCTCAAAGATCTTATCTGCAGAAGCGGTGACAAACCCTTGATATAATTCACCCTCCTTCATTCCATCAGCTGGATAGCGTTGAGAGAATTCATAAAAACCCGCCGGAATAGTCAATCGACCATCAATGAATTCAACCTCAACCAAATCAGCCATGGTTGAAGATTGCTCTAACCCTACCTCTGGAGAACCTTTAATCACTCCGCCAGCAGCATTCATCACAAAGCTATGCCACACTAAAAAGTCACTCATTGGCTCCAAGCCAGAAAACCCCGCTAAATCATTAACACTCACGGTGAAATGATTGGCTCCAAAACCATGAGCTGCCACCCAAGCGGCATACTCACTTTCTTTAGCAAGTTCTTGATATTGCTCAGTCGTGATCCGCCAAGGTCTACCTTGATATAAAAATTCAGCCTTGTCAGTATATTGCATTGGTAAATCATGGATAAGATTTGACACTATCTGATTAAGCGTATCCGAACATTGATCAAGCAATAGCTCACTAATAAACACTTTCGGTAGCTTAGGATCGGAGTGCTGATAATGGTGCGCGTAGAGCTTCTTATCGGTAAAGTGATACTCTCCTTTCTGTTCATAACCCAAAGCAATAAAGTGCTGAGCCAGTTTATCTAAACCTAGTTTATCCCCAGAAAAAGTACGTAATGCAATATGGTCATTGATTAATGGTGCCTCTTTACTCAATACTTTCTTTGCACTCAATAGGCTTTTCACCTTTAAAGCGGAAGGACACAAACGTTCGGTGTAATCTTGCCAAAAGTGCTCAAATAAAGATTCTACAGCAGACATGTAAACTCCTACTATTCCTGTAAGAACATTAAATTTATACCGTGAATATCTGAGACTTATCATCTCAAATATTGGAAGTATCCGTTAATAATCTTAAGTGTAGTTCAGAGTAGAAAAATGCTTTGAGTATTGAGTCTAGAAATTGAAAAAACATTAGGATAAAAAGTTATTATCCTAATGTTAATAAAGAGGATTTATTGCTAGTGGCCAAATAGTATCCTTACAAAGGATGCATCAATCGGTCAATCATTTGATAGCTTCCATTTATTTAATCAGTGAATAAATCGCTTGATCGAGCTTTTCTAATCCTTGTTCTATCTCTTGCTGAGAGATCACAAGTGATGGTGTAAAACGCACCACATTTGCACCCGCAACCAATAACAATAAACCATGCTCACCTGCAGCAAGCAGAATATCACGCGATCTTCCTTGCCACTTTTCATTCAACTCAGCGCCAATCAGCAAACCTTTACCACGAATATCACTAAAAATATTATGCTTATCATTGAGTGCAGACAAACCTTGTTTAAGCCATTGCTCTCTTTGTTTAACACCCGTTAGCACTTCATCTTGTTGTATAAAGCTCACCACCGCCTCTGCTACCGCACACGCTAATGGGTTGCCGCCATAAGTTGAGCCATGAACCCCGACTTTCATATGTTGAGCCAAGGTTGCTGTTGTGAGCATAGCGCCAATCGGAAAACCGCCACCTAGCGATTTTGCGGTGGTTAAAATATCCGGTGTAACACCCAATCCTTGGTACGCATAAAAATCCCCAGTACGACCATTACCCGTCTGCACCTCATCAAAGATCAATAATGCTTGGTGCTGATCGCAAAGATCGCGCACCGCTTGAAGGAAATCAGGATCCGGAGAGATCACTCCACCTTCACCTTGAAGTGGTTCGATCATGATCGCGCACGTTTTATCGGAAATCGCCGCTTTTAACGCTTCAATATCATCATATGAGATATGTTTAATATTTCCTGGCTTAGGTCCAAAACCATCGGAATACGACGCTTGCCCACCAACGGTTACCGTAAAAAAGGTACGACCATGAAAGCCTTGATTAAAGGCAATAATCTCACTTTTATCTTCGCCATGAACATCAACAGCCCAACGACGTGCCAATTTTAATGCCGCTTCATTCGCTTCAGCGCCAGAGTTAGCAAAGAAGACTTTTTCAGCAAAGCTTACTTCGGTCAATTTTTTCGCTAGGCGTAGTGCTGGTTCATTGGTCATCACATTACTTAAATGCCAAAGTTTATTGGCTTGTTCGGTTAATGCCTCTACCATAATAGGGTGACAATGCCCAAGACAGCTCACCGCAATACCACCCGCAAAGTCGATATACTCTTGATCATTTTGATCCCAAAGTTTTGAGCCCTCACCACGTACAGGGATCATATCCATAGGGCTATAACAAGGTACCATAACCTCTTCAAACCAATTGCGTTGTGCTTGTTCACTGCTCGACATATCTATCTCCTTAATCACGTAGCCATACTCGCTTATTTCTGCCAAGCGCTAAAATTATTACTTAGGATATAAGTTAACCAAATCACCACCGACAATCAATGATTATTTATGTTAAAAATATGATTAATTATTCTATTGAGTACTTAAATATTAGATTGGAATATAGATTTAAATATTGGTACTGAATTGATAAAAATAAAAGCAGTTATCGGGCAAGGAAATTGGCGAGGATATGATGGCCTTGTTCGGTTTTAATCGATTCTGGATGAAATTGTACTGCATCAATCGCTAGGGTTTTATGTTGATAGCCCATGATTTCATCTAGCTCGCCATTAGCTAATGTTGTCCAAGCAGTTAGCTCGAAACACTCTGGCAAGCTATCGGTTTTCACCACTAAAGAATGGTAACGCGTCACTGTTAATGGATTATTTAACCCTTTAAATACACTTTTTCCAGTATGAATAATCGGTGATGTTTTTCCATGCATGATTTTCCTTGCTCGCACGACTTCCCCACCAAAAGCTTGTGCAATCGCTTGGTGACCAAGACAAACGCCTAAAATTGGTAGTTGACCTGCGAAGTGAGCGATGGCCTCTAAAGAGATCCCAGCTTCATTGGGCGTACAGGGACCGGGAGAAATAACCAAATGGGTGGGATTTAACTCTTCAATACCTGCAATATCAATTTCGTCATTACGCACCACTTTTACCTCGCAACCTAACTCGCAGAAGTATTGGTAAAGGTTATAAGTAAATGAATCGTAATTGTCGATGATCAGCAGCATAACGCTCTCTAGCAGTTATAGATTAAGACAGAAAAGAAAAACCGCCAGATTTTAACGTCTGGCGGTTTAAATAGATAGTCAATTAAAAGCGAACTTAAAGCCGTAATTTACAGTATGAAACTTTTATAACCAAGAAGCACGAGGGACAAAACCAACGGCTTTATACGCTTGTTTAAGCATGATTGAAGCTCGTTCAGAGGCTTTTTCAGCACCGACTTTCATCACTTCATCCATATAAGCGCGATCAGCACGAATACGATGATATTCAGCTTGAATAGGCTCAAGCATTGTCACCAGAGCTTCACCGACATCTTTCTTGAATGGACCGTACATTTCCACGCCTGCGTATTGTGCTTCAATTTCAGAGTAAGTTTTACCTGTCGCGGCTGAATACAAACCCATTAAATTGGAAATACCGGCTTTATTCTCAACATCGTGAGCAATACGTGGTGGCATTTCTGCATCCGTTTGCGCTTTATTAATTTTTTTCAGAATCGATTTTGGATCTTCAAGCAAGGTAATAACATTTTTACGATTATCATCCGACTTCGACATTTTTTTAGTCGCATCTTGCAAGCTCATCACTCGCGCATTCACGGTTGGAATGTACGGTTCTGGGATTTGGAAGATTGGCGATTCAGGGCTATAAACGTTATTAAAGCGATTAGCTATATCACGCGCCAATTCAAGATGCTGTTTTTGGTCGTTACCCACTGGCACTTGATTCGCACCATAAAGTAAAATATCTGCAGCCATCAAAACTGGATAAGCAAATAACCCAGCATTAACATCATTGGCATACCGTTGTGATTTATCCTTAAACTGAGTCATACGATTCAGTTCGCCCATCTGGGTATAGCAGTTTAAAAGCCAACCTAGTTGAGCATGTTCCGGTACGTGTGACTGAACAAATAACGTGCTCTTCTTAGGATCAACACCAACAGCAAGACAAATGGCTAACGCATCTAACGTTGCTTCATGCAGCGCTTTCGGATCTTGACGAACCGTGATCGCATGCAGGTCGACTACACAATATTGGCAGTCATAATCATCTTGCATTTGTTGCCATTGACGTAGAGCACCCAAGTAGTTACCAATACTCAGTTCACCTGATGGTTGAACACCACTTAATACGATGGGTTTGCTCATGCTACTTTTCCTTACGTGTAATACCCCACTTTGGCGATCGCTAAAATGAGTTATAGGATTAAAAATGAGGTGGTTAATTAAAAACAATGCCCAAACATCATTCTATGTTTGAGCATTTCAGTTTACTGATCCACGCCGATTTGGCTAGCGCTTTATCTTCCGATCTCACATTGAAATCAAATTTATACTGGGATTCCAACAACAGTGAGTAACTCACTAATATTGTCGGCAATAAAATCAGGTTTAGAGTCTGAGATTGGCTCACCATGGTTATACCCATAAGTGAGACCAAAAGAATGGCAGTCTGCATTTTTCGCGGCTAAAATATCGTTTTTCGAATCTCCGACCATCAACATTTGAGTCGCTTGTATATTGTGTTTTTCAAGCAGCCAATTTAATGCCATTGGATCTGGTTTTTTTAATGGCAAAGTATCACCACCAATCACATCGATAAAATAGTGTTCGATATTATGCTGCTTTAAAATATCTGGCACAAACGCAGAAGGCTTATTGGTGACAATCGCCATTTTAAATCCAGCGTTATGCAATGTATCTAAAGTGGTGACTACATCACTATATAAATGACTGAGTTTGTGACCACTTTGATGGTAAAACTCATCAAAGCGAACACGCGCTTGTTGTAATAACTCAGAAGACAACGAGTCATCAACCGTCATAGATTGACTAAGTGCGCGACCAATTAAAATATCCGCTCCATTTCCGACCCAGTCTCGAACTTGCTCTTCGCTCACAGCTGGGTAATTAAGACTTTGCGTTGCTTGATCTGCTGCAAGTGCCAAGTCAGGAACGCTATCTAATAACGTACCATCTAAATCAAATGCGATTAATTGAATGTCTTGTAATGCCATATTCCTGCCCATCGACTGCATAAACGAAAAAAGAGGCTTGAGTTTAGCTCAAGCCTCTGTGTATATCGACCACTTAAAGAGTGGGATTATTCTATTACCCGTTATTTAGCTTTCGCTAACTCGTCGCGCATTTGGTCAACCACTAACTTATAGTCTGGTTGATTGAAAATAGCAGACCCTGCAACAAACATATCCGCGCCCGCTTCTGCGATTTCACGGATATTATCTACTTTTACGCCACCATCAATTTCTAAACGAATATCATAACCACTCTCATCGATACGCTTACGCACTTCACGTAACTTATCAAGCGTAGCAGGAATGAAAGATTGGCCGCCAAAACCTGGATTCACCGACATCAATAAAATCATATCAATTTTATCCATGATGTAATCAAGGTGATGAAGAGGGGTCGCTGGATTAAACACTACACCCGCTTGGCAACCATTTTCCTTGATCAATTGCAGTGTACGGTCAAGGTGCTCCGTTGCCTCTACGTGGAAAGTGATCATGGTTGCACCAGCTTTAGCAAACTCAGGTACGATGGCATCCACCGGTTTTACCATCAAATGAACATCAATTGGGGCGGTAATACCATAATCACGCAATGCTTTACAAATTGGCGCGCCAAACGTGAGGTTTGGAACATAATGGTTATCCATTACATCGAAATGCACCACATCCGCACCCGCGGCGAGTACTTTTTCAACATCTTCACCCAAACGAGCAAAGTCAGCAGATAAAATCGAAGGTGCGATCAAAAAATCTTTCATGGTCAATTCCGTTTAAAGTTCAGGTTTGGGGCTATATTCAAGATGATAAATTCGGCGCAATTCTACCCAAGCAAACGTTTATATACAAATATGTTTGATATTTTGATAATGAAGAAGAGAGCTAGAGCAGGTTCAACCTAAACCGTTAGCCTGCTCAAACAGCGCTAACAATTCATCCACTTTATTTCGACCTGCACCATTACGGCTGATGGTTCTCTTCACTCGAACCACATTCAAACTAGCGCCTTTATATAGTCGACGAGTCAATGCAGTATCATGATTTGAAATTAAGACTGGAATATGACGTTGCAGTGCAGTGTGCTCAGCAATACTGGCAAGTTCGGCTTGATCATCAAGCGAAAAACCATTGCCAGCATAAGAGGTGAAGTTACTTGCTTGAGCCAATGGCGCATAAGGTGGATCGCAGTAGATAACACAACCCTTACGCGCTCGGGCAAAGGTCTGTGGATAGCTCTCACAAATAAACGTAGCTTTCTTGGCTTTTTCAGCAAAATGCAGCAGTTCTTTTTCTGGAAAGTACGGTTTTTTATATGAACCAAACGGCACATTAAACCCACCTTTTTTGTTGTAACGGCATAAGCCATTAAAACCAAAACGGTTCATATACAAGAAAGCTACCGAACGAAAAAGAACATCATCAGGAGTCGCATTAAAGTCAGCACGAACACCTAAATACACTTCTTTTTGGTTATATTCAGGGGTGAAAAAACGCAGAGCTTCTTCAATAAAAAGATCAGGCTTTTCTTTCAAGAGATTATAGAGATTGATCAGATCGGGATTAATATCCGCTAAGAGATATTGATCATAGTCGGTATTTAAAAAGACAGAACCAGCGCCAACAAAAGGTTCAATCAATTTTCTACCTTCAGGTAGCTGACGTTGAATATCATCGATTAAACCATATTTACCGCCTGCCCATTTAAGGAAAGCTCGTTGCTTTTTCATTAATTTAACTACTCACCGACTACAATTAAGACCACCAACCCGTCGACTATATTGACGGGTTGAGGAATGTATCATATTTAGACCTTTAACTCAGTGTTATTTCACTCGTTTAATTTCTTGATGAACTTGTGCCATCGATTTTGGCCACGGTAACTCTTTTTGTAAATCAAGTGGAAGATCCTGAGCTGCATCACGAGTTTGCTGAATTGTGTTAAAGTCTTGATACGTGACAATAAACCATTCTTTTTGATTACGGATAGTACGATAAACTCGTACCTGGCCTTGCAGTTCAAATTGATTAATAAACCCAACCACTTCTTCTTGTGTGGTAAAAGCAGCAAGTTGCAAAGTATAGCGAGCTTCTGAAATCGAAAGTAATGCCTTTGAGTCTAAAGTAACTTTGGTTATCTTCTTCGGTGAAGAGTTCAGCGTAGGTTCTGATGAACCACCACTCGTGGCTACTGCCTGATTGTCACCGACAGAATTATCACCATCCACCAAAGCATCAACAACATTAGAAGGGATAGTTACTCGTTTTTGTTGATTAACATCTTCATCACCAACGCTAATCGTCTCAGTAGTGACCGACTGAGGGAGATCTTTAACATCATTTTCAGACGCGGAATCGGTCGAAGAACCAGAAGAATCCACCGATGAAACGGTGTCCGTTGTAGATTTTATCTGCTTGGTCTGGTCTAAAGAACTCAACTGCTGATCCGAAGATTCAAGCATGACATCATTGTTATCATCAGAAACCCTAGACTGATAACTTGTCCACCATGACCAACCCCCCATTGCAAGCAACAAAACTATCAACGTGATTAAAATACGGCGAACCCAATGAGAGGAATGATGATGCTCACCTGTTAATGCGAGTAAATCTGCAGGCCAATTTTCTATTTTCTCAGCAGCCAAATAAACAGCAGAACGCTCTTTTTCCTTCCTAGTATTTCGTAATACCAGCTTTTCCAAAAAGACCTGAGCTTCGTCATCCGTCAATGGAGAAATAACGAGTGATTTAATTTCTGGGATAGGTGAGATATCACCTAACACTGCCTCGACAAAATTAGGTTTAGCAAACACTATCACATTGATTTGCCACAATGGATTACTCTGAGCGACAAGTACTAGCTCGCATAATTCATGTAATAAATCGTTGGCTAATAATTCAGCATCATCAACAATTAAAGTCGCGCTGCACTCCTGATCTTTTCGATAAATTTTTAAACTTTGAGCTAAAGATTCATCACCGATACAGAAACTATCCGCTAATAATTGCCCCATAAGCACACTACGCTGCTGATCCGCCGTCTGGGAAGGTAAACACATCAAAAATGATAATGTTTGTATTTCTTTATCTGTATTTAAAAAGCGCTGAGCTAGCCATGATTTACCAGAACCGGGATGACCCTCGACATAAATAAGATTAGAACTAAACTGAGTGAACAGCTGTAATCCGCCTAATAACTGCGTTTGTGACTCTAATTCTAAATCATGACCCATTGTTCTCTCACTCACAGTAATACAGCTCAGTATTTATTCTTAATTAACAGTAAAGCATAAACATATTTTAAATATGTCAGTAAAGCTTAAAAACCAACACACTAAAGCAGTACAATTAATAATCTCGCAGATATCTTACAAAAGCTTTTAGCCGCCGTATTCTAACGACATAACTCAATAGCCTTAGCAATAATCTCTGTTGATGTATCTCCCACCACTTCAGCTTTACCAATTCCAGTAGGAAGGATTAATCTTAATTGACCCGCCAGTACTTTTTTATCTCGCATCATATGTTTAATAAAATCAGCGTAAACCATAGAGCTTGGTGTTTGAATTGGTAACTTCGCTTTAAGTAATAAATCTTCGATGCGTTGGACTTGCTGTTCATTCAGGAAATTACATAATAATGATGTTTTAGCCGCCATCATGGTTCCAGCGGAAACCGCCTCTCCATGCAACCAGTTGCCATATCCCATTTCAGCTTCAATCGCATGACCATAAGTATGACCAAGATTAAGTAATGCTCGTATGCCGGACTCTTTTTCATCTTGTGACACAACATCGGCTTTTATTTGACAACAACGAGCAATCGCATAAATCAAAGCATTTTCATCTAATTGATTCAACGCATCGGTATGTGATTCAAGCCAATCAAAAAAATCCGCATCGATAATAATGCCGTATTTGATCACTTCCGCCATACCTGCAGCAAATTCTCTTGCTGGTAAAGATGCTAAACAATTGGTATCAATAATGACAGATTTGGGCTGATAAAAGGCCCCTATCATATTTTTACCAAGTGGATGATTAACCGCTGTTTTCCCGCCAACAGATGAATCGACTTGAGAAAGCAAGGTTGTCGGTACTTGAATAAAATCAACACCACGCTGATAGCATGCCGCAGCAAACCCGACCAAATCACCAATAACACCGCCCCCCAAAGCTACTAACACAACATCACGGCTATAATTACCTTCCAGTAAATAGCTCATAATTGTATTAAAGGTATCAAGCGTTTTATATTGCTCACCATCCGGTAAAGACAATAAATCAACATGACAACCTAGTGTTTGTAGTGTCGAAATTAAAAGATCGGCATATAAGGGAGCGACCGTGACATTACTGATCACGACTACCTTTTGATTAGGTTTTAAGTAAGAGAAAAGCGCTGGATCGCTTAATAATCCAGCGCCAATCGAGATAGGATAGCTGCGCTCACCGAGCTCTACATTGAGCCGTTCCATGGTAGGGTCTCCTTAGATAAAAGATTAACTCTCTTCTAGCATTTTTACGATTTGGTTTGCGACCACTTTTGCACTTTGGTCGTCAGTACGAATCGTATAATCAGCAATTTCTTCATAAAGAGGATTGCGGTCTTGAGCTAACTCTTCTAATACTTCACGTGGTTGTTCAGTTTGAAGTAATGGACGCTTTTTATCACGATTTGTTCGTGCTAATTGCTTTTCAATTGTGGTTTCAAGATAAATGACAACACCACGCGCAGATAAACGATTACGGTTATCTTTACTGATTACTGATCCACCACCAGTCGCCAGTACGATACCTTGTTCTTGAGTCAGATCATCGAGTACGGCTTCTTCACGGATACGAAAACCCGCTTCACCCTCGACATCAAATACCCAACTGATATCTGCACCAGTTCGTTGTTCAATAACAGTGTCAGAATCTAGGAACTCCATATGAAGTTGCTGGGCTAGATATCTACCAATTGTACTTTTGCCGGCACCCATTGGGCCAACAAGAAAAATATTGCGTTTTTCGGCCATGTTTAGCAGTAATTCAACGTTAATTTAATGACATTGCCATCCGATATCGCAAGTCTACACCCCCCTAATATTGTCGGGAGACCCTACTGGATATCACTGTGGCACCAAATTCCTCACAGATAATTCGTGATCAGACCTGAAATTATCTAAGTATGGTGCCACTAATGCAACTTTAATTTTATTTATTTCGCACCTTATCGATATATATCGACAAAGTAGCACTCATAATTGGTTTTCGTATTCCGTTATACTTAGTCAACAAGCTGCAACTTCAAGTAATACGAGTATAATTACTGTATGACTACTTTTGGGGTTACAAATATCAATAATTCACTCTTACCATAGTTTTCATAACTACGGCGAAATAGAGCACCTAAATATGGAATATCCCCTAAAAATGGAACCTTATCGACACTCGTTTGTACTGAGTGTTGATAAATCCCACCTAACACCACCGTTTCACCATTGTTCACTAACACTTGAGTACCAATACGTTGTGTATCAATTGCAACCGCCTCTCCATCGCCTGTTTTAACTACCGCTCCTGGTCTATCTTGAGTCACACTTAAATCTAAAACTAAACGATTATCGGGTGTGATTTGTGGCGTTACTTTCAAGCTAAGCACCGCCTTTTTAAAGCTCACCGAAGTCGCACCACTCGATGAGGCTTCTAAATAGGGAATTTCGGTACCTTGTTCAATATAAGCTGGTTGTTTATTAGTAGTAATCAAACGAGGACTTGAAATGATTTCTGCTTTATTTTCGCTTTGTAACGCTGACAGCTCCAAATCTAACAAGGTATCAGAACCGAGTTTTGCCACCTGAAATGCAATGCTAGATGCATTACCACTGGTCGCGGCTAAATTCACATTTAAAAAGTCATCCAACCCGGTCGTGGTATCAGCGCCGCCAGCAAAATCAATATCATTGCGACCATCGGCGATCCCTGCTTGTGCTGACGTACTTTCAAGACTACCACTAGTTGAAAAGTCACCATTTGTACTTGCCACGCCCCAACGAACCCCCAAGTCACGTAAATTACCTTCATTAACCGTCACAATTCGTGCTTCTATTTGCACTTGTTTTACGGGGATATCAAGCGCTTCAACAATGCCTTTGATGATATCAATATTCGATGACAAGTCTCGGATAAGTAATGAGTTAGTTCTTTCATCAACCGTAATATTACCGCGGCTCGATAACATGCTGACTTCACCTTCTCCGCCAATCATATCCGCGATATCCGATGCTTTAGCAAAGCTAATTTTTAATAGTTCAGACGTCAGATCGCCCAACTCATCTTCTAAACGAGCTTGCTCTAAACGCTTCTTTTGTTGTTCATCTAATTCGGACTTTGGTGCAATTAATACCACATTCCCTTCTACACGTTTATCGAGCCCTTTTACTTGTAAAATAATATCTAATACTTGTTGCCAAGGTACACCATCTAGACGCAAGGTTAAGTTGCCTGCAACCGAATCCGAAACCACTAAATTGAAACCGTTATAATCTGCAATAAGCTGTAATACATTTCGAACCGGGATATCTTGAAAATTAATCGACATTAATTTGTTATCGGCATCTAAAGCATTCTTGCTTTTTATAATACTGCCTGTCACTGGCGGTTGTATTTCACTGATCGTGATTTCTAAGAGTTTACCTTTTAAACGATAGTCATAGGTAAATTCACCGCTGACATAAGCTTGTAGACGAGTATTGTCACCATTACGAAAGACCTCAACAGTGCTCACTGCGGTTGAAAAATCTTTTACGTCAATGACATAAAGATCATCATCTTTAACTGCGGTATAAAGTAATTCAATATCTAAACCTTCGGTATTTTTCTTAATATCCACAGCAGAAGCAGAAGAGGAAAGCTTCACAATAATCACGGCTTCTTTTTGCTTATTTAAACGAAAATCCAATCCTTCGAATTTAGTTTTGAACCCTGCATCTACTGAGGGACTATCGGCAACATTAGATGCTGGAGCATGTTTGGGTGCAGCAGAAACGGTTTGGGTAACCAAGAATAAACATGCAATAACCCAACTCAATAATAAAAACGGTTTCTCCAAACCAGTACGCATTAATCCTTTACACATAGCTTAAGTACTCAATAAATTGTTAATAGGTTGAAATCATCATTTCAGCGCAAGCTTGACACTACGCTGCATCCAACAGCCCAAACCATCAGGCAAGGTTTCTTTAATTAAAATATATTTTGAGGTCACTTCTGCCACCCGGCCGTTGTTTAACCCCACATATTCCCCCTGCTGAACCTTAACCACCTTCCCAACTGGCGTTTGAATTAAACCTGAAATATGATTTTTATTTCCCATCACACCACGTAGATGCAGTTTATCTAATGAAAAAGCCTCCAATACTCCGGTTTTATTTCTAGAGCCGGGTTGCCAACAATCTTGTTTCGCTCTAGGTTGATTGGCAATCATAGCCACTTCAGGTAAGACAAAAGGAGAGCGTTCAACTTGAGCGTGATAAGTAGCGGCACTAAAAATGGCTTCAGGAGTAAGTTGCGCTATTTCTTTACGTGATTGACTTTCAACTTGAGAAATAAATGCAGGAATAGAGCTGCCTTCTTGTTCACACCCAATTAATAACGTTGAAGCCATTAAGATCCAATATGACCTCATTTCTTAGTTTCCTCAGGTTTAAACTGATAGGTGTATGCCCTCACTCTAAAGTGCAAAGTTGAACTTTCTTGGCTTACGCGATTCCATTCCACATCATGCAAACTGATAATCCGTGGCAACTTCGCAATGGCTTCTGAGAACTGGCCGATATTGTCGTAATTTCCAGTCAATTCAATATTGAGAGGTAATCGATACAAAAACTCTTGTACTTGCTTCTCTCCCCAATCAACACGAGTAAATGACAAACTATTTTTGAGCCCTAAATCATTCACCGATGACAGCATGCTCGCGAGTTCTTTTTGAACTGGTAATTGTTTAAGTAAAAACTCATAGCGAGTATTTAATTCACTCAACTGGGCTTGTAACTGCGGTAATGCTGCAACTTTAATCGCTTTGATTCGTATAGAGCTTTTTAATGTCACCTCTTGTTGTCGAATTTGTTCCAGTTCATCGTGCTGAGGCATCAAATAGAACCACGCGCCAAACAGTTGCAACAAAACAACTAACGCTCCAATGATGAGGATTTGCGGGAGTACTGGCCATTCAGGCATTTCTTCAAAATCTAAATCACTAAAATCAATCATTACTTGACTCCCTTCAAGGAAGATTTATCTAAACCGACTTCAAATGGCTTTGATTCAAATCGAAATGACACTTTAAACGTTTGGAATTTTTTGCCAAAAACCACCTTGCCAGACACTATCGAATGCATCTCTATATTCATCAGCCAAGCGGAATTTTCAAAGTTATCCAACATGGTCGCCAAACGTGCTGTACTGTCGCTTATTCCCCCAATTTCAACGTCTCGTCCATTCATTTTCATCTTATCGACATAAACGCCTTCAGGAACAAGCTCCGGCATGAGATTCATAAAGTCAGTGGTCTTATTTCGTTCGTTTTGCAATGACTCAACCAAACGTAAACGAGTCAGTATCGATTTATGCTTAGCTTCAATGGCTTTTAAATTGATCAACTGCTTATCTAACTCTTGAACATAAGCTTGTAATTGTTGATTTCGAGTCCTTTGCTGGGTCTTGAGATGATCAATATACAAACTGCCAAACCACTGCAATCCAATCGCCACCAGCACACCCAGAACGACCATGCCGTAAAAACGCTGCTTGTATTCTTGCCTTTTCTCTTCTCGCCACGGCAAGAGGTTAATGTCATGCAACATTCCCCCTCCTTTGCCACTGCAAACCACGAATGGCTAAACCTGTTGCAACACTAAAAATGCAAGCTTCTGCATCTATGTCTTTATTTTTATTCTGATGCTGCTGAACTAACTGAAATGGATTTAATACATCTACTGGCAACTGTAATTGCTGCGTCAACGAATCCTCTATTCCAGAAATACAGGCTCCACCACCAGTTAACCAAATACCTTCGATTTTTTTCTGCTGATTTACCGAACCATATAAGCTGATTTGACGAGTTAAACGTTCAGCTAACTCGATAACAAACTGATTAGTATGATCGCCAATATCTGTGGCTATGTTTTCCGGTTGTGATGACATAGCAAGAGAGGTTGATTGAGTAACCGTGTTATTCAAACCATAAGGCAAATCTTTGTAATAGGCAGCGCGCCCTTGCGGAAGAATACAGAGAGAGGTTTGAGTCAACCCGATATCCACTAATAACCAAGATTGCTTGTCTTCATATTGCTTAGAAGCTAATTGCCACACACGCGATAAGCCATGAGCCTGTAAATCAAAAACAACTGGTTTTAATCCCGATTTTTTCAGTGCTTCAATTCGCGTTTCCACCACTTCTTTACGAGTTGCGTAAACTTGATATGTTGCCGTAGCATTACGCTTTAGAGGGCCTTGATCCACTTGAATATAATCTAAACTTAGTTCCTCTATCGGAAATGGAGATTGCTGGCCGAATACTTGATAAATAGCGAATTCTTTATCTCTATCCTCTAATTCACTATCAATATGTAAAACCTTACTAATCACAGCATTATCAGGAAGCGATAAACAAACTTGGCGAGACAACAAAGGTAAGTGTTTTTTTAATTCTTTTAATTTTTTAACAATACTCTGATGACTAAAGGTATGGTTTTCTGAAAAAATAGCCTCCGTAACTGGTATTTCTTTATAACTCACCAGTTCAAACTGGTCCCCGGCTGATTTCATCACTACAGCTTTAATACTGTGGTGACCAATGTCTATGCCTGTAACAACAGATTTACCCATTTACCTAGGCTCCAACTAGAATATTCGTACTCTTAAAAAAATTGGAATAAAGTTAAGAACGAATTTATTTAGCGTTATGCTAATATGGCGCCTACTGTACAGGTGTTTATATCAACACATCCTCATACAATCAGGGAATATCCGGTGAAGTTCATAAAGCCATTGCTTATATTTTCATTAATTTGCATTATTCTTGGAGTGACAACGATTTTTGGGTTTTATTTTTACCTGAAACCTCAGCTCCCAGATGTCGCAACGTTAAAAGACGTGCAGCTACAAACTCCAATGCAAGTTTTCAGTCAAGACGACAAACTGATTGCTCAGTTTGGTGAAAAACGACGCATACCGCTAAAACTCGATGATATCCCTGTAAAAATGAGGGAAGCTTTCATCGCAACAGAAGATAGTCGCTTCTATTCTCACTATGGTATTGATCCAATCGGTATCACTCGAGCCGCCTTTGTTGTCGCTATTTCGGGCCATGCCAAACAAGGTGCAAGTACTATCACTCAGCAGCTTGCTCGAAATTTTTTCCTGTCTAATGACAAAAAGATCATGCGTAAAATTAAAGAGATCTTTATTGCCATTCATATTGAGCAAGTATTAAACAAAAAAGAAATTTTAGAGCTGTACCTCAATAAAATTTATTTAGGCTATCGCTCTTATGGGGTTGGCGCCGCATCGTTAACGTATTTTGGCAAAGAACCTAAAGATCTCACGTTGGGAGAAATGGCCATTATTGCTGGCCTACCAAAAGCGCCTTCAACAATGAATCCGATTTATTCTATTGATCGTGCTACCACACGCCGACACGTTGTATTACTTCGTATGCTTGAAGAAAAATACATCACAAAAACAGAATTTGATAAAGCCGATGCCGAACCAATTGACGGGAAGTATCACGGAGCAAAAATTGAAGTAAATGCCCCGTACGTTGCAGAACTCGCTCGCTCTTGGGCAGTAAAAAACTATGGTGACGATGCTTATTCTTCTGGTATGAAAATCTACACTACCGTTAAATCTGATTTACAAGAAGCTGCCAACGAAGCTGCAATTGGTAACTTATTTAATTACGACGAGAGACATGGTTATCGTGGTGCAACTGCTGAATTATGGAAAAAAGATCAGCCTGCTCTATCTCAAGATGAAATGGATGCATATTTAAATAAACAGCCAACCTTTGGTTTAGTGCACCCTGCTATCGTAACCAGTATAGATAACCAATCTGCAACGGTTTACATCAAGCATCGCGGATCACAAACTATCCCGTGGGATGGACTAAAATGGGCGCGTAAATATTACAACGATAAATACCAAGGTCCACCACCTTCGAGAGCATCAAATATTCTCGCGGTAGGCCAAGCTATTTGGGTCCGTCCATTTGGAGTGTTGCATGACGAACCTGTAGCGGTACCAACCGAATCTTCAGATGATACGACAGCTACTGACGATGATACTGCAGATAACTCGAAAGTTGCTGATGACGCCAAAGATGCGCAGCCAGTAATGACGTGGCAACTTAGCCAAGTTCCTATCGTAAATACAGCTTTTGTAGCATTAAACCCAAATGATGGTGCGGTTCTATCTTTAGTCGGTGGCTTTAACTTCACTCACAGTAAATTTGACCGAGCCACTATGGCAGAGCGTCAGGTCGGTTCAAGTATTAAGCCATTTATTTATTCAGCTGCTATTGATAAAGGATTGACCCTTGCAACCTTAGTCAATGATGCACCGATTAATCAGTGGGATGAAGGACAAGGTACAGCATGGAGACCGAAAAACTCTCCACCTGTTTACTTAGGACCAACCATGCTTCGTCGTGGATTAGCGCAATCGAAAAACGTAATGGCTGTTCGCACGCTGCGTCGTGTTGGCTTAGACAACGTTCTGGATTACTTACCTCGTTTTGGCTTTGATCCAGAAAAACTGCCGCATTCAGAAACAGTAGCACTTGGTGCTGGTAGCTTAACTCCAATCAAAATGGCGCAAGGTATCGCCGCTTTTGCCAACGGTGGTTACTATGTAAAACCGTTCTATATTGATCATGTTAATGATCCTTATGGCGAATTACTATTCAGAGCCAATCCGACTCGTGTTTGCACCTCTGATTGCTCACACGACCCAATCACCATTGATAATGAAGGTACTCAAGAAGAACCAAATTACGCCGAAAAAATCCTTTCACCACAAACGGCATTCCTAGTGCGTCAAATGATGTACAGCAATATTTGGGGTGGTGGATTATGGAGTAATAAGACAGGTTGGAATGGTACTGGCTGGCGTGGACAGGCACTCAAACGCCGTGATATCGGCGGCAAAACCGGTACAACCAATGACTCGGTTGATACATGGTATAACGGTTATGGCCCCGGTATTGTCGCGACGACTTGGGTTGGGTTTGACCAAGCTAATCGACCACTTGGCTACACTGGTGCGAATCCTAGCTTCACACGAAAAGAGCAATACAATGGTGGTGAGTCAGGCGGTACAACCGCTCAACCAGCATGGGTCGATTTTATGAGGGTTGCATTGAAAGATGTACCTGAAAAAGATCTGCAATTACCTGCTGGTATCATTCGTGTGCGTATTGACCGTGAAAGTGGTTTATTAACACATAAAAATGATAATTCATCGATGTGGGAATATTTTGCGGTAGGAACTCAACCAACAGAATATGAACCAGATGCTGCAACCAATAACTTGTATACAGAAGATGAAGATGGCGACAGCTTATTCTAATTTTGGAGATATCAACTTTCGTTAATATCGCATAACTGTTAATAAAATGGCCTCTATCATTAGAGGCCATTTTTTATTTATACCAATTCACTCATTAACGGGTATTAGCTCATCTGTTGGCTAATAAACGTTGCCAATTGCTGAAAGCGTATTTTCAAGGGTGAACCTGGTCGATAAACCAATACCAGTTGTCGTGAAGGTGTTGGGTTCACCGCAGGTAAATAGCACACGCCATCTTTCACTTTTTCAACAGGGGTGGCCAGTTGAGGCAATAATGTGATTCCACCTCCTGCTGCAACCATATTACGCAGTGTCTCTAAACTGGTAGCTTTAAAGCGATCATCATCACGCGCACCAGCGGCAAAACAAAAACCCAGCGCCTGATCTCTCAAACAGTGCCCATCCCCTAAAGACAACACCGTTCTGCCACTCAATTGCTGTAAATCAACTTGATCAAGCTTCGCCCATTCATGAGTCTCAGGCACCGCTAACGTTAATAGTTCTTCAAAAAGATCCAGTTCAATAAAGGGTTCCGTTTCTGCAACCGAAGCCAAAATCAAACAATCTAACCGTCCTTCTTCTAACTGACGGATCAACTGATTGGTCTGAGCTTCATGTAAAAATAACTCTAAATCAGGAAAAGTTTGTTTAAGCGGTAAAATGATTTTAGGTAACAGATAAGGTCCAACCGTTGGAATAAAGCCTATATGCAGTGGCCCACTCATCTCTTTACCTTGCAAGTTTGCCATATCTGTAAAGGTTTTCACTTCACTCAAAATACGTTTTGCTTGCGCAACTAATTGCAGACCTGAATCAGTAAAAAGCACTCTACGGCTACTACGCTCAAGTAAAGATGTCCCAAGCTCATCTTCTAATTTGCGAATTTGTCCGCTCAGGGTTGGCTGGCTAACAAAACAAGCCTCTGCTGCTTTACGAAAGTGTTTATGTTCGGCCAATGCCACTAAGTATTCAAAGTCTCGAATATTCACGCGCCTTCCCTAATAGATTTAAACTATCAAAACGATAACACCAAATGACTATAGCTATCAATTTTTTTATAGCATAATTTGAAAATAATAGAGGAAAGTGTGATGAAAAAATTGATTACCAATTTTAAAAAAATCAGATTGGAAATTTATGCTAATAAGACCATATTACTCTTTATGGAGAGGGAATTATGGCACGATCTTGAAGCCAATGAAGTTGATTTATTGGTTTTATACTAATTGAAAGTTTGGTATTCACAGTCATACCAAACTTTCAATTAGCACCGCCATTAACGGGTAACACCGAGAACGAAAATGCTCAAATACATTTACCAATAAGATATTACTCAACTTGAAGATCAAATTGTTTACCATCTTGAGATAGCTCCACTTGCTTTAATTGCAATAAGCAGCAATACAAACGCCAACTAATTCCCGCCAGATCAACTTGATTTTGCTTGGATAACGACTCGCTCAAGGCCAGTAAATTCGCTAATGATTCATTAAGTATATTTTCATCATGTGAATAATGATATTGCCAGTCATGTGCGGTAAACCAAGCTTGCTTGATCTTGATCGAGTCAATAACCTTGTGCAAGTTAACCTGAATATTTCGGCTAACCTCAATCGCCTCTTTAGAGTGCAAATTGCGAAATTGCCACACAATAAGATGGCAGTTTAATGTCACCACACCTAAACGTAATAGGCCAAGTCGAGTGTATTCATCCTTGCTTTGGCTTAAGCGGTTAATTCGGTTATACACCAAAGATTCAAACTCAAAATTATCCATCATCGGTTTACGCTTTAGCTGCATCAGAAAGTCTCGACGTAGGGCCTTAGCAATCCTCAACCCTTTCCGGCGATCAGAGCTTGGTCTAAAAATATTAAATGCCACTGCTGAAAATAAGATCCCGACAATCATACTGATATTTGTATTAATGAAGCTTTGATAATCATACGTTGGCGGATTCGTTAGCGACAGAAATGTCCCCATGAAAACGATCAATATTCCCCATAAGCCAGCGTTTTTCTTCGATTGAACCTTAAAAAGCTCCATTGTCATAATGGCAACAAAAAGCAAAACGGCAAAAGGAGTGAAGGTACTGATTTGTATCATCAGACCAAATTTCACCACAAAGATAGCAACACAAAGTAGCAAAATCGAACGAAACATGGTTGAAATTGCAACAAAAGGTGCAGGGCTCGTGGCATTCAATATACAACTCACCGCGGCTAATGTAGCAGCTCCAGCTCCCATGTCCCATTGCGATGTTATCCAAAAAGCACAGCAAAAAAACAGGCAAATAAAGGTTCTAAAACCATTATAAAGCGCTTCTATTGTATCGGTATGGCGACGAACACGGCTTGTTCTAGGAATAACCCCCAGTGCTAGTTGTTGGCCTGGAGAGGTATTTTCAATACTGCGCAATGTTTCTGAAGAGCGTAAATACAACTTACAGAACTGATTTAAACGGGACCAAAAAGCATGATGACGATAATCTGCATTTTCGATCGGTTTTATTTCAGCCAGTTTTTTCGACAAGCTATATTGATCAAACTCTCCTTGTTTAAAGCCTTGCAATATGTCTTGTATCACGGTGGATAAATGTTCAGGAGGATGAGGCCAGTTAACTAACATACGCCGTAAGCCAGATATGTGGCTGGTCATTTGTAGTTGTTGCTGAAGAAGATGGTTTAAATAACTATCTTGATAACGAAGTTGGTAGTGACTCCAGTACGCCTGAATTCTCAGTAAATTCATGGATAAAATTTTCCCAATCACATGTTCATGTGACAAGCGAATCTTAGTGTTCATTTCTGGGTTTACCACATCAGGATGATAAGCTTCTGGATGAGATAATAATTCAAAATGATCAAGTAACTGAGTTTGCATTTGTCGTAGCGTACTAATTAAAGTCACCCCATCAGAAGTACTTGGCAAAATCATCATCATGATCCCGCCACATAAAATCCCAACAATAACTTCACATACTCGTGCTTGTGTAACTTCAAATAACAGATGAGTATCCGTGGTGTTGACTAAGCTATAACCAATAATCGCTGCGGTATACCCTGCGAGTGAAAATGCATAAGACACATTATTTTCATAATGACTGGCAACGTAAGTACATAACGCCATCCAAGCTGACATATAAAAGACCAATAACCAAGGGTCATTTAATGTATAGCCGACAATGTGATAAGCCGCATAAGCACCGACCAAACTGCCAAATACGCGGCCTAGACTTTTACTGATCACTCCACCAAAAGTAGGAAAACTCACGACAGCTGCCGAAGTTAGCGCCCAGTAAGGCTCATCCAATTGAAGTAAAAATGCCACATACAGAGAAAGGGTTAACGCTAATCCATTTCGTATGGCATAGCGCCACTGAAAAGAAGTTGCTTTTCCCCAAGGGGTATTTGACCATTCTAACCAATGAAAACTCATAATTGTCTCATTAATAGTGGATAGAAATACTGCATGTTGTGCCAGCAATAAGACGTAAATCTTTTGGCATATTAGTCAGTTTAATCCGAACAGGAACGCGCTGAGCTAGCTGAACCCAAGGAACATTAGGCTTGATATTGGCTAATAACTCTGATGATTCTGTTTCACTTTGATCCACAATACCGCGGCCAATACTGCTCACTTCACCCGTTAATTTTTGATTCGAAGAAAACAACGTGATATCGGCTTGGCTACCTTCTTTAATATGTTTTAGTTTTGTTTCTTCAAAATAACCTTGCACATAAAATGAGTCAGCATCAATCAAGCCAATTAGAGCAATACCAAGTATCGCATAACGGCCTTCACGCACTTTCAAGTGACTGATATATCCATCAACGGGAGCGTAAACTTTTGTTTGGCTCAGTTTCCAGTTGGCTTTTGCTAAAGCAGCTTGTGCTTGCTTGTATTGTGCAGCCGTTGCTTGTGCATTACTTTGAGATGATTCCAGCTCCTCTTTAGAGATAGTGCTGGCTTTCATATTACGACGACGAACATATTCACGCTGTGCATTTTCAGCCATCACTCGAGCCGTCTCCATCGCCGCTTCCGATTCATTGATTTCAATCAGGAAAGGTTCAGGATCGATGGTCATCAGCAAGTCGCCTTTTTTAACAAACTGATTATCTTCAACATCAAGAGTTTGTACGACACCATTGACACTCGCGGCGATATCAACCACATCGGCCCTAATTTTACCATCACGAGTCCATGGTGACTGCATATAATAGTTCCACATCCACCAACCCGCACTGACTGCCACAGCAAAAACAACCAAGGTTGAAAAATATTTTAAGGTTTTAAATTTCATTTCTGACACCTAGTATCAAGAGAATCTTGTAATTAATAACAAAGCGCTAAACACAGACAGCACGAACAATGACAAATCCATTAATGTTGGATGCCATACCTCACCTGAATACATCCAGTTTCTGAGCAATCGATGTATGCCCCCCCATAAAACACCACCGAGTAAAACAGCTTTAAACATCGGAGGGAAATACAAGGATGCACCAACAATTAAGTCGGATACCGGAAAGCCAACATGAAGAAAATCAAGGTTCAAATCGTACACCTTTGAAAAAGTCACACAGCATAAAATAGAATACACTAACGTTTCACTTATCGAAGCGACGTAAGCGCATATCTTTTATGATAATAACGTTAAGCGTTTTAGATGCCAGTAAAGTAACAAAATGATCGCTAACTTATCGACAGGTAGAATAATCAATGGGGGATATAAAAACACCCAAGCCAATAAATTAGCTTGGGTGTCATTATACGTCACATTTAGATGAAAGTTTAGGCTTTTAACGTCATGATTCGATTAGTAGTGATGACTAAACCATCTTCCCATACGCCCACCATAACTCGCTATTAAGCAACATTCACACGAGCAATAACTTGCTCATTTAAATTAACTTCTAATGCCACTTCATCACACGCATGTTGACGTGGGCACTGGTCACAATCTTTTAATACTTTTTCAGGTAGTAGTGTTTTTGAGGTCGGAATAAAATCTTGCTTCATAAAAAACTCAGGCACACGAGTCAATACAAAGACCTTCTTGATTGCCATTTGTTTCGCTTTAGACACCAAATGTTGAATAATTGCGGCGCCTTGACCTTGGCCTTGCCAACCGGCCTCAATCCCAAGTGAGCGAATTTCCGCTAAACCTGAATCATAAACATAAAGTGAGGCACAACCCGTCACTTCCCCTTGATGCTCGGCGACAGCGAACGATCCAATGTCTCGAATCAATTCATTTCGGCTACGAGGTAGATTTTCACCAAGACCAGCCCAGTAAGCCACCATGCCTTCTAGTGCATCAATATCAGTTAAACGAGCAGGGCGAACTTTCACCCCTGAAGTATCCCGTTTTTCTAAACGTTTTTGCGCTTGATTAACCGCATAGTTGACTTGTTTTGGTGATACGCCACCTAAGGCTGAGCGCTTCTCTAGACAAGACTCAATAGTTAAAATGGCATAAACATCATCTTCAATCACAGCTGAAAATTCTTTTAACTCTTCAAGTGACAACTCTTCTAATGCACACCCTTTAGCTATCGCCCCAACCACCGCAACCCCAACAATATGGTGTGCTTCACGGAAAGGAATGCCTTTGGCAACTAAGTAATCGGCCAATTCCGTTGAGTTGGCGTAACCTTGTTTAGCGGCTTCTAATGTACGTTCACCATTAACCTTAATACCGTCAAAACACAATGCCGCCATTTCCATGCAATCATTCCAAGTATCGAGCGCATCAAATAAGCCCTCTTTATCTTCTTGCATATCTTTGTTATACGCTAATGGCAATGCTTTCACTGTCATCATCATGGCAGCTAGTGAGCCATAAACGCGACCAGTTTTGCCTCGGATCAGCTCTAGTGCATCTGGATTTTTCTTTTGTGGCATTAATGATGATCCAGATGTAACTGTATCAGCTAATTCAATAAAACCAGATTCTCCAGAATTGTAGAAAATCATATCTTCTGCAAGACGAGAAAGGTGCAACATGGAGATAGAGGCGATCGACATCAATTCCATCACATGGTCGCGATCAGAAACCGAATCTAAACTGTTACGAGTTGCGCGGCGAAAACCAAGATTGTGGGCAAGTTGCTCACGATCCATCGGATAAGCGGTGCCAGCCAATGCGCCAGATCCTAACGGACAAGTATCAAGGCGTTTAATCGCATCGGATAAACGAGAGTAATCACGCTCAAGCATTTCAACATACGCTAAACACCAATGCGCAAATGTTACAGGTTGAGCACGTTGCAAATGAGTATAACCAGGAAGAACGGTTTCTTGATGCACGCGCGCGACCGACACCATTTGAGTCTGTAAACGGTCAAGTGCCATTAATAATTGATGACCTTGCTGACGACACCAAAGCTTTAAATCCGTCGCCACTTGGTCGTTACGAGAACGGCCTGTATGAAGTTTTTTACCTAAATCCCCAACACGGTTAATTAGCTGAGTTTCGACCCAGCTGTGAATATCTTCCGCATCCGATTGTAGAATTTGTTCTGGGTTTTCCATTACCGCTAACTTTAACTCGTTCAGCGCTAATTCTAATTTCTGTTGTTCTTGCTCGGTAATAACATTGACTGAAAGCAAAGATTTGGACCATGCAATCGACCCAACAATATCTTGCTCAGCCAATCGGTAGTCAAAGCGTAATGAATCATTAAATTGCTTAAACCGAGTGTCTGCTGCTTGGGTAAATCTTCCGCCCCATAATGCCATTGGTGTCTCTCCTGCTCATCTTCATCATACTTGAAGCTGCAGCTTTGTTGGCTACGCTCGCCCACCCCACTCACTTAGTAAACTAAGCTCATGGGGATGAACGATCTTGCCGCCTCACTGCAACTCCAATTACTTCGAGTATATATTCTTAGTTATTATCACCGCTATTCTTCGTCACTGATAAATGAAAAGTGAGATCCTGCAATAACGGTATTTATTATGTATATTATTTATTTTTCGTGGCGTTCAATGTACGAATACGACTCGCTAAAGAATACAAACGGATGAAACCACCCGCATGGCTTTGGTCATATACTTGATCATCACCAAAGGTTGCAAACTCTTCTGAGTACAAGCTGTTATCTGAACGTTTTTGCGTCACAGTCGCTTGGCCTTTGTACAACTTAATCACAACTTCACCATTCACATCTTGTGCTAACTCTTCAGTCGCAGCAAGCAGTGATTTGCATAATGGAGTGAACCAGCGGCCATCATAAACAAGGTGAGAGGCTTTTACGCCTAGCTCTTCACGGAATTCAAATGATGCTTTATCCAGAACTAATTGCTCAACTGCACGTAATGCTTCCATCATAATCGTGCCTCCTGGGGTTTCATAACAACCACGAGACTTCATGCCTACTAAACGGTTTTCAACGATATCAATACGACCAACACCGTGTTTTACACCTTTTTCATTCAAATAAACCAAAGCGTTATAAGGCGTCATAGTTTCACCATCAACAGCTACGACTTCGCCCTTTTCTACTTTTAGTGATACATATTCTGCTTCATTTGGCGCAAGTTCAGGATCGACCGTCCATGCCCAGCAATCATCATTTGGTGCGTTCCAAGTATTTTCTAGCACGCCACCTTCAGTTGATATGTGCCATGCGTTTGCATCGCGAGAGTAAATTTTAGTAAGAGAAGCAGTACACGGGATATTACGCTCAGCAAGATAATCTAAACACTCTTCACGACTCACAAGATCCCACTCACGCCATGGAGCTATCACATGCAGATCAGGAGCTAGCGCTGCAAATGCGCCTTCAAAACGAACTTGGTCATTACCTTTACCAGTACAGCCATGACACAGAGCATCAGCGCCGACTTTACGCGCCACTTCAACTTGTGCTTTGGCAATGATTGGGCGAGCCATTGAAGTTCCTAGAAGATATTTACCTTCATAAAGCGCACCCGTTTTAAGTGTTGGATAAATGTAGTCAGCCACCATTTCTTCTTTAAGATCGGCGATATAGCATTCTGATGCGCCCGATGCGATGGCTTTTTCTTCGATGCCCACTAGCTCTTCTGCGCCTTGGCCAACATCGGCCACAAACGCGATCACTTCACAGTCATAGTTTTCTTTCAGCCACGGAATGATCACGGACGTATCTAAGCCACCAGAATAGGCAACAACGACTTTATTTACACTTGCTTTATCTACACTTAACTTGCCCATTGTACTTCTCCAAAAGTTTGTATTTGCCTTCCTTGGAATCCCTTTTATTTTGGTATGACATTCCATGGATAATCATTTAATTAAATTGTAATTTAACCCTAATATAGTTGGCGTTGCAGCGAGGCGGCAAGAGAATTCAGCCTATGAGCCTAGCTTGTCTAGGTGATTGGGGTGAATTAACGTAGCCAACAAAGCTGCAGCGTCAAATATGACGGATTAAGGGTAAAAACGTGTTCCTATGCTGTTACCTGCAAATAATTGCGTTAATTTTTTAGGACTTTTCCAGCTAGCGACTTCAATGGCGCGACCTAATTCATTGGCCGCATCAAGTGCTGCTTGAACTTTCACTATCATGCCATCAGTGATCACTTTTTGCTCGATCAATCTATCCGCTTGGTCTTGATCAAGTTGAGCGATTAATTGTTTATTCTCATCAAGCACGCCACTAACATCTGAAAGTAGCGCTAGCTCAGCATCCAAACTTGTTGCAACTGCAACCGCGGCTTGATCGGCGTTCACATTCATCAGTTGACCTTGAGCAGTAAGGCCAATTGAGCTGATGATTGGCAATGCGCCTGTTTTCAATATTGCATTTAATACCATTGCATTGCCTGCTTTTGCTTCGCCAACCGCACCAAGCTCATCTGAAATTTGACTAACTTGACATAGGCCGCCATCGGCTAAACTTAAACCGACTGCATTCAAGCCAAGCTTCATCGCCTGGCCTTGCAATAATTTATTGGCCGTTCCAGCCAAAGCACCAGAAATATAATTAATATGCTCAAATGGCGTGACTCGTAGCCCATTTTTCTTAACCGTTTCTAATTGCAGCTTATCCATCAACTCATCAACCAAATAACCGCCACCGTGAACGATCACTATTTCACGGTCGGCTTGATGTTGGTATTCGGCTATCGCCTTAAATAATAAAGCCAATGTATCAAGGTCAGAAAGCACCGCTCCGCCCAATTTAATAACCAAAGGCTTAAGTGCAGAGCTATTCACTAATTCTTTCATATTCATTATTACTCCTAAACCAATGAGGTAAGCATTGGGAAACCATAACGAATATTTAAACACTGCATCGCTTGGCTAGAAGCACCTTTCAACAAATTATCAATCGCCGATACAACGATCACATGTTGACCTTGTACTTTCCAACCAATATCGCAAAACGGCGTATTTTCAACATTTTGCAGCTTTGGTAAGTCTTGCTGTAAACGTACTGCGGGTTTGCCTTGATACGCTTGCTCGAAAGCAGCCGACACTTGCTCGTCATCGACACCATCAGCTAGCTTCATTGTAATAGTCGCTAAAATGCCGCGTTTGAAATTACCTAGATGTGGCGTAAAAATAACGTCACAGCCCAAATGACTCGCAATCTCTGGTTGGTGACGATGGGTAAAGACGCCATAAGGCTGTAAGCTCACTTCGCAAAAACTGTTGGTCATTGTCGCTTTACGACCAGCGCCAGTGACACCACTGGTTGCATTGATCACAGGCCATTGATTTAAGTCGATCAGCTTAGCTTCAACCAATGGTTTAATTGCTAATTGAGAAGCGGTTGGATAACAACCCGGAACGGCAATTAAATCTGCGCCAGCAATAGAATCTTCATTCCACTCAGCAAGGCCATACACGGCTTTATCTAACCACTTTGAGTTGGTGTGTTCAAAGCCATAATATTGAGGATAGAATCCCTCCGCTTGTACACGATAAGCACCAGACAAATCAAAAACCACACAGCTATTTTCTAAAAAAGTCGGCGCTAAATCATGACTCACTTCATGGGCGGTCGCTAAAAAAACCACATCACACTGCTTGGCAACCTCTTCGACTGAAGTTAGAGGCTGCACAGGCATATCAATCACACCTTGTAATTTACCGTGCAATTGGCAAATTGGTTTACCTGCATCTGCACTGTTGGCAGAAACATATAAACCTGATAGCGTGAGTTCAGGGTGCTTATTAACCATTAAAGCGAGCTCGGCACCGGTATAACCACTGGCACCAACAATTGCGGTTTTTAACATATTTTAACTGTCCATATTAAAAAGTTAGCCGTATTCAAAAACTAGCCGTATTAGAAATCTAGTCATATGAAAAGCTGTAGTAAGCTTTGTTTGTATCTTGCCGTCTAAGATACAACCTTTTGATGACTATATATACTCAAATTTCGACATTATTTGATTTTTTATTCACAAATAATGATTTAATATGTTTTTATCGTTTTGTGACTTTTTTGTCAACAACAAACAAAACCAGACCGCATAAAGTACTTGTAAGGAAGCAGAACATGTCGATTCCAAATTTTATCGAAGTTTATCGTGGCTTAATTTCAACATCATCGATTAGCTCCACGGATCCAGCTTGGGATCAAGGCAATGCCAAGGTTATCGAAAAATTAGCTCAATGGTTTAAAGACCTCAGTTTCGACGTAGAAGTGATCGAAGTCGAACCAGGTAAACACAACATGATTGCCAAGAAGGGCCAAGGGTCTGGAGGCTTATTGTTATCCGGACATTCCGATACCGTCCCTTTTGACGAAGGCCGCTGGAGCTTTAACCCCCATGAACTCACCGAAGCCAATAATCGATTTTATGGTTTAGGCACTGCTGACATGAAAGGTTTCTTTGCCTTTATAATTGAAGCGGTGAAGAGCGTTGATTGGAGTAAGCAAACCAAGCCTCTTTACGTATTGGCAACTTGTGATGAAGAAACCACTATGCTTGGCGCTCGTCACTTCACAGAATTATGCCAAGCCGATGGCGCCCCCTATAAACCCGATTACTGCATTATTGGTGAGCCCACTAGCTTAAAACCCATTCGAGGTCATAAAGGTCATGTCGCCAATGCGGTGCGTGTCACAGGAAAATCAGGTCACTCTTCAGATCCAGCCCTTGGAGTGAATGCCATTGAGATTATGAACGAAGTATTATTTGCCTTAATGCAGCTGAGAGACAAGCTAGTCAAAGAATATCATCACCCAGGGTTTTCAATTCCAAGCCCAACCTTAAACTTAGGGCATATTCATGGAGGCGACAGTGCTAACCGTATTTGCGGCTGTTGTGAACTGCACTATGACGTTCGTCCACTACCCGGAATTAGTTTAGATGGGCTTGATAATATGCTGCGCTCAGCATTAAAAGAAGTACAAGCTAAATGGCCCGGTAGAATCGATATCACACCATTGCATGAAGCCATTCCTGGTTATGAGTGCCCACATGATCACCCTTTCATTGCCGATATGGAAAAAATTTGTGAGATACCTTCTGAAACAGTAAATTACTGTACCGAAGCACCATTCTTACAAGATGTATGTCCAACCTTAGTGTTAGGACCGGGTTCTATCGATCAAGCGCATCAACCGGATGAATTTCTAGCCTTTGAATTTATCGATCCAACGATTAAAGTATTGTCTAAATCAATTAAACAGTTTTGCTTTTAAGCTTGAAGATAAATATCGGCTTTTAGCATTAGCAATAATATTTTAAGTCGTTGAGGTGAGTGCGAGTAAACAACAGCACTTTAGCTTCAAGCTCAACAAATATACCACTTAAGGATTAAGTGATTAATATCTGATCAACATCAATCAGCAGCGTTTTTATTTATTTAAAGCACGTAAAAGTTTGACTCAGTGCAAATAAATTCGCTAGATTGGTATCGAGACGAGAACAATGGATGTAATTTTTTTACAAGGTAGTGTTAAAAATGAACGAAAAATATGATGCACTCAAAAGCAATGTACGCATGCTTGGTGAAATTCTGGGTAACACCATTCAAGAGGCACATGGTGATGCAATTTTAGAAAAAGTTGAGACTATCCGTAAGCTTTCAAAATCCGCCGCGGCTGGCAGCCAAGAGCGTGAAGATTTGATCGAAGAAATCAAAAACTTACCGAATGATCAATTAACTCCAGTCGCCCACGCTTTTAGTCAATTCCTAAATCTGACCAACATTGCTGAGCAATACCATACAATTTCACGCCATTGTGAAGAGCATGTATGTGAACCAGATTCCATTAATACCTTGTTTGGCAAATTGGCCAACAACGAAATTAGTAAAGAAGAAACCGCAAAAGCAATCAAAGAACTCAACATCGAATTAGTGTTAACTGCACACCCAACTGAAATTGCTCGCCGCACCATGATCAACAAGTTGGTCAAAATAAACAAATGCTTATCGAAATTAGAACACAGTGATCTTTCTCCTCGTGAACGTCTAACAACAGAACGTCGTCTAGAAGGTTTAATTGCTCAATCTTGGCATTCAGATGTTATTCGCCAGCAACGCCCAACTCCGCTTGATGAAGCCAAGTGGGGCTTTGCCGTTGTGGAAAATTCATTATGGGAAGCCGTCCCTGCCTTCCTACGTGAATTTGATGACCGTGTAAAAAGCTATATCGGTGAAGGCTTAGCCATTGATGATCGCCCTATACACTTTACCAACTGGATGGGCGGTGATCGCGACGGTAACCCAAATGTTACCCATCCAATAACCCAAGAAGTTTTGCTTCTTTCTCGTTGGAAAGCAGCGGATTTATTCTTAGGTGATATTCAAGAGTTAATCACTGAATTGTCTATGGTTCAATGTAATCAACAAGTTCGTGATTTAGCCGGCGATCAACACGAACCGTACCGTGCGATCCTAAAAGGCTTACGAACTTTATTGATCAATACCTGCGCAGTTTTAGAAGCGAAAATTAATGGAGAAGATACTCCTAACCTACCGATTTTAACCAGCGTTGATCAATTATGGGATCCGCTGATCGCTTGCTACCAATCATTACGCGAATGTGGCATGAGCATTATTGCCGAAGGTACGATTGTTGACACTTTACGCCGCGTCAAAACGTTTGGTGTGCATTTAGTTCGTTTAGATATTCGTCAAGAAAGTACTCGTCACTCCGATGTTATCTCTGAAATGACACGTTTTCTTGAGATTGGTGATTATGCTCAATGGTCTGAAGATGAAAAAGTCGCATTCTTAATTAAAGAACTCAGCTCAAAACGCCCACTACTGCCTCGTAATTGGCAACCATCACCTGAAGTACAAGAAGTATTAGATACTTGCCGAGTGATGGCCGATCATCCGCGTGAAGCATTTGGTGCTTATGTTATTTCGATGGCGCGTACTGCTTCTGATGTTTTAGCGGTTCACTTACTTTTGCAAGAATGTGGCTGCAAATTCCGCATGGATGTGTGCCCATTATTCGAAACCTTAGATGATTTAAATAATTCAGAAACCGTAATGAAGCAACTGTACTCACTAGAATGGTACCGAAACTTCATTAATAACCACCAGATGGTGATGATTGGTTACTCTGATTCAGCCAAAGATGCTGGTGTAATGTCGGCAGGTTGGGCGCAATACGCTGCTATGGATAAATTAGTGAAGGTTTCTGATGTTGAAGGCATCGACTTAACTTTATTCCACGGCCGTGGAGGTACAGTAGGACGCGGCGGAGCACCAGCGCATGCTGCATTACTTTCTCAACCACCACGCAGCTTAAAAGGCGGCTTACGGGTAACAGAGCAAGGCGAAATGATCCGCTTCAAATTGGGCTTGCCTGATGTCGCGGTAAACAGCTTTAATTTATATGCTAGCGCCATTTTAGAAGCGAACTTACTTCCGCCTCCAGAGCCAAAACAAGAGTGGCGCGATCTGATGGATGTATTATCAGAAGTATCGTGTGAAGCGTATCGTGGCATTGTTCAAGGAGAACCGGATTTTGTTCCTTACTTCCGCGCGGCTACACCAGAACAAGAATTAGGTAAATTACCGTTAGGTTCTCGCCCAGCAAAACGTAATCCAAGTGGTGGCGTAGAAAGCTTACGTGCGATCCCGTGGATTTTCTCATGGAGTCAAAACCGCCTAGTACTACCTGCATGGCTTGGCGCAGGTGAAGCGATTCAATACTCCATCGATAAAGGTCACCAAGCAATGTTAGAGGAAATGTGTCGTGAATGGCCATTCTTCTCAACTCGTTTAGGCATGCTCGAAATGGTGTACTCGAAATGTAATATAGACATTTCACGCTATTACGATCACCGTCTAACTGATGAATCTTTATGGCCCTTGGGTGAGCGTTTACGCACGCAATTGCAAAAAGACATCATCACAGTGCTAAACGTGGAAAACAACGAGAACTTGATGCAAAACGACCCTTGGGGGCTTGAGTCTATTCGTTTGCGTAACACCTACGTTGAACCACTCAACATGCTACAAGCGGAGTTGTTATACCGCACTCGTCAAACTGAAAACCCATCGCCTGAACTGGAAGAGGCGTTAATGTTGACCATCGCAGGTATTGCGGCTGGTATGCGTAACACTGGTTAACTCCTAATTTTTAGAGCTGAATTTTTATTAGTTCACGAAACCAAAATATAAGCCGCACTCGTTGCGGCTTTTTTGTGACACTCAAACATTCAAAAGCAGATCACGGATAGCGCCTTTGTCACTTCGAGATGACAATTTATCGTTATTCCCCCCATGAACATCACACCCTTTGATTACTCAATTCATACTCAAATTCCATCAGTGCAATGGTGAATTATACTAATCTAAGTAATTAGATAGTTAGTTAGATTGGTATTAACAGCTAATGGTTTAGAAGAATTATTCAAGGGAAACGCTAAAACTGTGTTCAATATTCATTGGCCGCTACAATGTAATAATTATGAGTATCAATAATTATTTTTTTGTTGTAACTCTAGAAACATATCAGAGAAGTATATTTATATTTAAAATTTTGTCTTAGTGTTTTAAATATTAAATAACTCTGTAGGTTGTAATGAAACACAAAGCTGTTTCTTTTTTTAATAGTCAAATTTCTGGCTTACCTTACGGGCCTTTATCAAAAGTAGAAGTTACCCATGAATTAGGCCAATTTGTAGAGGTGATGTCTAAATGCAATAAACGCAGGGAGTTAAACCTAGCTTCTTTTTTACATTGGATAAAACCAGCGGTAATTCATAGGCAATATAAGTTTTTGAAATTATCTAGCGATGTTGGTTTTACAGGATATGTTATATGGGCTTGGGTAGATGATCTGACACTTAATAACTACATGACTCAACCTAAATTTTCATTAAAGCCAATGAATTGGAATGAAGGAAATAATTTAATAGTTGTGGATTGGTTTGTGGAAAAAAATAATACAAGTCAATTGAGAGAACTCTATAGATTCATTACTTTATCAGCAGGAATGAATAGAAAAGAGATCAATATTTGTATTCGAGATAGTCAAGGTAATATTATCAAAACGAATAAACGGAGTGTTTATGGTTACTGATTTACTAAAAACGCATAAGTTAGCTGGAAAAGATAACACTCCATGTATAGGTAATGATTTACCCGAAGAGTCCTTTGTTTCATTTGATACCTATAAGTTAAACGGAGCAGAAGTCGTTTGGATTAATAAAGAACTTATCCAGGAGTACAATATTGAACTTGATGAAAAAATCATTAAAGAGGAGCTTATTAATAATTTTAGTTACGTGTCTAAGAGCTATACGAAGAAAACAAGAATTGTAACTAATGATAAGAAATCATTCATGGCAGATCAGTATGGCTCTCGACATGAAGTATGTAACGGTGGTAGCGCACGGTGCGGCTTGAATGGGTATTTTCAGATTAAAGGGATAGGACGTAATCCTCTAGTGGCTGTGAATATATCTGAAAGCCACTCACATGGTAAATTATTTATTGATGAGGCTATTAGTGAGGCAATATGGGGTGAGATCTGCCATAAGCATCTACCCTACGGAGCAATACGAACGTTAGCCATTATCAAGACCAATACAAAACATAAGTTTGGATACTTAGATAATGCACCCTATAAACACTGTGCCTTAGCTATCAGGGAAGTTTCTGTGCGCCCAGCACATTTTGAGCGATGTACTTTTTTCTGGCCAGAGGAGAGTTACAGCTTCCTACGGGATAATGATGCGAATCGAGTAAGAAAGGCCGTTCCGTACCTATCTAAATTGCTCTTTGGTGAGGTAAATAATGTGTCACTCGGTGATGCCCTTAACAAAATGATTGATCGCCTAGCTTGTCAGATTGCAGCATCGAGAGTGAAAGGAATCCCACACGGTTCTTTAACCAGTTCAAACATATCGATAGATGGGCGGTTCTTGGATTTTGGTACCATAACGGCCGTGCCCGATTTTGGAAATTATGTATTGGCTAATGGTGTTGGTGCCGTATGGGATGATCATGAACTTATTAAATCCTGGCTGGTTAACTTCATCGACACGCTCAATCACTACTCGAAAGGTGAACTGACATTATGTCAAATAAGAGAATACTCATCGGGGTTTTCGAAATTACTAGACGAATATGAGAATAAATTCTTGTTAATAGAGTTAGGAATTGAGGATCATTCAGATTTAAATTTGCTACGAGCTAGTCGTTTAAAAGAGCGGCTTAAAAGCGATGAGCGTAGAGTTATCACTCGCTTTAATGACCAAGAATTCCGCCAAAATATTCTCATTGAAGCCGAGAATCAGGGGTTAGATGTGAATAATATTGGCTTCCCTTTACGAAACATCAAATATTCATCTTTTACCCTGCTTCAGGGGCACTTGAATACAAAGTACGACTATCAATCAATTAGTCAGCTTATTAATAGTTACTTAGCATAAGTGAGATGGTTATGATTGATGTGATTGAAGTAATTTTAATAACAACATCTTTTCTCTCGTTTATTACAACCTTAGTTTTATTTGGGTGCTATAAACTCAAAAAATCGAAGTGTAAAAATAGTAATGACCCAACAGTTTCGGTTTTTTTACCTTTCTATAATGAAAACGAAGAGCATTTAATTTACGCACTAAACAAGCTAAACGATCAGAATTACCCAAGCCAAATTCAGGTTATTGTTATTGATGATGGCTCTACAAACAACGCAATCAGTAGAGTTAAAGAATGGATTGATAACACCGAGATGAACCATGATTTCCAAATAATAGAAAGGCCAGTGAATGGTGGAAGAAAAGGCTTTGCCTTAGATCATGTACTAGACCTTGGCATTGCTACTGGAGAGGTCTATGTCGTTGTAGACAGTGATACTTATATCGATACCAACGGCATCTATGAGCTGGTAATTAAGCTTTGGTCTGATGAAAAATACGCTGCGGTCTGTGGGTATATTACGCCAGAAAACTATAAAGACAGTTTTATAGGAAAATTACAGCATTATGAACACATTAGCTTTTATGGTGCGATAAGAGCCGCGCAAGACAAACTAGGTTGTGTTCCAGTATTAGCTGGCGCGTTTGTTGCTCACCGAGCTTCAGTGGTGAATCAATTAGGTGGTTGGAGCGAGTGGCTGGTCGAAGATATCGCGTGGTGCTGGAAAGCGATTTCTAACGGATACCGAACAGGTTATGCGCCTAGAGCAAAAGCGACCACACAATGCCCGACAGACGTTAAAAGTTTGTTCAATCAACGTAGACGCTGGGCTAGGGGACGAGTAGAAGCTTATACAGAAGCTTGGAAGACTCATTGGATAGCAGGTCTATGCGCTTCTCCTTGGTTTTTACTTACGGCGGCCCAGTATTTATTTCCATCAAGCATTATTTTACTTGGATTTATGGTTGCGATGGGTATTTGGATTCCAATAGTAGTTGCTGTTGCCAATGTATTTGTTTATTTTTTATTGGTGCATTCTTATATAAGAGATTTTGACCTTTCGGGTGAGTTATCAAACCGACAAGTGATTAAAGCACCATTATATTCGGCTTTATTAGAATCGATTACGTGGCTACCTAATTTACTCGGCTATTCAGATGAAATTCTGGGTAAGAAGAAGGGATGGTTAACAAGGTGATTTCTATGAGCGCAGTACTCTTTTACTGTAATTAAATATAAGGAAATAACTTATGTATAACTTAAGTGTTGATGAAATTTGTCTAGTTGATGGTGGTGGTGATGGCGCTGGAAAATTAATCTGGGAAGGGACTAAATGGGTAGCTGGAAATTTAGCATGGGGAGCGTTAACTAATTCTCACACATATACTAACAATCCAGCACGCACTGGCTCTAATCAGACGTATGGTGCCCAAGGGCGCGATACTGGTGGTTGCACTATGCAAAGTGGCGGTGCAATGGCACATGGGAGTTGCTAAGTCTTTATAGCTAGGCATTGCGCCTAGCTGTTTCCCTTTTTATTGAGATCTAGAGAAAATATGTTTTTATATCATTCTAATCAAAGCGTAATTTATTATATTTTAAAATCGTTTTTATTATGCGTTGTCGTAGCTATACCTACTTCTCTAATTCTTGGCTATTTCGAATATTTTCAAAGTGAATCCTCGGAAGAAAATATAACATTCTATGATGTCTTAGGTGGTGGTTTTATTTCACCTGTTGTTGAAATGCTAATGATATATGTTTTAATGTCTATTTTAGGTTTATTTTTTGAGAGTAGAAATACAAAGGCTATTATCGTTGCTGCTTTTATATCTTATCTTCATGGCTTGGTGGTTCCATTTTGGGGTGTAATCACATTCTTCTCATTTTTTGTTTTTTCTCTTTCATATCTTGTGTGGTCAGAAAATAAAGTATGGCTTGGTTTTTTTGTTTCAATATCTATTCATTTTATGCTTAATTTTTTTTCTTTACTTTTTGTGTATTTTGGACAGTTTTATTATTTATAAATAGAATCTCATTACTTGGTTGTTAAAATGAAACCTTGGATAATAAAAATGTTGGTTAACAAGCTGGTTTTTATGAGCGCAGTACTCTTTTACTATAATTTAATATAAGGAAATAACTTATGTACAACTTAAGTGTTGATGAAATATCTATGGTTGATGGTGGTGGTGATGGTAATAGCAGTGGTTACCCAGCCTCGCCTAGTGCAATAAATCAAATGGCTGGTCCCCAAGGTGATGCAGGTAGGAGTCAGCTTGCGAATGCGGCTTGCCAAGGTGCTTTTGCTGCGTTAGGAGGTGCCGTAGGATTTGGCGCTAAGAGTTTAGGTGCTGCTGCTGGGGGAACAGGTGGCTTTGGCTTTGGAGGGGGGATGTGCAACTTCTAATGCGCTTCATATATTTAACTTCCACAGCCATTATGGCTAGCCTAATTGGTTATGTGGCGTTTAAAACTGATCTGAATTTTTATTTAAGACTAGTCTTATTTGTGACATTCATAATCCATGTGCTGTTAGTTAAGTCTTTCTATAAAAAATAAATATTACAGGTCGTGTGTAGCGACCTGTATTTATTCATTAAATACAGAAAAAAACGAGTTCACCTGTGAGTGTATGCATACTCCAAAGTAATAGTCACAAAACGGGGTTATTTTTGTCAGCTTGTTAAGGTTGTGACAGTAAACCAAGTCAAGGCCCATTTAGCTCTAATTGCATAGGAAATGTTATTGCAGGAGCAGTTATGGGGTCAGCTGGAGGTCCTGGCTGGGCCGCAATGGGAGCTGCAGCTGGTGCCTACACTGGTCAATGTTTTAATGGTAATGGCGGTTATTAAATTTAGGATTAAACGGCACGCGAAAGCGTGCCAATAGAGAAGGTATATATGTGCTATTTTGAAAAAAAATACAAAATTTCATCTTTGGAATTAAGAGCTAACGGTCTTGAAATTACGCCATTTATAAAGCTATTAAGATTTTTAGGGTTGAGAGTTAAGCCTCTTTATTATAATGAATTTTATAAAAACTTCTTTATTCTTTATTTTTTATTTTTTATTTTTTATTTTTTTTGGTTTTGTCTTGTTATGGTTTTGAGCTTTTTGTCAAATAATTTAGACTACATTTTCTTATTTATATTTCCTGCGTTTGTGTCATTGGTTCTTTCTTTTTACTATTATTATAAATTTAAATCTTTGAGGCTGACCCCATGGAGGGAGTTGTGATTGTTGGTTGTAGTTCTAAATATAAGTCTATTTATATAAACTGGGCACTAATGAATAATTGTAATTACAAGTGTTATTACTGCCATTCAGACTTGAATAGTGGTTCTATAAAAGCTCCAGCTTATAAAAGCACATTGAACTTTGTTGATCTTGTGTTTGAACGCACATCAACATTATATTCTAGACCATATTTTGAATTTGGAGGAGGAGAAGTAACTCTTTTAAGTTATTTTAATAAACTTATTCGGTATATTTTCCAAAAAAATGGAGACGTTACGATTGTATCAAACGGCTCAAAAAAACTTTCTTGGTGGCAAGATAACGCGAAGTACTTATCAGGCGTAAGCTTGAGTTTTCATATTAATGATATTAAGAGTGAATCTCATTTTATTGAGGTATCTAAAGTGCTTGAGGATTCACAAACGACTCGATTTCACGTCAACATCATGATGGTTCCCGAGCGATTTGAAGACTGCTTAGCGTTTGCAAATAGACTAAAACAAGAAGTCCGTTGCTCTATTGCTTTGCAGCCACTTTTTGAAGGCTTCGGACATGGTGGGATTACTAAAAAGTACCATTATACATCTGAACAAGAGCAAATAATGAAAGACTTTCGTGGTAGGCCGGAGCTTAAAACGCTTCCACCATCAATGGCGGAATTAGAAATTAATTATGCCGATGGTACAACGGAAAATATGTCGACGTTTGATCTAATTGCAAATGACCAAACGAACTTTGTCGGCTGGGATTGTTACGCAGGTATTGATAGCTTGGTCGTCACTTTTAGTGGTGATATTTATCGATCTTGGTGTATGCAAGATGGACCTATTGGGTCAATTTATGACGAAAGCATCGAGCTTCCTACTACCCCAACTAAATGTAGAACTAAGATTTGCCAATGTGGTGTGGATCTCTCTGCAAAAAAGGTCAACACAAGGCTCATTGCTAATAAAGAAAAACAAATTGAAGTGACGCAACTTTAATCTCGCTTAATTAGGGAAAGGTACACCCGTGGTAGCAAGAGCTAAGCATCTATATCGGCCAGAGTATTTTGACGCTCAAAAATCAGACAGTCAAGGTTCGATTTTAATCGACGCTTCTTTGAATCAGCATTTGTTTGTTGGTGCGTCTGTACTCGTTTTAGTCACAATCATTTTTTTTGTTGTTTTTGCTGAATATACTCGCAGAGATACACTGAGTGGAGTGGTAATTCCTACTGGTGGTATTGTTAAGGTACAGTCTAATGATGAAGGTTATATCGAGAGTGTATTTGTAGAGGAGGGGCAAAAAGTGCTCGCCGGAGAGCCGTTATATGAAATCAAGACAGAACGGTATGATGAATTTGGGCTGGGTGTTAAAAAACGCATTATTGCTACCATAGATAATCAAATTGCTTTATTAAATGAACGTCGGAATAAAGAAATAGAAAAATCTCAGCTTCAGTTACAAGTGATTGATGATGATCTAGTGCGCTTATCAGAAGAGGCTAGAATATTGAAGCTTGTCGTCAATTTATCAGAGCAAGAGTTAAACCTTGCTCAAAGTTTGGTTGACAAACAACAAGTGTTAGTCGACAAGCACTTCATTTCTTTGATTGAGCTTCAGAGACAAAGACTCGAGTTGATAACATTAGAAGCCAATATGCAAACACAGCGTCTTAATTTACAGCGTTTAACAAGAGAGAAAGCTAAGCTAAAAGAAACGACAGGTACGCTTCATCTGGAACTTGAAATTGCCTTACAGGAAATAGACCGCCAGCTTCAGCAAATCGCTCAGAGTAAAATCGAGTATTTTTATCAAACGGATACTCAGATTGTCTCACCGATTGACGGTGTGGTCGCGTCCACCTTTGTTAAGGAAGGCCACTCCGTTAATAAGGGCCAGCCCCTATTAGTTGTAATACCTGAAGGCTCAGAACCTATGGTCGTCGAGCTTTATGCCCCCAGCCGCAGCATCGGCTTCATTCAAGAAGGTCAAGATGTTCGCTTACGATTTGATGCGTTCTCCTATGAAAAATTTGGTGTACAGCAAGGAGTCATCGAATCCATATCAAAATCCGCAGTATCTGCCGAAATGCTACCAAATAGCCTACTAATACAAAGTCAACTTTCACGTACTCATACTGGCATGGGTTTGTACCAAATTAGAGTCAAATTAGATAAACCTACCATCACGGTTTATGGAAAGGAGCAGATGTTTATTCCAGGAATGACATTGACTGCAGACATTGAACTGGATACTCGTAAGATCTACGAGTGGTTGTTAGAGCCTTTGTACACCATTAAAGGACGAACTTAATGATTCATACCGAAAGCCTAATTGATTGGGAATGGGGTAAGAAACTCCCTTTGATCCGACAGACTGAAAAAGCGGAATGTGGCATCGCTTGTTTAGCTATGGTTGCCGAATGGCATGGGTATAAAACCGATCTAAGGTCTCTAAGGGCAAAGTTCGGCATTACCCAGCACGGAATGTCGTTTGCGAGGCTCGTTGAGTGTGGTGAACTTCTGAAACTTTCAGGTCGAGCGGTGCGCTTAGACTTACATGAACTAGAGCAATTAGCCACTCCTTGTATTTTGCATTGGAATCTAAATCATTTTGTTGTGTTAAAGAAAGTGACTGGGAAGAGAATTGAAATTCACGATCCCGCCAATGGAGCATTGACACTGAGTCATGATGAGGTAAACAAACATTTTACAGGAATCGCGCTAGAGCTAACACCAACTCATGATTTCGAGGAGAAAGTAGAAAGTAAAGCTATCCGGCTATCAACATTGATTGGTAAAACAATAGGATTAAAAGGGGCATTAGGGCGGATATTTGTTTTCGCATTGGTATTGGAGGTGTTAGCTCTCACGTTACCCATCTTCAATCAAATAGTTATTGATGAAGTCTTAGTTGGGTATGATAAAAATCTTCTTGTACTCGTCATTGGAGCCATACTGATGGTGACAGCAACTCAAACTCTAATCGGCCTTGCCCAACAATGGGCCACAATTAAACTGTCTGTGAATTTTAATATGCAGTGGGCTGCAAATGTTTTCCATCATTTATTCCGGTTACCAATAGATTGGTTTGAAAAAAGGGATATAGTAAGCATTAGCGCTAAGTTTGCCGCTGTGGATGTCATTCAGCGGACTTTAACGACTAGCGTAATTCAGGCTCTGCTCGACTTAGTGTTAGTCGTCGGCACACTTGTGATTATGTTGGTTTATAGTCCTCAACTATCCCTCATTGCAATAGTCGCTGCATTAGGTTACATCACTCTCAGGTTCGCTTGGTTTGGTGCATTTAAACGTGCTGAAGAAAACACCTGGGAAGCTAGCACTCAGGAGGAAAGTTATTTTATTGAGACTGTGCGTGGTGTATTGAGCTTACGAGTAAATGGGACTTTACCTTGGCGAGAGTCCTCTTGGAGAAACCTTAATATTAATCGCAGAAATGCGCAGCTTCATGAGCAAAAGCTTGGAATGATCTACCACACAATGAATGTGTCTATTGTTAGTCTTGTATCTGCGAGTGTTCTTTGGTTTGGTGCGAATTTGGTGTTGGATGGACTCTTTACTATCGGTATGCTGATGGCATTCCTTTCTTATCAAGGTCGTTTTTCTGCCAGCATTAGCTCCCTAACAGATAAGTACTTCGAGTTTAAGATGCTATCTGTGTACAACGAGCGTCTAGCAGATATTGTCTTAACGGAAAAAGAAACGGATAGCGATTATAACCTCATAGGGCAAACTAATGTGGCTAATAATCCGAGTGATAATGTCATCGAGTTCGTCGATGTCTATTTCTCCTACGGAAAAGACCAGCCCCCTATCCTTAACGGGGCCAACTTTAGTGTGAAAAGTAATGAAATCGTTGCGTTAGTAGGGGCATCTGGTTGTGGTAAGTCAACGATCTCTAAGCTTCTATTGGGCATATACTCAGCCACATCGGGAGGTATTTACTATTTTGGTAATAAATCGATGTCCTCCAAGTTACTTCGAGCTCAAGTAGGAGCTGTATTACAAGAAGATCAACTGTTCAGTGGTTCAATTATTGAGAACATTACTTTTTTTACCGGCGATTTAGATGAAGACTGGCTTGTTGAGTGTGCGCGTAGAGCTGGTGTTCATGACGATATAGAGCGTCTCAATATGGGGTATCACACCTTGATTGGTGAGATGGGGTCAAGTCTTTCTGGTGGTCAAAAACAAAGGATTCTCATAGCGCGAGCAATATATAAGAAGCCTAAGTTTTTGGTATTGGATGAAGCGACAAGCAGCTTAGATATCTATACAGAATCATTTGTATGTCAGATGTTTAAAGAAATTAATATTCCAATTTTGATGATAGCTCACCGTCCTGAAACCATTGCGTCGACTGATCGAGTTTTACTCATGGATGGTGGGCTTGTTCAGGAGGTTCCCAATAATTTTAGGCAGGAGACTCAAGATGTACCACTCTGAACGAATACTGTACCCAGATAACCATTCTGAGTTGTCTGAGTCGGAACTGATGGAACAATATGGTCGATACTTTGGTTCAAATAACTGGGTAACATTCTCTGGGTGCCCCTTGATTACATTGACCAAAGCAGGGAAAAAAAGCTTCGAAAATTTGCCCGAAGGTAATGAGGTAATTTCTATCGACTCTGGTTGTTATATTGAATCTTCCAACTTTCCAGCCTTCCCCTCTGGCATCACAAAACTGACAAGCGTTTCAGTTAACGGTAGGCCCTTTGGCAAAATAGTAATCGGAAAGGGATGTGTGCTTCAAGGAACTTCCATTTGTGCTTATGAAAAAGTTTCTATAGGAAACAATGTAATTTTTGGCCCAAATACAGTGATTATGGATTGCAGTGGACATTCTCTTTCGAATAGAGGTCATCCTGATGAGCTTGATAACTTAAAGGTTGAACCTGTAACAATTGGCAGTGATGTTTGGATAGGCTATGGGTGTATTGTGTTACCTGGCGTTAGCATTGGCGATGGCGCGGTTATAGGGGCTGGTAGTGTAGTAACAAAAGATGTTCCTGCTAATTGTATGGCTGCGGGTAACCCGTGCACTGTAAAGAAAATAGAATTAAATTTATGATTCTGTAGTGGTCCACGAAAATCACCCTTCAATACGCGAGTAACACAAGCAGATAGAAAATCTGGTTTTAGTTTCACAACTCAAGTAAGACGTCATATCGAAGTGCTGTCGATTGGGGTATGATTCTGTCAGCGAATTGATTGGATCATCACATGTCTTTACCACACGTCATTTTAACCGTCTTAAGCCAAAAAGAAGCCACTGGTTACGATATCACTAAAGCTTTCTCACAACAGGCTGGTCAGTATTGGAAAGCCAGTCATCAGCAGGTTTATCGTGAACTCAGCAAAATGCTGGAAAAAGAATGGGTAACTTGTGAAGCATTATTTCAAATAGGTAAGCCAGATAAAAAAGTCTACGCCATCACTCAATATGGCACTCAAGCTTTAGCCGCTTGGTTTCAAAAACCACTCTCACACACCGAATTACGTGATGAATTTAGTGCCAAACTCATGGCTTGTACGGTGCAATCACCTCAACCATTAATCGAACAGCTTGAACGATTAATCCCCGAAAATGAGCAGCTTCTACACCATTATCAGCAGTTAGATGCTCGTTATTCACTCCAATCGACCTTATCAAACGCATTACGATTAGAACGACTAACAGTACGCCGTAATCTTCTTGAGCGTCAGTCGTGGTTGACTTGGGCGATAGAGGTGAAGCAAGAACTAGAGTCAATGCAAATTAAGGGATAAGCATTAGAATTGGTGTATCCCTCCTCCTACCTAGATGCACTAAAATCCGTAAGCCACTACAAGTGTAGCTTACGGATTTTATGTGTAATGCGTATTAAATACTGTTACGTTAAATCCTAAGTTCTCTATTTATGCTTGCATAGGTCTTTAAATCTAATTCAAGCAATTAAATTATAAATCAAAAACAACACTACAGTAACGATGAGGCATTTCAGCATAATATAAACTGGCTTGTTCCATTTTTTTATTTTTTTTATGTAAGCCATGTACTTACCATGAAGTGGGGTGATTTTATTACCAATCCCGCTTTTACTAGCGTCAATGTTATCCACAAAAAATAAGCTATTAAAAAATTTAGAAAAATAATAATACATTTTTTGGACAGTCTTGGATTTTAGTGGTCTATCAATATCAGACATTAAAATAATACGTGGAGTGTCACTATCATTGTGAGTGTGGTGAGCATAAGTTTCATCAAACAAGATTGACTCACCATCATTCCACGTTCGCCATTGTCCATCCACAGAAATAGCACAATCTTTAGAATTTGGCGTATTCAGCCCAAGAGAATATCGTAAGCTCAAAGCAAATGGGTCATGGTGTTTGCCTAGTTTTTTCCCAGGATTGAGGCAGGCAAACAACGCTAGGTTCATCCCAGGAACCTGGTCAATCAGTTCCATCGTTTTAGGAGCCAATTCACGAGCTGATGATATATCACAATCGTATACCTTTAAATAAAAGCTAGTCCATCGATTATCTTTATAAAAAGAACTAGATGGTAAATCATTTTTAATTGCGATATGACCATTTTCATAAAGAGCTAAAGCTTCATCTCTTATTAGCTCCCAATTGTTTTGTAAAATATCCAACTCTGGAAAATGCTTACGATCAACAAAGGGTGTTCGCGGTACTTTAGATAAAAGATAGATAGGAATGTTAAAAGGAACCATAAATGTAGAAAAGTCAGACAACTGGCGACTGAATTTTAATCGATCACGATTACGAATGCGGATAAAAACAATAGATAGCACATAAATTAAAGGCACGAAAACAACAAAAAACAGCATAGATGAACACTCATATAAGTATAAAAGTATCAAAAACCTTCATAGGGACAGCTAAAATGCGCCTAAGCGATAGGATAATAGATTACTTAACATTAAGAAAAATTCTGCATCACAGTATGTGATCAATCATGTCTAACTCAATTTGGGATAATAACATGCTTTAAGAAATTCGGAACCATTCTCCTGCCTCGCTATCCAGAAGGACAGATCAAATTTCGTTTCAATAAACTTGTATATCCACTACCCGCTACACAAACTAAAAAAGACCTACCTCGAGATAAGTCTTTTGTTTGCTAGCTCTACAATGTAATTGGCTTTAAAGGCTAGGACGCACGCCTAACGTATGGCACAACGCGTATGTCATTTCCGAGCGGTTTAAGGTGTAAAAATGGAAATCTTTTACTCCTTCACGGCTTAAGGTACGAACCATATCAATCGCTTGGCTTGCTCCCACCATTTGACGAGTAACAGGATCTTCATCCAAACCTTCATACTGCTTTGCCATCCAACTTGGGATACGTACATTGGTCATATCCGCAAAACGTTTAGCTTGTTTGTAATTAGAGACAGGCAAGATACCTGGAATGATTTCAACATCAATGCCAGCGGTTACGCAACGGTCACGAAAACGTAAGTAGCTTTCCACATCAAAGAAAAATTGAGTAATGGCGCGATTAGCACCTGCATCGACTTTACGTTTTAGGTTAATCAAATCGGCTTGAGCATTTTTCGCTTCAGGGTGAATTTCTGGGTAAGCCGCAACTGAAATATCAAAATCAGCTACACCTTTTAAGAGTTCAACTAAATCAGACGCATACATATCAGGTTTACTACCGGTTTGAGGCAAATCACCACGTAGCGCCACGATATCGCGAATCCCGTTATTCCAGTAATCTTTAGCAATATCTTTAAGCTCATCACGGCTTGCATCAATGCAGGTTAAATGCGGCGCAGCAATTAAGCCGGTTTGCTCTTTAATTTCTTTAATGATTGAGTGAGTACGATCGCGCTCGCCAGAATTGGCTCCATAAGTGACCGAGACAAATTTAGGTTGCAGCGTTTTTAAACGGTGGATAGATGCCCAAAGCGTTTCTTCCATCTTTTCACTGCTTGGTGGGAAAAATTCAAAAGAAACATTAATCTTGCCTGCAAGATCGGCCACGTTGTGATTGAGTGCGTCAATATGACCTGCATGTGAATAGCTCATTTCTTTTTCTCTCCCTGTGGCGAAGCCACTTATAAACTAATAGTGGCGAAGCCACTTATAAACTAATAGTGGCGAAGCCACTTATAAATCAATAGCGGCGAAGCCACTTATAAACTAATAGCGGCAAAGCCACTTATAAATCAATAGCGGCGAAGCCACTTATAAACTAATAGCGGCAAAGCCACTTATAAATCAATAGCGGCGAAGCCACTTATAAATCAATAGCGGCGAAGCCACTTATAAACCAATAGCGGAAAAGCTGTTTACTAAACGGATAACGACAAGGCCACTTAATAAATAACAGCAATACTGCTCATCTAAAAAAATACTTACTTAACAAGACATGTTGAAAATACGTGTTACAAATACTTCTGGACGTCCATATGTCTAAAGAATGTCTTGAATGGAATCTAATGTCAACGATCTAAACATGAATTTTTTTCATATTTAATATAAAAATGTTCCACACAATAAAAATGCCATCTTAAATAACAGATGGCATTGAAATAAATTAAAATTAATCTTTAAATTACAATAAGATAGAAAGTCGATTCAAATCAGATTGTAATGCACCAGCAGTGACGGCTTTACCCGCTCCCGGTCCACGTATGACTAAAGGATTCTCTTTATACCAGCGGCTTTCAATCGCAAAAATATTATCGCATGGCAATAAGTTCGCTAGTGCGTGCTCCGGATTTAACGCTTCCACTCCAACCGTAGCTTTACCATCACGACTTAATCGTGCGACATAGCGTAAAACTTTGCCATTTGCTTGTGCTTTCTCTAAACGTTTACTTAGGCGTTCATTAAGCAGTGCGCCTTGATCAAAGAACTCATCCATTGAAATACCTTGCAACTCTTGCGGCACTAAAGACTCCACTTTGACATCCTCTGGCTCAATTTCAAAGCCTGATTCACGTGCCAAAATAACCAATTTCCTCATAACATCAGAGCCATCAAGATCTGAGCGGGGATCTGGTTCTGTCAAACCTTGTTGCCACGCTAAATCGACTAAATCACTAAATGGAATCGAACCATCAAATTGTTGGAATAACCACGATAATGTCCCGGAAAATATGCCTGAAATCGCGGTAATATCATCGCCACTATCACGTAAGTTACGTATCGCATAATTGACCGGTAAGCCGGCGCCGACTGTGGCATTATACAACCAATGACGACCCGTTTTCTCAAATGCATCTTTTACGGCTTGATAGCGAATTGAACTGGCTGAACCTGCCACTTTATTCGCACAAATTAAATGCATGCCATGTTCCGCAATACTTTCATATTGATCAGCTAAAACATTACTAGCCGTCACATCCATCACCACAACTTCATCGTATCGAGTTTGGTGCGCCAGTGTTTCTAACCATGTTTTACCATCATTTTTGATGCTCTCGTCAGAAAATTTCGACAATGCATCTTTTGCTTGAATCCCGTTTAAATCTAACCAATACGTTTGGCTATCAACCACGGCCACCAAGTCAAAACTCATTCCGCTGCGTTTTTCTAATTCAACTTGTTGCTCTTGAAATAACGCCAACCAACTTGAACCAATATTACCTTTACCACATAACGCTATCGCAACACGCTTCTGAGCTTGGAACAATTGAGAATGCATGCCTGACACAATTTGGGTCACATCGGTGCGGCGTAAAATCGCAACTAGACTTAAACCTGAATCTGCTGCAGAGACAAACTCAACAGGGGCATCCTTTAGTTGTTGATAGAATCCATAACTATGATTTGCATTACTCGTCACGCCCGCGCCAACCGCAGCGACCATTGAATAGCCTTCTTTCAGTTTAATTTCAGCGCCAACCGCAATATCTTGCAAATAAGACAAAGCATCACCTGAAAGCTCAGGAGTGTAAGCTAATAACAAACACCCCTGATCTGGCTGTGATTCCATTGCTAATGGCTGTAATTGAGCACGAGATAAAGATCGGATCACATCTGATTGTAAACGTTCGAAATCATGCCCAGAGCCAAAATGAATTTGCACCATCAACACTTCATCAATCGAGGTGATAATTTTAGCGCCGCGCCCTGATGCCAATACTCGCTCAATACGGGTTGAACCCGATTCTGGTTGATAGCTACAACGTAGGCTTAAATCCATTGCACTTTGCGCCACCGGTTGCAATGTTCGGCTATGTAAAACAGGTGCAGCAAGACGAGCAAGTTCACTGGCTTCATCAAGTCGTAAAAGTGGTAATAGGCACGCATCGGAGACTTTACGAGGATCGGCGCTAAATACACCCGCCACATCGCTCCAGATAGTTACTCGCGTTACTTCAGCTAATGCGCCAATCACGGTGGCAGAATAATCGGAACCATTGCGACCAAGTAGTACCGTTTCGCCAGCGGCATTACGAGCCATAAAGCCGGTGATAACAATTCTAACTTTACCGTGTTGCGCTAGGCAGTCTTTGAGTAATGGTAATGAACGTGCGCGATCAACTTCTGGTTGAGCTCCACGTTCTGCTCGTAAAAAATAACGACAATCGAGTTGAGCCGCTTCCATATCCAAATGGCACAATAAAGCAGCTAATAAGCGAGAAGACCATACTTCACCATGTCCTAGTACATCACATCGAGTCACAATGCTAATAGGTCCGGTAAGATCACTTAATGCTAAAAACTCATTATGCAATAAATCTAATAATGGCTGCGCCTCTTCTGTTGGTAACAATGACTCAACTAATTCGACTTGAAATTGACGCAACTTTTGTAATATTTCATGCGCAATACGGCCATCTTTTTCCAATGCTGCTAACCAATCAATTAATCGATTGGTGGTACTGCCCGCCGCAGAAACAACGACCAAATCAGATTGATCAGAATACTCACGCAAAATATTTGCAACGCGCTTATAACACTCGGGATTGGCTAAACTGCTCCCACCAAACTTATGTAACTGACGAGCCGTTGTCATTTAGGCTACCTCTTAATAATGTATTACGCTGACTGTTTTTATTGCACTTGTTGAAATGCTTGTTCTAAATCAGCAATTAAATCTTGGCTATCTTCTAATCCGACTGACACTCGAAGTAATGTCTGGGCGATGCCCGCTTCTGCTTGAGCTTCATCAGACATTGCGCGATGTGTCATGGAGGCAGGGTGGCATATTAGGCTTTCCACGCCTCCTAACGATTCCGCTAGCGAGAATAATTGTAACTTACCCACAAAAGTCTTTAATTGATCCATGCTGCCATTAAATTCAAAACTCAACATTGAACCAAAACCGCTTTGCTGCGCTTTTGCAATTTCATGCCCAGGGTGAGTTGGTAAACTTGGATGATAAATGGTACTTACCAGTGGTTGCTGTTGTAAGTATTTTAATAAAGCCTGAGCACTTTCTTCATGCACTCTCATTCGCGCAGGCAGCGTTCTTAACCCACGCAAAGTCATATAGCTATCAAAAGGCGTCCCTGTCGCACCGATGCAATTTCCCCACCAAGATAAGGTATCTACATGTTCAGGATCTTTAGCAATAATCACGCCACCGATTACATCCGAGTGACCATTAATATACTTAGTGGTTGAATGCACAACAAAATCTGCGCCTAGAGTAAGTGGCTTTTGGTATATAGGTGTCATGAAGGTGTTATCAACCGCCACCATTGCACCAACTTGTTTGGCTTTTTCACACGCTTTCGTGATGTCCACCACTCGAACTAACGGATTCGATGGGGTTTCCAATAAAATAAGTTTTGGTTTTTTTGCAATCGCTGCATCAAATTCAGCTTGATTCGATTGATCGACAAACTGCACTTTAAAATCGCCTTTGAGCGCGCGAGTATTAAATAAACGGTATGTACCGCCATAACAATCATGAGGTGCAATAATTAAGTCATCTGGGCTTAAAAAAGCAGACACCCATAAATTCAAAGCAGAAGTTCCACAATTGGTGATCACCGCGCCTGATCCTGATTCTAATTCCGATAATGCTTGCTCAAGCAGGCCACGATTAGGATTACCTGAACGAGTATAGTCATATTTAGGTACTTCACCGAAGGCAGGAAAACCATAGTTAGTCGAAAGATAAATCGGTGGGACAACCGCATGATATTGGGTATCTGATTCAATACCGGTACGAACAGCAACAGTCGCGGGCTTTCTTGAACTCATGGTTGATTCCTTTTCCATTGACAGAGAGGATATAATGTAGAGCCGAGCAGCTCATACAACACATCGCTTATACAAAAATAGTTTATACAAAAAAAGCTTATATCGACTCAAATAACGTACATATAAAGGCTTAATCTTACCGTTTTTTTAGTCAGTATCGATCTTTTCTGCTACTTTACCCTTACAAAAAAAGGACGTCAACACCTCTAGACGTCTAAGCGTCTTTACTTATGGCAGTCAATGCCGCTAAAATTGCTGTCCTAACACTTAATTTAGATAATAAACAACGAAGGTGCGTAATGGCCGATTGGAATGGGGACTACATTAGCCCATATGCGGAACATGGAAAAAAAAGTGAGCAAGTCAAAAAAATCACTGTTTCTATTCCGCTGAAGGTATTAAAAATATTGACGGATGAGAGAACTCGCCGCCAAGTTAACAACCTGCGCCATGCCACCAATAGTGAATTATTGTGTGAAGCATTTCTGCATGCTTATACCGGTCAACCTCTACCAACCGATGAAGACCTACGTAAAGATCGCCCCGATGATTTGCCCGCTGAAGTCAAAAAGCTGATGACGGAAATGGGCATCGAATTTGAATCATTTGATGATTAAAACTATTGATAATGAAAACCGTTGTTTATCAATACCATAGTCGAATTTTTATAGTTCATTACTAAAAAAACATGTATCACTAGAAAAACAAAGCCCGATCAAATATTCGTTTGATCGGGCTTTTATTTTCTTCAAATTACTTCCAGTAATGAAATACTCAGAGAATGAAGGGTATTTACTTATACTGCTCAGGCAGCGCAATACGAGCCACACCCGATTCAACCGCAGCGCGGGCAACTGCGCCAGCAACTCGTGGTAATAAACGTGGATCCATTGGTTTTGGAATAATGTAATCAGGACCAAATGCCAGCGATTTTACACCAGCGGCTTGCAACACTTCCTCAGGAACGCCTTCTTTCGCCAATTGACGAATAGCTTCTACCGCTGCCAACTTCATTTCAGTGTTGATTTCGCTCGCACGAACGTCCAATGCGCCACGGAAAATGAATGGGAAACAAATCACGTTATTCACTTGGTTTGGATAATCACTGCGCCCAGTACCCATAATTAAATCATTACGTACTTTAGCGGCAAGTTCAGGTTTGATTTCAGGATCAGGATTAGAACACGCAAATACCACAGGTTTATCTGCCATTAGTGCTAATGCTTCTGGTGGCAATAGATTCGGGCCTGATACACCTAAGAATAAATCCGCGCCAGCAATAACATCTTCTAAGGTGCGCATATCGGTGTTGTTAGCGAATAATTCTTTGTATTCGTTTAAATCGTCACGACGTGTGTGAATAACGCCTTTACGATCCAGCATGTAGATTTTTTCACGTAATGCGCCACATTTAATTAATAGCTCCATACATGCAACCGCCGCCGCGCCAGCGCCTAAGCAAACAATCTTACATTCAGATAGTTTTTTGCCTTGCAACTCAATCGCATTCAACATGCCTGCCGCAGTTACAATCGCCGTACCATGTTGGTCATCGTGGAAAACCGGCACATCACAACGCTCAATCAACTGGCGTTCAATTTCAAAACAATCCGGAGCCTTAATATCTTCTAAATTGATACCACCAAAGGTATCAGCAATGTTGGCTACCGTATCCACAAACTCTTCGATGGTGCGATGCTTAACTTCAATATCAATCGAATCTAAGCCGGCAAAACGTTTAAATAATAATGATTTCCCTTCCATCACTGGTTTTGAAGCCAGTGGGCCTAAATTCCCTAAGCCTAAAATTGCAGTACCGTTTGAAATAACCGCAACCAAATTTCCTTTGCCTGTGTATTTGTAAGCATTATCAGGATTCAGTGCAATTTCACGCACTGGCTCTGCTACACCTGGGCTATAAGCTAAAGCAAGATCTTCAGCAGTATCAGCTGGCTTAGTAAGAGAAATAGCAATTTTTCCCGGAATAGGCAGAGCATGATAATCTAAAGCTTGCTGGCGAAAATCTTTAGTCGGTTGGGTATCTGACATAATTTGGTATTCCTAAAAGAACGAAGACGATACAAGAAACAGATCATAATAGATTGAACGATAAGTTCCTAGCGAGTAAGCCCTCTTTCGCCTTAATTTTAAGTAATAAAAAAGGGATGCCGAAGCATCCCTTTGAAATTTGTCTCTAACTCTAAAAAATTTTTAGGTTGAGATTATTTGCTGCTAAGAGCACCAAAACGCTTGTTAAAGCGATCAACACGGCCGCCAGTATCAACGATACGTTGCTTACCAGTGTAGAACGGGTGACATTTGTCACATACGTCTAAGTGGATAGTGTCTTTAGCTAGAGTTGAGCTGAACTCAAAAGCGTTACCACAAGAACAAGTTGCTGCAACTGCTTTGTATTCTGGGTGGATACCAGTTTTCATAGGACAAACCTTAATATTGGTCCGTATCGCTATCTGGTTCTTTCCTTCTATCCATCTTTTTATAAAAAATAATCAATAGAACAGGATGCCAGACACCATACGTAGTGTTAAAAATAATGTAGAAATCTACATCGTTCGAGGCGCAGTATAGTAATGAATCCCAGCCCATCGATCAAGATATTTGCTCTCTTTTTCAGCATTTATTCTTGCAAACTGGCTTCATTACACGATAAGACCGTGTATATACTCTCGAAATTACACAGAGCTTGCTTTACTATACTTAAAGTTATGAAGTCTCCACTTCGTACCAAGGATATAACTCATTTAATTGGAATTCACCAACTATGTATCTCAACAACTATGTGTCTTAACATCTATGCGTCCTAATATCGCCCAAGTCGCCTTGCCTGTTCCATTGGACAAATGTTTTGACTACCTCATTCCCAATTATTTATATCCTGTTGTAGGTGGCCGTGTCTCCGTCCCTTTTGGCCGCCAGACCTTAACTGGAATCGTCACCGCGTTAGTTGATACCTCTGACTTTCCTATTGAGCAACTCAAACCAATTAAAGCCAGTTTAGATAGTCAACCCGTCTGGCCGACCCCTTTATACCAATTACTCATTTGGTGCAGCCAGTTCTATCAATATCCGCTCGGTGATACATTTTCACTAGCACTTCCATCCTTGTTGCGTAGAGGCAAAGAAGCCAGTTTCGCCAGCCTTAAACAATGGCATATTACCGATTCAGGTAAGGACCAACTAAGCGCAGGATTTGGTCGAGCTCATCTGCAAGCCAAAGTAATGCGATTACTCGAAAATGCTCCTGTCCCTCATTCCGTTATGATTGAAGAAGAAGTAAGCAGTAGCACTTTAAAAACCTTACAAGATAAAGGATGGATTGGCGCGACGTACACGCAGCCCATAACATCACGCTGGCCCGCCGAGATTGAAAATGAACAATACAAACCAAAACTCAACGAAGAACAAGCGATTGCGATTGCGACCGTTAATAACGTGCAAGGCTTTGGCTGCTATTTATTAGATGGCGTCACCGGTTCTGGCAAAACAGAAGTATATTTAAGCTTAATCAAGCCGGTGCTAGATAGAGGACAGCAAGCGTTAATTCTAGTGCCTGAAATTGGTTTAACCCCACAAACCATTCAGCGCTTTAAGCGTCGTTTTAATGTTCCGGTCGAAGTGATTCATTCGGGCTTAAATGATACCGAACGCCTCAATGCTTGGTTATCAGCACGAGATAAACAGGCTGGAATTGTGATTGGTACTCGTTCTGCCCTTTTTACCCCTTTTGCGAATTTAGGCATCATCATTGTTGATGAAGAACATGATGCTTCATATAAACAACAAGACACTTTACGCTACCATGCGCGTGATGTTGCCGTCATGCGCGCTCATAAAGACAACATTCCAATCGTATTAGGCTCCGCAACACCTGCACTTGAAACCTTACATAATGCACAAACTGGAAAATATCACTACTTAACTTTAAGTAAGCGGGCGGGTAATGCGCAAGCTGCCACTCATAAAGTTCTCGATATTAAAGGTTTATATTTAGAAGGCGGTTTGTCCGCGCCATTAATGGCAGAAATGCGTCGTCACTTAAATGCCGGCAATCAAGTCATGCTCTTTTTGAATCGACGTGGTTTTTCCCCTGCATTGATGTGCCATGAATGTGGCTGGATTGCCGAATGTAAACGCTGCGATGCTTATTATACTTTCCACCAAGGCAGCCAAGAGATGCGCTGCCATCATTGTGGTTCGCAAAAGCCTGTGATCCACCAATGTGATGGCTGTGGTTCTACGCAATTAGTCTCGGTTGGTGTTGGTACTGAGCAACTCGAAAAGCAACTCGAAGTACAATTTCCCGAATTTAAAACCTTGCGAATTGATCGCGATAGCACTCGCCGAAAAGGCAGTTTAGAGTCAGCGTTAGAAGCAATTCGCAAAGGGGAATATCAAATTTTAATTGGCACTCAAATGCTCGCAAAAGGCCACCACTTTCCCAATGTGACTTTAGTGGGATTAATTGATGTCGATGGTTCACTGTATAGCAGCGATTTTCGCGCCTCAGAACGTTTAGCGCAACTATTTATTCAAGTTGCAGGTCGCTCGGGCCGAGCCAGTAAACCTGGGGAAGTATTATTACAAACCCATCATCCAGAGCATGCTTTACTGCAATCATTACTACACAAAAATTATCATCACTTTGCTCAGGCCGCATTGCAAGAACGTAAAATGGCCTTACTGCCGCCTTTTACTCATTTAAGTTTGATCCGAGCCGAATCCAACCAAAACGAGGCCACAGAAAACTTTTTGCGCCAAGTTCGCCATACCTTAGAAGCGCATCCATTGTTTGATGAAACCTGTATGGTACTCGGCCCGATGCCTGCTCCATTGTCAAAACGCGCAGGAAAATACCGATGGCAGTTACTACTGCAAGTTGAAGCCAGATCAAAAATGCAGCGCATATTGGCATCATCAAAACCAGCAATTCAATTATTACCTCTAGCCAAAAAAGTGCGTTGGTCACTCGATATCGAGCCACAAGATCTCAGCTGATCTTGAAATGTTGTGACAAACTGAGCAACAAAATAATTGAATGTGAGTGACATCACTTTTTTTCTGTAATTATTGCTGAAGGGTTCGTGTTAAGGTCTTAATTTAAAGCATAAAATAGTAACATCTTCGCTACATATTCCCCCGTAAAAACAGAGGGATTATTTTTATTATTTTGCTTATATCACTGTCGTACTTTTTAGAATATAAGCCAGTTATTGCCCATTTGGGCTTTTTAGGGAGAAAAAATCATGGCGACAATGAAGGAGGTTGCTCAACTTGCAGGTGTATCCACCGCGACCGTATCAAGAGCGTTAATGAATCCAGAAAAGGTCTCATTCACCACTCGAAAACGAGTAGAAGATGCGGTTTTAGAATCAGGATATTCACCCCATTCCTTAACAAGAAACTTACGACGCAACGAATCCAAAACCATTATCGTCATCGTCCCTGATATTTGTGATTCTTATTTCTCCGAAATAATTCGAGGAATTGAAGATACCGCGGCGGAGCATAATTACCTCGTTTTATTAGGCGATAGCAGCCAACAGCTTAAACGTGACTCAACTTTTATGAATTTACTTTTCACGAAACAAGCTGATGGTATGTTACTACTCGGAAGCAGTACGCCTTTTGATGTCAGTAAATCTGAACAAAAAAACTTACCACCGTTGGTCATGGCGTGTGAATATGCTCCCGAATTAGAACTACCCACCGTTCATATTGATAACTTAACGGCAGCGTTTGACGTCGTGAATTATTTAACTCAAATGGGACATAAACGTGTTGCCGAAATGTCAGGCCCAGAACACGCATCTTTATGCCAATTCCGCCATCAAGGTTACCAGCAAGCCTTACGCAGAGCTGGAATTGAAATGAGTCCTAGCTACAAAGTTTGTGGCGATTTTACTTTTGAATCTGGCGTAGTTGCCGTAGGAAAATTATTAGCACTACCAGAACCACCAACCGCTATCTTTTGCCACAATGATGCAATGGCAATCGGAGCAATTCAGCAAGCCAAAAAGATGGGCTACCGAGTACCTCAAGATCTTTCCGTGGTTGGATTCGATGATATTCAATTTTCTCAATATTGCGATCCACCCTTAACCACTATTGCCCAACCTCGTTATGAAATTGGCAAACAATCAATGCTGATGCTGCTAGAGATATTAAGAGGCCATGAGGTCAGGGCAGGATCTCGCTTACTTGAAGCTAATTTAGTGATCCGTAATAGCGCAGCGCCGCCTAGAATATAAGCAGCAATTAGAGTAAATAGATATTTACAACATTCAAACTGACCAAAAAACAAAGCTGACTATAGTGAAAATAACCATGTGAAAAACAAGTTAATTGGCAGTGGAATGAATAGATATTTGACACAATAGGTATTACTATATGACTCCTTTTTGAAACCATACAGAATTGTAGATCGCCTGTGGCTAATAGAGATTACGTAAGAAAAAATCCTGCACCGAATAAGAAGAAAAATACTCGCGGACCCGCATCTAAGAAAAAAGCACCTCAACGTGCGATTCCTTGGAAAGCGGCGATCATTGCGATTATTTTACTGGGTGGTTTAATTTCTTTGTTATCAATGCTAAGTAGCGATCCTGAGCCTAAAGCGCCCAGTGTTAAAGATATCCTTATAATTGCCCCGACCAAAACTCAACCCACTCAAGTATTACCGCCTCCTCCGGAAGAGAAGTGGGATTACATGGAAAGCTTGCCTAAACGTGAAATCGAAGTCCAAGCTAAAGAACAGGTAGTTCCGAAAATCCCGTATATCATGCAATGTGGCGCTTACAAAACATCCGCTCAAGCTGGGCAACGTAAAGCCAATATCGCTTTTCAGGGTTTAAAAAGTAAAGTCCTCAAATTAGAAGGCAGCAGTTGGTATCGCATAATTTTAGGTCCTTACACTTACAAACGTGATGCTGTAAAAGAGCAACATATCTTACAGCGCGCCAAGATTGAGCCTTGCATCATTTTGAAGGACACCCTAGGAAAATAAAAAACGAGAGCCGAATATCATAACTGGCATCATTAGTGCCAATCTATTATTTTCGGCTCTCGGGCAAAGCATCCTTCATTCCTGTGACATTTTATTCCCCTCCCTTGAATTTCATCTCTCTTAACCGCATATAGATTAGACCACCAGAATAAGAAGAAGAGGTTTCTCGTGACTACTATAGTATCTGTGCGCCGTAATAATAAAGTTGTCATCGCAGGTGATGGCCAAGTCTCTCTAGGCAATACTGTGATGAAAGGCAATGCGAAAAAAGTACGTCGCCTTTATAACAACAAAGTACTCGCCGGTTTTGCTGGTGGTACTGCAGATGCCTTCACGCTATTTGAACGCTTTGAACGTAAACTCGAAATGCATCAAGGCCATTTAACCAAAGCAGCCGTTGAGCTAGCTAAAGACTGGCGCAGCGATCGAGCTTTACGCAAACTCGAAGCCATTCTTGCGGTCGCCGATGAAACTGCCTCGTTAATCATTACTGGTAATGGCGATGTGGTTCAACCTGAAAATGATCTCATTGCGATTGGTTCTGGCGGCAACTTTGCCCAAGCCGCAGCTATCGCCTTACTTGAAAATACCGATTTAGAAGCTCGCGACATTGCAGAAAAAGCATTAAATATCGCCGGTGATATTTGTGTATTTACCAATCATCACCATACGATTGAAGAACTATAAGCATTACTTTTTGCTTAATTTCCTCTCATATCAAAGCTTTTAACTGAATATATAAGCACGGTATTGTTGATGCATTACCTTGTATCTTCTTAAAGTAGAAGGATAAATAAATTTATGTCTGAGATGACTCCTCGTGAAATTGTTCATGAACTGAACCAACACATTATCGGTCAAGATAAAGCCAAACGCGCGGTTGCTATTGCACTGCGTAATCGTTGGCGTCGGATGCAACTATCGGAAGATTTCCGTGCTGAAGTGACCCCAAAAAATATTTTAATGATCGGCCCAACCGGTGTGGGTAAAACAGAAATCGCACGCCGTTTAGCAAAATTAGCTAATGCTCCATTCATTAAAGTAGAAGCGACCAAGTTCACCGAAGTGGGTTATGTGGGTAAAGAAGTGGAAAGTATTATCCGTGATCTCATGGATGTTTCGATTAAGCTCACTCACCAACAAGCGACCGAAAAAGTAAAATTCCGAGCAGAAGAGCAAGCAGAGGAACGAGTTCTAGATGCTTTGTTGCCACCACCTCGTGAAGGCTGGGGACAAGATGATCAATCAAAAGAAAGCACATCGAATACTCGTCAAATCTTTCGTAAAAAGTTACGCGAAGGTCAGTTAGATGACAAAGAAATAGAAATTGATGTCGCAGCACCACAAATGGGTGTTGAAATCATGGCGCCTCCTGGTATGGAAGAAATGACCAATCAGCTGCAAGGTATGTTTCAAAACCTCGCCGGTGATACCAAGAAGAGTCGTAAACTAAAAATCAAAGATGCACTTAAAGCCCTTGTCGAAGAAGAAGCCAGCAAACTGGTGAATTCAGAAGACATCAAAGAACAAGCGATCTTCAATGCAGAAAACAACGGTATTGTGTTTATTGATGAGATCGACAAAATCTGTAAACGTGCCGATCAAACTGGCGGTGGCGATGTATCTCGTGAAGGGGTACAACGCGATCTTTTACCTTTAGTCGAAGGCAGCACAGTTTCAACTAAACACGGAATGGTTCGCACCGATCATATTTTATTTGTGGCATCAGGCGCATTCCAAACCGCAAAACCATCTGATCTCATCCCTGAGCTACAAGGTCGATTACCAATCCGTGTCGAGCTAGAAGCGTTAAGCAGTAATGACTTCAAACGTATATTAACTGAACCACACGCATCATTAACTGAGCAATATTGTGCATTGATGGGAACTGAGCAAGTTGAAGTAACGTTTACCGAAGATGGTATTACAAAAATTGCCGAAGCGGCATGGCAAGTAAACGAAAGTACTGAAAACATTGGTGCCCGTCGTCTTCATACTGTTATGGAGCGTTTAATGGATGAAATATCATTTGATGCCACCGACAATCCAGGCAGCAAAGTAGAAATAAATGCCGAATACGTTCACAAACGTCTTGGTGAACTGGTTGCCGATGAAGATTTGAGTCGTTTTATTTTATAATAATGAGGACGCTACATTCATAAAAAGCTCGCCTAGTGCGAGCTTTTTTTATTGTGAATTAGAAGCCGAAGCCCTTCCTACTTATCTATTTCTTCTTATAGCTTGCCCTTAACCTCATTAATTTTAACCAACATAAGGAAACATTAGACTACGCCTTCAAGTGCGACGGGTATACGTATATAATTTAACGACTATTATTAAACAACAATCTATAAATATAAGCACTTATGAAATCATCTTTTGCTATTTGGCTCGATGCTGCTCGCCCTAAAACTTTATTGCTTGCAATTGCCGCTATCGCAACCGGCAGTAGCCTTGCTTATGCTGATGGCCACTTTTCCTTTGCTATATCATTTTTGGCCCTACTCACCGCAACATTACTACAAATATTATCCAACCTCGCCAATGACTATGGCGATGCAGCTCAAGGTACAGATAACGAAAACCGTATTGGACCTATTCGAGGTATGCAACAAGGCGCGATAACTCAATCAGGCATGAAAAAAGCAATTATTGCCAATATTGTACTGATCATAATGAGTGGTTTAGCGCTGGTATTTTATGCGCTGCAAAGCCCAACCAGTATCATGGCATTTATTGCTTTAGGTCTATTATCTATCCTCAGCTCTATCGCTTACACCATGGGAAGTAAACCTTATGGTTACGTGGGTTTAGGTGATATTTCAGTCTTCTTATTTTTTGGCTTATTAGCCGTTTTAGGGACTTACTTTCTTCATACTGGAACCGTACACCTCTCCTTATTATTACCGGCCATAGGATCGGGGTTATTTTCTATGGGTGTATTAAATATCAATAACATGCGTGATATAGAAAATGATACGGCCAGTAATAAACGCACTCTTGTGGTTCGTATTGGTACCGACAAAGCCAAATGCTACCATCTGACATTATTAGCGTTTGGTTGGCTCACTCTCGCAAGCTATATTTTGTTTCATACCGAAGCTGCTTGGCCTACATTATTGATGCTTTTACCTTTAATTTTGGTTATCAAGCATGGTAAAACCATTTGGAAAGTTGAAGATGCGAAAGAATTCATCCCGATGCTGCCTGATATGGTCAAATGCGCCTTTATCACTAATATAATGTTTGCCATTATTCTCGTTTTTGGCACTGCGTAAATCTTATGGCGTAGTTATAAATGACAGCTCAGTTTCGTTATTAGATCAAACTCTAGTCAGTAAAATGAGCTTTGTCATTGCAAAGCAATATTGACCCTATATACTCGTTAATTATCCCCCGCAAAGAGAATAACCACTATGGAATATAATACCTCTGCACTGTGTGATATCTATCTTGACCAAGTAGATGTAGTTGAACCAATGTTCAGTAATTTTGGTGGATTATCATCGTTTGCCGGGCAAGTAACCACAGTAAAATGCTTTGAAGATAACGGTATTATCCGTTCTGTTCTGCAAGAAGAAGGTACTGGCCGTGTTCTATTAATTGATGGCGGTGGCTCATTACGTCGCGCTTTAATTGATGCTGAATTAGCCATACTGGCTGAAGAAAACTCTTGGGAAGGCATTGTAATTTACGGTAGCGTTCGTGAAGTCGATGACCTTGAAGAGAGACAAGTCGGTATTCAAGCTTTAGCGGCAATCCCTGTTGGCGCGACTCAAAATAATATTGGTGAAATTGACGTTCCTGTTAACTTTGGTGGCGTCACTTTCTTACCTGAAGACTACCTCTACGCTGATAATACCGGTGTCATTTTGTCTCAAGAGCCACTCGATATTGAGTTGGAAATTGATGACGATGCAGAATTAGCTGACTGATCGATTTATGGGGTAGCTTTAATCTTCTATCCCGTAAATCCAAAGCATAAAAAAACAGAGCCACTTGGGCTCTGTTTTTTTATGTTTCCATCGATTATTTATCAATGAAAGTCGGAAATTATTCTACATCATCCATTTTACCAAGTAGGCTACGAATACGATCTTGCCAAACTTGTTGCTCCTGACGCAAGGCTTGCGATTGTTGCTCTAATTCAACACGACCTTCTTTAAGTTGAGTTGATTCTGAAGCCAATTGCTCATTTTTCTCTTTAAGCTCTTCAACTTCCATTTGTAATAAAGCAATAGTATCTACTGCGGTTTGGATTTTTGCTTCTAGCTGCTCTAAAACTTCGAAAGACATCTTTACTACCTGCTTAATGAACCATGATGAGTGATATAACAATGTTATCACTAGTGATGCCTTCATTCTACTCAGCTTCTTTTTATTCGCCACACTCTTATTGCAGTATTTTTGTCTGTTCGCGCAAAAAAACAACACTTATCACGAAAACATGACAATAGTATCCATCCCGTTAATCAATATTCTGAAAAACGTTCACCAGCGGCATAGCAAACTGCGCCTATCAACCGGGTGAAGCCACTGTCTTTTTCTTCGAAATATAAAAAAGCAAACGTTACCCTTTTGGCTGTGATAAAATCTGCAACGAATTTTTCTACCCACTTGTTTGTATTGGAGTCCCTATGAAACGCGATTTAGCATTAGCATTTTCACGAGTTACAGAAGGTGCTGCGCTTGCTGGTTATAAATGGTTAGGTCGTGGCGATAAAAACGCCGCTGATGGTGCTGCAGTTGAAGTAATGCGTAGCCTACTTAATCAAACTGAAATCAGCGGTGAAATTGTTATCGGTGAAGGCGAGATCGATGAAGCTCCAATGCTTTATATTGGCGAACAAGTCGGCATTGGTGGTGACGCAGTTGATATTGCCGTTGATCCAATCGAAGGTACTCGCATGACCGCCATGGGGCAATCTAATGCCTTAGCTGTATTGGCGGCAGGTGAAAAAGGCAGCTTCTTAAAAGCACCAGATATGTACATGGAAAAATTAGTCGTTGGTCCTGGCGCAAAAGGCGCAATCGATCTTAGCCTACCAATTGAAGACAATCTACGTAACGTAGCCAAAGCCTTAAATAAAGAATTGAACGAACTCACTGTTACCACCCTAGCAAAACCCCGCCACGACATTATGATTGCTACGATGCAAAAGATGGGTGTGCGTGTCTTTGCTGTGCCAGATGGTGATGTTGCCGCTTCAATCCTAACCTGCATGCCTGATAGCGAGGTAGACATGATGTGCTGCATCGGTGGCGCTCCAGAAGGTGTTGTTTCAGCAGCAGTAATTCGTGCTTTAGATGGTGACATGCAAGGCCGTTTATTACCTCGTCATGAAGTTAAAGGCGATACGCCAGAAAACCGAACCCATGGCGAATTAGAGCTTAAACGTTGCGCAGAAATGGGTGTTGAAGCCAATAAGATCCTCAAAATGGATGATATGGCACGCAGCGATAATGTGGTATTTGCTGCAACGGGTATTACCAAAGGTGACTTATTAGAAGGCATTACTCGAAAAGGTAATATTGCGACCACAGAAACCTTAGTGATCCGTGGTAAAAGTCGTACCATTCGTCGTATTAAATCGATTCACTACCTTGAACGTAAAGACGACACCATTAAAAAACACATTTTATAGTTTTATCAATTGTTTAAATGATAAAACTTCATATCAAAACGCAACCTAGTGTTGCGTTTTTTATTACTCATAAATCAGAAACGTTAGCCTGCGCCATATAAATCTACTCGTCATTTGCATTATTTCTTTTTTACTTCATCATATTAGTTAACGATTTATTTACATTTACATCAATAATCGAAGTGTAAAGGCTTAGTGATGAAAACCTCAGATAAAATTCTCCACAAAATAAAACGAGAAGGCAGTATTACCGCACGCCAACTCGCGGAAGATTTATCGATCACACCAATGGGTGCAAGGCAGCATTTACAAGCATTAGAAGATGAAGGGCTTTTGTCTTTTACTGATATCAAAGTTAAGGTCGGACGCCCTGCTCGTCATTGGTCACTCACCAAACAAGGTCATAATGGCTTTATTGATCGCCATAATGATTTCACTATCGATATTATTGATGCTGTGACACATTTATTTGGTCAACAGGGATTAGAGCAAGTTACTGCGGAGCGAGAGAGAAAAATTCTCAATCATTATCAAGATCAGTTATCCACATGCGAAACATTAGAACAACGGTTGAAAGCCTTAACTCAATTACGAGAAAGTGAAGGTTATATGGCGGAGCTTGAAACGACACTAGAAGGTTATCTTTTAATTGAAAATCATTGCCCGATTTGCCATGCAGCAAAACATTGTCCAAGCTTATGTCATTCGGAGTTTTCGATTTTTTCTCAACTGCTCGGTGATGAATGTCATATCCAACGAACCGAGCATATTATTAAAGGTGAAAGACGTTGTAGCTATAAAATTACCCCAATAAATACCGTCACGCCAACAAACTTAACGTGACGAAATGTCAGGCTGCCCATAACGATTTTCATTGACTGACCCTTTTAAAAATCCACACTCGACCAACATCCAAATACCGCAAACTAACGCTACCAATCCCATGGCTGTTTGTGCCATTGTACTCGGCGCTGCTCCTATTTCAGGTGCATATAAACGCCCCAAAATGAGTGGTACATGCATAAGTAACCACCAATTGGATTTATTTCTATCATGCCAACGCTTGGCCGTTACCGCCAAGTCAGGAATTAATAACCCTGCGGTCACAAGCAATAAAATATAGCTCGCCATATTTCCTAAGCCGCTTTGACCGAGAAAAACGCCAGCTCCTAAAATAACCGCATAATAAAAGATGTTCCAGATCCAAAAACGTTGTCGACCGATCCTTCCTTGAAAAGAAAACAGCCACTATTTCAAACTCATACTCTTACCTTAAAATTTATAGGTTGATCACTTTTTGAAAACTTGCTTTGTCCATATCTCGAAGGTTAACCGTAAGACTTGCGACAAAATCAGCCTTTAAACGCAATGCTACCATTATTGATTGAGATAACGCCTGCTTTTGTTCCACGGTTCTTCCTTCAAGTAACTCAACCGTAACATGAATAAAATCAACATTATCTGCCTTATCCCCAATCAACCAATTGTGAGTACGTAAAGTTCTGGACTTCACATCCATCAATTGAAATAAGCCACTTTCAATCGTGACGTGGTGTATATCTTCTAGCAGAGCTTGAATATTGACACGCTCATCAATTGAATTTGAATATTCCATCACAACATTTGGCATTGGTTTTCCCTCACAAATTAGACTATTACCAGCGGATCACGTTCATAGTTCTAACATACCTAATTAAGGAAAAATAGCCACTTAAGCCACCTGATTTTTCCGCTATAATCACGCTGAAAATTAATAAAAACGAAACTACCATTAATGAAGAGTATAGACATGACGAGAATCATGATCTCATCACATTATTCTGTTATATTCTTTGATAGTACATTTTGGGTTAATACCTGAACATTCATTAAATCGAATTGGAGAGAATCCTATGCGTCATCCTGTAGTTATGGGTAACTGGAAATTAAACGGCAGCAAAGAAATGGTTGTTGATTTGCTAACGAGCTTAAATGCAGAGCTTGAAGGCGTTACTGGTGTAGACGTTGCTGTCGCGCCACCAGCACTTTTCATCGATCTTGCAGAACGCACTCTTACTGATGCGGGCAGCCAAATCATTTTAGGCGCTCAAAACACTGACCTAAATAACAGCGGTGCTTTCACTGGTGATATGTCTCCTGAAATGCTGAAAGAATTCGGCGCTTCTCACATCATCATCGGTCACTCTGAGCGTCGTCAATACCACAACGAATCAGATGAGTTTGTCGCTAAAAAATTCGCTTTCCTAAAAGAAAATGGCCTAACGCCAGTTCTTTGCATCGGTGAATCTGAAGCGCAAAACGAAGCAGGCGAGACAGTTGCAGTATGTGCACGTCAAATCGATGCAGTTATTAATCTGCTTGGCGTTGAAGCGCTTAACGACGCGATCATTGCTTATGAGCCAATCTGGGCAATCGGTACTGGTAAAGCTGCAACTGCTGATGACGCACAACGTACTCACGCACAAATCCGTGCTCACATCGCAGCTAAGTCTGAAGACGTAGCGAAAAATGTTGTGATCCAATACGGTGGTTCTGTTAAACCAGAAAATGCAGCAGCTTACTTTGCACAACCAGACATCGATGGTGCTCTAGTTGGCGGCGCAGCGCTTGACGCGAAAAGCTTTGCAGCAATTGCTAAAGCAGCAGCAGAAGCGAAAAAAGCATAATTCTTGTTATTTAGGCTCTAGGCTCTAAAAAATAAAAGACAAAAGGTTAGTGAGAAATCACTAACCTTTTTTATTGGAGTATTTAAAACGAAAAAAAACCGCTGCCTTTCACCAACGGCTTATCAAACAAAAGTATGAATACTCTGAAAAATTAGAATAACTCTTCCGCTACTTTGTAGAGATCTTTACGTACCGGACGACGCATATTTTCAATAGCATCGATAATATCGTGGTGCACTAGCTCTTCTTTTTGGATGCCAACACAACGACCACCGTGGCCTTCAACCAATAAATGTACCGCATAGTTCCCCATGCGAGAAGCCAATACACGATCAAATGCCGTTGGACGACCGCCACGTTGAATATGACCTAATACCGTTGCACGAGTTTCACGACCCGTTGCTGCTTCAATATCTTTAGCAAGTTCATAAGCATCCATCTGCAATTCAGTCAGTGCGATAATCGCATGCTTTTTGCCTTTGGCGATGCCATCTTGAATGTTTTGGATCAGTGCATCTTTATCAAGATTGTTTTCTGGCGTAATAATGTACTCACAGCCACCCGCAAGTGCTGACATCAAAGTTAAATCACCACAGTGACGGCCCATAATTTCAACAATCGAAATACGTTGGTGAGAGGTTGATGTATCACGTAAACGGTCAATAGCATCAATAACGGTATTCAGTGCCGTCATGTACCCAATAGTGTAATCGGTACCTGCGATATCATTATCAATTGTGCCAGGAAGACCAATACATGGAAAGCCCATTTCAGTCAGCTTCTTCGCCCCCATGTAAGAACCATCACCACCAATAACAACCAGTGCATCGATGCCGTGTTTCTTCAAATTAGCAATGCCTTTTTCACGCACTTTCTCATCTTTAAACTCAGGAAAACGCGCAGAACCTAAGAACGTACCACCACGGTTAATTACATCAGAAACGCTAGAACGCTCAAGTTTTTCGATACGGTCTTCAACTAAGCCAAGATATCCATCATGAATACCATAAACTTCTAGACCTTCACTTAATGCAGTACGAACTACACCACGAATCGCTGCGTTCATACCTGGTGCATCACCACCGCTTGTTAAAACACCGATTTTCTTAACCATGTTTTCACCCTCTAAATTTCAAAATATAAAAATTGGTTTACTTGAATCTTCACTACATATTTGGCTAATCTGCGCCAACTTAATTCGAGATTCTGTACGTTAAATACGAAAAACTTACCACTCATAATAGTCATAAGTTTATTTCAATCGTTTACCTTTATGATCAATATACAAGCTTGCAATCAAAGTGTGTTGATTCACATCACTTTCACTCAACATTTCTACGAACAATAAGATAGTCAATTATCTCAACATAATGACTTATCTCACATGATTTTATTCTATATAAGTGCCACTTGCTAACTTAATGGTCGATATTTTGCTGCCGGCACGACGGAGATTGGATCTTGGTGAATTAAGACATCTGAATATGGGAATAAGTTATCCAATTTTTGTTCCACTTGATCAGAAATTCGATGCGCATCTAGCAAAGGTAAATGATCATCTAACTCAATATGTACTTGAATAAAACGTACAGGGCCAGACATTCGCGTACGTAAATCATGCGCGCCTAATACGCCTTCAACCGACACACAAGCTAAACGGATGGCATCGACTTCCTCATCCGGTAACTGGCGATCCAATAACGACTGCACCGCTTCATTCGCCATTTGATATGCGCTATACAAAATGTAAATACCAATACCGACAGCAAAAATAGCATCGGCTTGCTTTAACCCATACCAACTGAGTACCAAAGCAATCATAATGGCAATATTCATAAATAAATCAGTTTGATAATGCAAAGAATCGGCTGAAATGGCTTGGCTGCCCGTTTTTCTTACCACATGTTTTTGAAATAGAACCAAACCAGATGTGAGCAAAATAGCAAAACCACTCACCCACACACCGATCTCAGGCGAGACTAAAGCCTGTGGGCGAAAAAATCGTTCGACCCCATTGAGCACCAGAAATACGGCAGATCCAGAAATAAACATAGCCTGCGCTAACGCCGCCAAAGATTCTGCCTTACCATGCCCGAATTGGTGCTCTTCATCAGCGGGTTGCAATGCATAGCGAACCACCAGTAAATTAGTTAATGATGCTGCCATGTCCAATAATGAGTCAACCAATGAGGCTAATAAACTAACTGAATTGGTTTGCCACCATGCGATCACTTTCACGATCAACAAAATAGTCGCTATAACCATTGCCGCCCATGCTGCGGAATTAACTAACTTTGCGTAATTTTTTTCCATTCAAATCAGACCTTAAGATTTCTCTAGCTTAGCGTAAGCTGTGACCAGCCACTTAATCCCTTCACCATTAAAAGCCACCTGCACTCGACTTTGCTGACCACTGCCTTCAAAGTTAATAATTGTGCCTTCGCCAAATTTAGGATGGGTCACTCTTTGTCCTAATGCATAACCGGTGCTATTGAAGGTTTCTTTAACTGCACTTGAGCCAAATCTACCCGAGGTAGCCGGGCGGCTCACTTGCGCTTTCATTCGCACTTCTTCTACACAACTCTCTGGGATTTCACGAATAAAACGTGAGGGTTTATGACATTTCTCTTGACCATATACGCGCCTCATTTCAGCGTAAGTAATGTAGAGTTTGGTCATTGCTCGCGTCATGCCAACATAGCAAAGGCGGCGTTCTTCTTCCAAACGAGCGGCATCTTCAGCCGACATTTGATTGGGGAACATGCCTTCTTCCACGCCAACCATAAAGACTAATGGAAATTCCAAACCTTTGGCGCTGTGCAGTGTCATTAATTGTACTGCATCGGTAAATTCATCCGCTTGCCCTTCACCCGCTTCAAGCGCCGCATGCGATAAGAATGCCGACAACATACTCATTTCATCCGCTTCTTCTGGCTTTTCAAACTGACGCGCGGCGGTAACTAATTCTTCCAAGTTCTCAATGCGAGCTTTAGATTTTTCGCCTTTTTCCATTTCATACATATTGAACAAACCCGACGATTTAATTGCATGGTCGAATTGTTCATGTAAAGCTAAATCGTAAGTATCATCTTCTAGTGCAGTAATCAGTTCAACAAATCGACTAAACGCCATCGCCGCACGATTAGGCAGAACTTTTTCGTCAATAAGTTGAACGCCCGCTTGCCATAATGTGGTACCACGATCGCGCGCGGTCATACGAATAGTTTCCAGCGTTTTATCACCTAAACCACGCGTTGGCGTATTCACAACGCGTTCAAACGCAGCATCGTCATTGCGGTTATTCATCAAACGTAAATAGCTGAGCGCATCTTTGATTTCTTGACGCTCGAAGAAGCGTTGACCACCATAAATTCGGTATGGCAGGCGCGCCTGAATTAACGCTTCTTCCAATATCCGTGATTGGGCGTTATTGCGATACAACATAGCGCAATCACTCAATGGCGTGCCTTTGTCGTGCCACTCTTTAATTTTATTGACTGCAAAGCGAGCCTCATCAAGATCGTTATAGGCCGAATACAAAGAGATCGGTTCACCATCCTCCCCTTCGGTCCATAAATCTTTGCCCATCCGCTCGGTATTATTGCTGATCAGCTCATTGGCTGCGGTCAGGATATTCTTGGTTGAACGGTAGTTTTGCTCTAAACGAATAGTGCGCGCAGCCGTAAACTCGCGTAGAAATTTTTGAATGTTTTCAATCTGCGCACCACGCCAGCCATAAATTGATTGGTCATCATCACCCACAATCATCACATGAGCATCTCGCCCTGCCATCATCCGCAACCAAGCGTATTGAATGTTGTTGGTATCTTGGAATTCGTCCACCAAGATATGCTTAAAGCGCGCTTGATAGTGCTCACGAATATGCACTTTATCGCGTAATAATTCATGGCAACGTAATAGAATTTCAGCAAAGTCAACCAAACCCGCACGATCGCAGGCTTCTTGATAGGCTTGATAGATTTGCAGGTAGGTTTTGGCAACCGGATCATGATAAGTATCAATGTGACTTGGGCGTAAGCCTTCATCTTTTTTACCATTAATCCACCAGCTCGCTTGTTTGGCTGGCCATTGTTTTTCATCAAGGTTTTGCGCCTTGATTAAACGGCGCAGCAAACGTAGTTGATCTTCTGAATCAAGGATCTGGAAATCTTCTGGTAGTTTCGCATCCATATAATGAGCACGAAGAATGCGGTGGCAAATGCCATGAAAAGTACCGTTCCACATTCCTGACGACGTTCCCATCATCAGTTCGTCAATCCGGCCTCGCATTTCCGCCGCCGCTTTATTGGTAAAAGTCACCGACATAATCGAAAACGGCGAAGCTTGCTCTACCGATAATAACCAAGCGATGCGATGAACCAATACTCGAGTTTTACCACTTCCAGCCCCCGCGAGTACTAGTAAGTTCTCAAGCGGCGCGGCTACAGCTTCACGTTGTCGGTCATTAAGACCATCGAGTAATAAAGAAGGATCCATCATCATTCCACTGGTTATTTATACATAAAGGACGAGTATACACGAAGTTAAGACAGGATTTTAGATTCATCACATCCGTTCTATTGTTTGTCTATCTCACAACACTAAAAATCAGGAAAAAGCCTTATCGCCAACTATAGTTATTATAAATTTCGATTGAATATCGCTTTATTTAAAGGGCTTTCTAACATCACTCCCTCTCAGGTTGAAATTTAATTCCGATAACATGGTTCTATATCTATTAATGGACAAGCAAGATCAACAATAGGTCTGATATGAACGAGTATCTCACACTCTTACAGCAAAACGTTTGGATGGCTTTTATCGGCATCATACTGCTGTCATACCTATTAGAAGATCTCGCCATCATTACAGCAGCAATATTAGCTAGCCAAGATTTTATTCCTTCTAGTCTGGCTTTGCTTGCCATTTTTATCGGTATCGCAAGCGGAGATACATTGCTGTATGGATTAGGTCACTGGGCGAAACGCTGGAGAGGCCTCCGATACCGATTATTGACCTTACCGTATTTACAACAGGCAAAACGTCACCTGAACAACCATGCTTTTGTGAATATTTTCATTATTCGGTTTATACCTGGTTTGCGTAGTATTAGTTTCACTTTATGCGGTTATCTTGATGTGTCATTCAGCAAGTTTTTATCAGCTGTCTTGGTCGCCACCGCAATATGGACCTTAGTCGTATTTAGCCTGATTTATCAATTGGGCAACACGCAATGGTTGCAGCAAAGCAGCTGGAAGTGGTTACTTGGTCCGCTGGCATTATTGGTGCTATTTATTTTCAACCGTTACAGCGCTCAAGTCATTCGCCCAAAGATCAAAGGGAAAGCCTAATATGCAGCCAAACATTGAATTTATAACCATCTCAGGCGATCAATCAGTAACCGTCTCCGCTAAAGAGAGCACTGTCAATCAAGGCATGCCAGCAATGCACACATCCGATAAAGCCATCTCTCGATTTGAATTTTGGCCCACTTGGTTTTTCTATGCTCCGGTGGTGGTGCAAAGTATTTGGTATGGATTCAAATATGGCGATTTACGTTTGCCTTTAGTTGCTAATCCAAACATAGATTTGAGCGGCATGGTGGGAGAATCTAAAGCGGATATTTTGTCGCAAGCGGGAAGCTATGCCAAAACATGGATCCCGTCATTTATCACTCTGACTAAACTGGATTCATCAGTTAAATCTCAATTTGAAGATGCAAAGCAACACATGCAAAAAGCCAATTTAACGCTGCCAATTGTCGCCAAACCTGACCAAGGTTGTCGTGGCGTAGGGGTTAAATTAATTGAATCTGATTCTGAATTATTTAGCATAAAGAACTTGAGCAACTCGATAGCGATCAACAATTAGTATATTATTTGCGCCTCAACACCTATTTGCTTGCGCCCAAAGCCGACTATCAGCCCGAGCTACCATCACAACAAGGCAACATTATCGCCCCCATTGCCTCTCATTTAATGGCACAGGACATTGCGACATTAACCGCTGATGAGCACTTACTCAGCTTTAAACAATTTGACGTGTATTGCACTGAAGCCAAACGCATTCCTCATTTATTGCGAGAAATTGGTCGGATCCGTGAAATGAATTTTCGCATGGTGAATGAAGGAACCGGCAAAGATTGTGACTTAGATGAATTCGATGATTATTATCAGCACTTATTTATTTGGGATAACGAAAAACACCGTATTGTCGGCGCTTACCGCTTAGGATTAACCGATAAAATCCTGCCAGATAAAAATGTACACGGTTTGTATTCACGAACATTGTTTGACTACGACCAAGCCTTAATTGGCAAATATGGTCATGCTATTGAAATGGGGCGCTCGGTTATCGACTTACCTTATCAGCGCAGTCTCACCGCTTTATTATTATTGTGGAAAGGGATTTCAACCTATGCTTATCGCCACCCCCATTACACTCATTTATTTGGCCCTGTCAGTATCAGTAGTGAGTACAGCCCAATCGCTCGTCAGTTAATGGTTTCAACACTTGAAATGCACCACTTTGATCAAGAAAGTGCCATGTTAGTCAAAGCCACTAACCCTCTCAAACCACCCAAAAACACCTTTTGGCGCAACGATATGTTGTCTTCTTTAGCCGATATTCAATTGTTATCGAAGGTCCTCACTCGTTTAGGACAAAACAGTCTGCCCATTTTGTTGAAACAATATCTTAATCTTAACGGCAAGCTGATCAGTTTTAATGTGGATAAAGATTTCAACGATGCGTTAGACGGCTTAATCGTAGTGGATTTACGCAAAGTGCCGCCACGCACGTTGGCAAAATACATGGGCAAAGAAGAGAGTCGGGAATATTTACAAAAACATAAAAGGAAATAAATAAAAACGAAACGCGGATAAGTCCACGTCTCGGCTTTTATTTTTTCTTACAAACCAAACCGTTACTTATAAACCAAACACCCAAGCTGCGAGTGTATAACTAATACCGGTGATAAAGAAAATCCCCACAATATTGAGCATAAAACCGGCACGGATCATGTCTTTGATCCGTAGCTGACCAGAGGCAAATACAATACTGTTTGGCGGCGTGGCCACTGGCATCATAAAGGCACAACTGGCAGCCAATGCAGCAGGGATCGCGAGCATAGCGGGATTCTCTCCCATCGCAATCGCAATTGGTCCTAATAACGGTAAGAAACCTGCTGCGGTGGCGGTATTACTGGTCACTTCCGTTAAGAAAATAATCGCAGCGGTCACAATTAGCATCACCACAATAATTGGCATTCCGCCAGTTGAGGCTAAACTGTCGCCGATAAAATCCGCCAGACCGGAGCTTTTAATTTGTGCGGCAAGACTTAAACCACCACCAAAAAGTAGTAATACACCCCACGGTAATTTCTTAGTGCTTTCCCAATCTAGAACGAACTCTTGCTTCTTCACATTAATAGGAATAATAAACAGCAATAAAGCGGCAAACATCGCAATGCTGGTGTCATTAATTGGCAGCCCAGTCCATTTTGCAATTAATGGACGAAACACCCAACTAAGCGCCGCGCCAATAAAGATAATAGCAACCCACTTTTCACCTTTACTCAGTTGACCCAATGCTTTTAATTGTTGCCCTAATAAACCGGTCGCATCACCTTCTTGAGCATCCGGCAATTTATATGAAATCTTGGTCAACCAAACCCAAGTGAAAGCCAGCATCATAATCGACAATGGCAAGCCCACCATCATCCACTTACCAAAGCCCAACTCCATGTTGTAACTGTCAGCCAAATACGCTGCTAACAATGCATTGGGCGGTGTTCCGATTAAGGTTGCTAAACCACCAATACTGGCTGCGTACGCAATACCCAATAACAAGGCACTAGCAAACTCAGGGTTTTTATCGCGTTTTTCACCGCACACAATACCAATGATCGACATACCAATCGGCAACATCATCACAGCCGTTGCGGTATTACTCATCCACATGGATAAAAACGCCGTGACTGCCATTAAACCACCAATTTGATGTGCAGGTTTCTTCCCAACCGCCAGCATCGCGATCAGCGCCACTCGTTTATGCAGATTCCATTTTTCCATCGCAATCGAGAGTAAGAATCCACCTAAGAATAAGAAAATCAGCGGATTGGCAAACGCCGCCGTCGCCTCTTTAATATTGGCGGTTCCCAATAATGGCGACAAAATAATAGGTAAGAATGAAGTCACAGGGATCGGCGCAGCTTCGGTTACCCACCACACCGCCATTAAAGTCGCAAGACCAATCATGCGCCAAGCCGGTTCACTCAAACCATCCAAAGGTGGCGGAAAAACTAACGTCATGATCAAAATTAGTGGTCCAATAAAAAGACCTAAATAACGAGAGTTGTTTGGAATAATTGACTCTTTTTCTAACATGGACATAGTCTTCGCCCCTTTAATTATCATTAATTCCGCACATTAAATCGGTTTTCAACCCAAGATGCATTAGATAGTTTCAGCTTCGTGAACTTTGATGTAATAAAATATTTTAATTTGTGACTGTTGTAGATTATCTGATTGTTTAAACTCATTTTTATGCGTAATACCGTTCCATTTCCCATTGACTAAATTCCATACAAAATCGCTCGTCATTCATTCTCATTTAACGCTCAGTGATCTTCTTTTGGCTGAGTTTCGTATTTATCTGTATATGAAACACACCAAATATCCAAAGGATAGAAATGCTCACATCCAATAATGCTCACTTGCAACATCAATGGTTAACATCAAATAGCTCTGACAAGATAGAATTATTTCTTCTGCCAATCATCCTGCTACCCGGTGGCCGTCAACGCCTTAAGATTATTGATGCCAAGCACCTTGTTTTGATTACTCGAGTATTAAAAAAACAATGCCCGCTGGTGATGGCGTTCGATTACCCCAGCGATGAAAAGCTTTATCCTTGGGGCGTTCAAGTTGAGGTGACAAATTTTTCTCAAACCAAAGAAGGTTTTTTAACTATCGATATTCATGCCCGACAAATGGTCGTGTTATTGGATTACCACCAAGCAGAACCGCACCGCTGGTTTTGTCACATTGAAGCGAGAGATCATTGGTCACAACTCGATCCAGTTACGCCGTCAACTCATCTAAACCCCACTCAACTCAATCCAACCCAAGCGAAAAATGAATCACAAACTGGATCAGAGTTGAATCAAGAAACAACCTACATTAATGAGCACCAAAACCAATATGCCGATCAATTAAAATCCCTTTTTAAAGCCCAACCTTTACGTGCCGAGCTGTACACAGACACTTATTTTTCCCAATTAGAATGGGTCGCGGCTCGCTTAATTGAACAATTACCGTTGCCTTACCAAGCACAAAAAGAATTTTTAAAACCAAATAGTTTTCAACATGTTGTACACTTTTTGAATACCTTGCTGAAAATATCTGATCCTAATTAAAAGTCCGTGCGTATTCACAATATGAAGCGTCTAACTATTTGGGTGACAATATGCAGCAGGATGTGAATAAGATAAGTCATAAGGAGAGCATCATCGCTGCCCAATCACTATTGCCCGAAGATTTAACCACATACCTCGTTTTAGTGGCTAAGCAACAGGACAAACACGCTTTTAGCATCTTGTTTCAATACTTTGCTCCCAAAATAAAACGCTTTGGCATCAGTAAGCTTAATAGTGAAGCCTTGGGCAAAGAACTGGTACAAGACACCATGACCAAAGTGTGGAAGAAAGCGCACCTGTATCACCCAGACAAAAGCGCCGCCACAACGTGGATCTATACCATCATGCGTAACTCCGCATTTGATATGTTAAGGCAAATACAGTTTCGCTCTGAAGAATCCTTATCCGATGATATTTGGCCCGTAGACTCTATCGCCCACTCGGCACAAACCCCAGAGCAAGATGAAAGCAGCGGGTTTGAAGATCATCTGTTATCAAAGCACTTGCTCAATCATGTGGGTCGCTTACCTGAAGCACAGCAACAAGTTATACAAGGCATTTATTATCAAGAGCTATCGCAAGAACAATTAGCTCAACATCTCGGCATTCCAATTGGTACGGTCAAATCAAGACTCAGACTGGCACTGGAAAAATTAAAGCAACACATGGGAGAAAACGATCATGATTAAACATCATCCAACCGCGACCATTTTGCAGCAATTTGTCGATGGCAACTTGCCAGCCTCTATTTCGATCATTGTCGCCAGCCATGTAGAAATATGTCTGCATTGCCAGCAACACACGATGCAACTAACCGAGCAAGCGGCGCAATCATTATTTGAACCAGAAACGTTCAATCAAGTGCTTGATTTAACCCCTTCGCACGCTGATTTAACTTTCGATGAGTTCGATATGATGCAGAGCATTACCGATATCGAAATTGAAGAAACACAAGCCGCCATTCTGCTGCCGAAAACCGTTACCGAAATTGATATCAACGGTACTCGGATTGCCCTGCCACATTCGATGAAATCCATTGCGCTGAAGGAGTGGCAAGGCATAGGAAAGCTCTCACGAGCTCGCGCAGCACTGGAGGACAATAAGCTTAAAATGTCACTATTGCATATCGCTAAAGGTGGCAGCATTCCAACGCATACTCATCATGGTTTTGAAATCACCTTATTACTTGAAGGCAGCTTTCACGATGACATGGGAGAATATAAAGCCGGTGATTTTATGTGGTTGGATGGCAAACACACTCATAGCCCAATCACGGACGAAGGTTGCGTGTGTCTAACGGTATCGAGTGATGCGATTCACTTTACCCAAGGGATGAGTCAGCTTCTTAATCCGATCGGAAAATTCATTTATTAGCCCCTCATTTATCACGTTGTAGAGAGGTTTCAGATGGCGTCAAAACTTAAAATTGGCATTAGTGCTTGCGTTATTGGTTATAAAGTTCGCTTTAATTCTGGTCATAAACGTTCAGCGTTTTGTACCGATCAATTAGGTGAATTTGCCGACTTTATTCCCGTTTGCCCAGAAGTCGCGATTGGGCTTCCCACTCCACGGCCGACCATTAGACAAATTCTCAACAATGAGATTATTACCGTCTCCAAGCCCGATGGTAGCGGCGATGTGACTCAAGCACTAAAAGATTTTGGTAAAGCTCACGCTAATACAACTCAAGATATGGCTGGCTTTATTTTTTGCGCCAAAAGCCCAACTTGCGGCATGGAAAGGGTCAAAGTTTACTATCATCACGGCAAAGGTTCAGCATCGACAGGCGTTGGTGTCTTTGCCGAACAAATCATGAAAGCCAACCCTTGTTTACCGGTCGAAGAAAATGATCGCCTAAACGATCCGGTAATCAAAGAAAATTTCATTACTCGTATTTTTGTTTATCAGCGCTGGTTAGAGACTAAAAAATCGGGCATTACCAAGCATAAGCTAATCACCTTTCATCGCGCACATAAATACCTTGTGATGAGCCATCATGTGGAAAGTTATCGTGCTTTAGGGCAATTATTAGCACGGGCGGACATGCCATTAGAGCAACAAGCAAACGAGTATATTCATGGCTTAATGACCGCACTCAAAATTAAAGCCACACGCAAAACCCACACCAATACCTTACAACACCTGCAAGGCTATTTTAAAAAACAGTTATCGCCTGAAAAGAAGCAAGCATTAAGCGATGAGATTACTGCCTATCGAGAAGGCTATTCACCTTTATTGGTCTCACTGACCTTAATCAACCATCACTTAAAAGAATTCCCTAATGAATATTTAAGCGATCAAGTTTACTTAACACCACACCCTAAAGAATTAAAGCTGAGATACGGATATTGAACTCTTTACTTTGGATACGCCGAGATATCCGCTTGCACGATAACCCGGCGTTATTTTCGCTGCTAAATCAGCAACCAGAAAAATCACTATTACCTCAAACAGAACACCATGATATACCAACATACGCAGTGTTCATTTCAACGCCACAGCAATGGCATCAACATCACTTCGCGCCAATCAAAGCCGATTTTTTACGTCGCCATCTTGATCTTTTTGCCAAGCAATTAGCGGAACTTGGCGTCTCGTTTATTCACCTAAAAGCGAATGATTTTAACGATCAAATCTCGGTGTTACGCGATTTTTGCCAACACCACCAAATTGAAAAAGTGTTCGCCAATCGAGAACCAGAACTTAATGAGATCAAACGCGACCAACAAGTGATGGGATCAGGTATTGATTTGCAACTGTTTGATTGTGATAGCATCGCGCCACTTGGCCGCATATTGAACAAGCAAGGGTTAATGTTTAAAACCTTTACTCCATTCAAAAAAGCTTGGCTCAATTACATTCGAGAAATAGGTGTTGAAACGGCTTCTATTCCTGTGGTGAATTCTGATAAAAATAGCCCTCAGATCAATATTCCAACGCAAAAAGTTGAGTTTAATTATCCGCAAATTGATTCCAGCCGATGGCCGCTCAGTGATAGCGTTATCCAACATGTCATCCCTGATTTTCTAGCCAATAAAGTAGGTGAATATTCACACCTTCGAGACATTCCATCGGTTAAAGGCACTTCCGGTTTATCGCCTTATCTTGCGATTGGTGCCATCAGCGCAAGACAATTAGCCGCGCAACTTATCGATCGCGATCCACAAGTTCTCTACCACTCCGATCATCCTGCATTTTCTTGGCTTAATGAACTCATATGGCGGGATTTTTATAAGCATCTACTGCATCATTTTCCTCGTTTAATCAAAGGCGATTGCTTTCAAACCAAGTACAACACCCTAATGTGGCGTAATGACTCTAATGATTTTAAAGCATGGTGCGATGGAAAAACTGGCTACCCAATTGTTGATGCTGCCATGCGACAACTGCGCCAAACCGGTTGGATGCATAATCGACTGCGTATGATAGTCGGCAGCTTTTTAACTAAACATTTATTAATCGATTGGCACTGGGGAGAAACATTCTTTATGTCGAAATTAATTGATGGTGATTTCAGTGCTAACAATGGCGGCTGGCAATGGGTGGCAAGCACTGGATGTGATGCTCAACCTTACTTCCGTGTTTTTAATCCGATTCTACAAAGTGAGAAGTTTGATCCAAACGGTGATTTCATTCGTAAATATTTACCAGAGCTAGAAAACGTGCCGAATAAACAGATCCACTTTCCCCATGAATATTTACATAAAGAAGGGAAATCTGAGATGTATTGGCCACCATTGGTTGAACATAAATTTGCACGCGAGCGAGCGATTAATTTCTTTAAGCAGAACTAGTCTGGCAAACGAGCGATAAGGATACATTAAATGACTGACGGATCAGACTTACACGCTACCCGAGCGCCATGGCTACAAAACTTCATCACTATGTATGAAAACCTAGGCGAGCCAAAAAATGGATCTCCCAAAAATAACGCTCAGCAAACCGAGCCGCAAGATTTTACGTCTCTCTTGCACGTCTACCACGCTGATGTTGAATTTATCGATCCCTTACATCATTTAAATGGTGTGTCCGCTTTAGTCGCCTACTTTCAAAATATGTATACCAATGTCGCAAGCTGCCAATTTGTTATCAACCATGTAATAGAGTCTGAAAACGAAGCGTCCATTTATTGGACCATGACTTACACCCATAAAAACCTCAATGGTAAGCAACCGATTGAGGTTGTTGGTCACTCTCACTTAAAACAACGAGAAGGCATGGTTGCCTATCACCGTGATTATCTTGATGTGGGCGCAATGGTCTATGAGCACATTCCTTTGCTGGGACGCGTGATTACCGCGATAAAAAATAGGGCAGGTAAGCTATGAAAATCATGATCACCGGAGCAACATCTGGCATAGGCAAAGCATTAACAATCCGCTACGCCAAGCAAGGGCATGATGTAATCGCTTGTGGCCGAAATGCAGACAAATTACAAACGCTCGTCGCTGAATATCCTACAATCGAGACTTTGTGCTTTGATTTAACCGACTATCACCATTATCCGATTTTAGCTCAGCAGATTGATTTGTTGATCTTAAATGCCGGAGATTGTCTCTACATCAACGATCCGCTTCATTTTGATGCCCAAGCCTTTGAGCAAACAATCAATCTTAATTTAATTTCTATCGGTTATTGCTTGCAAGCCTGGCTCAAAAACATGAACAAAGGTGGACGACTAGTGCTCGTTAGCTCTAGTGCTGGCTTACTGCCACTACCAAGGGCTGAAGGTTATGGCGCATCAAAAGCAGCGCTCACCTATTTGGCCAAAACTTTATCTTTAACCCTCAAGCCTCACCATATTTCTGTGTCAGTCGTGCAGCCGGGATTTATTGATACACCACTAACCGAGCGTAATAATTTCGCCATGCCCATGATGATCACCAGTCAATCGGCAGCGCAACAAATCATCCAAGGCATTCACAAAGGAAAGACCGAAATTAATGTGCCTTTTGCTTTCGTATTGATGATGAAAGTATTTCGCTTTCTTCCCGATTTTATTTGGCGTTATTTAGCAGTAAGGATGACGTAATGAAAAAAATTGCCATCGTGGGTTCTGGGATCTCTGGTTTAACTTGCGCTTATTTACTCGATAATTATCGCTCTGGCGAGAAGTTCGATGTGACTGTGTTTGAAAAAAATGACTATGTGGGCGGGCATACTGCCACTGTTGATATTACTCACAACGGTCAACCCCATTCAATTGACACCGGATTCATCGTCTTTAATGATCGTACTTATCCTAACTTCAACAAGTTATTAGACAAACTTGGGGTTAAAAAGCGCGATACTGAAATGAGCTTTAGCGTACATAACTGCGCTACTGGGTTTGAATACAATGGGCATGGAATTAACTCATTATTTGCGCAGCGTCGTAATATTTTTCGTCCTCGTTTTTGGCGTTTGATCTTAGAAATCATCAAATTTAATAAGATGTGTAAATCGCTGTTCCACCGTCAAGAAATTGATGATGCCTTAACGCTGGGCGATTTTTTACACGCCAATGGCTTCTCTGCTTTTTTTGCCGAACATTATATTTTACCCATGGGAGCGGCAATTTGGTCCACCAGCTTAAACGAGATGAAAGCGTTCGAACTTAAATTTTTCATTCAGTTTTTTTACCATCATGGGCTACTCAATATCAGCGATCGACCTCAATGGCATGTGGTTTCCGGTGGTTCGAGATCTTATGTTGATGCGATATTGTCTCGCTTAAATAAACCGATTCTAACCCAAAGTGATATTCAATCCGTCACACGACATCACGGCCATGTTTCGATTCAATTAGCTTCGAAAACACCCAATGGCTCAGAGCAAACCTTAACCTTTGATGAGGTGATTTTCGCCTGCCATTCAGATCAAGCACTCGCATTATTAGCTGATGCTACTGAAGATGAAAGCGCAGTGCTGGGTAACATTCCTTATAGCCGCAATGAAGTGGTTTTACACACCGATACTTCGTTGCTGCCAAAACGAAAATTGGCATGGGCAAGCTGGAACTATTTACTTGGTGATAAGGCGGTCAACAATAGTGATACCAGCACCGACTCAGCCTCTCGCCCTGCTTGCGTCACCTACAACATGAACATTTTACAAGGGATTGAAAGCGCCTCGACCTTTTGTGTCACCTTAAACCAAACCGACAGCATTGATGCCAGTAAAGTCATCCAAAAATTTGTTTATCATCATCCGGTACTCAATAGCACCAGTGTCGCGGCGCAAAAACAACGCACATTGATTTCAGGAAAAAATCGTACTCATTTTGTCGGTGCTTATTGGTATAGCGGCTTTCATGAAGATGGCGTGCGCAGCGCACTCGATGTGACTCAGCATTTTGGCGTGTCACTATGATCACGCACTCCAATCAACTCACCCACAATAGCGGCATTTATGCGGGCAATGTTCGTCATCGCCGCTTTGGTGATATTCCTCATCAATTTAATTACGCGCTTTATATGATGGGCATTGATCTTGATGAGCTTCCCCAACTCACGCAAAAAAGCTGGTTGTTTGGGGAGAGTTGGTTTAATCCGATCCGATTTTGTGAAGACGATTATATAAACCAAGATAACAAAAAAACAGATGAGCTGAAAAAAAATGGACGTCAACATGATCCGGTCTCGCTCAAACAACGTATTGATTTAAAAGTGCAATCGTTAGGCGGTAATTGGAACAGTGAAAATAGAGTAATGATGTTGGCACAATGCCGTTGCTTGGGATTGTATTTTAGTCCAGTGAATTTCTATTTTTGCTATGACCAACAAGACCAATGCCAATGGATGTTAGCTGAGGTGAGCAATACGCCTTGGAGAGAACGCCATTATTATTTGGTTAACCCAAATGAACCAACGATAACCAAAAAGGCATTTCATGTGTCACCGTTTATGACCTTAAATATGAATTATCACTGGAAAGTCGCCGCGCCAGACAGCCACACCTTGATTCATATTGAAAACCATAAGCAAGATAATGAACGACAACAAAATAACCAAAGCAAAATATTCGATGCAACACTGGCATTAAAGAAACAACCATTTACGGCGGGCCAATTGCTTAAAACGGTTGCTAGTACACCGACAATGACACTGAAAGTTGTCGCGGGCATTTACTGGCAAGCATTAAAACTGTTTATCAAGAAAGTACCGTTTGTTGGTCATCCAGATACGAAATAAAAACAAAAATAAATTCAAAATGAGGTTGATATGGAACAGTTAGCCAAACAAGACAACACGCTCGATACAGAAAAATCCGCGGTATCATCCAATACAAAAAACAAATATCGCGATGTGATTTTTGCCATATTAACTCATTTAAATGATAGCCAAATTACAATAGTTGAAGGTAAACATCACCGTGTTTTTGGTTACGATTCAGCCCCACTGAAAGCGCAAATTACTGTCCATGATAGTAGCTTTTTTAAAGATATGATCTTTAAAGGCAGTATTGGCGCCGCCGAAGCCTATCTAGAAGGAAAATGGAGCAGCCCAAACTTGACGGCTCTCATTCAAGTCATGGCGCGTAATCAACCTCAACTCGATAAAATTGAAAGCAAAACTCGCTGGATAAGCTCAATTAAAAACTGGTGGCTAAAGCGTCAAAACTTAAATAGTGAAACCGGATCTAAACGTAATATTCTTGCGCATTACGATATTGGTAATGAGTTGTATCAACGTTTTCTTGATCCTTCGATGCTGTATTCATCGGCTATCTACAGCCAAGATGCGACGAGTTTGGCCTCCGCTCAACAAAATAAAATGCACCTTATTTGTCAAAGGCTTGAGCTGCAACCCAGCGATCGCGTGATTGAAATTGGTACAGGCTGGGGCGGGCTTGCGATTTATATGGCGCAACATATCGGTTGTCATGTCACCACTACCACCATTTCTGATGCTCAGTTTGACTATGCCCAGCAACAAGTGAAGCAACTCGGATTAGAAGATAACATCACCTTGTTGAAAAACGATTATCGCTTACTTGAAGGTCAATACGATAAATTGGTATCAATTGAAATGATTGAAGCAGTCGGACATGAATATTTATCCACCTTCTTTACCCAATGCTCTCAACTGCTGAAACCCAGCGGAAAAATGTTACTGCAATCGATCACCATTGCCGACAGTCGTTACGATCAATATCGCCAGAATATCGACTTTATCCAAAAATATATTTTCCCTGGTGGCTGCTTACCGTCGATTGCCGAAATGAGTAAGCATATCGCCAACAGCACCGATATGGTGATCGATGAAATCCAAGATATTGGTTTGCACTACGCCAGAACGTTGAATGATTGGCATCAAGCCTTTGATAAAAATTGGTCGGAGCTAAAATCATTAGGCTATACAGAAGATTTCAAACGTTTATGGCAGTTTTATTTATGCTATTGCGAAGGCGCGTTTATGGAACGAGTGATCAGTACGCATCACATCATGGCAAGAAAACCCCGTTATTTAAGCCCAGATAATGCGTCAATTTTGGATTATTAATTTTGCCTTGTTCCAATTAAGTTGGTTTTGCGCAGCCTTTTATACCGCCGAGGCCGCTTATTGGATCACTGCGATATTAATTATGCATTTTTGTTTTTCACCCCAAAAATTAGCCGATGTAAAAGTACTGGCATTACTGATACCCGCGGTTGCTATCGACAGCTTACATATTGCGCTGGGTACGTTTTCAACTCACTCAGGTGGTTTTCCTTTGTGGCTTGGATTGTTGTGGGCAATGCTGCTGATAAGCCTTAATCACAGTTTGCATTGGCTGGTTAGCCAATCGTTATGGTTAATATCCTTGTTGGGCGCAATTTCTGGAACGGCAAGTTACTTAGCTGGAATAAAAGCAGGTGCCATGCAAACCACTTGGTCTTACCCAGTATTGATCATGCTTCTGTCTCTATCTTGGGCGGTGTTATTACCACTTCTAGCAATGATCTACCGCAAACTCAATCCGCTCGCCATTCATATAAAAAAAGGCATATAAAAAAGGCATATGAAAAATAAGCCATTTAAAACCACCAACGATTGGAGTCATTATGAGTAAAGCTTGGTTATTATTCTTATTCAGCTTCTCGGTCTCGGCTGCAACCGCCGCACCTTTTAATATCGACAAACTCAACAAGCTTGGCGAAGGCAACATGCAATATCTCTTTTGGGATTTATACCATGCTGAATTGTTTCGCAGTCCACAGAATGCCCAAGGTTCAAGTAATCAATCTTCTAATAACCAATCATCAAACGACCAGTCTTTGCAAAGCCAGTCCTTAAAAAATAAGCCATCGCACCTTAATTCATCGCACAATACAACCGCACTACGGTTAACCTATCTCAAATCCATCTCTAAAAATGACTTACTTAAAGCAACCCAAGATCAGTGGCAACACTTAGGTTTACCACCGACACAAACCTCTGCTTGGCTTGATGAATTAAGTGCTATTTGGCCCAATGTAAAATCGGGCGATCAGCTCACTTTATTCATCACACCCCAGAGAACAAGCCAGTTTTATCTTGCTAACCATTTGATAGGCACTATCAACGACCCTTATTTTGGCGATGCTTTCTTAGATATTTGGCTGTCTAAAAACACCTCAGAACCTAAATTACGTAAGCAATTATTAGGTGTTGATAAAGATTAACTAGGCTCAGTTTGGATTGAGTCAAACATTGTTGGCTAACTTCAATATGGAAAAGGATTCACCATGAAAATCATCATTTTATTATTCTCTATTTTACTAAGCGGATGCAGCCCAACGGCATTAGAGCAATACGCCAACACCACGCCCGAGCTCAAGCTTGAACAGTTTTTTGATGGCAAATTAAAAGCTTATGGCATGGTACTCGATCGTTCTGGTAACGTAACTCGCCGCTTTAAAGTCGATTTAGTCGGTAAATGGAATGGCAACAAAGGTGAACTACATGAATGGTTTGAATTTGATGATGGCGAGAAATCGACTCGAATCTGGTACTTAGAAAAACGCTCCGATAACCAATATCAAGGTCACGCCAGTGATGTCATCGGCACAGCCAAAGGCTCGACTAATGGTTCCGCACTATATTGGAAATATGACATGGATATAGAATCGAAAGGCACAACCTATCAACTCACCCTTGATGATTGGATGTACTTAATGGATGAAAAGCGTCTATTCAATAAAACCGAAATGACCAAGTTCGGCATCCGTGTTGGCAGCTTGATTCTTTATATTGAGAAAATTTAGGGTAATTTATCTCTATAGGCAATTGGAAGCTTTTATATATGATTCCATAACATTGAAATAAAATCTAACCACGCTCAGTCATGTAGCTTGGAAACCTAATATTCGTAATAAAAGGAATGATTTAATGCCTAAACCCATTGCCCAGCTGCAAAACCGCTACTCCAAGCCCATTGGAAATTGTAACCTCCCAGCCAGCCGCTTACATCCATCACTTCACCAATAAAATACAAGCCTTGGATGTCTTTGCATTGCATGGTTTTAGAGGATAAATTATTGGTATCCACACCACCTAAAGTGACTTCTGCGGTGCGATAACCTTCCGTGCCATTCGGTAGTACTTGCCATTGCTCTAATTGAGTAACCACGACTTGGATCTCTTTAGGCGTAAACTGTTTAAGTGGTTTGTCACTTAACAATTTTCGGTCAATAAATACTTCAATTAAACGTTTTGGTAATATTTTAGATAAGGTGTTTTTAAGGCTTTGATTAGGATGTTTTTCTCGTGATTGTGTCAGTAATTCAAACACATCATCATTAGGAACGAGATTGATAGTAACCGTTTGACCCGCTCGCCAAAAGGAAGAAATTTGCAGCACCGATGGGCCCGATAAACCACGATGCGTAAACAATAAGGCTTCTTTAAACAGCGTACCATCTTGCGCGGTAATTTCAGCAGGAACGGCAATGCCAGACAACTCCGCAAACGCTTCTTTATCTTCCTTGTGCAAGGTAAAAGGCACTAAGCCAGCACCGGTTGACACGATTGGTAAACCAAACTGCTCCGCCACTTGATAACCAAACGGGGTTGCGCCCAATTTTGGCATTGAAAGACCACCGGTTGCGATCACCAAAGACTCACACGTTATTTCGCCTGTTTGTTCTTTATTACTCGAAATAGAGTGGAATGAAAATCCCGTCTCTGTTTTTTTTATCTCTTGAATATCGCAACGATACCATTGCGATACATGGGGGAAATCACATTCTTTAAGTAGCATACTAACGATGTTTTTAGCTGGATTCTTATCGCTTTCATTGGCCGACAAACAAAACAGTTGCCCATGATCGCGTTCTTCAAATTCAATACCGTATTTAGACACTAAGCTAATGAAGTCCCAATGGGTATATTGTGATAAGGCTGATTTTACAAAGTGTGGATTTTGGCAAACAAAGTTATTGGCGCTAACATCATAATTGGTAAAATTACAGCGACCACCACCAGAAATTAAAATTTTACGTCCCGGCTTTTTAGCATGATCAATCACTAAGGTTTTTCGACCACGTTTTCCCGCTTCAGCAGCGCACATTAACCCAGCCGCACCAGCACCAATGATCACAACCTCAAAATGATTACTCATAACTTTATCTACCACACAAAAAAGATGCGCGATTTTAGCACATCCTTAAATGATGCGAGACAAAGTATATGGGTAATATCAACTAAGCGATGAAAGCCATTAATAGCGTCAACCCGAGTAAACCAACCGATAACATGAACAAGTCACGAACTTTGGTGCACTTAGCAATGAAAATGGGTTCGTGGTGATGTAAATAATCACGGCTTTTTAAATAATGAAATAAACGCACCTGCTTAGAAACGTTGCCGTTGGTGTGAAAGAAACCTCGCCCGTCGACTTGCTGATACAGCAGTGGGTGCGCTTCTCGCATAATAAAAATGAGTGAACGAAGTGCGGTGAGATATCGCACAAGATTGATAGCGGTTACGAGCGTAAACGCAATAAGTAAAGTATCAGCACTGATCATCTTTCCCTCCAAACATCTTCTTGTAATGGAGGAAGAAAAAGACGATCAGTCCTTATCTTAAAATTCGATACCGAAACTAAACGGTAGTTGAACTTGCCATCACAGAAGATGAGCCTTGTTTAGCTAACTCTGCTAAATCTTTATCAATAAAGAAGAGCGCTTTTCCATCTTCACCAACTAATTCTAGCTTGTCTAAAATACCTTTGAATAATTTTTCTTCTTCATGCTGCTCAGCAACATACCACTGTAAAAAATTAAAGGTTGAGTAGTCTTGGCAAGTAAAAGACATATGGGCTAACTTGTTAATACGTTCAGTAATCATCTGCTCATGTTCGTAGGTTTCACGAAACACTTCACCGAGACTTTTAAACTCATGCTTAGGTGCATCAATTGCACCTAAAATCGGTAAACCACCGGTTTCACTGACATAAGTAAACAGACGTTGCATATGTTCCATTTCTTCTACTGCATGCTTACGTAAAAATACCGCAGCACCTTCAAAGCCCTTGTCTTCACACCAAGCACTCATTTGTAAGTATAGATTGGATGAGAAAAACTCCAGATTTATTTGATCATTTAAATTATCGATCATCGCTTTTGACAGCATAAGAAACTCCTACGTTAACGAATATTGACGTTCTGCACCACTATATCATGTTGCTCAAACCTCGCTGTGACAAATCCAATATTTTTACTTACCTATTGAAAAATCAGGATTCTAACTCTCTAGGATAATAAAAATATCTAAGCAATGGTTGTGACACTGCATCTATTTTTTTTAAAATTTGAGGCGTACTATGAGTTTAGACCTAAACTTATAAAATCATATGTATTGGAGATTGATATGACATATAAACATATTTTAGTTGCAGTGGATTTATCGGAAGACAGTGAAGTTTTAGCTAAAAAAGCCGCTGAGCTTGCTTGCGCTTTAAATGCAAAACTCTCTCTAGTTCATATTGATGTGAATTTCACCGATATGTACACCGGCTTTATGGAAATCAATTTTGCTGAAACGCAGAATGCGATGCTGGAAGCCGCTCAAGCAAAAATACACACCTTAGTGCAAGCACTTGACTACCCTGTCAGTGAAATTATTGTTTCTAGCGGCGACTTGTGTAATGAAATTCGCAATGCTATTAAGCAGATTAATATTGATTTAGTCGTGTGTGGACATCACAAAGATTTCTGGAGCAAACTACTTTCAACGTCTCGCCAAATGATCAATGACTCTCCGGTCGATATGCTGATCGTACCTCTAGAAGACTAAATAATCTGAACTCCAAGATAAAAGAAACGAAGATTAAGCTGATTTTATTTTAGATCAAGGTAAACTTGGCGGATTATTTTTGGTTTACAGGAATTCGTCATGTTTTATCTTTCTGCGGTCACCTTGTTGTGGGCGTTTTCATTTAGCTTGATCGGTGTCTATCTTTCCGGTCAAGTGGATGCTTGGTTTTCAGTTTGGATTCGTATCGCACTCGCGGGTGCGCTTTTTTTACCTTTCTTAAAATTCAAAGGGATACCTCGCGCTTTAATCGGAAAACTCATGACAATTGGTGGTCTGCAACTTGGCCTAATGTATTGCTTCTATTATCAATCTTTTCTGTTACTTTCCGTTCCTGAAGTGTTGTTATTCACCGTATTTACTCCTCTTTATGTCACCTTAATTTATGACTTACTCAAAGGTCAATTTTCGCCTTGGTATTTAGTCACCGCTGCCATTGCCGTTTTCGGCGCAGCCATCATTAAATTTTCAGGCGTTAACGACAACTTTTTGATTGGTTTTTTGGTGGTTCAAGCATCGAATTTATGTTTTGCGATTGGGCAAGTCGGCTATAAATATGTGATGGAAAAAGAAAAAGTCCAATTGCCACAACGCGTTATTTTTGGCTACTTTTATATTGGGGCGTTTATTGTCGCCACCATTGCGTTCTTATTGCTGGGGCATACCGACAAACTTCCAACCACCAATCTGCAATGGGGGATTTTGATCTATCTAGGATTGATTGCTTCTGGTCTAGGCTATTTCTTATGGAATAAAGGGGCGTGTATGGTGAATGCAGGCGCGCTCGCGGTCATGAATAATGCATTAGTACCTGCTGGACTAGTGGTCAATATTTTGATTTGGAACCGCGATGTCGACTTCACTCGCCTAGCATTAGGTGGCGCAGTGATCTTACTTTCACTTTGGGTCAATGAAACCTGGGTCAAAAAGAAAGTCGCCCAATAAACACCCTTCATCAAAATAGAAAAATGGGCAACCAACTTGGTTGCCCATTTTATTTCTATCCGCTTGCTTAACCTTAACTCAATCTAATCTTAGCTGGCATTGCTTGCCTTGCAGCGGAGCCCACCACCCAATCGAGTAATACACCTTTGCCTTCACGCGTAGGATCGATAATGCCGATATCATTGATATTGACGCCATCGCTGGTTTTCATTTTCACGGGTTGCTGCTTATCACCAATCCAATGTGCTCGCTCACCCAATTCAGTATGACCAAACCCATGCTCAAAACCCAATGTACCTTGGCGGATACCATCGACAATCATTGCAATCGCTTCCAGTGATCGGGTTGGTGTTTCAACCGTAAATACATCACCCGTTTCAACGCCAGCATTTTTGGCATCAAGTGGATGAATATAAACCGGATTCACTCCTTTAACTGAATTCAAACGTGGCGATAAGTTTGATACTGCGCTGTGCACATTCGACTTAAAGTTGGTTAACGTAAATGGCCATTCTGATTTTGGAAATTGCTTATCCATCGGCGTGCCATCGGCCAATTTCTGTGGGAACCAAGCCGGGCAACCAGAATACAATTCGCCAGTCATGGTATTACGCGATGTGCCTAGTTTTTCGTTCCAAATTGCTGCTGGTTTTTGCCATTGATACTTCATCAAATCGCCTTTATAGGCTTCTGATAAATTTTCAAAACGACCACCACGCGCATAAATAAAGGCCACCTTGGCAAACTCTTCTGCATTTAGAACTCTTTGCATTTCAGGCAATAAGCGCTCAAGTCCAGAAAAGTGAATATCTTCCGCAGACGCTTTCGGCGCGCCACCAGCAATATAGGCTAAGTTCACCGCGCTACGCAGATAGTAATCGGCAGCAGAGTGAATGCCATGCCAATTACCTTGTACATCTTGAATCGCGTTATCACCAAAACCGCCTAGATTCATCGCTTTAGCTACATCGATCAAGAAGGTTTCTAAACAGACTGAACGACCATCTTGGGTTTTCTCAGTACGTGGCGTGACGACCGGCCAACGAGCCGTGACTGCTTTAGTTGGAACATCATGCCACGGACCTGCCATGCCCCAACTTTCGTATGTCACGGTATCGGGCACGATGTAATCAGAAATGGCGCTAGTTTCATTAATAAACGCATCGACTGACACAATCAAAGGCAATTGTTTTGGATCGCTTAGCTTATCTTTAAGCAAGGTTACCAAACCAGGAATGCCGTATAGCGGGTTGCCCATGTGATTGATCCACGCTTTTAAACGATACGGATAACCATCAATCGCAGCGGTTAAATGCTCGGTTAATAATGGCGCAGAAATCGGATACCAAGGTGCGCGCGTTGGATAAGGTGATTTTCCTGCCGCTACTTTGTTTTTGTATTCAGTGGTTTTCTCATACGGGAATTTACTACGCGATAAAAACACCCCTGTCGGCGCTACTTTGCCTTTAAATTTGGTGAAATCATAACGAGGTCCCGCGCCAGAGGTTGGCCAACCGCCTGCTTTGGCCATCATGCCGCCTTTTTTGTTAATGTTTCCCACCATAGCGTTGAGCATTAAAATACTGTAGCCATTATAGAAACCATTGGTGTGCATGTTGCCACCGTGGGTATCCACCACTGCTTTATGACCATGGCTAGTGAATTTATCCGCTAACTCAATGATTTTCTCCACTGGCACTTCACACAACTCGCTCCACTCTTGCATGCTATGTTCAAACGCGCTGTGTTTTAATTTTTGTAAAGAAGACGCCACTTGCAACGTGCCGTGTTTGGTTTCAGCACTTTGTTCCACCAATAAACGCGCAGGCTTAGCTTGAGTGTTGACTGCCAATTCGCCAGATGCTTCATCAATCACGACATAAGGATCGCTGTCTGAATGTGCTTCGCCCTTAAAAGGCAAACCAATATCGGAAGCTCGTAACATCGAACCTTGACGCTTGTGGCCAGCTTCGGTGATCACCAAATGCGTAGCATTACACCAATGCGCATTACCGGCTGCAGTCATTGCTTCGGCACTTGGCTGAGCTAAATAATCTTTGTTGTAACGATCATGGGTAAACATCCATTGCATCATGGCAAAAACTAATGCCGAATCACTGGCAGGTTTAATGGATACCCATTGGTTATTATGACCTGCCGCGAGGCTTGATGTCATTGGCAAAACTGGTGTCACCACCGCATAATCAAAATTATCACGAGTACGAGCTTTGGCCAATTGACGAGCTTGGCGCTTAAATGGATTACCTGATTGCGCTGGCGCGGTACCGATAAATAAAGCAAATTCCACATGTTCATAATCGGGCTTTAGATTTAAAAACTTATCCAAATCATGCAAGAAAGCACCCGATGCTGCGCGGAACACATAGCCACAATATGAACCATGATTGGCAAAATTTCGCGTGCCAAAGCTATTAAAAGCAAAGCGCTTTAGAATATCATCACGCCCTTCATTGGTCGCATTAGTCACCAATAATTGATTGGCTAATGGGCCATATTCTGGATTATTCGCATCCAATGGCGTTTTCAGATCGCGAATCGTTTGTAAGCCATCGACATGACCTTCACCAAATAAATCACCGCCTTCCACCACTTCTTTAACCAGCTGCTCAAAGCTGATTGGCTGCCACTTTCCTTCGCCACGTTTTCCCACACGCTTTAACGGTTGAGTCACGCGATATGGGCTGTTTTGTACGTCCATCATGGCATTGCCTCGTGCACAAGCAGTAGAACGGCCATCAATGCCAGCTTCACCCGTAAGCGACAAATACGCCTCTTTAACTGGCATTTCGAATGGAATTTTTTGTTCACTAGAAAGCGGATGATACGGATTACCCGCAATACGCAAAATATTGTCCGTTTCGTTATCAATGCGCACGCGCACGCCGCATAAACTGTAGCAACCAAAGCACATTGAAGGCGCAACTCGTTGTTTCTCATTGGCGATCAAATTGCCATTTTTGACGCAGTATTCTGGCTCTAATGAATTACCAAAATGCGCATGTTTGGTTTTTTCGCCCGATGTACCCTCCAAAATACCTTCCGCAGTGTGTTTAGCGGTAGAAGCATAACCGGCAGAAAACGCCACACCACCACCAACAGCAAGACCAGATTTTAAAAACTTGCGACGTTTATTATCCATGATGACCTCTTACTGGTTGTGATGAGCTTGATGCTGTTTTTACTAAATCTGCTTTGATCAATTGAGGCTGATTTCCTTTGGCTGACACGAGCTCCGTTAATATCATCGCCAGTAATAGCCATAATCCTGCCATTCCAACCACACCTAAAATCCCCGGAGATCCCCACGGAACATCATATGGATAAGGACCAACATCAAATTTTGGCAATGTTTGCACTTCTATCATGGTCATCCAACGAATCGACCAACACGTTGAAATGGTTAACGCGCTCGCAGCCCACAAACTGATGCGCTTAAATTGACTGCCACGTAGAAGCCATAACGACATCACCAAGCACGCGGCAAAAGCGCCCATCATCAGCAATAAATTGGCGAACCATTGTCCGTAATGAAGTAAATCCATATACGCACCATTGGATACCCAAATAGGTAATAAAATCAGAGATAATACCGAACAGATCACTACGCTACGTTTTAGTAAACTGACATCGGTTGAGGTTAACGTTTGTGCTGCTTGATTACTCGATAAGAAACTTAAAATGAACAGACTAAATCCAATCGCGCCAAAGAAAGCCGTGACAAACCAAATTATCGGCGAAGCAGGTTGATGCCACATTGGGCGAGACGCCACCACCGAAATCTCCATGCCGGTATAAAGCGCAATCGACAAACCAGAAAGCACGGTGATAGCCGCCACCGTCGTCATTAACCGATTAGATATTTGCCATTTTCCTAGCGTTAACATTGAGCATAAACGTACAATTTTATGCTCGCTTTTTTCTAGCTGGGCAATATCTGGACGTAAGTACAACCACGCAGCCGCAACGGACAGCATTGAGAATAATGGTAATAATACCGCTCCACGAGACATCCAAGACCAAGACGTTAGATGAATAAAGAAATGCCATGCTCGGCCGGGTTGGTGTAAATCAGCGGTTAAAGCTAATGGACCAACAATGGCGCAAATTCCCAAGCATAAAGCAAATGAAGCGCGCAATTGATGACTGGTTTTATCTCGCAGAACCAAACTTATCAAAAATAAAATTGCCGCCGCATAAGCACTACCAATATAGAAAAAATATTGCACCGCCCACGGTAGCCAAGCGACATCTTGCATGGGAACTAACACTTCAGTAATGCTCATTATGCATCTCCTCCAACTGGACGGTTATTGGTTTCAGCTGGATCGTAAATCGCGGCCCTAGCGTCAACATTTCCACTGCCAATATGAGACGTAAACTCTGCCGCTAAACCAATGTAAAACACATGCGGATTGGTGCCTTCTTCGGGCTTCAATACTTTGATTTCATCTTTATGCTCAGCCAATAAACGACTGGCTTCGCTGTTTGGATCTTTTATATCGCCAATCACGCGAGCGCCACCCACACAAGTTTCGACGCAAGCTGGCAGTAAACCTTGCTCTAAACGATGAGCACAAAAGGTACATTTATCGGCGGTGAGGGTTTCTTCATTGATAAAACGAGCATCATAAGGGCAAGCTTGCACACAATAAGCACAGGCAACACAACGTTTATTGTCCACCATCACAATGCCATCTTCACGCTGGAAAGTGGCTTGAACAGGACAGACAGCAACACAAGGTGGATTTTCGCAATGATTGCAAAGACGCGGCAAAGTAAACATTTTGGTTTGTCTGCTCGCGGTTGAACCATCATTTAAGGTGACTTCATATTGCTTCACCGTGGTACGGAACTGGCCGATTGGCGCTTGGTTTTCAATACTACAACCCACGGTACACGCTTGGCAGCCAATGCATTTACGCAAATCAACCACCATCGCATAACGCTTACCTTTCATACCTTGGCGATCAGGTTCTTGGTTATTGCGAATAATCGGTGTTGCAGCGACACTGGTCACGGGAATGATGGCAGCGCCTGCGGTGATCGCACCTATGCCACTAAAAAATCGACGTTTCGTTTTATCCATTAGAATCTACCTTGGTGGTACTAGCTATTAAGAGGTATTCTCTCTAATGGATAATTTTTGCTCTACTGTGGTTTTCCACATAAGCCAACGTCACTTGATCTAGAACAAATTAAGCTAGAATAAAAGTACTCGGCTTATTTAAAACGGACGCTGTTTTAGGTATAGAGGAGGGAATCTCTTTTACTCATCATATAATTTGGCATAAAGGATACAATTTGACGCATCTCATCCATGTTCGAAAAATAAGATGCTTATTCTGTCTGCTGCTTATTTCATTTTTAAGCCCATTGTTGAGCCTGAACGCTTATGCGCAGCAACCTCAAACACCTACCATCAAGGTTGCAGTTTTAGCGCCACGCGGCAATGTTGACGCAATACAACGTTGGCAGCCCACGATTGATTGGCTCAATATCCAACTTCCTCAATATCAGTTTGAGCTATTGCCAAGTAATTTAGAGCAACTAGAACAAGCGGTACGTGAAGACACCGTTGAATTTGCGATCACCAATCCCGGACAATCTGTCATGCTTGGCCAGCAATTCCCACTGTCTTGGATCGCCACGTTAAACAGCCCTTGGCCACATGGTACTAATCAGGCGTTAGGCAGTGCTTTAGTGGTAAGAGTGAATAGTCCTTTTGTAAGTTTGAACGATTTACAACACTCGCACGCCGTTGCAGTTTCACCCGATGCCTTTGGCGGCTTTCTGACTTTAAAGCAATACCTAAAGTCACAACAACAAGACCCACAAAATTTCTTTCAGCACATTGATTATATTGGATTCCCATTGGACGCCATGATCTATCAACTGCGTGATAATCGCGCCGATGTGGCAATTACGCCTGCCTGTTTACTTGAGAATATGGCCAAGGACGGATTAATTGATGCTGAAAAATTTCGCGTCATTAATAATAACCCGCCCCCAGGCTTTCCTTGCTCAGTCTCTACGCCGCTTTATCCCAATTGGTCATTTGCCAAAACAAGTAAAGCGAGTGAAGGTCTTGCCACCAATGTTGCTAAAGCGTTACTCAGCCTGCCTGCCGACAGCATCGCAGCTACCGCCGCCCAATCAAAAGGCTGGGCCTCCCCAATTAGTCCACTGCGCATTAATAAGTTATACCAAGATCTCAATATTCATCCGTTACAAACCCCTTGGTGGCAACAAGCATTACTGTGGTTAAAGCAAAATCAACAATGGGCATGGGTGGCATTAATATTATTTTTAGCACTCAGCGGTTATCACTTTTGGTTGGAATACCGCTTTAATCGTAATCAAAAATTGTTGAACTTAGCCAACTACGACTTAAAACAGAAAAGCCAAATGCTGGAACATGCACAACGAGTTGCCATTGTCGGTGGGTTGGGTAGCAACCTAGCGCATGAAATCAACCAGCCTTTGGCCGCGATCCGTAATTACAATCAAGGGGCAATAATTAAAATATCTAAGGGCGCCAAAGCGGAAGATCTCACTCCGATCATGGAAAAAATTGAGCAACAAGTGGTGCGAGTCGATGCGATAGTGCAGCGCTTACGCAACTTAATTACCAAAAGACCAATTGCCACCAGAGATTTCAATATTCAAGCGATCATAGATGACACCATTGCCCTGCTGAGACACGATTTAAGCCTTAAACATGTGAATATTCACACTCAAATTATTGGTCGTGCTCGTGACGTTCATCTTGATCCTGTCGGGATACAACAAGTGCTGATTAATCTACTCAACAATGCTACGGATTCTTGTTTAAGTCACGGTGATCCACTGGATAATCACATTAAGATTGTTGTCGAGTATCTTGCTAATGAAGCCCATATTATTATTACCGATAATGGCGCAGGGCTAAGTCATCCAATTGAACATTTGCAGGCTGCATTTGTGACTACTAAAGAGGAAGGATTAGGACTTGGTTTATCGATTTGCCATGACATTATTGAGCATCATCGCGGCCATTTTACCTTACAATCGATTCAGCCTCATGGTTGTGAAGCTCGTATTCAACTGCCCTATAGTTCTCTCACTCAACCATCTAACACCCCATTGTATTAAGGAATAAATAACTATAATGATGCTTCCTATTTATTTGGTCGATGACGATGATTCCGTACTCGATTCATTGGCTTTTTTATTACAAGAATTAGATTACTCAGTGACGTGTTTTTCTAACGGATCCGATTTTCTCAATCATGCTCAATTAGACAAAGCGGGATGCGTCGTACTGGATAGCCGCATGCCATTAATGCGCGGCCAACAAGTCCATCAACAATTGATCAAACAATACAGCCCATTAGGTGTGGTGTATTTAACCGGACATGGCGATGTACCGATGGCAGTTGAAGCTCTGCAACAAGGCGCGGTGGATTTCCTGCAAAAACCAGTCGATGGATTAAAACTCGCTCAGGCAATTGATAAAGCATGTGAATATTCACGCCAAGCACAGGCAACCAGCACCATCCAATTGGCATTTGCATCATTAACCGAGAGAGAAAAAGAAATTTTAGCGTTAATCGTGAAAGGTATGAAGAATCAACAAATCGCTGATGATTTGTGTATTGCGGTCAGAACAGTAGAAGTACATCGTTCTAGTTTAATGAAGAAGTTTGCCACTAAAAGCATTGCTGAATTGGTCATGCAATACTCAAAATTAACCCTATGAAGCTATCTTGTTAATAGTTTAAGGCACCAATGGCGATACGCCGTCAGCACCTCAAACTGTTCATTCAAGCTTTAATCGTTATTTATAACAACGCTTATTTATAAATGTATTTTTGCTCAACATCGACTAAAGCGATCGGATTTAGGAATGAGCGACCAAGTAATATATCGCTAACCATATGGTCACGATCGACAAGGTTAAACGGTGTGGTGTAGGTTTTATCACCTAGTTTAATTTCAAGTTCCACAATTGGGCGACGAGACAGCTTGGTGGTCGAAGACTGCTTGATTTTAACCCAACGTTTCACTGGTAACGTAATCGTATCACTGACTTTATCTTTTGATTTAAGTTTAAATGACACCATATCTTTGCCGTCTTTTTCAAAGTCTTTAATATCAAGCGCATTAATTGAAGAGGTCGTTGCACCCGTATCTATTTTAGCAATGGTTCTTTGATCGGTATTCATGACCGTCAGCCATTCTTTTGATCCGACGATGATCTTATTGCTCAATTCAGAACAAGCCGAATCCGAAGTTGACGTTGCTGCAAATGTAGTCGCAGGTAGCAATAACGCTAATGATAGTAATAGGGTTGTAGATTTCATACTGCTCTCTTTTTTTAATTTGCCATTCAAGTAGATAAGACCATCTAATAACGAATAAATTTCAATATATTTGTGAAGTTTAGGTCAAGTGTTCGTTATGCGCGTTCTATTTCTCTGTCATGGCGTTTAGGACATAGACATCAAAACGATTCTTTTTGGTTTCAATCGCCATGCTCGGTTTTTGATTATCTAGCCAATTCGCATAGTCAGGGCGTTTCACCACCACTCGCTTAGTAGCGAGCGCTAATGCAGGTTTAAGCAACGCATCCGCATCATTATCCGCACCAACTAAAGACTGAAAAACACGCATCTCTTTTTTGACTAATGCCGATTTTTTTTTGTTTTCAGGGTGCGGATACATTGGATCAAGGTAAACGACATCTGGCATCACAAAGTCAGCTTGCTGTGTTAATTGCGTCAAAGCATCATGACTAGAAGCATGCAACAAGCTCATTCGCTCACTCACCCAACCGCCGATTTCAGGATCTTGTTTGGCTCTCGCTAATCCATCATCTAACAATGCAGCCACCACTGGATTGCGCTCAACCATCTGCACTTTACAACCCAATGAGGCCAATACAAAGGCATCTCGTCCCAACCCAGCGGTACCATCTAAAACCGTTGGTCTACCGCCTTTATTTAATCCTGCAGCTTTGGCTATTGCTTGACCTTTTCCGCCACCGAATTTACGTCGATGCGCCACCGCTCCGCCCGCCAGATCAACATAAATCGCCCCTAATTTGGGCTCATCTAATTTACGCAGCTCTAATCTCTCAGAAGTTAAAACAAGGGAAAATACGGAGTCAGCTTGGTGCGTCAGTTGCCAACGTTGGGCAAGTTCTTGAAGTTCCGCTATTCTTTCTGGCGCTTCACAACATAAGTTCAACTGCACAATCGGCAACCTCTATAATAGATAAATAATAGGAAAATCAACATAACCGCGAAAAAGGCTAAAGATAAGCAACCCACAAAGGAAATAGTATGGATAACGTGGGATAGCGGTCAATGTATGTTAAATTATATTCTATTCAGGATCAGGAAGACAGCATGCAAAATAACGTACCTAAACTCGACCAACTTGATCGAGATATCCTCAAAACTTTGATGGCCGATGCTCGTACCCCATACGCCGAAATGGCTAAAATGTTTAATGTTAGCCCTGCCACCGTACATGTTCGGGTAGAAAAAATGCGCGCCGCTAATATTATTGAGCGTACCGAAGTGGTCATTAATGAGAAAAAACTCGGCTATGATGTGTGCTGTTTTATTGGGATTAACTTAAACGCGGCGCGTGATTATCATTCTGCGATCGCGAAACTGAATGCCTTAGATGAAGTGGTCGAAGCCTATTACACCACCGGCGCTTACAATATTTTCGTCAAACTGATGTGTAAAAACATCGAAGAATTACAGCATGTTTTAATCGATAAGCTGCAAGCAATTGATGAAGTTCAGTCCACTGAAACCTTGATTTCTTTGCAAAACCCCATTAATCGCAACGTAAATCCATAACGTATTTTGGAGTGCTCATTGTGGCCTTCTCAGCATTTATACCCAAAGTAATTAAAGTTGCAGTGAGGCGGTAAGTAAGACGGGTATATCTCACATGAAATATTACCGTAAATAGATCGTCATATTTATTTAACATAGAAACCTTAGCCTCTTGGTCAAACTAAAAATAGACCAAGGAAGCTGTTATGACACATATTGAGCACGATGAGCATTCAAATAACCTTTTATCTACACCTTCTGATTTTTCAAAAATTATCGATAACAGCTTAAGTCGACGTCGATTTTTACAAACAACGGCAGCAGGAAGTTCTATTGCCTTTTTTGCGACGTCACCGTTAGCCAATGCGATGACAAAAAAACACAGCAATCCAACCGTTATTGGCTTTAATCCCATCGCAGCTTCAACCTCAGATACCGTTGTGGTTCCAAAAGGTTATCTCGCTCAACCACTTATCGCTTGGGGTGATTCAATTAAGCCTAAAGCCGCTCTTTTTTCCCAAACCAACTCAGCCGCAGATCAAGAAAACCAATTTGGTGACAATAACGATGGCATGACATTTTTGCCACTCAGCCAATCGCGCGCCGTTTTAGCGGTAAATAATGAAAGTACAGATTACACCACTTTATTTAATGATCACGGTAAAACATTAACCGCCGAAAAAGTTCGCCGTTCACAAGCTGCGGTTGGGGTTTCTATTGTTGAGCTTCATAAAGATCAGCAAGGCTGGAATGTGAATGTTGACGGTCGTCTTAATCGCCGCATTACCGCTTACACTCCAATGGAACTCACCGGGCCTGCCGCTGGCGATCAACACCTCAAAACCAATGCTGATCCAACCGGTACACAAGTGCTAGGCACATTTAATAACTGCGCTAATGGTTCGACACCTTGGGGAACCTACCTAACTTGTGAAGAAAATTTTGATGGCTTCTTTGGCAGTAAGGACGACATTAAAGTGCCAGAGAAAGATGCTCGATACGGTATAAAATCAGGGGATGGTGACTTCAATTGGCATCAATTTGATGAGCGATTTGATATACAAAAAGAGCCGAATGAAAACCACCGTCACGGCTGGGTAGTCGAAATCGATCCAATGAATCCAAATTCAAAACCTAAAAAACGCACGGCTCTAGGGCGCTTTAAGCATGAAAACGCCGCCTTAACCATCAACCAAGATGACAAAATAGTCGTGTATTTAGGTGATGATGAACGTGGTGAGCATTTATATAAATTCGTTTCGAAAGCAAAATATAATGCAAGTAAACCAGAAGCCAATCGTGATTTATTGGATGAAGGGACATTGTATGTAGCCAAATTTTCCGCTCAAGATGGTGAGCTTTACGGTAATGGCGAATGGTTAGAGCTGACCTTTGGCAAAAATGGTTTAACGCCTGAAAATGGTTTTAATAATCAAGCTGAAGTAGTTATTTTTGCTCGTCAAGCAGCGACACAAGTCGGCGCAACCACAATGGATCGCCCTGAATGGGTAGCGATTAATCCAAAATCCGATCAAGTATTTTGTACATTAACCAACAATAAAAACCGAGGCGTAAAAGAGAACCAAGCATTAAATGCAGCCAACCCTCGCGAAAACAATATTTATGGTCATATCATTCGTTGGGAACCTAAAAATGGTAACCATGCCTCCAATGAATTCACTTGGGATATTTATGTGATGGCAGGTAATCCGGATAAATACGATGTTAAAAATCCGCGTTCGGGTAGCCAGAATATAAACAAAGACAATATGTTCAATAGTCCTGATGGGATTGGGTTTGATAACGCTGGTCGCCTATGGATCCAAACTGATGGTGATTATTCAAATTCAGGCGATTTTGCTGGCATGGGAAATAATCAAATGCTGTGTGGCGATCCTAATACCGGTGAGATCAAACGATTTCTAACTGGGCCAACTGGTTGTGAAATCACTGGAATCACTTTTAGCCCAGATAATAAAACCATGCTGATTGGCGTGCAGCACCCCACGGGAAGTTTCTCTGCTCTCAACGGCATTCCGCGCTCAACCGTGATGAAAATTACCCGTGAAGATGGTGGCGTGATTGGGGCATAAGCCTCGTTTCCCACATGTCGGGATCTCAATATCAGAGTTTCCGATAGTGATCACTTAATCTTATAAAGTCGATACTTTCAGTTCAGAGCTGCGAGTTTCGGCTTTATCGGTATAACAGGTTGGTACCCGTGGGCACATGCCACCGCGAGCACAAATCACTCTGGCGTCATTTTCAATTCCGCGTTCAATCCAATTAATATTTAAAATTCTGGCCACGGTTAATAACTTTTGTCGAATACCATGTGGTATTACAGCTTGACCGCCTCGGCGCACACATTCTTTTTGCAATGCAGTGGCAATCTCTACTGCATTTTCACCTTGTGCATCCAAAGCGGGATTTAAATCGATTCCGCTGCATAGCACATGGTAATTACCCGCCATGTCTTTCACCTTGACCGATTCACAGCAATAAATGTGTGGCACACCATCTTGATTTAACACCGAAATTTGCGCGACTGGCGTATTTCCCGGAATGCCTATCATGCGAAATACTGACCAATGCTGGCACGGATCTTCCACCATTCGCATATTGCCCCACGGCAGCGGAATACCGTTACCGCGATACACCGCTTTTAATTTCCCGGGATTGTATGCATCAAAATAATGCCAATGCGGATACGAAGACACGGCGGTCATACGACGCATCACCACCGATTCCGATACACCAATCAATTTACTCACGCTGATCTCATAGCCATGGCGGTCAAGCAATTGACGAAATGGTACTTTGGGGCACAGTAACGCGCCCGCAAAAAACGAACATTCAAAATCTCGCCACGCTTGTAGGATATGTTGTGAATCTAAATTTAACGTATCTCGAGATTTATCATCTCGTTTGAGTGTCGATAAATTACGATTATCAGACGCGATAACGTTTTTTTCACCATCACTGTTATGCAATACCTTATGGCCAATATGCACCGCTAGATCATACTTCAACTTTTCTGGCGTCGCTTTGAGGGCTTTATTAATACGAATAACACTCGGAGCTTCAGCATAAGAGCGCACAATATGCTTAGATTTAATGCCCGCTTTATCGACTACATCTTGTGACGGCTCATCAAACCATTTAATTTTTACGCCTACCTCTTTACAGATTTCCAGTAAATCATCAACGGAAAGTGGCATACGTTTTTGACCGATTTTTTCCGCCGCTTTTTCTAGATCTGGAAAATGGTTTTGATGATGTTCTTGGTGAGCACGAATAAGCAAATGGGCGAATTGATGTCCTGTCGTTCCTGTTTGAGACAGCATTTCTGGAATGGCAATCTGTAAAATATCATTAGAAAACAGGAAGCTTGGTTCAAGTGCCATGCCATTGATACCACCACGGGTACCTTTTTCTGGTGCGAATTCTTGTTCCTCACTGGCATCGTCTAAAAACCAACTTAATGGCTTTTGAAATACTTGCGCAATCACATCCAGCATCGCTTCACTTGGCACTCTTTTACCGCGCTCGATCATCGAAAGATAAGAAACAGATGGCGCATCTTCAGCATCCACTTTGACACAACGCGCGGATAAGTCCTCCAAGGTTAATCCGTTACGTTTCCGCAGGTTACGGACTTTTGTTCCCAAAAAATGAGATTGTCGATTGAGTGAATGTACCGTTTTCATCCTTGAGAACTTCCTATGATTATTTTGTAAAATTTACAGTGTGTAATTTCCTTTGTGAAATTTTAGTTAATTTATAGATATTCTTTTAGTCACAAGATAAGAAAACCGCATTTGATGTTCAGTTTTAAGACAGCCGTCACTAATTGCTCTATCAGAACCACATTTATAACCGGTAACACGAGGGAAATATTATGAACTTAGCTCAGACAATCAATACCAAAAACACACCGTCGATGGCACACAAGATCAACGCTGACCTAGTTCAATTCGTCAATCAAGAAGTGTTGCCGCTAACAGGGTTAAACCAAGCACAGTTTTGGCAAGATTTTAGCCAACTGTTAACCGATCTTGCTCCAAAAAATAATGCGCTTTTAGCCCAGCGTGAAACGCTACAACAACAAATTGATCAATGGCATCAAGCCAATCCTAGCCAATTAAATACCGATCAATACCAAGCATTTTTACGTGACATTGGTTACTTGGTTGAGCAAGGCGATGATTTCCAAATAACCACCAGCAATGTAGATGAAGAAATGTCGATCATGGCAGGGCCGCAATTGGTGGTTCCGATTAAAAATGCTCGCTTTGTTTTAAACGCGGCTAATGCTCGCTGGGGCAGTTTATATGATGCAGCTTACGGCTCAGATGTGATTTCACAATCTGACGGTTTAAAGGTGGGCAAAAAATACAATCCTGCTCGTGGTAAGCATGTGATTGCTTTCGCTAAAACTTTTTTGGATGACAACTTTCCATTAAAAGAAGGCTCACATCACGACGTTCAAAGCTATTCGGTTTATTTTCACCACCTTTTAGCAACATTTCCAGATGGAAGCCAATCTGGTTTAGCCCAACCTTGCCAGTTTGTGGCTTCCAGTAACCCGGATGTGGAACCCACGTCTATCGTTTTAAAAAATAATGGTCTGCATATTGAGCTGATCATTAACCGCAAAGGAGCGATTGGTCAGCATAACATCGCTGGTTTAGATGATATTCAAATGGAATCGGCACTTTCTACCATCATGGATTTTGAAGATTCGGTAGCCGCGGTAGACAGTGAAGACAAAATTGAAGCGTACCGTAATTGGTTTGGTTTAATTACTGGCAACCTAACCGCGACCATCAACAAAGGCAATCAAACCCAGATTCGCCGCCTTAATTGCGATCGTAGTTACACCCATAAAAATGGCGATGACTACACCTTACATGGCCGCTCACTGTTGATGGTGCGTAACGTCGGTCACTTAATGACGAGTGATTTAGCGCAAGACCAACACGGCAACAATATGCCAGAAGGCTTGATTGATGCCGTGATCACCTCCTTGATTGCAGCTATCGAAATCAAAAATCCTCAAGCGTGTCGTGTCGCCAATAGCCGCACTGGTAGCATTTATATTGTGAAGCCCAAAATGCATGGCTCAGAAGAAGTGGCATTCAGTAACGAAATCTTTGAACGTGTAGAGAACATGCTAGAACTTGAACCAAACACCATCAAAATGGGCATTATGGATGAAGAACGTCGCACTACCGTTAATCTAAAAGAATGCATCCGCGCGGCGCAATCTCGTGTGGTGTTCATCAATACTGGTTTTTTAGATCGCACTGGCGATGAAATTCATACCAGCATGCAAGCGGGCGCATTCAAACCAAAAGCTGAGATCAAGCATCAAGCTTGGATTTCAGCTTATGAAAACAACAATGTTGACGTGGGTTTAGCGTGTGGTTTTGCAGGTAAAGCGCAAATAGGCAAAGGCATGTGGGCGATGCCAGAGGAAATGAACGCCATGATGAGCGCCAAGATCGCCCATCCACTTTCAGGTGCTAATACCGCTTGGGTACCATCACCAACCGCGGCGATTCTACATGCTATTCATTACCATCAAGTCAATGTATTTGAGCAACAACCAACGATTAGCCAACGTCCACCAGCAACAATTGAGGATTTATTACAGCTTGAATTACTGGCTGAAAATGAGCTGACTCAACAGCAAGTCGAAGCCGAGTTAGACAACAATATTCAAGGCATTTTAGGTTATGTCGTTCGCTGGGTTGAGCTGGGGATTGGTTGCTCAAAAGTACCAGACATCAACAATATTGAATTAATGGAAGATCGCGCCACGCTACGTATTTCCAGCCAACATATTGCCAACTGGTTATTACACGGTATCTGCCGCCCAGAGCAAGTTATGGACAGCATGCACAAAATGGCGCAAGTGGTAGACAGCCAAAATCAAGGTACTGAAGGATATAAAGCGATGTCGCCTCACACTGAACACAGTTTAGCGTTCCAAGCAGCAAGGGAGCTGATATTCCAAGGTCGCCATCAGCCAAGTGGCTATACCGAACCTTTGTTACACCAATATCGAGCTTGGGCTAAGGATCAATAAGAAAACGAGACACGTGTTATCCAAGATCTCCTACACCGTAGAGGCTCAATAGTGGAAGGAGATCCTGAACCACACGCCTTCGTCGCTATTCAGGATGACGGTAATAAAAATCGCGAAATTATAAATTTAATTCAATAACAAAAATCGTAGAGCAGCCTCGCTAAAAGAAGCAAAGCGCTCTTGCAATGAGAATCAAAGCAAATAGAAGGGAATCATTATGCCAAATACCACTACTCATTTATCAAATAGTCAGCAAAACAGCTACAAACAACAGCTTGCAGATGCGACCTCAATGATCGAAAAGCAAGGCAGCACTTGGAGTGCGATCACACCGCAATATGTGGCTCGTATGCGCCTGCAAAATCGCTTTAAAACCGGTTTGGATATCGCGCATTATACTGCGAAAATTATGCGTGAAGACATGGACGCTTATGATCTTGATTCATCTAACTACACTCAATCTCTAGGTTGTTGGCATGGATTTATCGGCCAGCAAAAGATGATTTCAATTAAAAAGCATTTTGAAACCACACGCGGTCGTTATTTGTATCTTTCAGGTTGGATGGTCGCGGCTATGCGATCTGAATTTGGCCCACTGCCCGATCAATCCATGCATGAAAAAACCTCGGTTCCTATGCTGATTGAAGAGCTGTACACCTTTTTAAAGCAAGCCGATGCTCGTGAGTTAAATCATTTATTTAAAGACTTGGACTCGGCTAAAGCTTCCGGTGACGACATCAAAATCCAAGCAGTACAAAAACAAATCGATAACTTTGAAACTCATGTTGTTCCTATCATTGCCGATATTGATGCCGGATTTGGTAACGAAGAAGCGACTTATTTACTCGCGAAGAAAATGATTGAAGCGGGTGCGTGCTGCATTCAAATTGAGAACCAAGTATCGGATGCCAAACAATGTGGCCACCAAGACGGAAAAGTCACCGTGCCGCACGAAGATTTTCTGGCTAAAATCAATGCCGTACGTTATGCATTTCTAGAAATGGGCGTAGAAGATGGCGTGATTGTAGCGCGTACCGATTCATTGGGCGCGGGGCTAACGCAAAAAATTCCAGTATCACAGACACCAGGCGATCTTTCCGATCAATACAACGCTTATATTGATGGCGTAGAAATTACGTCTCTATCTGAGCTTGAATCCGGTGATATGGTACTAAAACAAGGTAATGCAGTGATCAAACCCACTCGTCTGCCTAATGGTCTGATTCGCTTCAAGCCTGACACAGGTGAAGATCGCGTTGTACTAGACTGCATTACCTCCCTACAAAACGGCGCTGATCTATTGTGGATTGAAACCGAAAAACCTCACGTTGAACAAATTGCAGGCATGGTCAATCGAATTCGTGAGGTAATACCAAATGCCAAGTTGGTTTACAACAACAGCCCATCATTCAACTGGACGCTGAATTTCCGCCAACAAGTATTTGATGGTTGGAATGAAGCAGGAAAAGACGTATCCACTTATGAGCGTTCCCAATTGATGAGCCAAGTGTACGATGGTTCAGAATTGGCGCTAGAAGCGGATGAGAAAATCCAAAGCTTCCAACGTGATGCGGCGGCGCAAGCGGGTATTTTCCACCACCTGATCACGCTACCGACATACCACACAGCAGCACTTTCTACCGATAACTTAGCGAAAGACTACTTCGGAGAGCAAGGCATGTTGGCTTATGTGGCTGGCGTTCAACGTAAAGAGTTACGCCAAGGTTTGGCATCAGTGAAGCACCAAGATATGTCAGGTTCGAACATTGGAGATGATCACAAAGAATACTTCTCTGGCGACCAAGCACTAAAAGCCTCAGGTGAGAACAACACCATGAATCAGTTCTCTTAATAGCAAGTGACGAGTCACGAAGACGCTTAGCTCAAGAGCCGAGCTAAGAGACTCAACAATAACCATTCCCTTAACCAAAAGCTTCTCATCTCCCAGTTAGCGGTAGATGATGAAGCTTTTTTTATATTAAGAAAAAGCCTGTCATTCTGAAAATCGACGTAGGGGCGCAGTTCAGAATCTCCCACAACTATTGGCGTCTCAGCGTGCTTTAGGAGATTCCAAACAGCTCGTCCCTCACTTTTGGAATGACGGTAATTGGTCGATATGTTTTACTCGGATCTCGAGACTAGGAACTAAAAACCAATCCCCTCACCAACCCTGCCGCAATCGAAAACATAATCACCGCAATCACACTATCTAAAATCTGCCAGGTTTTCGGGTTGGCAAAAAATGGGATCAGTTTTTTGGCAATATACGCCACGCCATAAAACCACACTGCCGACGCCGTTAGTGAGCCAAGCAAAAACCATTTTTTCTCATCAAAAGTAAGCGATGAAGTGACACCGCCTAACACCACAATAGTATCGATATACACATGTGGATTAAGGAAAGTCATCGCAAGCGTCATCATTGCCACGGCCACCCAACTGCGATTGACATCACCAGAGTCAACATCTAGATGACTTTGGCCTTTCCATGCTGATTTAGCCGATAAAAATCCATACCAACATAAAAAGGCAATGCCAGCCAATGTTAAGGCATCGCGCCATATTGGCGCTTGTTCTAATAATGCACCCACACCTAGAATACCGGTTGAGATCATCAAAATATCGCCAAGAAAGCAAATGGTCGCCACCAGCATCACATGGTTATTCTTCAATCCTGACTTTAATAAAAAGGCATTTTGACTACCGATTGCCACAATTAAACTACCCGACAAAAATGCCCCTTTGACTACCATTGCCAACATGAGTGGATTCCTTAAAAACTTGAAGTGAAAACGTGAGACGCGCAGTATCACGCCAACTCATCATAAGTTAAAATTAAAATAACTTAACTAACATTAGATAAACTTATTTAATACACATTATGTTCGACTATAAATTATTGGAATCACTAGAGCGTATTGGCGCACTCAAAAGTTTTGACGCCGCCGCCAATGAGCTCAATATTACGCAATCGGCTATTTCTCAACGTATCAGTTCGCTTGAGCAAAAAGTGGGGGCGATTTTGGTTCATCGTGGCAAAGCTCTGTCATTAACTGAAACCGGACAAGCACTGGCTAATCATGTCATTAAGGTCAAACAACTCGAATTAGAGTTAAGTCATGTAATGGGCGATATGACCAAACAACATGCCATTAAAATCGTGGTGAACGCCGACAGCTTAGCCACGTGGTGGTTTCCTGCGATTCAACATTTTTCACAGCAACATGGTGTGATATTTGAACTCATTATTGAAGATCAAAGTGAAGGCTTAAAGCATCTGGAAGAAGGGTTAGTGCTGGGCTGTTTGTGTAGCTCAGAAAAACCACTCAATGGCACTCGTAGCTATTTTCTTGGCAATATGGAGTACCGTTTTTATTGCACTCATGATTTTTATCAACGTTACTTTTCCACTCACGATCGACATGCAGAGTTACCTCATGCGCCAGCTGTTATTTTTGGCTCCTCCGATAAACTACATAAACAATCCTTGCAACAATATGGCTTTAATCAGACTTATCCTTACCATATTTGCCCATCAAGCGAAGGTTTAGTGCACATGGTACTCAGCGGCCAAGGTTATGGTTTGCTGCCGCTCTTACAAGCGGAACCTTTTATTGATCAATTAGTTGAAATATTCCCACAACAGGACGGCGTACAAGTCCCACTGTATTGGCATTATTGGCACCAAAATGGTTCGCTGTTGGAAAAATTGTCGAATGTGTTGATCAGCTCAAATGTGCAAAAATTGATTAGATAAGAATTTAACTGAATAAGCAGTACGTTAGATAGACTAAAAAGCCCCGAACTTTCATTCAGGGCTTTGTGTTTTCATTTCAAATAAAGAGAATTATTTATCCTTCAATGCCAGCATGGCGCAACATGGCATCAATTTGTGGCTCACGACCGCGGAAGCGCTTGAACAGCTCCATAGGCTCTTCACTGCCACCCATTTCTAGGATGTTATTCAAGAAGCTTTGACCGGTTTCTTTATTGAAAATACCTTCTTCTTCAAAACGGGAGAATGCATCGCTGGAAAGCACTTCAGCCCATAAATAGCTGTAGTAACCGGCGCTGTAACCACCTGCAAAAATATGGCTAAATGCATGTGAGAAACGATTCCACTCTAAACTTGGCAGTACTGCAACCTTGGCTTTTACTTCAGCTAACGTCTCTAGCACTTTCGCGCCGACTTCAGGATCGTATTGCGAGTGCAGACTGAAATCGAATAGGCCAAACTCTAACTGGCGCAAAATAAACATTGCCGATTGGAAATTCTTTGCTGCCAGCATTTTATCGAGCATTTCTTTTGGCAGTGGTTCACCCGTTTGGTAATGACCAGAGATAAATGACAACGCATCCTCTTCCCAGCACCAATTTTCTAAGAACTGGCTTGGCAATTCAACCGCATCCCAAGGCACACCGTTAATACCAGATACATCGGCAACAGCTACCTTGGTGAGCATGTGGTGAATACCATGGCCAAACTCATGGAATAAGGTAACGACTTCATCATGGGTAAACAACGCAGGCTTATCACCCACTGGCTTGTTGAAGTTACAAGTTAGGTACGCCACTGGTGATTGGATAGAACCATCTTTCAAATTACGGCGCACGCGGCATTCATCCATCCACGCCCCGCCACGTTTATGTTCACGAGCGTATAAATCTAGATAAAAACTACCGCGTAATTCGCCTTTCGGATCTTTAATTTCAAAGAAGCGGACTGAATTATGCCACACTTCTACGCCTTCCTTTTCGCTTACAGTCATACCAAACACACGGTTTAATACTTCAAATAAACCCGAAACAACTTTAGCTTCTGGGAAGTATGGGCGCAGTTCTTCATCTGAAATTTGAAAAAGTTTTTGTTTTTGCTTTTCGCTGTAATAGCCGATATCCCACAAGTTCAATTCAGTCACACCACATTCTTGCTCAGCAAACTGACGTAGTTGCTCGACTTCTTTTTCACCTTGCGGCTTCACTTTGATGGCTAAGTCGTTTAAAAAACTCATCACTTGACCAGAGTTTTCTGCCATTTTAGTCGCCAGTGATTTTTCAGCGTACGAACTAAAACCTAACAAACGAGCGATTTCATGGCGTAATTTTAACTCTTCAGCCATAATTTCTGTGTTGTCCCATTTACCTGCATTTGGACCACGATCAGAGGCACGAGTCACAAAGGCTTCATACATTTCTTGGCGTAATGCTTGATTATCACAATAGGTCATCACAGGAATGTAAGATGGCATTTCAAGTGTTAACAGCCAACCGTCTAATTCTTTATCTTCTGCATTCGCTTTTGCCGCCGACACAGCCGATTCTGGCATTCCGGCTAATTCGGATTCTTCCGTGATCAGCTTGCTCCAACCCATGGTCGCATCCAGCACATTATTGGAAAAGGTTGACCCTAACTCAGATAAACGCTTACTTATCTCGCCATAACGTTTTTGCTCATCCGCAGGAAGTGCAATACCCGATAATTCGAAATCTTTTAATGCATCGGTAATTGATTTTTGTTGAGCGGTATTCAATGTGGCAAATTCATCACTGGTTTGGATCGCTTTATACGCATCGTACAAACCTTTATGTTGACCAACCCACGTGCCGTATTCGGATAGTAACGGCAAGCAAGCTTCGTACACTTCACGCAATTCATTGCTGTTTTTCACTGAGTTTAAGTGGCTTACTGGTGACCAAAGTCGACCAAGGCGATCATCAGTTTCAGTTAATGGCTCACAGATGGTATTCCAACTTGGTGCGGCGTCATTTTGTAATACTTTTTCCACTTGAGCGCGGCAATCGGCAATCGCTTGTTCCACTGCGGGCTGAACGTGTTCTGGTTTAATTTGAGTGAATGGCGGGAGGTCGGTAAAGCTTAATAACGGGTTAGACATGAATGCTTCCTTAATCACTGAAGGCGTAATCGCCAAGTTCTTTTAAAGCGAGAGACTTTATTGCTCAATGCTTAAATTCTAGATTATTTGTGTCTTTGTTATTAAATGTAGTCGATATAAGTAAAATTCAATGGGTAACGCGGTTTATCTTTTGTAAAGCATCGCCAGTCAATATTCGGTATCATGGCTATAATATTGAATTATTTTGAAGAGATCTTTCATGCTGAGTTATCGCCACAGCTTTCATGCTGGCAATCATGCCGACGTTGTTAAACATATTGTTCAAAGCCTTATTCTTAATGCTCTGAAGCAAAAAGATGCGCCATTTGTTTATCATGATACTCATGCGGGGGTTGGTCGTTACGATTTAACCCATGAATGGTCTGAAAAAACCGGCGAATACAAACAAGGGATTGCTCGTATTTGGAATTCTGAATTACCTGAAGAGGTGAGCAGTTACTTAGGCGCGATTCGAAACTTAAACGTTGATAATGAACTACGTTATTATCCAGGTTCTCCACGCGTAGCACGTGCTCACTTACGAACAAATGATCGCATGGTTCTTACTGAGCTACACCCTAGTGATTTTCCGTTACTTGAACAAGAATTTCATCGTGATCGCCAAGTATCTATTCATCAAAAAGATGGCTTTGCTCATTTAAAAGCATGTTTACCGCCAAAAGAACGCCGTGGTTTAGTATTAATAGATCCACCTTATGAATTGACGCACGAATACCAAGATGTAGTGAAAGCAATTGGTCAAAGTTATAAACGCTGGTCAACCGGCGTATACGCTATTTGGTACCCAGTGGTTTACCGTCGTAATATTGATGACATGATGAAAGGCTTAAAAGATCTCGGGATTCGTAAAATCCTGCAAATTGAATTAGGTGTTTCAGCCGATAGTGAAGAACGAGGAATGACAGCTTCAGGCATGATCGTGATTAATCCGCCGTGGAAGCTAGAAAGTCAGATGCAGGAAATCTTACCATTATTACAACAATCGATAGCACCATCTACCGGATTTTCTAAAGTAGATTGGATTGTCCCTGAATAATCGAACTCACAACAATGGGGGTTGCAGTTCTGGTGGGCGATCCCCATTATGAATAAATAACTCACAAACTTAATAATCATGAGCATGCTGATAATATCACATGCCTTCAACACAGTTACGGAGAACAAGATGACGCATTTTGATTACATTTGTATTGGTGGCGGCAGTGGTGGCATCGCATCAGCTAACCGTGCAGCAATGTATGGTGCAAAAGTAGCACTGATCGAAGCACAAGATCTCGGCGGTACTTGCGTTAACGTTGGTTGTGTACCGAAAAAAGTAATGTGGCATGGTGCACAAGTAGCTGAAGCCATCAATTTATACTCAAAAGATTACGGCTTTGATGTTGAAGTAAAAAGCTTCAATTGGGCTAAAATGGTCGAAAACCGCCAAGCATACATTGGTCGTATTCATCAGTCTTACGACCGTGTTTTGGGTAACAATAAAATCAATGTAATCCGTGGCTTTGCGAAGTTTGTCGATGCAAAAACAGTTGAGGTAAACGGTGAACTTTACACCGCCGATCATATTCTGATTGCCGTTGGCGGGCGCCCAAGCATTCCAAACGTACCAGGTGCTGAGCACGGTATTGATTCCAATGGTTTCTTTGATCTAAACGAACAACCAAAACGTGTTGCTGTCGTTGGCGCAGGTTATATTGCCGTCGAAATCGCTGGCGTATTAAGCGCTCTCGGCACTGATACCCATTTGTATGTCCGCAAAGAATCACCACTACGCAGTTTTGATCCTATGATTGTGGAAACCTTGGTTGAAGTAATGAATACCGAAGGTCCAACACTGCATACTCATTCTGTTCCTAAAGAAGTGATTAAAGAAGCCGATGGCAGTATCACTCTCCACCTTGAAAACGGTGAAAGCCAAAATGTTGATACACTTATTTGGGCAATTGGACGCCATCCAACCACTGATGCTATTAACTTAAATGTGACTGGTGTTGCCACTAATGACCGCGGTTATATTAAAGTCGATGAATACCAAGAAACCAACGTGAAAGGTATTTATTGTGTGGGCGACATTATGGAAGGAGGTGTTGAACTGACTCCTGTGGCTGTGAAAGCTGGCCGTCAATTGTCTGAGCGTCTATTCAATGGGCAGACTAACGCCAAAATGGACTATGATCTCATTCCTACTGTAGTATTCAGCCATCCTCCAATTGGTACTATTGGTATTACTGAACAGCAAGCGATTGAACAGTATGGTAAAGATAATATAAAGGTTTATCAGTCAGGATTCACCGCAATGTACACCGCTGTCACGCAACACCGTCAACCATGTAAAATGAAGTTAGTTTGTGCCGGTAACGATGAAAAAGTTGTCGGACTACATGGTATCGGTTTTACAGTTGATGAAATGATCCAAGGTTTTGCAGTTGCTATGAAAATGGGTGCAACTAAGGCAGATTTTGATGCCGTTGTTGCAATCCATCCAACAGGAAGCGAAGAATTTGTTACCATGAGATAGGACTTTATAGAACCATACTATTCCCCAAACACCATCCACTAGGGCTAGTATGGTTCAACTTAAAAGACTTTAACCGCACTTAATTACCTCTCTACACCTACCCCCCTCTTTAAGAATAAAAACAATTCTTAAGATCCTTAGGCACGCTCACCTCAATGGTCTATTAGTTTGGTTTCAATGTGAAGGAAGATTTGGCCAACAAAAATTTGGGTAGAGAAAAGGCACCTATCCAAGAGCTTAAGGCTCACCTTATCTAGAACGAGACAGGACAAACAAAAAAGCCTCCCATAAATGGGAGGCTTTAATAATATGAGCCTAGCGATGTCCTACTCTCACATGGGGAGACCCCACACTACCATCGGCGCTATTGTGTTTCACTTCTGAGTTCGGTATGGAATCAGGTGGGTCCACAATGCTATGGTCGCTAAGCAAAATCTGACGACAAATTTGAAGAAGTCGTAAACTTTAAATACTGGTGCTGATACCCAGACTCGAACTGGGGACCTCACCCTTACCAAGGGTGCGCTCTACCGGGCTGAGCTATATCAGCATTTTGTTTTAAGCATAAAAAAGCCCGTTTAAAACGGGCTCTCTTAAATTAAAAGCCTGGCGATGTCCTACTCTCACATGGGGAGACCCCACACTACCATCGGCGCTATTGTGTTTCACTTCTGAGTTCGGCATGGAATCAGGTGGGT
>NZ_JAAUWW010000008.1 GCF_014694375.1 Vibrio sp. S17_S38
GGAATATTAGAAATTAGCAATAGCTGAGCAAATAAGTGGATCAATATTAAAACGGTGAATTTTTAAAAAAGTGGATCAGATTTCAACTGGTGTTGACAACTAATTGTGTATTCATGCCCATTCAGTTTTAAAATTCAGGTAATAAAGTTTCATACTAAGTTTAGACATACTTCTACCACCTCAAATTATAGATGGTCTTTGTTTGATACCATTAATGCTATGGAAAAAGAGACTTGTAATGCGTAGCTAATAGCCGGGGGGTTATAGCTCTCCAAAAAGGCGTTGATAATCATGATTAAATTTAGCTGGTAAATCTGCTATATGCTTCCAATAATTGCATAAGGCACCAATCGTTTTCTTATCAGTATGTCCGCTGTCCAGCATTATTTTTAGCAGTTCAAGTGTTGACATAACATCAGCGTCAAAAGCTCGAGCAAGCTCACTCATATCCTGATCATCTGTTACAACAGGAACGCCTAACTCCAAGGCATATGTAATATACCAAGCATCAACTCTAGATGGGCCAGGAAGTTCAGTTTGTACATGATCCCAAACATACTCAAACGTCTGATTGATAGATTTTTTCTGCTTCTTGCTAATACTTGGAAAATATTTGCGATTTTCTATGAACTCATCTTCTTCAGTCCAAGGAAACTTACTTTGCAATTTTCGATTAGATAGCTCCTCGTTTAGTTCTGGCAATATATACAAACAATATCCATCGTCCCCAAAAGGGACAAATAATAGAGGCCGTATCGTTTTTGCTAATCTGAGGTAGGCATTTGTATCAACAAGAATTTTGGATTGGGGCATTAGGTTAGCTCTGTGTGGATACTCCGGGCATCAAGCAATGGCATATCCAGCACAGTTTGCACAAATCCTGGTCCTTTATTGTGCTCTTTTATATAGGCTTTCAAAAGCTCAAATATCGGCGTTTCAAAACCTTCTTCCTTGGCAAGGTCAAGGTATGCTCTTGCTTTGGGTTTTCCTTGCTCATCAAGACCCGTTCGGCTCAACAGAGCTTCGCTCAGGTTTGGGTACTTTTTATTGAAGTTGGTTACTGCTCCCGGAAAAGCTCTTTTACTCAATTCAACAATAGGCAAACCGGCATACTCAGCATATTTGTTAACCTGTCCCAGCACGGTATATGGAGATATAGTAAGTTCATCAGCCAACTCTATTACATGGGTGATTTGGCTCGGTGAGGATGGTTTCCCCTTAATCGAATGGTAAGCTCGTTCTGCCAGCTCATCAGGATAAAGTAGACTTCCAGCAAACGCGTCAGCAAAATCTTCAGCCTCATCGCCTTCTAATCCAGGTGACATACAGTGTCCCAATTCATGCGCCATCCAAAACTTGAAATCATGAATATTGGTATCAAGATTCAAATAAACCCAAGTACTTTGAGAGTCAGGCAAATAGATGTGAATCGCATTCTCATGCCGTTGTTTAGTGCCCCATAAAACAGGAATAACAACCGCCTGCAAATCGACAAAACGGTGAATAAGATGTTTAAAATCAACCTTATCAGTCGCCCCTACATTGATATCTTCACGCACTTTTGCTGTCACTTTACGCAAATAATCATAATCACAATTTGGCGACTTAAGCACAGGAGGCATTTCAAAAGTGTCAAATGGTAGGTACGGCACAAGGTGTCGCAAAAAGCGCCCCATTTCCTGTGCTTTCTCTACATGATGGATTTTTGTTTTAGCAGCAGCCTTTTTACGGAATGCGACTTTGGGAGTGTTGAGTTCTTCTTTGATAACAAGCTGGTCAAAAGCCAGTCCCAACAGTTTTCCTAGCTGAAGTAACTTATTCGGACGTGGGAATGACTTGGCATTTAACCATTGTGAAACCGCTTCTTTGGATACAGAGAGACTATCTGCCACAGCAGTCTGTGTCAGTCCTTTCTTTTCCATCGCTTCAGCAGCGTTTTCTATATTGAGTGTTTTTTGCATGTGATGAGTATATGAGTAGGTCAAGTTTTGTCAAGTTATCTATTCCAGAATTGTTTGCGAAATAACTAAAATTTGCGAATGATAATAGCTCGGTAGATCAATATTATAAATGGAGTGATATTGTGAAATATTTCTAACTCTCCAACCACCCAATAACCCGCTCCGCCCACCTATCGATATCAGCAGGATCAATTAACCCTTTGTGTTTACTAGGCGGATGTGAAACCCCATCAAAGTTACCTTCACCACAAATCATTTCTATATAGTCACGAGGCCATGCTAATGACTTTTTAAGCAGTCGGATTTCCAACTCTGCAATTTGATCAAAAAGACCACTGGTATCTTTTAGCTTCATAAGCATGGTCGATATTGAATTTTTCGCATCAGAAGTATCCACCTCAACAAGGTGGTATATTTGCCCTTGATAATTCAGCTCTACGACAGCCAAACATCTCGGGTTTGCATCATCCGCCATCATATGTTTTGTGCATCGGGAAAGTTTAGGCAACTTTCTTAACGGATGACGATACGTATTGCACCTGTGATTAATCTCCAATCGCTCGATCATCTCAAGAAAGCTATTAAATTTACTTTCATATAAATATGAATCGTCACTTTCGTCATTCAAAACGTCATAATCAGCACCGGCAATTGTACCTGTAGCATTATCACCATTCGGAGATAACTTATTGGGAAGTTGTTCATTAGATTCACTATCATCAGGCTTACCGCTATTAGCCTTCCGAGTTTTATCAGTTACTCGATTAGTCTTGAATGGCTTACGAAATGACAAGCCAACTGATTCTGTATCTAAAACAACACGTTTTTTATCAGGATCAGCCTCTTCCTCATCATCAAGTTCGTGCTCTTCTGGACGTTTAGGTCTACCTGAATTAGCTCCGCCACCTTGGCCTGTTACCTGCCTTTTGAAATCAGGATGATAAAAATCTAGTTCATCAGGCATACTCGATGGCAAGCCTTCCACCCTTCTAATTTCCCAAACAAAAAAGCTATTACTGTTCCAATCGTGCCACCCTGACACTTCTAGTTTTGTTCTACTTAAGCGAGGAGGTGTAAAAGAGAAATCCCAAAATTTATACTGCCCACTGGATGTATGTTCTCTCATCATTGTCTGGTGAATACTTTCAAATGAAGTTCGAGCCTCAGGGTCCATCAATATCCAACTTAAGAATCGTCGTGAACGTTCATCATTAAAAGCGGCAATCGGATAGCTAGAACTTGGCATCACATCAATCTGCCAATGCCCGTTTATATTGGTGATATTGAAATCTGATGACAGTTTTCCGTGTTCCAAACAGATTCTGGACATATAGTTATCATGTAGAAAAAGAACACGTGCCAATTCAAGCTGAGGTAGGAAAACAGTTGGACCATCAGGCACATCAAATTCAAAGCACCACTGTTCAGAATTGTGCCCATTCCCCATTGAACGAAAAGCAGGGCAGTCCCTTAAACGCTTTCTTCCCCACAGCTGAGCATCTCTAATGGTAAAAGTTAACTGTCTTCCTTTTAGCTGATTAGACTGATTGGCACTCAATGATTTATAGCGTCGAATCAATGGAACACCAGCAATGGGTATTGATGGGCGATCAAGTTTTTTGGAAAAGCTGAGATTAATTCCCCAAAACACATTGCTATTTTTCTTAAACAGCGAACCAACGCCCAACACTAACGCATCTTCTGGGATGTGCTTAAATCTGTAATCACCCATATACCTTCCGTTATTCCTGTTAAAAAACATCTAGCCAGTGGAGTTAAACGCTCTTTACTCAGTCCAGAGCCTCGCAGTAAACGCCACCGTTCAATCTGAATATTTTGTAAATAGAGTGAGATGTACTGATTGCTCAATCGTCGAATTTGGTATTGAGCAACCGATTCAGAATACTTGGCAAGAAATTGCTTAGTTAAAGGTAGATACCGAAATTTCCTCTCTGGCATTGCACCTAGCTTTAGTTTTGACAGCAAAAAAGTACTCGTCATACGGGGACAAAAATCATCTTGCTCACACTCCCGTTGCAACTGAAATAATCGACGAACGAGCGTACGATCTCGCTTAGGCCAATCGACTCGCCTATCTTCATATATGACCGGATGCTCATAGCGTCGGTTAATTTTCATCAACCACTCATAATCATGTCGGTACAACCACATGTACAAACCTTGCGAGCCATGTAATCGAGCGTGTTTGCACCCGCGCTCTTTCAACAACTTCAGCCATTGAGTTCTTTTGTCTCTATTAATCTGCTTTGGCAAAACCACTGGATGGACATTTCTTTGCTTTTGCGGGTAACGCTTTACGTTAGATAAAATGTCAGATGGTGAAGTATCTTGATCTAGTAAACTGGACTGAATGATCAGGTGTTGCATAAAACTGAAGGTTTTTCGGTGCTTTCGTAAAATAGTTCTGGCCCAGCAGGTATCTCGCTTCGTCAGTGTGAGTTGGTTATCCGTCAACCAACCTCTACTCCAGAACGAATGGATTCGCTCCCGAACTTCATCATGTTTTACATTAGAACCTCTGTTACAACCGGCTAGTACAACCAAATCATGGTAATAGCAACTCCACTGATAAAATGTGGGCGATTTTTGTGGTTCCACTTGCAAAAGTTGTTCGACAACGTGGCTGATGCGTAAAGCTTCCCTTTTATGATGCCGGATTGGCCTGTCATCCGGTGTTGTGTCTGCCGCATGAAATTCATGGCGATGTTCGTAATGTGGCTGAATAGAAAACTCACACAAAGGGGTTGAGTGCTTTGAACACCACGTAGACCCGGACACTTGCCAGCTACGCATCCAATACCTCTCACCATATTGGCCTAATTGCTCTTCAAAACACTGAGGACAATATCTGAGTAGCTTCGGCTGCTTAACAATTGAAGCAGCAATTCCGAAAACCAAGTGTATGAGCCCTTTGGATTGATTTGCCATCCAGCGTATGCCAGCCAGTCTTTTTCTTTCTTCAATAAAAGGCGCGTAAATAGGGAAAAGCGTGTGCTGGTATATCAGTGAAGCCGTCGTAATATTTAAAGCCGATGGATATTGCCCGGAAATTTGAGCCAGGTGACTCGGTAGGTCAACCGTAGCGATAACCTTGCGGTCTCCATAAACCTCATCCAATAGCTGCTTAGGCGATATGGTTCCACTATGAACCCCAGCCCTGGCAACCAAGCTGTAAATCAACTCATTTGGATACGGAACCGGGAAACCGAGCATTTAACTGACCTTTTTCAAATCCAAGATAAGTTTATTGGCCTTAAGCGCACTGTACATATCTTCTTTCTTGGTCAGTTGTGAATACACAAATCGCAAATCGCTAGTTTCAAGGTTTGACCAATCAGCACGTTTAACTACAGTCGCTTTTGGTGCTTTCGTTTGCTGATCGACAAACTGCTTACTTTCGTCATACCAATCAAGTATGACCGGCATCATTTCGCGCATCGTCAGTTTGGGCTGTTCACGGAAAATTTTTTCAACCAACGGAATGAGAATTTCAGACTGACAATCAGTTTGTACGAGTAGCTTATAAAGCCGCATCGCTTGTTCGTTATTACTGAAAGGTAATTCCGGCTCATCAGGGATCTGATTGATTTTTTGGTGGAGGCTAAGCAGTCGTTTGTCGATATCTTCTACTCGGAGATCGGAGTATTTAGCTATCAAGGTTGGGTTACCCCGGCGAATAGCATTCAGCATAGGGTGTACCGGTTTAAGTTCATCGTCGTAAACAGAGCGTAAAACGTTAACCGTGATACGCTCCAGTTTAGACGCTATTGCTCGTAGCTGAGCCAAGACAAACAACTTAACCACGATATCCAAAACCCCTTGAGATAACTCATACCAACAATCTCTGATTTCCTCGGTAAGCACTTCATCACGCCGATTAAGCCATTGGTATTTCCAAAGCTTATTCGTAAAAGCAACCCATTCACTTCTGGCGTTCGGATTTTCCGGATATTGCGGCATAGGTTGCCAATAAACAGAGCCAATGCCGGTAGTTCGCCTTGCAGACTGCAATTCGACTTCAAACAAAGGGCGAGCTTTCGGCGTACCAACCAATATCACCGGAATACCGACGGTATTAACCAGTTCGACGAAAAACTCCAACATTTGCTCTCGGCCAACCGCCTTGCGAATTTTCAAGCGTTGAATTTCATCAATAACCAGGACACCTATAGCACGTTCATTCGCAACCTGGCTCATTAGAGCCAGTAACGTTGGCACCCCGTGACGTTTGCGACCATGCGTATTTTCATAATTGGTACCTAGCCGTTTATCCACCTCACGGAAAAAATTCAAACACAAACTTTGTTGCGACCCATTATTCGGGCATTCGATTTTCAGATAGCTGAGTTGAAAAAAGTTATGTTGTTCGTGATAGATGACCTGAGGGTAGGTAGCAAGAATACGCTCAAGGGTTGAACTTTTACCACTACCTGAGCATCCGATAAGAGACAGACAGAGCGCTGTCGTTGACACATCTCTGAATTTATAACTTTGTAGATCACCACTCATTACTCTCTGGTAACCATTTTGCAGATGCTTATTAAGTGATCCATCCAATAGGTTTCGACCAACGTAACCACGCCGCATCATGATTGAAATACGTTCTTCCAGTAATACATGCTGGGATAAAGGCTGAAAAAAATCATGAAGCAACGCAGCAACCATGTGAGCCCTTTGTCGTGGTTTGTCTTGCAGGTTATTTAACGAGAAAGTAACTTTGCCTTCCAATCCTTCTTTTAATTGCTTAATTTCCATGATTGGCGGCAACGCCTCGATAAACGGATTCCCGTTGTAGGAAGGATTACCGGTATCCTGATAAACGGCAGTGACATATTCACTCGGCAAACTCATTCGTTATCATCCTCATCATCGAATAACTCATCGACATAACTCGGGTAGTCATAATCTTCCTCTGGAACACCATGCAAAGGAATGATATCTGCCGTGTCTTTCACATCTGGTTGTATTTTCGGTTTTCTACTGTCGCGTTCGATTTGTAGTTCCGCCTTTCGGTTCGACCGAATACCACCGATGCGTTCAGTATTCGGAATGCTTGAGGTATCCGGACTTAATTTTTCTGCTTGTCTGATTTTGTCAATCACTCGCTGTTCATGCTTTCGTTTGTGCTTATCAGCTCTGACTTTACTTTCAGCATAAGTGAATTTTTTCTGCTCTTGTCTCTGCCACACTTCCCAGAAAGTGCAATTAACAAACTCCCTGGAGCGCTCTGATAGTTTGCAAACCCAGTGCTCAGCACTGTTTCGACTAGGAAACAGGTAAATTTCATCGGCAAGGTTGGGATCATATGCCACCAAAACTTTTTGCGGACGAGTCACTTCTTGGGCTCGATGCATCCAACCTTCGACAATCGCCTCTTGGCAGGTGTAGTAGATACCAAAAATGCATATCCCCAAATCAGAGACCGTTGCATCTGCTCTGGGAAGTAAACTTAATCTTACTGCTTCTTCAGGAGCTGAGCGCAAGCGGCCAGTACGGTGTTGAATCCCCCAGTTCCACAGTTCTAATGGTACAGAAGGCAAATCAACCGGCATATCGGCTGATCTGTCATAGGTCTTCATCACATGGTACTGATTGTGATAAAGAATTGAGGACAGGATAATTTCTTTAAAATCTGAAATAGATAACTTGGCATCAAGACGATAATCCTTACCACCACGTTTTTTAACGATGGTTCCCGTCACGACACCAGGAGCAAATGGAGTAAAGTCTGCTTGCAACGTCTTGAAATTACGCTCAACAATTCCCTTGGCGTCGCCTCGAAACGGAGGCGTATTTTCAATTCGCACCGAGAAACTTTTTTCGAGATTTTCTATCTGATAGCCCAGTAATTCACCTCTGTCAGCCAAAATAGCATCTGGAAATCCGATAGCGGGCCAATCTTGAGATTCGATTTCTATCCCATATTGATGGCATAGCTCGACCTTATCAATCAACGCAACTTGTAAAGCCTGCATAGCGGCTACATAAGAGGGATTTTCAAAACCAATGTAACATCCGACTATCAGACGACTGAATACGTCGATAACGATATAAACAACCGGACGTCCAACAATCCAGCCTCGGTTGACATCAGAAACCACGTAAATATCTGCGATGGTGGCATCAATTTCAAAACGGGAACCCGGCCCCAAAGCATGCATAGTCGCCGTTCCGGTCAAAGGTCGAATATCTTTGTTATAGGAATTTTGACTTGCTCGGCTTTTTATTTTTTCTACCTGAGTGTATTCACGCTGATAGAAATGCTTCATCTGCCAATTGGTTGGAATTTCTGCCTCGGGCACATCAGGGAAATAAGTTTCATACATATCTTTAAAACGCCGGTGCGCATAGGGAAATGAATAACCTTTTTCAGTTAACAAATACTTCTGAATAGCAATTCTAAATAGCTTTTCGATGAACTCGTCAACATTGACACCAGAGCCCGGGTTATACTTTCTGGGGCGCCCCAATTTTACCTCTCCCGGTATTCGCTTTTTGCCTTTTGCGCCGGAATTTTTGTAATCAGGAAGAAGCGCGTTAACAATTTGCCCCCGCTGCCAGTATTGGCGAATTAGGCGATACAATGTTTGTTTGGTTGTTTTGTGATTGGCCATAACCAAATCAATGGCTTTAGCGCGTTGTTTCGGCTGATAGTATTCTTCAAGATGGATGATAGGGCTTATCAGTTTATAGTTTTGGTCTCTTTTTACTTGAGCTGTACTGCCATCTTCAGGCGAGAGCATGATCAAATAGGAATAGGGATCTTCGACTCGGTGCAACGATTCATCTTGTATCGCTAAATCCAGCGAATATAAATCAATAATGCTGGGGAAAGCGCTTTTATTATCGATCGATATCCAAACAAAATTGTTTCCGAATCGGCTCAAAATCCGGAATCGTTCGTTCTCGTACTCCAGAACCTCATTGATTCGAAACATGACGAGCTCCTATTAAGTTCCCCATGTTCTCAACAACGAAATCCTTACCTTTTAGCAGATGGAACGGTTGGGACAACATATCAAAGTAGAAACAGCGATTAGCCAGTAATTGCCTGATTTCATAAATAGAAGAACCATCAGTCTGATTGTAAATACGGTCAGTCAACTTACAGATATCAGTAACCGTTTTATTGGGATTTTGCTGAAAAAGGTCACGGTAGTAGGCCGTCCTGTCTAACAAGACTTCATCCTCAATCTCATCCTGCTTAGCCGGGTATATCCAGCTAATATTCTGGACAAGCGTTGGGGATACATCATTTTCCGTGACCAGAAACCAAGGAACCTTTTTCAGTAACCAATAACGGCGTTCAATTTCCAGTTTTTCAATAACACGGGGATCTTTTAAGGCATTAGTGTACTTGGCTTGAATGACATACTGTGGAAGTTGGAGATCTAAACCATCAACCAAAAAATCGGATGACATATACAATTTCACACCTGCTTCGGCGGGATGCTTGATTCCATTATCAAGAGCAATATTAAGAGTTTCTTCACGCTTAAGGGGAAACTGCTCTCGAATATCTGTAGTTTGGGAGTTCCATTCGAGGGTTAAGAATACGGCAAGTTCTAAATCAGATAGCAAATGATGAGTACGCTGGCTTTTATGACCAAAGACACGATGAGAGCGACCATCCGATGGAACGTCGCGGACCGTTATCCAAGGCAGATAATCAGAGCCATAGCCATTGCCACGACCTTCTTTTATCCAGCGTTTGTATTTCGTTTCAGAGGGTGCATACTTGCTTCTTGCCATATAAACCACCACATTTTGCTTATAAAACAAGCATAAACATAACAAATTTAGTATGCAATATTATTACTCACAGTTTTTACTTATTGAGTATAATCAATAAGTATCAAGTTTAACTAACAACTGATATTTCATGTATTGCTCAGGAGCGGATTCCCCACAAGCCACATTGGCAGATACAAGATATATCGTCTTGTTTGACTATCAAAATAGTCGAGCTAGAGCGTGCCCTATGGACTTTTAGTGAATTACTCTGGTTATCAGTAACGTGATGTCTATGGGCTTTTGATGGTTTATCCAAAGTGGTTCATGTTGATTGCTTTACTCTCGCTCGTCGAAAACTTATGGATGCGAAAAAGGTTCAAGGCAAAGGTAAGACAAGCAAAGCAGATATGGCGTTGGCTCAAATACAGAAGTTGTACGCACTTGAGTCAAGATTAAAAACTGAATAGTTGAAAATCGGTGGGTAGAGAGGCAACAACATGCCTGGCCTATGCTTGATAAATTCTATGCGTGGTTAACTATGCAAAAAGTTATCGAATCCAGCCCTTTGGGGAAAGCGATTAAGTATACCTTGGGCCAATGGCCTAAGCTGGTTCGTTACATCGATGATAGTAATTTATCTATCTATAATAACCGAGCAGAGCGTGCAATAAAATCGCTGGTGATAGGTAGAAAGAATTGGTTATTTCCCAACAATAAAAATGGCTCAGATGCTAGTGCTTTGCTGTACAGCATTATCGAGACAGCAAAAGCAAACGGATTGATAATTTATGATTACATGGTTCAGTGAATGAAAGAACTGGCAATGCCACTACCTAATACCAACTCACTTTTGATTTGGATTTTCTCATATTAAAACCGTCCTTGGCGATTATGAGCCGCTTATGTTTTTATTATCAATAAAAACATGTCCTTCAGTCATTCTTAGTTAATAAAAAGCCCGTAAGCACGAGGCTCACAGGCAGATTCATTAAGCAAACATAGAGGCGTAATTTGTTGAATTATTTTGCAATAGCAATGCAGCTAGAGCAGAAGCAAACTCTTAGTTTCTTCTTAACTTCGTCCTCTAAAGATATCCACTGAAAAGTTATTGTGTAGTATGCAGGTTCGTCATATACAGGTTAAGGTAATTTTGAAGTTTAACGTATTAATATTCATATGAAGAAAGTGCTTCCCAAATTATAAAGTTCATTTATTCAGCTACCGTTAATGCCGCGTATGAATTAGAATTAGAGTATATATTTTGTACTCCAATAAGCTTACCTTGTACAGCACTGCTATCTCCCCCCCCATAACTATCGCCCCATGTCACAACGGTGCCATTCTCTTTTAAAGCTGCAAAAGAGGCACCGCTTCCATAGATAGATTCAATATCTATTAGCTGCGATTGTACAGTGGAACTATCACCTCCAGTATCTGCTCGCCCCCATGTAACAACAGTGCCATCATCTTTTAATGCGGCAAAAGCTTCACTCAAACCATATTTCGATGTAGATCCAGTAATCGACTTAACATGTACTAGTTGATCTTGTACTGATGAACTATCTCCTCCGTAATTCGGGTTCCCCCATGTCACAACAGATCCATCTTTTTTCAAAGCGGCGAAAGAATGGGTATTACTAAATATTTTTATAACATCAGTAAGTTTATCTTGAACTTGTGAGCTATCGCCACCATATGTAGCATCCCCCCATGTAACCACTGTGCCATCGTTTTTTAAAGCAGCAAAACTACTATAGCTTCCATATATTTCTTTAATATTAACTAATTGAGTTTCGATTTCTGAGCTATCACCACCACCATTAGCATATCCCCATGTAACCACTGTGCCATCGTTTTTTAAAGCAGCGAACGCATTCTCCGTGCTAGATATGGTGTTTACATCGAATAATTTATCTTGAACAGATGAGCTATCACTATAATTGCCCCAATCTACAACACTACCATCACTCTTCAAAGCAGCAAAAGCACCCTTATTAGTAAAAATTGTATTTACATCAGTCAGCTCAGCTTGCACATCTGAATTATCACCGCCATTTGTCTCGTCTCCCCATACCACAACAGTTCCATCATCTTTCAATGCTGAAAACGCTGAACCTGTTGCATAGATTGCCTTAACATTTATTAATAAATTTTGTACATTAGAATTATCACCGCCATTTGTCTCGTCTCCCCATACCACAACTGTTCCATCATTTTTGAGAGCTGCAAAAGCCGTATCTGAACTATAAACAGATTTAATATCAAACAATTGAGGTTGAACTGCGGTGCTATCCCCTCCCCAAGAAGATATCCCCCAGGTTTGTACTCCGCCATCTACTGTTAACGCAGCAAAGGAGTAGGCATTTGGAACAATAGTTTTAATTCCAGGAAGAACTGCCGAAACATCCCGTTGTGCCCCCCAAGCAACAACGTCATATAATGCAACGGTCAGAGTAGAACTATCGGACAAATCGATACCATTTATTGTACCTGTAGCAGTAATTTTCGTTTCACCAAAACTGAGACCTTTAGCTACCCCTTTATCGGTTTTTCCATCATTACTTATTGTTGCAATCTTAGCGTCACTAACTGACCAGTTAACAGCAGGGTGATTAGTAACATTAATTTCACTACCATCAGGCATAGTGGCTGTAGCAGTAAATGGATATGTTTCTGTAACTGTTATCGTTGTCGAAGTTGGAGAAACTGTTAATTTTACAGGAGTCGCCTCCGTTACATGGACAGCGGCACTATCAGAATAATTTTGTCCATTATGAACAGCTGACACAGTAATACTTACATCACCTGAAGCCATTCCTGTGACTTCACCATTATTGTTGACCGTAGCAATGGTGGGATCTGAAGAAACCCATGTAAGAATACTATTTTCAGTCACATCCATTACTGAATTATCATCAAATAAAACTTCCGCTTTTAGCCACTCAGATAAACCTATGACCAAATTACTTTTTTTAGGTGTAACTGTGAGTTTTACAATTTGTTTTTCTGTAACATTAACAACTGCACTATCAGTGTATAAAAGCCCATTTTTATTGACAGAAGCAGTGATCATTACTTTACCAATATTTATGCCGCTAACAACACCTGTAGCATTTACTGTTGCGATATTTTCATCAGAAGTTGACCAAATAACATTACCACCATTAGTAATATCATCTAAAGAGTTATCGTTATATAAAAGTTCAGCCTTTAGCTGCTGTGTTATACCAATAACTATATTGCTGCTTTTAGGGCTTATCACAAGCTTGACTATATTTGCGCCTGTCGGACCATCAAGTAAACCTTTGTCACCATTGTGACAAGCAGTTAATAATATGAATATAAAAAGTAAGATATATTTCATGTTGTTCCATATTTTCAGTTAATCATTATTTAGGTATTAACGCGTATTTTTTATTTTTCAGTTTTAAAATTGATTTCAACTCGGCGATTTTTCGCTCGTCCTACTTCTGTAGTATTATCGGCTAAAGGTTGTTTCTCCCCCATTCCCATCACTATTATCATATGAGGATTAACGCCTTGTTGCACCAAGTAATTTGCCACTGCTTGGGCTCTACGCTTAGATAATATTTGGTTATAAATAGCAGCACCTTGACTATCGGTGTGCCCTGTAATATTAATCATGCCTGTATTATATTTTGTCAGAGACTTAATAAGCTGTTTTTGTTCTTCAGTAGCTTTAAAGTCATAAGAGTCAAACCCAAATTGTGCTTGTCCCCAAAGCGTGATTTTATAAGGTTCAGCTTTAACTTGTGAGGTTACCACAACGTCAGTTGTAATCCCTTTATTTGGTTCAATTTCATTTTGAGTGAAATGGTAAGTTAAGCCTAATGAAGCAAAATGCAAATCAGATTGAAGAAGATTACTATCTCCAATTCCATCAATAAACTGATATTCGCCTCTCAGAGACCAATGTTGAGAAATTCTATAATCAACGCCCCCAGCAATAATAGCATTCCAATCTTGACCTTTTTGCTCTCCACTCCATTCGGATTTTTTTGTAATATTTTGATAGGATGCACCTAACCGTGTATACAGTTCCCAACGTTCAGATAGAGAATACGAAATTTTAGTTGTCAGCTCAGTACCATAAGTATGTGCACTAATATCACCAGTCATATAATTTGCTTCAGCTTTGCCATAATCTGTCAAACCAGCTTCGACAGCTAACCAATTATATATTTGATAACCACCATACACTCCACCACCAACCTTATCGTCTTGACACTGTTGCGCATCACTCCCACAAGAGTCTTGGAAATGGCTCCATCCTAGTCGCCCACCAATATAAAAGCTTGTTGGTTTTAGAGAAGCAATTTCATTCATCGTTGAGCTATCATCATTTTTTTGAGACCACGTAGGAAAAGTAAATGATAATAAAAACACACCTAAAACGTATTGTGACCTAATCATAAAATCCTTAAAGAAACATCGATAGAATATAATTTTATTATATATTTTGTTACACATTAATTTTTTATAGCCTAAAAAATGAGATTTCAATCTATATTTGCACTTTCCTAAGATGGTACTGGCGGGTAAGCTTTCAGTTGCAAAGCTTTTAAAAATGATGAAGTTAAAAAATAGGGTATGAACGCTTTAGAAATGGCAGCGTACCAAAGTGAACGCAGCCATTTTAGTATGATACTTTAATACTCAGTGTGAATCTTTATTACTTAGTATGAAACTTTATTCTACTCTCACAAATATAATCACTTGTTATTAAAAATCATTCCACCGTAACAGCCTTGGCTAGGTTCCTTGGTTGATCCACATCCGTTCCTTTAATTAAAGCAACATGATATGACAACAATTGCATCGGAATGGTGTAGTAAATCGGCGCTGTAATTTCACTGACATGCGGAAGATTAATGATCTTCATGCTGTCATCGGCCTCAAAACCGGCCGCTGCATCAGCAAATACGTATAGTAAACCGCCACGCGCACGTACTTCCTCAACATTGGATTTAAGTTTCTCAAGTAGTTCATTATTTGGAGCGACGACAACTACAGGCATATCGGCATCAATCAAGGCTAATGGACCATGTTTAAGTTCACCAGCCGCATAGGCTTCAGCGTGAATATAAGAGATCTCTTTTAGCTTTAATGACGCTTCCATCGCAATAGGGTAAAACTCCCCACGCCCTAAAAATAAAGTATGGTGCTTATCTGCAAAATCAGGTGCCAGCGCTTCAATCTCTTTGTCATAAGCCAATGCTGCTTCGATTTGAGCCGGTAATGCATGAAGCGCTTCGACGATTTCAGCTTCTTTTACGGCATCAATACGGTTTTGCTGTTTTCCCATCGCGGTCACTAACATTAACAAGCAAGCAAGTTGAGTGGTAAAAGCCTTGGTTGAAGCCACGCCAATTTCAGTACCCGCGCGAGTCATAAAAGCAAAATCCGACTCACGAACAAGTGAAGAACCTGCAACGTTACAAATTGTCATCGCCGCCATGTAGCCTTTCTCTTTGGCTAAACGAAGCGCAGCCAAAGTATCCGCCGTTTCACCAGATTGAGATAAAGTGATCAATAAACTATTTGGGCGCGTGACAAATTTGCGATAACGAAATTCAGAGGCAATTTCAACATCACAACTCACACCTGCCAATGATTCAAACCAGTAACGCGCGGTCATGCCTGCATTGTAAGATGTCCCACAAGCGATAATTTGCACGTGCTCAACTTTGGATAAAATCTCAGCAGCATTCACCCCAATACTTTCAGTGATAACCGTATCTTTGGTTAAACGTGCTTCCATCGTATTCATCAATGCCGTTGGCTGCTCAAAGATTTCCTTTTGCATAAAATGACGATATTGGCCTTTATCACCCGCATCATGTTCAGCATTAGATTCGGTAATATCACGAGTTGTCAGCTCGCCACTTTTATCAAATACCGTAACTTCTCGGCGAGTCACCTCTGCAACATCACCCTCTTCTAAATACATGAATCGGCGAGTGACGCTTAATAATGCTAATTGATCAGAGGCGATAAAGTTCTCACCAACTCCCAAGCCAATGACAATCGGGCTGCCAGAACGCGCCACGACAACACGGCTTGGATCTTTACGATCAAATACCACTGTGCCGTAAGCGCCATCTAATTGTTTCACAGCTTTCTGTAACGCTTCAACCAATGTGTTAGAGCTGCGATGCTCCCATTCAACTAAGTGTGCAATGACTTCGGTATCGGTTTGAGATTCAAAAACATAGCCACGTTCACGTAAAATTTCACGTAATGATTCATGGTTTTCAATAATGCCGTTATGCACCACTGAAATATCAGCCGAAACATGCGGATGAGCATTAATTTCAGAAGGTTCACCATGAGTTGCCCAGCGAGTATGAGCAATACCTGTGCCGCCCAAAACTTGAGTGGCTCCAACGGCATCAGCTAACTCTTGCACTTTTCCTAAACGGCGAACACGAGTCATATTTGAATCCGAGTCAACCACCGCAACACCAGCAGAGTCATAACCGCGATATTCCAAACGGCGTAAACCTTCGACTAAAATCTCAGCGACATCACGTTGTGCTACTGCACCAACAATCCCACACATAAATAAGTATCCTTTTTATTTCTTTATCCGCAGCAAGCAAAGGCAGAAAGAGAAGAGTTAAAATAATAATGCTCTCCCCAAGCTAATCGAGGTTAGAACCTCATGTAAGCCAAGGGATATTAATAATGTGCCCGTATTACCCGGACATCTTTAGATTCAATAATGGCCATATCGTGGTCGTTTAATTGATTATCCGTGACCAGAATATCGATCCGCTCCCAACCCAATTCTAGATTCGGCATTTTGCGGTGTATTTTTTCTGATTCGATCATCACGATAACTTCACGAGACACTTCCGCCATCACCTGACTCAACCCGATCAATTCATTAAACGTGGTGGTTCCTCTTTCTAAATCGAGCCCATCAGCACCAATAAATAACTGATCAAAGTCGTAAGATCGCAATACCGACTCAGCGACCTTGCCTTGAAATGATTCCGAATTGGTATCCCAAGTACCGCCAGTCATAATCAAAGTTGGTTCGTTTTCTAATTCATTAATTGAATTTGCCAGTGCCAGTGAGTTAGTCATAACCACTAACCCACGCTTATTCCCAAGTAATGGGATCAACGCGCCAGTTGTTGTGCCGTAATCAATCACAATGCGGTTATAATCTTGAATTAGCGTTAACGCAGCTTTTGCTAATGCTTCTTTTTGTTTTGAAGTGACTTCTGTTGCTATGCTATCGGTCACTTCTTTCGGCAATAAGATCGCTCCACCATGACGACGTAATAGTTGTCCACTGGTTTCTAGCGCACTGAGATCTTTACGGATCGTCACCTCTGAGGTTTCAAAAGTCAGCGCTAATTCCTCAACACTAACCTCTCCTTTTTCCATCAATAAATGGACAATTTCATGGCGACGTAATTGCGTATTTCTTTTTCTCATAAAGCCTAATAAACCCAAAATAACGAAAGATTAAAGTTTCGAATCGAAAGACATTGTACTTAAACTGATAGCCATTTCAATTTAAAAGTAATAAAAACACCAAATCGGAACTTTAAAGTTTCAAATCAAAAGATAGGTGTGGTGATAAATAAATCAGATTGGTTGATATTGAGACAGATCAATACTACAAAGAAATTGTCTATGAAAAGGATTAAACTTAATTTACAATAAAAAAAAACATCCATTACAACATATTTGAAAAGGATAAAAACATGAGATTTATTCCACTAGTAAATGCAGAGCAAGTAGGTAAATGGACAGCTCGCCATATCATTGGTCGTATCAATGCTTTCAATCCAACCGCTGATCGTCCATTTGTTTTAGGCTTGCCTACTGGCGGCACTCCTTTAACTACTTATAAATATCTTATTGAAGCTTATAAAGAAGGCAAAGTAAGCTTTAAAAATGTTGTAACATTCAATATGGATGAATACGTTGGTATCGATCCAAATCATCCTGAATCTTACCGCTCATTTATGTATAACAACTTCTTTAATCATGTTGATGTTCAAGAAGAAAACATCAATCTACTTGATGGTAAAGCGGAAGATATCGATGCGCATTGCCAAGCTTATGAAGACAAGATCCGTTCATACGGTAAGATTAATTTATTCATGGGTGGCGTTGGTGTTGATGGGCATATTGCCTTTAATGAACCAGGTTCTTCTTTGTCTTCTCGTACTCGTATCAAAACGTTGACAGAAGAAACTCGCATCGTGAACTCTCGTTTCTTTAACGATGATCTAAACCTAGTGCCTAAATACGCATTAACGATTGGTGTTGCCACTTTACTTGATGCAGAAGAAGTACTGATTTTGTCGCTTGGTCACAATAAAGCACAAGCATTACAAATGGCAATTGAAGGTGCGGTTAACCACATGTGGACAGTTACAACACTGCAATTACATCGTAAAGCTATCTTGATTGCTGATGAACCAGCACAACAAGAATTAAAAGTAAAAACGGTTAAATATTTCTCAGAATTAGAAGCTGAAAATATTAAAGGCCTATAATTTTACACTATTAAAAAAGTCGACCACATACAAATGTGTTCGACTTTTTTGTCGTTGTATACCCAACAGAATTGAAGTTGCAGTGAGGTGACAAGTAAGAAGGGTATAAATATTACATTTATGAGGTTAATGCATTACTTTTGGCAAGCAACGTTAGCATATCGGTAACGGCTAATGTGATGGTTGAAATGACTTTTTGAGTGTAGTTATCAATATACATATCATGCATAGATTCAGAAAGATCATCAATGACGCTATTATCAAAATAAATTGGCATGATTTTCCGTATCGCGTGAACTTTATTCAGTTCAAAAATAACGTCTTCCTCTAAAAAGCTTACATCATTGTCTTGAACTTTCACCCACTTTTTAAGCGTAACAAAAATATCGATATCGTCATAAAAATCTTTGCTTATCACTCCAAGCCCCAACAGCAGCTTGCCTCTTATTAAAATATCAGAAAGAGGTCCATTGCTAGTCAGTAATGGCTCAACGACATATTTAACGGCGTAATCATCTTTATAGAAGATACTTTTTAATAATGAATCAATACCATCTTCCAAGACGTCATAAGCCACCATCAAACATTCCGATGCAGTTTTAGACTCAGCTAGAGCTTCAAGTAAATCACTTTCTAGTGGGACATTAATTGACATATTTTTCCAAAATCAAGGTACAACAAAACTGCTGTACCTTCACTTAATCGTGGGTTACTTCAGTTCTAAATAAATTTCGTGCGCTATTCTAACAACTTCAGCTTCTCTATCCAATTCTGAATAGTGCGCTAATGTTTCATCAAATCCTTTCGCTTTAAACATTTGTTGTAGCTCAACCGCTTGAGGATCATCCGCATTTTCATAATGGAATGCGGCCGCGATTCCTTTCAATAAATGTTTATTCGGAAGACCATACTCTAACGTTCCATTAAGAGGTTTAATCAAGCGATCTTGTGGGCTTAATTTTCGGATTGGTTGACGACCAACACGGTCAACCTCATCACGAAGATATGGATTAGCAAAACGACCTAGGATTTTTTCGATATAAGCAGCATGTGCTTCTTTATCAAAGCCATATCGTCTGATCAGAACTTCACCACTTTCTTGCATTGCTGCCTTTACCTCAGCACGAATCGCAGGATCATTAATAGAGTCCATAATGGTTTCATGATGAGCTAATACACCTAAATAAGCGGTAATTAAATGCCCAGTGTTTAAGGTAAATAATTTACGCTCAACAAATGCCATCAAATTGTCGGTACATTCCATTCCTGGAATATTGGGTATATTACCTTTAAATTGAGTTTGATCTACAATCCACTCACTAAAGGTTTCAACCGTTACGGCTAGAATATCCGTTTCACCTTTTTCAGCAGGTGGAACAATACGGTCAACCGCAGAATCAACAAATCCAACATAAACGTCAACTTGAGCTTGAATCTCTTCGCTTAAATGAGAATAAACAGCATTACGGAGTTGCGTTGTCCCGCGAACCATATTCTCACAGGCAATGATGTTGAGTGGTTTGGTATTACCTAAACTCAGTCTCTTCTCAATACCCAGCGCAATAGTTTTTGAAATAATATTAAGAACGGTCGGACCAACGGCGGTGGTAATTAAATCAACGTTAGCAATAACGTCAATTATCTCATCACTCGTCGAATTAATAGCGGTGACATTTTTAACCGTTTCAACAACACACTTTTCACCGACTACTTTCACCGAGTATTCATTACGCTTAGCCAGTGCTTCAACAACTGCCTCATTCACATCAGCAAAAATAACCTTGATTCCAGCGTCAGATAATAATTTACCAATAAAGCCACGACCGATATTTCCAGCACCAAAATGTAAAGCCTGCATATTTTTCACCTTAACTTTCAATTCATTTAGATCTATCAAGGCCTGCGAAACAGGCCTTTCAAATTTCAGTCAATATTTATATTTTATTGACCATTAAGAATACGAAGAACATCTTTCGGATTAGTGGTTGATTTCAGTGTCTCAATCGCCTCTTCATCATCTAATGCATTTGTAATCGCGGTAATAACATGGATATGCTCGTCACCTTTAGCTGCAATGCCGATGACCAATTTGGCGATAGAATCTTCATCTTCTCCCCATTGAACACCTGCAGGGAACTGACAGAACACAATACCGGTATTCTTAACATATTTTTTTGCATCTATTACGCCATGTGGAACCGCAATAGATTCACCGAGATAGGTTGATACTTGTTTTTCACGGTCTAGCATGCCTTGAATATACTCCTCAGACACATTGCCTTGCTTGACCAATTGCTCACCAACAAACTTAATGATGTCGGTTTGATTAGTCTCTGTCATTCCAAGAAAAATACTTTCTTTCGTTAGCTTGAAAGGTGATGTTGATGGAATAACGTCAGCAGCCTCGACCACATTTGGATTCGAATCATTAGCGGCAAGTAATTCAGAGACTAAATTGTCATAAACACTGGCTTCTAAGAAATTCGTTAACGAAATGTGCAATGCATTCTGTGCATGGGCTTTCGCTCGATCCGTTAGATCTTTATGTGTAATAACAATATCGACGTCTTGAGGTAAATTATTGATCGCCACGTTAGTCACTGAAATATCTAAACCAGCAGCCTGAACTTTTTTACGCAGTAAGCTCGCTCCCATTGCACTTGAGCCCATACCAGCATCACAAGCAACAATGATATTTTTCACTGCCGCCATATTGATAGTGGCTGAAGATCCGCCTTTTGAAGAAGCTTTCATATTTTTCATTTTTTCAGCAGCTAGCTCTAATGAATCATCATCTTCAGTTTGCTTCTGTGTTTTCATCAATAGTGATGCAACAAAGAAAGAGACCGCTGTTGAAGCAATTACGGATAGAACAACACCAATAATTGAGGCTTTCGGTGTCATTAATAGAACAGCAAAGATAGAGCCTGGTGACGCTGGAGAAATAAGACCTGCATTAAATAGCGTTAAAGTGAATACTCCTGTCATACCACCAGCAATAACAGCTAGGATAAGGCGTGGATTCATTAATACATATGGGAAGTAAATTTCGTGTATGCCACCAAAAAAATGAATAATAGATGCACCAGCAGCCGATTGCTTCGCATTACCTTTACCAAACACCATGTAAGCTAATAGAAGACCAAGACCTGGACCAGGGTTTGCCTCAATTAAGAAGAAAATTGAACGCCCTGTTTCTTGAGCTTGCTGCACACCGAGTGGCGTAAAGATTCCATGGTTAATGGCGTTGTTTAAGAATAGGATTTTTGCAGGTTCTACAAAAATTGAAGTCAGTGGAAGTAAACCTGCATCAACAAGGAATTGAACTCCTGAAGCAAGGCCAGATGTTAATACCTTAACCGCTGGACCAACAACAATATAAGCGATGATGGCACAAATCATACCAACAATACCGGCTGAGAAGTTATTCACTAACATCTCAAACCCACTCTTCACTTTACCATCAACAGCTTCATCAAATTTCTTAATGGCGAGGCCGCCTAATGGACCAACGATCATAGCCCCCATGAACATAGGAATATCAGTACCAACAATGACCCCCATTGTGGTAATTGCACCTACAACCGCACCTCGATCACCACCAATCATACGACCACCGGTATAACCAATCAGTAATGGCAATAAGTAAGTGATCATTGGGCCAACCATTGACGCTAAAGTTTCATTTGGAACCCAGCCAGTTGGTATGAATAAAGCAGTAATAAAACCCCAAGCAATGAACGCCCCAATATTAGGCATAACCATGTTGGATAAAAAACGACCAAAGTTCTGGACCTTAATTTTAGCGTCAGGTGATATCATAAAATGACCTCGTCAGTTGTCTCTAATTTGGGTTTCAAGGCCCAATATTTGTATTAAGAAGTTATTTAAATCTAACACAATATTTTCAAAGTGCAGTACGAACGATAATTAGTGATCAATATCACTAAAATCATTGATAAAACAAAAGACAACAGAGATCAAAATCACAAAAATAACGTATATAAATTACATCCATCCAATTCATGATAAATACCCCAATGAAAAACAAGATACAAGTCACAAAAACAAGCACTTCGACTTAAATTAAATAGATACATAGATCACAAATTTAAAACGTATGGATTAAAATTAGATTATTAAAGCATCAGCAATTCACTATAAATTCATAAAACAAAGATACATGTAATAAAATTACACAAATAGCATCCAAAAATTACCCCCTCTTAACCACGCTACCTCTCGTTACGATCGATCTAGATTTGATCTAATTTTTCATTACCGAATTTATTTCACAGTCTAAAATAATAATTTCTGACAAAAGGTTGTCCTAAGACAAGTAAGATTCGTGATCTTACCGATAAAGACTGGTAAAATTCCTACCTCAATTTAGAAAATTAATTACAGGTATTTAGGCTTATCTAAATCTTGCAAATGAACGATAGTGAAAAGATAATCGCTATTACGCAAGCGAGCCAACAAATACCCGCTACACTGTATGTCAGCATTTCTGTTTTGATGAACATCACATTATCTTCATGAGGTAATTGAATGCGTTATCTGAACTCATAAAGTTAAAAATTGTAATATTACTTACCGGAGAGCACTTCCACATGAAAAAGACCAAAATCGTATGTACGATTGGCCCGAAAACTGAATCTGTTGAGAAACTAACTGAACTTGCAAATGCAGGCATGAACGTAATGCGTTTGAACTTCTCACACGGTGATTTTGCTGAACATGGCGCTCGTATTGATAATCTTCGCCAAGTAATGAAAAACACAGGTAAGCAACTTGCTATTTTGCTTGATACTAAAGGTCCTGAGATTCGCACCATCAAACTAGAAAATGGTGACGATGTTGCGCTAGTTGCTGGCCAAGAGTTTACTTTCACAACCGATACATCTGTTGTAGGTAACATTAATACTGTTGCGGTAACTTACCCAGGCTTTGCTCAAGATCTTACTGCTGGTGACACAATCTTAGTCGATGATGGCCTAATTGAGATGGTTGTTGTTGCAACTACCGAAACTGAAGTTAAGTGTAAAGTGCTTAACAACGGTGACCTAGGTGAAAACAAAGGTGTTAACCTTCCTGGCGTTTCAGTAAAACTTCCTGCACTTGCAGAAAAAGATAAAGCTGACCTTAAATTTGGTTGTGAGCAAGGCGTCGATTTCGTTGCTGCATCTTTCATCCGTAAAGCTGATGATGTTAAAGAAATCCGCGAGCTTCTAGTGGCTAACGGTGGCGCAGACATCCAAATCATCTCTAAAATTGAGAACCAAGAAGGCGTTGATAACTTTGACGAAATTCTTGAAGCCTCTGACGGCATCATGGTTGCTCGTGGCGATCTAGGTGTTGAAATCCCAGTTGAAGAAGTAATCTTCGCTCAAAAAATGATGATCGAGAAATGTAACCGCGCACGTAAAGTGGTTATCACTGCAACTCAAATGCTTGATTCTATGATCAAAAACCCACGTCCAACTCGCGCAGAAGCGGGCGATGTAGCGAACGCAATCATGGATGGAACAGATGCAGTAATGCTTTCTGGTGAGTCTGCAAAAGGTAAATACCCTGTTGAAGCAGTAACTATCATGGCTCAAATCTGTGCCCGTACTGATCGCGCATTGAAAGCCGAGTTAAGCTCTCGTCTAGACAGCCCACGTTTACGCATCACTGAAGCAGTATGTAAATCAGCAGTAGAAACCGCTGAGAAACTTGCCGCGCCCGTTATTGTTGTAGCAACAGAAGCGGGTAAATCTGCGCGTTCTGTACGTAAATACTTCCCAACAGCAAAAATCATTGCGGTAACGACTAATACTAAGACTGCAGCGCAACTTTGCTTGTCTAAAGGTGTTACACCAATCGTTGTTGATGCAATTAATGATACTGAAGACTTCTACCGTCAAGGTATGGCTTTAGCACTTGAAATTGGCTACGGCGAGAAAGGCGATATTGCTGTTATGGTTTCTGGTGCTCTAGTACCATCAGGCACAACTAACACTTCTTCTGTACACGTTCTTTAATTTAGAGCGCCCCGACCTTATTTAGGACTGGACAGAGAACAAATAAAAAGGAGACCGATATGGTCTCCTTTTTTATCATTTACTGTTTAGATGCATACCTAGGCAAAATTATGAGTCAATAGCTAGTCTATTGAATTAATTTTAACGAAGTTAGGCACTAAAAGAACAAGTTGTTTAGCTTAAATTATTCAGGGTTCAGGTTAGTTAGGCTCTTAATGCTCTCTCACCACGGGCAATCCCCACTACGCCACTACGCGCAACTTCAATCACATCGGTCATTTCTGATACCGCTTTAATAAAAGCATCAAGTTTCTCACTATCGCCCGCTAATTGAATGGTGAATAAAGAAGCCGTAACATCAACTATTTGACCTCGAAACACCTCGGATAAGCGATGAACTTCAGAACGAGCAAAACCACTAGCCTTGACCTTTACTAGCATCAGCTCTCTTTCAACATACGCTTGCTCTGTCACTTCTTGGACCTTTAATACATCAACAAGCTTATGTAAGTGCTTTTCAATTTGCTCTAATTCAAGCGCATCACTTGCGGTCGTTATGTTTAAACGCGATAGCGTTGGATCATCGGTGGCTGAAACGGTAAGAGACTCAATGTTATAACCACGCTGTGAGAACAAGCCAACAACACGAGATAAAGAGCCAGCCTGGTTCTCTAATAATAATGAAATGATATGTCTCATGTTAAGTTCTCTCCGTTTTGCTTAGCCACATCTTATCCATACTTTCACCCTTCACTTGCATTGGATAAACATGCTCAGTTTCATCAACATTAATATCAATAAAGACTAAGCGATCTTTCATATCCAGCGCTTTTTTCAAACCTGCCTCAAGATCTTCAGGTTTATCAATTCGAATACCAACATGCCCATAAGCTTCGGCAATCGCAGCAAAATCTGGTACGGAGTCCATATAAGAATGAGAGTGACGACCTTGATAAATAATATCTTGCCACTGTTTCACCATGCCTAAAAATCGGTTATTAAGGTTAACAATTTTCACCGGAATATCGTATTGCAAGCAAGTGGACAATTCTTGGATATTCATTTGAATACTGCCATCACCAGTCACACAGACTACTTCTTCTTGAGGCATTGCAAACTTAACGCCCATAGCGGCTGGTAAACCAAATCCCATGGTGCCCAAACCACCTGAATTAATCCAACGACGCGGTTTATCAAACGGATAATAAAGCGCAGCAAACATTTGGTGCTGACCAACATCGGAAGCAACGTAAGCATCACCATTGGTCAACTTATAAAGTGTTTCGATAACTTGTTGAGGTTTAATGCGATCGGTGGTGCGATCAAACTCTAAACATTTGCGATTCTTCCAACCTTGCAACTCTAACCACCAAGTTTCAATCGCTTCACTGTCTTGTTTTGTCTCTTTTTCAACTAACTGCTTTAACATGCTATTTAGCACTTCATCAGCAGACCCTACAATCGGCAAATCTGCATGGATGGTTTTCGAGATAGACGATGGATCAATATCGATATGCATGATCTTGGCATTAGGGCAATATTTCTCAACGTTATTAGTGGTTCGGTCGTCAAAACGAACGCCGACACCAAAAATTAAATCCGCATTATGCATTGCCATATTGGCTTCATAGGTACCATGCATTCCGAGCATACCTAAAGAGTTCTTATGCGTTGCGGGAAATGCGCCAAGTCCCATCAACGTGCTCACAACTGGTAAGTTTAACGCTTCCGCTAATTTAATAAGTTGCTGACTCGCTTCCGCAATGATTGCACCGCCACCAACATATAAAACGGGTTTCTTGGCTTCAAGTAATGCTTTCAAACCTTTTTTAATTTGCCCCTTATGACCCGATGTCGTCGGATTATAAGAGCGCATTTGTACATCATCAGGATATTGATAAGGGAATTTTTCAAGAGGATTAAGTACATTTTTAGGTAGATCAACCACTACAGGACCAGGACGGCCAGTTGATGCAAGATAAAATGCTTTTTTAATTACTTTGGGAATGTCTTCAGCCTTTTGAACTAAAAAGCTGTGTTTTACAACTGGGCGAGAGATTCCAACCATATCGCATTCTTGAAAGGCATCATAACCAATTAAATTACTCGGTACTTGCCCAGAAATCACCACCATTGGTGCCGAATCCATATAAGCGGTCGCGATACCTGTAATGGTATTGGTCGCGCCAGGGCCAGATGTCACAAGAACAACCCCCACTTTCCCTGTTGCACGGGCATAACCATCAGCCATGTGAGTTGCGGCTTGTTCATGGCGAACTAATACATGCTCAATATCACTTTTCTCATGCAATGCATCGTAGATATCGAGAACTGAACCACCAGGGTAGCCAAAGATGTGTTCAACACCTTCATCAATCAAAGAGCGAACAACCATGTCCGCACCGGATAACATTTCCATGTTGCCTCCATTTAAACTCACCCAATGAGGTAGCCTCGTTCGTTCATTCGGTAAATCTTACATAGTTAGGGCTTATTTTTAGCCTAAATGAAGATGCGTATCATCCTACAACTTGTACCAACGAGGGGAACGAAATGAATACCATCTTATCTATGTACCCCTTAATTCGATCATAATCGACTAAGGAGGTGCATTGCTGAGCGATAAAGCGCAACTCAGTTACTTTACCTTCATACCCCTACTTCGTCTACGGGGTAAAATTCAGCCATAATTCACTTTGATAGGTATCTTCGTTATCAACAAGAATAATTACCTATAAATTAATAAAAAATAGCCCTCAATCACTCGTTTAATATTAAAAAACAAATGTAAAATATTGGCCATTATTTTACATAGATCACACTTCATTAACCGGGCATTCAGCTGAAATACAAAAAGCGCAGATCCGAAGATTCTGCGCTTTTTGTATTTCAATTAATTGTTAGTTAAATCTATTACATGTTTTCAGCTAAAGTCTCACCACAAATAAGCATCAACTGATCACGCATCCAAATATGACCCTTATCTTTTTCACTTGATTCATGCCAGCTTAAGTATCCTGCAGCTTTATTATTTTCAAACGGGTATGGCAATATCTTATAATTTGCTCGGTTTGGCATAATATCCATTAACCAACGAGGAACAACCGTCACTAATTCAGATTGGCTCACGACATAAAGAACGTTGGCTAATCCAGTCCCTTGATAAGAGGCTTGGCATCCACTTTCGGTTCCATACACTCGTTCAGAAAAACTGCTGATACCATTTAATTTTGATAATGTTGCATGCTTTTCAGCTAGAAATTCTTGCTCTGTTATTTCAGAACCAATACGTGGATGGCTTGCAGAAACAACTACCACTAATTCATCGCTAAATATTTCAGTACTTGAATACCCTGGTGCATCGAAACGTGCATAATCAATCACGAAATCAACTTCTTGATAACGTAATTTTTCGGTTAAATTACTATCACATTCAGCATCAAGGTGAAGCTGAATGCTTGGTGCTTTTTCTGCAACACCACTCATTATTCGAGGTGCAAAGCGGATATCCGATGGGCTGCATACTGCCAGCTTAAATGTGCGTTCCGAAGTTTCAGGAAGAAAAATTGAATTTGGTAGTTCATTTCGAACTAATTGTAGAGCTTGACGTAACGGACCAAACAATTGACGAGCACGTTGAGTTGGCTGGATCCCACGTCCATGACGCATAAATAATTCGTCATTAAACATAACTTTTAATCGAGCAACAGCATTACTAACCGCTGGCTGAGACATCCCTAAATATTGTGCAGCACGAGTAATATTTTGTTCCTGCATGACCGCATCAAAAACAGTTAATAGGTTAAGATCAACACCACGCAAAGTAGATTCCGTTCTGTTATTGGTGACAGTTTGGTTTTGTTGATTCATATTTGTCATTTAGTTTGCCTCTGCAATTCTTCGATCTTTTGGGTATTTACACCATTCAAGCATTAAGAAAAGATGGATTAGGTAATAATAAAACTCAGGCCACCTTCACGTGGTTTGAGAGCACTATCCATGCAAGAGATATTGATGACAACTATATTTATATAATATTACATCATTTACATGAACACCTTTAAATATCCATTAAAAACAATAAATTAAACAAAAAAATAAAACATATAAATATTTCTAAAAGTAAAATCATTGGCTCAATCTATGGTTTTATCCTTCTGCTTATTTATTGAACTTCAATTCATTCATTGTTCTGAGGTTTATTCATTGATCAAAGCGTAATGAGGAAAATCTACTTGTTCCCATAAATGAGACCAGAGAGGCTCAATATGTTGCCATTCACCATTTACCACCCATTCAGCAATAGCATGGGCTACATCAGGGTAAATCACTTTTTCTGCTGGTTGATCTTCTAACCAAGAGCGAACACTACTTGGGTCTAGCCAGTTCATGGACTGAGCCAAGCCTAAAGATTCCAATGTTGCAACATTACTTAATTGCTCAAATTGCCCCTCTAATGGTTTAAGTAAGAGTTTTTTTCCTAACGAAAGTGCCTCTGAAGGTAACTCAAATCCACCATTCGCAATAACACCCTGACAGGCTTGTAAATCATGTTGAAAAGATTGAAACGAAAGTGGTTGAAAACTAACATTCTCTTGCTGGTAAGCATGTTTAATTGCAGGGTGATAACAGATAAATTGATAAGTAGAAAAGCGCATTAATAATTGCGTTACTTCTTTCAAATCTTCAAATGGTAAATAAACTAAAAGAGCATCATGGCTACTATAAATAGAGACTATCGGTGTATGGACAATCGGCGGCAAAATAGGTTGCTGAAAGTGATACCAATGTAATCCTAAGTGAAACTGAGTCGGTGCAAAATGTTGCAAAACAGTATGATCTATCCAACCGGCTCCTTTTTTAGGCACAGGATATCGAAATGCATTCTGATGGCTAATTCCAATTGTTGGTATACTTTGCTTTTTAGCTGCCCATGCCGTAATAGGTTCAAAATCATTAAGCACAACGTCATAACCTGATAAGTCCAATTGCGATACTTCTCTCATCAAACTGGCAATATTGGTATTCATCGCAGTTTTTAAATGACTAACTTTCCCTTTTTCAGTCTGAAACGTTAACCCTCTTCGAGTTTGATAAGAACCAAAATCTTCCATTGAGAAATAATCTTTTGCTTTTCTACCTGAGAATAAAAAATCAACTTCAACATCTTGCTTCTGAAATGCATTTGCCATCGCTCGGGCCCTTGCAATATGCCCATTTCCAGTCCCTTGAACACCATAAAGAATTTTCATCATATGTTCATCCCTATTGAAATCTGTAAAGCCAACCACGCTGCACTCGCCCCTAATATCGCACCTAACACAATATCAGTCAGAAAATGCACACCAAGTAGAATACGAGAAAAGCCAATCAACCCGGCCCAAAAGTAAGCGGCGACCGTAAGATCTGGATAGAAATGTTGCATCAAAGTCGCAATGACAAAACCTGCGGCAGTGTGCCCAGATGGCAAGCTGTATTTATCCGATGGTGTAATAAATGAAATAAGGTTCTGAGAGAGTTGAGCGGGACGACGGCGTTTAAAGCTATTTTTTAATACCCAATAAATAGGTAATTCAATCAAGAAAGCAATAAGTCCTACCATAAAAAACAAGCGACCAATTTGTGCATCACCCCACCAAGCAAGTACCCCAATCAGAAGATACAAGTGTCCATCTCCTGTATGAGAGATAGCTTTACTCATCTGAGCAACGGGTTGATTAAAACGATGCTGTAAACAAAACAAAGAAAAGGCCAAATCAAATCTGGCTATTGGTTGTATTAGACTCATTTTGTTTCCCCTTATACCTTTGCACTAATGTATTAGCTCTAAAGTAAAAGTATCCGATGACAAATAAGTGACATTAATTTGTCGGTATGATGAAGCGAATAAACTTATGATTAAGTGGCCAAGCTAGAAATTAATGAATGTTTTTTCATCAAAAAACCTTGACGTCACCAAGGTAAATGCGGTACTAATTTAGACACTAACTATGTGGAAGAAAATAAATGACTAAGAATGTTTCAACTCTACTCAACCTCCTCCTTATCGTGAACAAATCGCGCGGGTAGGCAGTGGACGAAACATACCACATAAGAATTCCAAAAAAGCCCGCATTATCATGCGGGCTTTTTTATTGCATTTAGCCCACCAAAGCTAAATATTTAAATCGCGTTGGATCGCGTACTTAACATCAAAAGGAAGCCACCATGAATGATCAAGTAATTATATTCGACACCACGCTACGTGACGGTGAACAAGCACTTTCAGCCAGCCTAACGGTGAAGGAAAAACTGCAAATTGCTTATGCACTGGAACGTTTAGGTGTTGATGTAATTGAAGCTGGCTTCCCTATTTCTTCTCCTGGTGATTTTGAATCTGTTCAAACGATCGCTAAAAATATCAAAAACAGTCGTATTTGTGCCTTATCTCGCGCCGTAGAAAAAGATATCGATGTCGCAGCAGAAGCTCTAAAAGTCGCCGAAGCATTCCGAATTCATACCTTTATTTCAACCTCGACCATTCACGTCCAAGACAAACTTCGCCGTAGTTATGATGATGTAGTCGAGATGGCAGTTCGCTCTGTTACTCGAGCTCGTAAATATACCGATGATGTCGAATTCTCTTGTGAAGATGCTGGCCGTACACCAATCGACAACCTATGTCGCATTGTTGAAGCTGCAATTAATGCAGGCGCAACCACAGTCAATATTCCAGATACAGTCGGCTACACTCTAGCCAACGAATTCGGCGGCATTATCGCCACTTTATTTAACCGTGTTCCAAACATCGATAAAGCTGTGATTTCAGTCCATTGCCATGATGACTTAGGTATGTCAGTGGCAAACTCAATGGCCGCGGTTCAAGCAGGTGCGCGACAAGTTGAAGGAACGATTAACGGAATTGGTGAGCGTGCCGGTAACTGTGCACTTGAAGAGATTGCCATGGTCATTAAAACTCGTGGTGACTTCTTAGGTGTCAATACAGGGCTTAAATACGATGAAATTCACCGTACTAGCAAGCTTGTTAGTCAGCTTTGTAATATGCCGATTCAAAGTAACAAAGCGATTGTGGGCGCCAATGCCTTTAGCCACTCCTCTGGTATTCACCAAGATGGCATGTTAAAAAATAAAAATACCTATGAGATCATGACACCTGAATCAATTGGCCTTAAAAACCAAGCCTTGAATCTAACCAGTCGTTCGGGTCGCGCGGCAGTTAAAAGCCACATGGATACCATGGGTTACAAGGATTCAGATTACAATCTAAATACTTTGTATGAAGACTTTTTGAAACTTGCGGATCGCAAAGGACAAGTATTTGATTACGACTTGGAATCTCTAATGCACTTTGCCAATTTGCGTGATGAAGACGACTACTTTAAGTTGAACTACTTAAGCGTTCAATCTGGCAGCGTGATGGCGACCACCAGCATTAAATTATTGTGTGGTGATGAAGAAAAATGCGAAGCGGCTGTCGGTAATGGTCCAGTCGATGCTCTATACCAGTGCATATATAAGTTAACAGGTTATGACATCGTGCTAGATAAATTCGACCTAACGGCTAAAGGTGAAGGGGAAGATGGTTTAGGCCAAGCCGATATTATTGCCAATTACAAAGGTCGCAAATATCATGGTACTGGTTTAGCGACCGATATCGTTGAAGCTTCAGGTCAAGCACTGCTTCATGTTATTAATAGCATTCATCGCGCCGATCAAATCGCAGAAATCAAACAATCAAAAAGAATGGAAACCGTATAACCCAACTTTCAGAGCAAGTGATATAACCATCACTTGCTCTAGTTTACAGGTTTAATTTTTAAGGAAGAGAGACCCCCATGGCAGCTACGTACAAAATTGCAGTTTTACCCGGTGATGGCATTGGCCCAGAAGTGATGCAACAAGCGCATAAAGTCCTTGATGCGATAGAGAAAAAGCACGCTATTACTTTCGAACGTGAACAACATGATGTCGGCGGAATTGCCATTGATAATCACGGCACACCACTTCCAAATAGCACACTAAAAGCTTGTGAAGAATCGGATGCAGTTTTATTTGGTTCAGTCGGCGGCCCTAAATGGGAAAATCTACCACCGAACGATCAACCAGAACGCGGTGCATTGCTTCCTCTACGTAAGCACTTCCAATTATTTTGTAATCTTCGCCCTGCACAAATCCATGCAGGTTTAGAAAAGTTCTCACCATTACGTGCGGATATTTCTGAGCGTGGTTTTGATATTGTGGTGGTGCGTGAATTAACTGGCGGGATCTACTTTGGTCAACCTAAGGGACGTGAAGGCGAAGGTCCTGAAGAAAAAGCATTTGATACTGAAATTTATCATCGTTACGAAATTGAACGCATTGCGAAAATTGCCTTTGAATCGGCACGTTTACGTGGCAAAAAAGTCTGTTCTGTCGATAAAGCCAACGTTCTACAAAGCTCAATCTTATGGCGTGAAGTGGTAGAAGAAATCGCCAAAGATTACCCTGATGTCGAGTTGTCACACATCTATATTGATAACGCTACTATGCAACTTATCAAAGATCCTTCTCAGTTTGATGTGATGCTTTGTTCTAACATTTTTGGCGACATTATTTCTGATGAATGCGCCATGATCACAGGCTCGATGGGTATGCTTCCTTCCGCCAGCCTAAATGAAAGCAAGTTTGGTTTGTATGAACCAGCAGGCGGCAGCGCACCTGATATTGCAGGTAAAAACATTGCTAACCCTGTGGCGCAAATACTATCCGCTGCGTTAATGCTCCGTTATAGCTTAAATGAAGAATCAGCTGCGCAAGATATCGAAAATGCAGTATCTAAAGCCCTAGAAGCCGGAGAGCTAACGGGTGATTTAGCCGGTGATAAACCAGCGCTGTCTACTTCAGAAATGGGTGACAAAATCGCGCAATATATCCTTAATTCTAATCAATAAGCACGAGCAGGTAGAAGCAATGTCAAAATCTACGTCTTTATCAAAAACACTATACGAAAAAGTCTACGATGCTCATGTGGCCGTAGCTGCGGAAGGTGAAACGCCTATTCTGTATATTGATCGCCATTTAGTACATGAAGTCACTTCACCGCAAGCTTTTGATGGTTTGCGTGAGAAAGGCCGCCCAGTGCGCCAAGTAAGCAAAACTTTTGCCACGATGGATCACAACGTGTCCACCACCACCAAAGACATTAATGCATCAGGTGACATGGCAAGAATTCAAATGCAAACCCTAATGCAGAACTGCCTAGAATTTGGCGTTACCCTTTATGATTTAAACCATAAGTACCAAGGTATCGTGCATGTTATGGGACCGGAGCTTGGGATCACCCTACCGGGTATGACAATTGTTTGTGGTGACTCTCACACCGCCACCCACGGCGCATTTGGATCGCTTGCTTTTGGTATTGGAACGTCTGAAGTTGAGCATGTTTTGGCGACTCAAACGCTAAAACAAGCGAAAGCCAAAACCATGAAGATCGAAGTTAAAGGCAAAGTCGCCGACGGCATTACCGCGAAAGATATTGTACTCGCGATCATTGGAAAAACCACAGCTGCTGGCGGTACTGGTTATGTGGTTGAATTCTGCGGTGAAGCCATTACCGACCTTTCGATGGAAGGCCGCATGACAGTTTGTAACATGGCGATCGAGCTTGGTGCAAAGGCAGGTCTTATCGCACCAGATCAAACTACATTTGACTATGTTCAAGGTAAAAAATTCTCACCAAAAGGCGCAGAATTTGATGCTGCTGTTGAATATTGGAAAACACTTCCATCCGATGCCGATGCCAAATTTGATGCAGTTGTCACATTAGACGCATCCGAAATCACTCCACAAGTAACTTGGGGTACTAACCCCGGTCAAGTAATGTCGGTCGATGGCATTATTCCTGCTCCAGAGAGTTTCTCAGATCCAGTAGAACAGAGCTCGGCTAAAAAAGCACTGGCTTACATGGGATTAGAAGCCGGTAAGAAATTATCTGATTACAGTGTCGATAAAGTCTTTGTCGGCTCTTGTACTAATTCTCGCATTGAAGATATGCGCGCTGCCGCCGCAGTAGTAACTGCCGCCAATGGCAAAAAAGTAGCCGCTAATGTACAAGCTTTGATCGTTCCAGGTTCTGAACAAGTAAAAGCTCAAGCTGAAGCTGAAGGTTTGGATAAAATTTTCATTGATGCTGGCTTTGAATGGCGTTTGCCGGGTTGCTCTATGTGCCTTGCGATGAACAATGACCGTTTAGGACCTCAAGAGCGTTGTGCTTCCACCAGCAATCGTAACTTTGAAGGTCGCCAAGGTCGTGATGGCCGTACTCACTTAGTTAGCCCTGCCATGGCTGCTGCTGCCGCGATTGCTGGCCATTTTGTTGATATTCGCCAATTCAACTTACCATCACAAACAGAAAAAGCACAATAAGGAGCACACTATGTCACAAGGATTTCAAAAACATACCGGCCTAGTGGTTCCATTGGATATTGCTAATATTGATACCGATGCGATCATTCCAAAACAGTTTCTACAAAAAGTGACTCGTACTGGATTTGGTCAACACCTATTCAATGATTGGCGTTTCTTAGATGATGCTGGGCAACAACCAAACCCTGAATTCATTATGAACAAATCTCGCTATCAAGGCGCGAGTATTCTGCTATCACGTGAAAACTTTGGTTGTGGTTCATCACGTGAGCATGCTCCTTGGGCGCTGGCGGATTATGGTATTCAAGTAATGATCGCACCGAGTTTTGCTGATATTTTTTATGGTAACTCGATCAATAATCAGCTTGTGCCAGTAAGATTAAGCGAAAGCGAAGTTGATGAACTATTTCAATTTGTTGAAGCCAATGAAGGTGCACAAATCACCGTTGATTTAGAAGCTATGAGCGTATCAGCTAACGGAAAAACCTACTCGTTTGAAATTGACGAATTCCGTCGCCATTGTTTATTAAATGGTTTGGATAATATCGGCTTAACTTTGCAACACGCCGATAAAATCACGGAATTTGAAAATAACATTCCCAGCTTTTTGAGATAATAGAAGTCGTACTCATTATAAAATCCTAGTATTTAAATCAGCATTAACTGACTAATTAAATATTAGGATTTTTTATGAAAGATCCATTGCGCTTTATTGGTCTATCTTTACAGTAATCATCAATGAAGACTTACCATGTACTGACTCACGCTTTTACTACTTTCTCTTTTTTCTTTTAGCTCTTTTTCGGCGCCAAAATCCGAACTTTGGCCTTATTGGAATGCGATCAACGAAAACAGCACTCAAGTGATCGATCATTCCTCATGGCAAAATATTCTCGATCATAACCTCGTGATCAAGGGGGAAAACCACTTATTTCGTTATGCCACCATTAGTGATGAAGACAAGCAAACACTTAATCAATACCTGCAATATTTGGCCAAGTTAGATCCACGCCAACTGAACAGGCAAGAACAATTTGCCTATTGGGTCAATCTATACAATGCGTTAACTGTAAAACTTATTATTGATAATTATCCAATAGAATCGATCACTAAGCTGGGTGGCTTATTTTCATTTGGTCCTTGGAATGAAAAGATCATATCAATCAATACTGTTCCTTTAACACTCAATGATATTGAACACCGAATCTTACGCCCTATCTGGAAAGATCGACGCATTCATTATGCGGTGAACTGTGCCAGCTTAGGTTGCCCGAACTTATCCAGTCAGGCTTTTACTGCAAAAAATACCGAGACCTTGTTAGCTCAGTCAGAACATGAGTTCATCAATAGTAAAAAAGGTGTCGTTATTTCCAATAATGGCCGGTTAACCCTATCTTCAATTTATGATTGGTATGCGGCTGACTTTGGAGGAGAAAAAGGAGTCTTGAACTATTTATCTCACTTTAAACCCGAAATAAAGCAGATAAACAAAAAGCCCAGCTACTATTATAACTGGGCTTTAAACGAGAATAGATAGAACTACCAAGTGCTATTTCTTTACTTAAATCCTTTCTCTTTTTTGATAAGGTCATAAGCACTTTGAATTTCTTGTGCTTTTTGTTTAGCGACTTCCATCATTTCCGTAGGCAAACCTTTGGCTACCAATTTATCAGGGTGATGTTCATTCATTAATTTGCGGTGTGCACGCTTAATGGTTTTTGCATCTGCATCTTTATCAACGCCTAATAGGTCATAAGCATCATTAAGTTGTGATGCTGACGTTTGTTGTTGCCACTGCCCACCAGATTGCTGATCTTGCTGCTGATATCCACCAAAACCACCACCTTGCTGAAAACGAAATGCAGCTTCTTGCATGCGCAAACGCTGTTGTAAATATTGAGCCGTAAATCCTAATTCTTGCGCTACCGTTTGCAGGACTTGTATTTCACTAGGGTGTAATTCACCATCGGCAAAAGCCGCTGAAATTTGTAATTCAAGGAAAAACTGCAACAAATCACGTCGACGACCCGCTGAAAAACGCACTTTACGTAACGTATCATGCAAAGGAAATCCGGACTCTTTGCCTTGACGAAAAGCTTCTTGAGCGATCTTTTTTTGTTCCGGAGACAGATTCATTCGATCCATCATCACCGTCGCAAGTTGGATTTCTTGCTGCGTCACCTGCCCTTTAGCTTTAGCAACATGTCCCATTACCGCATAAGCGGCCTGGAAAAATTCCGTTTGCCTTTCCGCTTGTGATGCCCCAGAGCCAAATGCAGATTGGAACCCGCGCTGATTTTTTCGTGCTTTATCAAATTGATGCCCAATAAAACAACCAATAATGGCACCGGGAATAGCACCAATCATTGAACCAAACAAAATACCCAGTAATTTACCTATCATCTAGTTACCTAATTCTCCAAACTATGAATTTTTATTCTTAACTATTGTCTGTATAGTGTCGATGAGCTTTAAAGTCCCTTTTAGGGATAATCTTTTCTATACTCAACTTACAATCTTAATGTTATAAACGTGTCTTTTATCTAGTTGAACAATGTATCTTAAAGCCGTTTACATATATGATATAGAAATCTTTATAGAGTTCGTCTTATTTCTGAAAATTTCTAAAAAAAAACAATATTAACTAAAGTTTCACAGGATTATTTTACTCAATGTTTCGAATTTCTCGCACTTTTCTTGCCACTCTTATTAGTGCTGCCTTCTTACCTGCTGCTTTCGCTGACGATAGCAGCAGTGACAGTGTGCCTGAAGAAATCATCGCCCCTGGAGAGCAGTGCATCGCCCCCGATGCAAATAAAGAAGATCAATCTAATATTCCCGTTAATATCCAAGCAGATAATGTCACCACACAAGGACAAAGCCAAGCCACATATTCTGGTGATGTGGTTGTCACTCAAGGCCATAAAACCATAACAGCCGATAAAGTCACGATCAATCAAGCCAACAATACTGCTATCGCCGATGGCAATGTTAATACTAATGATGGTCAAATAAAATCAACATCAAACAAAGTTAACTCCGATCTCACTGGCAATCGTATTGAGCTATACGACACTCAATTTAAATTATTGTGCCAAAGCGCTCGTGGTGATGCAGCTTATATATTAAAAGACGGACAAGCCATTTACACAATGCAAGACGGCACCCTAACAACTTGTCCTGAAGATAACAAATCTTGGCGTGTAAAAGCGACCGATATTGATATTGATAACAATGAAGAAGAAGCGACATTTTATAATACTCGCTTTGAGATACTCGACGTTCCTGTATTTTACTGGCCCTATATTACAGTACCAATTGGTAAGAAACGTAAAACTGGTTTCCTTTATCCAAATGGAGCCTACGACACTAAAAATGGCTTGGAAATCAATATTCCAATCTATTTTAACCTTGCACCAAATTACGATCTCACCACCACCGTTAACTACATGCAAAAGCGTGGCACTCAATTAGATAATAATTTTCGTTATCTTACTGATGGTTTTGGATCCGGCTCAGTTGATTTCGAATACTTAAACCAAGATGACCTCTATTCAGATAAAGGGCACCGTTGGGGTCTTAACTGGCAGCATGATGGTATCTACGATCGTAATTGGAAATTTTCAGTTGATTACGCCAAAGTCAGCGACAAGACTTATCTTGATGATTTAGATTCAAATATTGGTGAACGTGAAGACGGCCAATTAAATCAAATGGGTGAGATAAGCTACCGTACTGATTATTCTGATACCACATTGAAAGTTCGTAACTTCCAAGTGCTTACAAGTGCGACACCTTACCGTTTAATGCCGCAACTTGGCTTTAAGTATTACCGCCCAAGTGTTCTACCTAATGTCGATTTTGAATGGGATAGCCATATCAGTAAGTTCGAGACCGATAATAGTGAATTACCAGATGCAACACGTGTACACGTAGAACCAGGTGTCGTTCTTCCATTTTCCGCGCCTTGGGGGCAATTAACCTCTGAAGCTAAAGTCATGTACACCTATTATGATCAAGATTTAAAAGATGGTGACGTTTCTAATTACAATTCAGATTTAAAAGAAAGTGCTCAACGAGTGGTGCCAGAATTCCGTATTAATGGCTCATTGTTCATGGACAGTAACGAGAAGTTTTTTGGTGATTATACCCAAACCATAGAGCCAAGATTACAGTACTTATACATCCCAAAAGTGAATCAAGATGATATTTATCACGGCTATGATACGACATTAATGCAGCAAGATTATTACGGCTTATTCCGTGATATGAAGTACAGCAGCGTCGATTATATCGCCTCATCAAATCAAGTAAGTTATGGTGCAACCTCTCGTTTTTACGATCAAGACTATAAAGAACGTTTTAATATTTCGGTTGGTCAGATTGTCTATTTAGATCCTAACGAAAATGAAGATTCAGACGACCATTTATCCGCTTGGGCGTTAGAAAATGAATGGAATATTAGTGATAAATGGCAATATAAAGGTGGTATTCAATACGACACTAACCTATCTGACTTACAGCAAGCCAATAGCACTATTGAATATAAGATGCCAACGGGTTACACACAGCTAAATTACCGTTATACCTCAAAGGACTACATTCAAGATAATGCTCCAAACATATCCGAATCTAGACTAGATACATACACACGTGATGGTATTTCTCAACTCGGTATGTTAACTCAATTTAAAATAGCGGATCGTTGGGACTTCAATGCCAACTATTACCATGATTTAACTGAAAACCAAATGTTAGAAGGCTTAGTTGGCTTAACTTACAATGATGATTGCTGGTTCTTAGGCGTCACTTATTCTCGTCATATGATGTCTTCAAGCGATGTAACAAAAATTTACCCAGAGCCGGGGCCTGAATATGAAGGAAAGGTTAGCATAAACTTTGGTATTAAAGGTTTAGGTACTTCGACAGGATTAACCTATAGCGACGGTGGTAATGCATTGAGCTATGGCAGACCATTTAGCTTGAATTAAAAATCAATCGAACGCATAAAACGAACAAGCCAGCATCTCAATTTCTGGCTTCTCCTTAAGTACTATTTTGGACGCAATAATGAAAAAATGGATTCCAGCTATATTAAGCTTATTCACTTTGGGCATCGGCCATTCAGCTTTAGCTGCGCCACAAGAATTGAACCGAGTGATTGCTATTGTTAACACAGGTGTGATTCTACAAACTGATGTTGATAACGCGATGAAAACAGTAAAAGCAAATGCAGGTGAAAAAGGTTTACCTAATGAAAAAATACTCCGAGAGCAAGTATTAGAAAAGCTGATTACTGACGAGATTCAACTTCAAGAAGCTAAAAAAATGGGTATTCAGATTGATGATGAACGCTTGGAACAAGCGATAAAAGGCATAGCAAAAGATCATAATCAAACCGTAGAAGAACTCACTGCATCTGTGAAAAGTGAAGGGCTTACTTATCCTATTTTTCGTGAGCAGATCCGTAAAGAGATGGCGATAAGTGAAGCGCGTAATGCTCAAGTGCGCCGTCGCATTAACGTATCACCTTCAGAAGTTGAAACCTTATCAGGGCTACTAGCCGCTCAAAGCACCTCAACCGTTGAATATAAAATATCTCAACTGCAACTTAAGTTTGGTGATGATAAACAAGCAACTGAAAAGCAAGCAGAAGAACTTGTGGCACGATTAAAACAAGGAGAGGATTTTTCAACACTCGCCTATACTTATTCAAAAGGACCTAAAGCATTGGAAGGTGGTGACTGGGGCTGGATGCGAAAAGAAGAAATGCCTACTATTTTTGCTGACCAAATCACCACTCAAGGAAAAGGCGCTATCATTGGTCCATTTCGTAGTGGTATAGGATTTCATATCATGATGATTGAAGATGTGAAAGGCCTTAAAACTGTTGCCGTTACAGAAGTTAATGCTCAACACATTTTAATCAAACCATCGATAATATTAAGTGATGAAGGTGCAAAAGAAGAACTAAATGGTTTTATTGACGAAATAAAATCAGGCAAAAGAACTTTTGGCCAGCTAGCTCAACAATATAGCCAAGATCCAGGCTCCGCTGTTGCTGATGGAAAGCTGGGTTATCAAACCTCCGATTCATATGCACCTGAATTTAAATACCAAGTTGATCATTTAGCTATTGGTCAAATTAGTGAGCCCTTCAAAACGACTTATGGTTGGCATATTGTCAAGGTACTTGACCGTAGAACCGTAGATAGAACTGAATCATCAATGAAAAATAGAGCTTACCAAATACTATTTAAACGTAAATTTAATGATGAAGCAGTCGCGTGGCTACAAGAAATCCGAGCCAGTGCTTATGTTGAAATATTAGATTATAATGCAACCGGAGAAAACGACGATGCTAAGCAGTAAACGCATTGTCATCACCGCTGGTGAACCAGCAGGCATAGGTCCTGATTTGGTTTTAGCGTTATCACAAAAGGATTGGCCACATCAATTGATCGTCTGCGCGGATAAAAACATGCTGATGCAGCGTGCTGAGCAGCTTAATATTGATGTTGTACTTATCGAATACCAAGCGCAACAAGAGGCGATGCCCTCACAAGCAGGGCAATTGTATGTTGAGCATATCGATGTAGCTTCTCCTGTTGTAGCCGGGCAGCTTAATGAAGCTAATGGTCATTATGTGCTAGAAACGCTAAAACGTGCATGCGAAGGTTGCATGAGTAAAGAATTCGATGCTTTAGTTACAGGGCCTGTTCATAAAGGTGTAATTAATCGTGCGGGCGTTGCCTTTAGCGGGCATACCGAATTTTTTGCAGAGCAATCTGAGACTCCATTGGTGGTCATGATGCTTGCGACTGAAGGTTTACGTGTTGCATTAGTGACTACTCACATTCCTTTAGCCTATGTCAGCCAAGCCGTTACCGCTGAACGTTTAGAAAGTATTATTCATATTCTACATACTGACTTAGTCAATAAATTTGGTATTGAAAATCCATCGATCTATGTTTGTGGTCTCAATCCTCACGCTGGGGAAGATGGATGTTTAGGGCGTGAAGAAATCGAAACCATCACGCCGACATTGGAAAGGTTAAGACAAAAAGATGGTATGAATCTTGTTGGACCGCTACCAGCAGACACTATCTTTAATGCTAAATATTTAGAGCAAGCTGACACTGTATTAGCTATGTATCATGACCAAGGGCTGCCTGTACTAAAATACAAAGGCTTTGGGAATTCGGTCAACATCACTTTAGGCTTGCCTTTTATACGCACCTCCGTTGATCATGGTACTGCTCTTGATTTAGCTGGCACAGGGAAAGCCGACATAGGCAGTTTCTTAACTGCTATCACCCATGCATTGGAGCTTGCTGAAAGTTCGAATCCTAATACCAATTAATACCCTATATTCAATACGGTATTAATTTAATAAAATGAGAAATTATAATGAGTAATGATGTCCATTTAGGTCACAAAGCGCGTAAACGTTTTGGTCAAAATTTCCTTAATGATCCTTACATTATCGATGGTATTGTATCGGCAATTAATCCACTTCCAGGACAAAACTTAGTTGAGATCGGTCCTGGTCTTGGTGCTATCACGGAACCAGTTGGACGTGAAGTTGACAAACTAACCGTTATTGAACTTGATAGGGATTTAGCACATCGCTTACGTAATCACCCTGAATTGGCGAGCAAACTCACCATTTATGAAGGTGATGCTATGCGTTTTGATTTCACTCAACTGGTAAAGCCAAACAATAAATTACGTATTTTTGGTAACTTACCATACAACATATCAACACCATTGATGTTTCACTTATTTGAATTTCATAGTGATATTCAAGATATGCATTTTATGCTTCAAAAAGAAGTAGTTAATCGCTTAGCGGCAGGGCCAGGCTCAAAAGCTTATGGTCGTTTAACGGTAATGGCGCAATATTATTGTAAAGTCATGCCGGTGTTGGAAGTACCACCTACCGCCTTTATCCCGCCACCTAAAGTGGATTCAGCCGTGGTACGACTAATGCCTTATGAGGTTCTTCCTCATCCTGCAACTAGTTTAAAGTGGCTTGAACGAGTGTGTCGTGAAGGTTTTAACCAACGCCGTAAAACTGTAAGAAATTGCTTTAGAGCACTCGCGAGCGTTGAAGAATTAGAGCAACTTAATATCAACCCAGGTGTTCGTCCTGAGAACTTAACCTTGGTGCAATTTGTTGATTTAGCTAATTACCTTGATGCTAAATCGACCTCACCAGAGTCTGAGGATTAAATAAACCTATTAGCGTACCGATTTTTATAGCATAAACGGTGCGCTAATCGTCTTCCCCTAAGGATAGGAGATCGCTTATGTCAATCGAGACCATCCCTTGTATTAAATGCCAAGTCCAAACCCGCTATATTCCTGAACAATCTCAACCTGCACAACATCGCTATGTCTTTGCCTATACGATCACCATCCGTAATTTAAGCCAACATTCGGTTCAACTTCTCACGCGTCGTTGGTTAATTACCGATGCCAATGGCAAGCAACTAAGTATTGAAGGCGATGGAGTGGTTGGTGAACAGCCTTTGATTGAGTCCATGCAAGAGTACACTTACACCAGTGGTACAGCGATTGAAACCCCCGTTGGCGTCATGCAAGGACACTATGGGATGATGGATGAACAAGGAAGCCCCTTTATCGCAGAGATATCCCCTTTTCGTTTAGCTATTCCCAATATTCTTAATTAGGGAGGCATTGTGGCAACGTATATTGTAGGTGACATTCAAGGGTGTTTTGATGAGCTGCAGTTGCTACTCAATCAAGTTCAATTTGATCCACAAAACGATACTCTTTGGCTCGCTGGTGATCTAGTTGCCCGAGGGCCAAAATCACTCGAAACACTTCGATTTGTTCGATCTCTCGGAAATGCAGCTCAATGTATTTTAGGCAACCATGATTTGCATTTGCTTGCGGTTCACCTTGGCTTATTTACCAGTAAACCAAAAGATAAAACCGCTAATATATTTTCGGCCCCCGATAGAAATGAGCTGATGGACTGGTTACGCCAACAACCTTTACTCGCAGAACATCCCGAATTTGTAATGTGTCATGCCGGTATTTCGCCGCAATGGGATCTTCCAACCGCTCGCCAAGCAGCAAAAAATATTGAACAATGTTTACAGAGCGATAACTGGCAATGGTTAGTTGAGAATATGTACTCCAATCAACCAACTCAATGGAGTGAGTCTTTACAAGGCATCGAACTATATCGTTATTCTATTAATGCTTTTACTCGAATGCGATTTTGCCTTAGTGATGGGACATTAGATTTAGAATGTAAACTTCCTCCTGAACAAGCTCATTCAAGTGGTCTACTACCTTGGTTTCGAGTACCTAATCGTATTTCATTAGAAAAAACGGTCATTTTTGGTCATTGGGCAGCATTGATGGGGTGCAATGACCAGCAAGCTAATGTAATAGGACTCGATACAGGTTGCGTGTGGGGGGAGTATTTATCAATGCTAAGATGGGAAGATAAGCAATTATTTACTCAACAAGCGATCCAGTGATTTTCCCATATTTAAGCAGATGACTAAGATCTAAACGTCCGTCTTCTGCTTAAAATACAGATAATGAAAAGATAAGTTAACGCTCTAAAATCACAAATTCCATGTCATATTTATTCTTCTCATCTGCGGTATAAGTATCATGGTGAGTTTCCGTCCAGCCTTCTTGCCAATCAGGAAATTGAGTATCACCATCAATTTCAGCATCAATAAATGTTAAGTACAAACAATTAGCTTGCTCTAAGCAAGCTTCATAAATGCTGCCACCACCAATGATCATCAGTTCTTCCGCATCACCAGTAACTTGCTTAGCTTCATCAATATTGCTAACTACTGTCACACCGTCAATCAATAGACTAGAATCACGACTAAGCACAATATTCATCCTACCTGGTAGTGGACGACCGATTGATTCATAGGTTTTCCTGCCCATAACAATCGGCTTTCCTAATGTGCAACGTTTGAACCAAGCAAAATCAGCAGGTAAGTGCCACGGCATTTGATTGTCTTTTCCAATCGTTCGATTTTTTGCCATTGCGGCTATCATGCTAATTTTCACGTTAATCTCCTAACTCATAACAATATAAAACTATATCACTGATTTTCTGCGATAAAATAATAAGCCCGGCATCGCTAACCCTATCGCAAGCCCAGCAATAATAAACATAGCTTGTAAAAAATTATCCATTAATAATGCAAATAATTCAGGGTTGTAGCCAATATGATTAATTTCCACAACCGCTATCATAGCTTTAAAAGCGTACACGCCTGGTATCATAGGAATCATGGCTGCAACCGTAAACACTTTCGGGTGAGCCAAAAATCGATGAGACCAATGGATACCAACCATTCCCACAAAAGTAGCTGAAAATAGTGTTGCCCACTCAATCTCAACACCATAATGCAGTAATAGGAAGCGAGAACCATGACCCAGAGCGCCTCCAATTGCACAATATTTTAATGCATTAGCAGGAACATTAAAGACTAAAGCAAAACCAACAGCAGGAATTGCTGCAAAGAACATATCATTGAGTAGCGCAAGAAAAAGTGACATCAATGTATCCATCCCCATGCTCCAGTAATTGTCATTGCCCCAACTATCCCAATACTCGTTGCGAAGGTAAGTAAACTAGCCATCACAAAACGTGCAATTCCCATATTAATGTACCCTTTAAGCATATCTGCTACAGCATTAATCAAAGGGAACCCCGGAACAAGCATTAACACAGAAGATGCCATTGGCAAGGATGGGTGACTGCCTAATTGATAAATCACCGCTTGAGATGAAATAAGCGTTGTCACAAAAGCCGTAGCAGCAAAATTGAGTAACGGATTAAAATTCCGATGACCAATCTCTTGTCGAACGATCATACCAATTGAAGAAGCGATAAAGGTAATGGCAAAAGCTATTTTATCCCCACCAGCTAAATGAGAAAAAGCAGCGCAAGATAAACCTATCATTAACACAACAAGCCAACGGTTATAACGTGTTGGTTGAATTCTTTCTAGTTTTCGCTGCGCCATCGAAAAATCTAATATTTGACGTTCAACCATGATACAAACACGCTGAATGTCCGTAACGACAGACATATTGATACCTTTGTCAGGGCTTCTTCTTGCTGTCGTGACACAATTACCATCCATAATAGTGGTTACAATTAATGAACTAGCAGATAATGAAACTTCCACTTCATCGACACCACAAGCTAAACCTAAGCGGCGAGTAATATCTGAAACCAAAGTGCTTTCGGCTCCATGAGCTAATAGCATTTGCCCTGCATGAATAATAAATCGAGTAATGTTTTTCTGATTTGCTTCCATGACAATCATTCTTCCTTACAATGAACAATCATTAGGCATCCGGCCAAGTAATATAAGTTTGCCTTACTCCATTATCAAAAAGAATGATTTAAAATAAAAAAGCTGCAAAATCTCAAAGAGAAATTGCAGCTTTCTTGTGATCAAGCAATTAAAAGCAGACCGAATTAGTCACGAACATAAATGACATGGCCGTCATCTTCGTCGTCATCCCAATCCTCGTCGTCCCACTCTTCGGTAATAACATCCTTACCGCTCATCGCATCTTTATGGTAATCATCCCACTTGAAGTCAACCTTCTCATCATCAAGAGTAACTTGAACTTCTTCTTTTGGTAAACCTTCCATAAATTCGGCTAACTGGAAACTAAGCTCTTTGGTGCCTAATTTTTTAACCGCTGAAATTTTAGCGTAATGCCCTTCCCAGCCCAGCGCATCGATGATCTCTTGGATCTTCTCATCCGCTTCATCTTCGGTCATAAGATCGACTTTATTGAAGATCAACCAACGCGGTTTAGCAAAAACTTTTTCACTATATTGCTCAAGCTCATCAATAATAGTTAATGCATTCACTATCGGATCTGAACCATCAATAGGAAGAAGATCGATCATGTGCAATAGCACTCGGCATCTTTCTAAGTGTTTTAAGAAGCGAATACCTAAGCCAGCTCCATCCGCAGCACCTTCAATTAGCCCTGGAATATCAGCAATAACAAAACTTCGTTCAGCACCGGCTCGAACTACACCAAGACTTGGAATCAACGTGGTAAATGGATAATCCGCCACTTTCGGTTTGGCAGCAGAAACAGCACGAATAAACGTAGATTTACCCGCATTAGGTAAGCCTAACATGCCGACATCAGCCAACAACAATAACTCTAGGCGTAATTCTCGAACTTCACCTTTTGTTCCCATCGTTTTTTGACGAGGTGCACGGTTAACTGAAGATTTAAACCGTTGGTTACCTAAACCATGCCAACCGCCTTTCGCGATCATGATCGTTTTACCATGTTCAGTTACTTCAGCAACCACTTCGTTGGTATGAATATCAACAGCACGCGTACCAACAGGAACCTTAATGGTTTTATCTGCGCCACGTCGACCAGTACAGTTACCACCGCTACCATTTTTACCACGCTCAGCTTTATGGAAACGCTCAAAACGATAGTCAACAAGTGTATTTAGGTTCTCATCGGCTTGCATATATACATCACCGCCATCGCCGCCATCACCGCCGTCAGGTCCGCCTTTCTCTACAAATTTTTCACGCCAAAAACTGACTACGCCATTACCGCCGTCGCCAGCTTCTACTTTTATGGTTGATTCATCAACGAATTTCATTTGCTACTCCACCTGCATATTGGCAAGTTTATTATAGTGTAGACCACAGACTGTAAATCCCAGTAGTTCTTCTATTACGGCTAGGGTCTAGGGTCTAGGGTCTTTATCTGTTTGTTCTAAATAAAAAACCCCACCATAAAGGTAGGGCTTTGAATTCATGTTGTAAGTAAAAACTTATGCAGTTTCGATACTTACGAACTTACGGTTCTTAGGACCTTTAACTTCAAATTTAACTTTACCTTCAGATAAAGCAAATAGAGTGTGGTCTTTACCGATACCAACATTAGTGCCAGCGTGGAATTTAGTACCACGTTGACGAACAATGATGTTACCCGCTAGAACAGATTCGCCACCAAAACGTTTAACACCTAAGCGTTTACTTTCTGAATCGCGACCGTTATTAGTAGAACCACCAGCTTTTTTATGTGCCATGTGTTAGCTTCTCCGTTATGTTAATTAAGCGCTGATGCCAGTAATTCTGACTTCAGTGAACCACTGACGGTGGCCCATTTGCTTACGAGAATGCTTACGACGACGGAACTTAACGATTTTAACTTTATCGCCACGACCGTGCTTAACTACTTCTGCAGTTACTTTACCGCCAGCAACTAGAGGTGCACCAATAGTGATTTCCTCACCATTAGCAACCATAAGAACTGATTCAAACTCTACGTTTGCGCCAGTTTCTACGTCCAATTTTTCTAAACGAAGAGTTTGACCTTCGCTTACACGGTGTTGTTTACCACCAGATTGGAAAACAGCGTACATATTTTACTCCGCTTTTTCCGCACAGCATCATGTTAGTTATTTTAAACATATCAGGTGTGCGCTTAAACTTGTCATCAATAGGGCGCAGATTCTACTTGAGAGCTCACCCTTTGACAAGATAAATATTAAAGAAAATGGCGAAAAGATCATCGCCAAATAAAAGTGGTGTAATGATGCCGTTTAGAGCCGTGTTTATCAATATTTTTTAGTGTAGAATTCAATAATATTTTTATTGTGATGATTAACTTTGCTGGAATGAACATGGATTTTAATGCTATCCAAGCGCTAACCGCTGATGACATGACTAAAGTGAATGAAACTATTCACGCACAACTTAACTCTAATGTCAGCCTAATCAACCAACTAGGGTTTTACATTGTAAGCAGTGGAGGTAAACGTATACGCCCTTTACTTGCTCTTATCTCAGCTAAAGCTTTAGGTTATCAGGGACAAGATCACATCACTGCAGCTTCCTTTGTTGAGTTTATTCATACAGCCACTTTACTACATGATGATGTCGTTGATGAATCGGATATGCGCCGTGGTAAGGAAACAGCTAATGCTGCATTTGGTAATGCCGCTAGCGTTCTAGTTGGTGATTATATCTACACTCGCTCATTTCAAATGATGACAGGTTTAGGCTCATTAAAAATTCTCAAACTAATGAGTGACGCTGTTAATGTCATTGCTGAGGGTGAAGTGCAACAGTTAATGAATTGCAATAATCCAGATACAACCGAAGAAAGCTACATGGAAGTGATTTACTCTAAAACAGCCCGTTTGTTTGAAGCTGCCACTCAAATTGGTGCTCTTTTAGTCGATGCTCCAAAAGAGACAGAAACTGCCCTACAAAACTATGGTCGTTATTTAGGTACAGCATTCCAACTGATCGATGATGTGATGGACTATACCTCTGATGGTAAAGAGATGGGTAAAAATGTAGGTGATGACCTTGCAGAAGGTAAACCAACGCTCCCACTGCTTTATGCAATGCATAATGGTACACCTGAACAAGCCGTTATGATTAGAGAAGCCATCGAACACTCAAATGGCATGGAAAAGCTCGATGCAATTATGGCGGCTATGCATGAAACTGGTTCACTTGACTACACCACTGAACGTGCAGAGCAAGAAGCAGATAAAGCCATTGCAGAGCTTTCAATCATTCCAGAGTCAGAATATAAGCAAGCACTGATCACATTGGCACACATGGCGGTAAGAAGAACAAAATAACGCTATTTGTTCCTAGTTCAGTCGGTTTCATTTCAACATACAAAAACTAATTGAACTGCCAGTAAAGATAAAACCCGTGATTGCTTTAAGCAAACCACGGGTTTTTAATTTGATTCAGATTCGCTTTTAGCTACTGAGCAAATAAGCTACTTAGTAAATTGTTATTTAGCAAACTCTTCACCCAAAGCAATATCGCCTCTTAGCGTTTCAAGCATGCTATCAAATGCTTGCTGCTCAAAATCACTTAATTTGCCATAGCTTAATATTTCTTCAATTCCTTGTTTACCTAAACGGATAGGTTGTGCAAAGAAACGAGCATTGTCACCAGGGCCTTCTACATAAGCGCACTCAACGATACCTTGCTCACCTTGCAATGCTTTCACAAGAGACAAACCAAAACGATAAGCGGCTTGACCCATAGAAAGAGTCGCTGAACCGCCACCCGCTTTTGCCTCGACCACTTCAGTACCGGCATTTTGAATACGTTTCGTCAATGCAGCCGTTTCTTCTGCGGTAAAATCAACCCCTTGAATTTGAGAAAGAAGAGGAAGAATCGTTACGCCAGAGTGACCACCAATAACTGGAACTTCAAGACCTTGAAGAGGAACACCTTTCAATTCAGCAACAAAGGTTTCAGAACGAATAACGTCTAACGTTGTAATACCGAATAAACGGTTTTTATTATATACGCCAGCTTTCTTTAGTACTTCAGCTGCGATCGGCACCGTTGTATTCACTGGGTTCGTAATAATACCAATACAAGCTGTTGGGCAAGTAACCGCTATTTTTTCAGCTAATGATTTAACAATCCCAGCGTTAACGTTGAAAAGATCTGAACGATCCATGCCAGGTTTACGAGCAACACCCGCTGAAATTAGAACGACATCAGCGCCTTCAAGGGCTGGAGTTGGATCTACACCCGCATAACCTTTGATAGAAACAGGTGTTGGTATATGGCTAAGATCAGCCGCAACCCCTGGCGTCACAGGTGCAATATCATACAACGCAAGATCTGAACCTGCTGGTAATCCGTTTTTAAGCAATAGCGCCAATGCTTGTCCAATACCACCTGCAGCACCAATTACAGCTACTTTCATGAACTTTCTCCTTTGACAAAATATTTTTATGATTTACGTAAATATAACGACTTTAACCAAATTACAATATGCACAAATTAATTACAATTTATTAACTCAGCTTTGAGATCCTCACCTCATCTAATATTGATTTTTGTAACTTAATGGCATTGAGTCCCTTAGAAAACATCAAGTAACGGTTGTTACATTTAATTTCTAGCTGAATACACAAAGTGACGACTTCTTATTGGTACATAATGCCGATCTATGCGAAAATAATGCAATTCTATGTATATTTAAGATCGAACCCTCATGCGAAATAATGATAAACAAGATCAGCTTATCCGTTCATTCAAAGCATTATTGAAAGAAGAATGTTTTGGTTCACAAGGTGAGATTGTTGATATGCTCAAAGAAGAAGGCTTTGATAATATTAACCAATCCAAAGTATCCCGTATGCTGACCAAATTTGGCGCTGTCCGCACACGAAATGCAAAAATGGAGATGGTGTATTGTTTACCCGCAGAATTAGGCGTTCCAACGGTCTCTAGTTCGCTACGCGAATTGGTTCTGGATATTGGTCATAATGATGCATTAGTTGTCATTCATACCGGTCCAGGGGCGGCACAGCTAATCGCTCGCCTTTTAGATTCATTAGGAAAATCTGAAGGGATTTTAGGCGTTGTTGCAGGAGATGATACTCTTTTCATTACGCCAACTTTAACCTACACCACTAAGCAGTTATTCGATTCAGTTTGTGATTTATTCGAATTTGCGGGTTAAACTCGTGGCTTAATAACATACAAATAAAAAGCGATCATTGTTCAGTGATCGCTTTATCTATTCAATACTAATTTAGAACCGATTAACTCATACCAATAGAACTAAGACTTAGCTCAGTCTTTGTCTCACAGCTTCAAACAAACAAACGCCAGTAGCAACTGACACATTCAAGCTTGATACACTGCCCGACATTGGGATCTTAATTAAACCATCACAAGTTTCACGCGTTAACCGACGCATACCATCGCCTTCCGCTCCCATCACAATAGCAAGTGGACCTGTTAGTTTAGCTTGATAGATGTCATGTGTTGCTTCACCAGCCGTACCAACAAACCATACTCCTTGCTCTTGTAATGCACGCATAGTCCGAGCCAGATTAGTAACACGAACAAATGGTACTGTTTCTGCAGCGCCACAAGCAACTTTGCTTACCGTACCGGTTAAAGGAGCTGACTTATCTTTTGGTACGATAACCGCCGCAACGCCAGCTGCATCAGCATTACGTAAACATGCGCCAAGATTATGCGGGTCAGTAACACCATCCAATACCAATAATAATGGTGTTTCACCTTTAGCTTTACAGGCAATTAAGATGTCATCAAGGTGATTCTCATTTAACTGCTTTGCCGGTTTTACTTTTGCAATAATGCCTTGATGATTTGCACCATCTGATTTGTCATCTAGCGCTTTACGTCCCATTTGTTGTACAGAAACGCCAAATTTTTGCAGTTGATTAATGACAGGTAATAATCTGTCGTCTTCACGACCTTTTAAAACAAATGCTTCAATTAAACGTGCAGGGTCTTTGTCTAACACCGCATTAATGGCATGAATGCCAAAGATAAATTCGTTACTCATGGTCTACCTTTTGGGGTTATTCACCCTAAATTTTATGATTTATTTTTGCGCACGTTTTGCTGCAGAAGGTTTACTACGCCTTGGTTTTGTTCCTGGCTTTCCCGCTTCCGCAGCTTTAGGCTTACGTTTCTTTTTCTTCTTAGCTTTATCGGCGCTGCCATCAGGTCGTTTCGTTGGTTCAACTAATGGTTTGGCTTTTTGACCTGGCTTATTTTCTTTTACTGCTTGCTTCTTTTGAGTCGTCGATTTCTTGTCTGCACTTGCAGCTCGTTTTTTATCTGTTTTTCCTTTACCGCGAACAGGGCGACTTGAGCCTACGATTTCGAAGTCAATCTGGCGCGAATCTAGATTCACCGCTAAGACTTTAACTTTAACTGAATCACCTAAACGATAGATCAAACCAGAACTTTCGCCGACTAATCTCTGCCCCATCGGATCAAATTGATAATAATCATTAGCCAAAGATGAAATATGGACTAAACCATCAATATGAAAATCACTTAAACGAACAAAGAACCCAAAGCCGGTGACATTGGCAATAACACCATCTAGTTCTTCACCTACATGATCTTGCATGTATTCACATTTGAGCCAATCAGCCACATCACGAGTTGCATCATCGGCGCGACGCTCCGTTGTTGAGCATTGCTCACCGTAGAAGTCCATTTCATCGACATTATAATGATAGCCGCCCGTAGGGGTCGAACGATCCGTATTTACACCGGCATCTTTAGCAATAAGATACTTAATCGCGCGGTGTAATAATAAATCAGGGTAGCGACGAATTGGCGAGGTAAAGTGGGCATAACGCTGCAGCGCCAAACCAAAGTGACCACCATTAGCGGCGTTATATACCGCTTGCTTCATTGAGCGTAGCAACATCGTCTGAATAAGTTCTTTATCAGGACGTTCGCCAATGGCTTGAATGAGCGCGGCATAATCGGTTGGTGTTGGCTCTAGCCCACCCGTTAAGCTTAATCCTAATTCGCCAAGGAAAGATCGGAAACCAGTAAGGCGCTCTTCACCTGGCGTATCATGGACACGATATAACGCTGGTTCTTTCGCTTTTTCAACAAATGAGGCTGAAGCAATATTGGCAAGAATCATACATTCTTCAATGATCTTATGTGCATCATTGCGAACTACAGGTTCGATACGTTCAATTTTACGTAATTCATTGAAGATAAATTTCGTTTCAGTCGTTTCAAATTCAATCGCGCCACGTTGCTCACGTGCAACTTTCAATACTTGATACATTTTATGTAACTGCTCAAGGTCTGGTACCATTTTCTGATAGCGTTCACGCAGCTCTTCATTACCGTCTAATATCGCACCTACTTTATTATAGGTAAGACGTGCATGTGAATTCATCACCGCTTCATAATGTTTATAGCCTGACAGCTTACCAGAAGAAGAAACCGTCATTTCGCATACCATGCACAAACGGTCAACTTGTGGGTTCAATGAACATAAGCCATTCGATAATACTTCCGGCAACATAGGAACCACTTGTGCAGGGAAGTAAACCGAATTACCCCGCTTAATGGCCTCTTTATCAAGTGCTGTATTGGGACGAACATAATAACTCACATCCGCAATCGCCACCCATAAACGCCAGCCACCACCTTTTTTAGCTTCACAATATACGGCATCATCAAAATCACGAGCATCTTCACCATCAATGGTGACAAGAGGTAAATCACGTAAATCAACGCGCCTTTCTTTAGCTTCGTCTGGAACTTCTTCTGCTAAATTTTGAACTTGTTTTTCGACAGCTAGAGGCCATTCATTGGGGATTTGATGAGTATGAATTGCAATTTGAATTTCCATACCAGGTGCCATATTCTCGCCTAGCACCTCCAGCACTTTCCCCATCATACCGCGAGAACGCGTAGCACGAGCTGTTAGTTCCACGATAACGACATTGCCCATACGAGCACCGCTACGGAATTCTTCTGGGATCAGAATATCTTGGCTAATACGTGAATCATCTGGTACGACATAAGCATGGCCATCTTCCATAAAGAAACGACCCACTAAATTGCTTTCACGAGCTTCCAGAATACGAACTAAGCGCCCTTCTTTACGGCCACGCTTATCCACACCATTTGGCTGAACTAAAACATAATCACCGTGGATGATGGTTCTCATCTGGTGAAACGGTAATAAGACATCGTTATCTTTACCAACACTGCCATCAGGACGAACCCAGCCAAAACCATCTTTATGGCCAATAACCGTACCTTTAATCAAATCGACTTTTTCAGGTAAAGCGTAACATTGACGACGAGTGAAAATCAGCTCACCGTCACGCTCCATCGCACGTAAGCGACGTCGTAGGCCTTCATATTCCTCTTCATCTTTTAAATTTAGCGCCTCAAAGAGATCATTACGATTCATTGGCACATTTGCCTTAGTTAAGAGCGCTAAAATAAACTCTCGACTAGGAATCGGATTTTCATATTTTTCTGATTCTCGTTTGGCAAAAGGATCAATAATTTCGGGACGTTCGGACATGACAAACCTGCTTATATGCGCAAAGTGTAACTATGAGTATATCTGAGTGAGGCGCTAACCTACAGAAATGGTTTAATAAACTGCCTTCAAACAAATATAAGAAAGTGGCAGCTTAATGATTACGCTGGAGTTAAAAGAAGTAAAAGTTCATTATTATCGGTCAACATATCGGCAATGGTACAATCATCTAATTGCTGTAAAAATGCTTCCTTGGCTTCAGCCAGCTTACCTTTTAAGCGACAAGCCGATGTCATATTACAGGCGCTTTCAGCACAGTTCACAATTTGTAGTGGCTCCAAGCCTCTGACTACACTACCAATAATAATATCCTCTGCTGGCATACCAAGGAGAATCCCACCATATTTACCTCTAATCGCTTCCACATAACCTAGTAACGCCAATTTATGAATAATCTTGATTAAATGATTTTTAGGGATATCTAAACGATCACTTACCACTTGTGCATTAGTCCTCTGTCCTTCAGGCAATGACGCCAAAAAGATCAGCGTTCGCAATCCATAATCGGTAAATGAGGTAAGTTGCATCACTGCTCCTAAATTGAATACTGCCCTTACTGGGGCCAAAGTTTCCACGAAAATAGAAATAGTATATAAGATTTATCGGAAAGCTAACATTTTTCGATTCCTTGCCAACGCTATTTTACCTTTTAAAACTGAGGGATTAAGTATTTTTGAGTATATAAGAATAAATATTCCATTGACTCACATTTCAATTTTAGATAAAATGTTAACATGCATTTAAAATACAACTTTAAAAGGTAACTATTATGTTAAGTCAATCTACTATTGATATCGTCAAATCTACCGCGCCTCTCATCGCCGAAGCTGGCCCCTCTCTTACCGCTCATTTCTATGATCGTATGTTCAAACATCATCCAGAATTAAAAAACGTCTTTAATTTAACTCACCAAGATACAGGCAGCCAAAGAGAAGCATTATTTAATGCTGTGTATGGCTATGCTGCCAATATTGACAATATTGAAGTGTTATTACCTGTGGTAGAAAAGATTGCGCATAAGCATACCAGTTTTAATATTTCACCAGAGCAATATCAAATTGTTGGTACTCACTTACTAGCAACTATTGATGAATTAATGAGCCCTGGGCAAGAAGTACTTGATGCTTGGGCTGAAGCTTATGGTTTATTAGCAAATGTATTTATTAATCGCGAAGAAGAAATTTACCAGCAAAAAGAACAAGAAGTCGGTGGATGGCGTGGAACTCGCGAATTTAAAGTGATAGCGAAAATACAAGAAAGCAATGTAATCACCAGCTTTGTATTTGCGCCTACTGATGGTAAAGCGGTTGTCAGCTACAATCCAGGCCAATATATCGGCATCTATTTAAATTCAGATAAATTAGAATTCCAAGAAATTCGTCAGTACAGCTTATCTGATGCTCCAAATGGTGAAACTTACCGTATTTCAGTAAAACGTGAAGATAAAGGTGTGGCATCTAATTACTTACATGCACATGTAAGTATTGGTGATACGGTTCAGTTAGCAGCACCAGCAGGTGACTTCTTTATTACCACTTTGCCACAAACACCAATTGCTTTAATTTCGGCTGGTGTAGGTCTAACACCAATGCTATCAATGTTAGAAAGTATTCAAACTACTCATCAAGCACCAATCCATTGGTTACATGCATCTGACAATACAGAACGCCATGGCTTTAAAGCTCGTGTTAATGAGTTAACACAATCAAATACCCTGCTAAATCAATACACTTGGTATAAAGAAGAAACGAATACTGGCGATTTTTCTGGTTTAATGGATTTATCACAAATTCAAAATGAAGTTAAATGGCTAGAGACTGATTTCTACCTTTGTGGTCCAGTAGTATTTATGCAACATGTTGCTAAGCAATTAATCGCGCTAAATGTGATGGAAGATCGTATTCACTATGAATGCTTCGGACCACATAAAGTACTTTAATTTTGCATAAGACATTGAGCAATAGATTCATTAATATTCCTTGACCTTACAGCTCAATTCACAAATGCAAGACCTAAAAAAGCCGACGTTGATGTCGGCTTTTTTTATATTTCATTTTAACGCCATATTAAACGCTAAATGGGTGAACCTTGACGATGGTTTCATTACGATCTGGTCCAGTTGATACGATATCAACCGGAACACCAGTCAACTCTTCAATACGCTTAATGTAATCAAGAGCAGCTTGTGGAAGCGCATCGATTGATTTAGCACCAAAAGTATTTTCAGACCAACCTGGCATGGTTTCATAAACTGGAGTCGCTTTTTCAAATGCATCAGCGGCTAATGGCGAAACTTCCATAACGGAACCATCTTCCATTTGGTAGCTAGTACAAATTTTTAACTCTTCTAAACCATCAAGAACGTCAAGTTTCGTTAAGCAAAAACCAGTTATTGAGTTTAATTGAACAGCGCGACGCATCGCAACAGCATCAAACCAACCAGTACGACGTAAGCGGCCTGTAGTTGCACCAAATTCGTGGCCAACAGTACCTAAATGCTTACCAATAGGATCTTGCTTATCTAAGCCATCATATAACTCTGTTGGAAATGGACCTGAACCAACACGAGTACAGTATGCTTTTGCGATACCGAGAATGTAACCAATATGACTTGGACCAAAACCAGAACCAGCAGCAACGCCACCAGCAGTCGTATTTGAAGACGTTACATATGGGTAAGTACCATGGTCGATATCAAGCAATGTACCTTGAGCGCCTTCAAACATGATTTTGTCACCACGCTTGCGAGCTGCATCAAGCTCATCAGTCACATCAATCACTAGAGAAGTTAGTAAATCTGCATAACCTTTGGCTTGTTCAAGTACTTCTTCGTAGCTTACTTCATCTACTTTGTAGTAATTCACCAATTGGAAATTATGATATTCCATTACTTCTTTTAGCTTCTCAGCAAAAGAAGCCATATCGAATAAGTCACCAACGCGTAAACCACGACGAGATACTTTATCTTCATAAGCTGGACCGATACCACGACCAGTCGTACCAATCGCTTTTTTACCACGAGCAAGCTCACGGGCCTGATCTAAAGCAATATGATAAGGAAGAATAAGAGGGCAAGCTTCAGAGATGTATAGGCGTTCACGAACCGGAATACCACGCGCTTCAAGCGGTTTCATTTCATTTAATAAAGCGTCAGGAGAAAGTACTACACCATTACCAATAATGCACTTCACATTATTTCGTAGAATACCTGATGGAATTAAGTGGAGAACGGTTTTTTCACCGTCAATGACTAGAGTGTGACCTGCATTGTGACCACCTTGATAGCGAACCACATATTTTGCATCTTCAGTTAAAAGGTCAACTATTTTACCTTTACCTTCATCACCCCATTGGGTGCCAAGAACGACTACGTTATTTCCCATTTTTAATTCTACTTGCTAGTTAAAAAAGGATTCTAGCATACCAATTATACTTGTTGCAGTCATTTTTTCGATGAATTTTTATGCACTTTAATTTCATATATAAAATAATAATACATGGCAATAGCTTGCTGTATTATTTCAGCGACATAAACACAATTACAGCACCGGCAACCACTAAAGCCCCTCCGACTCTCTTTAATTGATTATCAGGAAGTTGGCTCATTTTTGTTACCATATTTTTCCATGCTTTAGGTGCAAACGCAGGCCCTAAACCTTCAAATATAAGAACAGCCCCCATAGCAATAAAGAAAGATGTCACTGTTATTTATCCTCATTTTAACCCAAATGGTCATAAAAAAAGAAGGAACCATCAGGTCCCTTCTTTAATTGATTATAACAACGAAAGCTAAGAAGGTTTACTTCTCAGTTTTACGCCCATTACTCTGATTCATATATTTAAAGAAGTCACTCTTTGGATCAAGCACCAGTAAATCACTCTTATTACTGAATGATTTTTCGTATGCTTTAAGTGAACGCAAGAAGCTATAAAACTCAGGATCTTGATTGTATGACTGAGCATAAATCGTAGCCACTTTTGCATCTGCATCACCACGAGTAACACGAGCTGTTTTATCGGCTTCGGCTAATGTAGTTGCAACTTCAAGTTCCGCTTGAGCTCGAATGATTTCGGCCTTTTCACGACCTTGCGAACGGTGCTTACGCGCCACTGACTCACGTTCTGCACGCATACGGCGATAAATCGATTCACTGATTTCATCAGGTAGGTTGATTTTCTTCATACGGAAATCGACCAATTCAACACCTAAATCTTTCATTGCACTATCGCGAGTATCATCCAATACATCAAGCATGATTTTATCACGCTCGCCATCCACTTCTAATGCTTCTTTAGCCGATTCAGGCAGCGCATCTTCATCTTGAATCGTATCAACTGCAACAATTTCACTGCGAGGGCCGGAAACGATTTGCTTAATTTCACGCGCACCGATTTCAGAACGAAGAATATCAGTTACCTTACGCCCCAGTAGTGTTTCAGCGGTTAAGGTATTACCACCACCAGTTGCCAGATAATACTTACCAAAATCACTGATTTTCCATTTCACATAAGTATCGATAATAACGTCTTTTTTCTCTGATGTTACAAAACGGTCTGATTTACCATCCATAGTTTGGATACGTGCGTCTAACGTTTTAACGCTATCAAAAAACGGCATTTTCATATGCAAACCCGGAGGATAAATTCTTGAAGATGTATCATTGGCATCTTTAAGTATTCGACCAAAACGGCTCACGATGCCTCGCTCACCTTCCGGGACAACAAACACTGACATTAACGTCACAACAATTAAAATCGCCACCAAAGGGATAAATAACTTACGCATGTTTAGAATCTCCCTTTACGTGTTGAAGTCGAGCTTGAGTTTTTATCAGTCTCATCACCATTTGATTTGCTTGCATCTAATTGAATACCATCATACTCAGAAGATGATTTATCTCCGGTACGTGCTTTCGATGGCTGAGCTTTAGAATCCGAAATTAATTTATCAATCGGTAAATACAGCATATTGCCAGACGATTCAGAATCAATAAGAACTTTCGAGCTACGTGTATAGATTTTTTCCATAGTATCAAGATACAAACGATCACGTGTTACTTTTGGTGCCGCTTGGTATTCAGGCAATAGCTTATTAAACTGAGCCACTTGACCTAACGCTTCATTCACCGTGCGCTCGGTATAACCTTGAGCTTCTTTCTTCAAACGTTCGGCACGGCCGGTCGCTTTCGGTAGAATTTCATTTTTATACGCTTCTGCTTCACGAATGAAACGTTCTTCATCTTCTCGAGCTGCAATGGCGTCATCGAACGCATCTTTCACTTGCTCTGGAGGACGAGAGGATTGGAAGTTCACATCGGTTACCGTTAAGCCCATATCGTATTTATCGATAATTTGGTTTACCGTTTTTTCCGTTGTTTGTCGTATTTGCTGACGACCACTGGTGAGAATACTATCCATCAAAGAATCACCAATAACGGCACGAAGTGCTGAATCGGTGGCCTGACGCAAGCTATCATCAGCATTAGTCACTCGAAACAAATATTTATAAGGGTCAGATACTCGGTATTGAACCCCCATTTCGACCGTTACTACATTTTCATCTTTGGTTAGCATTAGACCGCTAGCACGTAATGAGCGAATCGCTTGTACGTTGACAGGTGTGACGTCATCAATAAAACGAGGACGCCAGTTTAGACCTGGATCCACTATTTTTTCGTACTTACCTAAACGAAGTACAACACCACGCTCTGCTTCGCCGATAGTATAGAAGCCAGAGAAAACCCAAATTAAGATAGCTATTAACGCAATCGCACCGAAGCCGATAGCACCACCGCCACCAAATAATGGTTTCCCGTTACCTTTCTTACCGAATGTACCGCCTAATTTTTGGCTGAGCTTATTAAAAACCTCATCCAAATCAGGTGGACCTTGATCTCGACCGCCGCGATTTTTATTCTTACCCCAAGGGTCTTTATCTTGGCCATTATTGTCGTTGTTATTTCCAGGCTCGTTCCACGCCATTAGAAAGCTCCATCGTATAGATATGACGTTCATACCAATAACAGTAAATACTGTATTGATATCATACTGTAGCAGCTAAGTCAGTGACGACAAGGTCACGCAAAACTACCTCTTCTCTTTTCTCTAACTTTGACCAATCAACTTGCTGCATCCGAATATCAATCAATAAATTACCTTCTTGATCATATTTTTCAGCTTGGATCGCATTCATCTGAATGAAGACACTACGAATACGTCCTTGATGCATAGGGGGAATACAGAGCTGATACTGAACAATCTGTGTTGCCAAACGCTCAGTAAGCGCAGAAAACAACAAATCTAAACCGATCCCATTCATGGCAGAAACCCAGACGATACGAGGTAAACCTTCGTCATCTCGCTCAATTCTTGGTTTTTGCCCTTCCATGTTATCAATTTTATTCATCACTAGCAGCGATGGTACCTCATGGGCATCAATTTCTTCTAAAACTACGTCAACCGCGTGGATATTCTCACGAAAACGGTCATCACTAGCATCTACAACATGTAACAAAATGTCAGCTTCTTGAGTTTCTTGCAATGTAGCTTTGAAAGCAGCAACCAAATCATGGGGCAAATGACGAATAAAGCCAACCGTATCCGCCAATACCGCATTACCAACATCTTCAAGCTCGATTTTTCGTAACGTTGGATCTAATGTTGCGAATAATTGATCCGCGGCATAAACCCCCGCTTGAGTAATATGATTAAATAAGGTCGATTTTCCTGCATTGGTATAACCAACTAGTGAAATTGTCGGAATTTCAGCACGTTGCCTTGCCTTTCTTCCTTGTTCACGTTGTTTTGAAACTTTGGCTAAACGACGTAGGATAGCTTTAATACGCTCACGCAATAAACGTCTGTCGGTTTCTAATTGAGTTTCACCCGGCCCACGTAAACCTATGCCACCTTTTTGACGCTCTAAGTGAGTCCAACCTCGGATCAAACGGGTTGATAAGTGACGCAACTGCGCCAATTCAACTTGTAATTTACCTTCATGAGTTCGAGCTCGTTGAGCAAAGATATCTAAGATTAACCCAGTACGATCGAGAACTCGACATTGGCACAAGTATTCAAGATTACGCTCTTGTGCTGGAGTTAAAGCATGATTAAAGATAACAATTTCAGCACCTAATGCTTTTACTGTATCTGCAATTTCTTGTGCTTTACCTGTACCGACATAATATTTAGCATGCGGTGATTGGCGGCTACCCGTTACAACCTTCAGGCTATTTACGCCAGCAGAAGACACCAGCATTTCAAACTCGCTGAGGTCTTCCCACTCACCTTCTTGTGTGAAGTTTATATGAACAAGTACCGCCTGTTCGCCGGATTCATAACGGTCAAACAAACAGTTCGCTCCTTAATGTAAACAATAAAACATTCTTAATCTTCTGAATTCTCTTGTTGCGGTTTATCTTGAGTTGCTGGGCGTTGTTCAGCGGTATGATGGCTTACTGCACGAGCAGGCACAACCGTCGAAATCGCATGCTTATAAACCATTTGACTGACGGTATTTTTCAATAAGATCACGAATTGATCAAAAGATTCGATTTGCCCTTGAAGCTTAATCCCATTCACTAAATAAATTGAAACTGGGATACGTTCGCGACGTAATGCATTCAAGAATGGGTCTTGTAAAGATTGCCCCTTAGCCATTTTATATTCCTTATTTTGATTGTTGTTTTATTTTTAGCTAACTTTGATCTTTCTACGTATATCGTTACAAAAACAATCGTAAAAAGTCACTTACACAATAAAGCAGTGCGAATACTTAATAAAAATATCCATTAAGTTGTGCATTAACGAGCAAATTTGCTCGACTGCCAAATTTATCTTTATACTGAAAATAGGTATTTAACAAAAACTTACCTAAACGCTTTCAGTATATACTCAAATCACATCAAGATGCACGGTTCAGGATCCACTCACTATAGCATTTGATAAAGTGTCTACTGATGCCTCAATATTTTCACTATCTAGCCAAGTTAAATCATTCCAGCTTCGTAACCAAGTGATTTGTCTTTTGGCTAATTGACGAGTGGCACATATACCTTTAAATACGGCTTCATCTAGTGTGCCATTTCCATCAAGATATTCCCACATCTGTCGATAGCCTACACAACGAATGGAAGGTAGATCAAGGTGTAGATCGCTCCGTTGATGCAAGGTGCTTACTTCTTGTTCAAATCCCGCGGCTATCATTTTTTCAAATCGAAGTTCAATACGCCTATGCAGTTCTGATCGTTGACTTGGCATTACAGCAAACTGTTTCACTCGATAAGGAATCGGTTCACCTTTTTTCGCCGTCAATTCTGTTAAGGTTTTACCTGTGATTCGAAAGACCTCAAGTGCGCGCGATAAACGCTGTGGATCATTGGGATGAATTCTTTGAGCAGCCACAGGATCAATACTCGCCAATTCTTGATGAAGTATTTCCCAGCCTTTTTGTTTTGACTCTTCTTCTATCTGTTGACGAATAGCTGGATCCGCGGCAGGTAATGGTGACAAGCCTTCAAGCAACGCTTTGTAATACAACATAGTGCCACCTACCAATAATGGTATTTTACCTTGGGCAACAATATCGGCCATTTCCTTCAATGCATCTCGACGAAAATCAGCAGCAGAATAAGAATTTTTTGGATCTAAAATATTAATCAGCCGGTGGGGTGCAAGTGCTAATTCTTGGTCATCTGGCTTTGCGGTTCCGATATCCATTCCTTTATAAATCAATGCCGAATCGACACTAATGATCTCAACAGGGTATTTTTGACGTAGGCGAATTGCTAATTCAGTTTTCCCCGATGCTGTCGGCCCCATTAAAAACAAAGCTAAAGGTAATGGCTGGCTCATGATTGTAACCCCGCAATCGAAGCAGAAAAATCAACTGGTTGAACCCAATTATATTGTTGTAACGGCAAAGCAGTTCCCCAAATTTGTTCAAGCTCAGATACAAGTTGAATGGCTTCAGATAAAGTATAGCGAGTTTTTGGTACGGTAATATATTCCGTTATCCATAAAGTCAGCGCTTCATAAGTAACGGTTTTCATCTCTAAAATGTACTCTAAAAGAGCCGGGATAAAAGATTGTAAGTTTTGATGTCTTAACGGCTGTGGCACGGCCATTACCACCAAATTATTCTTACCCTTGGCTTCAAGCTCAATGCCAAACAAGGATAATAATGAATATTGTGCTTCTGCCGTTTCCAGTAAATCAGATGAGACAGGGATACTTAATAAAATGAGTAACGGTTGCGCTTTTAAGCCATTATCTTCGCCCACTATTAATTGACCTTGCACTCTTAACGCTTCAGCTTTATTCAGATCCACTAATAAACAGGTCTGAGAGTTTTGCATCAATAAATAGCGATCTTGAACCACGGCTAAGGATTTCCCTAACGACGTGATATTACTTAATTCGGAAGTTGATCTTGGCTGAGATCCCACCTCCTTTTTAGCCGTACTCACATTGCTGTTTACATTATTACCTCTATCTTGATCGTCATCTAAATCCGTTGATACAGGGATTTGAAACAGCGCTTGATACAGTTCTGATTGCTTCGGGTGATAACTTGAACCAGTGGTTTTCCCAGAGTACGGAGAAGAGATTGAGCGATCTCGCTTTCTCTGCTCATTTTCTTGCCACTGACTGCTTTCTTGCCACGGACGGCTTTCTTGGCACTGATTAGCTCTCGCGACCTTATAGGTTGGTGGAGAGTCATTAATATATTCATCTTGCTGGCGAATTGGATCCTTAACAGAATCATCAACATCATTTTGAGGATGATATTCACTCGCATAAGCAGATTTGGAAATGGCCGGCGAGGTTATTTCAACCGCTTGGGATAAAGCATCTCGCAAAGCTTGATAAATAAAATCATGAACTAAACGTGCTTGGTGAAAACGAACTTCATGTTTGGCTGGATGGACATTGACATCAACTTGATGAGGATCGATCTCAATAAACAGTACATAAGTAGCAAACTGATCTGAGCGCAAAGCTGACTCATAGCTTTGGCGAATAGCATGGTTGATAAGCTTATCTCGCATCATGCGGCCGTTTACATAGCAATACTGCAAATCACTTTGGCTACGAGCTCCTTGCGGTGTGGTCATCCAGCCTTTGAGCTTGAGATCATTATGCTCAAGAGAGATCGCAACCGCATGCTGCATAAAATTAGCGCCACAGACCGCAGTCAGCCTCTTCTCAATTTGGCTATCTGTTTTTGCCGCACGATATTGACGCAGCACTTTTCCGTTATGACGTAAGGTGATCGACACCTCAAGACAACTCAAAGCGATACGTTTCAGCAATTCATCAATATGAGAGAATTCAGTTTTTTCAGTGCGCAGAAATTTACGTCGAGCCGGCGTATTAAAAAACAGATCAACCACTTCAATCGTCGTTCCGATTGGGTGCGCTGCTGGTGTCACTTTAACCGTCATATCTCGACCTTCAGCGTAAGCAGACCAAGCTTCCGTTTGAGTTGCAATACGAGAAGTTAAGGTTAAACGAGATACTGAGCTAATACTGGCTAACGCTTCTCCTCGAAAACCAAGGCTAACAATCGCTTCGAGATCATCGAGAGTGTGGATTTTTGAAGTGGCATGACGACTCAAGGCTAGCCCCAGTTCATCTTTTGCGATACCAGAACCATTATCCCGAACACGAATAAGTTTGCTGCCACCTTTTTCAATATCGATATCGATCCGCGTCGCACCAGAATCAATACTATTTTCAACTAATTCTTTCACAACTGATGCAGGACGCTCGACCACTTCACCAGCAGCGATTTGGTTCGCAAGTCGAGCAGGTAAAATTTTAATTGCCATAATATCGCTACACCGTTAATACTATAAATTGATAATAAAAAGCTATAAATCAGGACCCAAAAACCTTATCAATATTAAGATTTCGGTATGGTTAGCTTCTGGCCGACGGCTAAGCTATTTGAGCGTAAATTATTCGCCTTACGAATATCATCCACACTGACACCATATTTTTGAGCTATTCCACCTAAATACTCACCACTTCGAACTTTATGTGTGATCGATACAGACGAGCTTGGCGCGGTAATTTTAAGTCTCTGGCCTAATTTTAATGTATTACTACGTAAATTATTTTGTGACTTAATTTGGCTAACTGACACATGATAGGTTTCGGCAATTTTACCTAGATAATCACCACTTTTTACCACATGAGTGATTTCTTTAGAACTTGACGATGCAGCACTCGATGAGCCCGAACTTGCACTTGATTGGCTAGCATTGGTCGCACTCACTTGTAATTCTTGACCAACATTTAAACTCGAACTTTTTAAGTTATTCCATCTCATCAAATTCGCGGTGCTGACATTATAATTTTTTGCGATAACCGAAAGAGATTCGCCACTTTTGACTTTATGCTTCCCTGCCGAAGCGTGGTTCACAACAATCATTCCTTCCGGTGGGTTATCTTTGAAATACTGTTGTATCGCCACAGAAATAGCATTCGCTAATCTATTTTGGTGATAGGTTTGAAATAACAGCTTTTCTTCTGCTGGATTTGAAATAAACCCTGTTTCGACGAGAATGGAAGGAATGTCAGGTGACTTCAAAACCGCTAAGCTGGCATAAACAGGCTTGCTTGTATGCATACGAGTAACTTGGCGTAGCTGACTAATCACATGCAAAGCCAATTTATTACCTTCCGTTTGAGAATGACTAAACTGTAAATCCAGAACCGTTTGGCTCACGTTTTTATCATTCGCATTCTTAGACAATAATAAACCACCACCACCGAGTAATTCAGATTGTTCTTCTTTCTTTACAACCCAACGGCCAATCTCCGTATTCGCACGACGAGTACTCAATACAAAAACAGAAGCACCTCGTGGGCCTGAGGTTGTGTAACTATCTGCATGAATAGAAACCAATAATAAGGATTTATTTTTACGGGCGATTTCTGAACGCTCATTCAAATTCACATAATAATCACCAGTACGAGTTAATACAGCATGAATATTAGGTGTTTTCTTATTTAGGTCATCTACCACTTTTTTAGCGATCGCTAATGTCGCATTTTTTTCATATTTTTTGGTGGGCCCTATTGAACCAGGATCTTGTCCACCATGCCCTGGGTCAATCGCCACGACAATACTCGTTGGTGAGCGAGACAGAGTTGTTGGAACAACATGGCGCTCATTATTCGACGGCGTTGCTGTTTCTTTTGGAGCGCGAGCTGGAACAGAAGAACCACTGGCAGATCCATGTTTAATATCAACAACCAAACGATGACCATATTGTCCACCAGCCGTTGGTGCTAATTTAAACACCTCAGGATCTTGCTTCGATTTTAATTCAAAGACCAAACGGTAAGTCGAAGCATTTGGAGCTCCACTACGACGAACTTGAGTTAAAACAGAACTATCAGTCACTTTTAATGGCAACTTGGTTTTTAACGTCGTATTTTTAATATCAACCACTAACCTATCTGGGTTAGTTAAGGTGAAATAGCTAAAAGAAGGCTCACTAGCCATATCCATCACAACACGAGTGTCGCTCTCTGATGGCCAGACACGAATTGAATTTAATGAATTAGCCAATACTGAAGATGACAAACCAAGTAAAGCAATCAAGAAAAAACAAACTTTTACACGAAATAACTTCAACACAACTCCAACCTATTTAATAAAGATTGCCCATATTCATTATTGGCCGTTAAAACAACCTGCCTATGTGTTTCAATGTAGCGTAACTCAATATCTAAATCAGGTTGAGGCAACATTCCTTCACCTTTTTCAGGCCACTCAACCAAACAGATAGCATCAGAAGTAAAATAATCTCGGATCCCCATAAACTCTAATTCTTCAGGATCCGCTAAACGGTACAAATCAAAATGATACACTTGCCAATCCGATAAAATATAAGGCTCCACTAAGGTATACGTCGGACTTTTCACATTACCTTTATGGCCTAAAGCTCTCACAAAACCACGGCTGAATGTTGTTTTTCCAGCACCGAGATCGCCATGCAAATAAATCGTTGTTTGTTGTGAGCATAAATGGGCTAACTGAGTCCCTAAATCTATAGTGGCGGCTTCATCAATTAATAGTGCTTGTTTGATTTTAGTCATGGAGTTCTTGCTCATAAAAAAAGGGATCGTTCAACTCAACAAAGAGTATTCTACTTATCCGTACGAATTTACATTAAAAGTGCTCTATACCCAATAAACTTGGATATCGTCCGAAATTTTTAGCTGGCTATTATTCTACATATTGCGGATAAATTCTAAGTAAAGTGTCAAGATTTCATCCAAAATTGACTTTATTGAGCCATAATAACCAAATAATCATTAAGAGCCATCGCAACCACTCTATCTATTAGGTAAAATCTGACCTTGACCATCCTTCAAAAGCCATCAACCATGAATTACATCGAACTTGCCAAAAACATTAAGCTATGGGGCGAAGAGCTAGGCTTTCAAAAAGTTGGGATATGCGATGTCGATTTATCCAACCATGAAGCTCAATTACAACGGTGGTTAGATGCAGGATATCACGGAACTATGGACTGGATGGCAAGGCATGGCATGATGCGAGCAAGGCCAGCAGAACTTCTCCCGGGAACGGTTCGAGTGATTAGCGTAAGAATGGATTACCTTCCTCCAGATGCTCAATTTGCTTCAAATCTTGCCGATCCAACGCAAGCCTATATTAGTCGCTATGCATTAGGTCGCGATTATCATAAATTAATTCGTAATCAACTTAAAAAGCTAGGACAACGTATTGAACAAGAAGTGGGTGCCTTTGGCTATCGTCCTTTTGTTGATTCTGCACCAATCCTAGAAAGACCATTAGCGCAAAAAGCAGGGCTCGGCTGGACGGGTAAACATTCCTTGATTCTTGATAAAGATAAAGGCTCATGGTTTTTTTTAGGGGAATTATTAGTTGATCTCCCTTTACCTATTGATGAGCCGCAAGCCGACCAATGTGGAAAGTGCACAGCTTGTATTACTTCTTGCCCAACGGGAGCCATAATCAGTGATGGTGTTGTTGATGCTAGATTATGCATCTCTTATCTCACCATAGAATTTGATGGCGTTATCCCAGAAGAATTACGCAGTAAGATGGGAAACCGAATTTATGGTTGTGATGATTGCCAACTCGTTTGCCCTTGGAGTCGTGAATCGGATATCACCGAACAAGAAAGCTTCCACCGAAGACCTATCTTTAATACTTCGGATCTCACCCAGTTATTCCTATGGGATGAAGCTACTTTTCTAAAAAACATGGAAGGGTCGGCGATTAGACGTATTGGTCATACGCAATGGCTTCGAAACATTGCGATCGCTTTAGGCAATGCACCATATAGTCCATCAATCTACCAAGTCTTAGAATCTCGGCTAGGCACAAATGAATTATTAGATATTCATATTAATTGGGCTTTAGAAACTCAATATAACAAGAAAGAAATTGAAATAAGAAATACCAAATTGGAGCGACTGGTTCGAATTATCGAAAAAGGCTTACCGCGAGATGCATAACTTTACTTATCGATATTTTTACCCTACAGATAGTGATACGGATCTCAAAAAATTGTAATGTGGAAAAAGTATCAAAATAAGTGACGTTACAGGGCGTAACAAAAAGTTAAACACATTCAAATTAAATGATAAAGATCAAGTGAAAGCCAAATAAAGATCTTTAATTAAACCTGTTCTTCCATACAGTAAATTGGTTAAATGCAATAAAATCAATATCTTGGATAATTTCCATTCGAGTTATGACTTTTTATTTATATCGAAGATCCTAATCACTCAGTATATATACGTAGTAAAAAAATGACTTACACACCAAGTTATCCACAAAATTAACTTGTGGATAAATCTGTAGACAAATTTATAATCATCAGTCAATACAGCGCTTACAGCGAAATAAGACATCAAGTAATAATTTGCTGACAAGCAAAATAACAGTCAATAAATTGTATAAAACTAGAAAGAGCGATAATCAAATATATTGATTAAGATGAAAATAACTCACATCAGTGAATCTATGTATTGCAGAGAATAAAAAACGATCTCTTTTGAGATCGTTTTTATTTTATTTTGATCGACACACGATGCTTCTACTTCTCTTTAAACAAAGAGGCAAGGTTTAAGCCTGAACTCGACTTTTACTAGGTAGCGCTCAGTCATAAGCACCATCGTATTTCGTATTCTAATTTGGAGCGACACACGAGGCTCGAACTCGTGACCTCGACCTTGGCAAGGTCGCGCTCTACCAGCTGAGCTAGTGTCGCGTTGTTATTTTTATATTCTCACCGTTATTAAGATAACCATGAAAATTAATGTGGTTCCAGAAGCAGATTTAAACCTACGTCCTTCGCCGATTTTATGAAGTGCTGAGCCCGATGAGCTAGCGCATTCATAACATCTTTTAATGTGGTTGCGGGAGCAGGATTTGAACCTACGACCTTCGGGTTATGAGCCCGACGAGCTACCAGACTGCTCCATCCCGCGTCCGAATGTCATTGTTAAGTACAATGAAAACTTTACCCTTCCAACTTCTCTATTAAACAAGAAATTGGAGCGACACACGAGGCTCGAACTCGTGACCTCGACCTTGGCAAGGTCGCGCTCTACCAGCTGAGCTAGTGTCGCGTAATAAACCGCTAAATTTAGCCATTTATTTTAATGTGGTTCCAGAAGCAGGTTTAAACCTACGTCCTTCGCCGATTTTATGAAGTGCTGAGCCCGACGAGCTAGCATGTTCATAACATCTTTTAATGTGGTTGCGGGAGCAGGATTTGAACCTACGACCTTCGGGTTATGAGCCCGACGAGCTACCAGACTGCTCCATCCCGCGTCCGAATGTCATTGTTAAGTACAATGAAAACTTTACCTTTCCAATTTCTATACTAAACAAGAAATTGGAGCGACACACGAGGCTCCCGATCTTCAAGGTTTAGGCGTGACCTCGACCTTGACTAGGTAGCGCTTTGCCATAAGCGCCATCGTGTTTCGTATTCTAATTTGGAGCGACACACGAGGCTCGAACTCGTGACCTCGACCTTGGCAAGGTCGCGCTCTACCAGCTGAGCTAGTGTCGCGTAATAAACCGCTAAATTTAGCCATTCATTTAATGTGGTTCCAGAAGTAGATTTAAATCTACGTCCTTCGCCGATTTTATGAAGTGCTGAGCCCGATGAGTTAGCGCATTCATAACATCTTTTAATGTGGTTGCGGGAGCAGGATTTGAACCTACGACCTTCGGGTTATGAGCCCGACGAGCTACCAAACTGCTCCATCCCGCGTCCGGATGTCATTGTTAAGTACAATGAAAACTTTACCTTTCCAACCTCTTGATTAAACAAGATATTGGAGCGACACACGAGGCTCGAACTCGTGACCTCGACCTTGGCAAGGTCGCGCTCTACCAGCTGAGCTAGTGTCGCAGAGCTAAACATCTTTCGCTGTTTAGGGGTGCGAATTATAAGAGCATTTGATTTTGATGCAAGTACTAGTTTGCAAAAAAATGAAAATAATTGTTCGATTGATTGAAAATAAAACAATCTGATGATTACACTCGCACTTTAATCAAATTTTAAACACTGTAGAACGGTAATATTTAAGTTCTGCAATCGATTCACGGATATCGTCCAGTGCTAAATGACTGCCAGATTTAGAGAAACCTTCTAAAATTTCTGGCTGCCAGCGGCGCGTTAACTCTTTAATCGTACTAACATCAAGATAGCGATAATGAAAATACTCTTCCAATAGAGGCATATGTTTATACAAGAAGCGACGGTCTTGACCAATGCTATTCCCACAAATAGGAGATTTCCCTTTGGGTACCCATTGCTCTAAAAAAGCGATCGTTTGAGCAATCGCTTCATCTTCTGTCACAGTCGTTTCTTTAACTCTTTTCACTAAACCACTATTGGTATGTGTAGTAGTGCACCAATCATCCATTTTATCCAACTCTTCATCAGATTGATGAATCGCGAGCATTGGCCCTTCCGCTAAAATATTCAATTCACTATCCGTGACAATTGAAGCAATTTCGATAATTTTATGAGTTTCAGGATCCAATCCTGTCATTTCAAGATCAATCCAAATTAAATTATCTTGATGAAACTTAGCGTGTTGAGGTTGTGTCATATCATTACCTATTAGATGAATTGTCTATTTTGGATATCTTTGCACATAATAGGTATATTATACCCTGCTGGGTTTAATCCAACACCCTCTTAATTATTACGGAATTAATATTACCTGTGGCAAAAAAAAATAAGCTCACTAAAGGCCAAGTACGCCAAGTACGCACCAATCAAAGCAAACGACTTAAACGAGAAGATTCGATCCAGTGGAACGATGATATGTTAGGTGGGATGCAAAAAGGCTTAGTCATTACTCGCTTTGGTCAGCATGCCGATATAGAAGACTCTGAAAGCGGCGTTATTCATCGCTGTAATCTACGACGTGGAATTGAAAGCCTTGTTTCTGGTGACAACGTGATATGGCGTCCCGGCTTGGAATCTATGGCTGGGATCTCTGGCGTTGTCGAAGCGGTCGAAAAAAGAACTTCCGTATTAGTTCGTCCAGATTATTATGATGGGATAAAACCTGTTGCCGCCAATGTTAATCAAATGGTCATCGTATCTTCCGTTTTACCTGAATTATCGCTTAACATTATTGATCGTTATCTCATCGCAGCTGAAACTCTCGAAATTGCACCTTTGATCGTTCTGAATAAAACCGATTTAATTTCGGATGATAAACGCGAGCAATATCAACAAGCATTAAGTCATTATAAAACCATTGGGTATGACGTGTTGTTTGTTAGCCGCGAAACCGAAGAAGGTTTAGATGATCTACAAGCTGCCTTAAAAGATCGCTTAAATATTTTTGTCGGCCAATCTGGCGTAGGTAAATCTAGCCTAGTGAACGCCTTAATATCCGAAGTGCAGATCTTAGAAGGTGATGTTTCTGAAAACTCCGGCCTAGGCCAGCATACCACCACGACTGCTCGCCTTTATCACTTTCCAAAAGGTGGTGATTTAATTGATTCCCCTGGGGTGCGTGAATTTGGTTTATGGCACTTAGAAGCAGATGCAGTCACACAGGCCTTTATTGAATTTCGCCCTTATCTAGGTGGGTGCAAGTTCCGAGATTGTAAACACAACAATGATCCCGGTTGTATTATTCGCAGCGCGGTTGAAAGTGGTGACATCACTCGAGTGCGCTTTGAAAATTACCATCGCATCATTGAAAGTATGAGCGAAAACAAAGCGAATCGACAATTTTCGAAAGATAAAAAAGATTTATAACGCTGACAAGTAGTTGGCTTTTAAGTACTATATCGGCCTCTTTCGTACCCTCATTTTTATATGCGAAATATTCAGATAAAACGGATAACCAAGTGATTGATAAAATTAAAGTAACTTTACAGTATTGGATCCCACAGCATGCCTTAACTCGCCTCATGGGTAAGTTAGCCTCTGCACAGATGGGCAGCTTAAGCACCGCGGTTATTCGCTGGTTTATTAAGCAGTATAAAGTCAACATGGACGATGCTGTTCATTCAGATCCAGCCTATTTTAATAGTTTTAATGAATTTTTTGTTCGTGAACTAAAAGAAGGCGTGCGCCCTATTGATGAAGGTAAAAACGTAATCGTTCATCCTGCCGATGCTCGTGCAAGTCAATTTGGCCCAATAGAAAATGGTCGATTAATTCAAGCCAAAGGCCATGATTTTTCAGCAAAAGAATTACTGGGTGGCGACAAAGCATTAGCCGAAGAGTTCACCGATGGTGAGTTCGCAACATTGTACCTGTCACCAAGTGATTATCATCGTGTTCACATGCCATGTGATGGTGTATTACGCCAAATGATTTATGTCCCGGGTGATTTATTCTCTGTAAACCCACTCACCGCGGCGAACGTGCCAAATCTGTTTGCTCGTAATGAACGTGTGGTTTGTATTTTTGATACCGAATTTGGCCCAATGGCACAAGTACTTGTCGGTGCTACCATTGTTGGCAGTATTGAAGTGGTTTGGGGCGGTACGATTACTCCACCAACGGGATCATCCGTGCATCGCTGGAACTATGAAACTGACGGTGAAAACGCTATTCAGTTCAAAAAAGGTGAAGAAATGGGCCGCTTTAAATTAGGCTCGACGGTTATTAACCTATTCGCCAAAGATTCCATCTATTTTGATAACAGCATGGACGAGGGTGAGAAAACCGTACTCGGCACTCCTTATGCCCATATTAAAATAGCAAATAATGCCGAATCGGTAGAAAGCTCAGATATAAACCAAACGGAAAAAACGACTGACGCCGAATAAGCTTCATAGGTAAATTAGAAAAGGTGATCGGCCACTAGGTCCGTCACCTTTTTTTTGATTTCAAGCATTTTGATTTTAATACTTTTCTAAATGCTGCTATCTACTTATGATGTAAGCTCTTAACCTCAATATCATGGCTCTCTGTTATGCTCATCATTGCTCATCGCGGCGCTCGTTCAACGCATCCTGAAAATACCTTATCTGCCATCCAAGCGGCTTTAGATACCGGCTGCCAAGCCATTGAGATCGATGTACATGAGCATGATGGTCAGTTTTGGGTTATCCACGATAAATGGCTAAACCGCACCACCGACCATATTGGAAAACTGCATTGGTTGAGTAGTGAAAAACTCAAGAAAGTAAAAGTCGCCAAAACGGAAAGCATTCCGACATTAATTGAAGTATTGCAACTCATTGATGGGAAATGTGCGTTAAATATTGAACTGAAAAGCGTACAGCATTTTGATTTGCTTTATCATCATCTTGAGTTTGCCCTTGCTCAATGTCATTTCCAACTCGAACAGTTAATCATTTCCTCTTTTAAGCATGATTGGTTAAAACAAATAAAAGAAGAACAACCACAATGGATTCTAGGCGCACTTACCGCATCTAAGGGCATTGATAAAGCGGCCTTTGCAGCTCAACTCGGTGCTATTAGTATCAATTTAGATCTTGATATTATCGATGAAGACTATGTCCAACATGCCAAAGAACTCGGCTTATCAGTATTTGTCTATACGGTCAATCAACCCGAAGATTGGCAATGGTTGTCTGATATTGGTGTGGATGGTGTGTTTTGTGATTGTCCCGCCAATGCGATTGCACTTTATCCCCAACCTAGCTCATTTTTGTGGCAATAATCCACTTTAATTAGACACGCCATTTGGTCGTAACAAAGCAACATTTTCAAGGAAGATCAATCACTATGACCTACGAATGGCTAGCCCTCACTTCTGCTGCTTTATGGGCAATTTCTAGCTTAATATCGGTCACTCCTGCGCGTCATTTAGGTTCATTTGCTTATAGTCGCTGGCGCATGGGTTGTACAGCAATCATGCTCACGAGCTTGGCATGGTTTATTGGTGGCTGGGCAAGCATAGAATCAACTCACATATTGCCGATAGCTCTGTCTGGTTTTGTTGGAATATTTATTGGTGATACCGCTCTTTTTGCCTGCATGAATCGTATGGGACCTCGGCAAGCAGGATTATTATTTTCTTGCCATGCGGTATTTTCAACGATTCTGGGGTATTGGTTATTTCATGAAACCTTAAGTGGAAAAGAGCTATTCGGAGCCACCATGGTTTTTTCAGGTGTCGTCATAGCTATTTTCTTTGGCCGTAAGCAAGCAAATCAACATACTTGGGAAGCCGTTCAAGGCAAAATTCATATCGCGATAGGACTAGGTTTATTAGCTGCATTTTGCCAAGCAATGGGAGGAATCATCGCCAAGCCCGTCATGGAAACCGCCGCAGATCCAGTGGCCGCTTCTGCGATTCGAATGATCACCGCTTTTGCTGCACATCTGACATTAAGAGCAACTGGCGCAAACATTGCCAAACCGCTGCAAAGCATTAACTGGCGAATTTTAGGTATCACGGCTATTAATGGTCTGCTAGCAATGGTGTTTGGCATGACATTAATTTTATACGCCCTACAAAAAGGCAATGTCGGCATGGTGGCACTATTATCCTCCACCACCCCGATTATGATTTTACCGTTACTTTGGATCTATACCAAACAACGCCCCTCTCCTTTTGCATGGATGGGTGCGGTGCTGGCAGTCGTTGGAACCAGTATTTTAGTCAGCTAAGAAACGGCTTATTGATCCTCTAAAATCACGACGATTAGCTCACTGGGCCCATGAGCCCCATAAGCCAACGTTTGTTGGATATCCGCCGTTTTAGAGGGTCCTGAAATCAACAACGCATTGGTTGGCATGTTATCCGCCCAATTCTGTACCGCCATAACTTCCAAAAAATGATGATGTAAGGTCGAAGCATGAATAACCGCAACATGACAAGGCGGCACTAAAGATAAAGTTCTTGGTTCTTGTGGTGTAGGCCATAATACCAACGTTCCAGTATCCGCAATCCCCGCTAGAACATGTGTAATACCAACATCAATATCAGTAAATAGTTCAGTTTTCCAACCTTCTATCTCCTGACTAAATTTTTTCACATCAATTCCGGTAAGGCTTTGTTGAAAAGCATGGTGCCATTTTCCTTGCGTACCAATGACAGCCTTTTTCCATCCCTTCTCACCGCTCAACTGATTTAATGTTTGGCTTAGCTGCTCACTATGGATGGATTTAATCTCAGCATGACTTGCGCTCAAAGCCTGGCAAAATCGAGTCATTTTCTGTTCATTTGTTTTTTTTTCATCACTTCCCCAAGGGTGAAACGCTATATCCTTCTGTACCTGTGATCTGACCTTTGCCATTTTTAAACGCTCTAAAATCTGGTTACGAGAAGTCGTCATTATTGTTCCCCGCTAAGTTTATGGCGTTGAGCCATGATGTGGTGCAGTGATTGCTTAGCCAATTTAGGCGCAGTTCGACATTGAGTCCAAGGCCCTATTTTGCTAGGCATGAATGAGCGAAATTTTGTCGCCATTCCGGTTCCAAAATGATAGAGACTGGGGTGAGAAGCCGCATAAGCAAATCCTTGCATCGCAATATGCTCACTACGACTCGCTGCTGATTTTTGCCCTTGAATTGGTGCAGTATTCGGCTTGGGATCATTTTTTGCTTCACGTCGTAAACGCTGCAACATTTCAGGTATGGGGATCCGAACCGGACACACCTCACCACACGCCCCGCATAAACTTGACGCCGTCACTAAATCTTTCGTTTTATCTAAGCCTAAAAGATGCGGTGAAATGATCTTTCCTATTGGCCCCGGATAAACCGTGCCATAAGCATGACCGCCAATTTTTGTGTACACAGGGCAATGATTCATGCAGGCGCCGCAGCGAATACACTGTAAGGTTTTACGCATCTCTTCATCTTGATAGGCTTGGCTTCTACCGTTATCAAGCAGCACTAAATGTACTTCTTTCGGCCCATCTTTTTCACCTGGCTTTCTCGGTGATGTGATCATATTAAAGTAAGTGGTGATCGCTTGTCCGGTAGCTGAGCGAGTTAAAGCACTAAACAGTGGCGGTACATCAGCCAGGTTTTCGACGACTTTTTCAATCCCCGTGATCGCAATATGCACATTCGGAATGGTCGTCGACATGCGGCCATTGCCTTCATTTTCAACTAAACATAATGTGCCCGTTTGGGCGACCGCAAAGTTCACACCAGACAAACCAATATCGGCATCATGAAATTTTTGACGTAAACGCGTTCGACCAGTTTGGATCAATTCATCAACATCGACTGTCGGCTTGAAATCGTCAAGATTCTTTTCAAAAGTATCACTGACCTCTTGTTTGTTTTTATGAATAGCCGGCATGATAATGTGCGATGGTTTATCGCCATCAAGCTGAACAATGTATTCACCCATATCACTTTCAAGGCATTCTATGCCCAGCTTCGCCATCTCATGATTAAGTTCTACTTCTTCACTGACCATCGATTTACCTTTGATGATCATCTTGGCTTGATGACGCTCCGCAATCTTGGCAATAATCTGATTGGCTTCTTCTGCATTTAACGCCCAATGAACTTGGATACCATTATTAATACAGTTAGCTTCAAGTTGCTCAAGTAATTCCGGGAGTTTTCGTAAACTTCGCTGACGAATAGATTCCGCTAAATCTCGAATGTCCGCTTCTTCTGTGGCATTAGGAAAAACGCTTTTACGCTTATCCTGTAGGTAATCCATCGCGCCCCTAAAATTGGCACGTAATTGCGGATCGGCAAGCGCTACCTTTGCTTGCGCATGAAAATGCTCCGGTGACTGACTCATGATGGGCTCCTTTGCGTACGCTCTAATAAAAAGCTCGCTAAATGTCGTCCACGCATCGCCTGCCCTTGATATTCAAGAGCGCCGTTAATATTCAGCAGACACCCCCAATCGGCGCTCACGAGTGTTTCGGCTTTGGTTTCAAGGATATGATGCGTTTTGTCTTCCACCATGGCGGCCGAAATATCCGGATGACGAACAGAAAATGTGCCACCGAAACCGCAACATTCACTTTCATAGCCTTGCATTCGTAGATCCACATTATCTAACTGTTCGATAAGCTGTGTGGCGGTAACATGTACATTCATTTCACGACGAGCTGCACATGAAGTATGCATCACTACCGCCATAGGATCGCCTTGATCTTCCAAGCGAATTCTGCACACTTTAATTAAAAATTCCGTTAGCTCAAATACGCGATCACAAAATTCACCCACCTTTTCTTGGTGGCTATCTTCTTTAAATAAACGACGATAATGATGATGCATCATTCCACCACAAGAGCCGGATAACACAATCACCGGGTAAGGTTTGGGAAACAGTGCGATTTGGCTTAGCGCGATTTGTTTCGCTTCATCATCATAACCGGAAGTGTAAGCAGGCTGACCGCAGCATGTTTGCTTTTCAATAAAAACGACATCGATCCCTTGTTGTTCTAATAACGTCATGGCATCAAGACCTGCCTCTGGATCAAATACATCCACAAGACAAGTGGCGTAGAAATACACCTTTTTCGGTTTTGCAGGATAAATACGCATGGGCTTCTCCGATAAAGAGCTGGCTATTCACATTCCATAGCCAGCGATTACTCATTTAATCTTCTAATTTATAAATCGATATTATGGGGATACCATCAAGACATCGGTCATGTGGACCCCGTAAATCAATACCATTCCGATCACACCAGTCACCACCAAATAATAAAATGTCGGTATAATGGTCTTGCGTAAAATGATGCCTTCTCGTCCAAGTAGACCTACCGTTGCCGAAGCGGCCACAACATTATGAATAGCAATCATATTACCTGCTGCCGCGCCGACTGCTTGTAAAGCAATAACAACAACACTGGATATGCCCAACGTCTGTGCAGCTTCAAATTGAAATTGACTAAACATCATATTAGAAATCGTGTTGGATCCAGCGATAAAAGCTCCCAGCGCACCAACGGTGGCACTTAAAGCGGGGAAAGCCTCGCCAACCGCATTCGAGGCAAAGTTTGCAGTCATAACTGGCATACTGGCTAAATTCGAATAATTCACGCCAGAGTTAATAAATATGCGCACCATTGGAATGGTAAAAACCAGTACAAATCCAGCGCCAATCAACGTCTTGGTAGATTCGCCCAATGCTTTTCCCATCGGGGCCAAACTACGTGACTGCAGTAATACCGCGAGTAAAGCAACAAAAACTAGGATTCCACCAGGTAAATAAAGAGGTGCAATAGAGGCACTCACTCCGGCTTCACCTAAAATATTATTGAAAGACACATTGATGCTTAGCAACCAGCCCAAAAAGTCTTTATTCACACGGCTTAATACTAAAATGATGGCTAACAATAAATAAGGCAACCACGCTAACACCAAGCCCATCGGTTTGGTTTTAATCTCATCAAGATTCATTTTTAATGAACCTAACCATTGGGCGGGCCAATCTTTATCTTGAGGAAAGTCCCAAGTGGTTTTAGGTACAAGGAAATTGAACTTTGCTGCGGTAACCACAATGCCCAATCCAAATAGCCCGCCCACTAACGATGGAAATTCAGGACCAAGAAACACTCCGGTTATCGCATAAGGCACCGTGAAGGCAAGGCCTGAAAACAAAGCAAATGGCAAAATATCCAATCCGGCAGTCCAACTACGTTTCTGACCAAAAAAACGAGTCAGCATCATTGCCATAAGCACAGGAATCAATGTTCCCACAACCGCATGAGTCAATGCGACGGTTGAGGTGATTTGTTGTAGGTATGTATCCCAATTAGAGCCATGAGACACTAAAGTTTCGGTAATATTATGGGTATCTAACCCCTTACTCACACCTATTAAAATAGGTGTGCCAACTGCGCCAAAAGAAACCGGTGTTGATTGGATCATCATCCCCATTAACACCGCCGCCAGCGCAGGAAAACCAATCGCGACAAGCAGTGGAGCCACAATAGCTGCAGGCGTACCAAATCCAGAAGCCCCCTCAATAAACGAACCAAAACACCAAGCAATAATAATGGCTTGAACTCGGCGATCGGGTGAAATATCGATAAAACCATTCCGAATAGTCGTAATAGCTCCTGTGTATTTTAAAGTATTGAGTAACAGGATCGCTCCAAACACAATCCACAACACCGTTATCGTGACCCCTAATCCTTGCAATATCGATGCAATCACTCTATTGGCTGACATATCCCAAAAAGTCAAAGCAACCAAAACTGTTAACCCAAATGCAACTGGCATGGCTTTTTTAGCTGGCCAATTAAGACCAACCAAAAGAACCGCAGCTACCACTATGGGAGAAAATGCGATGATGGCTAATAATGAATCATTCATAGACTGCTTCCTTGTCGTTAAGCTCTTAATCTTGATTGATGTCTTAATTCGCCTGTGTAGGGTGCGAATTAAGTAGTGAGCTTCGTTTCACGTTATTTTTATAATTTATGAACAAGTTGTTAACTCGGAGTGAATATAGGACTTTTTATTTTGTGCATTTAGGGAAATAATGAATTTCATTCTTTCCAAAATAGGTTTAATCAATGAAAGCTGATGATTTAATTTTATTCGCTCAGGTCGTCGAGCTGGGGAGCTTCACTAAGGTCGTAGATAAAAATAACCTTACAAATTCAGTAGTTAGCAAAAGAATAACAAGATTAGAAAAGGAGTTAGGAGTACAGCTATTATATCGAACAACGCGCAAATTGACGCTAACCGAAGCAGGTAAAGCACTGCTGACAAGTGCGATAAATGTGAAGCTCGCCACTCAAGAAGCGATCGATGCCGTAGCGGGATTGGGCGAAAATATCAGTGGTCATATAAAAATGTCAGTACCGACCATCTCTGGCGATCTCATCTTAGCGGATGCCGTGGCAGAATTTTGTAATTTACACCCAGGATTAACGGTCGATATGTCTCTCGATAATCGATTTGTTGATTTAATTGAAGGCGGTTATGGCTTAGCTATTCGTACTGGCTACTTAGACGACTCCAGTTTAATTGCCCGCCATATTTTAGATTCTCAATGGGTCGTATGCGCTTCTCCCACTTATGTCGCTCGCAACGGAAAACCACTTCAACCAAGCGATTTAACCACACACAATTGCTTGCAATACGCCTACCAAACAACAGGCGCTTGCGACTGGGAATTTAAGGGAAATAAAGGTAATTATTTAATTAAGGTGACCGGGTCTTTCTCTACAGATAATGCGACCGCACTCCGTAAAGCTGCATTAGCTGGGCATGGTGTTGCTTATGTACCTCGCTGCCTTGTCTACCACGATCTACGTAATGGGGAGTTAATCGATATTTTCCCTGAACAGGTTGGGAAAAAACTGGGAGTGTATGCGGTGTATCCTTTCACTCGACAACTTCCTAACAATGTTAGGTTGTTAATCGAGCATATCCGCACGCGTTATCTGTCCATTTCTCATTATTTTTAATCTTATATTTGTAAGCCCCAATCACGCCCGAGGAAACGGAAATGCCGTAACTTGATCGATGTGATCGCAGCCAATCGCCAACATAATTAAGCGATCAATACCCAATGCGACCCCCGCACATTGCGGCAAACCCGCGTCTAATGCGGCAATTAAATGATGATCTATCGGTTGTGATTTCAATCCCATTTCCAATCGTTGTTGATTATCTTGCTCAAAGCGAGAAAGCTGCTCTTTGGCATCATCTAATTCATGGAAGCCATTCGCCAATTCAATGCCTTTAAAATACACCTCAAAGCGATCAGCAACTCGTGGATCTTGTTGATTAATCTTGGCTAAGGCAGCTTGCGATGCAGGAAAGTCATAAACCATTACTGGCACGTTTTTACCTATGTGCGGCTCAATACCAATACTAAATAACAATTGTAGTAACGTATCTCGGTCTTGTTCAGGTTCGGCAATATCCGATAAACCTAAGGTCGTCGCCACTTGCTTCAACTGCTGCATGCTTCCTTCTAGTGGACACACTTGTAACACTTGTAAGAATGCTTGCTGATAGGTCATTTTCTCGCATGATTGGCACGATAAAACCAATTGCAATAACTCATCCATTTCAGCCATCAGATCATGGTGATCAAAACCGACTCGATACCATTCCAGCATCGTAAATTCTGGGTTGTGATAACGGCCATTTTCTTCATTACGAAAGGCTTTATTGATTTGATAAATACAGCCACTACCAGCCGCCAATAAGCGTTTCATGTGAAATTCTGGGCTGGTCATTAAAAATACAGATTGACCATGCGCGAAATCCGGACCTATGAATTCGGTTTTAAAAGTATGCAGATGAACATCGGTAACTGTCGCATGACTCATTGCTGGCGTATCGACTTCAAGCACATTTCTACTAGCAAAAAATGCACGAATTTGTTGGATCAACTTTGCTCGCTGCTGGAGCTGAGGAATTGAAGCTGAAGGTTGCCACTGCTGCATAAGAAACTCGAAGATAAAAAGTCAAAGAACTAGTTTAATTAAACTGATAACTATAACCAAGAAGCGGTCCCAAAAAAATAACCTTAATGCATTATCAAAATCATCGAGGCTATTTCATTGGTATACATGTTGTGCTCATATGCTACAAAAGATAGCAGATGAATCAATTAGTTAAACTGGTATTTATAAACGATACCTAATTGTTCATCATGGCCATAACTATTATCTTGTAAGAAACCATACGCCGCAACGGATTGGCGCTTAGTAATGCTATAACCTGTGCCTAACGCGAATAGGTAACCGTGATAATCATTTGAGCCTAATGATCCTGCTGCCACCCCAATTAACCGCCACTTATCCGTTAATGGTTTTAAAGCAAAGGTACCTAAATAACCTGAAGAACTGGAATTAGGAACATACATAATTCCATCAGTTAAATTATTAAAATCTATATTATCCGTTCCGCACTGTTCATTACTGTAGCAAGCTACCTCACCATCATTATAAGTATACCCACCCATTAAAAAAACTTGAGTACCCCACGGAGTAAAGCCAAAATAACTTAATGGCACAAAAGTACCAATACTGTAGTTATTTTGGCTTGAACCATCATCAAACTCTTTCTTACCAAAGTTGACATTAACAATACCAACATCAAACAACCACGATCCGCCTAAACGCCATTCATCTCCATCAGAATCAACCGAAGCATTTATTTTATTTACTGGCCCCAAACCTAATGAACCTGAAAACTTTAATTGATCACCGCCATAGCTAACGCCACCTTGAGTCACAACCTTGGTCGGGTCCTCTGCCATTTTGGCCTTTTCTTTATCTATTTCTGCTTGCTTATTATCATTTTTAACATCATCAGCATAGCTAGGCAGAGCCAATACCATCAGCGCCAACAATAAGATATTAATGGCATTCGGCAACACCTGTTTGATTGTTTTCATGAGAACCATTCTAATTAATTAAAATAACTACATTGATAATAGCGAATATAAAAAGCATGTCTTCATGTTTATTTTTCAAACACCATAAAACACACTTCACAACCTTCACTTTATATACCCAATTAGGGGTAAGTATTGACACCTTATACCCTGTCAGATCAATTTCTTAGTTACCAATGTTACTTATACTGATCAACGTTATAGAAACTATTTTTCCAATCGTGCTCATGAAAGACATGGACACACCAACTCTGGAGGATAACTGTGAAAGTCATAACCACAGATATCGCAGTAATCGGAGCCGGCGGCGCTGGCTTACGTTCTGCAATTGCGGCAGCAGAAGCAAACCCTGAACTCGAAGTTGCACTGATTTCAAAAGTGTATCCAATGCGTTCACATACGGTTGCTGCCGAAGGCGGTTCAGCAGCAGTTATCAAGGAAGAAGACAGCTTAGACAACCATTTTAACGATACCGTTGGTGGTGGTGATTGGCTATGTGAACAGGACGTTGTTGAATATTTCGTCGCGAATTCTACTCGCGAAATGATACAAATGGAGCAATGGGGTTGCCCTTGGAGCCGTAAAGAAAATGGCGATGTCAATGTACGCCGTTTTGGTGGCATGAAAATCGAACGTACTTGGTTTGCGGCCGATAAAACTGGCTTCCATATGCTGCACACTCTTTTCCAAACCTCAATCAAATACCCAAACATCAAACGTTTCGATGAATATTTCGTGGTTGACCTGCTCGTTAATGAAGAAGCTGTTGATGGCGAAAAAAGCACAAAAGAAGCACAAGGTATTGTTGCCATTCACATGTCTGAAGGTGAATTGGTTGCGATTAAAGCAAAATCAGTAATATTGGCTACTGGTGGTGCTGGACGTGTTTATCACACCAATACTAACGGCGGTATCGTAACTGGCGATGGTATGGCAATGGCTTATCGTCACGGCGTACCGCTACGTGACATGGAATTTGTGCAATACCACCCAACGGGCCTACCAGGTACGGGCATCTTGATGACCGAAGGTTGTCGTGGTGAAGGCGGTATTATCGTCAACAAAAATGGCTACCGTTACTTGCAAGATTATGGCATGGGTCCTGAAACTCCGGTTGGCGAGCCGAAAAACAAATATATGGAACTAGGTCCTCGCGACAAAGTGTCTCAAGCGTTCTGGCATGAACAACAAAAAGGCAACACCATCAAGCACCCACTTGGTGATGTAGTGATGTTGGATCTACGCCACTTAGGTGAAGAGTACCTCAATGAACGTCTACCGTTTATTTGTGAACTGGCTAAAGCTTACGTGAACGTTGACCCAGCTAAAGAGCCTATTCCAATTCGCCCGACCGTGCACTACACCATGGGTGGGATTGAAACCAATGGCCAATGTGAAACACAGATTAAAGGTCTATTTGCAGTTGGTGAGTGCGCTTCTGTTGGTTTACACGGCGCAAACCGTTTAGGTTCTAACTCATTAGCGGAGTTCGTCGTATTTGGCCGCGTAGCTGGTGAACATGCCGCCGAACGCGCGAAAGCATTCAAAGGCTGGAATGAAGAAAGCATCAAAACACAAATACAAGTGGTTGAAGCGCGCATTGAAGCACTGATGAATCAAGAAGGAGATGAAAGCTGGTCAGATATCCGCACAGAAATGGGCCACTCAATGGAAGCCGGTTGTGGTATCTATCGTGAAGAAGCATCCATGCAAGCTACCATAGATAAACTGGCTGAACTAAAAGCGCGCTACAAGAAAATCAGCATTAAAGATAAAGGCCAAGTGTTTAACACCGACCTACTGTACGCGATTGAAATTGGTTACGGATTAGATGTAGCAGAAGCGATGGCTCAATCGGCAATTCGTCGCAGAGAATCTCGTGGGGCTCATCAACGCTTAGATGAGGGTTGTACGACTCGTGATGATGAAAACTTCTTGAAGCACACGCTTTCTTTCTATCAAGAGGATGCCGCGCCTGTGATCGATTACAGCGCAGTAAAAATAACCAAATCTCAACCTAAAGCTCGCTTGTACGGCGCTGCTGCTGAAGAAGCTGCCGTCAAAGAAGCCGCTGAAGCGAAGGAAGCTAAATAATGTCAGTAACTGCGACCCGCACTCAAAAAGTACATATGTCACGTTACAACCCAGAAATGGATGACGCGCCATACCTACAAACGTTTGACGTTCCTTGTGATGATACAACATCAATCTTAGATGCGATTGGTTACATCAAAGATCACCTTGATAAAAACCTATCTTACCGTTGGTCTTGCCGTATGGCGATCTGTGGTTCGTGCGGCGTGATGGTCGATAAAGTGCCAAAACTCGCCTGTAAAAGTTTCATGCGTGACTATCCAACAGGTGTCACCATTGAGCCTTTAGCTAACTTCCCAATCGAAAAAGATCTTATCGTAGATATGAGTTCTTTTATCGAGCGTTTAGAAGCGATCAAGCCTTACATTATAGGCAATGATCGCACACTAGAAGATGGTCCAAACAAACAAACGCCAGAGCAGATGGAAAAATATAAGCAATTTGCCAACTGCATCAATTGTGGTCTTTGCTATGCCGCTTGTCCTCAATTCGGTTTAAATCCTGAATTTATTGGACCAGCTGCTTTAACTCTTGCCCATCGTTACAACCTAGATAGCCGTGATAACGGTAAAGCAGAGCGTATGAAGCTGATCAACAGTGAAAACGGCGCTTGGGGTTGTACTTTTGTTGGTTACTGTTCAGTCGTTTGTCCAAAACATGTTGATCCTGCTGCTGCGGTAAACCAAGGCAAAGTAGAGTCTTCAATGGATTTCGTTATCTCTATGTTTAAGTCTGAGGAGATCTAGGATGAGTAAACGTAAGCCTTATGTTCGCACTATCGAGCGTACTTGGTGGAGCAAACATCCGTTCTACCGCTTTTACATGGTTCGTGAAGCAACCGTTCTACCGTTAATCTTGTTCACATTGTTTATGCTATGTGGCCTTGCAAGCTTAGTGAAAGGCCCACAAGCTTGGATTGAATGGCAACACTTCATGCAAAATCCAGTGGTGATCGCGATTAACATCGTGGCCCTAGCAGGTAGCTTATTCCATGCAGCCACCTTCTTTAGCATGATGCCGCAAGTAATGCCGATCCGCGTGAAAGGTAAACTACTGAGTCCGAAAGTAATTATTGCCGCACAATGGGGCGCAGTTACTGTGATCTCATTGTTTGTATTGGCTTTGGTGTAGGAGATAGACATGATTAACCCAAACCCAAGACGTTCTGACGAGCCAATTTGGTGGTCTTTATTTGGCGCTGGTGGCACATGGTTTGCCATGATCACGCCCGTCACTATTTTAGTGCTTGGCATATTAATGCCGTTAGGTGTGTTCGATATTGGTACGTTTAACTTTTTAAGAGCCCATACTTTTGCTAGCAGCTTTATTGGCGCATTATTTTTAATCGCCTCGATTGCGCTACCAATATGGCATGCAATGCACCGTGTTCACCACGGCATGCATGATCTTAAATTCCACACAGGTCTAATCGGCAAGATTGCTTGTTATGCATTTGCCGCATTAGTCAGTGTCTTAGCGATTGTGTTTATTTTTTTGCTATAAAGAATAGATAAAAAAATTTAAAGCCGACAATATTGTCGGCTTTTTAGTTCTTATAATAAAATATAAAAAAATCTAACTAAATATCCATTTTAATCGTCTAGTTCAGCTCACTATTAGTCATATCATAAACGCGTTTATTTGATTCAATTGCATATACTCGACCGCCAAGTGATTTGCATTCACTATCACTTTTATTTTTCCATTTCACAGCAGTACCATACGCGACTGGTCGCACAATCCTCCAAGGCCAAAAACCAAAACGTTGACCCGCATGAAAGTCAATAACCGTATTAGCATTCAATCTATCAGCATAATGAATAAACTTAGGCATTATATTAGCAACGGATCCATATGTTCCTTTGCCAGCCTTAAAATCTCGAATATTTTCATAATCGAGATTGGGGATATTATCAAAAATACACATTGTTTTCATATGGCTAATATCAGTAGGCAAAACAAGTTTAGGGTCTTGGATAGAAGCAAGATTGGTAGAAGTACAACCTGAAATGAACAAAATAATAGCAACTAATGGTAAAACCTTTTTCATAAATATCCTTAAAATTAAAAACACTCCAATTTAAGCCGTTAGATATAATCCATCAATACAATCAACACAATAATATTCACAAAAAGAATAGATATGTAATGCGTAATACAAAAAAAACGAGTCACTTAATTTGAAGTGACTCGCTTTTTAGTATCGATATTACTCAATTTTCAATTACAAAGAAAATTACTTAACGCGACCCACATATTCGCCAGTACGCGTATCTACTTTTACCACTTCACCAATAGTGATGAATAATGGAACACGGACGACTGCGCCAGTGCTCAAAGTCGCCGGTTTGCCGCCAGTACCTTGAGTATCACCTTTTAGGCCAGGATCGGTTTCTGTTACCGCAATCTCAACAAAATTTGGTGGAGTGACCGTGATCGGAGTATTATTCCACAACGTTAGAGTACAAACGTCATTTTCAACTAACCATTTAGCCATATCGCCAACGGCTTTAGTGTCGGCGGCAAGTTGCTCGAAGGTTTCATTGTTCATGAAATGGTAAAATTCACCATCGTTGTACAAGTAGCCAAGTTCAACATCAACAACGTCTGCTTGTTCAAAGCTTTCACCTGATTTGAATGTTTTTTCTAACGTTTTACCAGACAAAAGTTTACGCAATTTCACGCGGTTAAACGCTTGGCCTTTACCCGGCTTGACGTATTCATTTTCGAGAATTGAGCAAGGCTCATTATCCAACATGAACTTTAAACCGCCTTTAAATTCATTAGTGCTAACTGTAGCCATGATGTCCTCTTACAGATTTCTGAGTTAATTTCAATGCCGCATATCATAACCCGAAAAGTCGAGTCTGTTGAGCAAAACCACCTAAAATCCACCTCTTCTTTCACACAAATACCGGTAAAAACCGATTCAAATCGCCAAAATCAGTGGTTATCTGAATTAAATGGTGCGATTTCGGATCCATTAGAATTACTCAATCAGCTCGATATTGATCCAACACCATGGCTTGAAGGAATGAAAGCTCGTCAACTTTTTGCTCAACGCGTACCACAAAGCTTTGTCGATAGAATGGAAAAAGGCAACCCACACGATCCATTACTGCGCCAAGTTCTGCCATTACATGAAGAGTTTAATATCCATGATGGCTATTCAGACGATCCTTTAGATGAGCAAAGTAATAAAATACCAGGCTTGCTGCATAAATATAAAAGCCGCGTTTTGATGATCGTAAAAGGAGGATGCGCAATAAACTGCCGTTACTGCTTCCGTCGTCACTTTCCTTATCAAGACAACAAAGGCAGCAAGAAGGCATGGCAAACTAGCCTTGATTATATTACTTCGCACCCAGAACTGGATGAAGTGATCTTATCAGGCGGCGATCCATTAATGGCCAAAGATCAAGAATTACAGTGGCTAATTGAAGCCATCAGCCAAATTGACCACATCAAAACCCTGCGTATTCATAGCCGTTTACCGGTGGTGATCCCATCTAGGATCACTGAGGATTTATGTGACACATTGCAAAACACACGCCTACAAGTGGTGGTGGTAACGCACATCAATCACGCCAATGAGATCAATCAAGAATTAAATCTAGCGTTGGCTAAATTGAAACACATTGGCGTAACCTTATTAAACCAAAGTGTCTTATTAAAGGGCGTTAATGACAATATTGAAGCTCAAGTGGATTTAAGCCGAGCATTATTTCAAGCGAGTGTATTACCTTACTACTTACATGTATTAGATAAAGTCCAAGGCGCTGCGCATTTTTATGTCTCCGATGACAGAGCAAGAGAAATAATATCAGGCGTATTAACTCAAGTTTCGGGTTATCTAGTTCCTAAATTAGCGCGAGAAATTGGTGGCGAAAAAAGCAAAACGCCACTGGATTTACGTTTATCTTAAAGTAGAGGAATAACATGGAACTCGAAGATATTTACCGCCGAGATTTGAATTTATTGGTCGCCTTGCGGGTGTTAATCGAAGAAGGTAGTGTGAGTAAAGCCGCCGTTCGCCTGAATTTAAGTCAATCGGCGATGAGTAGAGTATTAGGCAGATTGCGTTTATTACTGGACGACCCACTCTTTACTCGGCAAGGCCAAGCATTGATGCCGACTCAAAAAGCACTCGACTTTAATCGCTCGCTTGCTGCGCCATTGGAAAACCTACGAGAGTTGTTATCCCCACAAGATTTTGATCCTAAAGCGTGCCAGCAAAAATTCATCATTGCGGCAACAGATTATTCCACTCAGACTATTCTGCCCTTTGCACTTCCGCGTATTTATCAAGAAGCACCCAATATCCGCTTAGAACTTGTGCCGTTACAACATCAGCAACTTACCCAACAATTGACCACACAAGGGGCAGATTTGGCTATTTGCCGTCCAACGTATTCTGTTGCGCCTTTGCATTGCGATACATTAGGAAAAGTCAGCGTTTTTTGTTTGCTATCCAAATCTCATCCATTGGCAGGAAAAGCCCTAACGTTAGATGACTATCTAAGCGCACATCATGCCATGATCGCGATTAGTGATGGCGTTAAAGCCTTAATCGATGAAGCATTAATTGGGCATCCTGAGCCAAAACTGATGCTACGTTCTTATCATTTAGAAACAGCATTGGCTGTCATTGATTCGCTTCCACTGATTATTACGGTTCCTGCCGACTTAGCCTATTTGGTGGCAAAGCGTCATGATCTCATCATCAAGAAATTACCTTTTCGGTTAGAACCTTTTGACTATTCGATGATCTGGCACGATCGCTGCCATCATTCACCTGCGCAAGAATGGTTAAGAAAAGTCGTGAAACAAGAATGTGGAAAACTAATCGCCGAGAGGGTGAAGGTGATGGAAATAGAATAAATTCTAATAATGGGAAGTAGAAGATAAATCCTAAAGAAAAAGACTAAATGGGCACTCATGTCAAAGCACCACCTAGCCTTTTTTTATTTAATTAACTCTCAGATAAAATTGTTCACATTTCAGATCTTCTTACTCACCTCGGAGATCGAAAGCCAAGTGCACTCAATCCTCAGAGTGATTTTATAGCTTAATTACCACTCGCCCAGTCACTTGTCCGTTAGTGATATCGTCAGCGTATTTAGAGACTTCTTCTAAGCTCACTTGTGTGCACGCTTGATCGAAATAACTAGCGGGTAAAATATCCACCAGTTTATTCCACGCCGCGATGCGTTTTTCACTCGGGCAATTAACTGAATCAACACCCTGCAAACGCACGTTACGCAAAATAAATGGCATCACGGTCGTTGGTAAATCAAAACCCGCAGCCAAACCACAAGCGGCAACCACTGAGTTGTAATCCATTTGCGCTAATACTTTCGCGAGCATCTTGCTTCCTGCGGTATCAACAGCCCCTGCCCAGATTTGCTTTTCTAATGGGCGAGCTGGCTCTTCAAATTCACTGCGAGCAATAATACGTGCTGCACCCAACTCTTGGAGTAAAGGACCATTGGTTTCAACACGGCCAGTAACAGCCGCCACTTTATAACCTAATTGGCTAAGTAAAGTCACCGCAACCGAACCCACGCCACCACTAGCACCAGTCACTAAGATTTCGCCATCTTCAGGTTTTACGCCACCATCGAGGATAGCTTGAACACATAACATCGCAGTGAAACCAGCCGTGCCGATCATCATGGCTTGCTTGCTATCAAAACCTTGTGGAAGAGGCACTAACCAATCGGCTTTCAGGCTGGCTTTTTGCGCCATGCCACCCCAATGATTTTCACCCACGCCCCAACCGGTTAATACGACTTTATCGCCTGTGTTGTAACGGGTATCTTTTGACTCAAGAACCGTACCTGCAAAATCGATACCCGGCACCATAGGGAAGTTTCGAATGATTTTTCCTTTCCCTGTAATGGCCAAACCATCCTTGTAGTTTAAAGAAGAGTACTCCACAGCCACCAGCACATCACCTTCAGGCAACGTGGTTTCATCTAACATTTCAATACTAGAAATAGTGCGTTTTTCTTCTTGATTTAGAACTAATGCTTTAAACATAACGTCTCCAGGTTCACGCGTTAAAACGTGCGATAGAAATAAAAATCGGTCTAATTATTTACAGTATAGGCAATTGCCAACAATGAAAAAAATGAAATGAAATCATTAAATACATGTATGTTGCGCATAAACAAAAACGACCAACTGCATCAATTATTTTTTCGGCTACAATAAAAAATCATCATGATCATAAAAATAGATCTCAAACAAAAACATTGGCATAGTCGCCATTCTATTTTTTACTCTTTACAGGAATATACACAACATGGATCCAACTTGGCTTGATATCACCCCTTTCAATTGGTGGTCACTTTTAGCCTGTGCAATCAACGGTATATTGATTGGATTGGAACGCCAACTCCGAGGTAAGCCCGTTGGTATTCGTACCGCTATTTTAATTATTTCCGGCACCTATTTGTTCATGGCAATGGCGGTTTCTTTATCTCCTAACACCTTAGATCAAGCCCGAGTACTTGGCCAAATTATTACGGGGGTTGGTTTTTTAGGTGCAGGCGTGATGATGACGATGGATGGAAAAATTCATGGTGTGACCTCAGCAGCCGTCATTTGGGTTCTTGCTGCATTAGGGCTGATGATTGGCCTTGGACACGAACATCAATCGGTCATATTTACCGTACTGGCATTATTGGTATTGCTCGGTGTCGATAAAGTAGAAAAAAGCTTCCACGGTTTGCGTCGAGGTGTCCACCAAACGATTCAACGACGCCGTCGCCCTAAAACGATTAATATGAATCGTGCGGTTGGTAAAGAAGAACAAAGTACTGAAGATTAAAACTGAAGCGAAAGCCAAAAAGCAAAAACAGTAATTCTAAATTATTTTCAGGTTCTCAAAAGCTCGAATGGATCGATGAACAGTTCGAGCTTTTGAGGAGCATAATGTTAAGGATTTCGATTTGATATCCTAAATGTTTCCATTCACTTCTACTTGATACCCCTCTTCAACACTGCCAACAAAATCGACATAATTCTGAATTGCAGGCAAAGCATCATCCACATGATGGGAAACATAAAGCAGCTGACTTAAATTTTCTTGGGCAATCATATTCAAGGTGTTCATAACCAATTTTCGGTTAATAAAATCTAACCCTTGATAAGGCTCATCTAAAATCAACAACACCGGCTGTTTAATTAAAGCGCGGCCAATAAGTAGCAAACGTTGTTGACCATAATCGAGTTGTTTAAAGCTGATCTTCTCACAATTAGTCATATGTAAGATTGCCAACCAATCTTTGGCTAAATCGACCTGCTTCTTACTCGGCTGTTGATACAAGCCAATCGAATCAAAAAAACCAGACAACAAAACCTCAAGCGCACTGCAATTGACTCGATATTGCAGATGCAGCGCCGAAGACACAATGCCAATCTGCTGTTTAACTTGCCAGATAGTTTCACCACTGCCACGCGGCTTACCAAACAAAGTAATATCGTTGCTATAACATTGCGGATGATCACCTAAAATCAAACCAAGCAAGGTACTTTTGCCACAACCATTCGGGCCACGAACTTGCCAATGCTGACCATTATTAATTCGCCAATTAACATCTTTAAAAATCAGCCCATCGGTGTATTCCACTTTACCGTTCTTTAACTCCACCAGCGGATCTGGATACTGTGGTTGATAACGCTGACGCTTAATAAGTTCCAGCACTTCATCACTGCGCTGTTGAGATAATTGATTTAGTTGCGCCATCACAGGATGAGCGAGCCATTCATCAATCGTCATTGGTGGACTTAAACGATGCGTGTTATGACCCGCTTTATCGACGTCAACATTAAACATTGCCACATGGGTAATGCACTCCGGAACCTCATCTTCACGCGAGGTAATCACAATGATCTGTATCGTTTTAGATAGCTGATTAAGCAACTCAGAAAGGCTTTGCTGATGTGCAATATCAAGCCCCGCATAAGGCTCATCTAACACTAATAGATCCGGATTAATCGCCAACGCTCTTGCTAGCATCACTCGACGAGTTTCTCCGGTAGAAAGTTGACGAAAGCCACGTTGACGCAAATGGATCAAATCGGTCAGTGCTAATAAATTGTTAAGTTCTGAATGTTCTGTACACATTTCCGCAACGAGCGTTTCAACACTGGAACCATAATCCAATCGATCCATAAAATCAGTGTCATCATTTGATAATTCTTTATCGAGTAAAAGTTGTTGTTGATACAAAGACACCCAGCCAATGCTACTGGGAAGGCCAATAACATCGCCCTGTTCAATCATCAAATCGCCAGTGAGTAAGCGCCCAATGACAGAACCACAATGGCTATAAGTTGAGAAGATCGCCCAGTGCTGACCCGAAGCAATCTCCCAATCATCGACTTGTAAACCATACTCCTGAACAATGAGATTTTTTATCTGTATCGTCAAAACTATTTTCCCCTCATATAAAACAAACGTCTAAGCAACGGAATAGAACAACATGAAATTTATTCATTATAAGCATTAAGTAAAATCAATATTACTCATCTAATTAACAAAGTATAAACATATTAAGCTTTTAACTTTATACATATTGCTGTTGATTTTTAATTAGCCTTTAGGGTGAATCAACAGGCAAGGAAGATCAAAAAGGGAATTAGAACGAGATGAGTATTAATAACGAAGTTACATTTACCCTTAAGAGTGTTTGTCTCGATGAAAACTATCATCCATCAGTCAATACTCGTATCACGACTAATTTTGCTAATTTGGCTAGAGGGGATTATCGTCAATCAAATTTGCGTAATGCCTTAGCAATGATTAACAATCGTTTTAATACCTTAGCACATTGGGATAATCCTACTGGAAACCGTTATTCTGTTGAGCTAGAAATAATTTCTGTTGATATTGATGTTGAAGGCAATGGTAAATATTTTCCATCAATCGAAGTATTAAAAACCAATATTTTTGATAGTAAAACGAATCAACGTATCGAAGGTATCGTAGGAAATAATTTCTCCTCTTATGTTCGAGATTATGATTTTAGCGTATTACTGCAAGAACATAATAGAAACCAAGTTAAATTTAGCATTCCAGATAACTTTGGTGAATTACACGGCAACATTTTCAAATCATTCATTCATTCAGATGTTTACAAGAGTAACTTTGATAAACCGCCAGTAATATGTCTGAGTGTTTCTGATAATAAAACCTACTATCGTACGGCAAATCAACACCCTGTATTAGGCGTTGAATATCAGCCAAATGAGTCTTCATTAACTGAGCAATACTTCAAAAAGATGGGATTACACGTTCGTTACTTTATGCCGTCAAACAGCGCTGCACCATTTGCTTTATATCATGTTGGGGATTTACTCAATGATTACACTAATCTCGAGCTTATAAGCACCATTAGCACAATGGAAACCTTCCAAAAGATATACAGACCGGAAATTTATAATGCGAATAACACCGCAGGAGAATCTTATAAACCCGATCTGAAGAATATGGATCATTCTTTAACCCAAATTGTTTATGACCGAGAAGAGCGCAGTGCGTTAGCCAATGATCAGGGTAAATTTGCGGAAGAAAACTTTATCAAACCTTATCAAACGATCCTTGAACAATGGTCTTGCTCTGCACACTGAATAATCACATGACCTCTTACGTTAATTATTTCTTCAAATAGGCGCATTATTTATCATGAAAACTTTATTACCAACATCAACGGCTGGCAGCTTACCTAAACCTTTATGGCTTGCAGAACCAGAAACACTTTGGTCTCCTTGGAAATTACAAGATGACGAATTAATCGAAGGCAAACACGATGCTCTGCGCCTTTCCCTACAAACTCATCAACAAGCTGGTATTGATATCGTCAGTGATGGCGAACAAACACGCCAACATTTTGTGACGACCTTTATTGAGCACCTCAACGGGGTGGATTTTGAGAACCGTAAAACCGTAAAAATTCGTGATCGTTATGAGGCGAGCGTTCCAACTGTTGTGGGTCCTGTTAGTCGCCAAAAATCGGTATTTGTTGAGGATGCTAAGTTTTTACGTCAACAAACCAAGCAGCCAATCAAATGGGCATTACCTGGCCCAATGACGATGATTGATACCCTTTATGATGACCATTATAAAAGTCGTGAAAAGCTCGCTTGGGAATTCGCTAAAATATTGAATCAAGAAGCCAAAGAGTTAGAAGCTGCTGGTGTAGATATCATCCAATTTGATGAACCTGCATTTAATGTATTTTTTGATGAAGTCAATGATTGGGGGATTGCTACTTTAGAACGAGCAATTGAAGGACTTAAATGTGAAACCGCAGTACATATTTGCTACGGTTATGGCATCAAAGCTAATACCGATTGGAAAAAAACACTCGGTGCCGAATGGCGACAATATGAAGAAGCATTCCCTAAACTGCAAAAATCCAATATCGATATTATCTCATTAGAATGCCATAACTCTCATGTTCCAATGGAACTGTTAGAGCTAATTCGAGGTAAAAAAGTCATGGTGGGTGCCATTGATGTAGCAACCAATACCATTGAAACGCCTGAAGAAGTGGCAAATACTTTACGCAAAGCCCTACAGTTTGTCGATGCCGATAAACTATACCCATGTACCAACTGTGGTATGGCGCCTTTATCTCGTCAGGTCGCAACCGGTAAACTCAATGCCTTAAGCGCTGGCGCTGAGATCATCCGCCGAGAGCTATCCGCTGGCAGCTAACTAATCTCTTTAACATTAATCTGCTTTAACATTAATCTACCGTTGGGAGAGTTTGATTTACCAACCTCCCATCGGTAAAGATGAGATTAGATCGTTCTGCCGATAAATAGACACGGTTCTAAAATGTCACACATCTATGAACAACTCATACTTAAACGTATAGAAAACCTAACAAATATAATCATTTAAAATAGATTATCGCTTCCCTACCTCTCATTACACCTTTTATAAATACAAATGACATAAACCTCACATAGACACAAAATTAAAAGGGTAATTTAATTGCACGATACCTATCAAAATGGAATCCAATATCTCGTTTGCTTAAACTGGATGGTCAAAAAGATAGGTATAATCGTCATCACAACTTGGACAAATTCACATTTATACCTAAAGTAAATAGGCTAAACCTGTGAGGCATTCCGGTTGATATCAATATTATTTTAAGGATCTTGATCATGTTAAAACGTGCACTAGTACTCTCTCTTGTTCTTTCATCTTCTCTTGCAGCAGCTGCGACACTGAGCGATGCACAACAAGCAAACATTAATGATTTCAACGCAAAGTTAGAAACTATTGAAGCAACAGCCACAAAGAATCTTGATACTTTAAATAAGCAATTGGATAGCGCTTCTGATAAAAAAGAAGAAATGCAAATCAATACAAAAATCAAATTTAATGAAATGAATAAAGCAAATGCTGAAAAACAGCTAGCAAGTAACAAAGCCTTTACTGATCAAGTAGCAAGCATGACTGATGAGCAAGTAGATTCATTCAATAAAAAAATTGACGATCTAAAAGCTCAAGCAGAGAAAACTGCACAAGATCTTAAATTAAAATAATCACTATCGTGGAGATCTATGTTTATAAGTCATGACTTTATAAGCATGAGCATGAGCATTTTAAAATATTAGACTTCAATGAAAAAAGCCCCGCACGTTCAACACATGCGGGGCTTTTTAGTACTTAAAGATTGTTAGGCTTGCACTACATCATGCCGCCCATACCACCCATTCCGCCCATGCCACCCATATCTGGCATCGCTGAACCTGAGTCTTGTGGCTTGTCTGTCACCATCGCTTCGGTTGTGATCATAAGACCGGCAACCGATGCTGCGAACTGTAGCGCAGAACGAGTAACTTTGGTTGGATCCAAAATCCCCATTGCGATCATGTCACCATATTCGCCTGTTGCTGCGTTATAACCGTAGTTACCTTCTCCAGCGCGAACGTTGTTAGCCACAACTGATTCTTCATCACCTGCGTTTTTAGTGATTTGACGAATTGGTGATTCCATTGCGCGAAGAGCTACGCGAATACCGACGTTTTGCTCTTCGTTATCACCGACTAAACCACTTGCCGCAACCGTTGCAGCAGCGCGAATAAGTGCAACACCACCACCAGCAACAATGCCTTCTTCAACCGCTGCGCGAGTCGCATGCAATGCATCTTCAACGCGGTCTTTTTTCTCTTTCATTTCAACTTCAGTTGCTGCGCCAACTTTAATCACGGCAACACCACCAGCAAGTTTTGCTACGCGTTCTTGCAGTTTTTCTTTGTCGTAATCAGAAGTAGCATCTTCGATTTGTTGACGAATTTGCGTTACGCGACCTTGAATGATGACTTCATCACCCGCGCCATCAATAATAGTGGTGTTTTCTTTAGTAATAGTGACACGCTTCGCTTGACCAAGATCTTCTAACGTTGCTTTTTCAAGCTCTAAACCAATCTCTTCAGAAATTACCGTACCAGCCGTTAGCGCTGCAATATCTTGTAGCATTGCTTTACGGCGATCACCGAAACCAGGCGCTTTAACCGCCGCCACTTTCACGATACCGCGCATGTTGTTCACAACAAGTGTTGCCAATGCTTCACCTTCAACATCTTCTGCAATAATAAGCAGTGGACGAGACGCTTTAGCAACCGCTTCAAGTGATGGAAGTAGCTCACGAATATTCGATATTTTCTTATCAACAAGAAGAATGAATGGGCTTTCTAGATCAACACTGCCCGCTTCTTGGTTATTGATGAAGTAAGGAGATAGGTAACCACGGTCAAATTGCATGCCTTCAACGACGTCAAGCTCGTCTTGCAATGCTTGGCCTTCTTCAACGGTAATCACGCCATCACGGCCAACTTTATCCATCGCCTCAGCAATAATTTTACCAATAGTGCTGTCAGCGTTTGCTGAAATTGCGCCAACTTGTTCAATCTCAATGCTCGTTGCACAAGGCTTAGAAAGCTTTTTCAGTTCTTCCACTGCAGCAGTCACTGCTTTGTCGATACCACGTTTAAGATCCATTGGGTTCATACCCGCAGCTACCGCTTTTAGACCTTCAGTTATGATCGATTGTGCCAATACCGTTGCGGTTGTTGTACCGTCGCCCGCTACATCGTTCGCTTGAGAAGCCACTTGCTTCACCATTTGCGCACCCATGTTTTGGAACTTGTCTTCCAACTCAATTTCACGAGCCACTGATACACCATCTTTAGTGATAGTTGGAGCACCGTAAGATTTATCTAAAACAACGTTACGACCTTTAGGTCCTAATGTTACTTTTACTGCGTCAGCCAGAATGTTGACACCTTCTAGCATTTTAATTCGCGCGTCGTTACCAAATTTTACGTCTTTTGCTGCCATGTTAAATATTCCTTATAAAATCTATTGAATGCTTTGGTTTGAATTAAGAAGCTACGATTATTCTACGATCGCCATGATGTCGTTCTCTGACATGATCAAAACTTCTTTACCATCGATTTTTTCAGACTTAGTGCCATAGCCTTCAGCGAAGATCACTGAATCACCCACTTTTACGTCAAGTGGTTGTACTGTGCCATTTTCTAAGATACGACCTTTGCCTACCGCTAAAACGATACCGCGTGTTGATTTTTCCGCAGCAGACCCCGTTAAGACGATGCCACCGGCAGATTTTGATTCAACTTCTTGGCGTTCAACGATAACTCGGTCGTGTAAAGGACGAATGTTCATCTGTGTGTTTCTCCTGATAGATGTTCATAGAAATTTTAGGGATACCGAATCGTTCGGCTTGCTAAAGATGTTGGGGGGCTCAAGCCATAACCCAAGGGGCAAGATGAAAAAAAATGTGACTAAAGTAGACAAAAGCAAAGATGGTGAACTTCCGCCCCAAGCTTTTCACGTCACCTCAAAGTGAGAAATGAATTACGTTGGATCACCTAGAGCGGGTTGAATCTTAACGGCTCGAAGAAGATCCTGAACTGCGCTCCTTCGTCACTTTTCAGGATGACACCATATCTTTAAGGTTTTTTTAGTTCCCGTAACAAAGCGATCCTGCTTTCTCGCTTTTGCTTTGATCAGCCTGTATCCTATTGACTCCTTCATCTACACTGTCATTTCTATGATCGATAAACATGGTTTACTCACAGGCAATATCCAAACCGTTCTAAAGACCATGACCGTGCCGATGATGTTCGGTCTATTTGCGATCTTAACCTTTAATCTTATCGATACTTTTTTCATTTCGTTATTAGGAACAAAATCTCTAGCCGCAATAAGCTTTACTTTCCCGGTCACTTTTGGGGTAAGTTGCATCACGCTTGGTATTGGAATGGGATTATCCGCCAATGTTGGGAAGTTATTAGGACAAGACAATAGCTCCGACGCAGCACAATTTTCGACCCATGGTTTACTCTTAGCCGTTTTATTAGTGATGGTCGCTTCAACTATCGGCTATTTTTCAATAGAACCACTCTTCACTTATTTAGGTGCGACCCCAGAACTGCTCCCACTTATCGACCAATACATGTCGGTGTGGTATATCACCATTCCGTTATTAGTCATTCCAATGGCAGGTAACAGTGTTATTCGAGCAACGGGAGACACTAAGACTTCCGCCAAAATAATGATGGCTGCTGGCTTTATTAATGGCGGGCTCGATCCTTTACTTATCTTTGGATATGGGCCATTTCCTGAACTGGGAATTCAAGGCGCAGCTATTGCCAGTGCCGTAAGTTGGCTAGGCGCATTAATCGCCATTCTTTATGTATTAATTTATCGCGAAAAAATGGTGGCGCTACCACAGCTCAATAACATCATTAATGATTGGCATCAAATCCTAAAAATTGGTACTCCGGCGGCTTTCTCTAGTGCTATGAATCCTCTATCTGGCGCTATATTAATGATAATACTCGCCAAGTTTGGGACTGAATCTGTCGCCGCCTATGGCGCAGCGCAACGAATAGAATCAATCATGATCATCGTTTTGATGTCACTTAGCTCCATACTCATGCCTTTTATTGCTCAAAACATGGGAGCCAAAAATCCACAACGTAGCTTCGATGCCTTATTTATTGCCATGCGATTTTCTTTACTCTTTCAATTTGGATTGTTTGTTTTGATGGTGCCATTAAGCTGGCCAATTGCATCATTATTTAGCCAAGAAGCGGTGCATCAAGACCAAGGTGTACAACAAACCTTATGGCACTTTCTTCTGATCGTCCCATTTAGCTATGGATTTCAGGGCATTGTGATGATATTAGTCAGCGGTTTAAATGCCATGCACCTACCGTTCAGAGCCTTCTTTTGGAACTTCGCTCGCTTATTTATTTTCACCTTGCCGACGGCTTGGTTCGGCAGTCAGCTCTACGAAGTCGAAGGTCTATTTATAGGCATTGCGATTGGGAATATCGTTGGAGGGTGTTGTGCTTATGGATATGCGATGTATTTTCAGAAACAAATGAAAGCGGAGATGAGAATCGAGGACGTGGCATGATCTGCTTGGAATTTCCCACCTCGTATCGATATTCAACGTCGGCTTGGAGATCCTGAACTGCACTCCTTCGTCGTTTTTCAGGATGACGAGACTCGGCTTCACAGCGAGGCATGAGCTGCTTGGAATTTCCCACCGAGTATTGATATTCAACCTTGTCTGGAGATCCTAAACTGCACTCTTTTGTAATTTCCAAGATGACGATTCAGCTTCACAGCGTGGCATGAGCTGCTTAGAATTTCCCACCGAGTATTGATATTCAACGTCGGCTGGAGATCCTGAACTGCACTCCTTTGTCATTTTCAGGATGACGCTTGCTTCCTCGAAATGAAATGTATTTTGATACTCTTCGGCTCTTGAGTGAAACGTACCCACAGACTCGCTTTACCTTGCAAATCCTTAAGTTCTATTTCAACCAGCTTTTCGGGTTTTGTGCTTGGCTATTACGCCTTACTTCAAAATATAAAGCGGATCTATCTTGTCCGCCAGTGTTGCCTGCTAAAGCAATGGTTTCACCTTCGGTAACTACATCACCATCTTTTTTCAGTAGCGTTGAATTATAACCATATAACGTCATATCACCTTTACCATGGTCAAGTAAGATCACTAATCCATAGCCACGCAGCCATTCGGCAAACACAACTTTACCTGAATGAACCGCTTTTACCGCTTGACCTTGTTTAGCGTTAATAACAATACCTTTCCACGTTACCTGACCACTTTGCGACGTTCCATAACTATGCGCGATACTGCCAGTTAATGGCCAAGGTAAACGACCTTTGTAACGACTTAATCCATCCATTGGTGAAATATTTCGTTTCGCAGCTTTTGCTATTTCTGCTTTTAAGCGGGTTTCGTTGCGGCGTAATTCAGCCAAACTACTTTGGTTGCTTTTAATCGTAGTTCGAATCCCGGCAACGGTTGTTTTTCGCTGACCTTGTGCTTTTTGTAGATCGTCACGCTTACCTTTTTGTTCGGCAAGCAATGTCGCCTGCTTATTTTCTTCAACCGAAAGCTGTTGCTCTTTTTCGTCTAAACGAGATTGTGTCAATTCTAAAGCTTGAATTGCCTTTGTTCTCGCAGTAGCAAGATGTTGAAAATATTGGCTGATACGATCTTTTTCTGTCGGATCACCACCTTGTAAGAGCTGAGAAACATCATTATTACGACTGGTGATGTAATACGCTTTAATTAATTGTTCTAACATGTTTTTTTGCTCAGCCTTAGTTTGTTCGAGTTCTTGTTTTTGCTGCTGTAATTCTTCTAAGTTGCTATGAACTTTAGCCAATTCACGCTGTGTATGCTGAATCTCTTGCCCTAGCTTAGAAATAGCAATCTCATGATTTTTAAGCTCATTTTGTAGCTGATTTAGTTGTTTTTGCTGAGAGCTGATTGAGGAGGTTTGACGAGAAATCTGAGCCGATACACCTTTTAAATCATCTTTAGACGCCGCTTGAACGGAATAAGGAAATAAGAGAATCGAAAGCACCAAACTCAAAAATGTGCCGAACTTGGCTGATTGCCTAAAAAAAATGTGTTTGATTGAGTAAATACTGGCGTGAATAGCGACTAATTTAGCCTGAAGAGTTGGTGGCGATGAATTCATTCTAAAACGTTATCCCTAAAACATTATAGTCAGTTTTTGTGTGGACTACTTTACCAGTAATCCACACAAACTGTTACCAAAAGGATGTAGGGGTTATTTCAAATTAACAATAACCTGACCCGTCATTTCAGCTGGGATTTCCATTCCTGTTAATTCAAGCATGGTTGGCGCAAGATCAGAGAGTTTACCACCAGCTTTAAATTCAAGGGTTTTCGAACCCACATAAACAAGTGGTACTGGCAGATTAGTATGCGCAGTATGAACGCCGCCTGTAGTTGGGTCGATCATCATTTCTGCGTTACCGTGATCAGCGGTGATCAGCAATTGACCATCAACTTCTTTAATTGCTTCTACAACGCGACCGATACATTCATCAACCGCTTCACAAGCTTTTACCGCAGCTTCATAAACACCAGTATGGCCAACCATATCGCCATTCGGGTAGTTACAAATAATGGTATCGAATTTACCAGACTTGATTGCAGCAACCAATTTATCGGTTAATTCTGGTGCGCTCATTTCTGGTTGAAGATCGTAAGTCGCTACTTTTGGAGAAGCCACTAACTGGCGTTCTTCACCTTCAAATTCGTCCTCTTTACCACCGTTAAAGAAGAAGGTTACGTGCGCATATTTTTCCGTTTCAGAAATACGAAGCTGAGTTTTGCCACATTTCGACAGCCACTCACCGTAAGTATTTTCTAGCGATGCTGGTGGGAATGCACAAAGCAGAGGAATATCTGCCGCATATTGAGTCAGCATAACAAAATCAATCGTAGGGAAGACTGCACGTTCAAAACCTGCAAAATCAGGCACGAAAGTGCGAGTAATTTCACGCGCACGGTCAGCGCGGTAGTTCATGAAAATAACGGCGTCACCATCAACGATTGCTGCGCTTTCGTCACCTTCAGCGCGAATTTCCGTTGCTTGTACGAACTCATCGTTTTCTTCACGAGCATAAGCAGCTTCAAGACCAGCCGTTGCAGAATCAAATGTAAACTCTGCTTTTGCTTGGGTTAATAAGTCGTAAGATTTTTGTACGCGATCCCAGTTGTTATCACGATCCATCGCAAAGTAACGACCAATTAAAGAAGCAATACGACCTTCTTTTAGGTTCAATTCTGCGAACAAATCTTGGAAGCGTTGTAAGGCATTTTTTGCACTGCGTGGCGGAGTGTCACGGCCATCAAGGAAAGCGTGAACATACACTTTTTTAGCGCCGCGCTCTGCTGCCATTTGAACCGCAGCATAGATATGATCTTCATGGCTATGCACGCCACCTGGAGACATAAGCCCCATGATATGAACCGCTTTGTCAGCTGCAACTGCTTTATCAATCGCATTCGCAATGGCTGGCGTATGTTTAAATTCACCATCTAAAATTGATTTCGTAATGCGGGTTAAATCTTGATATACCACGCGACCTGCACCGATATTGGTATGACCCACTTCAGAGTTACCCATTTGACCATCTGGCAGACCCACATCGAAACCCGATGCTGAGATAAGAGTATTTGGCTGATTAGCAAATAGAGAATCCAGTACTGGTGTATTTGCATTGGCGATAGCGTTGTCGCTAGACTTTTCACGAGAGCCCCAACCATCAAGGATGACTAAAGCGATTGGTTTTTTATTCGACATGTTAAACCTCGTTTAAATACTAAGAATTAGAGAAATCAGTTAAGCGTAATTTTACTACACTTTTCACTATAAACTGCAGGATAAGATCAAGTTAAATCGTTTCAACTTTCACCATACCTTTTGGTGTCACATAAATCTGGTACAAAATTTCATTCGTTGCCCACATTATGCCCAAGTTTTAAGCAAGATGAAAATCGAATTATTGGATGATATTAATAGGCAGGAACAATAAGGAAAATTAAGAAACGAGTATCGAATTCCCGCATCTATCATTATTCTTTCAATCCAAATAACGCTGACTCAATACCGAGATAAACTTATCCACGTCTTCTTGTGCTAATTGATTAATGCCAGCCGCAGCACGTCGACCACCACCAGTTATGAATTGGCCACAAATTTCATCAGCGCCAACTCGATTATTCAATGGTGCACGAACGCTTACCGTATAATCTCGTTGATCCAAATTTAAGGCTGTTTCTTTATTTGATGTTAGATCCCGATTCAAAGACTCTTCTTTATTTAGAGTTAAGACTGCAAAAGCTTTATTCGGATCACGGTTCGCAAGTTCATTACCAAATACACCACTGATGCGTCTTGCCCAAGGCTGACAAGGTAAAATGAACACCTCGCACACTTCATCGACATAACTTGCGGTAATATTGTCTAAGTGAGCTTTATCTTTATGGTAGCCTGCTTGCAGTTGATAAAAAGGCGATTGCTTATCTATTTGTAAATCAAATGGATTAGGGTATTTAAGTAACAACCGGAACAGATCAACGGGTAAAAAATGCAAATCCGATAAATCGGCACCATAGCCATTATAGTTAATCAAAACGCCCAACTCGCTTAAGAAGTCGATTTGTTCAGGCTGTAACTGAGATTTTTCAGCTAAACGCTGCGCCCCTTTCACCATATTGTCACCAAACGCAGCCGCAATCGCCCACGTTTGATATTGGCCTTTAAGTTTTTGATTGATAAGCAAACTAGTGCAAATTTCAGAATCGAGATTGATAAGAGTATCGAGATATGGAGAAGCGGGAATATCACCGCTTTGGTGATGATCACAATAAAAGACAGGAATAGAGCGTTCAAGAAGCTGAACGAGAGAAGTCAGATTTTTTTGCAGGGAAATATCAAGAACGGTGACAGATGTAACATCATCAACACTTGCCACTTGAGTCAGAAGATTAATATCACGTTTAATCCCAGTAATAAGCTGACTCGGTTTTGGTTCCGCTAACCGCAATTGCAACAACGCAATAATTCCATCGGCGTCGCCATTAAAAACATCGTAGTGCATGATAATCCTTTATAAATGCAAAGAAGTTCCTAGTTTAGAGTTCCTAGAAAGAGCAGTTTTAAGATTGCTTTTGTAGCGCCTACCAACAAATCAATCGTCATTCCTGCCAAGCCTTAGTGAGAGCGGAAATCTACTCCAACACAAAAAACGCGGGTATCAGCCTTACCTTTAACATCAGCAAGCTCTTCAACCTTTCCACACAACAAAAATCGTCATCCTGAATAGTGAGGAACGAACGTAGTTCAGGATCCTCTACCGCACGTTACTCACCATAAAATACATACCGTCTCACACGCCTTGGGAGATCCTGAACAGCGCTCCTACGTCGCTTTTCAGGATGACGACTTATTTGAGTCCAGGCGTTGTTTAGCCTGAACCAAACAAATCGCGGGTATAAGCCTCAGCCTCAACAAGCTCTCAACCTTTCCACACAACAAAAAACGCAGGTATCAGCCTTACCCTCAACATCGGCAAGCTCTTCAACTTTTCCACACAACAAAAAACGCGGGTATCAGCCTTACCCTCAATATCAACAAGCTCTTCACTTTCCACACAACAAAAATCGTCATCCTGAATAGTGAGGAACGAACGTAGTTCAGGATCTCCTACCGCACGTTACTCACCATAAAATACATACAGTCTCAACACGCCTTGGGAGATCCTGAACAGCGCTCCTACGTCGCTTTTCAGGATGACGACTTATTTGAGTCCAAACGTTGTTTAGTCCGAACCAAACAAATCACGGGTATAAACCTCAACCTCAACAAGCTCTTCACTTTCCCACGCAACAAAAAACGCAGGTATAAGCCTTACCCTCAATATCAGCAAGCTCTCAACTTTTCCACACAACAAAAATCGTCATCCTGAATAGTGAGGAACGAACGTAGTTCAGGATCTCCTACCACACGTTACTCACCATAAAATACATACAGTCTCACACGCCTTAGGAGATCCTGAACAGCGATCCTACGTCGCTTTTCAGGATGACGACTTATTTGAGTCCAGGCGTTGTTTAGTCCGAACCAAACAAATCGCGGGTATAAGCCTCAGCCTCAACAAGCTCTTCACTTTCCACACAACAAAAAACGCGGCTGTAAGCCTTACCCTCAACATCGGCAAGCTTTTCAACTTTTCCACACAACAAAGATTGTCATCCTGAATAGTGAGGAACGAACGTAGTTCAGGATCTCCTACCGCACGTTACTCACCATAAAATACATACAGTCTCACACGCCTTGGGAGATCCTGAACAGCGCTCCTACGTCGCTTTTCAGGATGACGGCTTATTTGAGTCCAGGCGTTGTTTAGTCCGAACCAAACAAATCGCGGGTATAAACTTTATCCGCAACATCGGCAAGCTCTTCAACCATACGGTTTGATACGATCACATCAGATATTTGTTTAAACTCTTCAAAATCACGAACTACGCGAGAGCGGAAGAAATCATCTTCTTTTAACACTGGCTCATAAACCACGACTTCAATACCCTTCGCTTTCAAGCGCTTCATAATCCCTTGAATACTCGATGCGCGGAAGTTATCTGATCCAGCCTTCATAATTAAACGATAAATACCCACAACTTTAGGGTTACGCTTAAGGATAGAATCGGCAACAAAGTCTTTTCGGGTACGGTTAGCATCGACAATCGCACCAATAATATTATTCGGTACTGATTCATAGTTAGCCAATAACTGCTTAGTATCTTTCGGCAAACAATAACCACCATAACCAAATGATGGGTTGTTATAGTGGGTACCGATACGAGGGTCAAGCCCCACTCCTTCAATGATCTGGCGAGAATCTAAACCATGGGCCTCAGCGTAGGAATCCAATTCATTAAAATAAGCCACACGTAAAGCTAAGTAAGTATTTGAAAACAACTTCACCGCTTCAGCTTCAGTTGAATCTGTAAACAGCACATCAATATCTTGCTTAATCGCACCTTCTACTAATAAATTGGCAAAAACTTGGGCGCGTTCAGATTGCTCACCAACAATAATGCGAGAAGGGTTCAAATTATCAAACAGTGCACGCCCCTCTCGTAAAAATTCAGGAGAGAACATAATATTGTCCGTTGCTAGCTCCTGCTTAATACGCTCGGTATACCCTACTGGCACTGTCGATTTGATCACCATCACGGCTTGTGGGTTAATCTCTATCACCGCTTTAATTACAGCTTCAACGGAAGAGGTATTAAAGTAATTTGTCTTAGGATCATAATCCGTAGGCGTGGCAATGATAACAAATTCAGCATCTTGATAGGCTTGCTGCTTATCTAACGTGGCGGTTAAGTTTAATGACTTAGTTGCTAAAAACTGCTCAATCTCAGCATCCGCGATTGGTGATTGACGATTATTAATCATCTCTACTTTTTCAGGGATGATATCAACAGCAACCACTTCATGGTGTTGTGACAACAAAACAGCGTTTGAAAGGCCGACATAGCCGGTACCTGCGATAGCAATTTTCATAATTCTCACTCAATTATAAACTTTGAAAATGGAGGTTTTACAGCTCATCTAGCTTATTACTTACCTTTTAACTCACGGATCTTAGAGGTAATTTTCCACACATTAGATAAGAGAAGCGTATAAATAACAAAGCATCCAATAAATAAATAAAACATCACATATTCAGGAATATTAATGATTTCACCATAAATCCCAAAAGCGGCAAACAAAGAGCCAATAATACAAATAGCTATTAGTGTTTGAGTTGAATTTAAACCTAGGCGCTGAAATATGTGGTGTAAATGCTCACGATCTGGTTTGAACGGTGAATCACCACGACGAATTCGACGAATCATAATTGCCGCCATATCAAGAAGTGGAACAGCAATTAGCCATAACGCAGTTACAGGGCGAAGTGGTGGTCTAGTTCCATTTTGGCTTGCAATCAATAAAAACCAAATGACAGTAAACCCTATAACCATACTACCAGCATCCCCCATGAATACTTTTCGCTTACGGCCAAAAGCACCAAGGTTTAGTAAAATATAAGGAAGTATAATAACGATAAGCACTAAACAAAGGTAAGAGAGCTTGTGTTGGCCATCATGCAACAACATAAAACCTAGCCCACCAAACGTTACAATCGAAAGCCCACCAAGAAGACCATCAATGCCATCAACCATGTTAAAGGCATTGATCGCACCAATCACAGCAAGAACAGTAATAACATAACCAAGCAGACCAAGATCCACATTTCCATAACCAAAAACATTACCAATGGTATGAAGCTGTAAATTGGCCATTTGCATCATACAAACAGACAAAACGGCTTGCACTGCAAAACGTAGTTTGAAGTTCATATCATACTTATCATCTAAAGCGCCCACCACTACCAATATCAAAATAGAAATAGCATACAAATTGACACTAAAGAGCAAGCCAGGATTATTAAACAAAAAGTATAAAAAAGTGAAAGTTATCGATATCCCCCCCACTAATGGAACGGCTCCATTATGTAGTTTTCGTGCATTTGGCTTGTCAACTAAGCCTGCTTTTTTAGCCCATTTTCGTAAAAGAAAGAGAATGGCAAAAGAGATGAGAAATATAAAGACTAAATCGATGAAAGTAGACAAGGTCATCCTCTAAATACGAAATTTAAGGTAAATAAAAAGTATTAATAGGTAAGTAAACAAATAAAACGAGTTATAACTTCATAAGAATGATTTTGGTTGCTCTGAATCAAAAGGGCCCTCTTTCACTTCAAGTATCAAAGCCTTATCAGATATACATTCTAAGCTATGAATATCCATGGGCTTCAGTTCAACAGAAACTACGCTTTCAGCGGGGCCGGCGAAAACACTTCGGACTATACTACCATCGCTACTATGAAGGTTAAGGCGAATGCAGCCATCAAGCACAGTAAACATCTCCCATTGGTGAGGCTGCGCATGGTAATGAGGTTCAACATAACTACCTTTAACCAAACCTATCAATAAACGTTGTACTTTATCTTGATGAGAATCATGTAACAGATAATGAGAACGTTTTCTCTCACTTGCTTTTGCTGCCCGGTATAACGGTTCAATTACCGTTTTATCAATCAATTTCATTTAATCGATCTCAGATAATATCGTTGTTGCGGCTGCTTGAACCGAAAACTCATCGGATAATAACATATATGCAGATTTTCCCATTTCTAGACGTAGCTGACCATCAGAGCATAGAGTAGCTGCTGAAGTTAATAATACATCATCTTCACCATTCACATGAATAAACCCAGCATTGGCTTCATTAACAAGAGGCATTAAATCATTGCCTCCATTTACACTACCTAAAATGGGTAAAGATTCAACCATATAACCAAGTAACTTTCCTGGGAAGTTGTGAGCAGTATGATGAGAAGCTAAAGAAAACAAACCAACATCAACTTCAGACAAGATCTGCTTAAACTCTTCTTGATTAACGGAAGGTAAATAGGAAAAGTTAGATAATTGCCATTCTTGCGATAACTGATTAATCAACTCGACTTCATTGCCTTGGCCAACAAAAAGAAAATGAGCATTTTCATACGACTGCATATTTTTAGCTAGTCGCATTAAATTGGACATATCTTGTGCATGACCAATGTTACCGCCATAAAAATAGATAACTTTATCTTGTAGGTTTAGTTCTTCACGGTATGACTTTAGCTTCTTTGAAGCACTAGGAAGCAAAGATGCCCAGTTTCTAAGAACTTGTGATTGATACTGATACTGAAAATTTTCTGCTTGAAAAACCTCAACATTGCGTTCAGACATTAATCCAATCATATCAGCTTGCTTATAAGAAACATGCTCAAAGTATCTAAAATATTTTTCGATCATAGATCCCGAGCGTATCATCCCTGCATCAATCGCCCATTGAGGAAAAAGATCTCGTAACACTAGGTAAGCAGAGCAACCACACCTTTTTTTTATTTTCTTAACTAACGGACCAAAAAAGATTGAGGGCGAATAATAAATGACGGCATCAAACGATCCTTGATCGACTTCTTTTGAGATAGCTCGCCAAGCGTGGAAAGATAATAATGTTTCGTTTATTGCTCTTTTTACTTTACCGACATCTTTGGTTTCACCACTTTTAAAATACCAGATAGAGACGTCATCTAGTGTTTCCTTTACAAGCATTTTTGATTGTGAGTTATCTGGCGTAATAACCGTTACCGAATGACCTCGACCAACAAACTCACAGGCCAATTCATGGAACATTTTAGCTCCAATCCTTGTGCTATGAGGCAAATAGTCATCAATGATAAAAGCGAGTTTCATTAATATTCTTTCCACACCACACGTTTTACATAATCAGTGTAGGAATGGATAATTCGCACCATTTTATCGGATACGTTAGGCATACTGTAGTCATAAACAGGACGTAGCAAACGTTCACCGTCTGACGGTTGAGACTCTAAGATATCTAATGCTTGTAATACACGTTCAACTTCCAAGCCGACCATCATTACCGATGCTTCTTCAAACCCTTCAGGACGCTCATGAGCTTCACGCAAATTTAATGCAGGAAAATTCATAATTGAAGATTCTTCAGTAATAGTTCCACTATCAGATAATACCGCTTTCGAATTCTTTTGAAGATGATTATAATCGTGGAATCCAAGTGGTTTTAATAATTGGATATTTTTATGAAATTGTATTCCCTGTGCTTCAATTTTATTTCTAGTTCGAGGATGAGTTGATACAATTACTGGAAAGTCATATTTTTCTGCCACTGTATTTAGAATATCAGCTAACTTCGCCAGTTGCTTTGGTGAGTCTACATTTTCTTCTCTATGCGCACTCACAACAAAAAACTTACCCTTTTGGAGCCCTAGGCGCTGTAATACATCAGAGCCATCAATCTGAAGCATATAATAGTTAAGCACTTCGAACATTGGGCTACCGGTTTTAATAACTCGGTCAGCAGGAATACCCTCTGCTAATAAATAATCACGAGCAATGGTACTGTAAGTAAGATTAATATCGGCAATATGATCGACTATTTTACGATTGGTCTCTTCTGGTACTCGTTGATCAAAACAACGGTTCCCTGCTTCCATATGAAAAATTGGTACTTTTCTACGCTTTGCTGGTAGTGCTGAAATACATGAATTCGTATCACCTAGAACAAGCATTGCGTCTGGTTTAATTTCCTCAAGAACCTGATCAACCTTAATAATTACTTGACCAATAGTTTCCGCGGCAGAAGAACCAGCAGCATTTAGGAAGAAATCAGGCTTTCTAACGCCTAAATCATTAAAAAATACTTCATTTAACTCAAAGTCATAGTTTTGGCCAGTATGAACAATGACGTGCTCACAATGTTCATCTAACTTTGCCAATACACGAGAAAGGCGGATAATTTCTGGGCGAGTCCCCACTACTGACATTATTTTTAATTTTTTCATTTTCTTTCTCTTTATAACTACAGTGGGCGAGCAAAGGTATCAGGTGCTTCACGGTCAAAAATTTCATTTGCCCATAACATGACGATCATTTCTTCATCACCAATATTAGTAATATCATGCGACCATCCAGGAACCGTTTCTACAATTTGTGCTTCAGTCCCACCGGTCTGAAGCTCATAACGCTCACCTGTAACGATATGCTCAAACTTAAACAAAGCTTTTCCCTTTAAAACCAAAAATTTTTCAGTCTTAGTATGGTGATAATGTCCCCCTCGAGTAATACCAGGGTGAGCGGTAAAAAATGAAAATTGTCCCGCCGTTTTCGTTTTGAGCATTTCACTAAAGACGCCACGCTCATCACCATAGCTAGGAATAGCGTAATTAAATTGCCCCGGAGTCATATAACTAAGATAAGTAGAATACAGCGCACGTTCAAAGCCTGTTCCCACATTTTCAGTAGTTAAGCTTTCACGGCTTTGTTTAAATGCTTTAAGTAAATCCGCTACGTCACCAACAGTGGTGGAATATTCTGTTGCTATATGTTGATAACCAGATTTCTCACTCTCAGTAAGAAGAGATATGAAACTACGACATACGTCATCAATATAAACCAATGTCACAGCCGCATCAGGATCATGAATATTAACATCTAAATTATTTAAGGTGTTATAGCAAAACGTAGCAACAAATGAGTTATAATTGGGGCGACACCACTTACCAAAAACATTAGGTAACCGATAAATATAATAAGAAGCACCAGTTTCAATACCATATTGCTCAACCGATTTTTCAGCTACAGCTTTACTACGTCCATACGCATTATCTTGGTTGGCCTGGGTCGAAGAGCTAACAACTAAAGTAGCGGTTTTATTAGATGCATTTAACTCACCGATTATGTAGTTAGTAAAATCGGTATTTCCTTCCAAAAACTCGGATTCATTCTTAGGTCGGTTTATACCAGCCAAATGGTAAACAAAATCAGCCTCACGAAGTGAATGTTTTAATTGCTCCCGCGATGTGTCTCGACCAATTTCAATTATATTTTGATAGCCTTGTTCACGGAGCATGACACATAAATTTTTACCAATAAAACCTTTTGCTCCAGTAACAACAATTTTCATTTACACTCCCTCTGGCACAATAAGACTTCCAGCTTCAATGTCTGCAATGAAATCAAGCTTATGTAATAACTTAATCATGCCATCGACATCTAAGCGTTCAGTGTTATGTGAGTTATAATCTTCGATAGTAGAAAGGTCTTTCTCACCTTCTTCATTAAATTTTGAGTAATTTAAGTCGCGATTATCTGAAGGTATGCGATAATATCCACCTTGATCTTCAGCCACAAACATCTCCTCTCGACTACATAGCGCTTCATATAATTTCTCACCATGGCGAGTACCAATAGTTTTTACGATATGATCTGGCTTACTCGTAATTTTAAGAAGTGCCTTTACTAACACATCAATGGTTGCCGCAGGTGCCTTTTGTACAAAAATATCACCATTTGTTCCATTCTCAAATGCATGAAGTACGAGGTCTACTGCATCATTTAATGTCATCATAAAACGGGTCATATTCGGGTCAGTTATAGTGATTGGTTGATCACTCATAACTTGGCGTAGAAATAGAGGGATTACAGAGCCACGAGAAGCCATCACATTACCATATCGAGTTGCTGATATGATGGTCTTTTCAGGATCAACATTACGTGATTTCGCAACGATAACTTTTTCCATCATCGCCTTAGATATCCCCATAGCATTAATAGGGTAAACCGCTTTATCGGTACTTAAACAAACAATACGCTTCACTTCATTTTGAATCGCAGCTTCAAGAACATTCTCGGTACCAAGAACATTAGTCTTTACAGCTTCCATTGGATGAAATTCACATGAAGGAACTTGCTTAAGTGCTGCCGCATGATAAATATAATCGACACCACGACTAGCATTTAAAATACTTTGATAATCACGAACATCACCAATATAAAACTTCAACTTAGACGAATTATATTTTTTACGCATGTCATCTTGTTTTTTCTCATCACGAGAAAAAACTCGAATCTCCTTAATATTTGATTTAATAAATCGGTCTAGAACTGCGTTGCCAAACGACCCCGTTCCTCCAGTAATTAAAAGAGACTTATCTTTAAACATTATTACACCTTCATAATAGAAACTAACTTAGAAACTTGTTTGCTTGCGCACTTATGCTCACTAACAAACTCTTTGGCTTTCAAACCACATTCAAATAAATATTCCTTTGAAAAACCTGATACTTTTTTTAAAACATATTTTAAGTCACCTTCATCTTCAACCTTAAAGTAAAGGGAATCATACTCACTTGGAATACCATCAAGTTTATACATAATCACAGGAACCCCTGAGCTCATATACTCTAAAACTTTTGATGGAAATGAATACTTTGTAAATTCATCATTATTACTCCGAGGATTAACTAAAGCTAAAGCCATCGATTGTAAAGCTAACACTTTTTCTCTCTCTAGCTGACCTAAATATATAACATTTTTAATGTCGTTACTTTTTTCGACCACATAATCACGATCATTTCCGTCGCCACAAATATAAAGTTTTACATTTGAAACTCCAGAGTCAGAGTATGATTCTATCAAATTTCGTATTCCATACCTTCTATCTAAAGTTCCTGAATAAAGAAAAAATGGTTCACTACAATAAAAAGACAAATACTCATCACCCATATTATAATAAAACCTTTCTGATGAAGATATTCCTTCTATAAGGACATGATTTAAGTTTTTAGAGAACCGATTTACCATTGCATTCGTAATAACACTTATACCAGAAGATTTATTGACAATAGAGTAGGACAACCTATTAACTAATCGATAAAAAAACGCATTAATACCAACTCTTTCTGACATGTACTCTGGGAGATCAGGTATTATCACATAGAACTTGATTCGTGAATTGAAAATTTTATTAATATAACATGCCAACAAAAATGGAAGATGCATTGAATAGCATATTACTTTAATATCTTTTTTATATTTTAAGATAGTTCTTATTGAAACAAATGCTCCCCAAAAGCGAGCCATGTGCTTAAAGCCCTTTACATTGATAAACTTAATATTATCAACCTTAACACCATTGTAATTGGATTTTTTCGCCCTTGGAGTGAAAGTTTTTTCTTTATAAGAACCAGGGTAACCACCAATAAATGGTAAATTGATAACAGATAAAGAATTCACACTTTCATTTTCAGCCAACCCATCCAAGTATTTTTTTTGTAAAGAATCTGCTGCATTTTGAATTGGACCAATAGAATCATTAATAATCATTTCAGCTTCAGAGCTAGAAAATATGCCACCTAAAAAAACAATATCCATCCCCACTCCTTATAAAACAAATGAAAAAAAATTATCTCTAAAAAGAGGAACCAATGTCAAATCAACTTGCAAATATATAAAATAGTAGAAAAGATATGAGGAGAATAAAACTAAATAAAGAAGCATCCATAAATTAAGTATTCTCTTTGCCATTATAAAATGCACAATCATCAACAAATCAATAAAAACAAACAGCCTAAAAACCCTAAGAAATATATCGCCATAAAAATACAACGGGATAAGAATCAAAGACACAATATTAATATTACAAATAAATCTTGGCCAATAATTACCTAGAAATATTTTTTTTTCTCGGTTAAATCCACGAAGAAAAATAAACACAGAAATAAACTGCATTAAAATATTAAAGATTAAACTTTTAACCGAGACCCCATAATAATTTAAATGTTCAACAATTCTAAGTGGCATAAAACCTGACAATAATAACACCTTAATAAACACCGCAAACAGAACCATGAAAAAAATAACTTTGTATTTTTTTACATCATTTTTTCCGTCAGTAAAAATTAAAATCATAAATAAGCATGCAGATTGATGAAACAGAGTAGCCAATACAACCAACCAGAAAAAGCTTTTCTTATCATTATTAAACAAAGGAACAAGTGCATTGAGTACAATAGAAAATGCCAAAGTATTTCTCATCAAAACATAATCTAATGGGAACATGAAAAAAAAATACACTAATAATGAAGTGGAAAAAATACAAGTTACTTTGGAAATGAAGCGAAAAGTAAGAAATAGAGTTATAAAAGAGATAAACACTTGAAACATTTGAAATGAAGCTCCAAGTTTATTAAAAATCAAATTTAATGCACCATAACCAACTTCAACCCCCCAATAAGATAATGCATCTCTTTGAAAATAAACTTCATATGCTTCTCTGTCACCATTCCATAAATTACCACCATATAATAACCATAAAAAGAAAAATAACACAAAACAAAAATATCTATCCAGAATAAAAAAACGATTATTTACCATAAACCTTCATCTTTATATATTCAGAAACACTTACCGTTTTATCTATATTAAATATCTGTCTTAACATTCGACTAGCAATAGACTTAAAAGAATAGAATTTAGGGTCCAAAATAATATTCCCTATTTTTCTTTCAACATCTAAATCAGTTAACATCCCTTTCGGGTGAATAAGGGGGAAAACCATAGGTTTAGTCTTCCTTTCACAAAACCGTGCAACCATCTCATCCTTCAAGCAAGTTCCACCATGTGTTGACTCAATATCGACGCCAATATTTCGAATTTGATTATATTTTGGTATAATTGCATAAACATTATGAGCTCTCATTGAAAAACTCATTTGATAATCCCAAGAAAAAAATCTACCCGTTTTTTTCTTGGCTTCCAGCTCATATTCAATATTATATCTATCCTGATAATATAACTTTTTATCAATATAGTTATTTTTTATCCTATTTCTAATGTAATCAGACTCCCACAGTTCAAGTTCTCCATCATAATAGGTATTAAACTTATCAGACCACGAAGCCCACCCGCAAGGCAGCATATTTTGTGAAAAGACATAACTAGAACCATCTCGAGGTTCTATTTCTTCTAAGTAGTTACTTCCACAAATCCAAAGAACCCGGCTATCATATTTATATTTATCTAATAGTTCCTGACAAAATTCAAAAAATGAAATTTCAGGTAAATTATCATCCTCAAGAAAAATAGCACATGGTTCTTTTGAAAATACAAACTTAGCACCTAAAGCAATATTTTCATAAACGCCTACATTAGCTTCATGATAATGTTTAATAACATCACATTCCCAATCAATAGATCTTTCAATAATTTCTCTACAGTTAAGAACCTTTTCTTTTTCTTCATCTGTTCTTCCATTGTCAGAAAGAATATATATTTTATTAGGTTTTACTTTAGATATTACTTTGATAATTTTGGAAAGCGTATCAGTACGCTTAAATACAAACAAAACCACAGGAACATTAAATGACATAACACTCACTTTAATCTATAGAAAATGAATTACTTCTAAAATAACACCACATGACAATAATCATGACACTTAAATATAGGATATTAGCTATAGCGTAAGCATAGGAAACTCCGATAAAACCAAAAGCATTAATGCATAAAATAGAAAGGACGACAAACAAAGTTGAACTGATTATCTCTGTAGCTATAAATGTTCTCGTCATTGCTTTCGCTAGCATTATATAGCTTAACAAGCACGCCAAAACTCTAATTACATCGCCAAATAACTGCCATTTAAAAAGAACAATCATATGTGAGAAATCAGAAGAAAATAAAATATCAACAATATAAAAACGAGAAAAATAGACTAAAAAAGCAAAAAACACAGCGATGGGAAATATCACTCTAAAAATTGAGAACATTTCTTTAAAAATTTCAGCCCTACATTTAACTTCAGAGATCCTAGGAAGATAATATATAGATAATATCGTCGTAACGACCATTAGCCCTATAGATGAAATATAAGTCATTGCTTGCCAATAGCCTGCATACTCCCATGAAATATCACTACGGATATAATCTCTTATCACTATAAGAGATAGAGGAACTGTTATGGCAGAAACTAAAGCCATCATGGAATACTTAAAAAGGCCTATTAACTGACTTCGTTCGATTTTCCCCAGAAAGTTTTCAAATTTAATAACATCATGCCCTTTCAACATCCATAACATTATAAACAAAACTATTGACTGATTAGTCACCATTGCAATTAATGCACCATCCAAAGAGAAAAAATACACCAATAAGGCTGTGAAAATTAAACTATATAAACTTTGAATAACACTTATAGATATAAACAACCTAACTTCACTTAAACCACTAATAATTGCAAGCAACAACTGATTTATTGAAAACAAAGTTAATGTCACACCAAAAACAATAAAAACATAGGTAAAGCTACCATCACCAAAGAACAAAAATGACATATAATTAGAAAAGATCATCATTATTACGCTAGCAATTATTGATAATATAATTGTCAATTTTAATGATGTACTAAAAATACTTTTAAACTCACCACGGTGTTGACCTTCTGCAGTATATTTTATTACACCATTATTTATTCCACCATTAGCTGCATTTTGAATAATCACAGACAAATTTTGAAACTGACCAATAACAGCCAACCCTGACGGACCTATATATACTGATATTGCTTTATTGATAACAAGGGCAGACAAAACCTTTACCAAAGTTGAAATCAGTGAAAGTATGGATATTTTCAAAATCCCTAATCTTCCATTTTTTTTATTCATTTTATAACTATCTCAACTTCACTCAATTAAAATTATTTGGTACCCATAACAATCGTGTTTATAATTTCAAGTATCTAATATGGGTTATGGATACTATTTTGCCATCGCACACATCATTCATTTACGATTCATGCCCTCCAATAAAGCCCCCCTTCTATCTCTAAAAAATCTGTCTGATCTTTTAAAATCCCTCCACTCGTTCCTCTACGCGTATACGGCAAGCGTATTTCTTAAAAGCAATGTCACGTTACCAACTCATCAACTATTGAGCCGATAAAGTTAGCACTTCCAGTTACTAGAATTTTCACCCTTAAATCTATTTATTATTTTTTATAAAAATAAAACGCACCAATACTAATCCAAATCCTAACATTCCACCTAACAAAAGACCTAAAACCGCAATCAAACTCCTTTTAGGCTTATCTCTAGAAACATCCCTTTCAGGTTGATCCAAGTAACGATAAGCTGAAAACTTCGCATTTTTATTAATGTCTAATTGCTCAATTTGCTCTAGCTTAGAACTTAATTGTTCAAGCCTTGGTTCAATTACGCTCAAGTTTTTCACTTTACTCAACGCACTTACTTTCGCTGTTAAGGCATCCGAACCGAGATTAATTGCAAAAATTTCTGTATCACCAAAGTTTTGCAGTGGTTTACTCACCCCTGCAGCTTGAGCAATATTTAAAGCGTATTCACTGCGTTCCTTTTCAACCAATAAGCGCTGTTGAGCTTGTTTGGTTAACATGATTGATTGTTGTTTTAACTCGTTCTTTTTAGAGCTGATTGTGGCAGCTAAGTTATTAAAGGCTTTTTGATGTACTTTGGTATCAACAAAAGCAATGTAGTTATTTAATAGCTCAAAACTATTTTGTGAGGTTTCAGCACTCACGGTGATCACATACGAGCCATCAACTCTTTTGGCATCTTCAGGTTTAATCGATAAGAACTTATACCAGTGACTATAGAGCTTGCGTAAAGCGTCTTCATCTTCTGGACTCTCTAGTTCTGCCTTATCTTTTTGAAATATGGCGGAGGTTTCTAAAAAGGCTTTTTTATTACTAGATGAGTTAAATTCATCGATAAATAAATCGTAAAGCTTCCTTTCATCAGTTAGCCCATCAAGCGCCTTGCTAACTAATACCGTGCCGTCTTCTTGGTAGACATTAAAGATTGGTTGAAACTGAACTACTTGATTTTGGTATTCACTGTAATCGCTCACTTGAGGTTGAGCTACTTTTGCCGTCGATGACCACTGTTCTTTTGCCATTAATGCATAAGCAATTGCCAAAGCAGTACAAATAAAAGTGCACGCAATAATTATCCACTTCCCTTTCCATAGTGCGGCAAACAACTCACGAAGGTCGATTTCATCATCTTGCGGTTGTTGAGGGTAATAATGTTGAGGTGGCATTTGGGGTTGCTGCGCTGCATGGTGCGATGGCGATTGTGGCTGGCTCACATAGAACTCCTAAAAATTGACACGCTACCGCCCTAAGGTTAAACGCATCCTCAAGGCGTATTTCTAAAAAGAAAGTAAAATTTGCGCGAAGTTTATCATTAAGATGGATACTTCGCGAGTCGCGGTAGGACAATTCCTCGTTAATAAGCTCTCTTATTTTTGATACAGGCTTCATTGTTTCAGAAAGATAATCCTATACCGTTCTAAAACATTGCCTTATTACCAAATATTCATTCAAAGAACTGTTATATATTGCTCGGTTAAACATAGATTTCGCAATATGAAATAATCAAAAATGGGAAGCCAAATATGACTACGCCTAATTATAGACTACACCCACAGCTCGATTACTATTTACTTCACCATGGCGGAAAGAACACAGTGACCGGTTCTTGTCATGAATTAAACATCGATGGCTCTGGTGTACTGATCGATTGTGGTCTATTTCAAGGTAAAGATGCGCCTTCCGATACTCTTGATGCCTTAAAGATTGAATTTCCACTCGACCATATTAAAGCACTTATTATTACTCACACTCATATTGACCACATCGGCCGCTTACCATGGTTACTAGCAGCAGGTTTTGATAAGCCGATTTATTGCACTCAAGCGACAGCGGCGCTAATACCATTGATGTTAGACGACGGATTAAAGCTGCAATTAGGTTTGAACACCCAACAACGAAAACGTGTGCTAGAAAAAATTGAGTCGCAAATATGTGCTATTCCATATAATGAATCGATGCAGCTTGAAAATGGCCTCGGATCTTTTCACTTATCACCTGCCGGGCATATTTTAGGCTCTGCGTATATCAACTTTCAGCTGCCTAATAATGAAGTCATTGTTTTTTCTGGTGATCTAGGTCCAAGAAATACTCCATTATTGCCCGATCCAATTTCACCTAAACAAGCTGATTATTTAGTGATTGAAACCACTTATGGCAATAAACGCCATGATGATGTGGCGACACGTTCTCAGCGGCTGGAAAAAATCGTCGAGCAATCATTACAAGATGGTGGTGTTATTTTAATTCCCGCATTCAGTGTAGGCAGAACACAAGAGCTTTTATTTGATATAGAACAATTAATCGCCCATAGCATTGAAACAGAAACGACCACGGATGACTTTTGGCAACAGTTACCGATTATTTTAGATTCACCACTGGCGCAAAAGGTAACGGCAGAATATGAACGGTTCAAGCAATTATGGAATGAAGAAGCCGACTATGGCGAAGTAACTAATAAGGCAAAGCAAGCTCGTCGCCATCCACTTTCTTTTGAGCAACTTATTACAGTCCATGACCATCATGAGCATCAAAAATTGGTCAATCGTTTAGCCTCAACTAATGAAGCCGCGATTGTTGTTGCGGCAAGTGGCATGTGTAATGGTGGTCGAATCATGAATTATTTAGAAGCCCTGCTACCAAACCAACAAACTGACGTTATTCTAGCGGGTTATCAGGCACAAGGAACATTAGGAAGACAACTGCAAGATGATGACGATTATGTTTATATCTCTAATCATAAAGTGAATGTTAATGCGCAAGTGCATTCAATGTCGGGTTATTCGGCACATGCAGATAAAGATGATTTGCTTGCTTTTATTCTAGGCATACCTAAAGCGCCCCAAAAGATATTTTTGATTCACGGCGAACCAGAGACAAAACAGATATTTAAAGGTTTATTGGAGGATCAGGAAAGGTTACTTAAAAGCGAAGTTATAATTTGATTTTCAACAATCGGAAGGAGATCCTGAACTGCGCTCCTTCGTCGCTTTTCAGGATGACGGATAATGTGGGTCGCATCTTCAGGATGATGGAGAAAATAGGTCGAACTCTAAATATAGCGGATAAAATAAGCCATATTTGCCTAGGAAAAATTACAACACTGAACCGTCATCCTGAATAGTGAGGCACGAACGTAGTTCAGGATCTCCTGATGTTATTTATTTTCAACAACCAGAAGGAGATCCTGAACTGCGCTCCTTCGTCGCTTTTCAGGATGACGAAGTTAAATAATCTGTATTTGTCGAGTATTTTCACTGCCTTTCCACCGTCCTCCTGAATAGTGAGGTACGAACGTAGTTCAGGATCATCTGATGTTATTTATTTTCAACAACCAAAAGGCGATCCTGAACTGCGCTCCTTTGTCGCTTTTCAGGATGACGAAGTTAAATAATCTGTATTTGTCGAGTATTTTCACTGCCTTTCCACCGTCATCCTGAATAGTGAGGTACGAACGTAGTTCAGGATCTCCATTAACATGAAGAGGGTTAATGAGACATGAAACAGCCTTGCATTTACATCCTTTCAAATACTCATAACAACGTTTTGTATATTGGCGTGAGCAGTAATTTGAAGCAACGAATCTGGCAACATAAGTCTGGAGGTATTAAAGGCTTCACACAACGATATCAGCTTCATAAATTAGTACATTATGAACTTTATAGTGACATGATAATCGCCATACAACGGGAAAAGCAGCTAAAGGCTTGGAAAAAGCAATGGAAAAACAACCTAATAACAAAGCACAATAAAGAATGGGCTGATTTATACGATCAACTGTAAGTGCCTTGCTACCTGTAGGAGATCCGGAACTACACTCGCACCTCGCTATTCAGGATGACGCATATTTTTAGTAATTAGTGATGAAAAAATCATCCTCGGCTCCCGGATCTTGAAGTTCGCTTTTATTTCCTCTCTCAACTTATCTTCTGATATACTTTCCCGTCTATCTTTTGAATTCTTTAGGAAGTAAATATGATCATAGTTACTGGCGGCGCAGGCATGATTGGCAGCAATATTGTTAAAGCATTAAATGCAGCTGGCCACAATGATATTTTAGTTGTCGATAATCTAAAAAATGGTCGTAAATTCAAAAATTTGGTTGACCTTGATATTACTGATTATATGGATCGTGATGACTTCTTGACTCAAATTATGGCCGGTGATGACTTCGGACCTATTGAAGCCATATTCCATGAAGGCGCTTGTTCTGCCACAACTGAATGGGATGGTAAATTCATGATGCTCAATAACTATGAGTATTCAAAAGAATTACTTCACTACAGTTTAGAACGTGACATCCCTTTCCTTTATGCTTCATCTGCGGCAACTTATGGCGCTCAAGATCAAGAGTTTATAGAAGAACGTGAATACGAAGGTGCATTAAACGTTTACGGTTATTCAAAACAGCAATTTGATAACTACGTTCGCCGCCTATGGGCCGATGCTGAAGCTCACGGTGAAAAGCTTTCTCAAATTACCGGCTTCCGCTATTTCAATGTTTATGGCCCTCGCGAACAACACAAAGGTAGTATGGCTTCAGTAGCATTCCACTTAAACAATCAATTATTAGCTGGCGAAAATGCCAAATTATTTGATGGCAGCGATGAGTTTAAACGTGATTTCATTTATGTTGGTGATGTGTGCAAAGTCAATCTTTGGTTCTTTGAAAATGGTGTATCCGGTATCTTCAACTGTGGCACAGGCAAAGCGGAAACTTTTGGGGAAGTGGCAAAGGCAGTCGTTAAGCATCACGGTACAGGCACTATTGAAAATGTCCCATTCCCAGAGCATCTAAAAGGCGCATATCAAGAATATACTCAAGCTAGCTTAACCAAGTTGCGCGCAGCTGGCTGCGATGTTGAGTTTAAAACCGTAGCTGAAGGTGTCGCGGAATATTTGGCTGAGATAAACGCTTAAACCTATTTTAGATAGTATCGAGTTTTATGAAAATTTTAATTATTGGTCCATCTTGGGTAGGTGATATGGTGATGTCACAATCACTTTATATCACCCTGAAGCAACAACACCCAGAAGTAAGTATTGATGTATTGGCTCCGGCATGGTGTAAACCTATTTTGGAGCGCATGCCCGAAGTTAATCAAGCAATAGAAATGCCACTTGGACACGGTGATTTTAATTTTCTAGGACGTCGAGCATTAGGTAAAGAACTTAAATTGCAGGAATATACCCACGCATATGTTCTTCCTAATTCAGCAAAATCAGCGCTTATTCCTTGGTTTGCAGATATTCCAGTCAGAACAGGCTGGAAAGGTGAAATGCGTTATGGTCTATTAACTGATTTGCGCAGTAACAAGAAATCATTTCAATATATGGTTGAGCGCTATATTGCTTTAGCTCATCCCAAAATCGATATGATTGATTCTAATTCTTTAAATGGATTAGCCTCCCTCCCAAAACCTCGTTTATTTATTGATAAAGATCAGCAGCAAGCGACTATTGAAAAATTCGGCCTCACTCAGGAACGAAAAACAATAGGTCTATGCCCTGGCGCAGAGTTCGGCCCAGCCAAACAATGGCCAGCAGAGCACTACGCAACGGTTGCCGATACATTAATATCAAAAGGGAAACAAGTTTGGTTATTTGGTTCAGCTAAAGATAAGCCAACAACGGATTCCATTAAAAGCCTTGTTTCAAGTGACAATCAAAAACACGTCTTTATTTTGGCAGGATTAACATCTCTTATTGAGGCGGTTGATTTACTAGGCGCTTGCCAGACGGTTATCAGCAACGATTCAGGTTTAATGCACGTTGCGGCAGCGGTTGGATGCGAAGTTATCGGCATTTATGGTTCAACCTCCCCTGAATATACGCCACCATTAGCAGAGAAGGTTTCGATTGTTCATACTGATATCGAATGTCGCCCATGCTTTAAACGTGAGTGCCCATTGGGGCATTTGAAATGCTTGAAAGAGTTGAAGCCAGATATGGTATTAAAGGCATTTAAAAATGATCTATAAACAATCCTTCCTACAGAAAGTGATTATCGACCTCTTTTGGAAACGTCTTTCAAAACCTAAGCATTTACAGTCTTTCATCATCCGCAAGATATCTAAAATTATTTTAAAACCTAATCCAGACAGTTTTCGTTATTTGGCTGAACGTTATTTTAATTTTACAGTAGGACGCCACTCTTATCGCTTTGAGCAGTTTTTCAACAATGACTCTTACCTAAACTTGCAAAAAATTGGCAGCTTTTGTTCTATCGGCGATAACGTAACAATAGTTAAAGGCAATCATCCACTGTCTTTTGTTTCAACCCACCCCTTTTTATACGAAAAAAAATACGGTGGTTATATTATTAATGATATGGACATTTCCCATGCAGTAGAGGCGGAGAAGGTTAGTATTGAAAATGACGTATGGATTGGCGCAAATGTATCAATAATGCCCGGAGTGACCATTTCAAATGGTGCCATTATTGCTACCGGAGCTGTTGTTACTAAAGATGTTCCAGCCTACGCAATTGTCGGTGGTATTCCAGCAAAGATCATACGATACCGATTCGAATCAGATGTCATTGAGAAATTACAGCGAAGCCAATGGTGGAACTGGCCTCAGGATAAAATAAAAGAACATATTTCATTGTTTTATGAGCCTAATAAATTTATTAAAGAAGTGAATATCCATGAATAAAATAGATATCGTTTACACATGGATAGATGGGCAAGATATTAAATGGATAGCAAAAAAAGAATCGCATCTAGCACATTGTCAGGTATATAATAACTGCTATAAAAGCCAGGCTGGAAGTGAACGGTTTACAGATAATCAAGAATTAAAGTATTCACTCCGCTCAATCGAGTTATTTGCTCCTTGGGTCAATCATATATACATCATCACCGATGCTCAAAAACCAAAATGGCTAAAGGACGGCTCTAAAGTCACAATAATTGATCATACTGAAATTATCCCAAAGGAATTTTTGCCTACTTTTAATTCAAGTGTTATTGAGGCTCATTTACACCTCATTAAAGGTTTAGAAGAGAAATTCATTTATTTTAATGATGATATGTTTTTAGGGAAACCAACCTCCGAGCTAGATTTCTTTAGGAAAGATAAACCATATATATTTACTTCATCTATTCTTCAGAAAAAAAACAAAAAACGTAAAGAATCAACTTATAATGTACGAGCCATTAATTTAAGCCGTCACATCGTACAAGAAAAAAACAAAATTTTTATTGGTTACGGTTTGAAGCATGGAATCAGACCACTTCTAAAATCCAGGTTGAAATTGATATCAGAAATATACTCAGAACATTTAACACCTCATTATAAAGAACGGTTTAGACTTAATCCTTTTTCACTGATTTATTTATATACTTTTCACGAGCTTGCTGTAAATAATGCAAATTCAAAATATTTACAAAATATTGATCATAAAAAAATATTTAATTTCTTTCCGGGGTTCTGCTATATAAAAGATAGTAATATTCTTGAATTCTCATCAAATTATACAAAGAAAAAGCCTTTGGTTTTCTGTATTAATGAGCTATCAAAAAAATTAGAACTCATCCCATTATTTTCCAATGGTATCTTTTCAAAAAAATCGAAATTTGAACAATGAAAACTAAAATCACATATAATACATTACTATTTATAATTCTATCATGGATATTTTCAGGTCTATGGTTATCACATGACAGCTTAAAAAAACTAACCGCTTTGGCTATTATATTTTTAGTTTTCTCACTAATTTCCAATCCGAAAGTAATAATTGCCAATATAAAAAAGAAATACAATATTTTCATATTCATTCTTGTGATATTAAGTTTATACGCGAAATATTTTCATGGTGGGATATTTGGCAGCTTCACTCGTTCCTGCTTAATTCTCTACATGATTGCTATTTCATTAAACACAGAAAAAACAAATATAACCTTGCTTAAGCATAGTATTACATTAGGTTTTTTACTCAACCTTGGATTTTTAGTTTATATCAGAGTGTTTTTGCAAGAATCAAGACCTGAAAGTTTCATGAACCCAAACATATATGCCCCTGTATTCGGATTGTTTTTTATTTATTTTTGTTATTCGACATTAAAGCACCATAATATAGTTAATTTAATCCTATCAATCTTGGCTATATACTGTGTGAGTATCATGCAATCAAGAGGTGTCATTGTCGCATCAGTATTATCACTTTCTATTATATTAATGCATAGCACATATATAATATCAAAAAATAAAATAGTACGAATATCAATATTACTCATACCTATATTATTCATTACTATACTATTAAGCTCAAAATTGGGTGAAAATCTTTATGACAAAAGCACTCGTGAATATAACCAAATTAAAAGTGGTAATTTAAACACATCTGTAGGGCTTAGAATTGAAATGTTTTATATTGCTGAAAGTCTCATCTCAGAAAAACCATTGACAGGTCACGGAAAAGACTTCACTAATGATAGAAAAAAGATAATTAAAGAAAAAAACTATAATCCTATTATAAATAAATTCAAAACATTACATAATGTTTATTCAGATAGCTGGGCTAAATTAGGATTATTAGGATTTATTACATCGTTATTATTAACACTGCTTCCTATTCTGTTATTAAGAAAAACTAAACATATTATCTTAGGTTTAGCTTTGACTATATTTACCTTTACCATATCCATGGTTGATACCGCCTTACTTGGTGGTGAATATTTATTAATGCTAATTGCTTTATCTTATATTTACAGATGTTCCTCAGACTTATCAAAATAAACTATCTGTATTTATTTTTAAACTCTATATCAATAGTATCTAAGTCTCACTTTTATTTTCGCGCATAAGTAACTGGCGGCTAAATTCAATAGCATCTAGCACTGAAAAAACCTCATTAGATTTTATATGCGTTTGAAAATAACTATGATGACTGTAATATTGATACTCGTTTTTTTGTACGCTTTTCGCCCACCATTGCTTGAGTTTTTTCTCCCAGCGATTTTTACTACGTAGATCATGCATTGAATCAAATGCGACCACTTTATCTTTTTGAGTCTGTAATGTGAGCTGATGGCTATAGCAAGAATATTGCTCAAATATCGATACTGATTCATACCATGGAGGTAGTGCTGTTTTGGCATGTTCGGGGCCATAAGGGAAGTTTTTAATATTTCTCAAATGGTTTACATACAAAAGAATATTTTTAGGTTTGTATTCACTTTTTTGAATCGCAAGAGCTAAGGCATGGGCCGCAACAATATGTTCATGGTGTGGATCAATTTCAGGATCGGTAACGAAAATACTGACTGGTTTTATTTGCTCAATCAGGCTAACGAGGTCATCGATTAAAGCTTGACCGGAATTAATAAAGTCTTTGTCATTTGGTAGCTTAATATGATTAAGTGACCTATTTTTTTCTGATGCCAAATGACCAATAATACTATCTGAACGCACTTCATCTTTACTGTAATATAAGCATTCCTTCGTAATATTATAATAACCAAGATAAGAAATACGATGATAATCCACTCCAGCTAACAATGGTGTAGTCATGCTATTCCATGCTCTTATTCTAGCTTTTCTTCTTATCGCGTCGTTTATATTCTTATCAAGATCTTTAATGTACTGCTGGCTTAGTTTCTGTACATTTTGACCTGCATTAATCGTTGTTATCCAAGCTTGTTGTGCAAAATCTTGATATAAGCCATAGGCAGCCAACTCAGCATCATCGGCATGCGGAGCAATAATAAGAATAGGCCCGGCGGCTAAATCTGGTTTCTTAAATGCCAGTAGGGTTGCAGATTCCGAGACTGAGCAATGTTCACAAAATAAAGTCAGGTTTTCAAAATTACTATAACCACTTAAATTTAAATAGCGGATACCTCTTTGATTCGGTTCAAAGTATTGGCTGCTTTCAATCTTTATTTCGGCATCATTATCAGTAATTGCAATTCGGCCTTGCTTCTTTTTATCTTTGGCTTGATAAGAAAATACGAGCAACCAGGTATAATTAGCTGCATTTTGCAACGCTTTTAATGAGTCCTGTCGTAAAATATCACTCAATTTATATGTATTATCCTTCGCAGATACAGATAGAATTGTGACATCGTATTGGTCATCGGCTCGTAATGCATATTGATAGTCTATCTTTTTCATCTTAGCTACTTACTTGCGTTGATTAGAGTTAATGTTCGACTTATCGCGCCAGAGTTTGATTTGATAACATTCATAGCCTGTTGTCCTTTATAGCATGAACTGACGGGATCTAAAAAAAGTGCTATTAATTGATCTGCTAATTGTTCAGAATCCATACAGATCGAGATTGCTTCAGCTTGTAATAATTGTTCGGTAATATCTTTGAAATTATAGTAGCTAGGCCCCGTGATGGAAGGTATGCCTAACGCAGAAGGCTCGAGTAAATTGTGCCCACCAACTTTATCTCCAATTAAACTTCCCCCCATAAAACAAACATCACTCGCTGCCAGTAGTAATAACATTTCCCCCATACTATCAGCTAAATATACCTGGCACTCATTAACACCCTCTTTAACTGAGCTTCTGCGTACAAGTTTAAAATTTTGATTACTTATAAGCTCAGCGACCTGATTGAAACGTTCCGGGTGGCGAGGTACCAAAACTAGAATTGCATTAGGAAACAACGTTAATACCTTCCGATGTGCATTTAAGATTTGTTCATCTTCGCCTTTGTGAGTACTGGCTGCAATCCAAATAGGTTGTAGTAGCTTTTGGTCTTGGTCTTGGTCTTGGTCTTGGTCTTGGTCTTGGTCTTGGTCTTGGTCTTGGTCTTGAATTATTGAGGCTTGTAACTGCTTACGCAAATTATCTGCCTCTATTTTGACATCGGGCGTAATATTGATATCAAATTTTATTGAGCCGGAAATTGAAACCTTAGAGGCAGCTAACCCCAAACCAATAAAGCGTTCAGCATCATCTTTATGTTGGCAAATAACTTGATCTAACGAGGAAGATAATATGTTGAAAATAGTCTTAACTTTGGCATAGCGCAACGCCGACCGTTTCGATAAACGTGCATTAATGACAGTAATTGGAATGTCATTACCTTTTACCGTTGCCAGTGTATTTGGCCACAGTTCTGTTTCCATTATGATCATTCTTTCTGGTTGAATAGCTTTAATAAACCGTTTCACCGCACAAGAAAAATCTAATGGCATAAAACGATGCTCCACCAATTCTCTTAGACTCTCTGCCTGTTGAGCTCCTGTTGCAGTGGTGGTCGTTAACACAATAATCTGTTCCGGATTTTGCCGCTTTAATTCTTTAATTAAGGAAGTGACACCTAAAACCTCCCCCACCGATACCGCATGAATCCAGATGCTTTTTTCATCCGGTTGTAATTTTATCGGAGGTGTAAAACCAAAATGTTCTTTCCAACGAGAACCAAAAGTCGGCTTACCTTCCTTTTTTTTATATAAGCTGTATAAAAAAAAGGGGGATAAGAATACAAGTAATACTGTGTAGATAAACCGAATCATTCTTGATGTTTCCTTGCAATACTTTCAAACAAAACAATTAATATTTACTGTATGAATTCCTGTACATATTGTTCAACAATAAAGTCTTGATCAAATCTAATTAGTGCCTTGTTTATATCATCATTTAACGCCTCACTAGGAGCGTGATTTAATGATAATTGAATTTTTTTTGCTAAAGAGATCTCATCTTGTTCGGCTAAAAATCGACTCAATTCACCTTGCATAATATCCCTGACACCTCCAGGACAATCCGTTGAAACTACTCGAGTTCCACAGGCTAATGCTTCAATTAGAACCATTCCTAAACCTTCAGATTTTGAACTAAGAACAAATAGGTCTGCTTGTTTATACCAAGGAAATGGATTAGTTTGTGATCCCTTGAAAAAAACATTCTGATGTAAGCCCAGTTCTGATACTTTTTTTTCAAGATGCTCTCTATCTTTCCCTTCTCCGACGATCACTAGATCTTGCTCCAAACCAAAATGAAGACGAGCATAATGATAAGCCTGAATAAGTAAGGTGAAATTTTTTAAAGGTACCAGGCGACCTAATCCTAAAATATAAGGATTTGGGTGTAGTAGATCGATGTCAATCGGTTGTAATGCATCTTTTCTGATCATTTGATAATCATTCGGGTTACTAATTTGTGAAACAGTCCGACAATCTATCTTGTGCTCTTTAGTTAGATCCAAGAAACTATCCTTAGCGCCATTCGATACACAAGCAACATTTCGATTTTCAAATAATGATGAAAATACCCATCGAGATAAACCTGCATATAAATGTTTATTTTGCACACTTTCACAAACGAAAACAAAACGATCATCTTTAAATGGCCAAATTTGTCCAAATGTCCCTTGTCCGCGAAATACAATCAAATCAAAACGGCCATTTTTTTTCTCCAATTTTCGCAACTTATAACGAAATGCAATAGCCTGAGCATACGCAAAAAAATGAGGAAAGGTTTTGCGGAAAAATATATTGATTAATTTACAAATAAGAAACCATAAGCTGCCAACACCAGTCAATAGCACCCATTTTTTCAAGTCAAAAAGGTGTAATTTAACCGCTTCATTTCTAGGCAATATTTGTTTTTGTCTATTTTTAAAATATATCAAGTGGCTATCATACCCAGAATATGCAAAAGCATCGGCAAGATTAACCGCAACCCTTTCCATCCCTCCAAGCTTTAAACAGCTGACAACTACTGCTACTTTCATTTCTAATTCTCGATCTTAGTTATCATATTCCGTCCTGTAACCAAACTGTTTGGGGGTACATTTTTAGTAACAGTACTATTAGCAGCCACAATGGAGTTATTTCCTATGGTGATACCGCCGACCACGACAGAACCAGCATAAATAATTACAGAATCCTCAATAATTGGCATATCACTTTTGCTGCCTTGCCCGTTAATTCCTATGTTGGCTCCAATAGTCACATTTTGAAAAATAGATACATTATTTTTAAGTATTGCAAAATCACCGATAACAACACCTACGATATGAAAAAATTTTACCGTTTTATCAATTTGAGCTCCAGGGTCAATTTCACAACCATATCTATATATAATTTTATTTTGATAATATTTAGTCAAAAATCTCCATTTTTTTTTAAAAAAATAGTTCATTATTTCTACGTCATAATGAATTCTTTTTGTTGCCTTACAAAAAGAATAACTCTTTAATATTGTATTTAAAATCATTCTACTTCCTAAATCGGCTAATCTGCTCTAACGCTTGTTGCAGATATTGGTAATTAGGTTGATCATCTTTAGGATGATTCGTGATATCCATAAACTGATATTGACCAGCCGCCCCAACGTCTAGAATCGAGTCATGAGAAACAACGCCATAACCACTATAGCTCGAAACCATCACCCATGGGCGATCTTGTGGTTTATCAAATAAATCAATTCCGGTAGAGTAATCACTTATTTTATTTTCGACACCAAGGTAGTTTTTCGCAATAGTAGGCGCTACATCTTCATGGCTGCTGAAGTTATCCCCCCAACCTTTTGCAAAGTTTTTTGGTACTTTCGGACCAACCATAACAAATGGTACTTGAGTTTGGGCTGGGGTAAAATTACTATTATGCCCCCAGTAATTTAGTTTGTTGTCATTGAGTTCTTGTGCATGATCTCCAGTTATAATGACTAGAGTATTATCCAACTCGCCTGTTGATTTTAATTTATCCAACACCTTCTTAGCTAAACTATCAACAAAATGAACACTGGTTTTATAACGATTTATTAAAGGCCCTGGATCTGTTTTATTGTTCAAATTGAGGTAGTTTAATGTTTTCAACATAGGTTGATATTGATGTGGGTATCCTTTAGGAAAGTCATAGCCATGTGGTGCATCATAAAACAAAAATGAAAATGTTGGTTTTGATTTATTACGCTTGTCATACCATGAAAGCCAATCTTTTGTTAGATCAATATCACGAGCCGAGGGGGTTGATCCTTTTGAACCAATACGTATGTTTTTCAGACTTGCAAACACTGTTTGATTAAATTCAGGGGCCGTTAATTTAGCTGACGCAAATAAGCCAATTTGATAATTAAGTTGTTGTAAGCGATCCATCAATACAGGGGCTTTATGATTAGCTAAGAAACCATGCCAATACGTTCCTGGAAGCCCATAGAAAAGACCAAATATCCCGGTTCGAGTCGCATTCCCCGTTGAAATATGATTATAAAAACGCTCACCTGTTTGTGAAAACTGCCAAAGATTTGGCGTGTTATCAGCATTAAAAGTATCCGCCCTCCAAGAATCAACCACCAAGAAAACAATATTAACAGGTTTATCTACCGCTTTTGTTTTTAAAGAAGATAGTGGATAACTTAAATCGCTATTGCCTTCTAATGCCATTGATTTTTGACGCTCAACCGCTTGCTCATCAATCCAACCGTGCTTTCTCATAAAGCTATTTGCGGTTGCTGGTTGAAACAAAGGTAAATACTGCTTGACGATATTCACTGGTTGGTAAGCATAAGCGGATGCCCAAATATGGACACCATTAGTAAATAGTAGACAAACAAAAGTGAGAAATACGAACTTTCGACCTAATCGTTTTTTTGTTAATGCTGGCTGGCTTTCTATAAAGCAGACTAACCAATACTGGAATGATATTAAAGCGGTAAGGCCTATCATCGTCATTAACCAAGTAATAAGTGGAAAATCGACTACATCGCCAGAAAATACCAGCTCCACGACAACGGCATTCATATGGAATCGATATTGAGCAAATACAAAGGTATCAACCACCAAGCCAGCAAGTGCAATCGAAGCAATAATGGCAATCAAACTACGACGAGCAAAATTCGGTAACCATAATGAAGGAATACTAATTAAACCAATTAGGGCTGCCAATAACGTCATTTGGCTCCACGTTCCTGCCACAATAAAGCTAGTACTCAATCCATCTTGAGGAAATGCGGGAAGGTACAAAAAATATTGAACGGCAATCAGCATTGCAATTAGAGCATTAATTAAAATACCCCAACCATGGATATGTAGTTTTTGCTTAAATGTCAGTGGGAATTTATAAGATTTCAAATGAAGCCTGCTTAATTACTAAAAGTAGATTAATTGGAGTAACCCACTAGCAATGCTTGCCAATCAGACTCTTGATTCCAGTTAATTTGACGCTTTATTAGCTCTTTTTTAAACGAACGTAACAACCGTTCAAGGTTATTTTGCTTCCAGCTGATGTTATTACCATTCTTTTCTATATGGCACTTATCAAAATCGATAATCCAAACTTTGCCATTCGTATCGACCAAAATATTATGAATATTCAAATCTGTATGATTCACATTGGCTTGATGTAATTTTTTCACTTCCTGACCAATTTTTTCATACAAAGTAAGGGGGATTGAATTTAGTTGTAATAACTCAACTAAGTCTTGTGCATTTGGGATTTTTTGAGTCAAAATATCAGCTTGATAACAGCACCCTTTTTTCATTGCTCGTGCAGCGATCGGTTGGGGGACATGGACTCCTTGTTTGATTAAATGTTCAAGTAAAATAAATTCTTGAAAGCTCCTTGTTTTTTCCCAACTTGTAAACCAATAAGTATCACTAATTATTTTTCCAAATAATCCACCACGTCGATAATGCCGTAATGCTGCTGGCATTTGCTCCGTCTGTACAAACCAGGTAATTCCACGCCCTTGTGCCGAACCAATGACCTTCCCGATTCGCTTCCAATATTCTGGATCAAAATACGAATCCATAGCGTCTAAAACTAAAGTTTCATTGTACCAAGCTTTACTGCTTACCGTTTCTAATACTTTCATAAAACCAAATATTCAGTTATTGAAGAACTTCGAGCCAAAACACCATGCTGTAATCACCATCAATTAATCGACAAAATAATCAATATTCTATAAAATACGCACAACTATTTTATGGTAGAAAAACATGTTTAGAATCCATTTCATTCAAAATTTACGTCAAATAATCATTGCAATTTTAATCTCAACCCTTGTTCTTGGTTTAGCTAGGGTTGTATTCTTGCTTAACATCACTAATTTCAATGAACTATTGCAGTATACACAGGATTTCTGGCTATCAACAGTGGTCGGCTTACGCTTTGATTTAAAAGTTTCTGTTATCGCTTTTATGCCATTGTTTCTCTTAGGTTGCATTAGTGCGAATGATGAACGATGGCAGCGTCGATATGACTCTATAAGTCAATATTATTCCGCTGTTATTTTCTTTCTTTTGGTCGCATTCTCCATTGGAAATTATTACTTCTATAAAACTTATGGTAATTTTTTTGATGTCTTTATGTTTGGTTTTATTGATGATGATACCCAAGCAGTAGCAATCAGTATGTGGCAGGATTATCCCGTTTTACGTTCAGTATTCTTTGCTATTTTTATTACCATACTCAGTTTGTATCTACTTAGAAAAGCTAATAAGTCCTTATCTGTCACTGCATCACCCGTCCCATCAAAAACCCGAGTATCTATTACTGCGTTGATTAGTGTCTTAGTTTTTTTCTTGTTAGCTCGCGGGGCTTTAGGAGCGTTTCCTTTAGGTCGATACGATGCCAATGTATCTAGTTTCATACCATTAAATAAAGTAACGCCTAATGCTTTTATGGCAATGGATTGGGCTCGTAAAGATCATGAAAAAGAAGAAAACTTCCTTCCTATTGATAGCTCAGAATTAACGAATCAAATGAGAAAAGTAATCGGGAAAGATAATCCTATTTATCATACTCCGAAGAATGACTATTTAGCGAAAAACAAGCCTAATGTTTTTATCGTTTTAATGGAAAGTATGGGGACTAACTACCTGATTGATGATGATAAAAATAGTAATGACCTATTGGGCTCTTTGCGTCATCACTTCAATGAAGATTTCACTTTCAAGCGTTTTCAAGCGGGTACTAGCGGTACTTGGACCAGCATTATGATGATGCTAACTCAGAGCAACCATGCTTCTATTAGCCAATCATCATATAAAAAAATAAAACTCGATAGTCTTGCAACCATTCCATATAAAAATGCAGGCTATGAAATTAGCTTTATTTATGCAGGTGATAGTGGCTGGAGAAATTCGGGAGAATATTTACGCTATCAGGGCTTTGACAATTTCTATGATGAAGCGGCTATTTTATCTCAATACCCTGAAGCTAAAAAGACACAATCAGAATGGGGATTGGCAGATGAATATGCCTTCAAATTTGCCCACCACTTATTAGAAACAGCTAAAAAGCCACAAATGATATTTATGATGTCATTAACTAATCATCCTCCTTATAAACTACCAAACACTTACCAGCCGAAACCAGTACGTTTAACCCAACGATTGAAAGGCAATATAAGTAATAGCCCTGAAGAAGCTTTAACGTCAGAAGAAACCTACCAATATGCAAGTAATTCATTAGGAAACTTCATTGAGTCGATCAAACATTCAAAACTGGGTGATAATACCCTGATTGCGGCATCGGGCGATCACCATATGCGCAGTATTAAAATGGACTTAAAAAATGAATTCGCCATTAGCTATGGTGTACCTTTTTATCTGCATATTCCTAAAAAAATCTTGCAACAAGTTCCGCATAAATATATAAAAAATCGAATCGGTTCGCATCGAGACATATTCCCGACCCTGTATCATTTTAGTCTGTCTGATTCTCAATACATTACTCTGGGTGGCCAAAATTTACTGAGCACTCAAGCTATCGATAATATTGGCTATAATGAAACACATGTCATCAATTTAAGTGGTGCTTATTCGAAAAGCCGACCACAAGAACTTTACCTTTGGGATGATGATCTTATTCATACGAAGCCTGTAGCCGTAAATAATCCCGATCCTGATTTTTTAAGTGATTATGATAAATTACAGGATATGTATATTCGTTCTTTACTCAATCAACAAAAATAGGCCTTTAAACCTTAACCGAACTAGGTAGTTCGGTTATGTGGATTTATTTTTTCATACTGTTAGGACATTGGTTTTATTATGCCCCTTTTTACTACCGCGCCAAATTCTATCTGTATCTTACGTTTATCCGCTATTGGTGACGTATGTAATACAATAGCAGCAGTACAATGCATTCAACGCCAATGGCCAACCACTAAGATAACTTGGATAACCAGTAAAATAGAATCCCAATTAATTCATGACCTCCCCAATGTTAACGTTGTTATTTTCAATAAAAAAGAAGGGATTAAGGGCTATTTATCTCTCTGGAAACAACTTAAAAGTGAAAAGTTTGATGCTTTACTACATATGCAATATGCCTTAAGAGCAAGTATTGCAACGCTAGGGATAAAAGCTAAATATAAGCTAGGATTTGATGCCAAACGTAGCCAAGATTTTCAAACTTGCTTTACCAATGTCAAGGTCCCTTCTCCTCAAGTACCGCACGTTTTAGATGGGTTGCTTGCTTTTGCAACCACGCTTGGTGTGATGGATACAACTCCTATTTGGTCTATTCCTTATACAGATGAAGACAACCAGTGGGCTAAACAATACCTTATTGACCCAAATGATTTATCGAAACATAAAAACTTGATTATAGTTCCGGCTGCCAGTAAAGCTTATAAAAACTGGACGCCTCAAGGATACGCTGCGGTAATTGAGCATGCCCAATATTTAGGTTGGAATATTATTTTAGCCGGCAGCCCTGCACAGATAGAGTTAGACTTAGCTGAAAGCATCCAATCACAAGTCTTTAATGTGACTAATTTAGTCGGTAAAAGCAGCATAAAACAAATGCTCGCTCTTATTGATAATGCTGATTTAGTCATAGCGCCAGATACAGGACCAACCCATATGGCCAATGCGATGAACACACCAGTTATTGGCTTATATGCTCACCATAACCCCCAAAGAACAGGTCCTTATCAATATCGTGATTTTATAGTTTCAGCTTATGAGCAAGCTATCGCTATGGAGAATAATCATACAATTGATAAGTTACCGTGGCGGACTAGAGTTAAAAATAAAAATGCTATGACTTTTATATCTAGTGAGTCTGTTATAGCTATGTTTGATAAAATAACTAGCACATTAAAAATAACCGATTAACTACCGATCTTTTTAAACTTTAATAGGCATAATTTATGATCACTGGCGTTGTTATTACTCTTAACGAATCTAGAAATATAAAAGAGTGCATTGAGTCACTACAGCAAGTTTGTTCTGAGATTATTATTGTCGACTCAGAAAGTACCGACGATACAGTTAAAATTGCAGAAAGCCTTGGAGCAAAAGTCATTCATCAAGCTTATTTAGGCGATGGCATTCAAAAAAATGTAGGCTTAGATTATTCCAGTAACGATTGGATCCTAAGTTTAGATGCAGATGAGCGGCTAACACCGGAAGCCGTAATCGCAATCCAAGCGCTTAATCTAGAAAATACAAAGCACGATGCTTTTGCTCTTCGACGCCGTAATTACATTGGTAGTCGTTGGATCAAACAATGTGGCTGGTATCCTGATTTTTGTATCCGCTTATATAACAAAAATAAAACACGCTTTGCCCCAGTTAAACAACATGCCGCGGTTCAAGCCCGTAACCCCGATCGTTTAGATGCCGATATTATTCATTATTCATTTGAAGATATTGGCCAGCTGTTTGCCAAACCAGGTCGTAACTTTAGTGGCCGAGCAGCCAAAATCATGTATGAGAAAGGCAAGCGAGCCAATGCGCTTTCACCGTTTACTCATGGTATCAATGCATTTATTCGAAAGTACTTTTTTCAAAAAGGTTTTTTAGGTGGTGTTGATGGAATGACCGTAGCACTAAGCTCTGCTCTTAACAGCTACTTAAAATATGCAAAACTTTTAGAATTCCAGCGCGATCCTAAAGTATTAGAAAAAGCTGACTTTAAGAAAGTTTGGTAAGTTCGCTTGTTAAAGGGTAATACGAATATTATGAAGATTTGTCACGTTAATCTTGCTTCTGGCTTTAGCGGTGGTGAGCGCCAAACTTTGCAGCTGATCAAGCAACAAGTAAGTGAAGGCTATCAACTCACTGTGGTTATGAATCCTAGAAGTGAACTGGTAAAGGAAGTGAGGAAGCTTGGTTGCCAAATTATTCTTGCCACTCACTTCACCAAATCACACAAAAAAAGCATTACTCAAGATTGCATTGTTATTCATGTGCATGAAGGACGAGCTATTTACTGGGCTCTAATACAACATCTGTTGTATGGCGTTCCTTATATTGTAACTCGAAGAATTGATAATCCAATGAAGGATAAATGGCTATCAAAACTAGCTTATCGTAAAGCCTCTGCGTTAATCGGATTAAGTAGAGAAATCGTCACTAGAATGTCTGAATTTAATCCGTTGAATAAGATTCATAAAATACCAAGCTCTCCTGTTCACTACGCGATTGATCAAAATAAAGTAGATGAAATATCGAGCCGTTATCATGGTAAATTCATTGTCATTCATGCAGCAAACATGCTGAAACATAAGGGATTTGATGTCACTGTTGCTGCTGCAAAAAAACTTGGTATCCAAAATCCAAGAGTGCAATTTTTATTACTTGGTGATGGGCCTGAAAGAGAAAAATTAGAAAGAGAAGCGACTGGACTAACCAATATTCAATTTATGGGTAAACAACGTGACATGGGAAATTGGTTTGCAGCTGCTGATCTACTGATTCACCCTTCTTATTCAGAAGGTTTAGGCTCGGTTATTCTTGAAGCAATGGGCGCTGGCTTACCGGTTATTGGTTCCAATGCTGGCGGAATACCCGACATTATTGATCATGAGCAATCGGGGCTTTTATGTGAAGCAGGTGATCATCAACAACTTGCTCAATGCATCGATCGCTTAGAAAATGATAAAGTACTGCGCCTTCAGCTACAAAAAGGTGGTAACGAAAAGCTAAAACAATTTGATATCGCTTATACTGCTTCTTTATACAAACAGCTCTACACCGAAGTTGCTGCCAAATAATATAAACGGATACAAGATGACTAAACTTACGACTAAAGCGATTTATCCAGGCACGTTTGATCCCATTACTAATGGGCATTTTGATTTGATCAAACGCAGTGCACGCTTGTTTGATCATGTCATTGTAGCAATTGCTGAAAGCCCAAGTAAAAACACTATGTTTAATCTGCAAGAACGGGTTGATATGGTGACAGAAGTGACTAAACATCTAAAGAACGTCACTGTTATTGGATTTTCCGGCTTACTAGTGGATTTTGCAAGACAGCAAAAAACCGATATTTTAATTCGCGGGCTTCGTACCACTATCGATTATGAGTACGAATTTGGCTTAACCAGTATGTATAAGAAACTGATGCCAGAATTAGAAAGTGTATTTTTAACCCCAACTGAAGAGTTCGCATTTTTATCGTCAACGATAGTACGAGAAGTGGCGATTCATGGTGGTGATGTTAAGCAGTTTTTGCATCCGTATGTCACTCAAAAAATACAAAATAAACTAACTCAAAAAAGATAGATTTCTATGAAATTTTCTAAGCAGATAAAATCATTAGATAGAAGAATAGCCCCATTAAGGAAATATTCTTCCATGATTAACCGACTATATAATCATATTTTAAATATTAATATTGATCATAGCTTTAATTCAGAAGAACAAAAGAAAAAGTTATCAGATAGAGCAAACCAGTCGTTAAATAAATTATTAGAGCCAACAAAAAAAACAATAAATAATAATGATATACCTAAAATAATTTGGATTTTTTGGGATTCAGGTTTCGATAATGCACCAGATGTCGTACACAAAAGTGTAAGCTCCTGGAAAAACATGAATCCTGATTATGAAATAAGATTATTAAGCAATGACAATATTAATGAATACATAGATTTTGATTTCAACTGTATTTTTAATCTATCAAGTATACACTGCTTACCAGCCATAAAGTCAGATATTTTACGGCTATACCTTTTAAGCAAATATGGTGGTATTTGGGCAGATGCGACAACTTTTTGCTTACAGCCCTTATCCTTTTGGCTAAAAGAAGCTTCTAGTCATTGTGGTTTATTCACTTTCAAACATAAATACAATAATACTCGTCCAATTGAAGTCTGGTTTATCGCCTCACCCAAAGCGTCCCCCATTATTAATGATACGCTAGCTAAAATCATAAACTATATTTTCAAACCAAGAGAATATTCGTTGTTCATATCGGGAAAGTTATCACTTATAAATAATGCTTTAATAGGCAAGGATTCACCCCAAAACTCACAAGCTATAATCAATGCTGAAAAGCTAGGATTTATGCCCTATTTTTCTACTGGTTACTTCTTTTACGAATCATTAAAAGAGCACCTATCCACTGAAAAACTGTCTATTTTTTTACGCTCAACTAGTGACATAAAAATGACAAATAAGCATGCTTTAACAAAAGATGATTTTGATGTTTTTTCTCATTCATTAATATCTAAACAAACTTATACCAATAGCTATATGTCCAGTGATCTATATAAAAGACGATTACAGTATCTGAGCACTCAATTTAAACCCCAAAAGAGTAATAAATGATAACTTTATCCAATGAGAATTACCTATCTGAAGGTAATTCCCGGTTATCCTATTACCATCCCGAAAATAAATATCTCCACTTAAAAAACAAAACAATATTTCAGCCTTCTCATTTCTCGCCTTGAAATTATACTGAAAAAAATGATCCCGCTTTTTAGATTTTTAACCTTTTATCAGATTGCTCTTAAGGGACGCTAAATTACTTCTGACAACGCTCACAGTAAAAACTATTTCTTTGCCCTATTTTCTCTTCGCTAATCAAGGTTAAGCAAATTGGGCAAGGTTTTCCGGCTTTACCGTACACTTGTAATTCTTGTGCAAAATACCCCGGTTTTCCATCGACTTGATTAAAATCTTTTAATGTCGTGCCACCTTGTTCAATAGCGCGTGCCAGTACTTTTTTAATCTCTGCGACTAATAAAGTAATTTGCTTTAACGTTAGTTTGTTAGCAGGGGTTTTGGGATGGATCTGAGCGCTGAACAAAGATTCACTCGCGTAAATATTGCCGACACCCACCACGATTTTATTGTCCATAATGAATTGCTTTGTTACTACCTTCTTATTGCGTGACTTCTCAAACAAATATTTAGCATTAAACTCTTCCGTTAAAGGCTCAGGGCCAAGATGCGCCATGACTTGATGCTCTGTGCCTTTTTCACACCACAGCCAAGCGCCAAAACGGCGAGGATCGTGATAACGTAAAACTTTGCCATTATCTAAAATAAGATCTACATGATCATGTTTGTTGGGGGCAATCAAAGAATCTAATACTCGTAAATTCCCCGACATGCCTAAATGAATGATTGCGCAGCCTTGGTCCGTTTCTATGATGAGATATTTAGCACGGCGAGAAATGGTAAGAATACGTTGTCCTTGCAGTAAAAGAATCTCTTCTGGTACTGGCCAGCGTAATTTAGGTTGGCGAACTTGGATCGTTTTAATTGTTTGGCCTAGAAGGTACGGAGTGATCCCCATCCGGCTGACTTCGACTTCTGGTAGTTCAGGCATGAATGCTCCTGTATCTCATAATACGAATATACAAAAAACCCAGCCTACCGAAGTAGTCTGGGTTTTAATTTTTAAAAAAGGTAAAACCAATTACTTGATTTTAGCTTCTTTGTACATAACGTGCTGGCGAACTACTGGATCAAATTTCTTGATCTCAAATTTACCTGGCATGTTACGTTTGTTTTTGTCAGTTGTGTAGAAGTGACCAGTTCCAGCAGATGATACTAGACGGATTTTCTCACGAATGCCTTTAGCCATTGTTCAATTCCTCTTATACGTTCTCGCCACGAGCACGGACATCAACAAGAACAGCATCGATGCCTTTCTTATCAATAATACGCATACCCTTAGCAGTTAGACGTAGTTTAACAAAGCGTTTTTCGCTTTCTACCCAAAAACGGTGAGTTTGTAGGTTCGGCAGAAAACGACGCTTGGTAGCATTTCGTGCGTGTGAACGGTTGTTACCCGTTACAGGACGCTTACCAGTTACTTGGCATACTCGGGACATGAATGTCTTCTCCAAATCGTTTCAGCTCGATATCACCTTGGGGCAAAAACCGCTATGGAAAAAACCATACCAAGGCTATCAAAGGTCGCGCATTATACTAACTTGAGTTGCATTGCTCAAGACCTGTACGGATCCTTTTCAGGAAAAACGCGATCTTTTTTTGAACAGGGCAGTTTTTTAAACGCTTTTTTGTATTAGAACAAAGAGCTGAATCAGGTTCTAAAAAATAGTGGCGGGATTGTAGCAGATTTTCTCGGACTCACAAGCGAAAAGGCCATCTATTTTCCCCATTCAAGTGTAATTTAAGTTATTCACCTTTTTATCCTCACATTAATCCCCTTTCAGCGAACGATACTACTTCTCCATCACCAATAACAAAGTGATCTAGAATTCGAATATCCACCAGGGCAAGTGCATTGACTAACCGTTTGGTAATTCGCTCATCAGCATTACTTGGTTCAGCAATTCCCGAGGGATGGTTATGAGCCAAAATTAAAGCCGCTGCATTATAATGTATAGCTTGTTTCACTATTTCTCTTGGGTAAACCGAAGCGGCATCAATTGTACCTTCAAACATGATTTCACCATGAATAACTCGGTGCTGATTATCGAGAAACAAGACATAGAAAGCTTCTCGATGCCGATCTCGTAATACGCTGCTTAAATATTGCTTAGTACTTTCAGGGCTAGTGAGCGCATCCCCTCTTTTCATCGTTTCAGCTAAATAACGCTTGGTCATTTCAACGACGGCTTGCAGTTGAGTATACTTGGCCGGTCCTAGTCCTTTATGTGCACAAAATTCCGTTTGAGTGGATGATAACAATGCTCTTAATGACCCAAATTTTTTTAGCAAATAATCGGCGAGTTCAATTACATTCATTCCTTGTAAACCTGTACGCAGGAAAATAGCGAGTAATTCAGCATCTGAAAGCGATTCGGCTCCACGAGCGAGAAGTTTTTCTCTTGGACGAGACTCTTGAGGTAACGACTTTAATGACATAACGGTAATCTATAAATAAAAGATAACCGGATAAAAGCAGCCTGTATGAATAGATACAAATACAATCTATTTATTCATGCCTTTAATCTTAAAAATGAAGCTGCATTGCACTATTATCAAAACTAATGAGAGTAAGCGCATACCCATCACATCAAGTTATATATGATTATTTTATAAATTTAACGAAAAATTATAGGTTTTGTGCAACACCATTTTACAAAACCTATGGTAAAGTTGGCTTAGATTTCATCGATGAGAATGGTTATGTCAGATCTAAATATTACCGCCCCTACGACAACAATACCGCAAGCCTCAATAATCCAAACTCTAGCAGGAAAAAATATTCTACTTGGGATCAGCGGTGGTATCGCAGCTTACAAATGTGCAGATCTAACCCGTCGTTTAATTGAACGCGGTGCGCAAGTTCAAGTGGTAATGACTCCTGCAGCCCAAGAATTCATCACGCCTTTAACGATGCAAGCGGTGTCTGGAAAACCAGTATCGATGAGTTTATTAGATCCTGCAGCCGAAGCCTCGATGGGACATATTGAACTGGCAAAGTGGGCAGATTTAATCTTGCTTGCCCCTGCAACCGCCGATCTGATCGCTCGCCTACGTGCTGGTATGGGCAATGATTTACTTTCCACTCTCATTTTAGCGTCTGATGCTCCAGTTGCAGTAGCGCCAGCGATGAATCAACAAATGTATGCCAACACTGCTACTCAAGAAAATATCAATGCGTTAAGTCAACGTGGCATGATGATGTGGGGGCCCGCTGCAGGGCAACAAGCCTGTGGTGATATTGGTTACGGACGAATGCTAGAACCAATGCAACTGGTTGGTTTATGCGAACAGTTTTTCGGACCTAAGCCTCTTAGCGGTATAAGCATTGCGATAACTGCAGGGCCGACACGTGAAGCCATTGATCCGGTGCGTTATATTTCAAACCATAGTTCGGGCAAGATGGGCTTTGCCATTGCACAAGCTGCCGCTCAAATGGGTGCACAAGTAACGTTAATTAGTGGCCCGGTTTCACTGGCTACACCGAGTAATGTCAATCGAATTAATGTTGATAGTGCTCAATCGATGTTTCAAGCTTCCATGCAACAAGCCACGACCCATCAAGTTTTTATTGGCTGCGCGGCAGTCGCTGATTATCGACCAAGCCAAGTAGCGAATCAAAAAATCAAGAAAACCAGTGATAATGATGAGATGACCATTACCATGGTGAAAAATCCAGACATTGTCGCATCAATTGCAGCGCTTAAAGAAAACCGTCCATTCACAGTCGGGTTTGCAGCAGAAACACAAGATGTCGAGCACTATGCACGTGGAAAACTTGCTCGAAAAAATCTAGATATGATTTGCGCTAATGATGTTTCACAGCAAGGTTTAGGTTTCAATAGTGATGACAATGCTCTGCATATTTATTGGCAAGATGGTGATAAAAACCTCGCCGTTGCCAGTAAACTACAATTGGCCCAGCAATTACTTAAGATTATTGCTGAACGATTTACGCCTTAGACTTAAAGCTGCAGGTTTGTTGGCTACGTTAAACCAAAAACCAATACTTTTTATTACTGATTCTTTTACAGATAGATCTGAATATTATGAAAAAAATTGATTTAAAAATCCTCGACAGTCGTATTGGCAAACAATTTCCACTTCCTGCTTATGCAACTGAAGGTTCTGCAGGCTTAGATTTACGAGCTTGTTTAGATGACGCGCTGACGGTTGAACCAGGCCAAACTCATTTAGTTCCAACCGGTCTTGCCATTCATATTGGCGATCCTAGTTTAGCGGCCACCATCCTACCTCGCTCAGGTTTAGGTCATAAGCACGGTATTGTATTGGGTAATTTAGTGGGTTTAATTGACTCCGATTATCAGGGGCAATTGATGGTTTCAGTGTGGAATAGAGGCCAAGATACCTTTACCATTGAACCGGGCGATCGAATTGCTCAGTTAATGTTTGTTCCTGTCATCCAAGCTGAGTTTAATCTGGTTGAAGATTTTAATGAAAGTGATCGTGGAGAAGGCGGTTTCGGACATTCAGGGAAAAGCTAATAGCTTATTCGTCATCCCAAAAGTGAAGAATAAGCAGTTTAGGATCACCCTATTGCGCTGCAGGACGGATGAAACTTACCAATATTCGCTTTAAACCAAATAATCAAAGGAAATCGCCCCATGGCTGGCCCTAAAAAACACAATCGCCGCGAAGAGATTTTGCAAGCCTTAGCCCAGATGCTGGAATCAACCGATGGCGCTTCACGCATTACTACCGCAAAACTGGCTAAACAAGTCGGTGTTTCAGAAGCGGCGCTATATCGTCACTTTCCTAGCAAAGCGAGAATGTTTGAAGGTTTAATTGAATTTATCGAAGATGCGCTATTGTCCCGTATCAACCGTATTCTCGATGAAGAAAAAGACACGCTCAAACGTATCCGTTTAGTTCTACAATTATTACTTGCCTTTGCTGAACGTAATCCTGGATTATCTCGTATTATGTCAGGTCATGCTCTTATGTTTGAAAATGAGCGCCTGCGTAGTCGTATCAACCAATTATTTGACCGAATTGAAGCCCAGTTGCGTCAAATATTACGCGAACGCCAATTACGAGAAGGAAAAAGCTTTCCGGTTAGTGAGTCGGTTCTCGCCGCTCAATTACTCGGGCAAGTCGAAGGCAGCTTAAACCGCTTTGTTCGTTCTGATTTTAAGTATCAGCCAATGGCGAATTTTGAGCAGTACTGGGAATTATTAAGAGCACAAATAGAGTAATAAGATGTCAGATAAAAAAGCTTCGCCTCAATCAGAATCTTTAGTGAACTTCATTCCGCCAAAGTTTTCACTGTCTTTATTACACCCTAAATACTGGGGGGTATGGTTTGGCTTTGGTTTATTAGCATTGTTAGTCAACATTTTACCTTACCGTGTTCAATTTTGGCTTGGGCGTGGATTAGGTCTCTTTGCCATGTTCGTCGCCAAAAAGCGTGTTCATGTTGCTCGTCGAAATTTGGACCTCTGTTTTCCCGAACTCAGCAACACTCGCCGCGATTATATTGTAAAAGAAAACTTCAAAAATACTGGCTTTGCTTTATTTGAAAGCGCCATCGCTTGGTTTTGGCCAAACTGGCGTTTAAAGCGAATTGTGGGATATCACCACGTCGATCGTTTAACCAAGTTTGAAGATGAAGGTCGAGGAACATTGATCTGTGGAGTGCATGCATTAAACGTAGAGCTGACCGCTCGCTGCTGTTCGTTATTCTCTCCTGGCTATGGCGTATATCGACCGCATGACAATCCAGCTTACAACTATATTCAGCATTGGGGCCGTACTCGTTTTGGTAACATTATGGTCGATCGTAAAGACGTCAAAGGCATGCTGAAAGTTCTGCGTAAAGGTAAAAAACTATTTTATCTTCCTGATCATGATTATGGCTCAAAGAATGCGGTCTTCGTCCCTTTATTTGCAGTAGATGAAGCCAGCACCACCATGGGTACAGGTGTATTAATTGATGCCAGCAAATGCGCAGTTCTACCTGTTTCATGCTTTAGAACTGGCTTTCGTTATGACTTCAGAATTGAACAAGATATTAGCCATCAATTTCCACGTCGAGATGCTGAAGGTGCTGCACGCGTAATGAATCAAGTAGTTGAGAAACTCATTTTGCGTGGCGGAGATCAATGGATGTGGGTGCATAAGCGCTTTAAAAGTATGCCAGATGGACAAAATAAAGGCATTCGCTACAAATAAATTTAGCGCCTAATTTTGCACAAGTTCACCATTGCACTCATAAGAGAATATTCATGCCCAATGCCACCTTGTTATCTGCTATGCCTCTCTCTTCACTTTCAGGTGTTGGTGCAAAAGTAGCGGAAAAACTCAGTAAAATTGGGCTGAAAACCATTCAAGATCTGCTGTTTCATCTTCCGTTACGTTATGAAGATCGCACTCGTATTTACCCAATGCCACAATTGCATGCAGGATTATTTGCTGCCGTTCAAGGTAAAGTGATGCATTGCGATACCCATTTCGGGCGCCGAAAAATGCTGACAGTTAAAATCAGTGATGGCAATGGCACCGTCACGTTACGCTTTTTCAATTTTAATGCTGGTATGAAAAACAGCTTTGCTGAAGGTCGCCTTCTTTATGCTTATGGTGAAATAAAGCGTGGCGGGATCGGGCTTGAAATCATGCATCCAGATTATCATTTCATTACCAGTGAAGATGGCCCAGAGCTTGAACAAACGCTAACCCCAATTTATCCAACCACCGAAGGTCTGCGTCAAACCACCTTAAAAAACCTCACTGACCAAGCATTAGATCTGCTTGATAAAGCCGCCGTGGGTGAACTGTTACCCAATGGTTTATACGATCATCAAATTTCACTAAATCAAGCGCTGCATATTATTCATCGCCCGCATCCTAGTTTGAATATGCAAGAGTTTGAGCAAGGTAAACATCCCGCTCAACGCCGCTTAATCATGGAAGAACTATTGGCACAAAATCTGTCCATGTTAGATATTCGTAGCCAAGGGCAACAAGACTCAGCGCTGCCACTGACCTGCTCTGGAACACTTAAACAGCAACTACTCGCCACCTTGCCTTTTACTCCGACCAATGCACAAGCACGAGTGGTGCAAGAGATCGAAAGCGATTTGATCAAACCTCACCCAATGATGCGTTTAGTACAAGGCGATGTTGGTTCAGGTAAAACCTTAGTTGCAGTATTGGCGGCAACGCAGGCACTAGAACAAGGTTATCAAGTGGCATTAATGGCACCAACGGAATTACTAGCAGAACAGCATGCAATTAATTTTGCGCAGTGGTTAGAGCCTCTCGGCATCAAAGTTGGCTGGCTATCAGGAAAAATAAAAGGTAAAGCCAAGCAAACACAGTTGGATACGATTAAGTCTGGCGAAGCAAAAATGGTAGTTGGCACTCATGCGCTATTCCAAGAACAGGTCGTATTTGATCATTTAGCCTTAGTGATCATCGATGAACAGCATCGATTTGGTGTCCATCAACGATTAGAGCTGCGAGAAAAAGGCAAAAAACACATCGGTAATAATCAAACCGCCAATTATCCACATCAATTAATTATGACGGCGACACCGATTCCCCGAACCCTCGCTATGACAGCCTATGCCGATCTTGAAACCTCGGTGATTGACGAGCTTCCACCGGGGAGAACACCTATTCAAACAGTGGCGATTGCCGATACTCGCCGCCAAGATATTGTAGAACGAGTCCGTTTAGCCTGCGGCTCTGTCGCGGATGGAAAAGAAGGCAAGCAAGCGTATTGGGTGTGTACTTTAATTGATGAATCTGAAGTATTAGAAGCACAAGCGGCGGCTGATACGGCCGAAGAATTACAGCGTCAATTACCTGAACTTAATATTGGTTTAGTTCATGGACGGATGAAGCCAGCCGAAAAACAACGGGTTATGCAACAGTTCAAACAAGGCGAGCTACAGTTATTAGTTGCGACCACCGTGATTGAAGTTGGAGTGGATGTACCTAATGCCAGCTTAATGATCATCGAAAACCCTGAGCGTTTAGGGTTATCTCAATTACACCAATTACGTGGTCGAGTGGGACGAGGTTCAGTCGCCAGCCACTGTGTATTACTTTATCACGCACCATTATCGAAAACAGCCCAAAAGCGCTTAGGTGTACTACGCGAAAGCAATGATGGTTTTGTCATTGCACAAAAAGATTTGGAAATTCGGGGTCCTGGAGAAGTACTTGGCACGAAACAAACAGGAGTAGCTGATTTTAAAATCGCCGAGCTCATGAGAGACCAATACTTGATCCCCGAAGTACAACGCATCGCACGCCATATTCACCAACAATATCCCCAAAATGCTAAGGCGATAATTTCAAGGTGGCTTGGCGATCGAGATATTTATGTTAAGGCTTAAGAATCGTTTGTCATCTCAAAAGTAAGGTACATGCTATTGGGATATCCAACAACTCGTTGAAATTCTAATTACGCAAAAAAACCTGAACTGGACTCCTTCATCATTTTTCAAGGTGACAAATTTAATACCTGTCCCGTTCCACTCAAAAAAGGCAAACGTTTGCTTTTTAGTGTCAAATTCCTATAATACGCATCTTAATATACTGACTACTTAGTCAATATTCTTGCGGAATAAAGGATCCCCATGAACACGCCCAATGCACCGCGCCCAACTGAATTAGTCTACCAACTCAATGAACGCCCACCGCTACCGCAAACGTTATTTGCAGCCTTACAACATTTGTTAGCCATGTTTGTTGCTGTGATCACGCCTTCTCTTATTATTTGCCAATCTTTGGGCGTGCCAACTGATCAAACCAATACCATCATTAGCATGTCTTTATTTGCATCTGGAATTTGTTCTTTTATTCAAATTCGAACTATTGGGCCAATTGGTTCAGGGCTACTTTCGATCCAAGGCACCAGCTTTAACTTCCTCGGTCCAATTATCGGGGCAGGTTTATCGCTTAAAGCTGGAGGCGCATCGATTGAAACCATGATGGCCGCCATTTTTGGTACCATTTTAGTCGCTTCTAGCGCTGAAATTCTGCTTTCTCGTATTTTGCAGTACGCTCAAAAAATCATTACGCCATTAGTGTCTGGTATTGTGGTAACGCTCATTGGCTTAACCTTGATTCAAATTGGGTTAGTTTCCATTGGTGGTGGCTATGGTGCGATGGCCAATAATACTTTTGGCAGCTTAGATAACTTGGCTTTAGCGGGAATAGTATTAGGCTTAATTGTGATATTAAACCGTGCTAAAAATCCATACTTACGCGTAGCATCCATTGTGATTGCCATGTTTGCTGGCTGTATTGCCGCCTACTTTATGGGCATGCTAGATTTCAGCCAACCCACTACACACAAAATGATTGCACTACCGATCCCAATGCAGTTTGGCCTTGATTTTGATTGGTCTTTATTTATCCCACTGGTTCTGATCTTTTTGATCACGGCTCTAGAAGCCATTGGTGATATTACCGCGACCTCTGAAGTATCAGGTGAACCGGTTGATGGTCCAATTTATTTAAAACGCATTAAGGGTGGTGTTTTAGCCGATGGTTTGAACTCAGCCATTGCGGCAATTTTCAATAGCTTTCCTAACTCAACTTTCAGCCAAAATAACGGCATCATTATGCTCACAGGTGTTGCGAGTCGTTATGTCGGTTACTTCATCTCGGCAATGTTGGTTTTATTAGGCTTATTCCCAGGTGTGGCTAATTTTGTGCAGCTAATTCCTGAGCCAGTTTTGGGCGGAGCCACCATCGTGATGTTCGGCACCATTGCAGCTGCTGGTGTGCGCATCATTTCGCGAGTTGATCTTGATCGTCGCGCGATTTTGATCATGGCGTTGTCTTTCTCTATGGGACTTGGTATTGCGCAAAAACCAGAAATTCTGCAATTTATGCCTGATGTGATCAAAAGTATTTTCTCATCTGGTGTCTCTGCAGGTGGGATCACCGCTATATTGCTGAGCATGTTTTTGCCAGCAACCGCTCATAAACAAGACTAAAAATTAACATTCAAGTTGATGGTTGGAGATCCTGAACTGCGTTCCTTCGTCACTTTTCAGGATGACGGGAATTTAACGCTGTCATCCCAAAATCGAGGCACGAGCTGTTTGGGAACTCCAACAACATGTTGAAATTCAAACTAGCAGTAGGTGCTCCTGAGCTGCATTCTTCGTCACTTTTCAGGATGACGGGAATTTAAC
>NZ_JAAUWW010000009.1 GCF_014694375.1 Vibrio sp. S17_S38
ATGTTGCAAAAATGCTAACAATCATTTGCCAATCCACAACATTCGAATTATTTGACCGACTTGAACGAATAATTCCAATTTATTGTGATAATGATCACACTTATAATTACTGCATATTGATTAGCTCATTGGTGAGTCTAATCAGACGGAGGAAATACCATGAAAAAATTATTAACTGCAATCGCTATCACAACTCTATTTAGTTCAGCGGCAATGGCTGCATCTTCATCAGATGTAACTTTACAAGTATCTCAACGCTACAATAATGCGATAGTCACCGTAGAACAAAATGGTCAGCCATTAACCGATTATCCTGTTACTGTCGACGGCATGGGATCTCGTCAAGTAATGACCAATGATCATGGTCAGATGCATTTCGTAAACCATAGCAATAATATACAAAGCTATACCTTTACGGTTAATGACCAAAATGGTAATGCCATTTCAAAAACCGTCAGCATTATTGGTGATAAAAACTAATACAACCAATTAAACGAAATTTAGATAATAAGGAGTCATTATCTATGTTTATCTTGGTACTAAATGACACCCCTGCAGGAAAACAGCCGTGTCATTTGGCTTATACACACCGCTTTATTCATATCATTAACACTACTCTTTTTCTCATTATGTATTAAATATTCAGATACCTGCCAAGAAGCCTTTCGTTTTAAAATAAACCAATCGATGACTTAATGAACAGAAAACGTTCATTTATCCCCCAGAATTTAATTGATCCAACGCTTTATTTTAATCCAATTCCGTCATAAACGCATGACAAAGATCAACAAAATGAAATGGCGTGCTTTGTTTTTTAAAATCATGTTCTATAAATTACATTCCAATAATATGAAAGTAATAATACGAGGAATGTATGAAAAAATTATCACTTGGTATTGTAATCAGCTTGCTAGTTTCAGGTTGTAATTATGATATTACGTCTTTAGGCGCTGATGGATGGGCAGCTGTAGATGGGCCAGTAACCGGAGGAAATACCGCAAAAGAAACAGAAACCTACGTCGTAGAAAATCGACATCAATTGATCACTGCTTTATATGGATCGCAAGATGCGAATTTAAATGCCAACCCAAGTAATACTGCCAAAATCATTTACGTTAAAGGTTTAATTGATTTATCAACCGATGGCGATGGAAAAGCCGTGACTCCAGCCGACTACATGGCGCAGTGTTCTGATTCTGGTTATACCAATTATGATGACTTCTATACCGCTTATCGCGAGAGATTTAATCCACATGAATGGAATAAACAAGATTTAGCCAGTAATGGCAAACCACAGCCAGTTAGTGGCCCTTTAGAAAATGCTCGTTCTTGCTATCAAAAAGCCCAAGCTAACCATATTGTGTTACGAGTAGGTTCCAATACGTCCATTTTAGGTGTGGGCAGTGATGCCATAATTCAACATGGTTCACTGGTATTAGGAAAAAGCGAAAAAGACGCAGAGCCTGTCACCAACGTGGTGATCCGTAATATTGAATTCAAAGATGCGTTTGATGATTTCCCAGGTTGGAGTTCAACGGATTCGTTTAAAATTGATACTAATGAATTCGGTCAAGGCGATTGCCGTGAAACCTTTATCAGTGATACTCAAAATCCTGCTGCTTGCCTTTCTATAGAAGGTGGACGTTGGAATTCAGAATACGATCTGATCACGTTAAATAATGCACAACATGTTTGGGTGGATCACAACACCTTTAGCGATGGTGTTCGCACCGATGATCAATTCCCTCCAGTCTTTACCGCGCCTTACAACGAGAAAGAACAAAAAGTGCAACACCATGATGGATTAGTCGATGTCACCAATGGCTCCAGTAAAGTCACCATTTCTTATAACGTATTTAAAAACCACGATAAAACTAACTTACTGGGTGGTAGTGATTCAGCCAATCCAGAAATCAATTATGGCCCAGGTTCAATTGATGTCACTTTCCACCATAACTATTGGGAAAATACAGGTCAACGGATGCCTCGCGTACGCTTTGGTCGCGTCCATGTATACAACAACTATTACAACTTGAATGCAAATGCAGAAGAAACTGTTTATAAAATGGGAGATGCCATTATTTTAGGCACGGCATCTAAAATTTATGCAGAAAACAACGTGTTTGATATTTCAGGCACCGAAGATTGGTCCAAAATCATTGGCTTTAGCTCTAAAACGTCCAACATCGATAAATGCACCAAAGCAGGCTACCAAGTCGCAGAATGTGGCACTTACTTTTATTCTGGCGGTAACGTTGTGAATAATAGCGTGGTTGATTTCACTCCATTTGCCATCGATAAATCCACCAGCTCAAGCTCTAATGCTAACGTCACGATTCTTGATCCAAAAGATGAAAATGCATTCTGGCTGCCGAAACAAACCTACCGTTATAAATTAGAAAAACCAAAGCATCTCAAAGCTGAAATATTGGCTAATGCAGGTTCAGGAAAACTGAGCACTAAATAGGTCATACCATCATGAGTGAGAAAATGTTTCTCACTCATTTCTCACCATTTTAAAAAGCAGAAACTGATTGCTCGCAAATAAAATTACTGCGAACAAAAGCATCACGTTTCACTCTATTCAATTATAAAAATATCTATTCTAAAGGGACATTATGAATAAGACATTGGCCTTACCGTTGCTCTCTACATTAATATTGTCGGGATGCTATCAAACTAAGCTAGAACTATTACCAGTCTGCCAAGATATGACAGATCTCTATTTCTGTGCTGATTTTAACAAAGATGATTTAAGCAAATGGGATACATTGGCAACAGAAGGTGGCGATCCGGATGGCATCTTTGATATGCCAGCGAAAAGTGGCTATTTACGATATACCGCTGGCAGTAAAGGCGGTGAAATATTAATGATCGGCGAAGACGGAAAAAGTAAAATTTCAGCACATGATGATTATTTTATTGAAGGTCGGATCCGTCCAAGGCAAAACAGTACCACCGCTAATAAACAGCTATTTCTTATTGCACATCAGCAAGGTGAAGGTAATTGGCTGGGTGGAGGGATGAACTTACAAAACTCGCCAAGCAGTACCAAAGTGGAAATGGCCGTCAGTGATTCTGGTTCAATTAGCCGTCCATCACAAACTTCTACTCCCATTTATTTAGGTGCCAACGATGGAGATGATGGCACTTGGTACAAAGTTCGCTTTGATATTGAAGGCGACCAAATGACCTTATACATGGACGGTGAAAAAATCAGTAGCCAAACCATCCCACAAACCAGCATTGATTTATTACAACCGGGGCCTTTTGGCATTTTCACCAACAACCGTTCATTTGAAGTCGATTACATCAAAGTCGGTAACCCAAGATTAAAACCAGTATTAATGGTACTCGATTATAAACAACCGACTTGGGACAGTGCGATTGCTGGCGGAGAATCACTGGATATTCAGGTATCCGCAATACAAAGCGATGGTATGACAGCCGATGACTTCACAGTTCAAAGCAATGATAAAAAAATAATCGCCATTCATCAATCCGGTGACTTGGTCAGTTTAATCCCATTATCAGTCGGGCAAGCCATAGTGGTTTTCCAATCTGGATCCGATCCAACTCTAGCAAAAAGTATTACGGTTAATGTTGAAGCCCCTTTTGTGATGCCAACTCAAAGCTACGATTTAGACAATAAAGTTATGCCCGCCATTAATAGCACTGAACAGCATATTGATACGGAACTCACCCTCACCTTTGATAATTCTCCCGCGTTAAGCGCCAAAGGTGAAGTGCGAATTTACCGCAGCAATGATGATGTGTTGGTAGATACTTTATATCTACAAAATGATGTGAACTCTCTTGGATATAAAAATCAAGAACAACACCGTAACGTCAACCAAAACCCAATCTACCTAACCAATAATACTTTGCATATTCAGCCTCATAGTGATGCCTTAGACGCAGGTGAAAGTTACTATATTGTGGTCGGTGATGATGTGGTCAGTGGAGCACAGATTGGCGGCAAAGAGTTTGCCGGACTTGGTAAAAATAGCCAATGGCAATTTACTACCAAAACAGCCTCACCGAATCCAACTAATATTAACGTTGGTACTTCGGCCAGTAGTGATTTTTCCACCTTACAAGGCGCGTTAAACTATGTCATGAAAAAAGGCGATCCCAACACACCAGTGGACATTAATTTAGCTGCCGGTACTTATCGAGAATTACTCTATATTGCCAACCAAAATAACCTCACTATTAAAGGCATATCACCACAAGATACAATTATCGAATATGACAACTATGAAACCTTAAACTCGGGTTCGGGAAAATCTTCTGTGGGAGATGGCGTTGAAGGTGGTCGAAGTGTTCTTCTAGTCGAGTCCTCGGATAACTTCACCTTGCAAAATTTAACCTTAAAAAATAGCCATATTCGCAGTAGCACGGCTTCTAACCAAGCTGAAACCTTGTATTTTAACGGCAGCGATCAGCAACGATTTATAGCAAAGAATGTGCACTTTATCAGTGAGCAAGACACTCTCCAACTCAAAGGCTACAGCTGGTTTTACAACAGTTTAATTGCCGGTAATGTCGACTTTATTTGGGGAAATAATCACACCGCTCTATTCGAAAACTCCGAAATTAGAACCCTTGGCGACTCCAAAGATGGTACCAACCTTGAGACGCTTGGCGGCTATATTTTACAAGCACGAACCGTAGCGGCAGACTCTCCGGGGTTTGTCTTCCTCAATAGTCAGTTTACTCATGGCGCAGGCCCAGTAGGAAATACGGTTGCAGGAGGTTCCACCTATTTTGCGCGCAGTGCAGGATACAGTAATTATTACGATAACGTGGTTCTCATCAACAGCAACGTCGACTCACACATTGCGAATATTGGCTGGGCAGTAGAAGGCATTAATGGGCAACCAAGCCCTAATCCAAGTACACCAACCGCAACCACCGGCTGGCGTGAGTTCAATACCATGGATATTAGTGGTAATCCAATAAATCTAAGCGCAAGACAAGGCGTGTATTTGCTTTCTCAGCAAGAAGCCACGCCTTATTTAACTCGAAGTGCCATCTTTAGTGATTACAATAATGGTCAAGGTTGGAACCCTCAACCATAACGATTATTAAAACGAAAACAAATAATCTCCCGCCTTAAAATGCCTAACGTGATTTTAAGGCGATTTTCTAAAAGCTATGAGAAAGGACAACGCTATATTATCACCACAAATATTAAAATAGTTAGCATCACGACCACTGAAATAAACCATTTTAATAATCAAACATCATAAAAATAAGTAAGAATAACTTAAGAAAAATCTGGAGATAATTAGTTATCCATTTTAACTCAGCACAAGACTACGATTATTATCAGATCCAAATACAGCGATCCATTCAACACATGATAGTTCTATAAACTATAGTAACTGCATCACTTTTATTATAAGTGACAACATGAATATTCCTTTATTGACTAAATCGCTTGGAGAATTTATGACATTATCCCCTTTCCACCTTGCCATCCCTGTTTACGATTTACCTACTGCTCGTGATTTTTATCATCGCGTTTTTGGGCTCGAAGAAGGCCGCTCTAGTGATCATTGGGTCGATTTTGATTTCTATGGCCATCAATTAGTGATTCATGAGCACCCAAAAACCACCACTCAAGAACATGCACACACCAATGCCGTGGATGGTCACAATGTTCCCGTGCCTCACTTTGGTATTGTGTTGCAATGGGAACAGTGGGAAGCGCTTGCTGACCGGCTAAGATACTTTAATATTGAATTTGTGATTGAGCCCTACATCCGCTTCAAAGATCAAGTTGGGGAACAAGCCACCATGTTTTTATTCGATCCTTGTGGTAATGCATTAGAATTCAAAGCCTTTAAAGACACGAGTCAGCTGTTCGCTAAGTCATAAGATATTGTCGCTGAGCAAAACGATATAGGCCTAGATCAAATATTATTTTGATTCACTCTAACGGATAATTCAGCGGCGCTTTCTTTACGTTCGCTATAACGGTCTGTTAATTCATTAACTCGGCCACGTAATAGTAAAGTAAATTTCATTAATTCCTCCATAACGTCCACAATCCGGTCATAATAAGCTGAAGGTTTCATTCTGCCTTCGTCGTCGAATTCTAACCATGCTTTTGCTACTGAAGATTGGTTAGGTATGGTAAACATTCTCATCCATCGTCCTAAGATACGCATTTGGTTTAATGAATTAAATGATTGAGATCCACCACTTACCTGCATGATAGCGAGTGTTTTTCCTTGTGATGGACGAACCGCACCTTCAGTTAAAGGGATCCAATCAATTTGGGCTTTCATAATGCTGGTCATCGCACCATGACGCTCCGGTGAGCACCACACCATTCCTTCACACCAGCGAACCATTTCTCGTAATTCTTGCACTTTAGGGTGAGTGTCCGGCGCATCGTCAGGCAACGGCAGACCTGATGGATTAAAAATACGAACTTCTGCCCCCATATATTCCAATAATCGAGCCGCTTCTTGTGTGGCTAAGCGACTATAAGAACGTTCTCGAACCGAGCCATATAGCATCAAAATTTTTACTGGCTGCAAACAAGGTTCGTCTCCACTATGATCAACATTGATATCATAAAATAGTAGCTCGCGCTTTAATGCTGGCATCTCATTCTGAAAATTACTCATTTAGACACTCGCTGTCCTTGTTTATTGATAACTGCTTCACCATCTTCTTTATTAAATTCACCTTGTTGTGGGGCATCTAAAAGCTCAAGCACCACTTCAGAAGGGCGGCAAAGTTTGGTGCCCTTTGGGGTGACCACTATTGGACGGTTGATTAAAATTGGGTCGACCAGCATAAAATCAATTAGCTCAGCGTCGCTAAACTTATCTTCGGCAAGTTGTAAAGCTTCAAATGGATCAACATTTTTACGAAGTAATTCACGAGGCGAGATCCCCATATCTGCAATTAATTTCATTAACGTTTCGCGTGTTGGTGGCGTTTCTAAGTAATGAATTACTTCGGGTTCTACACCTGTATTTTGTATAAGTGCCAAGGTGTTACGAGATGTACCACATTCTGGGTTATGGTAAATAGTAATCGTTGTCATCATTATTTTCTCACTTATTGGTTAGAATATTTGGTATTTATATTAAGTATTAAATTACATACACTTTTTCAGTTTTTTACACGGTAATTAGGTTTCATTTTTAGTACTCTATTAACGAGGAAAATCAACACGGGTACTTCAATCAATGGGCCAATGACACCAGCAAAAGCTTGTTGTGAATTAATCCCAAAAACGGCAATAGATACGGCAATGGCTAATTCAAAATTATTGCCTGTTGCGGTATAAGCAATAGAAGCATTTTTATCAAACGGTAAGCCCATTTTTTTACCGATAAAGAAGCTGGTGAAAAACATCACAACAAAATAAATACACAATGGAACCGAGATTAATATTACATCTAACGGCAATTCAAATATCATTTCGCCTTTTAAGCTAAACATCAGAATAATGGTAAGCAATAAAGCAACCAGCGTGATTGGGGAAATACGTGGAATAAATACTTGGGTGTACCAATCAATGCCTTTAGCCGCAACTAAGCATTTACGACTTAAATAACCCGCTAAGAATGGAATTCCAAGGTAAATAGCAACACTTTGTGCTATTTCACCAATGGAAATATCCACTACCATACCTTCATAGCCAAAAACAGGTGGAAGAACCGTAATAAATAACCACGCCATAAAGCTGTAAGTAACGATTTGAAACGCACTATTAATAGCCACCAATGCCGCGCCATATTCTTTATTACCACCGCCAATATCATTCCAAACTAATACCATCGCGATACAGCGTGCCAGTCCGATCATGATAATACCCACCATATAGCCGGGATGAGAACCTAAAAAGATCATCGCAAGAGCAAACATCAGAATGGGGCCAACAATCCAGTTCATAACCAGCGATAAAGTAATGGCTTTTTTATCTCTAGTGACTTGTCCAAGTAAGCTATAATCAACTTTAGCAAGCGGTGGATACATCATTAAAATTAGTCCAATCGCCAGTGGGATATTGGTCGATCCCATACTCATTGATTCGTTCCAATTAGCAATTTGTGGAAATACCACCCCAATAAAAACACCAATTAGCATGGCAAGAAAAATCCAGAGCGTTAAATAACGGTCTAGAAAACCTAATTTAGGCTTACATATCTGTTCCATGGTTTATCCTCATGTGTAAAGTTTATTATTATCGTAAATCGTCGAAATACGATTTTATTGCTAATAAGAAATAATTTTCTTTGTTTAAAAGGGCAATTACATTGTGTGTTAGCCTGTAAAGGGCGTCATGATTAATTGTTAAAATCATCAAATAAATGACTGAATTCATTTAATGTCGCTCGATTAATGCGATAACACATTTTAGGTGGAATCGGCTCGGCACTGATCAATTTAGCGACTTTTAAAATGCGTAAATGCTCTGATACGGTTGATTGTGCTAGCCCTAATTGGGAAACCAAATCACTATTAAGACAACCATCAAGGCGATCTAATCTCAATAATATGGTTAAGATCCGAACTCTAGCGGGATGTGATAATGCTTTAGCTAGTTTAGAGAATTGTAGCTCTCGGGCTAAATCATCCGTATTAACTTGAAAAGCTTGTTGATTGGTTGAGCTACATGCTTTGATCATATTATTACTTATTTCGTTTATCGTCGAATTACGATAACAATAGATGTAGTCTCTGTAAATGGCAAGAATATTTTACATATTTCGTTCATAAAACAGGATCGTAAAACCTTCTATTCGTAACGTGCTTTTATTCATAACGTAAAATTGTCCAAAAACCAGATAAAGAAATGCCTCTCGAGATAATAATCTTCGTGGGGCATTTATCGTCATATCAATAATTAAATTCTAACGCCACTTCAACAGCCGCTTTTCTATTTTCCCAATCACAAAGCTGATAATGATGCCAAGCAGCGACAATATCGCCACTCCGGTAAATAGACGGTCGAGATCGTACAGAGAACCAGCTTCAAGAATATATGCACCAATACCGTATTCAGCGCCAAGCATTTCTGCCGCCACCAGCAAGATAATCGCAATCGCTAAACTGACTCGCAGACCGGATAAAATGCCCGGCATTGCGCCCGGCAGTACGATTTTACGCACAATCGAAAACCACGACATTGAGAAGCTTTGTCCCATACGAATAAGCGAACGATCGACATTATCGACCGCGCCATAAGTCGCCACCACGGTTGGGGTAAAAGTACCAAAAGCGATGAGTGCATATTTAGAAGCTTCATCAATACCAAACCAAATAACAAATAACGGCAATAATGCGATTTTAGGTATTGGGAAAATTGCTGAGATTAATGGTACTAGCCCTGCTCTCGCCAATGAAAACAAACCAATCATTAACCCTAGACTGATCCCAACCAACACACCGATACTCGCCCCTACCGCTAAACGAGTTAATGACGGCAACAATTGCTGCCATAACAAACCACTTTGATAGAGATCGACAAAAGTTGCCCACACGTTAGAAGGTTGAGGAACGGTTAGTGGTGACAGAAATCCACTGCGAGAGCCTAACTCCCACAGCGCAATCAATGCAATAAACACAATGACACCAACCCAAGGTTTCGGCTGAGGAGCAAAACCTCCGCCGCGAAATGGCACCGGTTTCTGAGTTAGGTTATCCATCAATCAACTCTCCTTCTGCGGCCATCGCTTCATCTCGCATTAAGTTCCATAAGTAAGATTGCTTTTCGGCTAACGCTGCATCTCCCGCATGACGTTCATTCAATGGTGTATCAATTTCAACCACTTCGTGAATGCAACCAGGGCGACGAGACAACACCACAATTTTATGGCCCAACCTCACCGCTTCATTTAAATTATGCGTAACGTATACCGCAGTGAAAGGTTCTTTAATCCACAAGCTCACCAAATCATCCATCAATAGCTCGCGGGTTTGGCTGTCGAGTGCCGACAAAGGTTCATCCATCAACATTACCGCCGGTTTCACTGCCAACGCACGGGCTATCGCCACTCGTTGTTTCATTCCGCCCGATAATTGCTTGGGCAGAGCGTGGCGAAAATCACTTAAATTGGTTCGTGCCAAAACATCGGTAATGATGATGTCTACTTGTCCTTTCGACAGTTTATGATCTTCCAATACTACGCTGATATTACCTTCTACCGTGCGCCAAGGCAGCAGCGCAAAATGCTGAAATACATACGTTAGCGGATTCAAACATGCTTGTGGCGGCTCGCCGACTTGTAAAACTTGTCCACTGCTTGCTTGCTCTAAACCGCCGATTAACCGTAATAGCGTGGATTTCCCACAGCCAGAAGGTCCAACAATACACACGATTTTTCCGGTAGGAATGTCCAAATTAATATCACGCAGTACTTCTATTTGTCCGTACGAATGACCCAGTTGTTCAATGCTTAAATTCATAGTGTCTCTGGTATTTATTTAATGGATTCTTATTTAGTGGGCTCTTCTTTCGTATCAATTGCTTTTTTATCAACTTATTTAACCGCAACCGATTTAGCATCAACTGTTTTAACATAACTGGTATCCACAATATCAGTCAGCTCGATTGAAGTATTAACCATCTTACCTTGCTGAAACCAATCCAATTGATTTTGTAAAGAGCCCATGTTTAAGAAGTTATCAGCATTCAATCGCATCGAACCATTGATGATGCTTGGGGCAGCCTTGTCGAGAGGTTGATCGGTATAAATGTATTTATGGATTAGTTTCACCATGTCATCTTCACCTTGCTGACCCGCGGTATGATCAATCATGGCAGCATTATAATCCGCCGCACCCTTAGCAATTGCCGTCAGAAATGCTTTAGTTTGCGCGCGTTCGTCGGTAGCATTATGCGTGGAGGTAAAAATAGTGGTGACTTGGTAATTGGGTAAGTAATCCGACACATTACCAATAATATGAACCGCACCGGCATCCGCCAAAGGCTTAGCAATATGTGGCACAATCGACCATGCATCCACTTGACCTGATTTCATTGCTCCAATAATAGCGCCCACTTTTTGCAACGGTTTAAAGTGCATGGTGATGTGATCTTGGGCTTCAATTTGTGCGCCAACATAATGGAACGACGATCCTTTCTGGGAAATCGCCCACGTCTTTCCATCAAGTTTAGACGGATCGGTTACGCCAGATTCAAATGCTTTATTTGAAACCACAATTTTTTGACCACTGACTTTAGGATCTTCTGACAATGAACCGCCGATAATTTTAATCGCGCCTTTATCAGCCAAGGAAATCAAACCACCCGACATTGCGGTCACCGCATAATCAACATCTTTAGATGCCACCGCAACTGCCATTGGTTGCGCCGCTTGGAAGAATTTCAGTTTCACATCCAAACCTTGCTGCTTAAAGTACCCACGTTCAAGCGCCACAAAAGTCGCAGCATGGCTGGTGAAACGTAGTGCGCCCACAGTGATTTCTGTGTTTTTAACCGCAGTGGTATCTTGCGCGAAAGCGTTAGCGGTATAAAAAGTGGATAAAGCAGCAAGTGAGCCAATTAAGGCCAGTAGAGGTTTTCTTTGAGGGTTGAACATCCTGTTCTCCATGACGGTTATTTTTATCGTTATCTTAATGAAAAAATGCATTTATAAATTGTTACAAATCGGAGGTTATTACTAAGCTATGTCATTTTATAAGTGGAATCAATGATCATTACAGCCCCCACCGCACACTCTTCGCTTAAAGGTGCATTCATAGCCGCTGTACACATCTCAATTACATACATAACTACTTTTGTTGTTCGATTTTTTCGAACAAGTTCATTTATCTCCCCCTATCATCAAGCGCAATATCTTGCTCTATTATGAATGTATATCAACTAACTATCCCGAGGTCACTATGTCTCAATTAAATCAACGTCCCGTGCATTTCGTTATGCAATCTCAAAATACATCCGATGGTGACGGGGTGAAAATTCGTCGGGTTGCTGGTTTTAATAATAAATACTTCTCACCGTTTTTAATGGTGGATGAATTAAAAGCTGACGACAAAAAAGATTATGTGGGTGGTTTTCCTCCGCACCCCCATCGCGGTATCGAAACATTAACCTATATGATGAATGGGCACTTTCAACACAAAGATCATATGGGTAATGTAGGTGAATTACGCAGCGGTGGCGCACAATGGATGGCAGCCGGGCAAGGCGTGATCCACAGCGAAATGCCGATCATGGAAGATGGTCAATTACACGGTTTTCAGATTTGGATTAATCAACCAGCGCGCGACAAAATGAAGCCTGCTAAATATTTTGATTTTCAGCCTGAATCAATTACTGAAAAATTTATAACCGAAACGAATTTACTGAGAATTTTATCAGGCGACTTAATCGTGAATGGTGAACCACTACAAGGTCCATTAACGGATACAGGCGTACCTGCTACTGTCGCTGATTGGAAAGCCCAAGCGGGTAACACTATTTCACTCAAAATACCAAGTAGCCATAATGCACTTATTTATGTCTATAAAGGTGATGTGACCGTTTCAGAAAAATCATTAAAGCAAAGTGATTTTGCCATCATGAAACCTGTCATCCCGTTGCTAAATAGCCATGATGAAATTGAAATAACATCGGATTCTGATACTGGACTGCTGATTTTTGTGGGTGAACCGATTGATGAGCCAGTTGTCCACCACGGACCTTTTGTGATGAACAGCATTAATGAAATTAACCAAGCAATTAATGACTATCAAGCGGGTAAATTTCATCGTTATTAGTCTTTATCATAGTTAACTACCTAACTACATGGAGCTTCAGAGCTAGCGCTATTTGAGATGTTGATCGAAAACTAAAAGCTTCATGAATAGTTAACATACCCAAGCATCAATAGATCGTTATAATTACTTTGTGTGCTTCTGATTCGCAATCATAATAGCCACTCCCTGCTTAGTTTATCGCTTTAGAGTAAACGAAAGCAGGGATTTTTTTGTTTAAAATTCGCTACAACTAAAAAATAGCTTTATGATTTTTTGGCCTAATCACCATAAATATCGAAGTTGAAATATTTAGCTGCAATTTTGTCGTAAGTGCCATTTTTACGTATTTCTGCTATTGCCTTATTAAAAGCCTCCGCAAGCTTGATATCTTGTTTACGCAGAGCTAACGCCGTTCCCTCTCCTACATAAGCTTTATCCGTTACTGGCGTGCCCGCCAACACAAAACCTTTTCCTAATGGTTTATCTAAGAACGCTAATTGAAGTTGGTCAGCATTACCAAACGCTGCATCGAGACGACCATTTTCCAAATCTAAATAGACTTCATCTTGGCCTTTATAGCGTTTGATCGTCGCCACATCACCAAATTTTTCCGTCACGTAAGTATCATGAATAGTACCAATTTGAACGCCAATGCTTTTGCCTGTTAGTCCTGCTTTATCCAGAGTAAAACCAGCATCACTTTTTGCGACAAAACGAGCCGGAGTTTGGTAATACTTATTGGTGAACAGAATACGTTTTTTACGTTCTTCAGTAATGCGCATTGAAGCCATAATGACATCCGATTTGCGCGCTAATAATGCAGGGATCAAACCATCCCAATCTTGAGTGCTCCACACACATTTAAAATTAGCTTCTTTACATAATGCCGCGGCAATTTCGATATCAAAACCTGCAGGCTCACCATTTGAATCTTTGTAGTTAAAAGGTGGATAGGTGAAATCTGAAGATAAACGCACTACTTTTTGATCAGCTGCTTGCGCCGGTAACCACAACATAGAACAAAGCACAGCCGCAATCGTAATTATTTTTTTCATGACTAAATCCTTTTAAATTATTATGTTACTCATATTAGATATACTGTTTGTATTAGGCGTATTGTTTATATTAGGTATATTGTTTTAACGTATTTAATGTTTCAACCATACTGGCTTTGCTGCCAATGGTGATACGAACACAGCCTTTCACACTCGATTCATTGGCTGGGCTTCTTGCCACAATGCCTTTGCTAATTAAGTAATCATACATACTACTTTGAGTGTTAAATCGCACGAGAACAAAATTAGTACTCGAAGCATAAACTTTTTCGACAATAGCTAATTCTGAAATTTCAGCAATAAACCAGTCTCTTACTTCTGCTAGCAACTTGGTTTGCTGCTCCATCTGCTTAATTCCTGCTGGACTCAATGCTTTTTGAGCAATTTCAGCACTAGGATCAGCAATAGGATAAGGTGCAATTAAACGAGAAACATAGGTCATCACGCTAGAATCTGCCAACATGAAACCCACCCGAATCGCCGCTAAACCAAAAGCTTTTGATAAGGTTCGAATCACAATCAAATGTGGATATTTAGCCATTAAACCTACCACAGAGGTGTGCGGTGCAAATTCAATATAAGCTTCATCAACCACCACTAGCGATTTATCTTTGCTGGCTTCTAATAAGGTAAGCAGATCTTGCTGATGCAGCACATTGCCAGTAGGATTATTAGGCGAGCATAAAAACACTAAACTGGTCTTATCAAGCTTGGTTTCTATCGTGGCGAGATCCAATTGAAAGTTCTCTAATAATGGCACCACAGTAGTATTAACAGAAAAGGCATCAGCGCAAAACTCATACATACCATAAGTAGGTGGACACACTAGAATTTGATCGTTACCCGGTAGGCAAAACGTGCGAATTAATAAATCAATCGCTTCATCGGCGCCTCTCACCGCAATGGTTTCAAGGTTTGGTTGAAATACGACGTTAGATTGATGCTCGCAATAAGCTTGATAGTCAGCGGCAATATCATGAGGTAAAAAATCAGGGTAACGATTATAGTGCGTGTTTCTCCCTTCGGTCACATCACCGTATTGGCAGCTACTTTCAAGCTCATTTGCATTAAGCCATAAGTGCCCTGTATTTTCGGTTTGACGAGCAATACGACGTGCCGATTGATAAGGTATGAGTTTTTCTACCGCTGGTGGAACTAATTTTTCAGCTAATGATTTCATGACCACCCTCAGTTTAAATTGAATAATAAAATACACAAATGCGATAAATAATAAATATTAATGCCATATATATGCATATTTATTTTTTACACTCACATCATATACAAAATCAAGTTGAAATTAGAATCGAAAAGTTGTCATACTAGCCATGATAAAAACGCATAACTAAAAAGATAAAATAACAAAAGCCATGCGTCCATAAAAACAAAATAAACAGACAAGGAACGCCATGTTTAGCCGACTACCTTCAACGAAAGAGCTGCATGCTTTTTTAATCACTGCAGAAGAGCAAAATTTTACCGCCGCAGCACAACGTTTAAACCTCACTCAAGGCGCGGTTAGTCGACAAATTGGCTCACTAGAACAAAAACTGGATGTGACGCTATTTCAAAGACATGCGAGAGGATTAACATTGACCAGCAAAGGACATACCTTTATGGCATCGGTAGAGTCGATTTTGAATCAGTTACAACGTGCCGTAGAACAAATCTCCTACGATAAGCAAAAGCTAAAACTAAAAGCACCCAGTTGCATTACACCTTGGCTACTCCCTAAGTTAATGAATTTTCAGCAAGCTCATCCAGAGATTGATGTAGAACTGACCTCAACCATTAAGCATCAAATTAACTTTACCGCTGAATCCTTCGATGCTGCTATTGGCTATGGCGACTACTCACACAATGCTGAAAACTTACTTGCTGATTTACTGTTTGAAGAAGTGCTCACGCCCATGTGTTCACCAGAGTTACTTACGAAACAAAAGGGAAATGGAAGTTTTGACTTAGCGAACCTTAACTCACTCACATGGCTGCATGCGACTCCACAAAAATCGGACTGGGATTTATGGCTAACTCATGCAAGTAAAGCGCTACAACAGCCTCAGCTCATTCATTTAACCGGCGCTAAAAATCAACACTTTGCCACTCTTGACCTTTCAGTGAGTGCTGCCATTCAAAAGTTTGGGATTACAATTGGTGATGTGACACTTGCACAACAAGAAATTGAATTAGGTCGTTTAGTAACACCGCATCCACTACGCATTACATCAGGAAAGGGTTATTACTTAGTTCGACCAAAATTGACTGCGAATGAAAGTTTAAATCTATTAATTACGTGGCTATGCAAAGAAGTTGAAAACGCAGAAAATTAAAGCTCAAGCATGTTGAGATACTATGCCAAACAACAAGCTCTAGTAGATATAGATAAGTGCAACAAGCGATACCAAACGACAACACTCATCATTTAAGTACAGCTTGAAATAGGACGATATCCATTGGGCTATTATAGAAAGCCAGTTTTGAATCTAATGCTTCAACTTAAAAAATACTTGTCCAATACCAACTAATATTGATCCGGCAATTAGACCTAATAAACCACTAATGACGAGGGGTGTGATTGAGTTCACAAACGTCAGCGCTGCAAAAGGTGCATTAAGCGCTAATGTCCAATGATGTATCATGGGTAGACTGTGCTCAATTATACCCCCACCAACTAAAAACATCGCGATAGTACCAACGACAGTGAGCACTTTCATTAATTTAGGCGCCATAGCAACAAGACCATTACCTAAAAAACTAAGAGCGCCCTTTCTTTGGCTTTTTCGTTGCAGATAGAAACCTAAATCATCTAATTTGACAATACCAGCGACAAGCCCATAAACGCCACACGTCATCATAAATGCAATAAGACTTACCACTGCAATCTGGGTTAATTGCGGATGCCCTCGCACTATCCCCAATGCAATCACGATGATTTCTAGTGATAAGATAAAATCGGTACGAATCGCGCCTTTGATTTTCTTTTGTTCATAGGCCACAAGCTCCTCAGGAGTCAGAGCATTATTGTCTTGATTGACATCTGATTGATTATTGACGGGATGTTCATGATGAAGATATTTTTCCAGTACCTTTTCAGCGCCTTCGTAGCATAAGTACAAGCCGCCAATTAATAAAACAGGAGTGATTAGCCAAGGAGCGATCGCGCTCACGAGCAAAGCAGCCGGTACTAAAATCAACTTATTACGAAACGATCCTTTTGCTACCCCCCATACAACAGGAATCTCACGTTCAGCCCGCACGCCCGAAACTTGTTGGGCATTTAATGCTAAGTCATCACCTAATACACCAACGGTTTTTTTAGCGGCCACTTTCGACATTAATGCCACATCATCAAGCACAGAAGCAATATCATCTAATAATGTAAGCAGACTTAATCCAGCCATGAGTTTTCCTAAATAAAAATCAGATCTGGATCATAATACGATAATAGAAAAATATATACTCAAAAGCATTTTATTGGCTGGATAATAAAGAAATATCTACCTAACGACCAGCGTTAGGTAGAGGTGCAAAGATGCATAATATGAAGGGGGGATAATAGACTCTATAATTATAAATAGTGTCTATTAAGCAAGCATCTTAACGAAATATAAAAAAAGAAAAACAGAAGCTTTTCAGCCTTTTATTTCCTCATTTACGATTTCCAAATGATCACTCGATGCCGATAAGATTGGTCCAACACTAAAAATAATGCGATCAGGAATATCGGTGTTAAAAGTCAATTGATAAGCATTTTGTATGCAAATATTGTTCACGATCGCAAGCCCTAACCCATGTCGTTCATTGGAAGTTCTCGAACTATCGGCTTGGTACATAGGATCTAAAATATGCTCAATATCTTGCTGGCTGAGTGGTTGGCGTAGATTATTGCTAACCTGTAACTGCCATTTATTTTCATCACCAGTCGGTAGGATCTCAATATCAACTTTAGAGCTATCGGGGCTATAAAACAGCGCATTATCAAGTAAGTTATTAATAATCACATTAAGAGAAAATGAATCGCCATACAAAAGACTCGTTTTCAGATCGCAAGTCACTCTCTCTTGGATATTAGGCGCCTTGAATAACAAATCATCTAGCACTTGCTGGATCATTTTCTCGGTATCAACATCATCATACTCAAGATGCAGTAACTTCGATGAAGAACGATGCAGAAGAAGCAGTTTGTCCACAATGTTTTTCATTCTAGTGGATATTTTTAGCATATCTTCTTTATAGGTTTTCCCTATACGCTCATCATTTGGATAACGAATATAGACTTCGCTCAAACTCATGATCTCAGCAATAGGCGTTTTCAATTCATGCGCAATATCACTGGTTAAACGTTGTTCATTTTGTAAAAAAAGCTGATTTGCCGTAATAAACGCATTCAGTTCTTTACGTATTGGCGCAATTTCTTCAATTGGTACCTCTGAGGCAGGATCTTCAATTAACTGAACAGTAGAGTCCCCTAGATTCAAGTTCACCTCAATTTTTTTGATCTCTTCATTAAGGTACTGTAATGGAGCTAAACCCTTATTAACAATTCGCGTGGCAATATATCGCATTAAGAAAAGAGAGAAGAAAAAGCTCACTATCAATAATAAATCCAAAAGTAGCAACATATCCTCTAAGGAGTCATTTGATTCATACAATGCTAAGTAAGCAGGGTGAACATGAGTGGTATTTAATAACTCAGAATCAGGAAGAAAGTAGGAAATTGACGCTCTTCCGGTTTCCCCATTTGGCAATCTTACATCAAGAATTTGCGTGGTATTAAGCGGTAAAGGAATTTTTAACAACTCATAATCTGGGTAAGAATTTAAAGAATTAGAGCGTTTGAAAATACTATCTTTATACCATAACTGGTAATAATGAATATCCCCATTATCCGTGGACTCACTCATCATGGTGTCATCAAAATCAACTTGGTCGTCAGTGACACGAACTAAAGATTTCAAATAATTTGTTTTATTCACCAAGGCTTTATCAAATTGTGAATCTGCCCAACCATCCATACTTAAATCAACGGATAAGTAAACGGCAAAAATAATCACACCAAATAAAAATGATATTGAATTCACTAAATTACGCTTGATTGAACGAGGCTTTTTATTCTTCACGATGCACTCTTTTCTATAATATAGCCAAAACCGCGCTTATTTTTAATGGGTAAATCACCACCGCATTCACGCGCTTTTTTTCGTACCGATGACAGGTGTGATTCAATAGTATTTTTGGATAAATGGTCAAAGTTGCCCATTACGGCTTCGCTGATCATTTCAACATTCACCACTCGTCCTTGGGCCAGAAATAAACATTCAATGATCTTAAATTCATTGCGGGTTAAATCTATATCTTGATTCAAATAAGAGAAATTTTTTGTTTCAAGATCGAGTGTAAAGCCAGCGATGTGGTGACTATTACTCACTTGGTTGGTTTGACCTCGGCGCAATAAGGCTAAAATTCGGGCATGCAACTCTTCAAATGAAAATGGCTTAGTTAAATAATCATCAGCACCTTGCATCAAACCATCTATTTTATCTTTCGTTAGATTTTTAGCCGACAATATGATCACTTTGGTTTCGATATTTTGTTTTCTGAGTGACTTCAAAATATCCATGCCATCAACATTAGGAAGCATTAAATCCAAAATGATCAAATCATACGGATTCAGCAACGCCATGCTTAAACCTGTTGCACCATCTCCAGCTTCATCAACCGTAAAACCAAGATTATTTAAGCCCACCATAATACTTCGACGTAACGCTTCAGAATCTTCGATAATCAATAATTTCATAGTTTCTCACAGGGTATCAATGAGTTTCAGTATTGAGTAAATACTAGATCAATAACACTCGAATGGTGGCAAAAGCTCAATAAAAAGGCCCAACACGTGGACCTTAATTTTTACCAATCACATTCATTATTTTATGCAAACCGGGTAAATAACACCACGCCCCACACCATTGCAGACATGATTAAACTTAATGTCACTATCGCTGAACCGACATTTTTTGCCACACCAGAAAGTTCGTGGTAATCCAAACCAACACGATCAACCACTGCTTCAATCGCGGTATTGGTCATTTCTGCAAATAAGACAAACATCATCGATAACATAATCGCTAATGTGTGCATGGCTGGAATATCAAGCCATAGTGCAATCACGGTTAGCGGCACAAACAATATCAATTCTTGTTGGAACGCTGCTTCATTTTTTACCAACCACTTCACACCATTAGAACTGTGTACCAGCGTATACATAAGACGACTGATACCGGTGCGTTTGACTATTTCTTTTTCGTTCATTTTTAAAACTCAATTAATATTATTTTGATTGGCAAATTGAAAATAAATCTTTTTGATCATTTTTCTCTTTGGTTGTCACACCCATAAAACCAATAACACTATGGAATAAATTATCATGAGAGTAGCCCGTTTTTTTAGACTCACTCTTCACACAATCCAGATTAATGTGTTTCTGAGTAGCGTATTGTTTCGGTATCCACATTAACCATGGAACGGTTGTTTGCTCTTTCGGCGCAAGTGAATACGGCGTGCCATGCAAGTATAAACCAAGTTCACCCAATGACTCACCGTGGTCGGACATATACATCATTGCCACATTATATTTGTCGGAATACTGCTCCAACGTTTTAACCACTTGCGATAAAAAGTAGTCAGTATATACCAATGTATTATCGTAAACGTTAGTTATTTCTTGATCGCTGCATTGCTCTATATCTTTACTATTACACCAAGGTGCAAATTTTGCTTTTTCAGCAGGAAAACGTTGGAAATAGGTTGGCCCATGACTGCCAATAGTATGCAGGACTAAAAGCTTATTTTTACTGTCATCCGAAGCTAAAAATGGCTGTGCTTCTTTTAACATCACCTCATCAAAACACGTTTCTCCATTACATAATTTCGGGTGTTTTTTCGGATCGATATCAATCAACGTGGTTTTTTTAGCAACGCCCTTATCTCCCCCATCATTATCTATCCATAAGGTTTTAACGCCACTTTTTGCAATAATATCTAAGGCATTATCTTGGCTATTAGCGCGTGCTTTTTTGTAATTTTCTCGGTCCATATTCGAGAACATACATGGAACAGACAACGCCGTATAAGTCCCACAAGAAGACACATCTTTAAACGAAATTAACCCTAAGTTTTTGGTATATGGTTGAGTATCACGAGCATAGCCATTAGCCGTGAAATTCATACTACGAGCCGTTTCACCTAAAACAAACACCACCAACGTCGGCTTCTTGTTTTCTACAGGTTGCAACGCAGCATCTTGCCCAAGAGAAACATAATCTAAAGGCTTGGTTAAGAAATTTCTGTTCACATATTGGAAAGTATTATAAACATGAGCAGGAATAATCATTTTGTTTAAATACTTATTGTTCCTTCCTACCGAGGCATAATCTTTGTAGGTGGTAACCGCAATCAACGCGATCCCACAAACCGCAATCATAACCACAATAATTCGACTGAGTAATTCTTTTAAAATAGACGATCTATACTCAAGCTTAACCCAGAAAATCAATATTGTAGGAATAAGGCCAAACACCACAAAATACAAGGCTGATCGGAAGGTAAGATAAAACGAAATTTCTGATGGATTCGTTCCGAAAACATTTTCTATCATCGATATATCAAACAAGATGTTGTACGTCACTATGCCATACAAAGCGATGGCAGAAGTAAGGGTAATAACCGCCATAATCGGTTTAAAAACAGCAGGCCAAGCTAATAAGGAAAAAACCACCATAAAAGCAAAACACAGCACAAACGGCCCCGTATAAGGGAACCAAAAGTCAGGAACATCTGTGCTTAATGAAAAAATACGACTCACTATTGGGTAGTTCAGCACAAAACCATAGTATATGGAGAGTATGACGATCAAAGTCGTCACTTTCATAGTCGGACGCGAAACGATATTGAACCATTTATTAGGCAGAATGTTGCTCATGGGGAAACCTATAAAATCAAAGTGAAGCGAGAATAAACTCTGAAACTTAAGGTTTACTGAAGACAAGCTGAATCTTTCCTCAACTCAATTGAACGATGTACACAATAAAGAATAACAACATTTTCTATGAAACCTACCTTCATTCGTACAGCAAGAACATGACAAGAAGCATGACTCGTAAAAAATATCATAGTTAGATATGTACTCGCTCAACTCTGCTAAGCTCTGGTATCAAAGTATGTAGCTATCTAGACCGAATTTTGTCCCCATAAAATTTAATTTCTTATAATTTGAGCTTTTATCACTTTTTCAAATACATTCTTTCGATAAAATTTAGGAAATATTTAGGACATAATTAATTTGACTACCGTAAAAGATATTGCGAACAAAACAGAAACCTCCCCTTCCACGGTTTCAAGGGTATTAAATAATGACCCTAGTTTGTCACTCACTAAGCAAAAAAGACTGTTGATTAAGAAAGTTGCAGATGAACTGGGCTATCGATCCCCAAGGCAGAGAAAACAAGAAAGCCAAAAAGAAGATCATGCGATTGCAGCCCGCACCCACTTCAAACTGGCGAGTGATACCACACTCAATTTAGTCGTTGTACACTCTCTTTCCCCGACAGAAGAGTTAAACGACCCTTATTTTACCTCCATTCGCATTGGAATTGAAAACCGCTGCCATCACTTTAATATTTCATTACGAAACACATTTTCGTCGCACTTAAAAGCCAATAAATATTTCCTACAACACGCCCAAGCGGTGATTTGTGTTGGTCATTTTAGCCCACAAGATATTGATAGCATTTACCAACAAAATAGGCAGCTAATATTTATTGATTCCAATCCACTGGCTCAAAAAAGTGATTCCGTCTTATTTGATCGAAAAGCTGCTGCTACCGAACTAGTTTCGAACATTATTAATAGCGGAGCTAAACGCCCGGCCTTTATTGGTAATGATGAGGACAGGCTACATGTCTTTAGAAATCTGACTCAAGAGAAAAAAATTTATCATCCCGAGTTATGCAAAGTCAGTCAGTTGTTTTGCATTGAATCTGGCTACAACGCCATGTCTGAGTTGTTAGATCAAAATCAATGGCCTGACGTGGTATTTGCTGCTACAGATATTATTGCTATTGGTGTTTATCGCGCGATCCAAGAACGAGACATTGACATACCAAAAAAAATAAAAGTCATCAGCATGAACGATATTCCAACCGCCCAACATTTGAATCCGAGCCTAACTACCATGCGGCTATTTGCAACCGAAATGGGCGAATCGGCCGTCGATCTCTTTCTTGAATTAGTCGCAGGGCGACAATACAAAAAATCCGTATTATTAGGGTATGAAATGATCTGGCGGGAAAGTTTTCCAATTGAAAGCGTGACCCATTAAAAATAAAAAAACCTCCCATTAATATGTAAAAATGAGAGGTTATTGAACAAGCAATAAATAATTAATTAATCCTTAGCCCTGCTTCATCAAATATATGACAATCTTGGCTATGTAAACTCAATTCGATGCTGCTATAAGGCTTAGGGTTATTATCCCCACTTAAAAATACTTTAAAGTTATCAATCCCAGAAAAAGTGCCAAATAAATAGGTGGCATTACCCAACCTTTCTGTCACTTCATTATGCATACAAAGTTGCACATCCCCTGTAGATTCTAGGCTTAAGTGCTCAGGACGAATACCGATAGTGATTGTTTGATTACGTTGTAATCGGTGTTCAGGAATTTGAACTGTCATTTTTTCTATATTGTTAATCATGATCGTCACGGCATCACCTTGAATGTCAATAATATTTCCTTTAATGAAATTCATGTTTGGTGATCCAATAAAACTTGCTACAAACAAATTTTTAGGCTTATGGTAAAGATCCATAGGGGATCCAACTTGTTCAATATGGCCTTTATTTAATACCACGATTTTATCCGCTAAGGTCATCGCTTCCACTTGGTCATGAGTAACATAAACCATGGTATTGCCCATCTCTTGGTGTAACTTGGCAATTTGTAGACGCATCTCAACCCGCAATTCAGCATCAAGGTTAGATAAAGGCTCATCGAATAGGAATACTTTCGGCTCACGGACAATCGCTCGTCCAATCGCAACACGCTGGCGTTGCCCACCAGATAGTTGTTTAGGTGTACGATCAAGTAAACTATCCAATTGAAGCGTTAAAGCCGCTTCGTGCACGAGCTTTTTCACTTCTTCTTTTGGCCTGCCATTCATTCTTAGCCCAAATCCCATATTTTGCTCGACGGTCATATGCGGATATAACGCATAGGACTGAAACACCATCGCAATTCCCCTCGCAGCAGGATCGCATTGATTGACCATTTTATTATCAATATGAATCTCGCCGTCGGTAATATCTTCTAAACCTGCGATCATGCGCAATAACGTTGATTTCCCACAACCCGATGGCCCAACAAATACTACAAAATCACCCGATTCAATCTCCAGATCAATATTATGAATAGTTTGGGTATTACCATAACGTTTTACGACTTCTTTCAGTAAAATATTAGCCATGTTGAACCTCTTTATTGTCCTTTTTCTCTACTAGGCATTCCTTCACCATCAGTTCAATATTCTCGAGGGCAAACACTTGGCTTTGTATTTGAATAGAGCCTTGTCCACCTTGGTAAGCTCGAACCCAAAAACTGGCGACGCCTCCTTCCATCGACAATGCGCCAGGGCCAATTAAACGTAAATTATCGCTGATTTCCACTCTCACGACATCTTGGAAATACGGCATGAGATGACCTTTTTGATCGAGCGCTTTCAGTACTACACGTGTCGTGTCTCCACAGTGCGCATTCAACTCAGTCGTTTGCACTGTCACTTCTAATTGCGTAGGAACGGGCGATGCGGATAATTCTGTTTCCATCACCTTTTCACCATTCACATAGCCGCTTAGTTTTAAGTCGCTCCATGTGTATCCCCAATCCCCAAGCGGCAGATCACCTTGGTTCATTTGATCAATCACAATCGGTGGATGAGGCAAATGAGCAAAGCGTCCACGATCCGGATAAAATCGGCGTGATTCTCCTGAGCCCACTTGAACATCAACATAATTACAATTGGTTAATATTACCAAAGGTAAAGCTTTCGCTTCTGGTCTTTCCCCGCGCGTCCAATACGTCACGGGTTTTATGACCACGCCGTTATCTGGGCTTTGCTGGCTGGAATAAACATACGCGGCAAACTTTGGCACACGGAAAGCGTCCGTCACACCGTGATAGCACACCTTATCGCCACTGCCAAAATCTCGATGGGTATTGTAATCAAATAAACACCATGCAATCGCACCACTGATGTTCGAATTTGCGAAACTCGCATCCAATACTTTTAAATGACGCATCACATGCTCGTTTTGCCACACTTCACAATCATGACGCTTAGTCGGATACATGTGACCTGCATATTCCGTTACTAAATACGGTACAGGTTTATCTAAGCCTGTCACATTTTGTGGGCTACGCAGATTCACTGCTGCTGCAGGGTTTAATTGACTGTCCGTCAAAATAAAATCATTCATAGTGTAGACATCTTCAAGATATTCACTGTTCTGAATACAACGAACACCGCCAGTTTGACGTGTTGAGTCCAGTCGCTTTGCCACCGCATTGGTCTGGGTGTAAAAATCATGATCATCAGGTGATTCATTAATTCTCACCCCCCATAAAATAACACTTGGGTGATTCCAATCTCTTTTCACCATTGCCGCCACATTTTCAATCGATTTTTGCTGCCATGCTTTGTCACCAATGTGTTGCCAACCCGCAATCTCCTCAAAGACTAATAGGCCAATTTCATCACAACGATCTAAAAAATACGGGGATTGTGGGTAGTGAGAAGTACGAGCAAGGTTAAACCCTAATTCATATTTAATGATATCGGCATCCAACTGTTGAGCGCGCTTTCCCATAGCATAGCCGACATGCGGATAACTTTGGTGCCGGTTAATACCAATTAACTGACGACGTGAGCCATTAAGGTAAAAGCCTTCAACGGTAAATTCTGCTTCTCTGAAACCAAAAAAAGTACGATAGCAATCATTAATGTCCATACCGGATAAAGTCACTTCCACTTGGTATCGTTTAGGAGAATCAAGCTCCCATAACTGCACCTTATCCAAGGAAAAAACATTAAGCTCCAGAGCCTCGTTTGTTACCGTAGCAACGCTCCATTGCTCAGTAGCAATAGATTCCCCGTCAGGGTCAATCAAAGTAAAAGTAAGATTAAGTGGCCCAGTATATGGGGATAATTCTTGCAACATAACCTTCAAATTGACAGAAGGCTGAGTTAAGACATTGCACGTTTCAACTTTGATATTTTCAATTCGTACGGCGTCAAATGAGGTCACACTAACATCACGATAAATCCCCGGAAAACAAAGAAAATCAATCATGCCACCAAAGGGCGGAATATTAGGGTTCTCAACACCACTTAATGTCACAACGATAAGGTTTTCACCCACTTGTAGATGAGGCGTTAAATGCACATCAAAGGGAGTAAAGCCATCACTGTACTGCTGAACTAACACACCATTTACATAAACGTGAGCATTACACATAACGCCTTCAAAACACATGATCTGCTGCTTGACTAGATCGCTTTCATGACACGCTAATGGATAGTAATAAGTAAAGTCTTGATGTAACTCTTGCTCATTAAAATAATTAAAAGGAACATCTACCGCGTTATGAGGAATTTCAATACGTTGGCATTGCTCAGGCATTTGATTCGTCTTTTTCAAGCCTTGGCAAAAGAACCAGTTTTTATGAATAGAATGAGTATCACGCATTATTTTACGGCTCCAGTCATGCTTGCAACGAACTGTTTTTGCATTGCAAAGAAAATAATCAAGCTCGGAAGTGTAGAGATCACCGTTCCCACCATGATCAGCCCAAAATCGGGAGAATAGGCAGAAGCGAAACTCGATAACACCAAATTGATGGTTTTAAGATCGTTCGATTGCAAAACGATCAATGGCCATAGAAAAGAATTCCAAGAAGCCATGAAAACAATGACAAAAGCGGCTGCATAGCTGGCTTTCATCACCGGCACATAGATGTACACAAAAATTTTCCATTCAGCGACACCTTCCACCCGAGCAGCATCAATCAGCTCTTTCGGAAAAGTTTTTGTGCATTGCCTAAAGTAGAAAATGATAAAAGCCCCTGCCACGGTTGGCATGATGACCGCTAAATGGGTATCTAATAATCCAGCCTTTCCAAACATCGTAAAAAGAGGAATCATTAAAGCAGCGAAAGGAATCATCATTGTCGCTAATAACGCAACATAAACCCGATCTCGGTTTTTGCTTTTATATATTTCAAATGCATAACCGGCTATCGAACATACTGCTAACGTTGACACAGTACTGATGATCGCAATTTTTGAGGTATTCCAAAAAACTTGCAGCAGATCAACTTGACTGGTTAAGTTGTGTAAATTCACCCAAAGTTGATCACCAAAAGTAAATTTTCCCATATTGATTTGATTGGTACTATTTGTGCTCGACACCAACATCCAATAAAAAGGAAATAAAGAAAGAAAACTCATTAACACCAGAAATGCATGCATTAAGATGACGTTTATTTTATTACTCGACATATTAATCATTCCTTATCGCTTTAAATTGAATCAAAGCAAGCAGCGCTGAAAAAACCACGATGACATACGACACGGTCGCGGCATAACCAAAGTTAGGTACGAAGGTGAAGGATAAATTATAAATATAAAGTGAGAGCGTCATGGTCGCATTTGCTGGCCCACCATTAGTAATATTCATCACTTCATCAAATAACTGCAGTGTTCCTATTGTCGAGGTCACGCTGGTGAATAAAATAACGGGCTTTAATAGTGGTACAGTAATAAATAAAAATTGTTTAATCGGACTGACACCATCAATTCTTGCTGCTTCATAAATTGACTTATCTATATTTTGCATAGCCGATAAAAAGAAGATCATATTATATCCCGTCCATCGCCATGTAATCGCAATAATAATGGTAACCTTCGACCAAAATGGATCAGCTAACCACGGAATAGGCTCATCAATAATATGAGAAAATATTAAAAATGAATTCACCACACCATCAAGACCGAACATACTTTTAAATAAAATGGAATAGGCGACAAGTGAAGTCACACACGGCAAAAATATTGCCAAACGAAACCAAGACTTATATTTAAGTTGAGTAGAATTAAGGCACGACGATATTGCGAGAGACAATACAATCATAATAGGTACTTGGATCACCAAGAAAATTAACGTATTCCATAGTGCCTTCTTAAAAACCGGATCATGAAACAGGCGTTCAACGTTACCAAAACCAACAAACTCAAGTAATACGCCACGACCAGAATGCAATGACAACCAAAGTGATTTCGCAATTGGATAGAGAGTCATCAAAGCAATTAACGCCACTGCAGCGCTCACAAACAGCCAACCGTTAACGTCATAAAGCCTATGTAATCTAACTTTATTCATTATTACACCATTAATACGAGAATGAATAGAGACGGAAAGCTGGGCCTTCCCCAGCTCTCATTACCCTAGGGAGGTCGTTACTGAATTTGGTATTTCAGCGCGGTTTCTACTCGTTCTAGTACATCATCAACCGAATCACCATCAAGCAGAGCAGGGATCTCTGCGGCAATGGCGTTGTCGACTTCTTGGGTATACATTCCATAAGGAACTTGGGGGATTTGTGTTACCCATTTTGAAAAATCAGAAAAGACAGGCTGCCCCGAAAAGAATGGGTCGCTAACGGTATACGCCTCACCGGATGCAGCCGGCAAATAGGTGGCTAACGCACCACGTTCAACAAGGAGTTTTTGATACATCTCGCTATCGGATGCAAAAGTATTTTTCAGGAATTCAATCGATTTCTTGGTGTGTTTGCTAGCACTAAGTACATACCAACTTGAGCCACCTTGATTAGATGCATGGACTGCATTAGGTAAGTTTAGACTTGGAATTGGCGCGACTCGCCATTTGCCTTTCTGATCTTCAGTACTCTTAATAGAGCCCATCATCCAAACGCCCGTGGTGACCGAAGCCACTTGTCCAGCATTAATGCTGCCAACTAGACTAGACCAGCCAGAAGTACGACGTGTGATTTTTGCATCATTAATCGCTTTAATCGTTTTAAGTGTTTCTTTTAAGGCTTTATTGGACGTAATGTTTAATTTTCCGTCTTTAGTAAAGAACCACTCCCCTCCTGATTGCATCATAATATGTGGAAGAACAACGTCATTGATATCGTAAGTCAGCATATTCACGCCAGTTTTCTGTTTCACTTGTTTGCCAATCTCAATAAATTTATCCCAAGTGATATTCTGCAAATCTTCAGGCTTGTAACCGGCTTTCGCTAAATAATCGCTACGATAGAATAACCCTGCGACACCGGAATCAAATGGAAGACCATAAACTTTATCACCAATGGTCATCACTTCTACTTTGTATGGTGCAAACTTTGAATAATCAATGTTGTCTTGCAATGGTGTGAAAGAGCCCGGGTAAGCTTGTAAATATTTCTGGGCATTATAATCTTCAATTAACACCATATCTGGCAAGGCATTAGTAATACCAGATGCCAGCATGGTATGCAGCTTCTGTTCGATATCATTTTTACCTGAATCGATCACTTTTAATTCAAAGCTAGGATCAATTTTTTTATAACGTTCCGCCGCTTCTTTCATCGCTGCCACGTTAAAATTAGGATCCCACGCCCAAACGGTTAATTCTTCTGCGTAACTGGTTTTTGCTATCCCTGCAGCAAGTAGGATGAATGCTAATATCGTCGATATTTTCTTATTATTTTTCATCAATCTCAGTCCTTTGTTATAAACGAGTGTTATTGAACTCGAATTAAGCTTATTGACAGCCTAGCAACTAAGCAACGTCTAACTTAACCAAGGTCAACTCATCTAGTGATGAAGATCACGTATCACTTTATCCAACATGGTAATACTCGATCTTATTAAAAATAATTTAGGAAATATTTACTAAAAATAAAATTCTCGTTATACGATTATTTAAATTTCAAGCTCTCATGAAATAACCACATGGAATGAGAATGAGTCTTGCTTGATAACGCTATAGGTATAAGATAGAAAAGCTGTACTTATGAATAAGGAGTCGCTAATGAAAGATATACCTCTCGGTTTTACAACTGGTCGTGTTATTCAGCGCACTGATTGGGCGGAACACCTTTTTTCGCTCACGGTTCAAGTCCCTGCTAATACTTATCCTTCTCCTGCTTTTATTGCGGGACAATTTTCAAAACTAGCGTTACTTAATCAACAAGATGAATGGGTAAGACGCGCCTATTCCATGGTGAATAAACCAACTATTCGAGATGATAATCTAATCCTAGAGTTTTTAGTCATCGAGATCCCACAAGGTCAACTCACACCACATTTAGGACATTTACAGATAGGCGATACTCTTTATGTTGGTACTCAACCTGCTGGGTTTATGACACTTGATGAGATCCCATCGAACACAAAAGATTTATGGATGTTGTCGACAGGTACAGGCATTGGGCCGTTTTTATCAATATTAGAAGAAACGGAATCATGCCAACATTTTGAACATTTAATTTTAGTTCAGGCCGTCCGGACTCAATCCGAATTAGTTTATAAAGAGAAAATCATTGAGTTAATGAAGCGATATCAAGGCAAGCTTCGTTATGTTCCAATTGTTTCGCGTGAGTCGGTAAAAGGAGCATTGCAAGGCCGAATTCCTGCTTTGCTTGAATCTGGCCAATTAGCCGCGGTAGCTCATGTTCCGTTAACCAAACAGCAAAGCTTTTTCTATTTATGTGGAAATCCCGATATGGTGCACGACACCAGGGATACGCTAGAAAATATGGGATATAAAAAACATTTACGTCGAGAAGCAGGTCAATTTAGTTTCGAAAATTATTGGTAACATAACTCCATAAGAACATTTCTGTCGCAAAAGGTGACACTAAAAATCATTGATTGCGACAGAGTAGCCCCCAATAAAAAAATCATAACTCAAGCATCAATTACACTATTAAAATGTAACAATAAAAACATGATAAAAAGAATAGAACCTGCTTTTCCTTCCTAATATTTCAGATAGTCACCACCTAAAAACCACCCTCTCACATGCCTTCAACCAGATAAATATATTATTTAAACAAATGCTTAATAAGAATAGATCGAAATTGAAATTTATGATCTCACTTTTAATGATGTCTTGTAACGAAATTGACATATAGGGAATGTAGATTGGGAAATGAAAATACATTTCCTTACAAATTTCAGGATGGAAAAATGAAGAAATACACTTTCCTTTTAGCTTCGTTAGCAATGGCATCGGCTTCAACTATGGCAGCAACCACAATTAATGGTGCTGGTGCAACTTTCCCTTATCCGGTTTATGCAGACTGGGCAAAAGTTTACAACCAAGAAACGGGTGTACAACTTAACTACCAAGCGATTGGATCGGGTGGTGGTATTAAACAAATCGAAGCAAAGACAGTTGATTTTGGTGCATCGGATGCGCCTTTAAGTAAAGAAGAATTAGACAAAAATGGCCTTGTTCAATTCCCTGCGGTAATGGGATCAATTGTTCCGGTTATCAATATTAAAGGTATTAAAGCTGGTGAACTGAAACTTTCAGGTGAAGCACTCGCCGATATCTACCTAGGTAAAGTGAAATATTGGGATGATGCTGAAGTTCAATCACTTAATAGTGACCTAACACTACCTCACCAAATGGTGATAACAGTTCACCGCTCAGATGGTTCTGGTACAACTTACAACTATACAGATTATCTACAACGCGCAAGCAAAACGTGGGCTGCTCAAGTTGGAATGGGTAAAGAAATCGCGTGGCCAAAAGCAGCAACTGGGCTTGGCGGCAAAGGGAATGCAGGAGTTGCAAACCTAGTGAAACGTACTCCAGGTGCTATTGGTTATGTTGAATACGCTTACGCTGAGCAAAACAGCCTTGTTTACACTCAAATGAAAAACAAAGATGGCAACTTTGTGAAACCAGAACTCGCCTCATTCCAAGCAGCAGCTGCCAATGCAGATTGGAAAAATGCACCAGGATTCAAACTGATGCTGAATGACCAACCGGGCGCTAAATCATGGCCAATGACAGCGGCAACCTTCATCTTAATGCATAAAGAACAAGCTAACCCAGAAACAGCTCAAGAAGTATTGAAGTTCTTCAAGTGGGGTTACAAACACGGCGATATCGCCACTAAGTTAGGCTATGTACCAATGCCTGCAAACGTAGTTGATATGGTTGAAACCATGTGGTCAAAAGACATTAAGTCGACAAATGGTAAAGCGGTTTATACCAAATAAGACAAAATCGTGACCAAGGGTGATGCCCGCAAAGCCATCACCCTTTCGTCATTGAATATGCCTGTCTACTTTGGATATAAAGATTTGGGTATAAAAATTGATAACAGGAATAGAACATTGAACGTGTCTAATATCGAGATATCCCAACCGCCCAGAAATACAAAACCGAAGCATATGTCTCCAAAATTCTTTACGCATAATCGTGTAGAACGTTTATTCCGTCGAACCAGCTTTACTAGCGCAATTTGCATTATGTTATTGATGATCGCGTTATTTGCTTCTTTAGTTGGAGGCGCGTGGCCTGCTATTTCTCAATTTGGTTTTGGCTTTATCACTAGTACAGATTGGGATCCGGTTAAATCCTTGTTTGGTGCGGCCAATGCATTGTACGGTACGATTGTTTCCGCGGTTATTGCTGTATTATTGGCGACCCCAATTGGTATTGCGATTGCCATTTCATTATCAGAACTTGTTCCTAAATGGGTCGCAAAACCTATCAGTATTGCCATCGAACTGCTCGCCGCAGTGCCAAGTATTATTTATGGTATGTGGGGTTTATTTGTTTTTGCTCCTTGGTTCTCTGAAAATATACAAATGTGGTTACTGGATCATTTAAGTGAAATCCCTGTGATCGGCAATTTATTCAGTGGTCCGCCTATCGGTCTTGGTTTACTCACCTCTGGCATCATTTTAGCCATTATGATCTTGCCTATTCTCACTTCATTGATTAAAGATGCCCTCGCCACCGTACCGAATGTATTACGAGAGTCTTCTTATGGCATCGGAGCACATTCTTATGAAGTGATTTTAAAAGTCTTATTACCTTCTATTAAAAGCTCTATTTTAGGCGCATTTATTTTAGCTCTGGGCCGCGCATTAGGCGAAACCATGGCGATTACTTTCGTGATTGGTGGGTCACAAGACATCAACGCCTCTTTATTTATGCCAGCTACATCGATTTCTGCCACCATCGCAGAACAATTTAATGAAGCAACCAACCCATTGCACCTTGCGTCTTTACTAGAGCTTGGTCTTGTATTGTTTGTTATCACTTTCATCGTCATGGGTTATGCCCGTATCCAACTAAGAAAAGGGAACCAATCATGACTCGTTCTCAATGGCGCACCGTTAAAAGCAAATGTTTCCGTGGCCTTTGTTATGGTGCTACTGGACTGGGTTTATTGATCCTTTCCATTATTGTTTACAGCTTATTGTCTAAAGGTTTACGTGGATTAAGCTTGTCTACTTTTACCGAATCCATGCCAAGTCCGGGTGGTGAAGGTGGTCTTGCTAATGCCATCGTCGGAAGCTTGATGATAAGTATTGTGGGTATTGCCATCGCTATCCCTATTGGTCTATTCGCTGGAACTTGGCTATCTGAATACGGTAAAAATTCAAAACTGGCGGATACAATTCGATTTTTAAATGGCATGCTAATGAGCTCGCCATCCATTCTGATCGGCTTATTTATCTACGAAATTTGTGTCAAACCAGCAGGCAGTTTCTCTGGTTGGGCGGGTTCATTCGCGTTAGCCGTGATTGCCCTACCAATGATCATTTCAACCACCGAAGAGATGTTAAAACTCGTACCTAAAAGTATTCGTGAAGCCGGAGCAGGACTTGGCTTACCAAAATGGCGCGTCACCTTATCACTTAGTTATCGCAGTGTTGGCGCTGGCATTTTAACCGGTGTATTGCTGTCATTTGCTCGTATTTCGGGTGAAACCGCACCACTACTTTTTACCGCACTGAACAACACTTTTATGTCACTTGATATGAATGGTCCAATGGCAAATTTACCTGTCACTATTTATCGACTCGCCATGAGTCCTTATGATTCATGGAACGACCTTGCTTGGACCGGAGCACTGATCATTACGGTTGCAATTTTACTGCTGAATATAGCTTCTCGGGTACTGCCGACCATGCTTGCAAAACATGCACAACTTAAACATCAGAAGAAGCAAGGATAAAATCATGAACGCTACTGCATCGACGGTTATCAATCATCCAGCCATGATGGCACCAAAGAATATGAATAAAACTCAAAATACAGAAACAATAATAACGCCCCAAATAGAGACTAAAAAGTTATCAAAACGTATGGACATCCAAGGACTAAATTTCTTTTATGGCGAAGGGAAACAAGCGCTTTCAGATATTAACCTGCCTATTTATGATAACCATGTCACCGCTATTATTGGAGCGTCAGGCTGCGGGAAATCAACACTACTTCGCACCATGAATCGAATTTATAACCTATATGATGAGCATTATGCAGAAGGTAAAATCACCCTTGATGAAGATAATATTCTCAGCGCAGAAACCGATCTTTACGGACTTCGCAGTAAAGTTGGCATGATCTTCCAGAAACCAACCCCTTTCCCAATGACAATCTATGAAAATATTGCCTTTGGTATTCGTTTAAAAGAAAAAGTCTCAAAAAGCGAGATGGACGAACGCGTTCAAGATGCTTTAGAACACGCTCGTTTATGGAAAGAAGTGAAAGACAAACTTCATACCGATGCGATGGGATTATCTGGCGGTCAGCAACAACGCTTATGCATCGCACGCACCATCGCATTACAACCAGAAGTGATCTTGATGGATGAACCAACCTCGGCGTTAGATCCAATCGCGACATTAGGTATTGAGAAATTAATCACTAAATTACGAAAAACGTTCACCATTGTGATCGTGACGCACAACATGCAGCAAGCCAAACGTATTTCCGACTTCACCGCATTTATGCATTTAGGTGAACTGGTGGAATTTGGTCAAACTGAGAAAATTTTTAATCGCCCAGAACAAACAATGACTTCTGAATACATCGGCGGTGAATTCGGATAATCATAATATAAATATAGAATTTTATTCCGCTACTGCAACACACTTTACAGTAGCGAATTTAGCCCATCTTACTTAAGAAAAATATCGCACTTTCTTTACTGTCATCTACCTTTCAAATTACTGTCACACAACTGTCATATTTCAACCTTAGAGTGTCTCTCGTCAACTGAACAACTCAACGGCATGATGCCACTAAAGGAAATTAGGTATGAAAACGACATTAATCAGCACCTTAGCAATTCTTGGTGCACTAAGCGCAACTTCTGTATCAGCAAAAGAAACGATCTCTGCGGTTGGTTCAAGCAGTGTTACCCCACTAATGGAAATGTTCTCTGAAACTTATACTAAAGCAAATCCAGATGTTTTTATTGAAGTTCAAGGCCCTGGTTCATCTGCTGGGATTAAAGCGGCAAAAAATAATTCTGCTGATTTAGGCATGTCATCACGTAACTTAAAACCTGCCGAAAAAGAATCCGGATTGAAAGAAGAAATCATTGCACACGATGGTATCGCAGTTGTCGTTAACCCTAAAAATACAGTGAAAAGCTTAACCGCTGCGCAAATCACCTCTATTTACAAAGGTGAAGTATCAAACTGGAAACAAGTTGGTGGTGAAGATAAGCCTATCGTAACCATTACACGTGATACAGCTTCAGGTACTCGTGGTGCATTTGAAGACATCATGGATCTGAAAATGAAAGTCAACAAAATAGAAGTTTCTGCGATTTCTCAACGTGCTCAAGTTGCTAACGGTAACGGCGGTCTAAAAACCATGGTTGCAAGTAACCCTTACGCGATTGGCTACATTTCTTTAGGAACGGTTGATAACTCCGTCCATGCTTTATCGGTTGATGGTGTTGATGCAACGGTTGCTAATATTAAAAATGGTACTTACAAAGTTTCTCGACCATTCCTTGTTTTGTACCACGAAGGTAAGCCTTCACCAACAGCACAAAAATTCCTTGATTGGATGTTAACGAAAGATGCACAAAAAATCGTGACATCTCATGGCTACATCGACATCCACTAAGATTTAGAACACGACACCATTTAAATTATTGCTGAGTTCGTGAGAACTCAGCTTATTTTCCATTTCAGGCTAACGCTGGAATGTGAATTTTGATTATGACCATCGCCACTATTCGTTATCTCATCTGAGTAATAAACAAATAGTGACTAAAATGATAGTGACAAGCTTATGAATACTGTCGCCAAAACTAAAAAGACGACCGATCATCCCCAGCAACACGCTGATCGTAGTCAAAGCATGAATGTAAACCCTAAACCAAATTTGCGCCAAAAATCAGGTATTGATTGGAGAGAGAGAATCTTCCACATCCTGTTTTTAGGTAGTGCAATTGTTGGGATTGTTTCACTGGCGCTTATCGCCTACTTTATTGTTGCGGAAAGTCTTCCTGCCTTTAAAGCCGTTGGTGTCTCTGCCATAATCTTCGGTGATAATTGGTTACCACCGGCACTTTATGGTATTTACACTATGATCGTAGCCTCTGTCGTCTCGACATTTGGTGCAGTTATAGTTGGGGTTCCAATTGGATTATTAACGGCCGTTTTCATTGCGGAAATTGCCCCTAAAAAGCTAGCTGATGTCATTCGTCCTGCGGTTGAATTACTGGCAGGTATTCCATCGGTTGTTTACGGCTTCTTCGGGCTAGTAATCATCGTACCGCTCATTCAAAACATCTTTAATGTTCCTGCTGGCAACACTATTCTAGCCGGAGTTATTGTACTCGGTGTCATGATCCTCCCCACGGTAATTACCGTATCAGAAACCTCAATCCGCGCCGTTCCTCAAGCTTATAAAGAAGCTTCATTGGCACTTGGAGCCTCTAAAACTTACACCATTTTTAAAGTTCTCGTGCCAGCAGCTCGCTCAGGCATTATGACGGCGGTTATTTTAGGTATTGCTCGCGCGCTTGGTGAAACGATGGCAATCATAATGGTGATGGGCAACGCCCCTGCTATGCCTGAAGGGATCTTAGATTCTGCCCGAACTTTAACGGCTAATATTGCGATTGAAATGTCATACGCAAGTGGCATTCACGCAAGTGCACTCTATGCAACTGGCGTGGTTCTACTGGCTTTTATTATGATTTTAAATGCCGGTTTACTTTACCTTAACCGCCAGAAAGCGAGGTAGTTGTCATGACTATTCACTCTACAAAAATCGATGTTCAATCAGCACTTTCTCAACCAGCTATTTCTCAAGAATTACGCAACAAATTAAAAAACCAGCGCCAATTCAAAGACGCATTAATGAATATTTTCATTTGGATTTCTGCGGGTTTAACGGTTGGTTTTTTATTCTGGATCATGTGGTACATCCTGTCGAACGGCTTACAGTATGTCGATTGGAACTTCATCACCGATGATTACACCCGAACGGGAGATGAACACGGTATATTCCCGATGATCATTGCCACTATTTATATGGTTATCGCCTCCATTGCCGTTGCCGCTCCACTGGGAATAATGACCGCGATCTACTTAACGGAATACGCTAAACCAGGCAGTAAATTAGTCAAAGTCATCCGTTTTTGTACTGAATCTTTAGCCGGAATTCCATCGATTATCTTTGGTTTATTTGGTATGACTTTCTTTGTCACCGTGATGGGGTTTGGTTTCTCTCTATTATCAGGTGCATTAACACTCAGCATTTTGATTCTGCCTGTAATTATTCGTACCACCGAAGAATCATTAATGGCGGTAGCACAGACTTACCGAGAAGGATCTTATGGTTTGGGCGCGTCTAAAATCTACACCATTTGGCGCTTAATTCTACCAAGTGCCATGCCCGGCATTATTACTGCTGTCATATTGAGTATTGGCCGTGTTATTGGTGAATCTGCCCCGGTATTTTTAACCGCTGGTATGGTCGCCAGGATCCCCGAATCCGTGTTTGACTCAGGCCGAACATTAACCGTGCATCTTTACAAACTAACCACTGAGCTATTTACCATAGATGAATGGAACCAAGCTTACGGCACCGCCACTGTTTTGATTGTATTAGTCCTTATTATCAACATGCTAACCAAATTACTCGGCAGTCGCTTTAATAAAGCCAATTACTAATACGGTCTATACCCAAAGTAATTGAAGTTGCAATGAGGCGGCCAGTAAACGAAGCCCAATGAGCTTAGCTAGTCTAAGTTGGGGATAGTGAACATAGCCAACAAAACTGCATCTTCAGTAAGATGGGTATACATCAGCATTAACGCTGAACTTAAATTATTACTGATAAATCCGCCTATAGTAATCATTGAAATAAGCGGATTTGGAAAGAAAAGAGAATCTTAAAATGAACAAATTTAATATTGAAAATCTGGATTTATTTTACGGTAACAACCAAGCGCTAAAGAACATCAATTTACCGATTCCACAGAAGAAAGTAACGGCATTAATTGGTCCATCGGGTTGTGGTAAATCCACCCTACTACGCTGCTTAAATCGTATGAATGATTTGATAGCCGGAGTAAAAATTACCGGTAAAGTCACCATGGATGAACATGATATTTACGGTAATATCGATGTGGCAGATTTGCGAATCAAAGTAGGAATGGTATTCCAAAAGCCGAACCCGTTCCCAATGAGTATCTATGAAAATGTCGCTTATGGGCTAAGAGCCCAAGGGATTAAAGATAAAAAACACATTGATACAGTAGTTGAAAAATCGCTGCGCGGCGCAGCATTATGGGATGAAGTAAAAGCCCGCTTAAAATCGCATGCTTTTGGTCTATCGGGTGGTCAACAGCAACGTTTATGCATTGCCCGCACGATAGCCATGCAGCCAGATGTTATTTTAATGGATGAGCCAACTTCAGCGCTTGATCCGATTGCAACGCATAAAATTGAAGATTTGATGGAATCACTTAAAAAAGAATTCACCATTGTGATTGTGACCCACTCCATGCAACAAGCACGTCGGATTTCAGACCGTACCGCTTTCTTCTTAATGGGTGAATTAGTTGAGCATAATGAAACCGCCGTCATCTTTAGTAATCCAAAAGATGACCGAACTCAAGGTTATGTAAACGGTGACTTTGGTTAAGTTCAAAGCACCATTACGTTGAAAGAATAACTATAAAAGCGATGGAACTTTTGCCCCTCAATTATGAGGGGCCTTTTTGTATTAGAAGGTAGGATTAACGTGCCTTTAAGCTAGAAATAAAATGAACTTCATACGAAAGAACTCGGTTATTCACCATGATTTCTGCATCGCTTAAATCCATATCTCTAAATAAGAAGTGGCTGTACTTAATAAATAAAAAGTAAAATACCGACATCGGAACACCAGCCAAATGATGACTTTCAATAATCTTCATTCGATGATCATGCAAACTATCATTAGTTCGATTACATGAGTACATCATTTTAAAATAATTACTAATCAAATAATTCAACTTTCCGTGGTATACAGAAAGGACTTGCTCGTTCAATTCATCTTGTAATAAATGCTCTGCAGTGATGTATTGCATACGGCTATTCATAGCCAATTTAAGTTCAACTTCTTCATCCGATAAGTTAATCCCAAAGCTATCAAACTCTTCACAAATAGTTTCAATTTTATCAATCGATTTTTTATTGAGAAGAATAGCATCAGCCATTTTTAGCGTTTGTCTTAAACTCTGCTGGCTATTGAGATCAAACGTAATATATCCAGCACTCACTGAAAAATAAGGTATCGAACGAGCCTTGCAGTCATAGGTGATTTTTTGATTCACACGTTCCATAAACTGTTCTGAGTCGAACTCAACATTTCTTGGAATATAAAGTGCCATTAAAAACTCATCACCACCTAGTCGAATAATATCATCATCATCCTTACATATATGGCGCAGTGCGATAGCAATTAACTCAATCGCTTTATCACCCATATCATGACCGTATTTATCATTTATCTGTTTAAACTTATTCGCATCTATAGAGAAAATATGCACATCTTTATTGTTAGCAACGGCCTTTTCAATCTTTTTATACACTTTATTATTCAAGCCATTACGATTATAAGTTTGAGTGAGTGAGTCAAAATACTGTTTATCACCTTCACGTAGCCCACGTAATAGCTGCAAAGTTGATATATAGCCGAAAATAAACAAGAATAAAGGCCAAAGAAGTAGTGTAGGGTAAAGGTTAATCAATAACTTAATAACAAAAAATATAGGCATGGAAATACGTATAGAAAGCTGGCCAAAGTCTGATGCATTTTGCAGAGCAAGGTGCTTATTCGTAAACGTCAGTTGTTGGAACATAGTAGGATTAACATGAGACATATGTGTGTATATAGTTCTTTGATCAATCAAAAACTCAATATTGGAATAATCAAATATGTTAGCCTCATTCTCACTACGGGCCATAGATTGTTCAATCAAGTTTGATAAGTATTGAGTATATAAATCACGGACAAAGAAACCAACAATATGGCCTTGAAAATCCGTAATATTCTTAACTAAAGAGATGGTATCTTGCTTGGTTTGAGGATCGGTATATTGTTCTGAAATCCAATAAGGATTCGAGCTACTGTGAGCAAACTTATCGATCACTGAAAGAAGATAACTTGGATGATAAAATGGAAATTGATCAGATTCCGCTTCAACATTGTAAATATAAAAATAGTTCTTTTTATAGGGCAAAAAATAAAATAACGAGGAAATTTTAGAATTGTCATTGGTCAAACGCAGACTTTGTGAATTAGCTGGCCCAGTGGTAAGCGCGATACACAGTATTTTTAACTCTTTATCCGTATACTGGCTCAAATCATCATTTCCAAGTAACAATCCACCTTGCTGACTGCCTGTATTCATAGATTGTGGGCGATTACTAAAATTCAGCGATTTAGGATCCGTCGTGATCTGATCTAAGCAGTCTTGACGATTATCATCCAACCCAGCCTCAGCGCGAAAGTTCGAATCTAATGAGTCTTGATGTAACGCGGTGAACCGTAGAAATTCAAACTCATTTTGAGTGCTAAAGCCTAAGTTGCTAAGCTCTGCGGCTACGTTAGGTAAAATCACTTCTGATATTCGGGACTGTAAACTACTAAAAGCATTCATTCCCAGCAGCAACATACCGATCAAAGTGATAACGACAGCTGAAGTAAAACTTCGACGCCTTAATGTTTTTTCTTTATACAACATAATATCCACCAGCTGAAAAAACAGTAGGGAGTTTTGATATTGGCTCAAAACTCCCTACTGTTTTTATTAATTCTTCACTGTGAAATATACACAATAATTCTACGGATTAATAATGTCTCCGTTAAATATCACAAAAAATACCATTCAGGTATATTTCAACACACAATCAATACAATAGAAAAATAAGTTATCGCCAAATAATTCGCAATCTAAATAACTAAGAGCTTATCGCTAAATATAAAACCGTTGCGGCAGTACGAGAAGAAACCTGTAATTTTTTCAGTAAACTTTTCATGTGTACTTTTACTGTCGATTCTGAAATAAACAAATGATCGGCAATCTGTTTATTTCGGTACCCTTTCGCCACTTCTTTTAAAATCTGCATTTCTCGGTCAGTAAGTTGATCCAACACATTTTCTTTACTATCTCGGTTCAGTAAATGTTCATGCACCAGATCACTGTACACTCTATTACCTAATTGAGCCTGTTGTAGCAATCGAATTAACTCTTCTGGTTCGGTATCTTTTAACAAGTAACCATCCGCTTCCGCTTTGATCAAGGTATCAATATCAGCTGGATTATCAGATACCGTCAAAATAATAATTTGGCTGTCGATGCCTTCTTTACGCATCGCTTGGAGCGTATCTAACCCCGACATGCCTTTCATATTTAAATCCAATAGGATCATATCGGGCTGGTGTTGATGCGCTAATGCAATAGCTTCAACACCATTACTGGCTTCTGCAATCACCTCAAAACAATCTTCAAAGCTAAGTAATTGACCAATACCACGACGCATTAAAGGATGGTCATCAACCAACATTACTTTACATACTGTCATTATTATATTCCTTTGTGTCCATATTCATGGTGAGTTTAACTTCGCAACCTGAGCCTATTTTCGTATTAAATTCACACGTTGCCAAAAGCCTTAAAGCTCGCTCTTGCATAATAGATAAACCATAATGATTCGGTTTCGGTTGTGTGAGATCAAATCCAATACCATCATCTAATATGCTCACTATTATTTGCCTATTCTCTACACCACAATACACGGTAATTTCATCACACTCTGCATGCTTTATTGCATTCAAAACTGCCTCACGAATAAATTGCAATAAATGTACTTGTTGTTGAGCATCCAGTTGAATTGAAAGTAATTGATTATCTATCACTAACATCGCATTGGTTTGAGCATCTAATGGTATTAACATTTCATTGAGTGCTTCGCCAAAATCCGCTTCTTTGATGTTAAGCCTAAAGGTGCTCAATAATTCTCGGAGTTGAGTGTACGCTTGTGATAAAACCAAATCGACCTCTTGAACAATGTCTGTTGAAATTATACAACGCTGCTGACAGAAATCTTGATCCAAATTACGTCGTAAGAGTGTCATTTGAATTTTCAAATAGGACAAAGATTGCGCTAGTGAATCGTGCAACTCTCGTGCGATCGTGGCACGTTCTTCCATTAAAATTAACTGCTCAATTTGTTTCTGGCTATGGTTAAAAAACAATGCTCGGGCAAATATACGTCCAATATTATCCATCAGCACTTTTTCAGCATCGTCCGTTTGGTGTTGCCAGCGAAGTTGACCTAACAACATACCATTAATTTCTAATTCGTATGAACGCCAAGGCATATTCCTTTCCAAACCAGACTGAAGCTCGGTATGGCCGCCCCCTTTTTCATCTATCCATAACTGACAAGCAATCATACCTTCCACTTTGGTAAGAGAATCGACAATATCTTGAAAATCATGAGTCGATAAGCGAGAGCTTGAAAGCGCTTCAGAACAATCATAAAGGATCTGCAACGATGAGTTAGCATGCTGTAATTCATGGGTTTTTTTATCGACCGCGGCTTCCAAACCTTGATACAACTGCCCTAATTCTTTAGCCATATATTGATAACTAAGTGCCAGTACCCCCAATTCAGTTTCATTGTGCGTGTCCAATTGAATCTTAAAATTTTTGTCTCGTATTTGCTGACTCGCTTCAAGCAGTTGATCGAGTGGCTTCACTACTTTTTTACGGACAAAATTCACAATACTGATCGTGATGAATAAAATCAGCCCTAAACACCCACCACCAATCCAAGATAATAGTTTAAGTTTATCCTCTGAAAATTCTTGTAAACTAAACACGAAATGATCTATCTGATCGACCAAGCTTTGTACATCATTTAGATATGATACTTTTTCCTGTGATGATAATAATTGATGAAGCCTATCCCATCGTTGAACAATGGCTTGATACTGCTGCTGTATGTCTTTAGGAACGAAAAAACTGCTGAGAGATTGCATGGCTGACGAATGCAAAGACTGTCCAAATAAATCGATATGATGCCCTAGTTCTGGCGAGTCTTTTTGTAAATCATACGCCAAACGATAACTTTGCATCCGCAATGAACCGGCCACATTTACCACTTCAGCATCACGCAAGCTATAAGACAAAGTTAATAATGCCGTTCCCATGGCTAAAATCACAAGAAATAATATATATAACAATCCCTTACCAATTCTGGTCGCGATCGGCGTCTTTGATTTTTTCAAACCGTACCGCTTTACATTTGAACTCACTTTATAACCTTTCAGCTAAATATTAGAGACGCGAAGCACTCATTAATTTTTTATGTTACTTGATGAAGAAAAAAAATGTGAAGTTTATGCATCAAATAAATTGATCTTAAACAAATTATACATACCTTTACCTCTTTGTGGGTATTTATGCTTTACTATAAGAAACTACAATTTATAGGGATATAGAAGTATGAATTTACTACATAAGATTTACCTTGATGTAGTCAAAACTGGACGAAGGTGATTACGTGGCCAGTCAGCCGATAAATGTATCAAGACGCCAACTTTTTACACGTAAGAAAACATCTGACATCCCCCATCTTCCTTGGGCAAAAGAAGATCAATTTACCGATATGTGTACTCAATGCGGGGCCTGCATTAAAAATTGCCCCGAACATATCATTCAAATTGGGGATGGTGGATTTCCTGTAGTGGATTTTCAAAAAGGCGAGTGTACTTTTTGTTATCAATGTGCGGATGCTTGTCCTGAGCCTTTGTTTTTCCCCAAACAAGACTCCGCATGGACAGCTAAAGCAAATATCCAACACACCTGTATTGCGAAACAAAATGTCGAATGCCGAAGTTGTGGTGAAATGTGCGAAACCCAAGCTATACGATTTAAATTAGCCGTTGGCGTCGTCGCTCAACCCTATATTGAGTCTGAACATTGTAATGGTTGTGGTGCTTGTGTTTCCGTCTGCCCAACAGACGCGATACAGATCAAATTAATGTAAATAAAGATAAAACGAATTCAACAATAAAACTAACTTAAAAGAGAGCGGTATTTATGGCGCTGAATGAAGTGCACATTTCAAGCTTAGTGGTTCATGTCGTACCAAAACATCTAACAGAGATTAAAGCAAAAATAGAATGTTTAGATGGTGTGGAAATTTACGGCGAAAGTGAAGCAGGCAAATTAGTTGTCGTGGTTGAAACTCAAAATCAAGGTTATATCACCGATACTATTGATGTAATTAACAACCTTGAACATGTACTGAGTGTTGCCTTAGTTTTTCATCAAATAGAAAGTGATCTCGATGATAATGAAATGGATGACAAACAATTTATAAACGCCGAGTAATTCGGACAAAGTAACAATATAGAACATCAATAATTATAATGAATAACGATATGACTGGATTCAAATCTGAGGATAAAGTATGAAAATGACACGACGTGCGTTTGTTAAAGCAAACGCAGCAGCATCGGCGGCTGCAGTAGCAGGGATAAGCCTTTCGGCCTCTGCCACTAACCTGATTGTAAGCTCTGATGAAACCGCGATTAAATGGGACAAAGCCCCTTGCCGCTTTTGTGGTACTGGCTGTTCTGTTTTAGTCGGAACTCAAAATGGTAAGGTTGTTGCAACACAAGGCGATCCAGAAGCTCCTGTAAACAAAGGCCTTAACTGCATCAAAGGCTACTTCCTATCAAAAATCATGTACGGTAAAGATCGTTTAAATACTCCACTGCTTCGTATGAGCAACGGTAAATTTGATAAAAACGGTGACTTTGCCCCAGTCTCATGGGACACCGCTTTTGATGTAATGGCCGAAAAATTCAAAAAAGCCATTAAAGAAAAAGGTCCCACCAGTGTCGGTATGTTTGGTTCTGGTCAGTGGACCGTGATGGAAGGTTACGCCGCATCTAAGTTGATGAAAGCAGGCTTCCGCTCTAATAACATTGATCCAAACGCTCGTCACTGCATGGCTTCTGCTGTGGTTGGCTTCATGCGTACTTTTGGTATCGATGAACCTATGGGTTGCTATGATGACTTCGAACACGCAGATTCATTCGTGCTTTGGGGCTCAAACATGGCTGAAATGCACCCTGTTCTATGGACACGTATCACTGACCGTCGTTTAAGTCATCCCCATGTTAAAGTGAATGTCCTTTCTACTTACTACCATCGTAGTTTTGAATTAGCTGATAAAGGAATGATCTTTCATCCTCAATCTGATTTGGCTATTGCAAACTTTATTGCCAATTACATTATTCAAAATAATGCAGTTAATTGGGATTTCGTCAACAAGCATACTCATTTTAAACAAGCAGTAACCGATATTGGCTATGGCCTTCGTGACGACGACCCACTGCAAGTTAAAGCCAAAAATGCTAACTCAGGCGATATGTCTGATATTTCCTTTGAACAATACAAAAAATCAGTTGCCCCTTACACTCTAGAAAAAGCTGCCGAAATGTCAGGTGTGCTACCTGAAGATCTTATCGCAATGGCGAAACAATACGCGGATCCAAAAACCAAAGTGATGTCGCTTTGGACTATGGGAATGAACCAGCATACTCGTGGCGTTTGGATGCAAAGCCTCGTGTATAACCTGCACTTGCTTACCGGTAAAATCTCAGAACCTGGTAACAGCCCGTTCTCATTAACTGGCCAACCTTCGGCTTGTGGTACTGCTCGTGAAGTGGGTACATTTGCTCACCGACTTCCAGCTGATTTAGTGGTAACAAATCCTGCGCATCGTAAAACGGCGGAGAAGATTTGGAAACTACCTGAAGGCACAATTCCCGCCAAACCGGGATTTCATGCTGTACAACAAGACCGCATGCTAAAAGATGGTAAGTTAAACGCTTACTGGGTCATGTGTAATAACAACATGCAAGCAGGTCCAAACATCAATACTGACCGCCTACCGGGCTATCGTAATCCGGAAAACTTCATTGTATGTTCTGACCCATATCCAACAGTAACCGCGCAAGCGGCTGATCTCGTTTTGCCAACTGCAATGTGGGTAGAAAAAGAAGGCGCTTACGGCAATGCTGAGCGTCGAACTCAAGCTTGGTATCAACAAGTATCTCCAGTTGAAGGCGCAAGATCCGATCTTTGGCAAATCATGGAATTCGCAAAACGCTTCAAAATTGAAGAAGTGTGGGATGCTGAGCTCATGGCAAAAGCACCTGAGCTTCGTGGCAAAACTATGTACGATATTTTATTCCTTAACGGTAATGTCGACAAATTCCCATTAGAAGAAGCTCAAGAACTCAACGATGACGCTAAATCAGCAGGTTTTTATGTCCAAAAAGGCTTATTTGAAGAATACGCTACATTTGGTCGTGGTCATGGTCACGATTTAGCTCCATATGATGTTTATCACACAGTGCGCGGCTTACGTTGGCCTGTCGTTGATGGTAAAGAAACCTTATGGCGTTTTAACCCGGAATATGACCCATACGCAAAACGTGCAGGTCGTGATTTCTACGGTAAACCTGATGGTAAAGCTCTGATCATCTCAGCGCCATACGAAGCGCCACCAGAAGTGCCAAATAAAGAATTCGATCTTTGGTTATGCACCGGTCGTGTTCTTGAGCATTGGCATACTGGCACCATGACTCGCCGTGTACCTGAACTGTACAAAGCCGTACCTGACGCACTTTGCTACATTCACCCTGATGATGCAGAAAGTCGTAATTTACGCCGTGGCGATGAAGTGCTCATGCAATCGCCTCGTGGTGAAGTACGCGTCCGTGTTGAAACTCGTGGTCGAAACCGCCCGCCAAAAGGCTTGGTATTTGTACCTTTCTTTGATGCTCGTATCTTAGTCAATAAATTGATTCTTGATGCAACTGACCCGCTATCTAAGCAGACTGACTTTAAAAAATGTCCTGTGAAGATCACCAAAGTGGCTAGCGTTTAAGTATCTCGCATTTAGAATTCAAAGAAATCGGAGAAGATTATGAAAAAAATCATCATGGCATTCGTGGCAGCTTCAATGTTGATCATCGGCGCCGTACAAGCAGAAGATGCAAGTGACAAAACGACCCCAGTTGCAACAAATCCTGGCGGGATCGGTGGCTTGCAATCGTTACGTGGTGCAAGTGAACTAGAATCCACTCGCCCAGCGGATAACTTTAAACGCTTTCCTAAAGATCACCAATTAGACAGTGATTATGTGTATCAACCACCATTGATCCCACATACCATTCGTAACTATGAAGTGTCTTTAAACGTTAATAAATGTCTTTCTTGCCATAGCTGGAAAAACGCCAAAGAAATGGGCGCGACAAAAATTAGTGTTACTCACTATGTGAACCGTGAAGATGCAGTTTTATCTGATGTTTCACCTCGCCGCTACTTCTGCTTGCAGTGTCATGTACCACAAGCCGATGCAAAACCTTTGGTCGAAAACGAATTCCAACGTGTTGATTCGTTAAAATAAAACGCTGCGCTTGGTTGGAGTCACGCTATCGTGTCTCCAACCAAGCAACAAGAGAGAATATTATGAAAATTATCAAAAATTTCTGGAAGCGTTTATCCACGCCAAGTAAAGCCGCGGCAGGGATCATACTGCTAATGGGCTTTATGGGGGGGCTATTATTCTGGGGAGCATTTAACACCGGAATGGAAGCAACCAATACCGAAGAATTTTGTTCAGGCTGCCACGCGCCGATAGTAAAAGAGATCCGCGAAACCATTCACTACTCTAATCGATCTGGTGTACGTGCTATTTGTTCTGACTGTCACGTCCCTCATAAATGGACCGACAAAATTGTGCGTAAAGTACAAGCATCAAAAGAACTGTTATTCCATTTCATCGGCACGATTGATACAGAAGAAAAATTCAAAGCACGCCGTGGCCACCTCGCACACCGAGAATGGCAACGAATGAAAGACAACGACTCGAAAGAATGCCGTAACTGTCATCAGTTCAATTATATGGATTTCTCAGAACAAGGGCCTCGTGCTGTTAAACAACACTCAACCGCATTGGCAGACGGCGACAAAACTTGTGTCGATTGTCACAAAGGTATTGCCCACAAACTACCTGATATGAGAGATGTGGAAGGCTGGTAATCAGTCAGCTCCCCCCACTCTTAATCAGAAATAGGAAGAGGAAAATTAATGGGTACTTTAGAATACGTAATGTGGCACGTCTTAGGTTATGCCGCGATGCCAGTGATTATTTTAGGTGGGTTTGCCGCCGTTGCTGCCATTTGTATTTTTATTTTATCGATGACTAAAGATAAACAAATCGATTAATCAAATACATAGCGCACCATAATAAAGCCCCATTCATTTTAAATAATGAATGGGGCTTTTTGTTTAAGTATCAGAGGGTAAAAAAATGTATTGATAACGTCTAAAGTAGTGGCCAAATTTAATTGGCCACTACACTTGGCCTCTAACCCCATAACAATAAGAAATCACTGCCGAAGGATTTAGGTTCACTTTGTGGCACCATTCGCCCCATACTGCTTCAATAGTCTTCGTTGAGTTGACCAAAGTCCCATCAAGGTCAAATAGAAAACATTTAGTTTTCATATTAGCCTCTTAATAACTGTTTATTTACCATCGCTTTACCTAATTCATCCCATTTAAAACAATGGCTAAAGACAAGCTTAGCATTTTCTGCATTGTTAGCTTCGATCAAAACCGGTGCTAATACAAAGCCTTGCTTAAACAGACTAAGCATCACTTCTGACGCCTCTTCCTTAGAAACATCCTCTGCAACCGTAATATCGTCTTTAGATAAAATGCAAAATTCCATGATGAACACACTCACTTTTTGATTGAATATGCTTAGTATTTTACCTAACCAAGTGATAACGTATATTGAAAATAAACTAACATTGATAACTTTTAGTTATGAACATAAGTATTAAACAGCTACAAGCAATTGAAACATTGGCCAAAGTGAAAAGCTTTCGAATTGCTTCTCATCAGCTATGCATTTCGCAACCTGCGCTTTCTAAACAAATTAAGAATGTTGAAGATATGTATGGTTTTGACATCTTTATTCGAAGTCCAAATGGGGTAATGCTTTCTTCCCAAGGCGAAATAATGATTAATGAAATTATTAGTTTAAACAATCACATAGCTAAAGTAGACTCCTACATCAAAGAGATCGCTCAGGATAATATGGGATCGCTACAAATAGGATTTGGTAAATCCAGCTATGACTTCCTACCCAATATTATTAGAGACTTTAAAGCTCAATATGCCAGTACTCATTTATCTTTACTTGATTTTGCTTCTCATGAGCAGGAGGAGAAGTTATTAGTTGGCTTGTTAGATATTGCTTTTATGCGAGAGCCTAAAAATTCAAACCTAGAGCGCCTTAAAGTTTCATCTGATGAATTCGTGCTTGTCGTTTCTAAACATCTTTATCAAAGTGCTCAGATAGATTTTTATCTGGATAAGTATGATTTATTAATGCTGACACAGAAAGATAAGTCTGAGATGAACCGGCATATAAAGAGAATATTAATGGGTAAAAACGTACGTGAAAGCTACATATCCGATGACATTCAAACTATCTTAACATTGATAACATCCCACGTTGGCGTCTCTATTTTACCAAGAAAATCTATTCTTCAGCATTCAAATGAATTGGTAGTCATCCCCTTTGAACAAGATACTAGCTGGAATATTTATATGGTGTGGGATGCCTTAAGAATATCGAAATCGATAGAAAATTTCGTCCAATATGTGAAAGGTTTCATTAATTAATCAACGATATTTTTAGGTAATGAGGAATATTTTACAAACTGAATAAAAACGTTTTAGTGCAATATTGCCACCTAGTAACAATAAAAAATGGCCAAAATGACTTAGCGGATAAATTCAAACAAACTGAAGCTTTGTTAATTGAAAATGGCTTTGAAGTTAAGTCTCAATTTTTAGAAGGTAATGTGTTCGATTCTTTGATGGATTACAAAAGAGATCATGAAGTCGACATGTTGGTGATGGGCGCTTTCTCGCACTCTAAACTTGCACAAATATTTCTAGGCAGTAACACCCTAAAAATGTTAGAGCATACTCACTTGCCACTTCTCATCATACGTTAATATGAAAATAACTGGGTGGATTGGATAGACCCACCCAGTTACTAATCAGATCGATAAAAGCTTGTTAGGATAATGTTTTCGTAAAGGTAATATTATTAAACAAACTGTAAACGGTTGAATCAATGCTGAACAAAAGCAAGTTAACAGCACCCTTTAGGATATTCTGAATTACACTCCTTCGTCGCTATCCAGAATGACAATGTCTAACTAGCTTCGAAGCTAAAATAGATAAACAACCATCGTTTAATTTAAGCTCCAAATGATCAAATAAGCCGTCAAACGACGGCTTATTTATTAATAATATTGAATCCATTACTTAATATTAAGTATTTCACCAATGGTTATTTTATTCTTATTTTTAATGTTCTCATTCAATTGAAGTAAATCATCTAATGACATGTCATGTGCTTTTGCAATCGACCAAAGGGTGTCATTCTCTTTAACGGTATAAACCTTAGCCGCATCTTCAGATTGTTTTTTCAATGCTTCTTGATCTGCTTGTAACTGCGCTACAGACTGAGCCGTCATATCAGATTGATCTTGTTGTTGCTGTAATTGACTTTGTAAGGCTTGAATTTGTTCAGTATTCTTATTTTGCTGTTCCGTCATTTCATCATTAGATGCACAACCAGCAAGAATACCAATCGAAAGCGCTGTAAAAGCTAATTTAGATATTATTTTCATAATAAACTCCCTATAAAAGATTCACTTCATTATTAAAAAGCCAATATAACCCTAACAAAGAAATAGAAAATTCGCCATAAGTCGAGTTGTTATTGACCTTACCTTGACGTAATGGTTCATACCACATACACACTAACGACCAGTCTCCCAGACCTATGCGAGATCCAAAAATTGACTCTAGATCAGTAACCATATTCAGATGATACTGAAGCACAAATCAGTTTCTTGTGCTTCATGCCCCCATTCATACCAACGCTATTTATTTAACTGCAATTGATAGACAGCAAAGCCAACATCATCTGTCGCCGCTTTTTTCATTGGATACTGCGCGTTAGCCTGAATAAATTTAGCCGCTTTATTACTTGGTGACGTTTCAAAACGCACATCTAAATTCGCTTTAGTTTTAATCGGTGCAAATGACCAATTGTTATCAGCACTTGGCGTAACTTGACCTTGCTCTTTACTCACCCGAGAAATATAGTCAGCCAAAATAGTGCGATTTTCATCCGGAGAATCAAACGCAACATATTGAGATCCGGTGCCTGCAAATTTTTCACCATAAGCACGATAATTGTTGGTCGCAACAATAAACGTTTGTTTCGGATTAATGGGCTCGCCGTTATAGGTTAAGTTAACAATACGTTGAGATTCAGGATGAACCGCTTTGCATTCACCATCATATTTAGCGGGTTGAGTTACATCAATTTGATAATTAACGCCATCAATCACATCATAGTTATAAGTGCGAAAGCCATCCCAATTAATCAAAGATTGCGGTTTGCTACTGCTTGGATCGATTTGATTGAACTGCCCCGCCGAACATTCAAGCCATTCTTTAACATCTGCCCCCGTGACTTTTAGCGCCACTAACGTATTAGGGTACAAATATAAATCGGCGGCATTACGGAAGGTTAGTTCACCCGCTTCAACTTCTGTAAAGTTACCCGGATCATTCTTACGACCACCGGCTTTAAAGGGAGCTGCCGCAGCAAGTACAGGCAAACCATCAAGATCAGGATCGCCTTGAATAAAGCGTTCGGTATAATCTCTTTGCGCCATATTCACGATTTGAACCGTTGGGTCATCTTGCACTAGCGATAGATAGCTATACATATTAGCGCTGGCTTTACCAATCGGTTGATTAACAAAATTTCGAGTAGCAGCATGATCAGAATCTAACGCGTTTTTAATTTGCATATCTTCTGCTGCTAACGATTTATTCTTCGTGGCATCAAAAATAGGACGAGCTTCAGAGCGACCTTTTGTAACCTGCCAACGACCATTTTTTTCTTTTAACACCAGATCCATAACACCAACATGGCTTCCCCACCGGCCAGGCATCACCGACGTAATGCCATTAATTGTGCCGTTTTTAATATCGACACCATCTAAATGAGCAAACTCTTTACTCGGGAATACCGCATGAGCATGACCAAATGCAATTGCATCAACACCTTGTACCTGGGTTAAATAATAAGCCGAATTTTCTGCACCTTCTTTATACGGATCAACCGACAAACCAGAGTGTGCGATAGCAACGATCACATCAGCGCCTTCTTTACGCATTTTTGGCACTAATTCTTGAGCCGTTTCTTTAATATCTTTAACCGTCACTTTTCCATTAAGGTTCTTCTTATCCCACACCATAATTTGTGGTGGTACAAAACCGATATAACCCACTTTTATTTTTTGATTCTTACCATCCGTATCTTTAAATTGATACGTTTTAATAATATAAGGGTTAAAGTAATGCTTACCTGATTTCGCTTCATAAACATTAGCATTTACATAAGGGAACTTAGCGTCATTGGTAGCTTCAGCTAAAAAATCCAGCCCATAGTTAAATTCATGATTACCAATATTACCTACATCATATTTTAACAAATTCATCGCTTTATAAGCAGGATGAACCTCACCCGGTTGTAGCCCTTTCGAAGCAATATAATCTCCCATCGGACTGCCCTGAATAAGATCTCCATTATCCACCAGCACACTATTGGTTACTTCTTTGCGGGCTTTCTCGATTAACGTTGCCGCGCGCACTAAGCCAATTTTGTCAGACGGCTTATCTTTGTAATAATCGTAATCCATGTAATTAGCATGAATATCTGTGGTTTCGATAACACGTAAATGAATAGTATCCGCAAAAGTAGAGTTTGACAGGCAGATCATCCCGACCAAGACCGACAAAGAAAGAGGGTGACGAACGATTTTCATTAAGCACTCCATATGGCTTTTCTAATAATGAGAGAGGTGTAACGTGTGGATGCAATAATAAAACAGCTTACATATCATTTATGTGACGATGGGCATGCAAGCGTGATTCACTCTTCATTTTTATCTATAGAAATCGCTACTTAGCTTATCTATTGACGTAGTTCAATTATTTAACTGCATCCGCCAGTTAACGACATCGACTAGTTCTGCGGCTATCGTCACTTCGCAGCTAAGTCCACGAATGTGTCACGCCAGCCACGCAGCTCATCATGATAATGATCAAGTTGTTTTGGGGACATTTGTTGTATGACTTTAACTAACATACCAACCGTAATGGCGCTATTTTGTTGTAATTTAACCTTCAAGTGCTGGGTGTATAGAGTTTCAGGTTCAAGCAATGTGGTAATAAATTTTGCCTTAAACGTACTGGAATCATTACGCTGTAAAAATAACACCTGCAATTCTGATTTATTGATGAGTTGTTGATTAAACCAATCATGATTCATTAATGGACGTTCCAAACTCCACTTTTTTACATCTCTATCTTGTGTATCAGAAAGATCGCCCACCCACTTTTCAAGTATTTTAACCATTCTTTTATACGATTTATCTCTACTTTCTTTTTCAGATAAATCTTTGTAATCGGCATATTCTGATTGATATTTTTCCTGTAGAGATGCAAAAAGTTCATCACCTTGTGCTTGATCCAATGTCATAAACAGATCGTATAAATGTGGCATAACTTGCGTAGCAATCTGTCTTGAGTAGCCTTTTAGTTGTTCATACTCTTTTTGCACTTTCCCTGTACCAACTTCAGATGGTTTTAGCATCAGTAGGCGATCAATATAGGCAATGTAAGCTGGCAATTGTTGCTGACGATGCCATTCTTTAACCTCGTTAACTGACTGCTTCAACATAGACTCTTGTTTATCATTTAACGACACATATTGATCGACATACTGAGCTGCCATCCAATCTAATCGGTCGTATAAAAACTGCGTTGAACATCCTGTAAACAAAATGATGCTTGTGAAAATAATGACTCGCTTTAACATAAAGTGCCCATGCCTTTTTGTAGTTTGTCTTACTTTAGTTTAGTACTTACCGCCAAGCTACGTTATTCCTGTCAAACTAAGTCATAAGCCTCAACAAGCAAATAAAGATAGTATCGGTAATAAATAAGCTTCATCAATAATAAGATGCGTAGATTTCTACTACTGCCATTCTTGGCTAAGTGTTAAGATTATTGATACGTTAATAATACCAATAAAGGACACTCTCATGAGCACCACGACTGCATTTCCAATCGGAACACCAGGCCAAAAATGGACCAATATTGAAAAACGCCAGTGGTTAGAACAAACCAGTGTAAAACGTTCTTATTTCGAGGAAGTGGTACCAAAAATTGACGCGCTAAAAAATCAATTTGACGTTTTTCAGTATGGTGAATTGCAATACGATAATATTCCGGTTGGAAAAGATCGTTATCCATTATGGGCATTAAAAACACGCTCGTGGGATGTCAATAAACCAACAATTTTAGTGACTGGTGGTGTCCATGGTTATGAAACCAGCGGTGTACACGGTGCACTTTTATTTGCTCAAACAGAAGAAAAAAATTACCACGTTGATTTCAATATTGTGATCGCGCCATGTGTCAGCCCTTGGGGATACGAAACCATTAATCGTTGGAATCCTGAAGCACTTGATCCTAATCGTAATTTCACGACTAATAGCCCAGCTCAAGAATCAGCCGCATTAATGAAAATGGTGGCAGATTTAAACGTGTCGATTTTAGCCCATATTGATTTACACGAAACAACGGATACGGATGAATTAGAGTTTCGACCAGCGCTCGCCGCTCGTGATGGTATTGAGTGTAAAAAAGGCATTATTCCTGATGGATTTTATACTGTGGGAGACACAGAAAAAGACGATGATGCGCTACAAAAAGCCATTATTGATTCCGTTCGTAATGTCACTCATATTGCACCAGCGGATGAAAATAACCAAATAATAGGTTCCGATGTCACTCAGAATGGTGTTATTAATTATCCGTTAGCGGCGCTTGGGTTATGTGCAGGCTTTACCAATTATCAATATTGCACCACTACCGAAGTCTATCCAGATAGTCCTAAAGTAACCGATGACGAATGCAACCGAGCTCAAGTTGCCGCGATTGTCGGCGCTCTCGATTATATTCTGACTACACTTAAATGATCATCAGTAGCTTGATACTTTAATCTCTCTAGTAAACTAGCAAAAGGGACATAACTGCATGGCTGACATTAACGTCAAAGAAGATCTAGATATCATCGATTACTTAACCGTAGGTTTATATCGTTCAAGCTTCGGTGTGTCGGCCATTGCAATGGTACTGTATAATTTCATTCCTTTTGACTATGCAAGCAAACTGTTAATTTGCAGCTCCTTGATTGCGGCAGCTTGTATGCATATTTATGATAAAAAAATCCGCTGGATAATTTTAGGCAGTGCTCTATTTTCAGTCTGTTGGCTTATGATTGGCATTACGCCCATTTTAGCAATTGGCGCAAGCTTTTTAGTCACCAGTGCATTAACCATCAAAGAATACTATTGCTTTCGAATTTACTTAGTCCGTATTACACCTATTGTGCTGATCTTATATTGGCTAAGTTTGTTGATATCGATTTTTCCTATTCTGACGCACGCTTTCTCTATTGCTTCTTTTCTATTATTAATGGGAATGTGTGTCGCCAAATTTCGTCAACCATTTCACTTCGATATTGGTGACAAAAGTAAGTTCCAAGTCTGATTTTATTCTCATCGCTTTATCCTCTAAATTAATAGGGATAAATCGATTGACCTTGTCCTAATGGTAACCTTTATGCTTGAGTCATCTTCAATAATTTTGACTTAACTTTAAAGGTACTCCCATGAAACTCATTTCATTTTTCTCACTTGCTTTTGCTTTATCTGCAAATTCTGTTTGGGCAAACCAAGCCGATGATTTTGCTAACTTAACGGCGCCACAAGCCTTAGAGAAATCGCATGAATATCACGGTAAAGGCACGGCTTCAATTCAAGTATTTCCAGATCATATTCTGGCGAAATTTAGCGATGGTAGCCAAACTAAAATTTCGACGGGTGACCAACACTTATTGTCTATCGCCCCTTACGAATATCAGACTCACCCTTGTGGATTTCATGTTCCAACAGGTTGCCAAGGTGAACTAGTTGAAAAATCCATGCAAGTGAAAATCACCGATTTAGACACCAAACAAGTATTAAAATACGGTATGGTGAAAACACAAAAAGATGGCTTTATTGATTTTTGGATGCCAAAAGGTAAAAAGCATCTAGAGTTCACTTTTACTTACAATGGAAAAACCGCCACTCAAATTCTTAGCACAGAAGATGATGCTAAAACTTGCATCACCACGATGCAATTGAGCTAATCCTTTAGGCTTCGTCCAAAAAAATGAAAGTTCACAACTTAATAGGTTGTGAACTTTTTTATTTATTTCGATAACTTATGCAGTTTATAACGTACAATTGCGCCTTACTTTTTCGCCTACCTTCAAAGGTCTACTCGTGGCTTTAAAACCAACTATTTATAAGTTTCGTATATCTCTCACCGATATGAACAATGATCATTATGACTCGCTCAATCTAACTGTGGCTCAACATCCATCAGAAAATAATGAGCGCATGATGGCAAGACTGCTCGCTTATTGCTTAAACGCCCAACCCGATCTTCAATTTACCAAAGGCTTATCAAGCATTGAAGAACCAGATATTTGGGTGAAATCATTAGACGATCAATTATTGCATTGGATTGAAGCTGGTGAGCCTGATTTCGACCGAGTAAAAAAAGCTAGTCGTATCGCGAAACGTGTCAGTATTTACAGTTTCAACACCAAAACCGATGTATGGTGGAAACAAAATCAAACCAAATTTGCCACACTCAATGCGGAGATCTTTCGTCTAGATCCTGCTGGAGTAGTGGAATCGACTAAGATGATCGCTCGAACTTTAGATTTAGGTGTCATGATTTCAGGCAATACTATTTATTTATCAACAGATGCGTTGCAGAGTGAAGTAACGTGGGAAATGTTGTCAGAGTCTAAATAACCTGAACTCTGGATAAATAACAAAGATCATTACATTTTATGAAGTGATACGCTCATCTCAATATTTGATATGATAATGCCATTCATATTTTATCTACTGTAAAGGAAGACAGGATGCTTCGACTTACTACCGCATTATGCGCCACTCTATGTACCGTTTTAGCTCTACTCTCAACTGCTAGCTTTGCAGAAACATCACCCAAAGCACCTACCACATCAACAAGCACGGCGGCTCAATCTGATCCTGCAATGCTGCCAGAGAAAGATTTAACTCGCTATTTGGTTTGTGGGTTTTTACATAAAGAAGGCAGCTATAAGATTGGTTCTTACATTATGAATGAATATCCAATCCAGTGGACAACGCATCATGAAGAGTACCAAACATTGGTAGAAAATAAGCTGACCGAAATTTCTCAGCAACAAAACGTGTCTAAGTTTAAAGCTGAAGATACGTTATATAGTAAATACCAATGTGCTAGTGCTTACGCCGATCTTTTACAGTTCGATACTAGTAAGATTTAACAACATTACTTCCAAATTCTTAAGGAGTTAGATATGACCACATCAACACAAGGCTTGTCACTGTATCATTTTGAAAGCTGCCCATATTGCCAGAAAGTTCGCCGCGCCATCACAGAATTAGGACTTGATTTGGAATTGAGAGATATTCGTAAAAATCCTGATTATCAAGATGAAAAAGTAACGGCAACGGGTAAAACACAAGTACCTTGCTTAAAGATCGAAAGTGGCTCAGAAACAACATGGCTATATGAATCTGATGCAATTGTTGATTATCTAAAAGCATTAGCTTAATCACAAATTAAATGCTCATTGATATTTAAAATAACCAATGACAATTACGCATAAAAAAATCAGGCCCCTAAAGAGCCTGATTTTTTATTTTCAAGAAAGACTGTCAAATGAATGGCTTAAATTTCAGCTGAAACCGTGATATCTGATTCTGGTTTTTTATATTCATTTCTTTGTAATGGCACTATCTGTTCATTTTCTACTGCTGCTTGATAACAAGCACAGAGTTTAATAGCCAAATACATATCCGATCGAATAATAATGCCACCATCTCCCACTTGAATTCCCATAAGATCACACCAAGATTTTAATTGACGCTTACGCCCTGCAAGGACTAAACGGATACCTTGTTTTTTCAACTGCACTTGTAAATCACTAATCATTGTCATCGCACTCGCATCTAAATAAGTGAAACTCACAACCGAGTCAATAATGACATAACTTAAATCATTCTTATCCGCTAGATACACATACTTTAATAATTGACGCTTAAAATATGGAGCGTTGAAATACGTTAATGGTGAATTAAATCGATAAATCAATAAGCCCGGGATCGCTTTCACTTTATCGCTTTCATCAAGAGTTCGCACACTTCCCCTATGACTCAAACCTAGAATTTGATCACTTGGGCGCATAATGGTGCTTAGAAACTGAAACAAACCTAATAAAACAGCTAAGGTAATACCGGGTATCACACCAATAACTAATACGCCCATGAAAGTAATTGACGACAAGTAGAAAGCCTTAGTATCGCGATTTCGCAATAGCCAAATTCCCTTCATATCGAGCAATGAAAAAGAGGAAACAATTAATACTACGCCCAAAGCCGCAATTGGTATAAATTCCAGAGGTTGATAAGCAACAACCGCAACGACAGCAATAATGACACCGGCAATAATAGAAACTAATTGTGTTTTACCACCATTCGCATCATTGATCGCAGTACGAGAATTCGCCCCACTAATCGCAAAACCAGAAGACAATGCAGAGGCGAAATTAGCTACACCCAATGCACGAAATTCTTTATCCGCATCAATTTCATAACCATTTTTTGCCGCAAAGCTGCGCGCCGTAATCATCATGCTAACAAAGCTTACCATCGCCAAGTTAAATGCAGGCATAACCAACTCTCTTCCGTCCTCCAAGCTAAATTTTGGCGCTTGAAACACAGGAAAACCGCCATCTACAGCCCCAACCACCTGAACGCCATAATGACTAAGTTGACCAATCCAAGTAATCGCAGAAGCACCGATAATAGCAATAATCGCGGCAGGCAAACGAGGCTGATAATATTTACAAATATAATATATCGCAATCGTAAATAAACTGACCATTACGGTTTGCCAATGCACTCTCTCCAAAATCATCGGAGCCTCAAGTAATTGCTCAACCAGCTGATTTTTTTCAAAAGATAAACCAAGTATATTGGCAAACTGCCCCACAACAATGGTGATGGCGACGCCATTCAAAAGACCTAGTAAAATAGGACGAGAAAGAAAATCCGCCAGCATTCCTAACCTAAAATAACTGGCAATTAAGCACCATGCCCCAGTCATTAAAGTAATAGTAATAACCAATTGCCAATATTTCACGGCATCACCTGCCGCTAAGGGTGCAACTACAGCCGCAATAACAGCGCAAGTGGCAGTGTCGGGGCCCATAATTAATTGTCTAGAGGTACCGAAAAAAGCATAAACAATCATAGGAAGCGCCGTAGAATATAATCCTACAATAGCACTTACCCCTGTTAACTGAGCATAAGCAATACCAACCGGCAGGGCTACGGCAACAACTGAGAATGCAGCGCGGATATCATCAGAAAGCCAAACTCGCTGATAATCTTTAAGCTGGTAAAAACCCGGTAGCCAATATTTGATACATGCCTTGATCAACGCAATTTATCCTTACATTTTCCATATAAAAACCACAATTAATCAGGTGATTATAGCTGATCGAATGCCAATACAGACCATTTATTTAAGTCTGATTCTATAATTAATAAAAATCGATTCCCGTTACCTTCCATCATATCGACCTTATGAATGACTACTATCCATATTGAACACTTCGGTTATATCAACCAGTAATGAGTCATGATTTTAATAATCTACGTTGCCACCCTACATTAGATGGCCAAAGTCAGTTAAGCCTATAAAGCAAAAGGCCTAAACAGTCATTCACCACCCAAAAATCAGTTAGATCACTAATCATTTAATAAAAACATCATATTTTTTTATTAACTATAAAAACTCATTAAAAACAATAAAATAGGTATTGATTGTATATTTCCATTAGGAATAAGGGGTTGAATTAATTCGTCACAACGTTATGATCACTTTCGAAATTGATTAGTACACTAAACAAAATAATAAATTTAGTACTTTTTAAATTAATCCATTCACACCATTAATTTTCATGATGTGGATACAAAAATATAGGGCAATGATGATTACGGCACCCAGGGTGACACATCCAGAAAAAGTGACCAACACTCAAGATGAGTGGACATTTAGAAAACCCGAAATAAGCGATGGTATTCAAGTTAATAACTTGATTGAATCGTGTCCCCCTCTGGATACAAACTCCGCTTACTGCAACTTTTTGCAAACTTCCCATTTTAAAGAAACCTGCGTTTTAGCAGAGAGAAATGGTGAAATCGCAGGTTTTGTTTCGGCTTACCTCAAACCAAGCACACCACCAGAACAGCCCGTGTTATTTATTTGGCAAGTGGCCGTTGCAGAAAAGAGTCGAGGTTGTGGTTTGGCTTATCGAATGATTAAAGCTTTGCTTGAACGTGAATCTTTATCTGGCATTGCCGCAATAGAAACAACCATTACCAAAGATAATCTCGGATCATGGAGCTTATTTAGAAAAATTGAGCGAGAAGATGGTGCACGAGGCAATGTTTCAGTGTTTTTGGATAAAGAACGTCATTTCGATGGAGAACATGACAGCGAGTTCTTATTCCATATCCCTCTCGCAAGCTAATGATCAATCAATAGAAAAATCAAACAGTAATAAATATTCAATTTGTTAGCTCTACTTTAGCTAACTCACATTCATAAATGATAGACAGGATAACTCATGAATATCTTTAAAAAGCACGAATCAAACGTTCAATGTTACGCCAACAACTTCCCAGTCGTATTTTCATCGGCTAAAGGTTGCTGGCTACACACCGAAGACGGTGATCGTTACTTAGATTTTCTGGCGGGTGCTGGTTCATTAAATTATGGCCACAACAACCCTGTTCTAAAAAGAGCATTACTTGATTACATCGATCAAGATGGTTTAACCCACGGCTTAGATATGCACTCAGAAGCTAAAGCGCATTTCTTAACCAGCTTAACCGAGAAAATTTTAGCCCCTCGCGATCTTGAATATAAAGTTCAATTCACAGGTCCAACCGGAACGAATGCGGTTGAATCTGCAATGAAGTTGGCGCGTAAAATTAAAAATCGTACCAATATTGTTGCCTTTACCAATGGCTTCCATGGTGTCTCTTATGGCGCACTGGCGGCAACGGGTAACCAACATCACCGTGGTGGCGCGGCAATGCCTTTATCAGGTGTGACCCGTTTTCCATACGAAGGCTATGCCGATATTGATGGCTTAGCATTATTTGAAACCATGCTCAACGATAATTCAGGAGGTCTAGACACCCCTGCGGCAGCTATTGTCGAAGTTGTTCAAGGCGAAGGTGGTTTAAACGCAGCATCAAACGAATGGCTACAACGTTTAAGCAAGATCTGTAAAGACAACGATGTGCTATTAATCGTTGATGATATCCAAGCAGGTTGTGGCCGTACTGGTACTTTCTTTAGTTTTGAACCATCAGGCATCAAGCCAGACATGGTAACGCTATCAAAATCAATTGGTGGTTACGGTCTGCCAATGGCGATCATGCTAATGAAACCAGAGCTTGATCAATGGGCACCAGGTGAACATAACGGTACTTTCCGTGGTAATAACCACGCCTTTATTACGGCGGCTGAAGCCATTGATACTTATTGGCACAATGATGATTTCGAAACACATATTCAAGAACGTGCTGCGCAATTAAATAAAGCACTGCAGAAAACACTTAAGCAATATTCAAACTTATTTGTTGGCATTAAAGGCCGTGGCTTAATGCAAGGTATCGAGTGTAAAGATGGCGACATCGCTGACTTGATCACTAGTGATTGTTTTGAAAACGGTATGGTGATTGAAACCGCCGGTCCAAATGATGAAGTAGTGAAGTTCTTCTGCCCATTAACAGTGAGCGAGTCAGAACTTGAACAAGGTATTCATATCTTTGAAAAAGCAGTTGCAAAAGTATCCACTAAATTGACTCGGAGGGCTTCCTAGCCCCAAGGTTTGTTTAACCACAGACCAATCAGTGGATGGTGAGATCTTAGATGATCTCCCTATCAATGAAATACCAGTGTGGCAAGCACTGGCACTTCGTCAATAGAGCTCGAATTAAAATAAGGAAATAACAATGATAGTAAGAACATTAGAAGAATGCCAAAACAGTGAACGCCGTGTTGTGGCCGATACTTGGGAAAGTGTTCGTATGTTATTACGTGAAGATAACATGGGTTTCTCGTTCCACATCACCAATATCTATGCAGGAACCGATACTCACATTCACTATAAAAATCACCTAGAATCTGTGTATTGCATCTCTGGTGAAGGTGAAATTGAAATCATTGGTGGCGAAACTTACCCAATCAAACCAGGCACGCTTTATGTTCTCGATAAACATGATGAACAGCAACTTCGTGCTTATAAAGGTGCGGATATGGTAATGGCTTGTGTATTTAATCCACCACTAACTGGCGCTGAAACCCACGATAAAGATGGTGTTTATCCGTTAGTCGATTAAAGACCTTAAATTGCTGCCTCTACATTTTAGAGGCGGCAACCATACCGAAATATTCAAATAGTGTCTTTTTATCAATATATGGCACTTAGATCATCAAGACTTTAAAGCTGACTAAAAGAAACATCTCAGCCTTTAAAATGTCTTTATAACATCAAAAATAGGAGCTTATTTTGACTTCTTCACATAGAAGCCACACTTCAGACTCAAACACCTCTCCTTTAACTAATACAGCTAAGCACCAACTTGTCGGCCATAGCGTCGAAAAAATTGGTGGTACTTCCATGTCAGCATTTGATGCTGTATTAGACAATATTCTACTGCGCCCAGAAAACCCTTATAACCGAATGTTTGTCGTTTCTGCCTATGGTGGCATTACTGATGCATTATTAGAATGTAAGCGCAGCGGCAAAGCGGGTATCTATCGCTTGGTCGAAAATCGTGATGATGCATGGACAGATGCCATTGATGATTTAGAGCATCGCATGTTGCTGATCAATGAAAATATGTTTGCCGATCCCATCAGCCGTCGTCGTGCCGATACTTTCATTAAAGATCGTCTTGCTAAAGCCAGCAGCTGTATTAGTAACATCATGGAAACGTGCCAATATGGACAGTTTTCTATGCAGCACTACTTGCCTCAAATTCGAGAGTTTTTATCTTCTATCGGTGAGGCTCACAGTGCCTACAATACTTGTTTGAAGCTAAAAACTCTTGGCGTAAATTCAACATTCATCGACCTTTCAGGTTGGGACAGTGATGAAGATGGTCAAGTAGTATCTGGAAACTTAGATAGCATCATTGAAAAAGCATGGTCAAAAATTGATGTCAGCAAAGAACTGCCAATTGTCACTGGTTATGTCTATTGCGATGAAGGCTTAATGAAAACCTATGATCGTGGTTATAGCGAAATGACCTTTAGCCGCTTGGCGGTATTGTCTAAAGCCAATAAAGCAGTGATCCATAAAGAATACCATTTAAGCACCGCTGATCCGCGTGTTGTTGGGCCTGAAAAAGTGCGCCCAATGGGTAAAACCAATTACGATGTCGCCGACCAACTCGCAAACTTAGGTATGGAAGCCATTCACCCCAATGCCGCCGCAGGCTTGCGTAAAAGTGGTATTGAATTGGTGATAAAAAATACCTTTGAACCTGATCATGATGGCACGCTAATTTCACATCATTACGATCCTCATAGCGATGCAGATAGCGTCGATAAAGTTGAAATCATTGCCGGTCGAAACAAAGTGTTTGCTTTACATATATTCGATCAAGCGATGGTTGGACAAGCAGATAACGTGGGTTATGAATTAATGGAAATCATTAATGATGAACGTGTGCAATTAGTCGGTAAAGAGATGAACGCTAACTCAATTACCTATTATTTAGGCGGAAACTCAAAAAGCAAAAATAAGGTATTATCACGCGCTGAAAAGACCTTCCCGAACGCCAAAATCACTGGGAAAATGGTTGCTCTGATTTCCGTTATTGGTGCTTCGATTGACACCAACAAAGCGCTTAGCCACGGTATGATTGCCTTAATGAATCAAGACATCACACCAAAAGCGGCTCACTCTTCAATGCGTAATGTTGATGTACAATTTGTGGTTGATGACGACAATTATGAAGCTGCTATTTGCACATTGCATGATGAGTTTATCGAACACAGTGTGACCGAAAGGGTGCGTAAGAAAATTAAAGCTGCGTAGATTTATTGATTACGCATCTCAACCTCCGCCCTACTACAACTTCCCCTTTTATTGATTTATCAGTCAAAGGGGAAATTTTAGGATGGACATTATTATAATGGTCGCTAACGGTGAGTTGTATGGTTTCTGGACATTTTCGAGTTATATACTGTCCTAAATTAGGGTTTCACGGATTACCTGAGGTACAGTAAAACCTCTCGCTTAGTGGTTAATTTTACTGATACACAACTAAACAACGATAGACCTCTTGAAGGAACACCGATAACTATCTAAATATCGAGTGGGTTCAGCTTTTTACTGGATTATATTTTAAACTAGCCGTAAATGATTACTAAGGTTTATCGTAACACTCTAATATTTCAATAGCTTGTAGTACGGGACTGAGCATCGAATCAAAAACTTCTACTGCGTTGTTACACTGTGATTCATCTATAGCGATAAAATTTTCGATATGCACCGATTGATCCATTGTTTGTAAGAAGCGAAGCCTATCAGGTAGCTCTTGAATCAACTGATAAGCCAACATTGTTTTCTTAATTTCGTTAGCATTCAGTAGTCCAAACTTGGGTACTAATTGTTTAAACGCTTGAATATGCGGGGTTGAAGGGATGTACGCAATGGGATAGACCTTACGATTACTTAGACCCTCTATGTTCAAGGTATACGAGCCCGAAATTAGCCGAAGTTCTTCTATTAATGTACACCTAAGAGCACTACTTTCTTGTTTTCTTTCTTCACGTAATTGTGCTCTATTTTGCTCACTGTTTGCTTTTATAGTAGCCATCACTCCTAAAAAACCAATCAAGCCTGCAACGAATGTCTGATATTTTTCAAACAAATCCATAAAACCCTCTAAGTTGCCAAACTGGCATATGAGTAGAAATTAGTTAGTACGAAATAAAGCTAACGGCATCGTTTTAGTGCCTATGCATCGACCATACTGTTAAAACGAATTAATGCAAATAGATAGCGTCCCTCTGGGGTAGACGCCCAAATTTCCCCATTTTTACCAAGTGATTTCTTAACATAACCATGTTCTGAAAGCCATTGAAGTGACTCTTTAACTTGAATTCGAGTTAGGTTTGTTTCTTTAGACAAGCCTGATACATAGCGCCATGTATATTTATGGTCTTGTAAGGCCGTCAGGACATTCTTCGAGCTTTCGGAAACTAGATTAACATTCGGTACTTGAGCATTGACTTCGTCTATTCCTTCAATCGAAGTTTCAGTTTCTTTTTCTAAAACAGCTTCTATTTGTTCTTCTCTCAATTGAGCTTCAAGATTTCCGGCTCTAAAGCTCTTGAATTTATCTAGATTGGCAAATATTAGCCCTAAGAAGCCAGCTGTTATAGCCAATGCCATTTCTGTTGGCTTACTCATCGAACCAAAATACAAGGATACTCCCAGCATTACTGTTACTGATAAACATTGCAGAACTTTGTTTGGTTCTTTATTTGACATTTGGCTACAGACTCCTTGAAAGGTCTACTGCAAAAGTGATACGTGGAAATCTGCATACTAAATCAGAAAATTTCAGTGCGATTCTACTAAAAAGCATTTAATAACAATTACTTATGTGCTGATTCACTATTTCCCTTACTTATACTCGAATTGGGCCATACATTCCTGTATTGATAATCGCATTCCAAATTGTTTTCATTGCATGACCAGTCTCTTGGCTAACAAAAAGAGACGATCTACTACCATATGGATCACCTAAAAAATAAGGTCTCATCGTTTCCCAAGTTTCCCCAAACGTTGACCATCTCCAACAAGGAATTTCTTTTTCTAGCATTAGTGGAATTGCTATGTGTTTAGGGATCATACGATCTAAAGGTAGAGCATCATGCCACTCACATTTAACTAATACTGATTCGGTTGCTGAGTTGTATAAAGGAATCTCTAGGCGTTCTGCTACGATTTCAGCTACATGGTTATTAGGCAGCCTATTCACAGCATCTATCACCTCGTCCGCGCCATGGTAAGGGCAAGTAATAAAGCCATGAGCAAGGAATATTGTATGATCCAAGCCCTTATAGCCACATTCATAGCTAGGAGTTGTAACAGGGTATCTATCATCATGATTAGACACCATAGGGTGCCAAGATGGGTATGAGTCAATTACAGGACCATATTTGTCGATTAGGTCTATAATTAGCTGTCTAGCTTGCTCCCTAAGTTCTGGACTACCATCTCTTGGGACTAAGTAGTTTAGGGCTTTCTCATAACCCCTTTTTTTTTCTTCATCTGCTCTAAACGCCATTTTAATGCACCTCTTCATTGTTTAACGACACAGCCTTACAATATGATCTATTTACGCATAAAATAACACTTTCATGCGTAAATAGATCGTATTGCGCAATTGGAAATACATTAAATGGATAGAAGTAGGTGTCCCATAAACAGACAACTATAGGTACATGGTATGCCTTTTACCTAACAATTAGTTTTGGTATGGAAAGTCGCTATAAGGATCGGTAGATAACATTTTTGCTCTAAATCGGTTTGGGGGCATAAAATAGTTAGCAACACGCCTTAGGGGATTCTGAACTACGCTCCTTCGTCGCTATCCAGAATGACAACATCTTACTAGTTTGAGACAAAAGCACACTTAGAACAGGCTTCATTCTGGGCAATTTTTTCCACATCCCCCAAATGACATTTTTACTCAATCTATCAAAATTTTTCAGCTAAAATAATCATTGTCACCCATTTAAATTTCTTATTTTAACGACAAAATTTTCTCATTGGACTCAATTGAAAAATTGTACGTTAATGCGCGTGAATCAGATCACAGTTACTAGACAACATAGCATGTTAGGTTACTGATTCAATTATCAATTTATTTATTATTTGTTTATCTAATTCTTACTAACGAGAGGGACCGATGTGGAAAATTCTTTGAACCTAGAGCAAATCCGAGCTAACTACAATGTACGTCACTGGAGCCAAGGCTTTTATGGTATTAATGATGCGGGTGAAATGACCGTATCTCCGCGTGCTGGAGAAGAAAATCTTCAAGTACCTCTAAGTACAATAGTTAAACAGATTGAAGCGCAAAATTTAACTTTGCCAGCGTTGGTTCGTTTTCCACAAATCTTGCATCAACGTGTTCATAATGTGTGTGACGCATTTAACCAAGCGATTGAAGAATACAATTATGCAAACCGCTACCTGTTGGTTTACCCAATTAAAGTAAACCAACAAAAAGAAGTAGTAGACGAAATTCTTGCTAGCCAAGCTAAGTTAGAACATAAACAACTTGGTCTTGAAGCGGGCAGCAAACCAGAGTTATTAGCGGTATTAGCTCTAGCGCAACAAGCAAGTTCTGTCATTGTTTGTAATGGTTACAAAGACCGTGAATACGTTCGCTTGGCATTAATTGGTGAAAAATTAGGTCACAAAGTTTTCATCGTTTTAGAAAAGCTATCAGAACTTGATCTGGTGTTATCAGAAGCAAAATCTTTGGGCGTAACGCCACGCATGGGTCTGCGTATTCGCTTGGCTTCACAAGGTGCAGGCAAATGGCAATCAAGTGGTGGTGAAAAATCTAAATTTGGTTTATCAGCAAACCAAGTGTTAACCGTGATCAATCGCCTAAAAGCGGAAGATCAACTTGAAACCTTACAATTGGTGCATTTCCATTTAGGCTCACAAATGGCCAATATTCGCGATGTGCGTAATGGCGTAAGTGAAGCGGCGCGATTTTATTGTGAACTGCGCGAGCTAGGCGCAAGCTTGGATTACATGGATGTCGGTGGTGGTTTGGCAGTGGATTACGATGGTACTCGTAGCCAATCACACAGCTCAATGAACTATGGTTTGGCAGAATACGCACGTAATATCGTGTCCACTATTGGCGATATTTGTCAGTTGTATAACCAACCGACTCCAGCGATCATTTCAGAATCAGGACGTTCATTAACCGCGCACCACGCCGTTTTGATCACCAATGTTATTGGCACAGAAAGCTACAAAGTAGAAACCATTGAAGCACCAGAACCGGATGCACCAACGCTATTACATAACATGTGGCGTAACTGGGAAATTTTGTCTCAAGGCACCGATGATCGCGCATTAATTGAGATTTATAACGACACCCAAAGTGACTTAGTAGAAGCCCACAACCAGTTTGCAACGGGTGTGATTAACTTGCTTCATCGTGCTTGGGCAGAACAAGTTTGTTTACGTATTTGCTACGAATTACGCATGCAATTGAGCAATAAAAACCGTTTCCACCGCCCTATTTTGGATGAGTTGAACGAGCGTTTAGCGGATAAGTTCTTCGTTAACTTTTCTTTGTTCCAATCACTGCCAGATGCATGGGGCATTGATCAAGTATTCCCAGTCATGCCGCTGAGTAACTTGAATCAAGTAGAGCAAACTCGCGCAGTGATGTTAGACATTACTTGTGATTCCGATGGTGTTATCGATCAATACGTTGATGGACAAGGCATTGAAACCACATTGCCAGTACCACGTTGGGATAAAGATACTCCCTACTTAATGGGCTTTTTCTTAGTGGGTGCGTACCAAGAAATTTTAGGTGACATGCATAACTTATTTGGTGATAGCCATTCGGTTGTAGTGAACGTGAATGACAAAGGCGAATCAGAAATTGTATCAATAAATGAAGGTGATACGGTTGAAGACATGCTGCGTTATGTACACATTGATGTAGATGACATTCGCCGCAATTATCGTGAACTAGTGGCAAACCGTGTTGATAGCAGCGAACAAGAAAAAATCCTCGCAGAGCTTGAACAAGGTTTATCTGGTTACACTTATTTAGAAGATATTTAAACCATCTTTCATCATTGAAGCGACCAATTTTTTGACTAAGGCCGCTTCAATGACTTTGCCTATAACAAGGATTTATGATGAACAAGTTTGATGATCTGTTTACCAAACCAGATTACTCACTGTACTCAAACTCAATGAGCTTTGTGCGTCGCCCAATGGTGCAAAACCCAGTAGAAGCAGATGCTGACGTCGTGATTTTAGGCGTACCATTTGATATGGCAACTTCTGGTCGATCAGGCGCTCGCATGGGGCCAGATGCGATTCGCCGCGCGTCGGTTAATCTTGCATGGGAAAGCAAAAAATTTCCGTGGCATTTTAACTTATTCAAACACACGAACGTAGTGGATGCTGGCGATCTCGTTTTTGATTGCGGTGATGCAGAAGATCTTACTTTGCGTTTAGAAGCCGCAGCAACGGAGATTATTGAAAGTGGTAAAACCTTATTAAGTTTAGGGGGCGATCACTTCATCACTTTGCCTTTGCTACGCGCTCATGCGAAAAAGTATGGTGAAATGGCATTAATCCATTTTGATGCCCACACCGATACTTACCCAAATGGCAGCCGTTACGATCATGGCACCATGTTTTATCATGCGCCAAATGAAGGTTTGATCTCGCGTGAGCATTCGGTGCAAATCGGCATTCGCACCGAGTACAAACAAGAAGGTCACGGATTTAATGTCATCAACGCGATGGAAGCGAATGACCTATCAGCCGCTGATATTGTTGAACGAGTGAAAAAGATCGTTGGCGATAAGCCCGTGTATTTAACTTTTGATATTGATTGTCTTGATCCTGCCTTTGCGCCCGGAACTGGTACGCCAGTATGCGGCGGCATGACATCCGACAAAATATTGAAAATCTTGCGTAACTTGCAAGATATTAATCTGGTTGGAATGGATGTGGTTGAAGTGTCGCCACCTTATGATCACAGTGATGTAACGGCATTAGCGGGTGCAACTATCGCGCTCGATCTATTGTATCTGTGGACACAACAACGCATCGCTAGATAAGTTAATAGGTTAATAGGTTAATAGGCCGAAAGACTTAATATCTTTATTGATGACTCAATCAGCATGACAGCAAAAAGCCAGTGAAACGATTAACGCTTCACTGGCTTTATTATTTGTCTATAAAAAGATGTTTACCCTAAAAATTGATTAAAAACACTTACTCGTCGTCTTTTTCAATTGGGTTCTTTTTCTTTTTCGGCATAAACACATCATCACCCACTGCCACATTTTTATAGAAACTCTTATCACGATTGGCTTGTTTCTTAGGCGTAGTCGATTGTTTCGCCACTTTATTTGCTTTGGCTGGGCCTTTCTTAACAAATGGCTGACGCGGCTTAATACCTTTAAACTTACCTTTTAGGCCTTCTAATACTGAGAAAGCTAAATCTTGTTGTAAGTACGCTTCCACATTTTTAAAGCTCGCCCAGTCTTTCGGGCCCACTAAAGAATAAGCGGTACCACGATTACCTGCACGGCCAGTACGACCAACACGGTGAACGTATTCTTCCGTATGTTTTGGCATATCAAAGTTAATAACATGAGTTACGTTGGCAATATCTAAACCGCGAGAAGCAATATCAGTCGTAACCAAGATTTTATGCACTGCTCGTTCAAACTGACTCATGATGTTATTACGTTGAGTTTGGTTCAAACCACCACTCAACGCGACGGCTTTGAGGCTCATCTGATTTAACTTCTCAGTCAAACGCTCCGTATCACTACGTGTTGCAGTGAAAATCATAACTTGTTTGTATTCAGCTTCACTAATCAAGCGTTCTAGGATCGCCTCTTTATGATCAAGGTGATCACACAAATAGAACGACTGATCGATATCTTTATGTTCTTCTGCTGATGCGCCAACTGAAATGTGTTTTGGGTCTTTTAAAAACTCACTTGCCAAATTATTAACTTCAACGTGATCAAGCGTGGCGGAGAACATTAACGTTTGACGACGACGATGCTTCGCCGCGTTACTAATACGACGCAACTCGGCAGAAAAGCCAAGATCCAACATACGATCAGCTTCATCTAATATTAAGGTTTCAACACCATCTAAATGTAGCGAACGATGCTCAAGATGATCAGCTAAACGACCAGGTGTTGCCACAATAAAACGCGGGTATTTACGTAACGCTTTAACTTGATCGTTGAAGTTTTCACCACCCACAATCAATGCGCCAGTATAAGACAAACCACCAAGCATAAATTTCAACTCACCGAATACTTGTTTTGCAAGTTCACGCGTTGGCGCTAAAATCACCCCTCTTGGATCTTTAGCAGAAAGAGCTTTGGTTTTTAGGGCTTTATGTAACATCGGCAACACAAATGCCAAAGTTTTACCAGAACCTGTTTTTGATGATGCCAACAAATCTTTGTCCGCAATAGCAACAGGGATAGCTTTACTTTGTATTTCAGTCGCTTTTGAAAAATTATAATGCTGTAAATTTTTCAGTAATCGATTGTCTAAACCAAGATCTTTAAATTGCAAAGGTGTACTCCAAAAGGAAATAAAACGAAATCTCGCGCATGATAACACAAGGGCTCCTTCATACTTTATAAAAAAAGCACTACCCGATAAAAACACCAAGAATTAAGATAAGATTATTTTTCATCTCACTTTAACCGAAATAGAGCATTTAATATTAAGCTGCTTTATACCCCATAGATAGACGCCGCTTCTCTAGAGAGTATAAGCGACATTCAGCAATACACGCTAACACGCTCGGATCTCTTTCTTTCGATTCTAAGCAAATCATCGAGACAATTTGCTTCACTCCGTACCCATGGCGAATTTTTATAAATGTAATATTCGGATTAAATTTATCTTTGACACGGCTTGGCACCACTGAATAGCCAATATTCGATTCAACCATACTCAACAAAGTAAAAATATCCCCCACTTGCATGGTCACGGTTGGTTCAACTTGAGCCCTCTTAAAACTGCGATTACAATCCGAATAAGTGGCAAATCCCGGCTTTAATGTAATCAAGGGATCGTTAGTTAATTCTTCTAATCCAATATCCTCTCTCAAGCTAAATCGAGAAGACTTAGAAACCACAACCATCATTTCATCTTGGTAAATAGGCAATATTACATAACCAGGAATGGGTTTATCACTTTCCATTGAGACTAAAATCACATCAAAAATCATTTTGTCTAATTGTTGAAATAAAAACTCATTTGAACCTTGTGAAAGCGATACATTTATAGTCGGTTTTCGAGTCCGTAATCCAGTCAAGATTTTAGGCACCATATCAAAGGTCAATGAATATAATGAGCCTAAATTCAAGCTATCGGAAAACACCCCACCACTTTCTTGAGTTTGCCGAATAGCCAAGTTCAAATCATTAAAAATGGCTTCACATCGTATTTGTAACGTTTCTGCACTCGACAATGGAATCAAGTTTCTGCCTTGATGTTCAAATAATGGACAACGCAACCCTTCTTCTAGTGAATGGAGTGCTTTATGAATGCTAACACCGCTCACCCCAAACTGTTCTGCCGTTGCTTTAAGTGTTTTACATCTCATAAATGAGAGAAATATCTGTAGCTTTTTTAATGTAATGTCGTCATCAATCATGCTCTATCCCCCTTCCCCGCTAGGCTTACTGAAGAACCATTAACTTAAAGTTAACTCTCTGACTTCAAGGTTAATTGTAAAGTCAATTTTGCACACTAATACTTTAGCCAAAGAGTGAGCCATGAAGTGATATGAGGACATGATCACTGCAAATATAAACTAGCTAAGAAAAATTAACCGTTCATAACAACAATAATACAAGGATGTAGAGATGATCATATTTGGAACCGCATTGCTTGCTATATGCACACTCGCAGGTGTCACTATTGGTAGTTTACTTGGGAAATTGATAGGAATTCCGGCCAACGTAGGAGGAATAGGGATTGCGATGCTTATCCTCATTTTTGTTGGCAATTATTTGAAATCGAGGGACATGCTACAAGCCGAAGTTGAAAAAGGGATTACATTTTGGAGCGCTATTTATATTCCTGTCGTGGTCGCGATGGCAGCCAAACAAAATGTATTTGGGGCAGTGAGTGGTGGAACAATGGCAATAACCGCTGGTGTTGTTGCCGTGGCATTGGGATTTATATTAGTCCCTATCCTTTCTAATTTAGCGAAAAATGCCAATAAAAGCGATGACGCTAAAAATGCAACCTTACCTAAAAATGATTCCCTTTAACTAGGTTATATAAGGACTTTATATGTACGATTCTTTACTTGATGTTTTTGCAAAATATAACCTAATTAGTGGCTTTGCCATTATTGGGGTCACAATGTGGATTGCTTACTGGTTTTCTGATGTATTCACTAAAGGCCGTATTCATGGGTCTACGATTGCCATCATCATAGGGCTTGCTTTGGCTTACATCAGCGGTGTATTTACTGGTGGTGAGAAAGGTGTGATGGATATTCCGCTGCTGGCTGGTGTCGGTGTAATCGGTGGCTCTATGCTCCGAGACTTTTGTATTATTGCGACTGGTTTTGGTGTGAAAATAGACGAACTGAAACGAGCAGGTAAATACGGGATCATCGCGTTATTTTTAGGCATTTTCTCATCCTTTTTTGCAGGAGTCTTAATCGCTTTAGCCTTTGGTTATACCGATGCGGTTTCACTGACAACTATTGGTGCAGGCGCTGTTACTTACATTGTTGGCCCAGTAACTGGATCGGCATTAGGGGCAAGCTCTGAAGTGATAGCACTTTCTATTACCGCAGGCTTAGTTAAATCCATTTTAGTTATGGTCGTGACACCGTTTATTGCCAAATATATTGGATTAGATAATCCTCGCTCAGTAGTAATTTTTGGAGGTTTAATGGGAACTTCAAGTGGTGTAGCCGCGGGCTTAGCTGCAACCGATCCTAAACTGGTTCCTTACGGATGCTTAACTGCCGCTTTCTATACTGCTTTAGGTTGCTTAATGGCCCCTTCAGTTCTATTCATCATGGTCAGAAGCGTAGTTTAGTAATAAAGCATAAGTATAATTTTAGGGAGCCATCACTAAGTGGGCTCCCTTTTTAATGATTATTTTATGAAACATCTCGAATTTTCAATTTCCTAGCCACCAGCTCCACACCAAATTGATAACGTTTGGCTGATGCATTCAAGGCAAGTTCTAGTGCGCTGTCTGCGATAATTTCGAATCGTTGAGATAAAGAGTTAATTTTAATCGGCAAGAAATCCAATAAACGATTATCGCCATAGGTCCCTATTCTGACTTTCGCCATCAGTTCTGGATGCTCAAATAACACATCTAATACACCTTCTAGTAAGGTATAGGAAGTCGTAATAATAGCGTCAGGCATCATGTCTTGCGCTAACCACTTTTCAACGACTTTACGGCCAGATTCTGAATTAAATTGAGCACCATATTCAATTATCGTAGTTAATGGAGAATGCGTTTTTTCATGGTTTCTCACTGCCGCTTCAAAGCCAAGTTGGCGTTCTTTAGACACATTAAGATCAGGCAATGCTCCGACCAAACCAATTGTTTGAATATCATCAAATAGAACCGATGAGGTTAATCGTAGCGCACCATCAAAATCTTCACTGATCACACAACTAAAATGTTCATCATCTAATGGGCGATCGAGTGCGATCACTGGCGTACCTTTATTTTGGACATTCAAATAAAATTCGTTGGCATCAGTCATAGAGCTAGCCACAAATAAAGCATCAATACGACGACTGACCAAAGCATTCACAACATTTTTTTCTATTTGAGGATCATCATCTGAACAGCCAATTAAAATCTGGTAACCCGCTTGACGAGAATTCGATTCCAACAATTTAGCCAAACGAGCATAACTGGTATTTTCAAGATCAGGGATCACCAAACCAAATGAGCGGCTATTTCCTGCTCGTAATGCCGAAGCTGCATGATCGGGTTGGTATTGATGTTCTTCCACCACCGCCATGACTTTTTGCTGCGTTTTTTGACTAATACGGTACTTGGTCGCTTTACCATTAATCACATAACTGGCAGTGGTTTTGGACACTCCAGCCAACTTGGCAATTTCATCTAGCGTCATCGTTATTTGCCCCATTTGATCGCATCAGTGTGCTTATTTTGTGCACCAGATCATAAATCTTTAGCATCAATTCAATCGATGTTTGAATTATAAGCTGAATCGTTTCACTATAAAAGCTGAAACGATTCAGCCAATGTGTATTAATAAAGTAAAGACTCAAATCTGTGATCATAAGCAAAGTACAGTAAACAGATTAAATTTGAGTACGATTTTAGATAAACATAACCATTGGCTGAATTTTTTCGCGGTAAAAGCTGAATCGTTTCAGCTAAGTAATAGCGATGAAGAAAACTAAGATTTGTAGTTAAAAACTAAACTGATGCATCTAAAAAAAATCCATATATCTAAAAGAAGCTATAGAGCTCAGACACCATAAAATGAAAACAAAACTCTATACTCATAAAACAGAATTATAAATATTAAAAAGAGGCACCACATGCTGACGCTAACCACACAAAATATTACTCTTGCCCAAACGGCAAAAGATAAAACCGAAGCGATCACTCACATTGCCGCAAGTTTAGCCCAGCAAGGCTATGTCGAAACAGGCTATGTTCAAGGTATGTTGAATCGTGAAACTCAGTCTTCTACTTTCTTAGGAAATGGTATAGCGATTCCACACGGTACCACCGATACCCGTGATTTAGTTCAAAAAACAGGTGTCGCTATCCATCATTTCCCTCAAGGTGTCGATTGGGGAAATAGCACTGTGTATGTAGCAATTGGTATTGCGGCAAAGTCCGATGAACACTTAGGCATTTTAAAGCAACTGACCAAAGTGTTATCTGCCGATGGCGTAGAAGCTGCACTAAAAGAAGCGAAAACAGAACAAGATATTATTAATGTGCTTAACGGCCAGACACAATTAATGGCCGATTTTGACGCCACATTAATTCAGCTCAAATTCCCAGCCAGTGACATGCTACAAATGACGGCGGTTGCCAGTGGTTTATTACGTAATAGTGGCTGTACAACTGACGATTACATTAGCGAAGTTATCACCAAAAAACCAACTCACTTAGGCGCTGGATTATGGTTAGTCAGTGGATCTAAAGGTGTATATCGATCGGCTATGTCATTTGTATCTACAGCTAATGATTGTGAGTTTGAAGGCCAACAAGTTCACGGCTTAATTGCGTTTTCCGCTTGTAATGCTAGCCATAAGCCTTTGCTGTATAAACTCAGCCAGCTAATTTTGTCAAAACATCAGCAAGATATTCTAGATGCAGATGTTGGACAATTATTAGCCTTATTTGATGTTAGTGAAAAAGCACCTGAAATTGCAGAAGACAGTGCCAACCAAGCCACTTTCAAGATCAAAAACACCCATGGCTTACATGCCCGTCCTGGTGCAATGTTAGTCGCGGAAGCGAAAAAATTCGAGTCCACTATTCGTGTTTCAAACTTAGATGGAGATGGATCGAGCGTAAATGCTAAGAGCTTAATGAAAGTGATTGCGTTAGGGGTAAAACACGGCCACCGCTTGCAATTTATCGCAGATGGCAGCGATGCAGAGTTGGCATTAAGTTCAATTGGTAAAGCGATTGAATCTGGCCTTGGTGAAGGTTAAAGGAGAGTTATATGTCTCAACATAAAATCGTCACTATTACTTTAAATCCAGCGCTCGATCTAACTGGTCATTTAACCAACACCTTAAATGTCGGTAGTGTTAGTTTAGTTTCAAAAAGCACGCTTCATCCGGCAGGTAAAGGCGTAAACGTGGCAAAAGTCTTATCCGAACTTGGCGCTAAAGTCACCGTTACGGGCTTTCTAGGCGCTGATAACCAAGAGTCGTTTTGTCAGTTATTCGAACAAATCAATGCCACCGATCGCTTTGTACGCGTAAAAGGCACGACACGTATCAATGTCAAACTGGTTGATAGCGCTAGTGATGTGAGTGATATCAACTTTCCTGGTGTTCAGGTCGATAGGACCTCCATTGCTGAGTTTGAAAAAACCTTATTAGAACTAGCGCAAGACCATGATTACTTTGTGATGGCAGGCAGTTTGCCGCAAGGTGTGTCGCCAGAGCTTTGTGCTCAATGGATTGAGAAACTGCATCAACTAGGCAAGAAAGTCATTTTTGATAGCAGCCGTGAAGCATTAGAAGCCGGCCTGCACTCTCATCCTTGGTTAATTAAGCCCAATGATGAAGAACTATCAGAACTCATTGGGAAAGAATTAAAAGACAGCCAAGCCTGTCAACAAGCTGCCCAAACCTTAGAACAAAACGGTATTGCTAACATTGTGGTTTCAATGGGTGCTAATGGCGTAATGTGGCTAAAAAAAGGTCAATGGCGTCAAACCTCACCACCTAAAATGCAAGTGGTGAGCACGGTTGGCGCAGGTGATACGTTAGTGGCTGGCATGTCATGGGGCCATCTTCAACAATGGTCTGAAGACGAAATCCTCAGTTTTGCGACCGCTTTATCCGCACTGGCAGTCACCCAAGTTGGTGTCGGCGTACCTAGCCTTGAAGCAGTGCAAACCTTACAACAAAAAATAACAACAAGGACATTGCTATGAATATTGCCATTATTACCGCTTGCCCAAGTGGCGTAGCCAACAGCATTATTGCCGCAGGTTTATTAGAACAAGCCGCAAAAACACTAGGCTGGACGGCACATATTGAATGCCAATCTGAATTTATCGTAAAGCCACCATTAACCGCGCAACAAATCGAACAAGCCGACGTTGTTGTTATTGCGGCCAATACGGTTGTCGATACGACTCGCTTCATCGATAAAAAAGTCTACCAAGGCGATATATCCGCCTGTTTTAACGACACACAAAAATGGTTAGAAGAAGCGACGAGCCAAGCCACGCTTCTGAGTCTAGAAAACGCGACCAGTAAAAATACCGCTTCTTCAATAGCGACGGATTCAGGCAGTAAGAAAATAGTGGCTATCACGGCTTGCCCAACGGGTGTTGCCCATACTTTTATGGCAGCAGAAGCCTTACAAGAAACCGGTAAAAAATTAGGTCATCAGATTAAAGTTGAAACTCGCGGATCAGTTGGTGCCAAAAACCAACTGACTGAGCAAGACATTGCCGATGCAGATTTAGTCATCATTGCGGCAGATATTGAAGTGCCACTGGATCGTTTTGCCGGTAAGCATTTATATAAAACCAGTACAGGCCTTGCTCTGAAAAAAACAGAACAAGAATTTAGTAAAGCATTTGAACAAGCTCAGCCTTATCAAGCAGGGCAAAAGTCACAGTCATCGGCATCAAACAATGAAGAAAAATCCGGGGTGTACAAACACTTAATGACAGGTGTTTCACATATGCTGCCGTTGGTTGTTGCAGGTGGTTTGTGTATTGCCCTGTCTTTTGTCTTTGGCATTGAAGCCTTTAAACAAGAAGGCACATTAGCCGCAGCGTTAATGACCATTGGTGGTGGATCGGCCTTTGCATTGATGATCCCAGTTCTTGCTGGCTTTATTGCCTTTTCGATTGCTGATCGTCCAGGTTTAGCTCCTGGTTTAATTGGCGGCATGCTCGCAAGCTCAACTGGCGCTGGATTTATTGGCGGTATTCTTGCAGGTTTCATTGCCGGTTACGCAGCGAAATTTATTGCGGAAAAATTAAACCTACCACAATCAATGGAAGCGTTAAAACCGATCTTAATCATTCCATTATTGGCGAGCTTATTTACTGGCCTTGTGATGATTTACATCGTCGGTGGTCCAGTTTCCAGCATCATGTCAGCAATGACAGAATTCCTAAACAACATGGGATCGGCTAACGCGGTTCTACTTGGCGTGATCTTAGGTTGTATGATGTGCTTTGACTTAGGTGGCCCTGTAAATAAAGCGGCTTATACCTTTGGGGTTGGCTTACTTGCATCACAAACTTATGCGCCAATGGCAGCCGTGATGGCGGCAGGAATGATCCCACCACTTGGTTTAGGCCTTGCCACTCTCCTTGCCAAAAACAAATTTGAAGCCAATGAACGTGAAGCAGGCAAAGCGGCAACGGTACTGGGTTTATGCTTTATCACAGAGGGGGCTATTCCTTTTGCCGCAAAAGATCCAATGCGCGTGATCCCATGCTGTATGGCTGGCGGCGCATTAACAGGCGCACTGTCTATGCTGTTTGGCGCAAAATTAATGGCACCACACGGCGGTCTATTCGTCTTGCTTATTCCTAATGCGATCACGCCAGCCTTACTGTACTTAGTTGCTATTATCGCAGGGACGATTGTCACCGGTGTCAGTTACGCATTCTTAAAAAATAGAGCAGAAGAGAAAGCCGTTATAGCTTAACGTTTATTCGTTACTTAGAGTAAAAACACAAACGCCCTTTCATATTGGTCACTTATTTGAGAAAAATAGGAAACCAAGAAAGGGCGTTTTTAATTGTCTTCCTTTACCTCAATCGCGTAAAATCCGTAGTCCATATTATTTATTCGAGTTCACCATGTCTGTTATTGATCCTTGCTTCACATCTTTTAATACTCGAATAAATGATGAGATTTCCGACAATATTCCATTACCAAAAAAGTTTACCTACCCTTTTTGCTATGAAGCCGATCCTCTATCAATTCTAGCAGCACAAGAATTACAACAACACTTACTCACCCAAACAGACTGGCAATATGATTTCGAATCAAACGGTAAAATGTTCGGTGTATTAGTGGTCAAAAATCAGCAAGATCAATTAGGTTATTTATCCGCTTTTTCTGGAAAACTAGCCGACCAAAACCATCTACCGAATTTCGTGCCACCGGTATTTGATATGCTTAAAGATGAAGGTTTCTTTCTAGAAGGAACTGCCCCTATTAATGTTATTAATCAAGAAATTAAAACACTAGAACAAGCTTCGATTCTAACCCAATTGAACCTGCAATTAGAGCAAGAAAAACAACAAGCACAAATAGAATTAGAAACGCTTCGCTTAAACATGATTGAAAGTAGAAGACAAAGAAAATTAGTACGCCAGCAATCTGAAAAAACATTAACCGATGGCGATCTAACTCTGCTGCTTAATGAACTTGGCAAGCAAAGTGTGGCGGAAAAAGCTCAGCAAAAGCACTTAAAACAAAGTTGGGCGAAAAAAATCACCGATGCCGAACTGCGATTAAACCAATACAACGCACAAATCGATGCCTTAAAACAGCGCCGTAAAACTTTGTCTTCAACCTTGCAAAATAAACTGTTCGAGCAATATCAATTTTTAAACCAATACCAACAACAAAAATCCTTATTAGATATTTTTGGTGATGTCACACCGCCAGCAGGATCAGGCGAATGTGCCGCCCCAAAATTGCTACATTATGCATTTAAACATCATTACACCCCAATATGCATGGCAGAGTTTTGGTGGGGCTCATCGCCTAAATCTGAAATTCGTCAGCATAAAAAATTCTATCCATCTTGCCAAAATAAGTGCCAGCCAATTTTGGCTCATATGCTTCACGGTATTGAATTAGATGATAATCCTTTGCTAAAAAATCATGCACAAGGCAAAGAAATTGAAATCATTTATAAAGATGACGCCATTGTTGTGGTGAATAAACCGGCAGAATTTTTATCGGTTCCGGGGGTCAATGTTCAAGATTCGGTTTCCTACCGTCTACAAAAGCAATTTAGCGATACTGAAGGACTTTTTGTATTGCATCGCTTAGATATGTCCACTTCCGGTTTACTGGTGTTTGCTCTCACTCGTCGAGCCAATAAAAGCTTACAGAAACAGTTTATTACTCGCCTTGTAAAAAAGCGTTACGTGGCACTCCTTGAAGGTAAGCTAGATCAAACTAATGGCGATATAAACCTGCCATTAAGAGGTGATTTAGATGATAGACCAAGACAAATGGTGTGTGATCAACATGGCAAGCCAGCCGAAACACATTGGGAATTAATCGAGCATCAAACAGCTGATGACAACCAAATTCGTAGTAAAGTTTACCTTTATCCGAAAACTGGGCGTACCCACCAACTGCGTGTCCATTGCGCTCATATTCATGGTCTAAATATGCCGATTGTCGGGGATGATTTATATGGCACCAAAGCCAACAGGTTGTATTTACACGCTCAAAAATTAGAATTTTCTCATCCATACAATAAAAAATGGATGCATTTTGAGGTAAACGAAACCTTTTAATGCAGCATAATAAGAAAGCCTGCATTAAATTAATAATATGGACTGTATAATAATTCTATTATAAAAATCAGGAAGCCTTCTTTACTGAAAAATAGATACAACGATATAAATATTACGTAATATCGTGCCATATTTTTATAATTAAAAAATTCAAACCATTGAATTTATAGGTTCATTAAAAAGCATTAAAATAAGCTTTATACGCTTTTAATCTTACTGTTGCCGCCCCAATAATATCCATAAACCCTAGAGCTTCTGTCGGTTTTTTAGCCGATATCCAAGCAGATCCTGTGGAACCTATTGGTATATTATAACCCTCAGGCTCGATAAATTCGATAATAACCGTTCGACCATGATTTGGAGCATTACTACTAATATGTCGCCTTACACTTTGATCGCTTGCTCTTAAAGAGACCGTGGCCTCACCTGTACCAGTAGTAACACTATGAACTCGACCTCTAAATATTTCTCCCGGGTAAGCATTGACATAGAATTCAGAAAATTGACCTATATGAATATAACGATAAGCTTGATCCGGTATGCGCATTTCAATAAATTTTCTACCCGTATCATAAATATGCATGTTACCAACCCTAGAACCTTCAGCGATATTAGTAATGGACATTTGTCCATCAAACGGTGCCTTTACCTCCATACGCGATCGCTCAAAAATCGCCTTATCAAGATCGGATTTCGCTTTAATTTTCATTGCATTAGCACGAATTAACTCCGACTTCATTAACTCAATATCTCGCAAAGGAAAAACGCCAGGGGCATCCTTACTGCGCTTTATATCCCTAGAATACTGGGCAATTAATTCATCTTGCTGGGAAATTTCAGCTTCAATGGCTTTAATATTTGCTACGGATTCTGTATCAACCAAGGTATAAATAAGGTCACCTTTTTTTAATTTTTGATTATGAGTAACATGCAGTTTATTAACTTGCTCCCCTATTAATGGGCTCAAAACCGCATGCGGTGCTTTTACTGTAGAGCTATCAGTTAAATCAGCAGGCGACCAAAAACGATGGGCGGTAAATAGCATAAATGACATAAAGCAGCCAAAGCCGACCATATATACTGCATTTTTAAAATTCCACTTAATAACACCAAGCTTTACCAACGTCCACATAATCAATATGTAAGGCAACATAATCTCTTTCATACTGACTCTCCACCAAGGTTAGATTTTGGTCCTTTATGGCTGTCTCTTCGTACAATTTGGCTAATTCTTTCCGCTATAGATTCCCAACTCGTAAACGCAATAATAATAGCAACAACCCACCATGCTTTATGGATAAATAGACCGCATAAAGACAATGCAAATATTAATTGGATTTGAGATGATGACTTAGCCTGAGCTTTGTGGACTGCGATCTCATGTAACAGCCAAAGGAGGTATGCAATATAAGCAAAGACCGATAATGTAATAACAAAAATCAAACCCATGAAAAATTCCGAGTTAAGTAAGACTAAAATAGTAGGATATCCATCTACAAAATAGCTTTCATCCAAATCTTTACCATGTATCTCACCTAAAATTGAAAACGCTTTTGCTAAACACACAGTAACTAACAAAGATACTGCAAGAATAAGTATACTTTTAACCATTGACCGCGTTCTATTCCAAGCGATTGTTGGCAGTACATTTTTGTTAATTGGCATGTTCTTCTCTATTCATAAATTGATTCGAAAGCAGAAGTAGCAATTTATATAAATATCGAACGAAAGAATATGAAACAGTGTGTTTCATATTCTTAAGCAAGGCAGGCTGTCCAGAAAGGTTGATGTGATAGGGAGCATAAATAGTAAATATAAGACGTATAGAATCATTACTCAGCACAACCCATTAATTTTAGGGGCTGGACAAAAACAAGGTAAAATCTGTATCTTCAAAGTTATGTTTTAGCCAACTTACAATCGGCCTAGACTCAAAAGCAGCTTTAGTGCAGATAAAATAAAGCTTAATGGTACCAATGGCTTTATGACTAATTTTATAATCAGAGAAAGATGTTTTACCGGCAATAATAGGAGCAAGACCAACAAGAGAAGAGTCTTTAATTATGGAATAATAGGTAGTTAAGTTCTGAACTAAAATGCCCGTTTGTTCTTCTTGTTTAATCCCTAATGTTTGCTCTAATAATTCCCCCCTTTGACCTAACCAGCAACTCTTGGCAAATTTAAATTCCGAGTAATTATTTTCATTATTTAAATCAATAGGATTATTTTTTGAGGCAATAAGAAAAAGATCAAATTCACACAGTAAACAAGATTCATATCGAAACGAACTCGGTTTTTCAAAGTCAATCATCACATCAAGCTCCCCACTAATCAGCGCATCTAAAGCCCTCTCTCGTGATTCAAAATATGAATGCTCAAATAAAGAAAGCTCTTGGTTATGTTGAACATTGAATTCATTAACTAATTTAATAAGTCCATTAGATGATAATTGAGGTGGGAGTAAAATTGAAATGTGATTAGTCATAGAGCGAAACATATTATAGTCATGGCTAATTTGATTCGTCGATACGCGTATCGCTTCAAATAACCCTTTAGCTTTAGAGGTTGGTTTAAATTCCCCAGAAATATTTATGAAAAGTTGGCAGTTTAGATCCAACTCAAGATCGGCAAGCGCACGAGAAATGGAGGTAATAGAAACAGATAAATTTTGACCTGCTTTTCGGTAACTTCCCGCACTGTAGACTTCTAAAAATATGATTAGATTTTTGATTTGATTCTTCATTTTAACTCCGTAATAAATTTAGAGAAAAAAATTACTTTAAATTAATTGATTCTTAACAATAAAGATTAGATGCTAATAATCAAGATGAAAGTAGGCATAAAACTGATTTATAAATGATAGTGTTAAAGTATTCGCTTGAAGCGATCGTAAATAAGCCTCAATACTAGAGATTCTCGTTAGTTTCCACTTCTCAGTCAGTACATCATTGTATTACTCGGCTAATTAGCCTAACATTAGATTGTGTTTATTTTTCATACTAAGACATTGTAAAAACTACAAATAAGTTGTTTATTTCATTGTACGTTAAATAACATTACCTCATGTAACGAAGGAGATTGAACATGGCCACAGCAAAAACTCAAAGCCCAAAAGATAAAATAGAAGAAGCCACGACAGAAGCGATTAATTCTGTTAAAGATCAAGTGGAAGAATCGTTGAATGAAGGTTCTGAGAAAATAAAACAAAAAGCCAACCAAGCTGAAAACATCATTAAAGAGCACCCATTATTAAGTGTTGGCTGTGCTTTTTTAGCTGGCTGGGCCATTTCTAAACTCATCAAATAATTAAATTAGGCAGGGGAATTGTCGGATGGAAGACACCAACAAAGTGTTGCATGAAAATGAAACCTCTGATGATCACCAAACCGACACACCACTGCCGACTGAAGAAGATATAACCGATAAAGTAGACGAGATAAAATCGGCTTTTAATCAAGTATCTAAAGTCATAACCGAAGTTGGGCAGTGGTCTGAATCAACTGCTCAACTTTTCTATCTCGAAGTGCAACGTAACATTGCTGCAACAAAACAATCCATCATTTGCCAAATTTTGTTTATTCCTTTACTCATTCTGTTTATCTTCAGTTTGTGCATCAGTATTGGCGTGGTTAATTATGTGTTAACTCAAAATGTGCTAATCGGTATCGGCTTATTCTTATTCGCAATGATCTTAATTTTAACTGGTTTAATTTACTGGCAAACACGTTTAATACGTTCTTTTGGTTTCAAAGAAACAATTTCTCAATTGAAGGAGGGTCTTGATGTCATCACTAAAACAGCTCAATCACGCGATTAAAATAAAAAGAAAGGAGGGCAAGAATGCCAGTAGAGAGACTCAATTAGCGCTTGGTTTATTACTAAAAACCCTTGCTACTTATTCAAAAAAACACCCTTTCCAACTGACAACTGGAATCGCCATATCCAGCATTATCATGGTTAAATATAGAAAAAAGATTCGATTTTTTTACCCCGTTGCCTCTTTAGCCATGAATTTTTTTAATCAGTTTACAACGAAGAATTAATCATTTTTTCATTTACTCGTCTGAAACAATCTTGCGAATAAACTTAGCTGGCGTTCCACCATACAAACAATCCGGCGGCACATCTTTGTTAACGACCGAGTTAGCCGCAATCACAGAACGTGCACCAATAGTGACCCCTTGATTAATCACTGAACTACCACCAATCCAAACATCATCTTCCACTACAATCGGCTTACTGAATGTTTCCCACCGTCGACGGCTTTGATAATCCATTGAATGACTCGCCGTATAAAACTGAACATTTGGTCCAATTAAAACATGATCGCCTATAGTGACTGATGCATTATCCAAGATGGTGACATTCATATTTAAGAACGTGTTTTCCCCAACAAAAATTGTCTTGCCAAATTCACAATGGAAAGGCGGCGTAATAATACTTTGCTCCCCAATACTACCAAGCATGTCTTTTAGAAGACTATGCTGATCTTGCATGGTCAGCGATTGATTAAAAGCCAACTTCAATCCAGTGGTAGTTTTGCGAACATCGGCAATACTCGCATCTAAGCCATCAAAATCTTGCCCTGCTACCATTTTTTCGAATTCAGTCATATTGTCTCTTACTCCACTTCACATTATTTTCTCAATACGTTTATTTTGCCAATAAACTTTATTTTGCCAATAAACATAGTGTGATTGATATTCTCAAAAAAGTTATTGATGATAAACAAAAAAGTTATTGATGATAAACAAAAAACCCAACGAATGCTTTAATCAAAGAGGCATCCATTGGGTTTCAATTTACACTGTAAAAAATAAAGTTAAAAACTTAGTCAGATTAAGTTCAATCACAGTAATCTCAATTATATTAAGATTAGCCACGATAATAACGTTGTGGTACAAATGGCATTTTCTCGACTAACATTGGTAGTTTTTTACCACGAACATCAGCAAAAATTTCAGTACCAATTATCGCTAAGTTCGTCGCCACATATGCCATAGAAACAGGCTTTCCGGCTGTTGGCCCTGCGGTACCACTAGTGACAATACCAATCTCGTTATCATCGGCATCAAATAATTTAGTGCCTTCACGAACAGGTGCTTTGGTTTGGCCCACTAAACCAACACGTTTTCGAGCAACCTCTTTCGTCGCAATTTGCTGCAAAATAATATCGGCGCCGGGGAAACCACCAGCTCGCTCACCATCTGCACGACGTGGTTTACTAATCCCCCACAACAAACTCGCTTCAACCGGCGTAGTGGTAGTGTCTAAATCGTGTCCATATAAGCACAAACCACACTCTAGACGAAGTGAATCACGCGCGCCTAGGCCAATCCATTCCACTTCTTCAAACGCTGTTAATATAGCTGCAAACTCTACAGCGTTAGCACTTGGAACCGAAATTTCGTAGCCATCTTCACCGGTATAACCCGAACGACTGACAATACATTCAATGCCATTTAGTTGGATAACTTTCACATCCATAAACAACATATCACTGACGGAAGGTTCAAGACGAGCCAATACCTCTGACGCTTTCGGACCTTGCAATGCCAATAATGCACGGTCTTCAATGACTTCAATCTCAACATCATTTGGCAGGTTGGCTTGTAAATGAGCAATATCTTGAGCTTTACAGGCCGCGTTCACGACGACAAAAAGATGATCACCTAAATTGGCCACCATCAAGTCATCCATAATTCCGCCCTGCTCATTGGTAAAGAACGCGTAACGCTGTTTACCCGCAGGAAGATCAATAATATCGACAGGTACAAGCGTTTCTAAACCCGCAGCCGCATTTGCACCTTTTAACCGAAGTTGCCCCATATGAGACACATCAAAAAGCCCAGCGGCATCACGCGTATGCAAATGCTCTTTTTTCACACCTAATGGATACTGAACTGGCATATCATAACCAGCGAAAGGAACCATTTTGGCACCTGCCTCTACATGTACAGCGTATAAAGGTGTTTTAAGGGGTGCTTCTGTCAAGTGCTGCTCTGTCATTAATCCTCCAACGGGCTTATTACAAGCCATTTAAATTCGCCTCCTTTTCATCAAAAAGAAGGCGAACAACAGTATTATGAATCTTTAATCGTAATATCTTTCCCAGAAAAATAATCACGAGTTAACTTGAATACCACAGGGCTGAGTAGCACCAAAGCAATCAAGTTTGGAATCGCCATCATGGCATTTAATGTATCCGCTAACAGCCAAATAAAATTAAGTGAACTCATGGCACCAACCGGCACCGCAAGCACCCAAATAATGCGGAACGGTTTAATCGCTTTAGTGCCAAATAAATACTGCACACATTTTTCGCAGTAAAAACTCCAGCCCAAAATGGTGGTGAAAGCAAAAATAGCTAAAGCGATCGCAACGATCACATTCCCCATAGAGAACGTACTGCCAAATGCTTGAGACGTTAACGCCGCACCAGTTGCACCGCTGGTCCATTCACCCGAAAGAATGATGGCAAAACCAGTAATTGAACACACGATAATAGTATCAATGAAGGTACCGAGCATCGCTACTAAGCCCTGCTTAACTGGATTTTTAGTCTTAGCTGCTGCATGTGCAATTGGCGCAGAACCCAAACCCGCTTCATTGGAAAACACACCACGTGCCACACCAAATCGAATCGCAGCCCAAACTGCTGCACCCGCAAAACCACCTTGCGCAGCCACTGGAGTGAAAGCACTTGAAAGAATCAATGCATACGCGTCTGGAATAGCAGAAGCATGAGTAATCATGACTCCCAAGCCTGCTGCAATATAAAATAGTGCCATCAGTGGAACGAGTTTACCCGCCACATCGGAAATACGCTTGATGCCACCCACTAATACTGCGCCGACCAATATCATCAATACAATACCTGTCACCATTGGTGAGATACCAAAGCTACTGTCAAGCGCATCTGCAACTGAGTTCGCTTGCACGCCATTGCCGATGCCAAACCCTGCAACCGAACCAAATATGGCAAAAAGAGTGCCTAGCCATGCCCATTTTTTCGATAAACCATTTTTAATGTAATACATCGGCCCACCGACATAATTACCATTGGCATCTTTTTCACGATAAGTAACGGCGCACACCGCTTCAGAATACTTGGTTGCCATGCCGACTAGTGCCGTACACCACATCCAAAATAAAGCGCCCGGTCCACCTAATGCAATCGCCGTAGCAACACCGGCAATATTACCGGTACCGATAGTGGCAGACAGTGATGTCATTAAGGCATTAAACGGGGTAATGTCTCCATCAGAATTACTTGAACGCCCTTTCCAAAGTAATTTAAAGCCAGTTGGCAACTTCAGGATAGGCATAAACCTTAGGCCGACCATTAAAAATAGCCCTACACCTAAAATCATAATCAGCATGGGAACGCCCCACACCACGCTATTTATAGCAGCAACAACGTTGGTTAACTCTTCCATGTCATATCCTTCTCATTTCAATCTTATAGTTTTAGGAACTTCCGTTGTGCTCAAAAACATCTTTTGATGAAACACAATACAGATCTCTCGCTAATGACGCCTTTGATTACATTGGCATCATTAAATGACACGCAATGATTAGCATGAAATATCGCTCTGGTCAGAATTGAAATCTAAAAATGTGAAAAGAAACCACATATTTGTAACATTTTGATAACCACAAATAGTGAAACATAGTGCCTATTTCGCCGTTACCCATAATATTAAACCGTCAACCTCACTTAATGAAACTAACGTGTGCCCCATACTGGCATCGTAATACACGCTATCGCCTTCTTTTAAATCTACGGGCTCATAAAACTCACAATAAAAGCGTACTTCACCTTCAAGAACTAATAAAAACTCTTCACCGTCATGTCGGATCCACTCTTGGTAATCATCAAAACTACGAGAACGAATTCGGCTCTTAAATGGCACCATCTTTTTATTGGATAATTGGCTGGCGAGTAATTCATGTTCATAGGTGGAAGTGGGATGAGGCTTGCCTTGACCATTCAGAGTAATATCGCGACGCCCCACCGCGCCCGCTTGTTTTGGAGGTTCAAATATTTGAGGGATCGGCATATCAAGACCAGTGGCTAATTTCTGTAATGCCTGAAAAGTAGGAGAGATCTGGCCGTTTTCCATTTTTGATAACGTAGAGCGAGCAAGCCCTGTCCGCTTACTGGACTCTTCAAGAGTGAGCCCCATTTGTAAACGAATATCTTTTAATCTTTGCCCTAAATTGAGAGGCGTTAAGGTTTGCTCGGCATCATCAGATTGAAACGTCATTTTTGTCGATTCTATGCTCACTGATATTCCTTATCTTGGTGATATAAATAGCTCAACGTAATCGATTGCTATCGACATAGTACAGAGTGGCTCATCTTCTGAAAAGAGAACAAAGTTCAAAAAGGTGCGGTTTGTAGCAAAATTGGAAAACTTGTTTCTTATAGGAAACTTTTAGTTGAATAATGAAGCCGTGAAAAGTATGTTATGAAGATAAAAATTAAGCAAAAACCCTCTACCGAATTACACTTGTAACGATTTGCCAAAGCACATTTTAAATGCATAGCAAACGATTGCGTATAAATTATTGATTAAAAAGACATACTCTGGAGCAAGAAAATGGACATGACTCTTAAGTTTACAGATAGCCACGAATGGGTTCGCGATAACGGTGATGGTACAGTCACTATCGGTATTTCTGAGCACGCACAAGAAATGCTTGGCGACGTAGTATTTGTTGATCTACCTGAGGTGGGCGACACCGTTGAAGCGGGTGAAGGTTTCTCTTTAGTTGAATCTGTGAAAGCAGCATCAGACATCTACGCGCCAGTTACGGGCGAGGTTGTTGAAATTAACGAAGATTTAGAGGATAGCCCAGAGCTTATTAACAGTGAATCTTACGATGGTGGCTGGATTGCTAAAGTGAAACTAGACGACCCTTCTGAGCTTGAAAATCTTAAAAGTGCAGAAGAATATTTAGCGGCAATCGAAGAAGATTAACTAAACTTTTCGTCATCCTGAACAGTGAGGAACGAGCGTGATTCAGGATCTCCTAAAGCGATTGAATACTCAACTCGTTGTAGGAGATTCCGTATCCTCTTCGCTTAGGCTCATGTACGGAATGACGATTAAGTTTTCCATATTCAGTTAATTAATTTTTCAGTGACACCCACTCAAAAGTCAGTCCTCATTTACTGACTTTTCCTTTAGGTAGTTTTAGGTAAAAGATCTAAGTTTAAGGAATGACATGACTAATTTATTAAACTCTCTTAGCAATAGTGAAGAATTTATCGGTCGCCATAATGGCCCGAATCATACCGACCAACAGCGCATGTTGGATATCATCAATCAGCTAAGTGATACCAAAGCCAATAGCCTAGATGATCTTATTGCTCAAACCGTCCCAGCTAATATTCGTCTTAATAATGCGATGGAACTCAAAGCGCCAATGTCTGAAAACGGCATGCTCGGACAGATGAAAGAATTTGCTAATCTCAATACCATTAAGCGTACTTTTATCGGCCAAGGTTATTACAACACTTTCACGCCGAATGTTATTTTGCGCAACGTATTCGAAAATCCAGGTTGGTACACCGCGTATACACCTTATCAACCAGAAATTTCTCAAGGCCGTTTAGAGTCGCTGCTTAATTACCAACAAATGGTCATGGATTTAACCGGCATGGACATTGCCAACGCTTCCCTTTTAGATGAAGCAACGGCCGCTGGCGAAGCAATGACACTTTGTCAACGCGCTGGAAAAAGCAAGAGTTCTGTCTTTTTTGTGGCTGACGATGTGCACCCTCAAACTATCGAAGTGGTCAAAACTCGCGCCGAATTTATTGGCTTTGAAGTCATCGTGGGTCATATCGATTCTTTGGCCGAGCAAGACGTATTCGGCGCTCTGCTGCAATACCCAAGCACGACCGGCGAAGTTCGTGATTTAACCGACATCATCAGCGCCGCTCAAGCCAATAAAACTTTAGTCACTGTTGCGACCGATCTACTGGCTTCTACTTTACTAAAACCGGCTGGTGAAATGGGCGCAGATGTCGTGATCGGTAGCGCGCAACGTTTTGGTGTGCCTATCGGGTACGGTGGTCCACACGCCGCCTTTATGGCGACACGTGAGAAACACAAACGTACTATGCCCGGGCGTGTGATTGGTGTCTCCATTGACAGTAAAGGCAATCAAGCGCTACGCATGGCAATGCAAACTCGTGAGCAACATATCCGCCGCGAAAAAGCGACTTCTAACATCTGTACCGCGCAAGCATTGCTAGCCAACATGGCGTCTTTCTATGCGGTTTATCATGGCGCAGAAGGTTTACGTACCATTGCACGTCGCACTCATCATCTGACTGCAATTCTTGCTGCTGGTTTGAAGCATTCAGGCTATGAGCTTGCGCATAACACTTTCTTCGACACTATTACCGTCAACAGCCAAGAGCACACCGAACGTCTTTATCATGCTGCTCAACATGTAGGGATCAACTTACGTAAGAGCCCAACTCAACTAGGCATCAGCTTAGATGAAACGGCGACTGCAGACGATATTGAAGCGCTTTTTGCTGTATTTGGTATTGAATGGAAAGTCGATACTTTTGCCTCTGACATTGCTGCCAATGAATTTGCCGCGATCCCAGAAAACTGTCGTCGTACTTCAAGTTATTTAACTCACCCAGTATTCAACACGCATCATAGCGAAACTCAAATGATGCGTTACCTGAAAAAACTTGAAAACAAAGATTTCTCATTAACGCACGGTATGATCCCATTAGGCAGTTGTACTATGAAGCTCAATGCCGTTGCCGAAATGATCCCGGTCACTTGGCCAGAATTTGGTAGCATCCATCCGTTTGCACCACTCGATCAAGCAGCAGGTTACACCGCATTGGCTGCATCGTTAAAGCAACAACTGTGCGAAATAACAGGCTACGACGAATTCTCTCTACAACCAAACTCCGGAGCATCGGGTGAATACGCGGGCTTAATTGCGATTCAACGCTACCATCAAAGTCGTGGCGAAGGACACCGTAACGTTTGTTTGATCCCAAGTTCCGCGCATGGCACAAACCCTGCGACAGCCTCTATGGTTTCAATGAAAGTCGTTGTAGTGATGTGTGATGAATTCGGCAATGTTGATTTACAAGATCTTGCAGCAAAAATCGATAAACACCACAGCAACCTTTCAAGCATTATGATCACTTATCCATCGACGCACGGTGTGTACGAAGAACAAGTACAAAAAGTATGTGACATGGTACACGCGGCTGGCGGTCAAGTTTACTTAGATGGCGCGAATATGAATGCGCAAGTTGGCCTGACCAATCCGGGCGTGATTGGTGGTGATGTTTCGCACCTTAACTTACACAAAACATTCTGTATTCCACATGGTGGCGGTGGCCCGGGTATGGGTCCAATCGGAGTTAAATCTCACCTTGCTCCATTCCTGCCGGGTCATATTGAAAATGGTGTGGTCGGCAAAGAATACGCGGTATCTGCAGCCGATCTTGGCAGCGCGTCAATCCTACCAATCTCTTGGGCCTACATTGCCATGATGGGCGGCAAAGGATTAACCGAAGCTACCAAAGTTGCAATATTAAATGCCAACTACATCATGGAACGTCTGCGTCCTCATTATCCGGTTTTATATCGTGGTCATAATGGTCGTGTGGCGCATGAATGTATTATTGATATTCGTCCGTTAAAAGAAGCGACAGGCATTAGCGAAGAAGACATTGCAAAGCGTTTAATGGATTACGGTTTCCATGCGCCAACCATGTCATTCCCAGTGGCAGGCACGTTAATGGTTGAACCAACTGAATCAGAAGATAAAGCTGAATTAGATCGCTTCTGTGATGCGATGATCGCAATTCGCAAAGAGATGGAAAAAGTACAACAAGGTGAATGGCCGCTCGACAACAACCCGTTAGTTAACGCGCCGCACACTCAAGTAGATTTAATGGCAGCCGAATGGGATCACCCATACAGCCGCGAAATCGCTTGCTTCCCATCAACGCATACACAAGGCTCAAAATACTGGCCAACGGTAAACCGCGTTGATAACGTCTACGGTGACCGTAATTTGATTTGCTCATGCCCGAGTATTGATAACTATGTTGAGTAATTAACCCGTAAATGGATTTAATGATAATAAAAAACGAGCACTCAATTGGGTGCTCGTTTTTTGTCTTATCAATAATTCTGGGTAAGTCTTTTGCAACATCCCAAATATATGAGCTATAAACCGCCAGTTAAGTCTAAATAATTGCCGGTAGAAAATGACGATTTTTCTGAAGCTAACCAATAAATCGCTTCTGCTACTTCACTTGGCTCCCCGCCTCTTTGCAGCGGAATAATACTCTTTAATCTTTCGACTCGCTCAGGCTCTCCACCATCTGCATGCATGTCGGTATAAATTAACCCCGGACGAACACAGTTAACTCGAATGCCTTCAGCCGCAACTTCCAAAGATAAGCCTTTGGTTAAAGTATCAATGGCCCCTTTTGACGCAGCGTAATCGATGTATTCATTTGGAGAACCAGAACGTGCAGCGCCAGAAGAGACATTCACGATAACGCCGCCTAATCCACCATGTTGAGTAGACATTCGCTTTACGGCTTCTCGGCAACATAAGAAGTAACTTGTAACATTATTGACCAGTATTGCGTTGATGCGTTCAGCAGTCATATCTTCTAAACGTGACTGCTTTTTCAAGATACCGGCATTATTCACTAAAACAGACAGATCGCCCAATTCCCGATCGACGGTAGAAAACATTCGAATGACATCATCTTCACAAGAAACATCCGCTTGAACGGTAATACACTTACCACCTTCGGCAGTAATAGATTGGGCTAGTTTGTTCGCCGATTCTGAATCCGACTTATAATTAATACAGACTGCATATCCTTCTTTTGCAAAAAGTAATGCTGTGGCAGCCCCAATACCACGCCCACCGCCAGTAATCACTGCCACTTTTTGAAGACTCATCAATACATCCTTATATTTTCAATAGCGGATTTCATCATAACGTTAATCAGTGAAGCGATCACCCACCGACCTTTTATAACTTAATACAAATATAGATTCTGTGGGCAAGCGATAAAACTAAGCCTTAAAGAATAACACCTCTAATGCTTCCTAGTTTTAATCCACAACATTTAATCTATCTCGCAACTGTTGCATCATTTTACCAAGTAGCACAATAACGACAGCGCCAAATAGTACAGGTGTGAATAAAAAAGCCCAACTTTGACCCGTTAACATAATTAAAAGTGGATTCGCTCCTGCTGGCGGATGGGTGGTTTTCGTGGCCAACATAGCGCTCACCGCAAGCCCTGTTGCCAGAGCCAAACTCAATGGTGTTACCCCAATATACTCCACAAAGAAAATGCCAATAAAAGCAGTAATGAAATGCCCCAAAATTACATTTTTCGGTTGAGCTAATGGACTTTCCGGTAAACCAAATACCAATACGGTTGTTGCACCAAACGGAGCCATCACCAAAGCAATGTTAGTTATTTCTGTTTCTGTAAACGTTAAAATACCAATAGCTATTGCTGCACCTAATCCTGCAAATATTGCTAAAACTAATCTATTCATTTCTATCACTCCAAGTTACAAAATCAAAGTAGACCACTTTGTCTACCAAAACATAGTAGACAGAGTGGTCTACTTTTGTCAATATAAGTTATCAAAGGAGAGATCGCATGAATGATAAACGACAAATATTATTAAATACCGCACTTGAATTGTTTTATAACAAAGGCATTAACTCTATTGGGATCAATGAAATACTTAATGTTTCTGGCATCGCAAAAAAGACCTTATATAATTACTTTGATAGTAAAGAAACTCTCGTCCTTGCAGCTCTTGAGCAAAGAAATTCTATTTTTACAACGTGGTTAGATAGACGCTTAACGGATTCAAAAGGAAATAATGAAGTAATTGAGAATCTATTTAATGCATTAACAGATTGGTTTTCAGGTACTACCGAGGAGTTAGGGGATTTTCGAGGCTGCTTTTTTATCAATACTTCAGCAGAATTTAGAGATCAAGACAGTAAAATTTCGAAGTATTGCCAGTATCACAAGCAGCAAGTACGCGAACTTATTGGTGAGTATTTATCAAATCCACATCCTGAATTATTAGATGCTATTTGTTTATTGAAAGAAGGCGCCATCACCACTGCTTATGTGGGCAATGATTTCTCTACTCCCAAAAAATGCATAAGCGTTTTACAACAACTGAAAATGTAAGTCGTCTTATATCGATTTTAAGCTATTAAGATCAGAGAGATTTACTTATTCATTCGGGGAATGATCGGTTTTATCGACAAACGCAAAGTTGTTTTTACCTTTACGTTTAACGTCATACATGGCGTGATCGGCTAGTTTAATTAACTCTTCTGGATCTTGTGAATCCTCAGGATACATAGCAATACCGATACTAGCGCTCACACTTACTTCAATATTATTGATATGAAAAGGTCTAGATAGAGTATTAATCATTCTTGTCGCAACCGAAGAAAGCATCGTACCTCCAACCACTTGAGTGATAACAATTAAAAACTCATCGCCGCCAATACGAGCGACCATATCATTATCACGCACGCAAGAACGCAGTTTATCAGTCGCTATTTTTAATAATTCATCACCAGCGGCGTGACCAAAATTATCGTTTACCGATTTAAATCCATCCAAATCTAAAAATAAAACCGCGACTTTTTCTTGTAATGCCGAAGATAGCGCCTTTTCAAGACTCTTCATCATTAATTGTCTGGTCGGTAATCCTGTCAGTGAATCATGGTATGCCAAATGTTGAATTTGTTTTTTTGCTTCTTTTTGCATAGTAATGTCTTCCATTACCGCAACAAAATGTTCAATTTGTCCATTAGCTTGTTTCACTGGTGCAATCGATGCCAGCTCCCAAAATTCATTACCTTCATATTTACTATTAGTCAGTAACTCCCCACGCCATATTTCTCCAGCGTTAAGAACCTTAGATATATGTTCTTTTTCAGTCTGAACAAATAACTCCGTACTAAATATACCTGCGCTTTGTCCAATTAATTCCTCTTCTCGATAACCTGTTTTTTCTAAAACTCTAGGATTTACATACTCAATAATCCAATTACTGTCGGTGATCACAATAGAAGAAGCCGATTGTTCAATCGCGAGTGAAAGGGTGCGCAACCTTGATGACAAAACAGAATATGTTTGCAAAATGAGTGTAATGGCAATACCACCAATCAAAAAAATAGCACTTAGATATAGCAATGTGGTACTCAGGCTATTTTCGATAACTGATTGTTCCGATGGAAAAAGGAAAGCCATTATTCCACGCATGAAATTAAATAAACCAAACAAGGCAAAGACAGTGGCCACACCATGCCCAGAAGAACGTTGTTCTTGATTATTAATCGTGAGCAAACTCATCACAATGGCGATACAAATAATGAGTATGATGGCAGAAAAAACCACAATCCGGATATTCTGGTTGTGTTCAATATAGTGAAAGTAGTAAAAAAGACTCGTTGCAACAGCAAGGAGGGATACATCAAAAAACAGGATAGGTTTTCGACCAATAAAGACCAAAATCCCTCGTGAAATAATTAGAAAACCAAGGATATAGCATAAATTAGCAATGATGATAGAAATGAAGTCAGGTATATAACCACGACCAGAAATGAGAAGACTTGCTAATGCAATCAGTGACATTCCAGCAGACCAAAACCCAACACCATTACGCTGATTCTGGACTCGCCAAAGAAAAGTAAGCGCAATAGCCGAACCAATAGAAATGAGAACAATAACAATAAGAAGGGTTCTATTATCAAGCACGAGCATGTTTATACCACACACATAATCAATTTAATGTCTTAAAAAACGAGCTTTCAGTGAATAGGAGAATGGAAAAAGTAAAATATTCACATAATGAGAATAGCTTAAATTTCAATCAGACGAGTCAATGCGAAGATTATAGAGGTATAAAAAATAATCACAAATAAAAACAACAAGCAGATTAGGCTGCTTGTTGTTTGATTAAAATTTGGATCTGAACTTAAAATATTAAATTACTGATAGTTCCACTGAAACATTACCGCGCGTTGCGTTTGAATATGGGCAAACTTGATGCGCTTTTTCAACTAATGCTTCTGCTGTAGCTTTATCTAAATCACCTACCGATATTGCCAATTTCACTGCGATACCAAAACCACCTTCAATTGGGCCAATCGATACTTCTGAATCAATGTGTGTATCTTTCGGTAGTGTCACTTTTTCTTGGCCAGCAACTAATTTTAGTGCACCGATAAAGCAAGCTGCGTAACCGGCTGCAAACAACTGCTCAGGGTTCGTACCTTGACCGTCATCACCACCCAAACCTTTTGGTGTTGAAAGTGCAACATCTAAACGACCATCATCTGATTTTGCTGATCCTTCACGACCGCCAGTTGCCGTTGCTTTTGCAGTATAAGCGACACTTTGTAATACGTTCATGTTAACTCCTGTTATTGATATGTTGTTTAAAATTATGCAGTCCAATAAAATGGACTCAATTACTTTGTATGCAAAATAGATTAGACCAACAAATTAAAAATTGCAAATAGTTTGCATGCAAATTAAAATAAAGACATCAACAATCAGAGATCTCACATGAATTACCCACAACTCAAACTTGATAATCAAATTTGTCATCGCTTGTACATGGCTTCTAACAGTATCGTACGTGCATATCGAGAAGTCTTAGTTGAGATTAATCTCACTTATCCGCAATATGTAGTGATGATGGCATTGTGGGAAAAAGACAATATCAGTATTGCCGAATTATTAGAAAAAACTGCTATAGACGGCAGTGCAATGACGCAAATGTTGAAAAAAATGACGGATAAATCATTATTAATTATAGTGAAAGATCAGCATGATGGACGAAAAAAAATGGTGACATTGCTTGCCGAGGGTAAAAAACTGCAACGCCAAGCCGCCAATATCCCTGAAAAAATTCGCTGCCAATTTCCAAGTATCGATCAACAAGAAGCCACCCAATTAATTCAATTATTAGACAAAATTAATCACGATTTAAGCTAACAATTACACGATTTTAAACCAATCGTATTTGTTGGATCAGCTACCTTTACCAACAATTTTGTCCAACATGCTTGAAGATAAAATTCGGCGCAAATAACCAAAAATATACGTCGCTTTTGTCACGTAATATCGTGGTTTTGGTTGCTTACTATCTAAGATTTTTTGAAGCTGCTTTAATACGGCTTCAGGCCCTAAAGTAAAAGGAGTAGACGATTTTTCACTCCCCAACCGTGCTAATGTTTTCTGATAATTATCTCGATGGCGAGATCCTTCAACATCAATATTCTGTTGCACTGCTTTGAATGAATTCGCTCTAAACTGACTGACAATCGGACCAGGCTCAATTAGGCTCACCGCAATATTGGTATCCATCAATTCCAAACGCAACGCATCGGTATAACCTTCCAGTGCAAATTTACTGGCGACATACGCACCACGATATTTCATTGCCACCAACCCCAATACAGAGCTGTCTTGCACAATTTTTCCATGCCCTTGTTTGAGCATTAATGGGATCACCGCACGGGTTAATTCATGCAAGCCAAACAGGTTCGTTTCAAATTGTGCTCGCAGTGCATCGGTCGGTAAATCTTCTATTGCCCCACCTTGACCATAACCTGCGTTGTTAAACAGGACATCAAGCTTGCCACCAGTAATTTGCATCATTTGCTCTAATGCCGTGTGAACAGAGTGTGTATCCGTAACATCTAACTGGATACAATGTAAGCCTAACGCTTTAAGTTCACTCACATCTTCAAGTTTTCGACAACTGGCAATCACTTGATAACCAGCCTGATGTAGCTGCTCTGCGCAATAGCGGCCAATCCCACTACTGCAACCTGTTATTAATATTGAAGTTTTTGTCACTAGTTTATGCCCTACTTATATTATAAAAGTATACCCAACAAATATCCGCCAACCTCAATAGAAACATCACGATACTTTGTCATTCATGTTAATAAATTAAGAGACGGTAAATTGCATCATCATCCCGGTATCTTCATGTTCTAAAATATGACAATGCGCCATGTAAGGATAATGTTTATCTGCCAAATGATTAAATTGTACTAGGATTTCAGTTTTTCCTTTCGGTAAGACGGCAATCGTGTCTTTCCATCCAGAAAGATGAGGGGCTGGTCGCTCACCATTCATTAATAGCACTTGGAAACGACATCCATGTATATGAAATGGGTGCAGCATCATGTCATTACCTTGGCTGATGACCCAATGTTCTAGCTGCCCTTGATGAACGTCTAAATCTATACGTTGCATGTCAAAGGGTTGACCATTGATGCGATTGATATCTTTCAGCTCATCTTTAGTCAGCAGAGTAACATTTTTATCATTCATATGATGTCCCTGCGCCATTGCCATTCGCTGAGTCAATGCTGACTTTCTCTTCATCATTAACATCATCGCTTGGGAGTCAAGATTTTCGCCCATTTCCAAAACAATTTCTCTCTTCACTTTAGCGTCTTGAGCTTGGTAACGCTCGATCTCTACCATTTTTTTCGGAAGCTCACCTTTACCTTGAGTCTTTTGAGGGTTAAGAGTTAAAAATGGTACGGTTTGGTTAAACGGAGGCATCATCATACCCATTTGATGCAGAGGTAAAGTCACAAAGTCAAAAGGCTTATCACCTTCAATCTTCACAAGAATTTCATAACGCTCACCAGCGACTAAATGCAATTGTTTAAGTGGTACTGGCTTTTCCAGAAAACCAGAGTCTGACGCAATAACATAAAATTCACGCTGATCTGACGTCGCCAATTGATAACTACGAGCATTTGAACCATTCAAGAAGCGCAAACGAACCCAGCCTTGAGGTACATCAATCTTTGGATGAATAGCACCATTAATCAATAATGTATCACCAGAAAAACCCATTGCTACATTAACAATATCCAGTAATTCATAGTCAAATTGACCTTGCGCATCGAATTTTCTATCTTGAATAATTACCGGAATATCATCGACTCCCCAGGTAGATGGCAGATTAAGCTTATCGGTAACCTCATCCTCGATAATAATTAATCCTGCAATGCCCTGCATCACCAACTCTGCAGTTTGTGGTACTTGATGCGGGTGAAACCAACATGTTGCAGCCGGTTGATTAACGGGTAGATTAATATTCCAATGCTCATTTGCTTTAATTTTTTGATGTGGGCCTCCATCATATTGACCGGCAATATCAAGCCCATGCCAGTGCAAAGTGATGGTTTCATCTAACTGATTATTAACCTGTAAATTGGCAATATCGCCACTACGCACTTTCAACGCTGGGCCTAAAAATGTTCCATTGATACCGGAAGTTTTTGTTTGAGTATTCACCATAAACTGAGAAAAACCAGATTGTACCGTCAGTTGAGTGATGTTTTCTGAGCTAGTTTCCAATAAAGGCGGAATAGGCAATGATGACTGGCTCTGTAGCGCACCTGTATTTGCCGAAGAAGTCGCCCATGAATAAGGTGGATTGATAGTGGTTAGCGCAACACTCGCGATTGCAGATTTTTTGATAAACTCTCGACGTTCCATATTATTCCCTTGAAGTACAAGTTATTTAATTAATATTGCTTATTTTTAAACAACATAGTTTTTAAACAACATAAAGTATGACCTTGCGGTAAGGTCAACAACATTCAAAGGTATGGAATTGAAAAGGAGAATAAATAAGAAGGAGGAGAATAAGCAGCATTAGTCACGGCTATCAACCCCTTCAGTCAATTTTTGAACGGTGAGTAGAAGCCGTGAGATAACAATTTTTTGTCGCCAGTGCAGAATCGATCAAAACACCTTTTTTAATCTCATTTACTTAGAATGTTTGCTTTCATTCCAAGAACGGAAATCACTGCCTGTTGGCGCTTGTGCAATATTTAATTTGAACTCTGGTAGTACCGCATACAAATGATCGAAAATATCAGATTGAATGCGTTCGTACTCAACCCACACTGTTGTATCGGTAAAGCAATAAATCTCAATCGAGATCCCTTCGTGAGTCGGTGGCAACTGCCTCACCATTAATGTCATATCTTTACGAATATGGGAATGGGCTAAAAGGTAATGTTCTAGATAAGCACGAAAACTACCAATATTGGTTAAGCGGCGACCATTAATCAAACTGGTATCGTCGATATTATTCTGCTTGTTATAAACAGAAACCTCTTCAGTTTTCGTTTTAATATAAGTTTCTAAAAAATGAGCCTTACCCAAACTTAACGTTTCTTCTTGGTTAATAAAATGAACACTAGTGGCATCAATCAACACGCTACGCTTTATACGTCGACCACCAGATTCCGTCATCCCCTTCCAGTTTTTAAACGAATCTGAAATTAAGGCATAAGCGGGAATTGTGGTTATCGTTTTATCCCAATTTTGTACTTTCACCGTCGTTAAACTGATATCAATAACATCGCCATCTGCGCCATATTTAGGCATTTCTAGCCAATCGCCAACACTAAGCATCTTATTAGCAGAAAGTTGCACCCCAGCAACAAAACCTAAAATAGGATCTTTAAAAACTAACATAAAGACAGCCGTCATTGCCCCAAAACCACTCAGTAGGATTAAGGGAGATTTACCGAATAAAACAGAGGCGAATAGGAAAGATGCAACAATAAAAACAATAATTTTTATACTTTGGATAATCCCTCTAATTGGCATATCACGACCAATTTGAGTTCGATTAAGTGCGGTATCAACCACATTAAGCAAGGAAAATAGAGATAACATGGCAAACCAAATAATCCATAACCCAACGACTGTTAGTATGACATCGCGGAATGCACTATCTGCTGAAAGCCATAAATTGGTTTGAATGGCAATCACGATCCCTTGAATCAACAAAGCAATATGGTTAAACAATTTGCCGCGAAATAATACATAGCGCCAAGTTATTTTTGATTTGTCTATACGATATTTTATCCAGACTAATACACCTCGATGAAGCACAATATGGATAACAATCGATATCAGAACAATTAAACCAAGGGCTTCTACAACATGAATAAATTGTGAATGTTCAATGTCATATCGGGTTAGTAAGTCTTTAAAAAACGTCAACATACAATAGACTTTCCAGAGTTAATTTTAAAAACCGTATGTTATCTGTTATTAGGCAGAATATATACCAAGCATAAGATTTGTTAACATTTTCTTTGGCCGCTAAACAGTCAAATGTTCTTTAATCAATTGCTCATTCAAATCGCCCATTTCACCTTTAGCTACCGCTTTACCACGATCCAATAAACAGAAGTGATGACCGACTCGACGCGCAAATGGTAGCTTTTGTTCCACCAACAATACGGTTAAACCATGTTTATCATTGAGCATACGGATGATATCGCCGATCTCTTGTACGATGTTAGGCTGAATACCTTCGGTTGGTTCATCTAAAATCAACAAACCCGGTTCAACTACCAACGCACGACCAATGGCGAGTTGTTGTTGCTGACCACCGGATAAATCCCCACCACGGCGATGCAGCATTTCTTTTAAGACCGGAAAAATTTCAAAGATAAATTCAGGGATTTTACGATCGCCACGTTTACGGATCGGCAAACCAATTTCAAGGTTCTCTTGCACCGTGAGCATAGGGAAAATTTGACGACCTTGCGGCACATAACCAATACCAATGTGTGGACGTTGCTCGGTAGATTGTTTCACAATGCTGCTGCCGTTAAAAATAATGTCGCCACTTTTAATAGGATTTAAACCCATAATGCATTGTAATAATGTCGTTTTACCCACACCGTTACGCCCCATTAAAACCGTGCATTTTCCTTTTTCGACCTCAACATCAAGATCCCAAAGGATATGACTTTCACCGTAGAACTGGTTTACGCCTTGAATTTTCAACATCCTTATTCTCCTAAGTAAACTTTTTTCACTTCCGAGTGCGCTTGGATCTGATCCATATTCCCTTCCGCCAAAACATGACCTTGGTGCAACACGGTAACTTGATCAGCAATTGAGCGTACAAATTCCATATCATGCTCCACCACCACCACTGAATGTTTTCCTGCAAGAGATTTCAACAATTCTGCCGTGCGATCCATTTCTTGATGTGTCATTCCTGCAACGGGTTCATCCACCAGCAATAACTTCGGTTTTTGCATTAATAACATGCCAATTTCTAGCCATTGCTTTTGTCCATGAGAGAGTACACCAGCCAATAATTTCCGACAATTCTCCAATCCAATCAGAGACAAAACTCCATCGATTTCATCACGTTGCTCACCATTTAACTTGCCGCGAAACGTTGACCAAGCCGTGCGTGCGCCAGTCATAGCCAATTCCAAATTATTCCACACGGTCAAACTTTCAAATACAGTTGGCTTTTGAAACTTACGCCCAATACCCGCGTTAGCGATTTGAGCTTCATTCATGGTCAATAAATTAGTTTTAGACCCGAGCCACACTTGACCTTGATCGGGGCGCGTTTTCCCAGTAATGATGTCCATCATGGTGGTCTTTCCTGCGCCGTTTGGTCCGATTATGCATCTCAATTCTCCTTCTTTAATGTACATATTCAAATCGTTGATGGCTTTAAATCCATCAAATGAAACTGATACGCCTTCCATGTACAACATGATGTTATGGCGAGTGTCGATCAATGGATGATTCACTGGTTTTAAGAAATCAAACACCTGATCACGACGGGTAAAATTATCAAAATGATTACCCGCAGATTTTAAAGGTGCCGATACCGATTCTAATACACTCATAAAGACACCTCGTTTTTGTCTGCTTGGTCATGTTGCTTTTGATTTGAGTCTGACCCCGATTTACTTGCCCAACGTTCTGATAACGCTCCCATTACGCCTTTAGGTAAGTACATGGTAGAAAGCACAAATATTCCACCTAAAGCAAATAGCCACACCTCAGGAAACTCTACCGTGAACCAGCTTTTGGCATAATTGATAAGTAACGCCCCCACAATCGCACCAAATAATGTGGCACGACCACCAAGCGCAACCCACACCACAATTTCAATCGAGTTAACCGGCGCAAATTGCGCAGCACTGGTGCTACCGGCTTGAGTGACATACAACGCCCCAGCTATACCAGCAAGTACCGCTGACAGCACAAATATCCATAACTTGATACTATCCACATCATAGCCAGTAAAACGGGTGCGTAATTCGGCATCTCGGATCGCCATCGCCACTCGACCTAACCGACTGGCGATCACCATACGACAGATTAAATACCCTAAAATAACCGCCACCACCGTGGTCACAAATAAACCCACTTTGGTGCTGTCTTGTTGCAAGCTAAATCCGAGTACATCTTTAAAGCCAGTTAAACCGCTGCTGCCACCAAATCCCATTTCATTACGAGAAAAAGCAAGCATTAACGCGTAAGTAAGCGCTTGCGTCATGATCGAAAGATACACACCCGACACACGAGAGCGAAACGCTAAAAATCCGAACACAAAAGCTAAGACACCCGGAACTAACATGATCATCAACGCAGCAAAAGCAAAGTGATCAAAGCCATGCCAGAACCACGGTAGTTCTTGCCAGTTAAGTGACACCATAAAATCAGGGATCAATGGATTGCCATACACACCGCGGTCGCCAATTTCACGTGTTAAATACATGCCCATCGCGTAGCCGCCAAGGGCAAAAAATGCACCATGCCCTAAGCTTAAAAGGCCTAAATATCCCCAAATCAAATCCACCGCTAAAGCCACTAAGGCATACGATAAATACTTGCCCATTTGCGTGACCGTAAACGAGCTGATATGGAAGAGATTTCCCTCTGGAACCACCATATTCAAAATCGGCACCACAATGGCTAGCGCAAGTAAAAACAAAATAGTGATTTTTCCGCCTTTGTCAGACGCAATAAACGAGCGACGAGAAGAAAAGGTTGACGGTGTGCCACCAGTTTTAGTTGTAAAGCCAGTCATACTAATCATAAATCCTCCTTATTCAGCCGCGCGGCCACGTTGTGGGAATAAACCTTTCGGTCGCTTTTGAATAAAAAGAATGATGAAAACCAAGACTAAAATTTTAGCTAATACCGCTCCTGCCCACGGCTCTAAAATCTTATTAAATAAACCTAGACTTAATCCGGCTACTAAAGTGCCCCATAAATTGCCAACACCGCCAAACACCACCACCATAAATGAATCAATGATGTAGTTTTGCCCCATATTCGGTCCAACATTCGTCAATTGAGATAACGCCACACCCGCCACGCCAGCAATGCCCGAGCCTAAACCAAAAGTCATCGCATCCACTCGTTCAGATCGAACGCCCATTGCACGCGCCATTGCACGCGCCATGGCACGATTTTGCGATACAGCACGAACTTGTAGGCCAAGTGGTGTTTTCTTCAAGACAGCCACTAAAGCTAAAAACACCATAAAACAAAATATGATGATGTAGAGGCGGCTATAAGTGATCGATAGCATAGGGTTAATTTGAAGAGCGCCCGACATCCAATCTGGTGTGCTGACGGAACGATTTAACGGAGAGAAAATACTGCGAACCGCTTGTTGTAAAATTAAGCTGATCCCAAATGTAGCGAGCAACGTTTCCAATGGGCGACCATACAATCGGCGGATCACGGTACGCTCAATCAGAATGCCGACCAATCCTGATACCACAAATGCCGCAGGAATCGAGATCAACAATACCGCACCAATATGATTTGGCATCAGCTGTTGAATGACATATGTGGTATAAGCACCAATCATGATCAACTCACCATGCGCCATATTGATCACGCCCATCACACCAAAAGTGATTGCCAAGCCAATGCCGGCTAACACCAAAACAGATCCTAAACTCAAACCAAAGAAAACCGTTTCAACGCCACCATAAATAGTTTGCTTTTGCTTGTATTGATTTAAGCCCAATTGCGCCGCTTTGGTAACACTGTCATCCGCATCACTATTCATTACTTGAGTTAAGACGCTGTACACTTGCGATTGCTTAGATTGTTCGATGACTTCAATCGCATCAATTTGTTCTGCAGTATTTGAACTGGTTAATACTTGGTTGATCGCCAAAGCTAACTCCAAAGCACGTTGCACATCACGGTCAGTTTCGACTTTCAGTTGCCCATCCATTTTTGCAACCGTTTTAGCATTAGTGGTGCCCAATAAACTATTGATCGCTTGTAAGCGTGTGGCAGGGTTTGAATCGGTAATATCCATGCGTGAGAGAACATCACGAATATCAGAACGTAAAGAGTTATTGGTGCGCACTTTAGAAAAATGACGTTTATTGTCAACGAGGATCTTATCTACAGTCGTTGAATCATTCAAAAGCGGTTGTGCCTCTTTACCAACGTCTAAATCCGGGATCACAAAGAAAGCATCATCCGATTTTCGAGTATATAAATTACCGTCAAGCCAAGGAGTTAACACCGCCTTTGCAGTCGCAAGGTCAGCGGATTGCGCTAACCATTCAATTGCTTCATTTTTATCGTTACTTTTTTTAGACAGTAATGCTGTTTTAACTTGATCTAATGACTGAATATCATCAGCTTGTGCACTGGCAGTAATCATTAAATTTACCAGCAAAAAGGTTGTGATTGTTATTATTAATTTCTTCACGTGATACGTCCCTGTAAAACACGCATTCAGCGATTATTTTTCAACGCTATGATCTTCAACGTTAGTATCTTCAACTGTTATTGAGATAAATTGACGTTCGCAAGGCGAAGCATAAAAACCGAATGCGTGGTGGATCTATCCAACTTCTCTTATCTATCTATACCCAAAATAATTAAAGTTTCAGCTTCAAGTAAATGGGTATATGAAGCCGTAAATCAGCGCTTCACACATCAAAGATAAATTTACTCAGCGCCGAGACATTTCTTCGTCTCAGTATTGTAGCTGCCACAAGAGATTGGTTTGGTCCAATCTGAGATTAAGTGCTCAGAACTTGGTAAGAAATCAGACCAAGCATCGCCTTTCACTTCTTTTTCCGTTTTCCATACCACATCAAATTGACCATCATCTTGAATTTCACCAATTAGAACTGGCTTGGTAATGTGATGATTCGGTAGCATCGTTGCCGTACCGCCCGTTAAGTTGGGCACAGATAAACCAACAATCGCAGCACTGACTTTATCAGTATCGGTTGAGCCCGCTTTTTCGACCGCTTTCACCCATAAATTAAAGCCGATATACGTCGCTTCCATTGGATCGTTTGTCACTCGCTTGTCATCTTTAATGTACTTATGCCAAGTATCAATAAAGGCATCATTGGCTTTAGAATCAACACTCATAAAGTAATTCCATGCGGCTAAATGACCGACAAGCGCCGCAGTATCCATTCCAGACAGCTCTTCTTCACCAACCGAGAATGCAATCACAGGAATATCTTCCGACGACACACCTTGCGCCGCTAGCTCTTTATAAAAAGGCACATTTGCATCGCCATTAATGGTTGAAACCACGGCTGTCTTCTTACCTTCTGAACCAAATTTTTTGATATTAGACACAATCGATTGCCAATCTGAATGGCCAAATGGGGTGTAATTCACCATGACATCGCTATCTGCAATGCCTTTGCTTTTCAGGTAAGCGGCTAAGATTTTATTGGTCGTACGTGGGTAAACGTAATCCGTTCCAGCAAGAACAAAACGTTTAACGCCCAAATCGTTAATTAAGTAATCCACCGCAGGAATCGCTTGTTGGTTTGGCGCTGCGCCGGTGTAGAAAATATTCTTCGAGGATTCTTGACCTTCATATTGAACAGGGTAAAACAAGATGCTGTTGTCTTGTTCAAAGACAGGCAACATGGCTTTACGAGAAGCTGATGTCCAACCACCAAATGTCACTGCCACTTTGTCTTTTTCTATCAATTCACGCGCTTTTTCAGCGTACATTGGCCAGTTAGAAGCGGGATCGACCACAATAGGTTCTAATTTCTTACCCAGAACGCCGCCTTTCTTATTCTGCTCTTCGATCAGCATTAAAACAGTGTCTTTTAAAGTGGTTTCGCTGATCGCCATCGTGCCAGAAAGAGAATGGAGTACACCGACTTTAATCGTATCCGCCGCCTGAACGCTAAATGCGCACGCACTGATCACCGCCGCACTGGCGAGCACTTTTAAACGGGTTTTGAGAGTTTTTTGCACTTTACTTTGCATGGTTATCGCTCCTTGATGAATCACAACCTCATTATGAGATAAACAAAGAAGAGCAAAGACTGTGCCAAAGGAATTAGTACATATTAATTAATGGCTTATATAATAATCACAACATCACAAGGTAAGACATGCTCAAGAATGGTGCGTTGGATGTAAATAAATCACCAAAATAGTGATGTGACTCGAAAGTTTTATTCGTCGAGTAATCAGTGCACTCTTTAAGAGCAAAAAAGTGGAAGTAATATTTTTCAGCATTAAAGGTCAACAGCGTATGCATAGCATGCAATAATACCCGCCATTAACCTTATCAAAAAAGCATCCATACATGACTCAAATGACAGCGAAACAAGAAGATCTACTCGCGATTTTCAAGGCCAATCTTCATCTTCCTAATGGTGGTTTCCATGCTTTAATTGTTGAGCTGGCTTGCGAATATCAACTCCCCTTTCATGCTGTAAAACCGGTGCTTAAACAGTCTCAAAAAATCATCGAAAAAAAGATAAAAACTGACGTGAGCAATATCATTGACTACGATATAACCCAAGATAATTGGTTATCCATCATTAGACATTCATTAGAAGATCTCGCTCAAAACAATCGCCCTTTAATGGATATTCTCATCCAAAGTCAGCCTTATACGAATGCACTTCATGCCATTGAAAAACCTATAATGAATGAATCAGAACGTGAGGAAGCCTTAGAAAACCTTGCGCTGGCTTATGAACAACAAGTGTATAAACCATTAATGGCAATGCTTTATACCTCTAAGCTATATTGGAGAATTTCTGACGATTTATATCAAATGACTTTGGAAAAGCAGCAAGAATTTAGTCACTACCCACATCATATGACGGCAACCCAACATCTGCTTAATTTAAGTGAAAAAGTAAAATCGAAAACCATTTAGACATAATATGAAATCTTACTTTCACGGATCTTGATTTAAGGTAGAACTGAGCTAACAGTAAAACAAGAGAAGCCGCCGATTGTCATTGTTGAAGGCAATTGGTGGCTAATCAATCAGAAAAATGGCAAGTACGGCCAAGCATTGCGATTAAGCTTTATATCGTATCTTTAGAGATAGAAGTGATTTTCTCCGATTTAGATGAACACCAATCTCAAGTTGAAAAACTAAATCGAAGGCCTGCTGATATCAAAACGCTGGGTCTCATCAATTCCATAATAAGCGGACAACCCACCGGCTCGTAGGATGGGTTTTGCCAGCGTGGTTTGATAAATGCCATCCTTTAATAGCCATTCATCAATATGCACCGCCACTACTTCCCCCAAAATGAGCCAACTATCAATTAAGTCACCATTGGCAGCAGTAAGTTGAATGCATTGGGACAATCGGCACTCAAAATTAACCGGGCTCTCGCCAACCAAAGCGGCTTGCACTTTTTTACCGATAACGGCGGTTAAACCGGCACGCATAAACTCATCTTCGCCGCGAGGCACCGTCGCCGAGGTTTCATTCATTTGTACTGCCAAGTCACGAGTAGCGAGATTCCAGACAAATTCTTTGGTCTCCAAAATATTCTGCACGCTGTCTTTAAAACCAATACTCGAAAATCCGATGATCGGCGGCTGGTAATTAAAGCAGTTAAAAAAACTATAAGGGGCGAGATTGCGCTGGCCTTGGCCATTCACAGATGAAATCCACCCAATGGGCCTCGGGCCGATAATGGCGCTGAGCGGATCATGAGCCAAACCATGGCCGAGCGTTGGTTCATAATAGTAACGATTTTTGGGCATTGGGTACCTATTTGACTCATTGTGAAATGAAGAACGAGACATAATCAAAATAATTGCTTATTTTACAATTACAGCCGCTTTTGTCACAACTGATCTTTGTGATAGCCGATCTTTGTGACAACCGATCTTTGTGACAACCGATCCTAGTTACAACCAATCTTTGTTACGACTAAGAGTGGCTGTAACTAAGATTTTGGCGTTAGCATGCCTTCAGTAATAATAAAATCGATAATGAAATCGAGCCCAATACTTTTCTTCAAATTAGTGAAAATATACGGCTTATTCGGACGCATACGTTGTGTGTCCGATTCCATCACTTCAAGCGATGCGCCGACATAAGGCGCGAGATCGATTTTATTGATCACCAATAAATCAGAACGCGTAATACCCGGCCCACCTTTACGTGGGATCTTCTCGCCTTCCGCCACATCAATCACATAAATGGTCAGATCGGCAAGTTCAGGGCTAAAAGTGGCACTTAAGTTATCACCACCGCTTTCAACAAATACCACGTCTAAATTTTTATGACGTTTCGCCAACTCTTCCACTGCTGCTAAGTTCATTGAAGCATCTTCGCGAATCGCAGTATGTGGGCATCCCCCCGTTTCAACGCCAATAATACGGTCGGCATCTAGCGCTTCTGCGCGGGTTAAAATCTTCGCATCTTCTTGAGTATAAATATCATTAGTAACCACTGCGATATTTAAACGATCACGAATGGCTTTACACAATACTTCCAATAACGCCGTTTTTCCGGATCCAACTGGGCCACCAATACCAATTCGTAGCGGTTGTTTATAGCTAAGTTGATTGTAACTATGTTCAATATGCGTGCTTTCTACTTGAGACATTCTCTTTTCCTTTACTTTGCTCATGAGATCCCTCAATTAGGATCTAAAGAGTCTTGTATATTGAGTTTCATGACGACTACTAGCAATCGCCACCGAAGGCGTAAAACTACCAATATCATCATCTTGAATTTGATTGGCTCGCACGATCGCTTGTGGTAACCATTGCGAAAGTTGAATCAAAGATCGTTGCCCTGCTGTTTGCCCTAATGGCACAAGTTTCACCCCCGCCGTGACGATGTTCTCTGCCCAACTCCACAAATAGCCTTGTTGTAAATGATGCAACGAAATACCCCATTGTTTGGCGGCGATACAAAAACCTAATAGCTGATTTTGCGTAGCAGCATTGGGGTCATCTTGCGGCTGCCAACTCGCTTTAATCGGAATATCTAACTGCTTTAAAAGCGTGAATAATGCCTTACCTCGTTGCAATTCCTCCGCACGCAATTCACTGGTTTCACGGCAAGAATAAAGATAGTTACTCCAATACTGAATACAGTCTTCATCATCCTCTTCTAATGCTTGATAAAACTTCGCCACAATCGGTAATTCCAATGTAGTAAGGCTATTCTTGAGCATCATTTCAAGCCATTGCATTAATTGGGATTGATTACTCACCCAAGCTTTTTCAATTGCCCACTCCAACCCTTGCGAATAAGTGAAACCACCAATCGGCAAGGATGGGCTAATCAGTTGAAATAGTCGAAAACAAGCGACATCATTAACTGGATTCTGACTCTGTTGTTCATCAGACATCCGTAATTAAGGTGCCATCATTAATGCGATACCGGATGCGGCAATACCCGCGCTAAGCCACTTGTTTGCCAAAGAAGATCCGGCAACAAAATGTGATAAACGCTCACCGACACACATAATCGCCGCTGCCGAGATCAACATGCCTACACCAAAGCCCGATAATGTTCCCGTCGCTTCAACACCATGAGCGAAACCGTGGAAAAATACCAAGCCAATTGATGCTGTAACTAAAAATTTTGTTAAGGATTCTCGACTGGTAAAGGCATTCCAAATTCCTAATGCCACTACAAAAATTGAAGCTGCAATCATCAGCTCGACACCATTAACCGCACCCACTGCGCTACCGACAATTAAACCGATAGCTAAGCTCATTAATGCGGCAGCAAATAAGCTCAACTTACCTTTAATTGAAGTGTTATTAACAGTAGTGCGGCTAATAAGAATGCCCAGTCCTAGTAACATTGTTAGATGGTCAAATCCCGTCAGTGGATGCAACATACCATCGGCAATCGAGCTGTGGGCCATGTGACCAGGATGGGCAAAAGCAGCCGGTGCCGACAATAATGTAGAAAGAGTCAGTAAGCGTGTGGTTTTCATAATTAACATCCCTTTAAAAATTATAATTCTTTTAACTTTTACTAATAATGTATACCCAAAGTAATACGGGTATTTAATGGTGATGATGCTCGTGCTTATCATCATGTTCGCCGTGACTGTGTCCACCAGAGCGACCACCATACGCACCATCTTCTGGCTCAAACGGAGCTTGCTCGATCGTCACTTTGGCATGCAATCCTGTGACCATGTCATCTAAGACGTGATCGTGTTGGTAACGAACCCAGCCTTGCGAGATTTGCAATGGAACATGTCGGTTACCTAAATGATAAGTGACACGATTGAGCAGTACCGCATCATCACAATAAACGGTTGAAACAGTTTCAGGCGCGGCTTTGATTTCAATATGCAAACCGCATTGGCTTTTTATAATTTGTCCACCACGTAAAATATTACCGCGAGGTAGAAATAAGCCTGCGTCACGTCCATCGTCTAACACCACTTTTAAGCGGCTTTTAATTCGGCTGTTTATTGGCAAGCTTAATGTGCCGTCAATTTTCGGCGGTGTTTCAGTTAAGATCTGTGTTAATTCGATCATATTCGGTCCATTAATATTTTGTTTGATTGAATAATTCGTTTGTTAAAAAAGAAAGTACCGCTGTGCCATTGGCAAGACTTCCGCTGGTTCGCAAGTGAGTAACTCGCCATCGGCATGCACTTGGTAGGTTTGAGAATCAACTTCAATTTTGGGCTGCCAATCATTAAGTTTCATATCGGCTTTAGAAATATTACGGCAGTTTTTTGCCACGCCAATCAAACTGCCTAAACCTAACTGCCCAGCAATGTCTTTCTCTTTGGCCGCTTTTGAAACAAAGATCATCGACGTGTGTTTAGATGCCTGTCCGTAACTGCCAAACATTGAGCGATAATGCACAGGTTGTGGCGTTGGAATAGACGCATTAGGATCGCCCATTGGCGCCATTGCGATCATGCCGCCTTTAATAATAGCGCTTGGTTTCACGCCAAAAAATGCCGGTTTCCATAACACTAAATCGGCCAGTTTTCCCACTTCCACAGAGCCAACTTCATGGCTAATACCATGTGTTATCGCAGGATTTATCGTATATTTCGCTACATATCGACGTAGACGAAAATTATCACTTGGGGTTTGATGTCCAAATTTTTCATCCTGCGCGTCAAAATCAGCTTGATCTTCTTTTAACGGGCCTCGTTGCACTTTCATTTTATGCGCCGTTTGCCATGTTCTTAACACCACTTCTCCGACACGCCCCATCGCTTGAGAGTCTGATGAAATCATCGAGAACGCACCTAAATCATGCAAAATATCTTCCGCGGCAATGGTTTCACGACGAATACGAGACTCGGCAAACGCCACATCTTCGGCAATTGAAGGCGATAAATGGTGGCAAACCATCAACATATCTAAATGTTCATCCACCGTATTCACGGTATAAGGACGCGTTGGATTGGTGGATGAAGGAAGGATATTTGATTCACCACAGGCTTTAATAATATCAGGTGCATGACCGCCACCTGCGCCTTCAGTGTGGTAAGTATGGATAACGCGATCGCCAATAGCAGCCAGTGTCGATTCAACAAAACCAGACTCATTAAGTGTGTCGGTATGAATCGCCACTTGCACATCAGTAAGATCAGCCACAGTTAAACAGTTATCAATCGAAGCCGGCGTTGTCCCCCAATCTTCATGCAGTTTTAAACCAATCACGCCCGCTTCCACTTGCTCAATTAAAGGCTCCGGCAAGCTGGCATTACCTTTACCCAATAAGCCAAAGTTCATCGGAAATTCATCTAACGCTTCAAGCATGCGGTGAATATTCCATGGGCCTGGTGTGCAAGTAGTCGCATTGGTTCCGGTTGCAGGTCCCGTGCCACCGCCAATCATAGTGGTGATACCAGAGGCTAATGCTTCTTCAATTTGTTGCGGGCAAATATAGTGAATATGAGAATCAATTCCGCCCGCAGTCACAATTGAACCTTCAGCGGCAATGATTTCGGTTCCTGGGCCAATCACGATATCAACATTCGGCTGCACATCAGGATTGCCCGCTTTACCAATGCCGCAGATTCGCCCATTTTTAACACCAATATCCGCTTTCACCACCCCCCAATGATCGAGGATCACCGCGTTGGTCAAGACTAAGTCTGGTGTGAATTCGGAGACTAATTGGCTTTGACCTTGGCCATCACGGATCACTTTACCGCCGCCGAATTTGACTTCATCGCCATACACAGTGAAATCTTTTTCGACTTCGAGCCATAATTCAGTATCGGCAAGGCGTAATCGATCGCCAGTGGTTGGCCCAAACATCTCGGCGTAGGCGCGTTTTGAAATTTTTGCCATGTTATAAATCCTTTTAGCGAACCTTATATTTTCTATCTCAGCTATTTTTAAGGTGATCGCTCACATTGGAGATTCCGGAGAACTCGTTCCTCGTTTCCGGAATGACGCTATTTTCCATCCGAATCAAGAGAGCCCATTATCCGCCCTTTAAATCCATACACCTTGCGATTGCCCGCATACGATACCAATTCAACCGTTCTTGATTGACCCGGTTCAAAACGAGTTGCCGTGCCTGCTGGGATGTTGAGTCGAAATCCTTTGGCTGCCTCTCTCTCGAAATTCAACGCATCATTAACTTCAAAAAAATGATAATGAGAGCCAATTTGAACAGGGCGATCGCCTAAATTTTCGACTTTAATTTGAATCGTTTTACGGCCAACATTAAGCTCTATATCACCTGAGCCTGAAATAAGCTGGCCGGGAATAAATGCATTAGGATTCGCATTACTGGTTTTCATCTTCACTTACCCTTAATTTAGCGAGTTATACAATGGGGTCATGTACCGTGACCAGTTTAGTCCCATCGGGAAAGGTCGCTTCAACTTGCACATCAGGGATCATCGACGGCACACCTTCCATCACATCATTGACACCTAAAATGGTACGACCAAAGTTCATCAATTCGGCGACGGTTTTACCTTCACGTGCACCTTCTAAAATGGCGCTACTGAGCAGGGCTACCGACTCTGGATAATTAAGTTTTAAGCCTTTATCTTTGCGTTGTTGCGCCAGCATTCCGGCACAAAATATGAGGAGTTTGTCTTTTTCTCTTGGAGTTAATTCCATTTATATTCGTCCTGATCGGTCATTTTATATCGTCATTGAAGATAACCGTTTCCAAAATGACGTAATTTATCGTTATCGCCTAAAAATTAGGTTGCCCAAATTCGAGGTGGCTCAGGGACATAATCAAACCATTGATGCCTAAATTGCTGCCAGACTAAAGTGAAAACTTCTAGCATGGGTTCTGTCCATTTCCCTAATGCTCGAACCACGATTAATTGATCAATTTGGGTCGCGCCAATTACTAATTCAGTACTCGTTGTAAAGTCTTGAAGCAAATCTTGTACCATTTTAATATCGCTATCATTGGTCGCAGTAATGAAGAAACTGCCTATCATTGGAAAAGATTGTAATCCACTGTTTAATATGGATTTATCCCCTCCGACCAATTGCACGTTTTCAGTGAGAATACGTTTGTCATCGACAAAAATTTGCGTCTTACCCCACACTTTACCTGTGTCGAAGCACTCATTTAGTGCAGGTCGACCAAAGCAGTGCAACTCCCAGCCCATAAATAGTGCACCAGTTTCAATATGAATATCCGTATCAACTCGAACTTGTGCTGTGGGAAAAAAGATGTTTTCTTGGGGGAGCCATTCCAAACAACTTCCAGCTTTCGCCGTTAAGATTTGTTTTTGACGCGCAACTTTACCTTCAGAGCGATAAAATTTCGTTGCGCCTGGAGTGGTGACTAGTGCATGTGCACCAATTTCAGTCGTCGCTTTGATCAATAATTGATCACCGCCCACGACACCACCCGGAGGATGTAAGAGATAGGTATGGCAAACATCGCCTTCAGGATAAAGTGGGCGCTGAATAGCCAGTGGCCCAAGTTGGGTTTTATGGCTGACCACGGTTTTATCACCACGATCGGTGAAACCTAATGTCAGCTCTGCTTTCCATCCATCAGATAGAGGATCAGCAACAGGAGAAATAGAAAAATTTACTTGGGGTGATACTTCAGCAGCAGAGAGACCCGACATGAATAACGACTCCTTTTGTTATCATGTTAATAGTTAACTGATATAAGAGTGCAATTGTCATGCCGAGAGTGGTGAATTTAATTAAAAATTATCGTGGTTAAAAAAAGATTGTCCGTAAATAAGTTAGTTGTAGACAAGGAAATGAATGATTAGAAAACCCGTTAATAGTCCATATTTTTGCGAACGTAATCTAAAATTTTGGCATAACCATCAGCGTAACGATCAGCATATCCATTCCGATTAGCTGGGTTATGATAGCGACCTGCCGCCTTTGCCCAATCCCCTACTTTTTCATACTCTTCTAACATGATTTCAGCTGCAATACGGGCATTTTCATAAGGATTAGCTAAAGCTTCTATTGATTCAGTTCTGTAACCATTCCATTTCCAATTAACTTGAAATAAACCGACATCAAAACTCGTTTGACCTTGTTGGATAAGAAAGCGTGATTGCCGCACGAGGTCTTCATAGCTGGCAAAACGCATTCCTTTATAGTTTTGATTCATGGTGTAAGGCCAAGGTGCGTAGCGACCATTTATCATTTTGGTGTTACTTTCCTTAATCGCTAATGCATATAAGACATCGGCGGGAATACCATGCTGTGATGCCATTGTGATGAAAAAAGGAGGAATGGGATTCTTGTTGGCAGCGGCATGCACGCCACCACTCACTAAAAAGTTAAGTGCTACAAGAAACAGAAGACGTGATAATTTTAACCTATTCACCTATTCACCTATTCACCTATTCACCTATTCACCTATTCACCTATTCACAGCCGTTCGATTAAATCGCATCAAAGGAAGATTGCCACTTATTATTATCAGCTTCTATAACGGCTTTAGCTTTTGATTTTTTATAATCAGCAACATATTGGTGAGCCTCTCCACCTTCTTTCATATCGCCATTTTTATAGATAGTCGACATAATCTCTTTCGCACTTCTGGTTAGAATAAATAACTCAACGCGTCTATTTACGCTGCTTCTAGTATCTTCAGGATTTAATGGTGCGGTATCTGCCATTCCACTAACTTGAAAAATATGAGACGCGGGCACACCACTTTGAACCAGTGTATCGCGAGCAATATTGGCTCTTTGCGAAGATAAATCCCAATTAGATTGTTTACGCCCAATGAATTTAACCGAATCAGTATGCCCTGTAATTATCATGGAGTTTTTTATCGAGTGGATAAGCGGAGCCAAATTCATTAACAGATCTTGGTAATAAGGCGTAATACTGCTTCCGCCTCGGTAGAACATACTGCCCTTGCTTGAATCTGAAATAACTAATTTTAATCCCTGAGGTGTCACTTCTAAATTGACACTATTATTGGGATCAATATCGTCTAGCTTAGAATCGATAAAATTAGCCAGCATAGTTAATTCTTGCTGTGTATTAAACTCGCCATCAATAAGAGAGCTATCTTCGATGACAAACTGCTTAAGATCGGGATTACGACTGGTCGCCACTTGCGGCAATTGTATTGGGCTGATTGAATTACCAAGACCATTGCCGTGATCAACAAGTTCTAACGTGCCATTCTTCATAAAATTGATGAACTTTTCTTTATCTTCTGTATTAATCACTTGAAGGATCCACATGACTAAAAAAAAGCACATCATTGAGATCATAAGATCCGCCATGGCGACTTCCCAAGCACCACCTTTCTTGCCGCCTTTGTTTTTCCGTTTGATTTTTCTGATAACAATCGTCGGCTCATTTTGCATAATTAAGCCTTACTCGAACGAAGTTCTTTAATCGAATTTTCTAACTCAACAAAGCTTGGTTTCTCAGAAATTTCAATATTTTTTCTAGCCGCGTTAACGCAAAAATGAGGACTATTTTTTTGATAGTAAGACGTAATAATCGATTTCACACATTGCAGAGGAATCGTTTGGTCTTTAGCAATATTGGCCATTGCACTGGATAAAGGACCCAGCAGGCAATAACACGCAAACACCCCAGTGAAAGTCCCAACTAGTGCGCTCGCAATATTTCGACCAATTTCAGCAACACCATTATCCAACCCTTGCATAGTTAAAATAATGCCCATTACTGCGGCTAAGATGCCTAAACCTGGTGCAGATTCCGCCGTCGCATGCATGCGTTCAGATGGCTTTTCCAGTTCTTCTTCTAAAAAAGCAATTTCTTCTTCAAGCACTGCTTCAATATCATGCGAAGAAAGCTTTCCTTTTGACAAAATAAAAACACGATAAGAATCCACAATAAAACTCATGGTGAACTTATCAGCAGCAATCAAAGGATATTTTTGGAAAATATCACTCTCTTCAGCTTGTTCGATATGCTTATCTAAGGCTTTGTCACCTTGAGCTTGATGATCTTTTAATAACTCAAAATTTAAGCTTAAAAGCTCGTTATAGAACTCTTTATTATAAATAGATTTTTTAAAACACATCCTTACTTGTTGCAGCATTAATTTCAGCGTATTTTTTTTAGTCGCGATGATCATACCGCCAAATGCCGCACCAAAAATGATCGCGATTTCAGATATTTTGAACAATGCCGTAAAGCGCCCCCCGTGCAAAACAAAACCACCAAAAACCACCGCAACAATTAAAGTAAATCCCAGAAGTTGTTTCATAATCAATCTACCTTTAAATTATTTTTTAGCATTTGAATGCCATTTCGTTTTATTCTTTTTACGATAGTCTCAGTAGTGGACAATGTAGCGGCGATTTCAGGCACACTCATTCCAACAACAAACATGAGATACATGACTTTTTTGACATCACTCGGAAGTGTATTTAATGAATCTTTTACTTTATTGACTAAATATTCTTTCTCCGCGCCTTCGTCATCATCTGCAGCCAGAATGCTTTCATACATCACTACATCTTCAAAAGTCACATCAATCATTTGATACGCTCGAAGCTGATCAAGCGATATATCCATATATTGGGATAATTCAATGTCCGTTGGTGAGCGAAGCAATTGGCTAGCAAGATATTTTTCAGATTTTTTCAAAGTAGATAACATTTTACGGTCATTGCGCTTTAAGAAGTCACGACTACGAATTTCATCAATAATGGCGCCACGAACTCTCACTGCACTGGCATTTTTAAATTCTTGTCCGATAATATGATCAAATTTGCGGATTTCTAGCAATACTGCTAACAACGCGCACTGTCTTAATTCATCAAGAACAAACTCATTGAATAAATTGCCATAAAAACGTAGATGTCCATTAATCATACTCAAAGCTTCATTCACTGCTTGAGCTTCAATGGCCTGTTTCTCATTTAGACTTTTAAGATCGGTCTTTTGGTATGTTTTTCTGTGCAACATCGATAAAAACACCTTTTCAACGTTCTAAATAAGATCTACCAGATCCTGCTTTACTGATAGATAGCCTTTGTTACCAACACTTCATCTACCGGTAAGCCCATCGTATCTATCACCAAATGTTGAACATCTTTTTGCAAATTACTGACAAATTTTCGATCATAAAAATAGCCCACAGACTTAGTGCTAAACTCATTCAACAAGGCATTACGAATGTGACTTTTTGCTTTTTCGACTTGGACTTGATCAAGCGGCGCGGTGTAAATAGAAAGATCGAGCAACAGTAATTTTTGATGACGACCATCATTGACCGGAATTAATGTATCGGTTAATAAAACCTCAACATTATTGGATTGCTTTATTGCGATGACATTGCTGTCTTTTGGCTTCACTAAATTGGTAATTTGCGTTAAATCGTATTTTGAATAAACAAAAAAACCACCGCCTATCAACAGGAATACCAATACAATACTTACCCACTTTCCAACCGTCATTTTCATTACTACACCTTTGCTAAAAATGCGTTATTGATAGATTCTTCATTATCTTGTTTAAGATTAGACACCTCGCCCACACTATTCGACAAAATAGAATCTGTATCGCCGCCAAGCGTTGCCTCACTATTTTGTTGCTGTTGATCGGGCAGTGAAAGAGAGACAGTGACTTGTGCGTTCATGTCTAAAGACATATCGGTGCGTAATCGATCTATCGTAGTTTGAATAGCTTCTCTGGTATGTGGATTATTTGCGGTTAAATGGACCGTAATTTTATCGCCATCCAGTTTCACCTTTAATTCAATTTTACCCAGCTCCGGTGGATCTAATCGAATTGTGGCACTCGGCGATTTAGAGTTGATCTGTAAATCCAGCTTATCTGACACCATCGAGAAAATTTGCTGTTGAAAATCCTTTTTAGCTAACATTGGATTAGCATAAATACTTGAAGTAAACGTCATAGATTGCTGAGTCGCATTGGTGTTATTAAGTGCTGCAACATTATGAGCGTTTGACGTATTGGCATTGGCGACCGATTTCGCAATAAGATCGATAGTGCTAGACAATAAATCGGTTGGAGATGATTTTACTGACCCTATTTTGTCACCCGAAACATTCAATTCAGGTTTATTTGTTATTAGTTTATTTACTATTGGTAGTTCGGCGGTTAATTCAGACTTATTCTCGATTTCCGGTTTTACCATTAGTGATTCACGCATAACCTGAGCCGGTTGATCCGAAAGAGTTTTTGGAGCTCTCATTAACGGTGTCGTCGGTATTTTTTCCGTTACCGCTATTGAAGGTTGAGTTGTAGCATCTGCACTTCCTGATACTTTATCTGGACTTAATGTAGTCGGGTCCAATACTTGGCTTACGACAATATTATCGGCATCACTTTTTTGCTCACCATCAAGAGTAAGAGACTGTTGCGCATCTTCTACATGTTCCATTTTTTGTTCCAGATCGGCCAATGCCGCATCTTGATCTAGCGGCGTCTCACCTTTGTGATCTTTCTCTGCCTGCGCCATTTTTTCCAAAAAATCATGTTTGCCTCCAACACTCTCTGATGTTGATGAAGCAGTCTCAGCCGATGCCGCCGAATCAGGCGGTGTTGTGGTTTTCGATATGATGCTATCACCACCAGAACTTAACGACGGTTTATTAATACTTGATGATTGAATTGAGCTCATAATCATATTGATAACTATCCACGTTGAGTCGCAAGTTGCACTTTGGAATACGCTAAATTTCGGGTTTTATTTTTATTAAACACACCCATTTTTTCACCTAAATTTTCTTTCTCTTCTGTAACCATTTGATGCGCAAGTGTATAAGAGTGCTTTAGCGCTTTGATAACTTCAGGATATTTTGACTGGTTTATTTTTGGCAATTGCCTCGCCAACAATTCCGTCACGTGATGAATAGTGTCAAAGTCACGTTCTTGTTGCGCTTTATCTAATACGCTAATTAATCCCTTTAGCTTTTTTTCTAACATGCTCACGCTACCTGTTCTAACAATCCTTCCCAGCCTTCTTTCAGATCCGTCAGTACTTTTTTAACCTCCGCAAGCTGCACTAAATCCATATCTTTTGATACCGAGAAAATGCTGGCAATAGAATGTTCGTAGAGATTATGAATATTATCGATAAGTGGCTCATTGAGATCTAAATCAAGTGAAGCATCCAAAGTGATGAGAATATCGATAATTTTTTGTGCGGCTTTCGCTTTCTTCTCAAAATCTTTGCTTTCAATAGCATGAGCAAGCACATCAAGTTCCGTATCTAATCTCTTATGCAACATAGCATTGAGCTCAAAACTGTTGGATACCGACGCGTTAGCATTGATTTGAGTATTGGCATAAGCGCTTTTCGCATTTCGTCCAAGTAACATGAATGACTTCCTTCTATATAAATAGGTTTTCTGCACAAGTAGCTTTTCTAAACAAATAGCTTCTTTACACAAATAAGTTTAATACTGAGTCCATGCTCGACTGCAATGAATTCAACTGAGTAAATTGTGCTAAATAACGATCATAAAGTGAGTTATAACGATCATCTAAACGAGCCAGCTGATCGTTATATTCTTGAACGTTATCGTTTAAATCCTCTTTCTTACGCTTGATGATGCCAGTTGAGAAATCGGTGTATTTATCCAAGCTATCTTCTAATTTAGAAAACAACCCATCATCACCTTTAAACACCTCATCAATATCAACATTCTTAATGTTTTCTTTAAAATCGGTAGCATCGACTTTTAATTCTCCGCTTCGATCCAATGAGATCCCCAATTCATACAATCGAACCCCACCATGTTCACTTCGAATAATATTTTTAAGCTCACTGCTTAGTCCTTTAATGCTGCTATCACTGGCTAGAACACCACGCCCTTCATCTGCGCTACCAATGGCGGTGTAATCTGAGATTAACGACAATACTTCGTTATAACTGGTCACAAATTCATTAAGTGCTTTAAGCGTTGCATCTTCATCTGGGGCAATAGAAACTCCCACACTGCTATCATCTACAGCTTGTGGCTTTTTCAAGTTAACCGTGACGCCATCGACTATATTTTCGAATTTATTGGATTGGCTAGTCAGCTTAGCGCCGGTACCTTGTTCACCTAGCCAAACAATGGCATCTTTCGCCACTTTAATTGGGTTCTCGGTGGCACTTAACGCTTGGCTCGCAAGGCCAGTATCCGCACTCGCCGCAATATTAAAGGTATGATCAGTGCCAGTTTCCACAGCCGAAAATATCACTTTTAATTCACCATCAGTACGAACTATCGAGGATGTCACCTGATCGCCCATCTCTTTATTGAAATATTGAGTAAATTCCACCAAAGACACATCACCGGTACCGTCGGTATCGGCCAACGATAAATCAAGATCAACGTTCGTGCCGTTCACATCAATCGAAAAAGTACCGTTAGTGGCAAAAGTATCGGTTACCTTCTCTGCGGTTGTATCCATGATCAATTGATGAGATGACGCGGTTTGCTCAACAAATAAATCCAAATTTAAGTTGGTAACGTTACCTGAAACCGTTAGATCAAAAAATTCATCCGTTGTCGTTTCTGCCGAACTTTTACCAATGGTGTCACCACCACGTTTGGTAAATTCATAAATTTTTTTATCTAACGAATCCAAAGACGCTTTAATTTTGTCATAAGCCGAAATCTGGCTATTGGCGGTTTTAATTTTGGTGCCATAAGAGTTTTCAAATGGTTGCACATCATAAGTAGCCAATTGTGAAGCCATAGCCGCTGCATCTATGTTCATTTTTACTCCTTAAAAACAACATAAGGATGAGCCATATCAGCCCACCCTTACTATCAATTCAGTTCTTGATTAACCCAACATAGACATCGCTAGTTGAGGAACCATTTTGGTGGTAGACAGCATTTTCGCACCAGTTTGAACTAACATTTGTTGCTTAGTCATTTCGCCAGACTCGCTTGCAAAATCGGTATCCATAATACGACCAGTAGACGCGTCTAGGTTTTCTTTCATTTGCGTCATGTTAGCAATGTTATGTTCGATACGGTTGATGTTGGCACCTAGGTTAGAACGTTGGGCAGTCACGTCTTGTAGGAAGCCACCTGTTGCTGGTACTGCATCTCCAGCGCCTACTGAAGTTTCAGGAACAGCCGCAGAACCACCTAATGCTTTCATGGCTGCTTGTGCATTGTCAGCAGAAGAAAGATCACCAATAGAACTCACAAAACCTGAAATACCGCTCATGTCCATCGCGACGTTCAGCGTCTCGTTTGTAGTAGAACCCGTTTGGAATTTCATACCCCCTTCAACCGTTCCATCTTTAACCGCTTGTGCAGCAGTTTCTGCGTCTGTTTGAGCCGTAGCCAAGTCTGCTATTAAGCCATCAGTAATGGTTGAATCTGCCCCATCATCATCTAAAGCTTGTTGAGCAGTAGCTAACGCTGTATTCGCATCATTAACAGCATCAGACAAATCAGTCGGAACAGTTTCTGCTTGAGAAAGACCAGAACCCGCTAGAAGTTTCTGACCACCAAAGTTGGTGTTTTCAAGAATATTGGCCATTTCTTTGCCAAGTGCTTGATATTCACCATTCAATGCATCTAAGTCAGTTTGAGAATTGGTGCCGTTTGCCGCTTGAGTGGCAAGATCGTTCATGCGCGCGCCAATATTACCTAGCTCTTCTAACGAACCTTCTGCCGTTTGCAGTAGGCTAGTTGCGTCTTGAGAATTACGCATAGCAACTGACATACCACGAGACTGAGTCGACAAACGGTTAGCAATTTGCAGGCCTGCTGCATCGTCCGCCGCTGAATTAATACGGTTACCGGTAGATAGACGCTCCATAGAAGAAGTTAATGCATTATTTGAGCTGTTGATTTGGTTAATGGTCGTTTGTGACGCAAAGTTAGATGCAATAGAAATCATAATGTTCAATCCTTTATTAAAAATAATAACGAGATATTCTTTCTCACAAACATGTAACGACCGTTTTTCAGATTTCTTTCAAATTATTTTATATTTTTTTAAAACCAACAATCAATTAAATACGCAAAAATCGATACAAGCCTCATAAACAATAGATTTAAGTTAGCATTCTTTTTAAAAAAAACATAAAATAAATGATATAACTTTTCATAAAAGTAACTTTAATTACAAAAAAACGGTACTATAAATTGAAAAACATAACAGCACTAAACTCAAAAACAGCGATCCCGATTGTGCTGCTACTCATCCTTGCGATGATTATCCTTCCTTTACCACCTATCCTGCTCGATACCATATTTACCTTTAATATCGTGCTTGCCATCATGATTTTATTGGTTTGTAGCACCACTAAAGATGTCTTGGAATTTTCAGTTTTCCCTACCTTACTTTTGATTGCCACACTCTTACGACTCACACTAAACGTAGCATCAACGCGAATTGTCCTTTTAGAAGGCCATAATGGTGGCGCGGCAGCCGGTAAGGTAATTCAAAGCTTTGGTGAAGTCGTAATTGGCGGCAGCTATGTGGTCGGTATTGTGGTTTTTGCTATCCTCAGCATTGTCAACTTTATGGTGATCAGTAAAGGGGCTGAGCGAGTCAGTGAAGTTTCCGCCCGATTCACCTTGGACAGTATTCAAGGCAAACAAATGGCGATTGAATCGGATATGAATGCCGGTGCGATTGATCAAGAAGAAGCCACAAAAAGACGTGAAATACTCGGTCAGCAAGCCCACTTTGGTGGTGCGATGGATGGGGTGTCCAAGTTTGTTAAAGGCGATATTATTGCCGGTATTTGTATTCTATTTATTAACTTAATTGGTGGCTGCTTAATCGGTATTTTTGAACATGGCATGAGCAGTAAAGATGCTTTTCAAACTTACGCATTATTAACCATTGGTGATGGTCTTGTAGCGCAAATTCCATCTCTCTTATTGGCGACAGCAACCGCTGTGATTGTGACGCGTATTAGTGATGATGATAAAGACATCGCACAATCCATTCGCGGGCAGCTTCTCTCGAAACCCTCGATTTTATTTATGACTGGTGGCGTTATGTTTGTCATCGGTTCAGTGCCAAATATGCCGCATATGGCGTTTTACTTATTCTCAGGTATTTTGGTTTTTGTCGGTTGGAAACAGTCCAAATATATTCCTTCTGAAGTAGACGAACCTAAAACTGATAATAAGCCTATTCTCAAAAATCATTTAGATGAGCCGTTAAGCTGGGCGATGATCCCACATGTTGAACCAATCAAACTACACATCGGGTTTAAACTGGTTCCATTAGTCACTAAATCCAAACAAACTGCCTTGCTCAAAAGTATTCGTGGTTGTCGTAAAACCCTCAGTGAACAAATTGGTTTCGTGATCCCTGAAATCATGGTGAAAGATGATTATTCGCTGCAACCCAATGAATACGTAATTTATGTAGATGGTGATGCAATTGAAAGTGGTCGCGTTGAACCCGACATGCTGATGGTGGTCGGTGCAGAGCATGAGTTAAATCAGATGGATGGCATTATTGGTGTCGATCCCGCTTACCAGCTCCCAGCACTGTGGATTGAGATTGATAAGAAGGCAGAAGCCATTAGACGTGAGCTTCAAATAATCGATGTACATGACGTGATAGCCACCCACATACAAAAAGTATGTATTGAATATTTGGATTCCATTTTTAACTATGATGACGTTAAAGGCGTCAATGATCGCTTGGCAAATGCTCACCCCGAATTGATGGATACCTTGAGTAAAGTGGTGACCCCTAGCCTTGAAATGCAAGTGCTCAGACAATTACTTTCCGAACAAGTACCCATTACCAATATTCGAACTATTGCTAATACCTTGATTGAAAGTATTGAATCAACCAAAGATGCCGTCATGCTGGCCTCCAATGTACGTGTGGCGTTAAAACGGTCTATTATGAACCTTGTCACGCCAGATTCTCGCTTATTAAACGTCTTTGATTTAGGACCAAGCTTGACTGATAGCTTGCATCAATCCATCAATAATTCATTACAAAATAACCCTAATTTGTCGTTAGATGCAGTGATTGTTCATCAAGAAGATTTAATTGTATTTCAAAATAAAATGCCAACCGTCGTACAAACCATGAACTCACAAAACGCTCAACCTATTTTGTTAGTCCCACCGACCATGAGACCAATCATTAGCAAATTGACCAAATCATTTGCCAAAGACTTAGTGGTATTAAGCTTCAACGAGATACCAAATGAATATTCCATTAATGTATTTGGTACGATTGAGAAGTAACCAATATAAACTGAATAAACAAAAGGCTTAGATTTCATCAATCTAAGCCTTTCTTGTTTTTTCCGATATATCTATGATGTAAGAGCCTAATAAATAAACATCTAAGCTAGTACACTTCAACAGTGCCTTTGCTGGTCAACTCACCAATAATCTCATTCCCAGAACTGGTGTTTTTTACCGTGAGTTTATCGCCGACCATGGCCGATTCAGTAGCGACACCATTGGCTTGAATCGCGAATGATTGGGATTGATACATGATCACAACATTTTGACCAGAAATAACATCATAATCATACTGAAGATGTGCATCCGTAAAATATTGCCCTTGCCTTACACCACGCCGTAATTTTTTATTGATGAGACGAGATTTATTACGAATAATTTTATAGGGATAAGAAAGCGTGATCCAATCCTCTGTCAAATCGTTACTATCTAGTCTCTGCCCACGTTTTAACGGTTTAGTGGATATTGGCAAAAAGATGTCAGCTATTGCATTGGTTGAAGCCGATATACTCCATAATTGTCCACATTCAATCCGCCACCTTTCATTACCAAGTAAAATAGTGGCTTTCGGTTCTGTATATAGAGGAATTTCACAAGGTTCAAAGCGTTTTGCCGCTGAGGGCAGGCGAATATTAATCTCTATGTTTCGAGACTGATGGTATGAGTGTTGAATACTTTGATAAATTTGATCTTGGAGAAAAGTGCGTATTTGGGAGTCTGCACTTTTTTGTAACTCAACACCTTTCTGTAATTCAATACTTTCAGTAACCTTGGAGAGTGCTTGTGGCGCAAATATGCAAAGACAAACCATGGTTAAATGATTAAGTTTCTTTTGCACAGTTCACCTACCTTACGCTTTTATTTCAAATGATGCGTGACTCATAGCCTCGCTTAATATCGCGTGTTGTTGCTCCATTAATCGTTGCTGCTCTTCCATTTTGTCTTTGCAAATAAGCAGCTCATCATTCAGCTTTTTATTTGCGCGATACATGGTATGCATCATTTTTTCAGGTAAACGCTTAATGACTTTGTCAAAGAAATCAGATGAACTCACTCCGAACTTATTCGAAATTTGCTCGCGTTGTAAGTGCATTTTTTGAATATCCGCACTTAAACGGATGATCTCATCATTATGATACGCCACCATTAAGTGATCGATTTTAACTCCAGCCATTCGCATGTCATCAATATGAATGCCGATCTGCTTAGCCAAGTCGGTACTTTTCATGGTTAAGGCATAAAATCTCTTAATAAGATCAATTTGCTTCATTTACTTTTTTACCACACTCACCAAAGCATTCGCCAATTCATCCATATCAAACGTCATTTCGCCTGACTTTAGCATTGCTCGAACCGATTCAACTTTATTGACATCAAAGTCGCTACTGGATTTCAGCTTATCTACACCATCACGAATTAACGCTTGGTCGGCGACATTAATATTAACCGTTTGTAGTTCGGATTTTTGCTGCTTTTGAACCTGTTCAGGCTCAACTTTAGTCTTAACCTGCAAAGGGATAATATTTCTTGGTGATTCAATTTTAAAACTGCTCATTATCTAATTCTCATCATTGGTGCTTCTTACTACTATATAACGACCAAAAAATAGATTTAGTTCAAAGCCAAAATAAAAATTTGCCTGTTTCTCTCATACTACGTTAAAGATTAGTGAAATAAGCAATGCGTCTCGAATCTAAATTACTTCAATAATGAAATCACATTGTCTTTTGAAGGACCAATGTAAGCTCGCTGTATTATTCTTGCCGATTTCATTGCGTCACCGACCAAATCACTCTTTATCTTACTAGCTTGTTCGTTTGTTGTTTTTGCGCATAACGGTATTAATTGAATCGATTTTTCTGAAATAGCGCCAGATACTAATACCGTATTTTTAAAAACCTGTTGTAAATGTTTAATGACCGCATTAACACGATCTAACGCGCCATTGCCATTCAAGTCCAGCATGGTGATATGTTCAATCGTTGGGACTAAAGGCGATACTTGAAAAGTCAGCGGCTTCTCTTGTGGATATCGATAACCATTACCAGACACATGCGCATTCAAATCCCATTTTCGCCACTGGAGGTCAGACATTCCAATGATCAATTCGTCATTGTCTCCAGTACGCATCTTAAATTTTGCTAATGAAAACATCACGGAGAATTTTTGTATTTTAGCCATTTTACTGTCTAATCGGCTAAACATTAGAGGTACCATTCGATTGAAAATATGCAGTGTCACCAACTCATCACTAAACGGTTCACGCTTCAAATCTAAACTCTGGATAGTAAACTCAATTTGTTGTAATTCTTGCTGTATTGGTTGAAAAGACGAATCTAATATATAGCTACCAAAACACTGAGTATCCACACATTTTTGAATATGAGCTTTTGCCATATCAACATTATTTAATGTTTCAATATCACGCTTACCCGATTGGATGACTTGCTCAATTAAGAGGACAGATCGTAAAATCTCTTTCAATAAAGATTGAGCAATCTGGATCATGGATAAGCTTTTATGTGTATCTGAGACTTCTGAAATTAAACGTGGTCGCTCTTGCAACCTAGATAAATATTTGAATTTCGCTTTACTGGCTTGGTTAAGTGTACTAATCGCCGCAGTTGGTGACGCTTTAGATATATTAGACGTTTTCGACGTAAGATTTGTCGAACCAATACCAATGCCTAAAATGGACTTTGCTTGCATCTAATACCCTTACGTCAATTTCACTTCAGTGCCAAACGACAGCTCAATCACACCATCATCACGCAACATTCTCACGATTTGTAAAATGTCATTTCTGGCATCATCAACATGTGATTTAGGTACAGAGCCAAGCATTTCCATCTGATCTTTAAGATCGGTTGCCACACGTGATGCGTAGGTTTTAATCACAATATTTTTAGTATCATCATCTAAACCTTTTAATGCGAATGCCCATTGCTGGATATCAACCACACTATTAATTGATTCAATGGTTTTAACGTCTTGCGAGAAAATAATAAAGAAATCAAATAAAGCATCTTCCAGATCTTGTGCTCGCTGTGGGTTTTTGTCTTTCATGTAGTTAAATAGCAAGCCTTTATCGCCTCGGTAGCGGTTAATAATATCCGCGGCGATCTTCGTGCCATTAATACTTTGAACGCCACCAGCTTCATAAGTGGATTTACATTGATCGACTAATTCTTTCAGTGATTGCGTGACGCCACTAGACAGAACCTGATTTCCAGAAATTTGTAAGATAATTTCACGACAGGATTCATCGTCAAATTCAGCCAAAACAATTTGTGCATAGTCCATCGGTAAGTGTGCAATAAGAAGCGCTTGCATCGAAACATGTTCTTTTTTCAATGAACTCACTAGAACATCAGCAGGAACCCAAGCCAAAGGTTCAGCGTACACTCTTAATTCATCGCCATAGAGTTCCGCGACTAAATCTTTACCATAATTACCATTGAGCGTTTTATGCAATACATTAGAGACATACTCTCGGCTACCACCCAAAATGCCTGAGTGTGACTTAAAAGCATTAAAGAAACCGACCAAAGTACTTAAGGCATGTTCATCTTTAATATCTTTCAATTCACTCATCGATTTAGAGATTTGTTTAATCTGAGTTTGATTAAAATTGCGCAATACTTTAGAGCCAACTTCTTCCCCCATCGCGAGCACCAACAAGGCAACATCATTGATTGAGCGCAGCTCTTGGTTTCTATCCTCTAAATTGTTATTCATTGCTGTTTTTCTCCATCATCCAGGTTTTCAGAATTTCACTAACCCGATTAGGATCTTTATCTGCAATCATTCGTAAGTGTTGAATTTGAACATCCAAAGCACTATCTGGTGATGGTAATTCAGTATCAAAATTTGAGTTATTTATAACCGATGGTAATTTTTTATCTTGTTCAACATCAATATCAAGATCGCTCATGCCTTGTAGGTTTTGATCCGATTTATTGTGTTCATTCGTGATGGTTCGAACTAAAGGTCGCAGTACAAATATCACTAATAACAACGAGATCAACGCAATAAACAAGTAACGCCCGATAGTCTGGTAACTTGGGTTTTCATACCATGCATATTGATTTGAAACCAATCCCGTAGCCGCAATAAATGGCATACTGGTGACGTTAATCACATCACCACGCGCAGTATCAAATCCAACCGCCGTTTTCACAATATTGGTCACGCTGTCTAGCTGTGCTTGAGTCCAACCACCATCAGCGGCAGAGGCTTGGTTGAGTACAACCGAGACATTCAGTTTTTCAATGACCCCTTGTTGATGTTGAGTTTTGATCACTTTTCCGCGCACCGCATAATCACGATTGGTTTCGTTACGAGTTTTTTCGTTGGTTGGACTGGTGGGTGCAGCCTCTCCCGTCACTGGCGGTGAATTACTTAACGAACCAGGAATACCGAGAGCAAGATCGGAGTTATTAGTATCCAGTAAGGTTCGTTCTTTACGCATAACAGGATTGGAATAAAGCTCCTCTGTTTCTTCTACTTTAGAGAAATCCATATCCGATGATACTTGCACCCTAAAGTTCGACAGACCCAATACTGGAGTAAGCATATCCGATGCTTGTTTCACTAAGCCTTGCTCAGTTTTATGCTTAAAATCGGTTTGTTTAGTGCTGGAGTAAGCAATATCACCCGCATTCAAATCTGATGATAATAATCGACCAAACTGGTCAATCACTCTAACGTTTTCCACTTTTAACCCGATCACTGCGCCCGCAACAATATTGATAATTGCATCGACTTGGTTCGGCTTAAGATCCATGCCATTAATAATATTGGCCACAACCGAGGCTCTCGCTTGTTCCGAATCTTTACGTTTAAACAAGGATTCTTTAGGAATAGCTAAATGTACACGCGCGGCATTGACCGCATCAATTGTCACGATACTGCGAGCAAGCTCACCTTCAAGTGCATGACGATATTTAGCCGTTTCCATAAACTGACTTTCACCAACACTAGAATTCGCAGTCAATGAGTCAAAACCACTTGGTAGACGTTCTTTGAGTCCTTTTGCTGCTAACACCATACGAATACGGGCCACTTCATCATGTGGCACCATAATCACGCCGGAATCCTGACTCAATTCGTATTTGATATTTTCAGCATCCAGCATCTGTAATACTTGGCTGGAATCAAAATTAGTATTTTTACTATAAAGAGGACGATATTCGGTACCAGCCCCCCACAACATAAGCACTATGATGATGGCGACCGCCGATGAAAAGACCAGCATAATGCCAAAATTACGGCTCGACTTTGACCAAAAAGATTTTAAAGAATTCGCTGAAGTAGAGACTTTACTAAGACTGCTGATCACTTTTTCTTTTCGTGACGGTTCTGATGAGGCATTTCCGACCAATGAAGTGCTAGACATGATTCTGTCCCTTATTAAACCGGCATTTTGAAGATATCATTAAAATTACTCACCATCTTATTTCTAACTTGCATCAACATATCAAACGACAGCGAGGCTTTTTGATTGGCAATTGTCGCACCAATAAGGTCATCACTTTGGCCTAACTCAACAGCGGTTACTCTATTTGAGGAATCTGCTTGCAGAGCATTAACAGAAGAAAGAACAGAAGACATACCTTCTGAAATATTCAAATAATTTGGTGTAGCATCACTTGCTTTCACCGTGTCATTTTTCAGAATTGCATTATAGTTATCTAGCTTATTAACAATGGAATTTTCCAAAGTACCAATCGCATTAAATTCCATTTAAAATCCTGATATAAATTATTTATTACTGATTTTTATAAGTCTAATCTCGACTCTTCTATTTCGTTCTCTGCCATTTTTGGTAGCATTTGAATAAATAGGATTGCGAGAACCTTGCCCTGTAACTCTTATCATATCTTTTTTTACACCATTTAGAACCATGGCATAAGCTACTTCTGACGCTCTTTTCTTAGAAAGCTTAAGATTTGTGATGTCGCCACCGATATTATCAGTATAGCCATCAATGTAAACCTTACTTATATCATTATCTTTTTTAATAAGATCGCTAATATTAGACACCAAAATTTTCTGATTAGAAGACAGATTTATTTGACCATTTACAAAAGTAATATTAGTTAAATGCGCATCATCAAAACCAATATTAGGTAAATTGGCGATACATTTATCAAATTCAATGGTCTTTTTGTTAATCCCAGTAGACGGGAAGACCACCTCTTGATTATTACCTTGATAAGTCATCCACCAGCCAGATTTGAAGGCTTGATAAAGATCATGAGAATGTAAGCTGGTAACAAGTCGCCCATTATCATTATTGGTAGGTAAATCAGTCAAAACCTGTTGAGAGACAACAGAAGCCTGATGAAACCAAACCGGATGATTAACACTCACGTTTGTTTGTAGACCTAATCTAGTAATATTACGACCCGTAAGCACCATAGTGAGTGACTTACCGGCTTGTTGCTCAAAACTTAACGCAAAACCTTTTCCGGCATGATTACTACCGATAAAACAATAATCCGGTTTTTCCTTTACTGTCCACACCACTTCATCAAATGGAATGGTGACGGCTTGAACACTCATAGTAAGGATTGCCGCGACCATACCAACCATATACTTGTATTTCATCATCATCTGCTAGCCTTACAGTAAATCGAATAACGAATTACCTTGGATCATTGTGAAAGCTTTTTGCGTAGTTTGCAGCGCCACTAAATGTTGATTTAAACGGATATTGGCATCGGCAACATCTAAAGCAGTCAGATTATCTTTCATTGCTTGAGTGAAAGTACTGACATCCTTATTTGTCCCCGAAATTCGTTCAACACTGCTGTATTGGCTACCAATGTTAGAAATGCCTTTTTGCAAATTCCCGATAGCGTCTTGATTGCTGTTTAACGCTGTATCTAAAGTGGCGATAAAATTAGGCGATTCCGTTTCAAGCTCTCCAATAGCTTTGGTTAAATCATTTAAAAAATCGAGATTACCAAGGGCATCTTCCACGGTGAAATTACTGCTCACTTTTTGCCCTTCACCAATAGTTGACTCTCTTTGCAGATTGTTCCCTATGATGGTGTAGTCACTACCAGCAGTCACGGCAGGTTTATCAACCGCAGTACCCGAGAAAATATAAGATCCATTTTCTTGTTTGTTTAAAATCGTCACCATTTCTTCTTGTAACGATTTAAGCTCACTGACTACCCCTAAACGACTTTCATCATCCAACGTGCCATTTTTACCCGTAAGAAGCAGTTTATTGATTTCGTTACCGATATCTTGCATTGAGTTCATATAAGTCTCATAACGCTGATAATTTGACATCACATTTTCAGCATTACTGTTGTATTTCTCATTAAGAGCAAGGTGTTTATTCAAGTTCTCGACTTTCACTGACGCTAAAGGATCATCAGAAAAATGATTAATTCTAAGACTGCTACCCAGTTGCTCAGTCACTTTATTTAACTTGATACTGTTATTCATCAAGCTTTGAGATATCACAGATGAATAATTAGAATCAGAAACTCTCATAATAACTCCCTAAAATGCGTTAAGTACGGTATCGAACATATCTTTGGCGGTTGAAATAACTTTCATATTGGCGGAGTAAGCATTCATGTACTGCATTAAATTCACCGCTTCTTCATCTGAATTAATACCACTTAAATTACTTTTAGCAGTTTTGGCTTCACTTTGATTCGTCATAGAAGTGGTGTAGTGACTTTCTGATAATTTAGCATTCAAACCAACCCCTCCAATAACTTGAGAGTATGCATCAAACAAAGTGCTACTCTCCCCTCCAATCGAAAGCGCTTCATTCGCAAGTGATGAAATATTCGTCGCAATATCGCCATTACCAATATTGCCATCCGAAGAAAGCCCTAACTCTTCCCCTAAAATATCTGTCACCTTTAAACTACCAGCGGGATCATTAGCATCAAATTCAAACAAAGCTTTACCTGCATTTCCGTTTAAATCGACACCAGTGCCAAGTAACTCATTTACCTTGGTAGCAAAAGATTCAGCAATATTATTTATTGACTCAATATTGGGTAGTATTTCCCCTTGGATCAGATCGTTAATTGATCCAAGCTGCCCACCAATATCCCCCGATAGAGAACTACTCATGCCCATAAATTCAGAACTAATACTGGTCCCAAACGAGCTGCTTTTATCTGAGGTATCAGTCAAAGTGGCGTAATTATCATTTTGAACCAAAGGAGAGCCAGTTGAGGTGGAAAGTTCAACCGTACCATTGGCATTACGTAATACATTGACCTGCATTTTTTCAGATAATGTATTTAATTGTGTATCTAATGCATCTTGCAGCGCAGCAATATTGCCGCCACTTGATGAGGTCTCTAATATTTTTTTGTTTAAATTCGCGATAGAAGCCAAATCACTATTAGCCTGAGTGACTATGGTTGAATGTTGTCCGTACAAACCGGTTTGCTGATCATTAAGCTGACTGATAATTTGGTTAAATCGCCCCGCAATATCACTAGCTGAATTCAAAATTTGGCTACGATAAACCGGTGATTCTGGCGTAAGGCTGGCTTCATCAAACGTTGAGAAAAAAGTGGATAGGCCATCGGTGAGATTTAACCCTTCGGTACCAAACGTGTTTTCGACTCCTGCCATACCGTAATAATAGGTTTCGCTGTACGATTTTTCTTGCCCAGAAATGCGGACTCTCTCAACCAATGCAGCATCAGTTACACGACGAATCGAATCTACGCCGACCCCGCTTCCTAATGAAAAATTGCCGACATGGACTCCATTAATGCGGGCCGACATATCCGTCACTTGGCGTGTGTAGTTTTCATTATTCACATTAGCGGTATTGTTTGCCGTCACATTCATCGCAATTTTATTTGCCATTGCCCCTGATAAACCTATGTTGAACATCGACATAATGAGTTCCTATCTATTAATTTTTGATAATTGTTTATAGAGCATATCCGCCAACCCAATACCGCCATTATTCGTCATGCTGATCGCCATTTTGTTATCCAGCATATCTTGGAATGGATCGTCTTTTTTAATATGAGAGAGAGGATTATCTTCATCGGAAATAGCCGCAGTGGCGGTTCTCATTCCTTTGATCATCTGCTGAACAAATAAGGCTTCAAACTGCGCTGACGCTTTTCGCAAACTTGCTTCCTTATCTCCTGAATATTTCAACGAATCCATATCTTTAGTGTCCAAATAGAATTCACTTTTATTTGCTTGATCCGGCAGAGTTGAGGTATTCGCGGCGTATAAATTCAATGCTGCTGTATTATTTCGAATGGGATTATTTTGAACTGGATCTTGCAGCATAAAATCTGGGATAGAAGCAGGAGCAACAGTTTGCTGACGTACTTCAGCACTGAGTGTAGTGATATTGGCAGGAGTACTCTCTAAACCAAACATCGCGAGTGATAAATCGCCGGTTGGCAAAGTGCTATTTGCCTTCATTGGACTGGTATCACTCGACGTAGAATGTTGCGCCAATATATTTTTAAATGACGGCGACTCTACATGGGCGCCACGATTAGAAATGGACTCGGTATAGATTGGTCCAACAGGGCTATGACCATTGGCTTTCACCACAGTAAACGCGGTTGTTTCACCAGGTTGAGTAACGTTTAGGATTGACTGAATCATTGTCATTAGATAACCACCAACTCACCGTTTAACGCGCCCACTTCATCTAGTGCTTGCAAAATACTCATTAATTCATCAGGCGTTGCGCCAACACGGTTAATAGCATCCACCACTTCTTGAAGGTTAGTACCTGCGGGCCAAATCATGGTGTTCGAGGTTTTTTGATCAATATTTAATTTAGAGTCTTGAATGACCTTAGTATCACCTGATTGATTAAAGCCGCCAATACTATTGGGTTGAGAGACATATTGATCTTCTTGAATTGTGACTGTAATGCCGCCTTGCGAAACGGCTGCCTCCGAGACTGTCACATTAGAGCTCATGACCACAGTGCCAGTACGAGAATTTAAAATAATCCGTGGCGCTTCTTTACCCTCATCAATATCAAGCATTTCAATCATGCTCATAAACATAACGCGGTCTTCGGTATCTTTTGGACCGCTGACTTGCACTTCACCTTTGCTCATTGCCTTAGCAACACCATCACCAAAGGTGGTATTAATGGATTTAGAAATATTCAACGCCGTCTTATAATTAGGTTTCTTAAGCTGTAGCTTAATCACATGATCAGAATTGGTTTCTTGGTAGACTTCTCGTTCTAACGTTGCACCATTAGGAATACGTCCAGCAGTCGGGGTGTTTTGTGTAATGCTCGACCCATCAGCGCCCGTGTAATTATAACCACCGACAATCACGTTACCTTGCGCAACCGCGTACACATTGCCATCCACACCTTTCAACTGTGTCAGCAACAACGTGCCACCTCGTAAGCTTTTAGCATCCCCAAGTGAAGCAACGGTAACGTCCAATTGCTGGCCTGTACCTGCATGTGAGTTGACGGTAGCAATCACGCTCACCGCCGCCACGTTTTTCAATTTTGGATTGGATTTTTCGCCTAACTGTACCCCAAATTGCTCAACCATATTACGCACCGATTGTGAGGTGAATTTCACTTGGCTTTTATCGCCAGACCCATCTAACCCGACCACTAAACCATAACCAATAAGTTGGTTGGTACGATCGCCATATACATTAGTGATATCACGAATTGGCGTGGCATATGAATGGATTGAAAATAAAATCGCAACAAATGAGATAAGATAAACTATTGTCGGATTGCCTGATTTAGCACTGAAAGTACGATTAAATAAAGTCATTAGAATGGGAACCATGGGCTGTTAAACATTTGAGTGAGCCAGCCAGATTTATTACTGTCGGCGAATGCACCACGACCTGCATAAGTAATGCGCGCATCGGCAATTCGTTGGCTACTAAGCATATTATTCGAATCAATATCTTCTACTCGAACGTTACCTGTTAAACGAATAAACTCATCGCCATTATTCAGCTTGAGCCATTTCTCACCCCGTACCCGAAGCACACCATTTGGCAATACGTCGTAGACCGTAACTGTAATAGAACCACTTAAACTATTGCCCTGCTTAGCGTTCGCACTGCCATTAAAATCACGTGAAGCATTCGCATCTGCCGCAAATTTATCAATAGTATTCGCGCCAAAAGTAGGTGCCGAAACTGACAAAGATGAATCCTTACCATATTTCGTTGATGCATTTTTATCGCTACTGGTTTTCTCATCTAAAACCACGGTGAGAATATCGCCAATTTTATAGGCACGGCGATCTTGAAATAAAGTCATGGAAGAAGATCCGGTATAAAGACTTCCTTGTGAAACTCTTTCTACTTCATAGTTTAATTCTGGTGGTGCGTACGCCGCATCATCCGGTTGTGGTGGAATGAAATCGTCACCACGCCCCGCACAACCAGCTAAAACACCCACTAAAATAATGATTAAGAATTTGTCTATTTTCACGATATCTCTTCCATTTGCTCTCATTGATTACGCTTGCTGTGCGATGTATTGCAACATTTCATCTGACGCGCTCAATACTTTGGCATTCATCTCATAACCACGTTGGGTTTGGATCATTTCCACCATGCTTTCAACCACTTGAACATTACTTCCTTCCAACGCACCTTGCTTAATAACTCCAACGCCTTCTTCACCCGGTGTTAATTCTAGCGCTTCGCCTGATGCATCGGTTTCTGCAAGTAAGTTACCGCCTAATGCTGACAGCCCTGCCGGATTCATGAATTTAACCAAGGTCAACTGACCAAGATTCTCACCATCAACTTGCCCTGCAACCGTCGCGGTCACCATGCCGTCTTCACTGATAGACACCAGCGTGGCGTTATCGGGAACCGTAATTTCAGGCTGAATGATGTAACCTTGGTTATTCACTAAGTTGCCATCTGAATTCACTTGCATTTGCCCATTTCGGGTATACAAGGTTTCACCATCTGGCCCCGCAACTTGAAAGAAACCATCACCAAGAATAGCTAAGTCGTATTGCTGATCCGTATTATTAATGCTGCCTTGAGTAAACACTTTTTGCGTACCTGAAATACGTACGCCATTACCAAGCTGCATACCTGTTGGATGTTGATTCAAATCAGCGGTTTCCGTTCCTGCTTGCTTTTCAATGGAATAAAAAAGAGATTCAAAAATCACGGTATCTTTCTTAAAACCAACAGTATTGACGTTTGCCAAATTGTTTGAGATAGCCGTCATTTTTGCATCTTGAGCGGCCATGCCTGTCTTCGCAATTGAGAGTGCGTTATGCATTGTTAATCCTTAACTTTGAATGATTTTATTGCCGATCTTTGAAATTTCATTGGCAGCCGCCATAACTTTGACTTGCATTTCATATTGGCGACTTAATGACATGATGCTAACCAACTCTTCTGTACCCGATACGTTACTGGACTCTAAAAAACCAGTTTTTATCGTCACATCTTCCGCCATCGGCAAATTTTGCCCAGAAGTTGAAACAAATTGTCCACTGCGATCAAGCGTCATCGTTTTCACATCTGGATTAACCAATTTAAGTTGATCAACCGCTAATGACGCACCACCACCGACAGGAATAATACTGACAAAACCATCATCTGAAATTTGTACTTTTTGATTCTCTGGTACTTGAATTGGGCCATTCTCACCCACAACAGCATAAGCACCGCGCATCAGGTTTCCTTCAGAATCGAGAGCAAAATCCCCTGCTCTGGTGTAGATCTCTTTGCCGTCTTCACCTTGAAGAGTAAAAAAACCACTGCCCGTGATCACAACGTCAAGATCGCGCTGAGTATTCACATTGGTGCCTTCTTGAAAGTTGTTGGTGGCAGAGTTGGTGCGAGTCGTCACCGATGATTGAAATCCTGAACCACCCACAGCCATTGGTGATGAATATTCCATTAAGGATTTAAACCCAACGGTATTGGTATGTGCCAAGTTGTTCGCTCTCACATCTTGTGCGTACATAACACGTTCCGCACCTTTTGCCGCAGTGAATAAAATCGGATTCATTTAATCACCTACATCGCTTGGAATAATGCTTGAGTGAGCTGCGAATCGGTTGAAATCGCTTTGGTATTGGCCTGATAGTTACGTTGCGCCGTCATCATGCTCACAAGCGATTGAGTCAGATCTACATTCGAGGACTCCAATGAGCCCGAACTAAGATCCCCAAACGAACCAGTACCTGCCGTACCAATGATCGGCACACCTGATCCAAAAGATTGAACCCATGAGGTGTTGTTGGTTTGTTGCAGTTCAGAAGGTGCTGCAAAGTTAGCCAATACGACTTGCCCTTGCAGCTGAGTTTGACCGTTTGAGTAGTTAGCATAAATGCTGCCATCGGCTTCTACGCGCATATCAACATAATCACCAGAGGTATAGCCATCAGGGTTATTAGTTGAAACGACAAAGTTATTACCAAATTGAGTGACACCATCCAGCTTCATGGTGATGTTCAAATCTTCTGCTCCAGATACAGGCGTGTTCACGGTATAAGTATTACCCGACGTCAACTTGCCTGATGGATCGAAAGTCATGCTGTTCGATGGGGTCATAGGCAAAGTTGCGTCACCATCCACCACTGCGTAGACATCCCATTGGGTATCCGAAGACTTCACAAAATATTGAGTAACCGTATGCGGGTTACCTAATGAATCGTAAGCTGGAGTCGTATAAGAATTGGTATAAGTCTCTGAGTTCGTAGGATCAAAAGGAGTTGCCGCGCTATCAATAACATCAGAACGAGCATCTAGATTGGCAACAAACTCAGCATTGGTGGTGGCCTTCGCTGCTTGAGCTTGTGTGCTGATTTTAATAGGACCGACGGTACCTTGCTGCAGCTTATTGTCGCCATCTACCGAATAGCCTTGCAACTTAGCATTCGAATTACTGACCACATAACCGTTGGAATCCATGTTAAAAATGCCATTTCGAGTATAAGAAGTTTGCCCTTTACCATCTTCAACCACAAAGAAACCCGATCCCGACAACGCCATATCTAAAGCGCGGCCGGTACCTGAAATTTGTCCATTTGAGTCAAAGTTTTGAGACATCCCAACCACTTCAACCCCATTGGATTGACCGCCACTGTATACGCTTGAGAATTCGGTTCGACTTTCTTTAAAACCGGTGGTGCTCACATTAGCAATGTTGTTAGAAATGGTATTGAGCTCTTTACTTGAAGCATTCAAACCACTTAATGAAATATTGAGAGACATTGAATTTATCCTTATGAAAATGAACTAATTTCGTAGTAAGGCACTTCGCCTACACCTTGAACATTCAGTATTGTTGAACCACCGTTAGACGGTACGGTCACACGATTAATCTGGCCATTAACGGTTGTTGTCGGCGAATAACCTTGCTCTTCATCAACATCCACGCTAATGCTGTACTCACCTTTTAAACCAAGCTTTTCAGTATCTAAGCTAAAATCCACTTTTCCTTTTGCATTAGCTCCTAATGAAATGGTTTGTTCATTGCCTTTCGAATCAGTAATCACAAGATTCACGACATTGCTATTAGCCGATAAATCAATCGAACCATTAATCACAGATTCACCGTCAGCATTAATGGTGTCAGTACGAACCGAAACATTCTGATTAACTAAAGTAGAAGTACTGAGTACTTGTAAATTATCTAGAAGCACTTGGTTGTTCTGAGTCAATTTGACCAGGTTTTCACTGCTTTCCACTTGAGAAAACTGTGCCAATTGCGACACAAATTCAGTGCCATCCTGAGGTTCAAGGGGATTCTGATTATTAATTTGAGCCATCATTAAGGTTAAAAATTGATTCTGAAGTGAACTTGCGCTGTTATCTTCTTGCGCTTTCACTCCAGTTGAAGGCGATTGAATGTTGGCTGATGAATCTGCGCCCATAACGGTTGATGTGATCATGATTAGATATCCCAGACTTGTAATAGAGATTGTTGCATTGATTTAACCGAGCCAAATACCGAAGCGCTAGCCTCAAAGCTACGCGTTGCAGACATCATGTCGGCCATTTCAGATACAGGGTTAATTCCTGAGTAATACACCATGCCATCCTGACCAGCTAAAGGATTATCCGGCTCATATTTAGATTCCATCTTCGAATCAACTGAAATGACATCGGCAATTTTCACAGGAACGACCCCCTGACTCTTACCATCGGCTGCAAATTGATTGTAAACGGCAGAAAATACCGGTTTTAATGGTTTATAGACTTCATTGGGATTACCCGAAACTGAGTCCGCATTAGCTAAGTTACTCGAGATCGTATTTAAACGAATCGTTTGAGCGCTCATGGCTGATCCTGCGGTTTCATAAATTCCTGAAAATGACATGTCTCATCCTTAATAATGGTGTTTTAACGTCCATCTATCGCTTTTTTTAGACCGCTTATTCTCGATTTGAGAAATTGAAGACTCTGTTGATATTGCATCGAGTTTTCGGCAAATATGGCTTGTTCATGCTGCAACTCAACGGTATTGCCATCTCTTGAACGCTGAGTTGGTATACGGTATTGACTTTGTGTCTCTATAGCTGGACGACTGCTTTCTTGAGATACCGAATTCATCACAGCATTAAAAGAAATATCTTTTGCTTTGTAATTAGGAGTATCAACATTGGCTATATTGGATGCAATGACCTCTGTCCTTTCAGTCCGATATTTCAGCATCATCGGTGTAACGCCCAATGCTTCATCTAAATTTATCACAAAAAAACCTCAACTACTTTCAAAAAAACATAAATTAATTACCATAACTACATTTTTATAACTAAATTTTATTTCAATTATATGATACAGAATTAACTTTGCATTTTTAAATTTAAAAAAATCAATATTTTCATTTAATATGGTCATGTAGTGTGTCTATAATGCCAACTAAGTCACATTAATAATAAGAAAGTGACCAGCTTAACAATAAGAAAGTGGAGTGACTTATGCGTGACGTGGATTTAACGGAGCTTGGTGATACAAGACCAATAACAAAGAGGCTTTTAAGTGAGTTAGTCTTGAAGCAACTTCATCACCATCGTGCTAATTTCGCTCAGTTATACACGATTAATCAGGATGAGATACAGATCGAACCAACAGAGTGTGAATCCGTCCCAGAGTATAGCGTGACGATGACAGAATTAGGTATTGGCACTGTTCAAGTTCAAGTCAGCGTCGAGACATTAAATGTTTTATTTTCTAAATTTATGGGCTTTGATACTTTTATAAAATCAGAAATAATAACCCAATCACACATAAAGTTATTCGATAAAATAATCATCACACTTATTGATTCATTAATGAGCAGTGAAGCTGAAAATGTCACTGATATACATGATTTCAAACCTCACTCAACGTCATCTTTTTCTTTGCAGTTTGGAGGCATTGATTGTCAGTTTAATATTTGCATGGATGAAAATTATAGTGACTATTTGTTGGATAAATTTGGCTATATAAAAGAGTTTTCATCCACTGAGATCCATAGATTAATTCAAAAAATAAATGTAGAAACATCAGTGGTGCTGTCGGAGAAACAGACACACCTACAAATGGTGAAAGACATTCAAGTTGGCGATACTCTTTCATTTTCTAAAAAAGGGTGGGTTTCGTTTCAAGTTGAATCTGTTGAAATTAACAAAGCTAAAATTTCAACTAATGAAGACCAAATTTTGTCACTCACACATTCCACTTCATATTAAGGTTCACGAAAACATGGACACAGAAATCGAAAATAAAGAGTTGGACTCTGATCTTAATTTAGATTCTTTAAACTCAGATTTTATAGAAGAATCAGATTTGATGAGCGACTTTGACTTAGAGACAGGCGATATTCAACTAGACAACTCACCATTAGATGAAGATAACTTTGATCCAGATATGCTTGAACAACATTTAACAAGCCGCGACAGCACTACATCTTTAGGTCTGCTGAGCACCATTCCTGTGACAATGACGGTTGAGATTAGTCAAAAACAATTACCCATTGAAGATCTAATGAACTTTGAACAAGGGCAAATTATTACCTTAGATAAAAGCCTAGGTGAACCTGTCGATCTTCGAGTAAATGGCGTGTTATTTGCTACAGGTCAAATTGTTGAATCGGATGGAAAATATGGCGTGAAGGTATTAAGCCTTGCAACCAATAATCTATAGGCCAACGATGGTTAAGTTATTTCTTTTTCTATTGGCTATCTCTTTTCCAGCTTTCGCTATTGCTGATGACTCCTTGAGCATTTTATCTGTCAATACCACGCCTAGTGGCAGTGAATATTCCGTTAAGCTACAAATTCTCATCTTGATGACGGCACTCAGTTTTATTCCTGCCTTCATCATCATGTGCACATCGTTTACTCGAATTATTATTGTTCTTTCTATTCTTCGACAGGCCATTGGTTTACAGCAGTCCCCCCCAAATCAAGTATTGGTTGGGTTAGCATTAATCTTTACTATCTTAATAATGCGCCCTGTTTGGACTGATATTTACGACAATGCCTACCAACCTTATGCCAACGGAGAAAAAACGCTACAAGAAGCCATGGCCATAGGTGAAAAACCACTACGCAAATATATGTTGAATCAAACCCAGACCAAAACTCTTGAACAAGTCACATCTATTGCCGGGCTTGATAAAGTTCAAGATTCAGAAATTCCATTCCTTGTTCTATTACCAGCCTATGTATTAAGTGAATTAAAAGCGGCATTCCAAATTGGCTTGATGATTTATCTCCCTTTTATTGTTATCGATTTAGTCGTTGCATCAGTTTTAATGTCAATGGGGATGATGATGCTTTCTCCACTGATCGTGTCACTGCCATTTAAGCTGTTAATATTTGTTCTTGTTGATGGCTGGGGCATGCTAATGGGAAGCCTAGCACAAAGCTTTTGGGTGGGAACATAAATGGGGCCAGATGCTGCTATTACCATTGTTGGGCAAGCAATTTATCTTGTTTTGATTATTGTTACAGCTCTGATCGCCCCCAGTTTAATACTTGGTTTGTTAGTAGCAATTTTTCAAGCTGTTACCCAAATCAATGAACAAACTCTGAGTTTTCTCCCTAAGTTATTAGCTACTTTGCTCACTATTATTGTCTTTGGTAATTGGATAATAATGGAGCTAACCACATTCTTTAATTTGGTCTTTGATGCGATACCCACGGTTACTCAATAAATGGAACTCTCATTTAGTGAAATCACGCAGTTTCTAGGCCATGTCTGGTGGCCATTTATGCGTTTTACCGGTTTTTTTATGGTCGCTCCAATATTCAGTGATAAAGCAATCCCCATGCAAGTTCGTGTAATGCTCGCTTTTATCCTAGGTTTAATTTGTTCATCATTATCGGGCCACGTCCCTGCTTTTAATCCCTTTTCTTTTACCACCATTTTATTCAGCGGTTATCAAATACTATTTGGTTGGATATTGGGTTATTGCGTCACCCTTTTTATGACTATTTTCACTATGGCAGGACAAGCACTATCGATGCAAATGGGGTTAGGCATGGCGATTATGAACGACCCTTCTAACGGGGTAAATGAAGCTATCGTCGCTAAAATATTTTCCATCACGTCTATCTTTTTATTTTTGTCACTTGATGCCCACTTGGTTGTAATAAGTGTAATGGCTGATAGTTTTACGTTCTGGCCACTTAATAGCCCCATTCCAGTGGCTGGATTAGAGCATGTAGTAAAAATGGTTACATGGTTATTTTCAAGCTCCTTGATTATCTCTATTCCCGCGATGGTTGTTATGTTAATAAGCAATACTGTATTTGGGTTTATGACAAAAGCCGCTCCTCAGCTCAATATCTTTGCTCTCGGTTTTCCATTAACCATGTTGCTTGGAGTAGTAGCCCTCACAATATCAATCAAAGGTATTGGCGATACCTATTTTAATTTAACCATGCAGTTAAAGGACCACCTTTATTACATAATGGGATTGTCATTATGAGTTCTGAAAAAACTGAAAATGCCAGTATTCAAAAGCTTAATAAAGCCCGAAAAAAAGGGGATATCCCTAGAGCGAAAGAATTCATTACCGCCATTGCTTTAATATCATGCGTACTTTATTACTCCATGATTATTCCCAGTATATTTGAAGCAATCAAAGATATGTTCATACAGGCTTATAGCTTTAATCGATCTCAGCTAGGGCAGCCAAAACTTCAAGTCGAACTAATTGGCCATGCTATGTACTTACTCATGAAGCTATTTGCCCCTCTACTATGTTTAAAATTCCTTGCAGTCATAGCCGGAAGTACAATATTGGGTGGATTCTCCGTCAATTTTTCCAAACTCGCACCGAAATTTAGCAAAATAAATCCTGGGGCTGGTATTAAACGTATTTTTTCAAAGAATACTCTTTTCGAATTTTTAAAAAACGTCTTAAAAGTCAGTATATTTTTTGCAATCCTCTACTACACCATTATTGACAACATTGATGTCATTAGCCCTCTCGTTCGATCGACATTAGATTCCGTAATGGTGGTATCAGGTCACATCATGGTGACACTAACGCTGATGCTTGTAGCGGTCATTGTCATCTTTGGCTTAATCGACTTACCCTACCAAAAGCTTCAATTTATGAAACAGATGAAAATGAGTAAGCAAGAACTAAAAGATGAATATAAGGAGTCAGAAGGCGATCCGCAAACAAAGGGAAGAATGAAACAGATTCAGATGCAAATGTCTAAAAATGCAGCGACAAAAACCGTACCAACGGCGGATGTTATTTTAATGAACCCAACTCATTATGCGGTGGCATTAAAATATGATTTAACTAAAGCTGAAGCGCCGTTTTTAGTGGCAAAAGGAGAGGATTCTGTTGCATTTTATATCAAAAATATTGCCGATAAAAACGACATTGAAGTGATCATTATTCCTGAATTAGCTCGCTCTATTTTCCATACAACTAAAATAAATCAAATGATACCCAGTCAACTCTATACTGCTGTTGCTCAAGTACTACACTATGTCAATCAACTAAAATCATTCCGGAATGGTCATGGAATGAAGCCCAACACTCTCCCACGATTTACTATTCCTGAAAAATTAAAGTACTAATTAAATGTAAAACTTTCTATGTATTGGGGGTCTATTTCGAATAAGAGAATTCTAATTAATGAGGGTATTGGAATAAACAGTATGTAATGCTTTCAACCCAATAAATACATCGGTAGCATCACCATAAATGAAGTTCACATTTAACTTATTCGTATATTCATGTTCTTCCATTGCTCTAACTGAACTGCCATGAATGACTACCGGTAACAAAAGAAAAACATCAGAAAAAGAAACAGGCTTAGTGATAATAGAGAGTTGAAAAGGCTGGCCAGATTCTAATTTAAGACGAGTATCATGAATAAATGACTGATAATTACCTTGAGAATACAGAGCTTGTAAGTTTGTTTCCCCAACATCAGATAACGCGATAATCACATTTTTTTCAGCCAGTAAAAAAGCCGAGATCCACTGAGTCAAGTACAAGCCTGATTGAACATATTCATAATCAGTTAATGGATAAGCATTCAAAGCTTGTTGAGCTTTGATGATTTGTTGATATCGAGAAAGCAACCTTTCGATGCCCTGCTCGCTCGAGATAGATCGTACATCACAATATTTAGGAAATATTGGAATGGGCTTTACTGAGTTTAAAATATACTCTCGACCTTGTTCAATCAATTCAATCGAATAGGTACTGATATTCATTATCCCATTTAGATCTGTATCATTTAAAATCCGGATATTAATATGAACATGCATTAATACTTGCTTAGCATCCATCAAGGTTTCTTCAAGCTTCTTCCAGTCTTGTGCCTTATATGTATCTACATCACTGAAAAAGTCAGGTTCAGTCACTAAATCAACTTCACTATTTGGCGAATGCTTCAAAACTGTTGTCAGAACATGAAAAAATCGCTCGACCTTATCATCATTAATGTTGTGTTGCTTGCCTCGTTCACCAGAAAAAAATGAATGAATATCAAAGATGCCATTATTCTTTGAAATAGGTTCAACCAGTCTGAGTTTATGGCTTGGATTTTGATACAAATCGAGCGGTTCAACTTTACTATTCATAATTACCTAATTAACACAAATGTCACAACTGGACTTAATTACCAGCAAATACACTACATATTAGCATCATAGTATTACTAAAAAGATGTCGAATAAACCTAAAACTTAGTAAATTCCATAGTTTTAAATTAATCAGCGTAAAAGTGTGATCGACAAGTTATTTTCGCGAAAGAAATAAGCTTAATAGATGAAAAGTAATGGCATTTTAATAAGTAGATTTATGAAAAATTAGTGACACTATGTTTTCTATGCTACACCACTAAACCTTCCAGTAATCAGCATATAACATGAAATCCTTACCATAGATGTCATTCAGTAGATTATTCTCAATCACTTTTGTTTACATATGTTAGAACTAGATTGAATTGTATTTTAATTGGAAAGTTGTAAAATATATGTAACCAAAGGGATAATTATTTGTTCTCAACTCATCAATGAACCGTATAAATATCAAGATTAAAATTATAGATTTAAGAATAAAGTAAAGGTCTATAAAAAGTAGCATAGGACATTTAATCCTTTTCATTACCATAACAATTGAAATGTCATAAAAAGTAATAATTCATTTCATATTAGTAGTAATGGAAAGTTAAAACTCGATTTAACTTGAAGTATGTGAATGATAAATTGATTATGGGAGCATAAATTATGACTACAATCGTTGATGTGAAGACCATTCTTTTAGATACCCGCCGCTTACGTGGGTATGCTCGCCATGAAATGACAGTTAACGAACTTAAAGCTGCGTATGAACGATTAGGCCACATCCTTTCAGAGCGTATAAAAGAAGAAGATGAATTGGCCAAAGCAGCCAAGCAACATGAAGAAAATGTAAAAGAAGTGGCTAAAATATTACTCGATAAAGGTGTCGGACTAGACGAAGTCATGGCCGCAATGCAATCACCAGATGTAAAATACTCTGGTGATTCTGAAAAACCTAAACGAGTCCCTAAATATGAATATTTTGTTAATGGTAAGCGTAAAACTTGGACAGGACAAGGGCGTATGCCATCTGTAATACAAAATGAATTAGACAAAGGCATCAAGCTAGACTCTTTTAAAGTCTAACTATTATTCACTTACTGCTTTTTTAAATGCTCGCCTTACGCGAGCATTTTTGTAAGTATTTTCTGAAAAATTCGCAGAAAATCTAATTTCTTACCTTCAACGTCAACAATTAACTACATTTATCTAAAATTAAGACCTATTATTAATATTGATGCAAATATAGTTCTTATGCTAGGTATACAATTTTAGATTCAGATCACTCCAGTCTATTTTTTTATCGCTCGTTAACCCCATAATATAAGCACTTATTGTGTGGTTAAATGTTATAATGCCAATACCTGAACTAGTACTCTATCGCTATTCATATGATTGTTAGGATATATACGTGTTTTTACAGAAATTATTAGCGTATTGCATAAAAGAAAAGATCAGCATAAATATGGTGGTCATGATCGATGCGGTAGGTATCAATGGACTCACCTATATTCAACTTTGTGAACGTTATAACATGGAGTTCACACCTAAAAATGTGGCAAAATTATGTGACATTATCGGCCGAACGCCCGAATATTTTATCCGAACATCAAAAGCTGATTTTTTAAAAGAGAAAGGTATTATTTGGGATGCCAACATTTCAAAAAAACCACCTACTTTCGTATACTTATCAGAAAGTGGTATCGATCTCTACACCAAGATACAAAATGTAATTGAAGAAAATAAAGGTAAAAATTAGCTTACAACCTTCCTAAATACTCTAAATAAATAAGAAGTTACGTAAAAACTTATTAATTACATCAATATTGACATAATTAATATTTATCAGAAAAACAAATGCGCTACACTTCACTATTCTCACGAAAAATGTTGGCAAATTAATGTGTTACCGTTCAAAAACACTCATGCCATATACTTTAAGGTAAGTGGAGCTTTTTTATATGGCTGTCTTTCAATCTAGTCCATTTTTGCGGCTAAAACTTCTTCATTGCAGCATCATTTTTATTCTTGTTTTTAGTCTTGGGATAGCGGCACTGACAATTCAGTCTGCATATAATTACCGTACTAACACGCTAGATCGTATGCAACTAGCTATCAATGTACTTGATGGGCAGATTGAACGAGCGCAGTCTGCCGTTAATACATTACTGAATACTGCGACAGATAATTGCTCTGAATCCTTGCCAAAAATTTTATCTGTATTAGTAGAAAAACCCAGCATTCAAACTATTAGCATAGTTAAAGATAATCAGACAATTTGCTCATCTTACCCTCAACTTATTGGCAATAAAATTACATCTTCTGATTTGACTGACATTAGCTTATTTTCTTCTCGCTACGTAGCCCCTGGCAGAACTATCATTATAGTTAAAGGACAGAATGATAAAATAAGCATCACCGCAACTTTGCATGGCTTTAATTTTTTAGGTGTCATTAGCCTACTGGAAGAAAAAACACCGTTTCATGTTTATACAAAACAAGGCTGGATAAACAATAACGGAATACTCACTACCGAAATAAATCACGATACATTGCGCCTAAGTTCTTCTCAGTTTCCATTTTCCATTAGTACCAATATTAATTATTCTACTTTTACGATAGATAATATCTATGCTAACCCTTTACTCGTAATACTGTTAGCACTCGGAGCATTAATATCCTCTTTTTATTATTTCATCTATCAAGATGTCAACACCAGTTGAAATCTGATCCACTTTTTTAAAAATTCACCGTTTTAATATTGATCCACTTATTTGCTCAGCTATTGCTAATTTCTAATATTCCAGCTT
>NZ_JAAUWW010000010.1 GCF_014694375.1 Vibrio sp. S17_S38
AAGCTGGAATATTAGAAATTAGCAATAGCTGAGCAAATAAGTGGATCAATATTAAAACGGTGAATTTTTAAAAAAGTGGATCAGATTTCAACTGGTGTTGACACATACCCAATGTGCCGACAATCAACCACCCATTTGGATGGTAGATCTGCTGGTAAACTTAGGTTCGGATGACGCTTAATGGCTTCAATTATCCGAGCTCGCCATACTTTAGCGAGCGCAAATTCATTATAAAGATAGCGAGAATTACCCTTGTATGGCTCCCACTGTCAAGTAGAGCGCAAAAATTCTACCCATTTATTTTGGGCATTTTGTCTTTAAAAAGAGATAGTGTTAACGCATTGCTCAAGCAAGCACTTTCGTCGGTTATCATGCTGGTATTCGTAGATTACTCATCCTAAAGTGAGCAGAGCTGACCGTACTTATTCCGTCGTGGCACCTGTCTGCAGTCTATGCTCGTGGTTCAATAGCCGTTAGGCTATTGCCATCCTAACGCCGTCGGAGTTTATGCCACACCCGATGCTTGATGCGTTGCGTTAACACTAATTCATGCAGGTAACTTTGCAATACGTTGACGAGGATCGATTGGTGGGATCCCAACTTCTCGTGTGATTGCCCAAATGAAGGCCACCATTTCTCTTGCAATTGCCGTGACCACCACACTACGATGCTTGCCTAAAAACATCATCCGTTGATAACGTCGGCACAACCTGAGTTGTGCTTGCCAAGCAATGTCGATAATTTCTTTCGAAAGACCTTCTTGCCGAATTTGTAATTCTGATGAGATGTTGGCTTTATGTTTATAAGAGTGCGCCCCTTCAATCAATAATCGCCTTGCGCGAGAGTTACCACACTTCGTGATACTACCTTGTCGCCGCCTTTGTCCACTTGAGTTTTCAGAAGGGACTAATCCAAGATACGACATCAGTTTTTTTGGATGGTCAAACCGTCGTAGATCTCCAAGTTCGGCAACTGTTCCTAAGGCCACCAGTAAGCGAATGCCTCGCATGGCTTGGATCGCTTTGACCACCGGATAATAACGCCAATTTTTTACTTGGTGGATAAGCTCATTATCCAGTCGTTGTAGGCGCTGCATTCGTTCAGAGATGATTTGAATCATCTCTTGCAGCACAATTTGTTGGCTATGATGCGGAAGGACAAGTTCGGTGAGCCAACGTAAATGCTTTTTAGACCAATTATCTTTCACGACAGTATTGATGTTGTTGCGAAGAAAGAAGCCTTTAAGTTGGAGTTTGGCATCTTTTAAATCTTTCATTGCGGTTTCACGGGCACGCGATAAATCGCGAATAGCTTCATCCTCGGCTTCAGGCACATAAATCGTACTTAGCTCATCGGCTCTAAATAATTTTGCCAACTTTGCCGCATCACGTTTATCGGTTTTGACTCTATCGCCAGTTTAATCAGCGCGGATTTTGAAGTATCAATACGGCCATAAGAAATCGGTGCTTCACCCCGATTATCTTTTAAAAGTGCGACTTGAGTGAAGGATTTATGGGTCTCTAACCCAATAAAAAGAGTGGTGTCGTTATTCATGCTAGCCTCCTAATTTAGTTCTTTAGCAAACTAATTATGGCTCTGGCTTCGCTAATCCACGAAACTGGAGGCTAGCACCTTCGTGGGAGTCATTATGTCTATATTTCCATCGACGAGTGATGCGCATCGCGCTATACTTTGGTCATGATTAAATCTTTCAAACATAAAGGCCTTAAAAAATACTTCCAAACAGGAAGTGTTGCTGGAATTCAGGTTAAGCATCAACGCAAACTGCGCATGCAACTTACTGCAATAGATACCGCACAAGAAATTGAAGATATCAATTTACCCGGTTTTAAATTGCACCCTCTTAAAGGGGATCGTGACGGGATTTGGTCTATTACTGTAAATGGTAACTGGCGCATTACTTTTGAGTTCATCGATGGTAATGCATACATTCTCAATTATGAGGACTATCACTAATGACTATGCATAACCCACCGCACCCAGGCGAGTTCATCTACGACGTATATCTAGAGCCTGCAGGTTTTAGCTGTCGTTATTTAGCTAAACAATTAGATGTTGCATCATCTACTTTAAACCGAGTTCTTAAAGGGCAAAGTGCTATATCACCAGAAATGGCACTTCGCTTGTCAAAAGCAATAGGTAGAACTCCCGAAAGTTGGTTAGCAATGCAAGATAATTACGATCTTTGGCACGCGAAACAACAAGTAAATTTAACCAATGTCCACGCTGTAAACTTTGCAGCGGCATAAAAAATATAACAAATAAGGATAGGTGTCGCGCAGCCGGCACCTTATCTGGGTGTTGAACAAGCCCGAAGCTGCTTATTATTGTAAATTGGTCGATATTAGTTTTCGGTAGGTATTGGATTCTGCTTTTCTTGAAGCGAGTTTAACCCTGATAAAATTAATATTATCAATTGGTTAATTTTAATTTTGTTTCTTTCTTTGGTTAACCCTCCATTTTATAGTGGTCGCCATTATCCTTATATTTTAGCCTTTCGGTTAACTCGTTCGACTAATCCTAACGCATGACATTTCATGCTGGCAGCAAGGGCAAAGACGAAAGGCTTTGCTCCGTAAAATACTAGGTTCAGCTAGCGATAGCGCTAAATGAGGTATGAACAATAGCTGAATTTTCCGTCGTAATGTTCGAGCATTGCCTCGTAAAAAACCATAACCCCTCACGCGTTGTAACCCTTTCGGAAGGACATGCTGCAATTAGGCTTATTGTGTGGTCTTATAGCTCCTGAATGGACGTGGAATAAAACTAACAAACGCTTCATAGCACCTTCATGGGAGTCATTATGTCTAGCTGTCACAGAGCTTGCGAAACACAAAGTGATAGAATAGTATCACTTTAGTATTCTTTTGGAGCACCAACGATGAAAGTTGAACTAGTTACTTCACTTAAACGCCAAGCCACAAAGATCTTAGCGGATCTTCATGATAGTAAAGAACCAGTATTAATTACTGAGCATGGTAAGCCATCTGCATACCTAGTTGATGTCGATGACTATGAGTTCATGCAAAATCGTTTAGCTATTCTTGAGGGGATCGCTAGAGGCGAGCGTGCAATTACAGATGGTAAGGTTACATCTCATTCTGAAGCTAAGAATAAGATGTCAAAATGGCTGAATTAATCTGGACTGACCCTGCACTCTCTGACTTAAATGACATTGTAGAGTACATTGCTTTAGAAAACATGGTCGCCGCAAAATTTCTAGTTCAATCTATTTTCGATAAAGTCGAAAGGCTAGAGTTGTTCCCAGAATCTGGCCGTATTCCTCCAGAACTAGACCATTTGAATTATCGTGAAGTTGTAGCTAGCCCATGTCGTATTTTCTACAAACAAGATCTTGATAAAGTCTATATTCTCTACGTTATGCGTGAAGAGCGTGACTTACGTAAGTTTTTGTTAAATCGGCAGTAGGTAAAGTAAGCACCATAGCAAACGTTTAAGGTTTTAAGATACTTTTCCTAATCGTTTCTACCCAAAACACGTTAAGCTAGTGTTCAACATATCATTAAAGTTAAACAAAAATGAGCCCAATTGAGCTCATTTTTTAGTTATAACCATTTAGTAAAAGTGCTAATTTTATTGCTGCACTTTCGTCCCCAAATGTAGCCAAGTTTCTAATACCGTATCAGGGTTTAGTGATACGGAATCAATCCCTTGCTCCATTAGCCATTGAGCTAGGTCGTCGTGATCCGATGGGCCTTGGCCACAAATTCCCACGTACTTTCCTGCTTTATTGGCGGCTTTAATTGCCATTGATAACATGGCTTTCACCGCAGGGTTTCGTTCATCAAACATGTGGGCAATGTCGCCGGAATCTCGGTCGAGTCCCAAGGTTAATTGCGTCATGTCGTTTGATCCAATTGAGAAACCATCAAAGTATTTGAGAAAGTCATCCGCCAAAATGGCATTGGATGGCAGCTCGCACATCATAATGACTTTCAGGCCATTTTCTCCGCGGCGTAAGTCAAATTTTGCCAGCAAATCAATCACGCCTGCCGCTTCGTTAGTGGTGCGAACAAATGGGATCATGATTTCGACATTACGAAGCCCCATTTTATTGCGGACTCGTTTAATCGCCTCACATTCCAAAGCAAAACAATCTTGGAATTTCGGTGACACATAACGAGATGCGCCGCGGAATCCCAGCATTGGGTTTTCTTCGGTTGGCTCGTAATTGATGCCGCCGACAAGGTTGCGGTATTCATTGGATTTAAAATCTGACATGCGCACAATCACACGTTTTGGCCAGAAAGCTGCTGCCAGTGTTGAAATGCCTTCGGTGAGTTTTTCAATGTAGAACTCAACAGGGTTCGCATAGCCGACAATACGTTGGTCGATTTCTGCTTTAAGTTCCGCCGATTGCTCATCGTAATTTAATAGTGCTTTAGGGTGAATGCCGATCATTTTGTTAATGATGAACTCTAAACGAGCAAGCCCAACACCTTCATTGGGAATACATGCAAAGTCGAAAGCGCGATCAGGGTTGCCCACGTTCATCATGACTTTTAATGGTAAATCGGGCAGGTCGGTGACAGAAGATCGCTTGATTTCAAAGTCGAGTTCGCCTTCATAAACAAACCCAGTTTCACCTTGTGCGCACGAAACGGTAACAGATTGTCCATCTTTTAATTGGCTAGTGGCATCACCACAACCGACTACCGCTGGAATGCCAAGTTCACGGGCAATAATGGCGGCGTGGCAAGTACGTCCACCACGATTCGTCACAATCGCCGCCGCTTTTTTCATTACCGGTTCCCAATCTGGGTCTGTCATATCAGCAACCAGTACATCGCCTGCTTGGACTTGATCCATTTCATCAAGGCTTTTCACCACGCGAACTACGCCAGCGCCAATGCGTTGACCAATGGCGCGACCTTCAATTAGGCTTTTGCTTTGTGCATTGAGTTGGAAGCGTTCCATTACTTTTTGGTCATCGCGTGAACGAACGGTTTCAGGGCGAGCTTGAACAATCAGTAATTCACCTGTAATGCCATCTTTTGCCCACTCAATATCCATTGGGCGGCCGTAGTGCTTTTCAATGATTAACGCTTGTTTTGCTAGTCCTTGGATTTCATCATCAGTTAAAGAATATTGGCGACGTTCTTCATCTGTGGTGTCGATAACTTCGACTTGTGTGCCGATCTCTTTGCCATCGGCGTAGATCATTTTGATTTGTTTAGAACCAAAAGTACGGCGTACGACGGCTGGGTTTCCGGCTTGTAGCGTTGGTTTATGCACGTAGAATTCATCAGGGTTTACCGCACCTTGCACCACCATTTCACCTAAGCCCCAAGAAGAGGTGATGAAGACGACTTGATCAAAGCCTGACTCAGTATCAAGGGTAAACATAACGCCAGAAGAAGCTTTGTCTGAACGTACCATTCGCTGAATACCAGCCGACAATGCAACGCCCTTATGATCAAAGCCTTGGTGAACGCGATAGGAGATTGCGCGATCATTAAAGAGGGAAGCAAAAACGTGTTTGGCAGCTTCGATCACCGCATCAATACCACGCACGTTTAAGAAGGTTTCTTGTTGACCTGCAAAGGATGCATCGGGTAGATCTTCTGCTGTGGCTGAGGAGCGAACCGCCACTGATAACATGTCGTCACCGTTGCCAAGTTCTTTATAAAACGCGCGGATACCATCTTCTAGTTCGGTTGGGAAAGGGGCATCCAATACCCATTGGCGGATCGTTGATCCGGCTTTTTTGAGCGCGTTAACATCATCTACATCTAACTCGTCGAGCAGTTGATAAATTCGGTCATTGAGTTGGTTAGCTTCTAAAAATTGGTTAAAGGCAAAAGCGGTTGTTGCGTATCCATTGGGTACTTTTACGCCAGCATTTGAAAGATTTGCCACCATCTCGCCTAAAGATGCATTCTTTCCCCCGACTTTATCAACATCATTCATTGATAAAGAATCATACCAAACCACATTTTTATCCACGGCAACGCTCCTAATTTTTGACTGGTTATTGGTTGTAACTGATTATTGGTTAAATTATCTAGAGTTCAGGTTAATTAGTTTTGCAAGTTTGAACTCATCAATGTGGGCTTATTCACATTGTTTTACGGTTAATCCGTTTATGGTGAATCTACTTAAATATTAGCCCAATTTTATTGTCACTCTATTGTTGGTGACTTTTCGCTTGTGCGCGTAATAGCTTGGGCACGTAATAGCTTGTGCACGTAAAAGCTTGGGCGTGTATTTTCACATCGGATCTTGAGAAATGTTGTAAAAAAAAACGTGTAAAATTTTGGTTGTCTTTTTTTACATTTATTTCACACTGATAACCTGACAGGGACTTAACGAGGATTCAACTTCTTATGCAGAGCAAAACAAATTTTCGTGATGTATTTTACGTTTCTGATGGAACAGCGATTACATCAGAAACATTAGGCCACGCCGTTTTAGGGCAGTTTCCATTAGAAATTAAGCAAGTTACGCTGCCATTTGTTGAAACAATTGACCGTGCTGAGTACGTTAAAAGTCAGATTAATCAAAGGCTTATTGAAACAGGCGAAAAGCCATTGGTGTTTTTTTCGATCGTTTTACCTGAGATTAAAGCCATTATTGTGCAAGCGGACGCTCATTTTTATGATGTGCTGAATGTGTTGGTTGAACCACTAAAAAGAGATCTACAGCTAGAACCTGCTCCGAAATTGCATCGTTCACATAGTATTAGTAAAGATGCGGACAGTTATCAAAGGCGAATTGCGGCAATTGAATATACATTGGCGCATGATGATGGAGTGTCTTTAAACAACCTTGAACAAGCGGATATTATCTTATTGGGTGTGTCTCGTTGTGGTAAAACACCGACCAGTTTATACCTTGCGATGCAGTTTGGTATTAAGGCGGTTAATTACCCATTTATTGAAGATGATATGGCAAGGTTGAAGTTGCCAAAAGAGATAGAACCCTACCGTTTTAAAACATTTGGCCTCACGATCGATACAGAACGATTAATGGCAATTCGACATGAACGTTACGCTAATAGCGAATATTCGAGTGAAAATCAGTGCGAAAAAGAGCTGAATAAAGTCGAAAGTTTGTTTCGCCGTGAAGCGATCCCTTACTTAAATACCACCACATTATCGGTGGAGGAAATCTCAACTCGGTTGTTAGAATTGGCTAGTCTAAAACGTTCAATGTGGTGAGTGGCGAAGCCGGAAAGATATTTATAATTGAAAATTAAGATAATAAAATCCCCTTCAGAGACGAATCTTAATCACTACTGAAGGGGGATCATTTTTAAGTTTACTTGCTGTCTTGGCCGTCGAGCAATCCATCAATTGGTTTGCTGTGGATCCGTGAGCTTTTAAACATGGCTTTATTGCCCGTCTCTTCTTCTGCCCAGAAGTTAATATTGAATTGCGCATCATCACTCATTTCAACGCGATGCCAATATTGCGGTGGGCTAGTGGCAAATGTACCAGCTTGAATCACCACAGTTTGTTCTGGCTCGGTCGCTTCTTCATTGGCAAAACCGTAAAAAGTAACGGTGCCTTGCATAACGCAGATCTGACCAAATACGCCTTCAGCGGTATTATGGTGAGTCAGTAATGCTTTGGGTACATTATCTTTAGTGAAAAAGTGAGTTGAGCGTCTTATTTTCCAATGGCTTGGGATGACTAGGTGACTCATAATAATATCCTCTTCTATTTAATCTTTTAAACCTAGGCGTTTTGCTAAACGGTGCAAGTTCCCACTGTCTATTTGGAGATCTCGAGCCGTTGCTGCCCAGTTTTGTTGGTTATTATCTAGTGATGTAGTAATTATTTGAGTTTGAAAACCTTCAGTGGCTTGTTTTAAGCCGACTAGAGTTTCAGATTTTTGAGCAAGTTTTGGTGAATGTAATAACGTTGATTCATTGGCTGCTACTTGATGCAGAGGTGAAGCACTTTGAGTTAATTCAAAATGGTGTGGCTGCAAAATGACGGGGCTTGATGGTTTGTTATCGTTACCTGACAAAGCTTCGGTGCGAGCCAATACCGCCGCGCGATGGATGGCATGTTCTAATTGACGCACATTGCCCGGCCAAGAGTATTGGCGTAGTAAATTCAATGCGGCTGGTGAAATACTCAAGTGTTTAAGGTTGAGTTTATTTTTGCATTTCTCAATAAAAAAACCACTCAGCAATGTTGTATCACCTTCGCGTTCTCGTAGTGGTGGGACATGAATAGGGAATACACTGAGCCTGTGATATAAATCGGCGCGAAATTGTCCGTTGACCACATCTTGATGTAAATTTCGGTTAGTTGCCGCCACAATACGAGTATTTACTTTGAGTACACTGTCATCGCCCACACGTTGTAAATCGCCATATTGCAGGACTCGCAGCAGTTTAGATTGTAAACTTAACGGTAATTCACCGACTTCATCTAAAAATAGAGTACCGTTATCTGCGAGTTCAAATTTACCTTTTCGATGACTGATCGCGCCAGTAAATGAGCCTTTTACATGGCCAAATAATTCACTTTCAGCGACCGATTCTGGCAGCGCAGCGCAGTTTAAATATACTAAGGTTTGTTTGGTGCGGTTTGATTGTGCATGAATAGCCGCGGCAACTAATTCTTTGCCCACGCCAGTTTCACCCGTTATCAGCACCGAAAGGTCGGTATTAGCAACCGATTGAATTTGCATGCGGAGATCCATCATCGCGCCAGATTGCCCAATCATTTCTTCTCCAAGCTTGATATATTTAGTCACTTGCAAAGAGTGCGCGCCAACATGAACGGCCTGCGCTTCTAATTGTTTCATTAACAATGAAGTGTGCAAACTGGCGGCAGCTAAGGCGCTAATGGTCCTTAGATCTCTATCGGTGAATTGGTCAAATTGATTGGCATCGAAACCATCGATGGTAAGCGCACCGATTAAATTTCCGTGCGCAATTAAAGGCAAACCCACACAGGCATGCACATGTAATTTGTCACCTTTATTTGGAATAAGTCCATCATAAGGATCGGCAATATCACTGTTGGCAGGAAAGCGGACTACATCACCCGCGCGGGCTATCGCTTCAAGGCGAGGATGCTCATTAATATTAAAACGACGTCCCATCACTTCTTCATATAAGCCGTCAATCGCCAATGGTACAAACTGTTGGTCATGGTAGGCGAGTAACGCAGCTGCATCACAATTGAGTAAATTTCTCAGCACTTCTAATAAGCGATCAAATCTATCTTGATTAGAAATCCCCAAGGTAAGATCCAACGCTAATTGAGTGATTTGAGTGTGAAATTTTTGCATTCAATATCTCAACTAGAAAAATAATCGATTATAAGATTCAAATAAGTGTCAAATTGACTCTTGAGTGTCTAATTGATACTACTCCGGCTTTGTCAAAAAGACATACTACTAACGAGTAAAAATCATAACTAATTGATTAATAATGATATTAATAGTTGGCACGCTTACTGCTGTATACAGGCTAAGAGAATCATTTAATTTTAGTTTTTATTTAGGAGTCGTTTATGTCTATCCATGTTAAAAATAATATTCATTGGGTTGGTCAACGTGATTGGGAAGTACAAAACTTCCACGGTACAGAATATAAAATCACTCGTGGTACCAGCTACAACAGCTATCTCATCCGTGAAGAAAAGACAGTATTGATTGATACCGTTGATCATCGCTTTAGCCAACAGTTTATCCAAAACTTAGAAATGGAAATTGATCTAAATGAGATCGATTACATTGTTATCAACCATGCAGAAGAAGATCACGCCGGAGCTTTAGGTGCATTGCTCGCTAAAATTCCGAACACGCCAATTTATTGTACTGAAAATGCCATTGATTCGATTATCGGTCACCACCATCAACCGGATTGGAATTTCAATGTGGTCAGAACCGGCGACAGTATTGATTTAGGCAACGGCAAAGCATTGGTGTTTGTTGAATCTCCAATGTTGCATTGGCCAGACAGCATGATGACTTACATGACAGGCGACGCAGTATTGTTCAGCAACGATGCATTCGGTCAGCATTATTGTGATGAACATTTGTTTAACGATGAAGTTGATCAAGTGGAATTATATGAGCAATGCTTGCGCTACTACGCGAATATCTTAACGCCATTTAGCGCGTTGGTGACAGCGAAAATCAAAGAAGTGCTAAGCCTTGAATTACCCGTGGATATGATTGCTACCGCACACGGTATCGTATGGCGTGATAACCCAACTCAAATTATTCATCAATATCTTGAGTGGGCGGATAATTACCAAGAAGATCGCATCACGTTATTCTACGATTCAATGTCAAACAATACTCGTATGATGGCCGATGGTATCGCGCAAGGTATTCACGATATTGACCCTAATGTGGCGGTAAAAGTATTTAACGTGTCGCTACATGACAAGAATGAGATCTTATCAAGCGTATTTCGCTCAAAAGGTATCTTAGTCGGCTCGTCTACAATGAATAACGTGATGATGCCAAAAGTGGCTGGCATGTTAGAAGAAATTACCGGTATGCGTTTTAAAAATAAAAAAGCTGCGGCATTCGGAAGTTATGGTTGGAATGGTGGCGCGGTAGACCGTATTCATACTCGTTTGATGGATTGTGGATTTGAAACGGCGATCAGCAAGAAAACCAAATGGCGTCCAGATGGTAAGGCGATGCAAGAATGTCGTGAATATGGCCGTCAAATTGCGCGTGAATGGGCGTTGTATGAGTTATCAGACACTATCTCGTCAATCGTTAAACAAACAACAGGTGTACCAGTATCAAAAGCAGTACCAGTATCAAAAGCAGTACCAAAAGTTGAAGCATCGGTTACAACATCGACTGTTGAGATTGAAGTGCCAAAGACAACGGCTCAACCAACCAATGGTTCAGATGCACAAGCCATGTTGTGTACAGTGTGCCAGTGGGTTTATGAACCAGAATTAGGCGAGCCAAATCAAGGCGTCGAACCCGGTACAGCTTGGGCTGAAGTGCCTGAATATTTCTTATGCCCAGATTGCGGCATTGGTAAAGAAGTGTTTGAACCTTGTGCCAGTAAACTCGGTAAAGGTAACGGATCACAGGTGGCTTAATGAATACTCCTATTATGATCATAGGCAGCGGATTTGCTGCCTATCAATTAGTTAAAACGCTGCGCCGAACTGACAGTGATACGCCTATTATGGTGATCACCGCCGATGATGGGCATGATTACAACAAGCCAGATCTCAGTCACGTGTTTAGCAAGAATCAAGATGCGGACGCGCTTATTCGCCAAACTGCCGAAGTTTTCGCACAAGAAAATAGCGTGACGATCCTAACTCACACCCGTATTGCGAGTATTGATAGCCAAGCGCAAACAGTCGCTTGCGAAAATGGCGAAGTGATGGCGTATGCAAAACTTGTTTTGGCCACTGGTGCTTCGGTGTTTGTTCCACCAATGACAGGTTCAGCGGTAGAGAGAATAGTGACTTTAAATAGCCGAGTTGAATTTCAAGCGGCGCATCAACAATTAAGCCAATCGGAGCATGTGTTGATCATCGGCGCGGGCTTAATTGGTACTGAACTGGCGATGGATTTAGCATCTTCAGGCAAAACGGTGTCGTTAGTCGATCCGTGCGATAGCGTGATGGCGACTTTATTGCCTGATGCTGTTTCTGCACCACTGCAAAAACAATTGCGCAAACGTGGCGTCAAACTGCATTTAAATAATATCGTACAAAGTTTAGATAAAACTGAGTTTGGCATTGAAGTTATGTTAGATTCTGGCGAGCAATTTTTGGTTGATAGTGTGATTTCAGCAGCAGGTTTAAAACCCAATGTGCACCTTGCAAAACAAGCGGGTTTAGAAGTAGGTAAAGGCATTGTAGTTAATCGACAATTACAAGCCTCACAACCTAATATTTACGCGATTGGTGATTGCGCTCAAATTGAAAATAAGGTGTTGTCTTTCTTACAGCCAACGCTATTGAGCGCTAATGTTCTCGCTAAAGCCTTATTAAATGGTCATGTAGAAAATGCGGATCTTAAATTAGCGTCTATGCTAGTGAAAGTGAAAACGCCCGATCTGCCAATCCAATTGAGTGGTCATACTGGTGAAAGTGTTTATCGTTGGTCGGTTGAATTAGACGGCGAGGGCATTACTGCCAAAGCCTTTAATGTTGATGATGCATTAGTGGGGTTTGTGGTTACGCAAAATCACATGAAAAATGCTTTTCCAATGTTAAGAGAGCTGCCTGCTTTACTGTAAGAGTCTAGGAGAGTTGAATGAGTATTCAAACATTTCATCGTTATGCAGATCAAGTCAGCCAGTATTTTACCAATTATTTGAACCAACGTGGGCGATGTGAAAATAGTGAATGTGGATTGGAAACTGCGCAGCAATGCCAGCGTGAGTTAGCGTGTGAAAACTGCCAGATAATTACTTCTGAGGCTTCAAATAAGGATTAATATTTACACTATGAATATTCATTTCTAGAGCATTAACAAAAGCTGTGCAGATATTGATTTGTGCAGCTCTTTTTTGCACTTTTTCACTCAAAATTATGGATTCAAGCACATTTTTTCAATTGAGGCGTTATAATCGCATTTTTCTCTGAAGTGACTCTTCAATGCTTGATTTTATTCTTCACTTGAAACCTCATGTTCTTAGCGATTCTCAATTCTATTTTCTTATCTTGCTGAGTGGCATGACATCGATGCTCAACACGATTATTGGTGTTGGGGGCGGGGCAACGCTTATTGCATTTATGATTACCATGATCCCAGCCTCTGCAGTTATTCCTGTGCATGCGGTTGTACAGTTAGGATCGAACGCAGGTCGCGCCGTCTTAATGCGAAAACATATTCAAAAACAATACTTAGGATGGTTTTTTGTCGGGAGTGTAGTCGGGGCATTGATTGGCGGCAATATTGCGCTTAATTTACCGACTCGGTATCTAGAATTAATCCTGGCTGTATTCATATTAATTAGCAGTTGGGTGCCAATTAATATGAGCTTTAAAGGTAAAAAAGGCTTGATCGGTGTGGGAATGTTTACGGCTTTTCTTACCATGTTTGTTGGCGCAACAGGGCCATTTTTGATTGCTACGGTAAAAAATTTATTGCCTGATCGCCGTCAATTAAGCGCGACAATGGCTTGTTTCATGTCGATACAGCATGTCATTAAAGCCGTTATCTTTGGTTTACTTGGTTTTGCCTATACCGATTGGATTGGTGTGATTGTTTTAATGATTGCTGTGGGTTTTGTGGGGACTTATATTGGAAAGCACATATTAGATAAAGTCTCGAATCAGCACTTTCACACCATACTCAAAGTTGCACTAACGTTTATTGCCCTACGCTTAATCTGGGGATTTTTTGCAGGTCATTAAATTATAGGCAATTTAGTTCATGGTATTGGTAACACTCTTACTATCGTTTTTATAGATAGGTTGAGTGGATAAAATGAGATGAAGCTATACGTTATTCAATTGAGCAACTGTAAACAGACTTCTCTTTCTATATGATGGAACGATGATAAAAATAACGACAAGGAAGCGTCGCATACCATGAATGATCGTATTAATTCAGAATCCACTCGTCCCTCATCTTGGTTTAATCTTAGCCATATATCTGCAGGCTTTACCGCGGTTCTGATTGGTTACACTAGTTCGGTTGTTATTATTATTCAAGCCGCCACTTCCGCCGGAGCTTCAGCGCTGCAAATTGCCAGTTGGTTATTGGTTTTGGGCGTCACTGTGGGCGTAAGCTCTATTGCTTATTCTTGGTATTACAAAATGCCCGTTTTGATGTCTTGGTCAACACCGGGGGCGGCGATGTTGATTGCGGCAGTCGCTCAATATACTTTACCGCAGGTTATTGGCGCTTTTGTGATCTCTGGCTTTTTGCTGTTATTAACAGGTCTAATTACACCGCTTAGCCGTTTACTTGAAAATATTCCCTCACAGCTTGCGACGTCAATGCTTGGCGCGATCTTGATCCCTTTTTGTTTGAAAGCGTTTACGCCTGTTACTACAAGCCCTATGGTTTTTGGCGCGATGATGGCCACATTCTTTATTGCAAAACGCTATTTACCACGTTATGCGATGATGCTTTTACTGGTTGTTGGTATTGCTATTGCGATTTTTACTGGGGCGTTTTCAGGGCAAGTAATAGTGCTGAATATTGCTGAACCGGTATGGGTAACGCCAGAGTTTGATTGGATGGCGATGGTGAATTTAAGCCTTCCGCTTTATATCATTACGATGCTTTCTCAGAACTTGCCCGGCTTTGCCATGATGAGAAGTTATCAATATGAATTACCAGCGAAACCTTTATTTATTGGTACGGGGTTTCTCAATATGCTGACTGCGCCTTTTGGTGGGTTTAGTTTAAATTTAGCGGCAATCTCAGCGGCTATTTGCATGAATGAAGATGTGGATTCCGATAGAAACCAACGTTACAAAGCATCAATGTGGGCCGGAGGTATTTTCATTATTGCAGGTTTATGGGCCACCGCAGTAGTGGCGATATTCTTGGCCTTACCAAAAGAGGTTTCACAAATTCTTGCAGGTTTGGCTCTACTTGGAACCTTGTTAATGTGTATGCAAACGGCGTTTGGCGATGCTGAATATCGGGAGTCTTCCCTCTATACGTTTTTGGTGACGTTATCTGGCATTACTTTGTTTGGTATTGGTTCGACGTTATGGGGATTGATGGCAGGGCTTATTCATCAAAAATTAATGCATAAAAATCGGTAGGGTAAGAACTGTTTTAAGATTAAAAAGGCTTACATGAACGTAAGCCTTTTAATTTATATACCGAGTCGCTTTGAGCGTGAAGCTTTGTAGGGGCTTATATTGGAAATAAAATATTAGATGAAAGCCTCGAACCAGTACTTTCACACATACTCAAAGTTGCGCTTACATTTATTGCCCTGCGCTTAATCTGGGGATTTTTTGCAGGGTATTAATGGTCTGTCAGACTATCTAAAGGCTCACTGTTGGATTTGATTTAAGAATTTTTTCAATTGTGGTGATTGAGGATTATTAAATAGTTCATTTGGTGTCCCTTGCTCTACAATTTCTCCATTGGCCATATAAATGACGCGATCGGCGACTTCTTTGGCAAATTGCATTTCATGTGTAACGACCAGCATCGTTTGATGAGCAATGGCGAGTTTTTTCATTAAGGCTAATACTTCACCAACCCATTCAGGATCAAGTGCTGAAGTTGGTTCATCAAATAATAATAGCTCAGGTTTGAAGGCCATTGCGCGACCAATACCAACTCGTTGTTGTTGACCACCAGAAAGTGCAGCAGGGTAGCTATCACCTTTATCACTCAATCCAATCTCATCTAATATCTGTTGTGCCTCTTTTAGTGCCTCGGCTTTTTTCCAGCCACGAACCGTGATCAATCCTTCTGCAATATTTTGGCGAGCGGTGAGGTGCGAAAATAGAGCATAATTTTGAAAAACAAATCCAGTTTTACGGCGCAGAGCAATCATATCCGATTTGGTGTGCTTTTCAGCATTAACAGTAGCATCACCAATCGTAATAATGCCTTTATCCGCTTGCTCTAAAAAGTTTACACAACGTAATAATGTTGATTTACCCGTACCGCTTGAGCCGATAATAACAATGATTTCACCTTTCTTTACTTCGATATCAATACCGGACAAGACTAAAGTGTCACCAAAGGATTTATGTAAGTTTTCAATTTTAATCATCGTGCATAGGCCTTATTTAATTTCACTTCAGCCCAAATTTGAACTCGAGTCATGATGATAACCACGAACCAATAAATTAATGCTACTGCCAAAAATGCTTCAAAGAATCGGAAACTTGATGACGCTTCCATTTGGGCTTTTGCCATGATTTCAGACACGCCTAAAGTAAAAGCCAATGAGGTGGATTTGATCATATCAATGAAGTAGTTCATCAACGAAGGTAAAGCGACGCGTGTTGCTTGAGGCAAAATAATACGGCGCATAGATTGGCTGGTAGTCATGCCGACCGACATGCTCGCTTCCATTTGGCTTCGGTCGATACCAATAATGGCGGCTCGAATACTTTCTGCCATATAAGAAGCAAAATGCAGAGTTAGACCAATCACAGAAGCGCTAAATGCATCCAGACCAACCATGACCGGGAAAATTTGAGGTAAGCCGTAATACAATAAAAACAGTTGGACCAATAATGGCGTACCACGGAAGAAACTAATATACAGTTGGCATAATTGGTTTAAGACTGGCACGCGAAAAACACGAATAATCGCGATAATAACGGCCAAGGTTAGCGCAAAAATACTGCCCCAAAGTGCCATTTCAAGTGTAATGCCAAGGTATCGGAATAATATTGGCATCAAGTCGATCATGTATTGAAAATCAAAATTCATAAATATTCTTAAAAAAGCAAAAACCCACTATCAATTAGACTCTGGTTATACCAAATCAATGATAGCGGGTTTTATTGTAAATAGTTGGTAAAACAGGTTTATTTTTTAGTAATGTCTGCGCCAAACCATTTAGTTGAAATCTTAGCTAAAGTTCCGTCAGCACGCATAGCATCTAATGTTTTATTGGATAACTGTTGTAGCTCTTTACCTCTTGCATTATTCACGAACGGCCACGCATTTTCAATCACTTCAAATGGTTTGCCCGCTAATTGCAGTGGTAATGGTGAATCTTTGATCAGTGCTAAAGCTGAAAGACGATCCATAACAAACGCGTCAGAGCGGCCTAAAGCAACATCTTGTTCAATAGCGGTATCGTACGTTTTAATGTTGATTTTGCCATCTTTATCATAGCTGCGTAGTACTTGCTCAAAGTTTGAACCTAAGTTAACTGCAACGGTTTTACCCGCTAAATCTTCGACAGACTTAATACTGTCGTTACCTTTCTTCACGGTAATTTGCACGCCATCAACGACATAAGGTTCAGAGAATAAGTACTTCGCTTGACGCTCTTTTGTGATAGTGATTTGGTTTGAAATAGTATCAATTCGACCTGTTTCTAATAAGCCAAATAGACCTGAAAAATTTGCAGTAGTATAAGAGACTTTAAGATTGTTACGTGCTGCAATTTCATCCCATAGGTCTACTTCAAAACCTTGTAGCTTATCCATTTTTTGGAAGGAAAATGGGTAGTACTTGCCAGACATTCCAACTTTGACTTCTTTTATTTCAGCAGATGCTCCAGCAATGAAAGAAAGTGAGAGTACAATAGTGGCTAAAGATTTGGTGAAAAAATGGTTCATGGATAATTCCCTTATTTAATTTCTTTCAAGAATATAGGTTTTATTCATAATAATGTAAATAAACAGATGTTATTAGGCATAACAAAGCGATCATTGCACTAATGATAGTTTTATCTTTTAGAAAGTGAGTAGCGTTATTGATGTTTTTTATTTGTAATGGAAAAATAATAATTAAGATGAATTCAATGATGAATATGGCCAATGATTTCGCCTGCAGAAAGCTTTTCCCATTCCATCTGAACCGTAACTAGGGTATAAGGGCGCTATGAAAATACCCAATAGAATCCAACCACTCATTGATGAAGGTTTAATCGATGATGTGATCGCTCAATTGATGAGTGGAAAAGAAGCGACCGTATACGTTATTCGATGCGGCGATGAGATCCGCTGTGCCAAAGTGTATAAAGAAGCGGATAAGCGCAGTTTTAAAAAAGCAGTGCAATATCAGGAAGGTCGCAAAGTTCGTAACAGTCGCCGATCGCGCGCGATGAGCAAAGGCTCTAAGTTCGGACGTGAACAGCAAGAACAAGTATGGCAAACCGCAGAAGTCGATGCTTTATACCGTTTAGCGGACGCTGGAGTGCGAGTTCCTCAACCCTTTGGTTGTTTTGATGGTGTGTTGATCATGGAACTTGTGACGGATGCGACAGGTCATACTGCGCCACGTTTAAACGATGTCAGCATGTCTGAAGAAGAGGCCATACGTCATCACGTTACCGTTATGGACTACGTTAAACGCATGCTGTGCGCCGGTATTGTGCACGGGGATTTATCTGAGTTTAATGTACTCGTTGATAGCGAAGGGCCTGTGATCATCGATCTCCCTCAAGCCGTCGACGCTGCTGCCAATAATAATGCACAGTGGATGCTAGAGCGCGATATTACCAATATGACTCAATATTATGGGCAATATGCGCCACAATTGTTGCAAACTCAGTACGCCAAAGAAATGTGGGCTTTATATGAAGTCGGCGAACTTAAACCGGAGACACCACTGACCGGTGAGTTTGATGAAATCTTGGTGAATGCTGATGTAAATGTGGTCTTAGATGAAATTCAAGCCGCATTTGATGAAGCGCAAGAACGTAAACGTATTATTCAAGAAGCGAATGAAGAATAAGTCTCTTATCTGATCTTGCGTTAAAAACCAAATTTAGAAAAACCAGTTCAATACGAGCTGGTTTTTTTTCGTTTTAGGATTGGGCTTAGAGCTTAGAGCTTAGAGCTTAGAGTTGAGGGAAGAGTGGTTAGTGGGACTCATTTCCATGAATTATTACTGGTAGATAAGAAGTCGTCATTTATTTAAGAGAACTCACACTACTGCGACCAACCAAAGTAGGCTCTAGCTGTACTACTTGTTGAGGTTGCGTTGGGTTTTCAAGCCGCGCCAATAGAGTATCTACCGCGGTTTTACCAAGTTGATGTTTTGGCTGATGAATCGTGGTGAGTGACGGCGTGATGTATTTCGCCAAATGTATATCATCGTAGCCAATAATAGACAGATCATTTGGCATCTTTAAGCCATCTTCGGTCGCCGCATTAATTAAACCCATTGCCATCATGTCGTTACACACAAATAGAGCCGTTGGGAATGCCAATGCTGGGTTTTCTTGAGTGCGTTTTTTAAGAGTGTAATAAGCATCATATCCGCCATCACATTCAAAGTTACTTTCTACCATCCAATCTTGATTAAGCGTGATTTTTGCATCTTGTAGAGCTTGCTTAAAACCATCAAAACGTAAGGAAGCTTGGCTGCGATGTAAGGGGCCAGTGATACAGCCAATGTTTTTATGCCCATTGTCGATTAAATGTTGAGTGGCGATATATCCACCTTTGTAAGAATTATCTTGAATTTTGTCACTCGCGTACGCCATTGGGCCCCAGTCCATGACAACAACAGGCAATTCTGGATAGCGTTCAAATATCTCAATCGTTTCACCTTCCAATGTCGAGCACATCAGCATTAAACCATCAACGCGTTTTTGCAAAAGTGTATCAATCGAGGCTTTCATGCGCTCGCTGTCACCTTCTGTATTGCATAAGATCAGGTTGTAGCCTTTTTCGTAACAACGGCGTTCGACACCTTTTAGCACTTCACCAAAAAACGGATTGGTTGATGTGGTTACTAACATGCCGAGCGTTTTGGTGCATTTCATTTTTAAGCTACGAGCTAAAGCCGAAGGGGCATAGTTAAGTTCTTTCGCCGCTTGTTTGATGCGTTTTTCAATATCTTCACTAACAAAGCGAGATTGGTTAAAAACATGGCTGACCGTTGACGTTGATACTTGAGCAAGTCGTGCGACATCTTTCATGGTGGCCATGTTATTTTTCCTTTTTATTTAACTATTTTTTTATTTAACTACTTTTTGGTTTGGTTATTTTGCTGAACTAAAAATTCGTTGGTTTCTTGTCTTGTTGGAATGGAGGTTTGTGCGCCAAAACGAGTAACAGAAAGTGCCGCAGCAGCATGAGCAAATGTAATCGCTTGTTTGGTTTGCATGCCTTCTAATAGACCCGTTACAAATGCGCCATTAAAGGTATCGCCTGCGGCGGTGGTGTCAATTGCTTTTACTTTAAAGCCCTGAATCAATTCTCCTTTAGCGTTCTCACTCAGCCATACACCTTTTGAGCCCAATGTGATCATCACCGTATGGATTCCTTTATCATGCAAAACATTAGCTGCTTGTTGTGCAGATCCATCATCATAGACTTTAATACCTGTTAATACTTCAGCTTCGGTTTCATTTGGGGTAATGACATCGATTTGTGCTAATAGATCATTGGGTAAGGTTCTCGCAGGCGCTGGGTTTAAAATGATATTAACTTTTTTATCTGGTGAGGATTTTGCACAATTAATAGCGGATTGAATTCCTTCAAGCGGTGTTTCGAGTTGCACTAATAAGTAATCACAAGATTGGAGTGGCAGCGTATATAGATTAACAACGTCCGATGTCAGTAGATCATTGGCTTCTGGTGAGAGACAGATACAGTTTTCACCTTCATCAGAAACTTGGATCATGGCAATTCCAGTTGGCTTTGAATCGGCTATTTGGATGTAAGCTGTGTTGATGCCATCTTGGTTGAATTGTTGAATAATATTACGGCCAAAGTCATCAGAACCCACGCTAGCAATAAAACCAATGTCTGCCCCTAAACGAGCTGCGGCAACCGCTTGATTTGCGCCTTTACCGCCAGCAATAACTTGATAATTTCGCCCAGTTAACGTTTCACCCGGACGAGGAAAAGAAGGGACTTGCAGAACGTGGTCAGCATTTACGCTGCCTAAAACGATTAATTTATTCATGTGTCATCCTTTATGATGAGAACAATTGAAAATACAAATTGGTATGACTGAGTTTGTCTGGTGATCAGCTGCCATCATGATCAAACTTCGTAATAACAATATGCATTTACGTGATTAAAGCGAGGGCCATAAACTAGCCCTCGTTTTGTATCATATTATTTTGTAATGACTTTTAGCGGAACCGGGATGTTTTTCTCAACGGTTTGACCTTTCAATACTTTGTCTGCCGTTTCAACCCCTAGCTCACCAATTAATGCTGGTTGTTGTGCAATCGTTGCGCCTAACATGCCACGTTTTACCGCTGCAATACCATCATCTGTGCCATCAAAACCAACGATTAGGATTTTTTTACCAGAAGCTTGCACTGCGCGTAGAGCACCTAATGCCATTTCATCATTTTGAGCAAACACGGCTTGAACATCACCATTGGCGGCAAGTAAGTTCTCCATTACGTTTAGCCCTTTGGTGCGGTCAAAATCAGCCGGTTGGCTAGCAAGAAGATCCATGTGTGAAGCTTTTACTGCGTTCATAAAGCCTTCACCACGTTCACGAGCTGCTGAAGTACCAGCAATCCCTTCAAGTTGGATAACTTTCGCTTTCTCACCGACTTTTTCCATGATGTATTTACCTGCCATTTCACCGCCAGCGACGTTATCAGAAGCAATGTGGCTGACTACATCACCATGACTTGCACCGCGATCTAGCGTTAATACAGGGATGTTGGCTCGGTTAGCAATACGAATTGCATTGGAAACGGCATCAGAATCGGTTGGGTTGATAAGGATAGCTTTTACGCCACGGACAGAGAGATCCTCCACATTAGAAAGCTCTTTGCTCGGATCATTTTGTGAATCAAGCACGATCAAGTCGTAGCCTAATTCTTTGGCTTTTGCTTCTGCACCATCTTTCATGCTAACAAAGAAAGGGTTGTTGAGGGTTGATACCACAATCGCAATGGTATCTTGCGCGTGTGCGGTAACAGACATTGCGCTTGTTAACACGGCAGCAGAAAGTAAAGTTGTCAGTTTATTCATTTTCATATTGTTCATCCTTTATGTAGGGCGAGCCTATCAATTGGCTCTTTTGGTTGTCTATTTATTCATAGCGCTGTTATTGAATTATTTGTTTTTATTATCGACCATCACTGCCAGCAAAATCACAACGGCTTTGGCGATCATTTGGTAATAAGAAGAAACATCAAGTAAGTTCAGTGCGTTATTTAAGAATCCAATGATCAGTGCGCCGATCAGCGTTCCCATAATGCGTCCACGTCCACCCATCAAGCTGGTACCGCCCACGACAACTGCCGCGATAGCATCAAGTTCATATCCCATGCCTGCGGTTGGTTGGGCAGAAGATAAGCGAGAGGTCACGATGATGCCGGCTAATGCAGATAACACACCGCAAATGGCATAAACACCAATTTTGACGCGGTCGACGTTAATGCCAGATAAACGAGTGGCCGATTCATTACCGCCGAGCGCGTAAACATAACGACCAAAACGAGTGTGATTGAGTAAGTACCAAGCTGCTGCAAACACAAACACCATGATCCAAACAGGAACAGGGATACCAAGTGTGTAGCCAGTACCAAACCATGCAAAGCTATCGGCAACGTCAGTAAAGCCAGTCGAAATAGGGCGACCATCGGTATAAACCATTGTGACGCCACGCAGTAATGTCATGGTGACTAAAGTGGCGATAAACGCCTGCACTTTACCTTTAGCAATAATGAGCCCGCTAATACCGCCTAAAATCGCACCCGCAACGAGGGCAGTTGGGACAGCAATTAATACCGGTACTTCCATCGCAATTAAACTGGCGGCAAAAGCGCCACATAACGCCAGCACCGAACCAACGCTTAAATCAATACCGGCGGTTAAAATGACTAGCGTCATACCCACGGCAATAATTGCGCTCACCGAGGTTTGTCGTAGAATATTTAAGATATTATCGATCGTAAAAAAGTTGGGATTGAGAAACGACACCACCACGATTAAAAATATTAATGCGATCAGGGATTTTTGCTCAATTAGCCATTCTTTACTGATCAATGGTTTTTTCTTATTTTCAGGAGACTGGTTTTCTGGCTTGTTTACCGTATTACTGCTCATGCGACGTCCTTACTGATATTTTTACCGACTGCACAAGCCAGTAGTAATTCTTGATTTGCTTGTTTGGCATCAAATTCGCCGCTGATCTTGCCTTCATGCATGACTAAAATTCGGTCACTCATTCCGAGCACTTCTGGCATTTCAGATGACACTAAAATAATACTCATGCCTTCGGCTTTAAATTTATTGATCAGTTGATAGATTTCCTTTTTCGCGCCTACATCTACACCGCGAGTTGGCTCATCTAAAATCAATACATTCGGGCGCGTCATCAAGCCTTTTGCAATGGCGACTTTCTGTTGGTTTCCACCAGATAAATTGCCAATGATTTGTTCACGGCTTGGCGTCTTGATATTGAAAAGGTCAATAAAGTCATCTACCGCCATCACTTCACTTTTATGTTGAATTTGTGCGCTTTTGCTAAAATGTTTCAGGGCAGACAATGTCATGTTGTCTTTAACCGAGAGTGCGAGTACTAAACCATCGCCTTTACGGTCTTCTGAAATATACGCAATGCCATTGGCTAGGCCTTCTTGCGGTGATTTTGAGTGGATCGGTTTGCCTTCAAGAAAGACGTCACCAGATTGATAGGGTAGTGCGCCATAAATCATCTTCATTAATTCAGTACGACCAGCGCCCATTAAACCTGAAATCCCCAAGATCTCTCCGCGTTTAAGATGAAAGCTAACATCGTGAATACCTTTACCATTCAAGTTTTTGACATCTAAACGTGTATCACTAGATTGAACGGCAATGCGAGGGTATTGTTCTTCTAATTTACGACCGACCATCATTTCAATGAGTGCATCTTCATCGGTACTTTTTACTGTGCATTCGTTAATGAACTTGCCATCGCGCAGCACCGTAATGTCATCGCAAATTTCAAAGATTTCTTTCAAGCGGTGTGAGATATAAACAATGCCACAACCTTGATCGCGCAATTCATTGATCACTTTAAATAAGAATTCGGTTTCTTTATCCGTCAGCGCGTCCGTTGGCTCATCCATAATGATGACTTTAGATTCAAACGAGAGTGCTTTGGCAATTTCGACCATTTGTTGCTGACCAAGACTTAGCTCGCCCAATAAGGTTTTGGCACTGCGCTTTACGTTTAAACGAGCCAGTAATGCATCCGCTTTGGCGACCATTTCATGCCACAAAATACGACCAAATTTATTGGTGATTTCACGACCTAAGAATATGTTCTCGGCGATACTTAGCTCAGGAATAAGGTTTAATTCTTGGTGGATAATACTAATGCCAGCGAGTTGGGAATCACGAGGGCCTTTGAAGGCAACCGGCTGATTTTGATATTTTATTTCGCCAGCATCGAGCGAATAAATCCCCGTGAGTACTTTCATTAATGTGGACTTTCCTGCACCGTTTTCTCCCATTAGTGCCATTACTCGGCCGGGATAAACATTTAAGCTGGCTTTATCCAATGCTTTAACACCAGGAAAGGCTTTTTCAATTTGATTGAGTTCTAAGATGGCTTGAGTCATCACTATTCCTCGCTTTAAAAAGTCACGCCAGATTGAAAGATGACATTGGCATAGGGTGTACATTCACCGGTTCTTACGATGCCTTTGCTGTTAATAGTTCGAGATTTAAGTGCTTCATGAGTGATGTAAGTGATATTGATTTTTTTGCCTGAAATAATTTCTTCTTGTTGAATTCTTTCAAGTAAGGCTTGGTGGTGTTGTGGGCTTATTTGTTGAAACTCTTCGGCGAGGATAACAGCTTCTATTTGAGATTCTTTTAAGAAGATATCCACCGTTTGCGCAAAGCTTGGAACGCCATGAGTTAAGGCTAGATCAATACGTTTACTCATTGAAGGGATCGGCAACCCTGCATCACAGATGGTCACTTCATCGGTATGACCAAGAGTTGAAATTAAATGCGAAAGTTCAGAGTGCAATAAAGGGCTTTTTTTCATATCAGTACAACCTAATCAGAAAGAATAATCCGAAGTCATCGAAACGTTTCGATAGAGTGTAGTGACTCTAATTTAAATTGCATTCTCGGCTTAAAAATAATGTGAAATAGATCATCGAAACGTTTCGATGATGATTGGGGTGGGTGATCTTAATCACGAAATTTTACCGTATATAAAGTTACTGTTAATTTAATCTCAGCATTGATGATGGGAATAAACTGATCATTGAGCGTTTTTTATGCTTGGTTTGATAGTCATAATCGAGTTTTTTATGGTGATAAAAAGCTAATGTCATCGACAGAAGTGGTCGTCATAGCGTGAGTCAATAAAATTTCAAAGAGTAAGTATTAACTAGGAAAGAGATAAGGTATTGTGGCGTGATTGGTTCCATCGTAACCGCGATGGTTTAGCCATTTCTCTATTCATCTATTTTTCACCTTTCTCTATATAAAAACCAGAGCGCTTATGAACTACGAACCCATCGACATTCCGTTTAATCATCGACATACGTGTTGGTTTTGTGGTGAGCCATCTGCCAAAATGCTGGATATTCCAGTTAGGGCGACCAATACCAAAATTTTTAATCATGAACCTATTTCTGTGCCAATTTGTGCAGAATGCCAATCTTTTCCTGTGCTGCCAAATTGTTCTTCTATTTGGCAGCATAAAGATTATGTCAAACAGCGGTTAATGAAAGTGTACGCTAAGCATTTAGGCATCGGACTTAATTGGACCAAACAAGAATTGGCGGATGCGGACTTTGAAGGGCGAATTTTTGAAGGCTTTAGCCGCAGTGCGTGGATGATGTATGAGATTGCCAATGAGCGTGTTCGCTATGTCGGCTGGGATTTGATGATTGCAGGTTCTGAGATTGGCTACGATGATAGCGCTGGTTTTGAATACGATGGTGTGCGCTTTGCCAGTCAAGAAGCGTGTATGAATTATTATTGCGCCGCGCAAGGATTAAATACCACGTTATTTGAAGCGGTGCTTAATATCGTTGGTTATTCGCGCTTTAGTTATGCACTTAAAATTAGTCAGATTAATCGCAAAGCCCGCCATTTTGAAGTGGTCAGAATTATTGATGAAATCGAGCAACAAGAGCTGGATTCACAAGAAATACAAGCCGATAAAAGTGCGCACGATAATCACTATAAATTAGAAGCGATTGATATGGGAGAGGCGATTGCTGAGACTCAAGCCATTGAATGGGCGCTTGAAAATGATATTAGAACGTTAGGTCAAATCAATCTTGCGGAAGATGATTTTTTTGATGCCTTTGCGTATTTAGGTGGGGTACAAGCCTTCCAATTTTATAATGGGTTGCAATTATACCTTGCTGCCAGAGGCGATGATGCTTGGATCCAAAAGTTTGATTTAAATCGGGATGCTTGGAAATAATAAATCTTATGTCCAAAGCTAGTGAGTGAAACGGGCATAAATTGAAAAGACCGCAATCATCGACTGACGGCGGTCTTTTTTATTAGAACGAATGAGATTCGTTTTTTAGCATTATGCTTGAATTTTCGCGATGTATTTCACTAACACATCATGCACATATTGTTGGCATAATTTGGCAGTATTTGGGTTGTAATGACCACCATTGGTTAAATTGTTTGATAGCACGCGAATGGCTAAAAATGGCACATGGTAAGCCGCTGAAATTTGCGCCCCGGATGAAGCTTCCATTTCTTCAGTGCTGGTACCAAATTTGTCGTGTAGCCATTGGATGCGATCCATTTCATTATCCCAAAAATTAGCGGAAGCAATCGTGCCTTCAACGACTTGGCCTTTATAGGTGACCGTTTTTGCTAGAGCAATTAATTGGCTATCGCCTTGGTAGTAACGGATTTTATTGGCATCATCACTGCTTGCGCTGCCTGCAGAAGCAAATAAGTCCATTGGGATCCAACTTAATGCATCTACACCTTCGCCTTTTTGTTTGACTGGGGTTTTTAAGTTTCCGGTATTGACTGTACGTTCGCCCAATACAATATCGCCTACCTTTAACGCAGGATCATGACCGCCAGAAGTGCCTTGGTTAATGATAAGGCGAGGGTGGTAACGCTCAATCGCGATGGCTAACGCTGCGGCCGTATTTTCTAATCCTTTGCCTGTTTGTGCCACAATCACAGGGTAGTTATTTAATGTGCCTTTATAAAAAACAAAAGTGCCGGTTTTTTCGGTAGTCACATTTTTCAGCATGGACGCTAAATGCTGAGCTTCTATCGGCATTGGTCCTTGGATGATGATCGGTGCGTCTTTAGCAAATGCACTATTATCCATAGAGGAAGTAGCATTAGTTACCGTTACACTTGGAAATTCATTGGCTTGTGCAAAATTAGACATAAAAGGTAAAGCACAAAGCAAAGTGATGGTTTGAATTTTAGAATAAATCTTCACGAGTTTTCCTTAAAAAAAGAGTAAAACTTACATCCGTATGTAAGGTGTTGAATGACGAGGATTCTAAAGCAAACGTTTGCTAATGAGAAGTTATTCGCATTTTAATGTAATAAATTGAATGAATTCTCAGTTAAATTCATTTCTGGATAAGAAGGGTAAGGATATCGATGAAACATAGAATACGAGCAGCCGGAATTTTAATTCAAAACGATAAGGTGTTATTGCTTAGAGTAAATGATAGCAGTGGTGAATATTGGATCCCGCCGGGTGGTGGGTTAGAAGATGACGATAGTCATACCAAAGCCTGTTTACAGCGTGAATATTTAGAAGAAGCAGGTGTTCAAGTGGATATCGGTGAGCTGATTTGTGTCCGTGAGTTTCTTGAAACAACGCGCAATATTTATCACTCGGAGTTTTTCTACCATATTAAGCATTATCAAGGTGAACCTCATATCAATAACTTAACGGGCTTAAATGATGAGGCCTTTATTAAGGGGGTTGAATGGGTTTCTCTTTCTGAACTTAATCATAGACGAACCTTTCCTACCGATTTAACTGCATTGACAAAATTAGCCATAGAACAACGTTATAGCACGCATTTAGGCAGCTATATTCAAGGTGATAATGAAACCTGTAATCAAATGCGATAAATAAGAAAGCCACTAAAATGATGATGTGTTCATTTCTAGTGGCTTTTAGCTTGGTATATCGAGGTGGCTGACTTTTAATTTATAAGAGCATAGATTTATAAGATCAGAGATTTATAAGACTATGGATTTATAAGGTTACGCCACTTTTCCAGATCGCGAGTTCTCGTATTCCATTGACTTCATTTTTTGCTTTTTCGCCATTAATGATACCCACTAAGGTTTGAACAAATTGGGTCAATAATGATTCCATTGGTACATCATCGGATACTAATTGCCCGGCATTAAAATCAATCCAATGCTTTTTCTTCTCGGCTAATTCGGTATTGGTGGCAATTTTTACGGTTGGGACAAATCCACCATAAGGTGTTCCGCGACCAGTAGAAAACAACACCATATGACAACCCGATGCGGCAAGGGCGCTGGTGGCAATGGCATCATTTCCGGGGGCATTCAGTAGATTCAAACCTGAGACCGACAGTTTTTGAGTGTAATTGAGTACATCCACCACAGCGCTCGTGCCTGATTTTTGGGTGCATCCGAGGGATTTATCTTCAAGTGTGGTAATACCACCATCTTTATTGCCTGGGGATGGATTTTCGTAAATAGGTTGATTGTGTTGTTTGTAATAGTCTTTGAAGTCGTTAATCATGGCGACGATTTTATCGAAAACTAGCTCATCTTTTGCACGTTTCATTAACAGTGTTTCTGCGCCAAACATTTCAGGCACTTCTGTTAAAACCGTCGTTCCGCCTTGAGCAATCACATAATCAGAAAGTTGTCCTAACAATGGGTTAGCGGTAATACCAGATAATCCATCACTGCCGCCACATTCAAGGCCAAAATTGATTTCAGAAAGTTTGCCTATGGAGCGTTTATCATGGCGAATAGTGCTATAGATTTCTTGAATAATGGCTTTTCCTGCCTCAATCTCATCATCAACTCTTTGAGAAATTAAACATTTGATTCTATTGGTGTCAATGTCGCCTAAGCCTTGCATAAAAACAGGCACTTGATTGTTTTCACACCCAAGCCCTAAGATCAGTACGCCACCTGCATTTGGATGCTTTGCCATGCTTTGTAATAAGTTACGCGTTGTGATGTGGTCATCACCCAGTTGTGAACAACCAAATTGATGAGGAAATACATATACGCCATCGATATCGAGTTCTGGGTTGTCTGCCAAAAATTGATTAACCATGGTTTGAGCAATACCGTTTACACAACCGACCGTAGGGATCACCCATAATTCATTGCGTATGCCAATTTCACCATTACTACGGCGGTAAATATTAACGTCAATATCTTTTACTGATGAAGCGGTATGGGGAATGTCAACTGGATGATATTGGTACTCTAATTTGTCATTCAAGTTAGTTTTACTGTTATGACTGTGTATCCATGAACCCATCTTAATGTCGGCAGTCGCATGGCCAAACGATTCACCGTATTTCCATAAAAGGTCATTGGTTTTTAAATCTTGCGTCGATACCTTGTGACCTTTGGTTATATTGTCTTGAAGAGAGAAAGCATGACCATTTTCAAGCGTAATTGAGGTTCCCGATGGCAAATCGATTAAGGCAATAATGACATTATCTTTGGGATGAATTTGGATCCATGTTTTCATTGTTTCTCCAAAGATCTTCATAGTGTTAACTCATAATGAAGATCGGCAATCGAATCGAGTATCAAGACGGCAGTGCTTACCGTCTTTCATTAGGCCGCTTACTGGCGAATATTGAATTATTTAGCGGTTTGTCTATTTAGTGATTTAACTATGTAGCCAAGCCGTCACTTAGCTATTTAGTAATCGCTAAGTTGAAATATTGGTTGGCGTTGTTAAAGCAGATATCTTCCACCATTTTAGAGAGCAGAGGCATATCGTGCGGCGCTTCACCATCCACTACCCATTGTCCAATTAAGCGACAAAGCAAACGGCGGAAATATTCATGGCGGGTGTAGGATAAAAAGCTACGGCTGTCGGTCAGCATGCCAACAAAACGGCTAAGTAAACCAAGCTGAGAAAGCTGTTCTAACTGGCGAACCATGCCGTCTTTTTGATCGTTAAACCACCAACCTGATCCAAATTGAATTTTGCCTGCAATGCCACCGCCTTGGAAGTTACCGCACATGGTGGCAATCACTTCGTTATCGCGTGGGTTTAAGCAATACAAAATGGTTTTTGGTAGGGCATCTTCGACATCGAGAGCATTGAGTAATTTGGATAATGGCGCGGCGACTAAAGCATCATTAATGGAATCAAATCCCACATCGGCACCAATAATATTAAACATGCGTTGGTTGTTATTACGCAGTGCACCAATGTGATACTGCTGAACCCAACCACGTTGTGCATATTGCTTACCTAAATAAATCAAGGTCGCCGTTTTTATTTGCGCGGCTTCAAGCTCTGATAACGATTGTCCTGATAAGCGTTTGGTTAAAATAGAATCTAATTCTTGTTCCGTTGCGGTTTCAAATACCACGGTATCTAAAGCATGATCAGAAATGCAGCAGCCGTGTGCTTCAAAATGATCTAAGCGAATGTTTAAGGCATCACAAAGTTGATGGAAGCGAGTGATATTTATATTGGTTAGAGCACCCAGTTTGGTTAGGTATTCAGGATAATCGGCTGCGTTGGCGTTAAAGGCTTTATCTGGTCGCCAGCTTGGGCGCATTTGCACATCAAAATTCGCATCCTCCATCACTGTTTTATGTGGCGCAAGATCATCGATTGGGTCGTCGGTTGTTCCAACCATACGAACATTCATGGTTTTCATAATATTACGGGCTGAAAATTCAGGAGTGGCGAGCATTTCATTACACTGATGCCAAATTCCTTCCGCAGTCGATTCATTCAAAATGGTGTCGGTAATACCAAAAGGGCGACGTAGTTCTAGATGCGTCCAATGAAAAAGAGGGTTACCAATAGTTTGAGGAACGGTTTTTGCCCACGCCATGAATTTTTCTTTATCCGATGCATCACCAGTACAAAAACGCTCATCGACACCGTTAGTACGCATTCCTCGCCATTTGTAGTGATCACCTCGTAACCAGATATCGGTTAAATTTTTAAAGCGATAATCTTCTGATACTTGAGTTGGTGGTAAATGGCAATGATAGTCAATGATAGGTTGGTGAACCGCCACGGAATGATAAAGCTCTTTGGCTATTTCAGTGGATAATAAGAAATCTTCAGTGAGAAATTTTGACATGGTAGCCTCTAATTGCATCATTAAGTGCTGGTATAATACGAGCGGTTAATTGGTATAACAACATGTTCGATCACACTTTTGAATATTGGAGTGACTTGTTTTGCGGGTGTTAACCAAATTTTCTGTTTTTTAAACAAGCGAAAAGTAAAAAATCGTGTAATCTAAAGGCTTCAAGTATAATAGTGTAATTGCGCAGGTGAGATGGGTATCTTCTAATTTTAGAACCTTATTTATATTACCGATGATGGTTCGAATCCCGTTTTCATATAATTCTCATCTAACACATCATTATGTCGCTATGTTACTATTTATTGGTATAACAAATGAAAAGCTATAGGCTATAGGTCATGGAAATCAATACAAAACTGTATCAAAAAATTGCTGCTCAATTTAAACGTGACATTAAAAATAACCAATATCCTGTAGGGGCGATGTTGCCACCTGAAAGGGTTATTTCTGAAAAATTGGAAGTAAGTCGGACTGTTGTTCGAGAAGCGATGATCATGCTTGAAGTGGAAGGTTATGTTGAAGTTCGTAAAGGCTCGGGCATTCGGGTTGTTAGTGCTGAACCTTTAGTCTCGCTGCCAAAAGAAGAATCACCAATGGACAGTTGGGGACCATTTGAGCTGCTTCAAGCTCGTCAATTATTTGAAAGTAGTATTGCTGAATTCGCCGCGACTCAAGCAACAAAACAAGATCTTGTTGCATTAATGAAAATTCAAGATCAAGCCCGCAGCGATGACCACTCACGTGATTCTCATTGGGATCGTGAGTTTCATGTTCAGCTTGCCCGTTGTACTCAAAATTCAGCCATTGTGCATATTGCTGAGCAGTTATGTAATCATCGAGAAAATAATCCTTACTGGAAAAAACTGCATGAGCATATTGAGGAAGTTAAAATCAAGAGTTGGTGTGATGACCACGATGCGATTTTAAAAGCTTTGATGAAAGGAGATGCGGAAGATGCTAAACATCAAGCTTGGCATCATATAGAGCAAACTAAACAAATGTTGTTTGATGCAAGTACTGAAGACTATGATAGGTTCTTGTATTCGGAAAGCACCTTGCTTAAATCATAAGATTTATCAATTATTCACATGTTTATCAGTCGATTATATAGTTTCATAATGTCTGATATAACATTGTTAATGCCCTAATATAGATTGCTAATGTCGTACATAGTTTATCTGTGTTGTATATCACCCCCCTCTGAACCACTCCCATTTTAATGCAAGGGCGACTAATCTGGTCGCTTTAACTTACTTCCCCCTATAGAGCGATCCTGTTGTTTTATAAACGTATATCTCTGCTTAATTCGTATTGTTAATATTTCTTCGATTATCTGCATTCCATACTTTTCAATTGTTCATACGCCAATGGTGTTATACCAATGTTTAATGGAATAAAGTCAATTGTTACGCCATTATTACCTTTTGACTCGCTTGGATATTGATGGTTCATCCTATCTAACCCCTGTATTTCCGTGACTTAGTTCAAAAAACCTAACATATATTGGACCAATTTTAATTTCATTGATCTCTAACTCTTTTTTAGATGTCATACCAATGCATAGTGTTATCACTAAGATGTCTGATAGGTTGCTATTAGTTCAGTTGGTTTTTCGATTTTACTTACCGATATTGTATAGATATCAGCTAAATATAAAAAATATAAGAAAATCTAAAGAGGGCAGCATGTTTGTAAACCAATTTAATATCTATCTCAAAAAAGCGCTGGAGATCCTGCTAGCGTTTTTTATGATGATTATGATTCTCGCTGTAGTTTGGCAGGTATTTACCCGTTTTGTGCTTCAAGACCCTGCAAGTTATACCGATGAATTGTCTCGCTACTTACTTATGTGGATAGGTATTTTAGGTGGAGCTTATACCTATTCGGTTAAACGCCATCTTGCATTAGAAATGCTTTCTTCCAAGCTCGGCATTAGAGGGCAGCATATTTTAACTATCATTATTAATCTTATTATCTGTGCTTTTGCTGCGGTTGTGTTGATTTATGGTGGTGGCGAAATGGTAAGCACAACATTACAGCACGGACAAATATCGCCAGGAATTACATTTTTTGGAGATAGTTTAAAAATGGGCTATGTCTATTTAGTTGTGCCTATTTCTGGCGTACTGATTTTATATTATGGGCTGTTCGATACTTATGAATCGGCTATTTCGCTTATGTCTCCTAACCATCAAGCGCAAGGTTAATAATCATGACTCTATTAGATTTATTGTTTTCAGCCGATTTTCTTGCCAATGCGCCAGACTTTTTCTTTGATTTTATACCAGTCGCGGTTTTATTTGGTGTGCTAGGTGTCCTATTAGTGATTGGTGTACCGATTGCTTTCTCTATTGGTATTGCGGCGATATTGACGATTTTCCTCGACTTTCCACTTGATCAAGCGATGGTGTTAAGCTCGCAAAAATTTGCAAATGGCTTGGATAACTTTGGTTTGTTGGCGCTGCCATTTTTTATTGTGGCTGGTAACTTAATGAACCGAGGTGGACTTGCTTCTCGATTGATTAACTTCGCGATGATTTTTGGTGGCAAACTACCCGGTTCACTGTCTCATGTAAATGTTATCGCGAATATGATGTTTGGTTCTCTGTCTGGTTCGGCTGCGGCATCTGCTGCTGCGGTAGGTGGGATCATGAAGCCTCTACAAGACAAGCATGATTATCCACCAGAGTTTTCCGCCGCCGTAAACGTGGCCTCTTGCCCAACAGGGTTATTAATTCCACCATCAAATATCCTAATTCTTTATGCTTTAGTGAGCACCACATCGGTTCAGTATTTATTTATCGCGGGTTATCTGCCGGGTTTATTGATGGGACTAGGAATCATGGTTGGCATTTTCTTGTTCGGTAAGCGTTATGGTATTCCGGCTGAGAGAATCGAATTTACAGAAAGAAAGCGCAAAGTGGTGTTAGATGCACTACCGAGTTTAAGTCTTGTTGTCATCATCATGGGCGGCATTTTAGGCGGTGTGTTTACCGCAACAGAAGCGTCGGCGATTGCGGTGGTTTACAGCTTAATTCTTGGGATTGTTTACCGCGAATTAAAAATGAAAGACATGATGCCATTGCTGATTGAAAGTGTGGTGACAACGTCGATTGTTTTGCTCATGGTCGCAACCTCATCTGTGATGTCCTGGTCGATGGCCAATGCCGATATTCCGGGCTTCATTGCTGACTTTGTATTAGCTGCATCAGAAAACCCAATCATGGTTATGCTGCTAATGAATGTCATTTTATTGGTCGTCGGTACTTTTATGGACATGACGCCAGCGGTTCTAATCTTTACGCCTATCTTCTTACCTATTGCGGTTCAACTAGGCATTGATCCTGTTCATTTCGGTATTATTTTGGTGTTTAACTTATGTATCGGAATTTGTACACCACCAGTCGGCACCGCATTATTTGTTGGTTGTAGTGTTTCTAAAACTAAACTGGGTTCTGTTGTCCCTAAATTATTACCGTTATTTGGGATCATGGTCATTACGCTTGCCATAGTGACTGTTTTCCCTGAGATATCACTTTGGTTGCCTCGTCTCGCAGGCTATCAACAATAACTTGCAGGTACTTGTAAGTTACTAACAATAAAAAGGACGATTTACATGAAAAATATGAAAACGTTATTAGCTTCTGTCGTACTGACGTCAGCAATGGCATTTCAGGCGCACGCAGCTACACTGAAGTTGGCGCATGCATTACCAACGGAACATCCAGTACATAAATCACTGACTTGGTTCGCTAAGGAAGTAACAAAAGAAACCAAAACCCGCGTAAAAGTATACCCAAATGGCACGTTAGGTGATGAAACCAACCTGTTACAAATGGTTCAAAATGGCACAATTGCTTTCACAAAAGTGAGTGCTGCGCCGCTGAGTACCTTTGCGCCAGACTACAACGTTCTTTCCTTACCTTATTTATTTAAAGATAAAGCAAGCTACGACAAAGTATTAGAAGGACCAATCGGCGATAAAATTTTAGCATCGTCTGAAAAGTCAGGATTTATCGGTCTTGCATTTCTTGATGCAGGCGCACGTAGTTTTTATACCGACAAACCAATTAAAGAGCCCTCTGATCTAAAAGGCATGAAAATTCGCGTTCAAAACTCGCCAATTTCAATTGATACCATGAAAGCATTAGGTGCAACGGCGGTACCACTACCATATGGTGAGTTGTACTCAGCACTTCAACAAGGGGTGGTTGATGGAGCGGAAAACAATATCCCTTCATATTATTCATCTCGTCATTATGAAGTGAAAAAATTCTTCTCATACGATATGCACACTATGGTTCCTGATGTGTTAGTGGTTTCAACTAGTACTTGGAATGGCTTTACGGACGAGCAAAAAGCAACGATTCGTAAAATTGCAAAAGAGACTGTTGAGCAACAAAAAACGAATTGGAAGGCTTACGTAGATAAATCATTAATTGATTTGAAAAAACAAAACGTAACTTTCACCGACAGTGATATCCCAGCGTTCCAAGAAGCGGTGAAACCTGTTTACGAAAAATTCAAAAAAGAAAACCCAGACTTAGCCGACTTGTTAGAAGAAATCCAACAAGCACAACAATAATAAATGAACAGAGGCATATACGACTTTCTGTATGTGCCTCTATTTTTATTGGTATACCTTTTTTAAGAGTCTAGAAATGAATGTACTTTCGACACAAACAATTGATCAAGCAAACGCACAAATTAAGCCTAATACTCAAATTAATACCGCAGATGTGGGGATTGTTCATCTTGGTTTTGGTGCATTTCACCGTGCCCACCAAGCGTTAATTACTAATCGCGTGATGAAAGAGCTGGGTGGTAATTGGAAGATTGTTGGCGTGAATAACTGGCGCGCGGCGGGAAAACTTGAGTCAGAAACTGGTGTCGAAAGTGAATTTGCTTCGCAAGATAATTTGTACACTGTGGCCGTAGGGCAAGATGATCGCGTTGAACTTGAAGTGATTGGCGCGATTGAAGAAGTACTATTTAGTAATCAAGTTGAAAAAATATTGGCTTATATGACCAGCGAGCAAGTAAAGGTGGTGTCTTTAACCATTACTGAAAAAGGTTATTGTCATCATCCATCAACTGGGCATCTTGATTTGAATAATCCGCTTATTCAACATGATTTAAAAAATATTAATCAACCGTACAGTGCGATTGGTTTTTTAGTCTCTGCGATTAAAACTCGTAAAGAGAAGGGTATTGCGCCGTTTACGCCGTTAACATGCGATAACTTGCCTGAAAATGGTCATGTGCTAAAACGCGTGGTATTGGATTTTGCCGAGCAACTCGACCCTGAATTGAGCCAATGGATTGATACTAATATCTATTTCCCATGCAGCATGGTAGACCGTATTGTTCCACAAACGACGGCGGCTGATATTGATAAAATCACCACTCAATTAGGGGTTCAAGACAATTGCTGCGTGAGCACAGAACCTTTCTTGCAATGGGTGATTGAAGATAAATTTAATAACGAGCGTCCAGCGTGGGAGAGCACTTCTATCGCCAATGTTATGTTGACCGATGATGTGATCCCATTTGAAAACATGAAACTGAGATTACTCAATGGAACACACTCATCTATTGCTTATTTAGGTTATTTATTCGGTTATCAAACGGTATCTGAAACCATGAGCGATCCGAATTTTAAGACTTTTATTCGTTATTTAATGGATAAAGAAATTAGCCCATCAGTTAGTGTGGAAGGAATCGATCTAGAGGCCTATAAAGATCAGCTTATTGAGCGCTATCAAAATACAGCGCTACAACATCGTACATGGCAAATCGCGATGGACGGCTCACAAAAACTGCCGCAACGATTCTTACAAACCATCGCTTATGGTTTAGAGCATAACATTGATATTTCAGGGTTGGTGCTTGCAGTGGCAGCGTGGATGAAATACGTCAGTGGTGTCGATGAGCAAGGTCATGCTATCGATGTAAAAGATCCATTAAGTGAAAAATTTACGCAAATTTGGCAGCAACACAGTGAGTCTATTTCTGGCTTAGTTAAAGAGTTTTTGGCATTAGACTCAATATTTTCAGCGAAATTAGCCAACAACAGTGTCTTTAAAGCGCAGTTAATAGATGCCCTAAATCGTCTTATTCAACATGGTGCTAAGCAAAGCGTCCAACAATTTATTCAAGCTGTATAAGCAGTAGAGGAAGATAACAATGAAGATGACCTTTCGATGGTACGGTGAAGGAAACGATAAGATCACTCTTGATCAGATCAAACAAATTCCGGGTGTAGAAGGGGTTGTTTGGTCATTGCATGATATGCCAGCAGGGGCATTATGGTCGCCTGAACGTATTGCTGAAGTTGAAAAACAAGCCAAAGAGTTTGGTTTTAATATTGATGTTGTTGAAAGTGTGAATGTGCATGAAGATATTAAATTGGGTTTAGATACTCGTGATCAATACATTGAAAACTACAAACAAACATTGCGTGTACTCGCTAAGTTTGGTGTAAAAGTGGTGTGTTACAACTTTATGCCAGTGTTTGATTGGACACGAACTAATTTGTATAAAAAGCTCCCAGACGGCTCGAACGCGCTGTTCTTTGAAAAAAGTAAAATCAATGAGATTGATCCGATTGAATTAATTGAAACCATTTCAAAAAATACCGATGTCACCATGCCAGGTTGGGAGCCTGAACGCCTTGCTAATTTAAAAAATACCTTTAAGCAATATGAAGGTTTTACTGCCGAGGATTTATGGAAGAACTTACAATACTTCCTTGAACAAATTATTCCTGTGGCGGAAGAGTGCAACATTAAAATGGCGATCCATCCAGACGATCCTGCCTTCCCAATCTTTGGCTTGCCACGGATAATCATCAATAAAGAAAATATTGGTCGTTTCTTAAAATTAGTCGATAGGCCGCATAATGGTTTAACCGTTTGTACTGGCTCGCTCGGCTCCATTGATAATGATATTCCAGCAATTATTGACGCATACCATGATCGTATTCATTTTATGCACATCCGTAATGTGAAACGTTTTGAAAATGGTGATTTTATTGAAAGTTCACACCGCGCTTGTGATGGTTCGGTGGATATTGTTCAAATCGTAAAATCATTGCATAAATACGATTACCAAGGCTATGTACGACCTGACCACGGTCGTCATATTTGGGGTGAAGAAAAGTGGGCAAGACCGGGTTATGGCTTATATGACCGCGCCCTTGGCATTATGTACATCAATGGTTTATGGGATTTGTTGAATCATAAATAGCTAAACTTTATGTGTTTATTGTTTGTCCCAAAGTACGTTGTTTTACTCAAAAGGTTATGTCGCTTGGCATAGCCTTTTTGTTTTATTTGTAAGACTCAAAGTGGCTAATGAATATTGGAAGAAAAGTACGAATGGTTTGTATCCTAGGCGATTGTTATCACCTTTTATGTTGATGTCGAAAATATTCAATAAATGATTGCTGTAACCGTTTATCTTAAGGGCACATCAATGAATTATTGGAGAAAGATGATGACAACTCGATTAAACTATATGGCCGCTGCGCCAAAAGCTATTGCACTTTTATTTGAACAAGAGAAAAATTTACAGCAGCAGTTCAGTGAATCAGATTCATTAAGTATTGCAATTTGGGAACTGGTGAAATTACGCGTGTCTCAAATTAATCACTGCGCTTTTTGTATTGATATGCATTGTAAAGATGCGTTGAAACAAGGTGAAACCATTGAGCGTATTTATGGGCTGACTGCTTGGCGTGATATGCCGTTTTATACCGACAATGAACGAGCGGCGCTAGCATGGGCGGAATTGATTACTGAAGGTAAACCAATCAGTGATTTTGATTATCAACAAGGATTAAGTATTTTTGGTGATGCAAGTTTAGTTAATTTAACGATTGCAGTTAATGCGATTAATAGTTGGAATCGTATTGCTAAAACCTTTAAGCCTGAAGTCGGAAGCTACAAAGCGGTATAAAGATGACGAGGAGTCAAACTCAGTATATCTTTTACTTACCGCTTCACTGCAACGTCAGTGACTTTGAGTTGAGAGTAAAAAGGAATAAGAGTGACTGCTCAGTTTGATTTCTATATTTTTAAACCTCAAAAGATGCTTGCTGATCATGTACAAGGTATTTGGTCGGCTTGCACACCTCAAACTAATACATCAAGGTTGAAACAATGGCTTCACTGTGATGGTGGTAGTGGTATTTTATTCAATTTGGGTGGAGAGATTCAAATTGGTGATATTACCTTTAAACGCGGTGTGATTTTCCTACCTGTTACCAAACATGCTCAACCTGTCTATTTTCCACCTGGATCTTTATTGGTTGGTGTTCGTTTTCATCCTGCAATTGGTCGTCAATTTTTGGGAGATAATCATCAAACCGAGCATCAAGCTATACAGATTGCCACGTCAGACGACGATACTCTTTCATTATCTTTGGTTTATCAGCATTTATTGACAATAAAAGGCAAATACGCCAGAACGGTGTTGCTTTATCGCTGGATCAGCCAGTTGCTCTTTGATGATGAGGTGAGAGAACCATTCTCTTTGCCCATAGATCTAAAGCAAGCGTTAGCAAACATTAAACAAAAGAGTGAGGATTCAGTAAAGCCAACAACGCTATCTCTTAGTCAGCGGCAGCTTGAACGTCACTTTCAAAAGTGGATGAATATAACGCCGAAATATTATCAAAGGATCATTAGGGTAAATAAAACCTTACAAGCCTTAAAATTAAACCCTGACGCAGAACTGGTCGATTTAGCGTTTCAATATGGATTTACCGATCAGGCACATATGACACGAGAGTTTCAAACTATTGCTAAAATTACGCCAAAACAATACAGCAAGAAAGTAAAAGCAACAAAATCAATTTGATAGAGTAAATGGAAATCATCACGTAGTTATAAATTAAAAGGAGTTGGCCTAGTGGAATTAGATATATTCGTTGTTGATGCTTTTACCGAGCATCAGTTTGAAGGTAACTCTGCTGCGGTTATACCATTAGATGATTGGTTAGAACCGGTATTAATGCAGAGTATTGCAATGGAAAATAATCTCTCAGAAACTGCTTTTATTAAAGAATTAGCGCCCAATAAATATGAGATTCGTTGGTTTTCGCCTTTAACCGAAATCGATTTTTGTGGTCATGCGACATTAGCAGCATCTTTCGTCATATTTAATTCTCTGAATAATAGTGGTGAGATCGAATTCTCCACCTTAGAAGTAGGTTCATTATTCGTGAATCAGCTTAATGATGGGAGAATTGAAATGAGTTTTCCTAATCAGCGGCCCGAAGTGATTGAAAATATTCCGCCATCACTATTAAAGGGCTTGTCGTATAAGCCAATACAAGTGTTAAAAAATCGACAAGCTTATTTTGCTGTCATGTCGTCAGAAGATGAAGTTAAAACCATCACATACCAATCAGAGCATCTTAAATTATTAGCACCATTTGATGTCGTTGTGACCGCTGAATCTGAGCAATATGATTTCATCTCTCGGTACTTTTGGCCCGCAAATGGCGGAGATGAAGATCCAGTGACAGGCTCAATTCATGCAGGACTTGCTCCATATTGGGCTGAGTTATTATCTAAATCGAATTTAGTTGCGTATCAAGCTTCAAAGCGAGGTGGAATTTTATTTTGTAATATCGATAATGACCGCGTTCTTGTTTCTGGTTTTGGTTCGCTTTACATGAAAGGCACAATTTATGTTTAGCGATCATATGTGATTTATTTACTCAGCCTTCAAACCAACTTTTTGATTATTACGATAAAGGCGCATTATAGTAAATAAATTCACGGTTAATAATGTCGCTTCTAGTAATGAACCGCCAATTGATCCCACAATAATGTTATTCGCCAGCCAGCATATTGCCCCAATAATAAAGGCGATCCGCATTTGAATTCCTTTTAATAGGAAAACAGCAATCGTCCCCAAGACAGATCCTAGAATGGGTAATAGGTCTAAAGGTCCATCTGCAATCCATAAGCCAAGAGCAATGCTCACGATAACAAAGGCGGCAGCGACTAACTTTGAAGAGGTCTTAATTGCGGTTGCGGTACGCAGAAAAGAAAGTAGGGTGCTGATGGCGGAAATATCCGATCCTAATAGATAAAAGTGCAGCACATTATTGAATTGGAAAATCAGCATAACGAGTTTCAGTTTGCGATCGTCTTTTTGATAAAAAGTTGAAATACCAAGTGCAAAGCTAAGAAAACCAAGCCACTGAGCAAACGGTAAATCAATTAAATACTGCATGTATGAGCCTTAAAGTGAAATGTTAGGGAAATAACAACTTGTATCAGTGGTTTGTATGCCTGTCTTACTCGAAGCTGAAACTTCAATTACTTTGGGTATAAAGGTTCTGATGAAATGGAGATGCCACGTCAAGTTGTTATACCAATTAGCCTAACATGTTGAAGGCTATTTTAGCAATGAATCGAAATGGTATTTCATTAAAGTGTTATGAGTTTACACTGTTATCACGATTGTTTTGATATGCTCGTTGGGAACACGGTATACATATTGGCTTTCATGGGTTTCACCACACTGCAAAATAAAGTCATATCGAGCCATTTTTAGTGAGCCTCTTTTTTGCAATGTAATCTTTCGGGGTTTATAGATTGTGCCAAGCCAGAAAACTCCCTAGGATTAACGTAATCGATTTTCAATATTCATTATGGAGTCAGTCTTTGGACTGAAATGAAATATGACGACAATTAAAAAAGTACAAATTGCACCGCAAGGGCCTGAATTTTCGGAATTGGTTCAAGGTTACTGGCGTTTAGGTGATTGGGGAATGAGCCGACAAGAGCGACTCACCTTTTTAAAGCAGCATGTTGAACTGGGTGTTACAACCGTAGATCACGCAGATATTTACGGATATTACGAATGTGAACAGCTGTTTGGTGAAGGCTTAGCGATTGATAAGAGCATGCGAGATCAAATTGAGATCGTGAGTAAATGCGATATAAAATTGTGCGGTGATAAAAACCCAGATTGGAAAGTTAACCATTACAACACTAGTAAATCTCACATTGTTGAATCGGTTAATAATTCGCTTAAACGTTTGCAAGTAGAAGATTTGGATGTGCTTTTAATCCATCGCCCAGATGCCTTGATGGATGCTGATGAAGTAGCAGAAGCATTCTCAGAGTTAAAACAAGCGGGTAAAGTGAAACACTTTGGTGTGTCTAATTTTTCTCCTCGTCAGTTTGAATTATTGCAATCTCGTCTAGATGCGCCATTAGTCACTAATCAAGTTGAAATTAATCCACTAAATTTTGAAGTAGCACATGATGGCACGTTAGATCTGCTGCAGCAATTACGTGTGAAACCAATGGCGTGGTCTTGCCTTGCTGGTGGTGATATTTTTAATGGCTTAGAAGATCAGCATGTTCGCGTTCGTGATGAATTAGAAGCCATTGCCAAAGAAGTGGGCGCACAAAGTATTGATCAAGTCATTTATGCTTGGGTGCGTCGTTTGCCATCAAAACCTTTACCGATCATAGGTTCAGGCAAGATTGAACGTGTAGAAGCGGCAATCGATGCATTGAGTATTGAACTGACCCGTGAGCAATGGTTCCGAGTTTGGTGTGCATCTAAAGGCCACGGCGTGCCATAAATCAGCTTTCGTTTTGAAGCTTCAGTATTGTATCCAAAAGAGCTATGCCGATAGATCCGCATAGCTCTTTTTGTATTAAGATAAGCAGAGATTAGTGAGTGTTAGCCCATTGTACTTAATACTTGAATTCAGGAAGTCTTAGAGCAGGTTTGTTATGAAATTAGAAATATACCAAGTGGATTCTTTTACGGATCAAGCCTTCACAGGGAATCCAGCGGGGGTTTGCATTAGTGATAGCGAGCTCGATGAAGCGCTTATGTATTCTATTGCTGAAGAAATGGCGGTTTCAGAAACGGCATTCTTATCTTTGAATAATATGCGGTTACGGTGGTTTACGCCGAAAGTGGAAGTGGCTTTGTGTGGGCATGGAACATTGGCGGTCGCTCATATTTTAAAACAAACTAAAAGAGCGATGGTTGGCGATTCTATTGTCTTCAATACAAAATCAGGCGCTTTATCAGCAAAGTTAAATGAATCTACGGTTGAGTTGGATTTTCCATCGCCGACGCTTTTATTTGATCAACCTACAAATGAAGTGCTGTTGGAATATTTAGGCCTTAAATCTGAGCATGTCTTGTCTTATGGCTTGTTTGATTCTAAAAATTTCATCGAAGTGGTTAACGAGGAAATCTTACATTCTCTTACTCCTAACTTTGATGCCCTTAATCAATTATCTGGCCGTGGTGTATTGATTACTGCGCAGTCTAACTCAGACGATATTGATTTTATTTCTCGTTATTTTGCCCCTTGGGTTGGAGTGAATGAGGATCCGGTTACAGGATCGGCTCATTGTGCATTAGCGGTGTATTGGGCTGAAAAACTCAATAAATCGATATTAAAGGGCTACCAAGCTTCTGTTCGAGGTGGTTATGTTGGGTGTGAAATCGTATCTAATGGTCGAGTTAAATTGATTGGCCGCGCTGTGACGACCATTGAAGGTAAAATGCACGTATAATATTTGTTTAAGTGATGGCTTTTTTCACACTCAAACTTATAGTTTCTCTCATCCATTGATGGCCTTTGTCTTGATTATTACGTTCGTGCCATAACAAGACATACGCCATTGGTAAAAACTCGAAAGGTAAAATGAGTTGAGTTAAAGGGTAAAGATTGAGGGCATGGCTGGCAAAACTTGATGGCAAGGTGAAAATTAAATCGGTATGGGCACATACGCTCGCCGCGCCATAAAAATCGGGGACAGTGGCGCTGATATTACGATGATGACCACGATCTGCTAAATGATAATCCAGTGCCCACCATTCTTTTCCTTCGCATCGAACTTGTACGTGCGCCATGCTTAAATAACGTTCTAGCGTCCAATCTTTTTGTTTCACCGCTTGTAAAATAGGGTGATCGTTTCGCACTAAGCACACTTGTTTGTCTTCATATAAAGTATGTTGAACTAGTCCTTCTGGTGGTTTGTTGTTATCTAAACCCGTTTGGGGGTGTAAATCTCGCCCGGCAATTCCAAAGTCAATTTGTCCTTGCTGAAGATCGTGAAAAGATTGCCCCGTCCATAAGTAAGAATCGAGCTTAATACTGGGAGCTTGTTGTAAAAGCGAACCAATAAAAGAAGGGATCAAAGTTTCGTAAGCACTTTCTACCATTGAAAAGGTAAATTTTCGGCTGCTGGTCGCAGGATCAAAAATGGGCGGTAAAGTTAATTGATATAAATCTTGCAGTGTATTTGGCAGTATTTTTGATAACGCCATTGCATGTGCTGTAGGCTTTAGACCATGAGAGGTTCGTTGAAACAGCGGGTCATCAAGTGTTTCACGTAAGCGATTTAAGCTCTTACTTAATGCTGATTGGCTTAGATTTAAGCGATAAGCTGCACGCGTGACGCTTTGTTCTTCGAGCAATACTTGTAAGATCACCAGCAAATTGAGATCGATGCGAGCCAGTTTATCTAAATTCACCTGATATTCCTTATTGGAAATTGATTTCCGAAATTATACCATTTCTGTTCATATCATCTAAGCGTTAAAATATCGCACTTATTTTTGTCTTTTTATTCCCACTTTGAGAATTATATGCAACGTAATTTGTTATTTATTTTGATGTCGATGGTGCTGCTGAGTCCATTGGCAATTGATATCTATTTACCGTCTTTACCTACCATGGCGCAAGATTTCTCGGTTTCTAATAGCCAAGTGCAATCCACTTTGATTTTGTTCTTATTTGCGATGGGATTAGGGCAAATCATTATTGGGCCATTGGCGGATCGATTTGGTCGTCGCCCGATTGCTTTATTTGGTCTGGTTTTGTATATCTTAAGCAGTTTATTGGCGGTGCTATCAAAAGAGTTTGAATTATTACAAGTGGCGCGAGTGCTACAAGGTTTAGCGGCGTGTTCAACCTCTATTGTGGTCTTTAGCGCGGTGCGAGATTGTTACTCGGTTAAAGATGGCGCAAAAATTTATAGCTATTTGAATGGTGTGATCTGTGTGGTTCCTGCTTTAGCTCCAACCTTAGGCGGCGTATTGGCATTGCATTTTGGTTGGCGTTCAACCTTTGCCTTTATGATGTTATACGGCTTGATCATGCTCGTTATTGTATTGTGGAAATTTCCTGAAACACGTCCGGCTAATACAGTTAGTGAAGGGGCTCTATATCGTTGGGCTAGATATAAGCCGGTATTAACAGAGCGTCATTTCTTATTTTATGCGGTTTGTTGCATGACAGGTATGGGCGCGATTTTAACCTATGTTTCTTATGCGCCAGTGTGGTTAATTGGTCAATTAGGTGTGTCCGAGTTGGCTTTTAGTGGTTTGTTTGGCATTAACGCCATTATCAATATTGCAGCATGTTTTGGCGCACCTTGGGTGATCAAAAAATTAGGTAATCGCCCAACCGTTATTCTTGCTTTATCGTTGCTAATTGGATCGGCGGCAATGCAATTTTTAGCCCAAGAAATTGGCCCTCAAATGGGAATGGCTGCCGCTGTTGGCTTTATGTTGCCAATGGCATTACTTTGTATCGGTTTTGCTTTATTGCTTGGCCCTGCTACTAGTATGGCGCTTTCTGCATTTGGTGAACGCGCAGGCACCGCAGCAGCAATGCTTGGATTTATTCAGATGAGTGGCGCTTCGTTACTTGCAGGTTTAATTCAGCAAACCTCATTGACAGCGCCATTTGCCGTGATCACAGTCATGGGTGGTGGGGCAATCATTTTGCTCGCTATTATGTCGATGAAAAGAATGAATGCATGGCACGTTGATCCATGTTTCTCTGAATAACAATCTGCGCTTTAAGCCACTTTCTCCTCAAAGCCTAATTTCTATATTTATATAAGTTAGGCTTTTTTGATCGTCATAATAAATTTGTCATTTTTATGTAGCAATAAATTCATATTTTTTCTTCATAGTATTCATCACCTTCCATGATGGAAGCCATATTTAATACTATTAAACATAGGGAAAAAGATGAAATTTATAAGGACGAGCTTTACTACTGTTATATTTTTATCAGGCTTAACACTAGCCCCATCTGCATTAGCCTTAAATATTGTATTAACCAATGATGACAGCTGGGATACACAGAATATTAAAAATATGAAATCAGCCTTAGAAGCTGCAGGACATGATGTGATTATGTCTGCACCTTGCGGCCCTCAAAGTGGTAAAGGCGGTTCAATGGTGATGATGAAAGCCGTTACTGTGAACGAAAGAGGTACGGATGAGTTTTGTGTCGGTGATACGGATACAACAAAAATATATGAAGATTATGTAGAAGGCACGCCTGTCATGGCGGCTCTATATGGTATTGATGTCGCGGCTCAGAAAAAATGGGGTACGAAGCCGGATCTTGTTATTTCAGGGCCAAATGAAGGAAATAACCTTGGTTATATGAACAATAATTCAGGGACATTAGGCGCAGCGATGATTTCTCTTTCTCGTGGGGTGCCTGCCATTGCTGTTAGTGGTGGTATGAGTACCGCTAGCGATGATGAACAATCAAAATTATCGGCTCAAGTGGTTGTTGATATCGTTACCCAGTTAGTGAATACGCAAAAACCAGATCAACCTTTATTGCCTGCTTATACTGGTTTAAACGTAAACACACCAGAAGATATGAAAACAAACTTAGGTTATAAATATACTGATGTTGGCTGGAATAGTGGTGGCACAGAATTAACATTTTCAAGTGATCTCGGCGCTGACTCTCTCTTTTCTGGTTATGCGATTGGTTCAATGGTGTCTGCGGGTATGACCCAAGAGCAAGCAGAATCGGCTTTTCATGCAGGTTTTGATGGAAAAATAGGGCTTTCTGCCTCAATGGGAGATGCAGGGGATAGTGATGATAATTCTGAGGGTGTAGCCGTTCAACAAGGTTATATTACTATCAGTACTATTGATGGGAATATACAAGCATCAAGAGCGAAAGTAGCCTTAACTGAGCAACGCCTCGTTGGCTTAAAATAGGAGGGATTATGAAGAATTCTTCTATTATTAGCCTGATTGGATTAGGTTCGCTATTTCTTCTTATTGGATGTAATAGCTCCAATGAGACAGATCAAACTAAAGTGAATAGCGCCGTTTATATGGCGGTTAGCAAAGATGACAACGGTAATCCGATTGAAGTTCAAGTTACTTCAGAGGCGACACAAAATCCGGTGCTGACGTCTTGGGATGATAGAAATCATCAAGTGACTTATGCAGGTAATCGGAAAAATTCTGGCGAGATTGAATTTTCTGCTATTCAGTATTCATGTACGCCTAGTGGTTTAAATTTGCAGTGTGGTACGCCAGTAGGGGAAATATTACTAAAGCAGAAAACTTTAGAGATACAAAAATTAAGTGATTATCAAGGGCAGTATCAAGCTTTATGGAACAACAATTTATACACGATGATGGTTACTAATGAAGGGAAGGTAGAGATCCAAGGAGCTAGCTGTACTAGTTTTGGTTTATTTAGCCAGTCTAATGATGTCGAGCATCTTATCGATTTTGATATCACAGAAGATAACTGTGGTATGCAATCGCTTAGAGCTTATGCAAGACTATATATCGAGAATAATGAACTCTATAGTATTGAATTATTAAATTCTAACCAAGATTTCCCTTCTATATGGATTAAGACCCGTAGTTGATTTATAGATTAGCTCAACGTTAACGGTGCTGGATGATGTTTTTATCTTGTACTCTCTTATGTCGTTGACTTTAGCCTGATTTCGGTACTTCATCGGAGTCAGGCTTTTTTAATTTAGATAAACAGATTGAATGTTTTTCATACGCATAAGCGATTTATTTAATTATTACTTGAGATGTGTTGAAGGATAATAATAATGTATACCATTGCTATTTAAAATTAGGTGCGATTTAAAATCAAGCCCAAAGGGACCACTATGAAAATCTCAATGTTCAGTACCAAATCTTATGATGAAGCCTCGTTTCTTAAAGTGAACCAAAAGTATGGATTTGAATGCCATTTTTATAATTTTCAGCTGGATGTAAAAACCGCGTCTATTGCTGAAGATTCTCAAGTAATTTGTGCCTTTGTGAATGATGATTTAAGCCGGTCGGTATTGGAGAAATTAGCATCGCAAGGTACTCAGTTGATCGCAATGCGATGTGCGGGGTTTGACCGAGTAGATTTAGATGCAGCAAAAGAGCTTGGGATCCAAGTGGTTCGCGTTCCTTCTTATTCACCAGAAGCCATCGCTGAGCATGCCGTTGGTATGATGATGTGCTTAAATCGCCGCTTTCATAAAGCCTACCAACGAACTCGTGATGCCAATTTCTCATTAGAAGGATTAACGGGTTTTAATTTTCACGGTAAAACCGTTGGTGTTATTGGTTCTGGGAAAATAGGGCTTGCGACAATGCGTATCCTAAAAGGTTTGGGCATGAATATTCTTTGTTCCGATCCATATCCAAGTGATGCCGCGATTGAATTAGGGGCGACCTATACGGACTTAGATGAAATTTATCGCCAGTCCGATGTGATTACGCTTCATTGTCCTTTAACGAAAGACAATCAGCGATTATTGAACGCAGAGTCATTCAGTAAAATGAAAGATCATGTAATGATTATTAACACTAGTCGTGGTGGCTTATTGGATTCTGGTGATGCAATTGAAGCGCTGAAGAGCGGTAAGATAGGCTCGCTTGGTTTAGATGTTTATGACAATGAGAAAGAATTATTCTTCCAAGATAAATCTAATGACATTATTACCGATGATATTTTCCGCCGTTTATCGGCCTGTCATAATGTGTTGTTCACGGGACATCAGGCATTCTTAACCCAAGAAGCGTTATCTAATATTGCAGAAACAACGTTGAATAACGTGAGCGAATTTTCAAAACATGCTTTGTCTGGTAATGAACTGATAATTTAGGAGAGGAGAATGGTAGCGAATTGGTATCGTAAAAATTTAGGTGACGCCTTAATGGTAGAACCTAACATTGCCTTATTAAAAGAGGAGTGCCAATCCTTAGGTGAACCTTTCGTTGCTTATTATCGCCATGAGTCACTCAGTGGGTTACACTGTGACTTTATTGTGTACTTCCCACCAGAGAGTTCAACTCTTGCCATACGAGTAAAAGCTCAAGCCTGTGATGCGCCTGATCAGCACGACTTATCGAGACTTATTTAACGTAAATAATATGGAGAGCTTATGACGATTGAATACAAGGTAAATCACCCTATTACTGCGAGAGAGTTTATTGATTTATTAAAACAAACCACTTTGGGTGTACGCAGGCCAATTGAAAATATTGTTGCTATTCAGGCTATGCTTGATCATGCCAATTTAACCGTGACCGCATGGCAAGGCGATGAGCTGGTCGGAATATCTCGTTCTGTAACGGATTTTTATTTTTGTTGTTATTTATCGGATTTAGCCGTTTCTGAAAATATTCAAGCGAAAGGCATTGGCAAAGAGCTAATTAAGCGGACATTTTTACAGTTAAACTCAGGCTGTAAATTGAATTTATTAGCTGCACCTCAAGCAGTTGATTATTATCCTCATATTGGTTTAGAAAGACACGATAGTGCGTGGATCTTATCAGACCTTAAACAATTGGATTAAGAAATAGCATTATGATCACCTTAAAAATGGGTTTGTTATATTGTTTTGTGATGAGCTTTGTAACCTTTGTTCTTTACTGGAAAGATAAGCGTGCAGCAAAAAATGATCAATGGCGTACACCTGAAAAAACGTTGCAACTTTTAGCTTTAGCGGGCGGTTGGCCAGGAGCATTAATCGCACAAAAACTATTACGACATAAAACTCGCAAGTTTAGTTTTCAAGTGATTTTTTGGTTGATGGTCGTGCTAAATTGCATCGGAAGTATTTGGATCCAGAACCCTAATTTTTTCCGTTAATACAAGTCTCATGAATGCAAAGGCTGAAGAGGATAAATATTCAAAACATGAGTGCAGGAATAAAATAGTCAATATAGATTGTTGTTATTGACTATTTTATCGACTATTCCTTCATAAGCGATATTTTGTTATAATCCCCCTCAATATATCAACACCACTTTCGGTGCCATTCATATATACCCACTAAATGGGTTTCCAGTTAAGGATGACGGAACACAAAACAAGGTGTCTCCATCTCATGAACATGACGCAATCAAATCAAAGTATCAACACTACTCAAAATGTGACTCTTCAATCGAACACCAATATTAGCGATACACAAATCTTAGAAATCCCCGATGAAGTTTGGCCTCAAATCGAACAAATCCAAGAAGTCGCTTATCGAGATGATCTAGCCGAAGATATTGATATTCTTAAAATTAAATCTGATGTATCACCTGAAACGTGTTTTGTGTGTATGGATGATGATGAACAAGTATTAGGTTATGTATTAGCGCATCCTTGGGAAAGTGAAGAGCCTCCGCACATTAACCAAGATATTTCTGATCGCAAAGAAGTAGTGTCTGTAGAAGATGCATCAACTTTGTATATTCATGATTTAGCCATTAATCCTGATGCTCGAGGCGCAGGGATTGCTCAAGCATTAATTGAGAATCTACTAATGCATGCCGATGCTTTGAATATTAATAGAATTTCTTTAGTCGCAGTACAAGGTATGGCTAGCTTTTGGGCGAAATATGGTTTTAAATCAGTAAAGTCAGACTGTACTGATAGCTATGGCGATGATGCTCAATTAATGGTTAACCAACTTTAATACCTACTTTCAAGTCAGTTGGGTAATTGTTGAATATATTATGAGTATCATTTTCATTTTCTAATGTAGAGAAAGGAAAGAGGTACTATGAATTCTACTTACCCAATGATTTCTCCCACTTGGTTGTTTGATCACTTTTCTGATGACAATCTTATTCTTCTAGATGCCACGGTTGAACACTCTGTTGTTGGTGAACAACTAAACGGGCCTCGTAATTACCTTCCTAATTCGCAAGCTTTTGATATTGAAAAAGTGTTTGTGGATCTTACATCGTCACTGCCTAACACCATGCCTAGCACTGATAAGTTTTCTCAAGAAGCCAAAAACTTGGGAATAAACGATGACAGTATTATTGTCATGTACGATGAACGAGGCTTATATTCTGCACCTCGAGCATGGTGGATGTTTAAATGCATGGGCCATGAGCATGTGTATGTTCTTAATGGTGGCGTTAAAGCTTGGCAAGCGATGGGATATCCGTTAAGCGATACTCTTGGTATTGATCTTTATGCTCAAGGTAACTTTGTTGCTCGCTATCAAGCGGATAAAGTCTACAGCGCTCAAGATGTTTTAGCCGCAATTGATATACCCAATACTATGATTGTGGATGTACGCGGAGAAGGACGATTTAACGGCACGGTGCAAGAACCACGTGAAGGCATGCGTTCAGGACATATTCCATCGTCGATTAATTTACCTTTCAGTAAAGTCTTAGCTGGACATCAATATCTGCCAAATGAAGAACTTGTGGCGTTATTGAAGCAATATCAGTTTGATCAAGCCGAAAAGTTGGTCTTTAGCTGTGGTTCAGGTTTAACTGCTTGTATAGTGTTGTTGGCAGCTTATTGCGCTGGTTATACCAATATGGCGGTCTACGATGGATCGTGGAGTGAGTGGGGCGCAGATCATACGCTTCCAATTGAATAGGAAATATTATGACGAATGAATTGATAAAATCAGTGTACCCAGTAAAAGGACAATGTCAGTGTGGACAAGTTAAGTTCTCATTGAATGCCGCCCCAAAGTTGATCATTGCATGTCATTGTAAAGACTGCCAAAAATTATCAACAAGTGCATTTAGCATCACGGCGATAGTGGATGAGCATGATATTGATATTACTGGAGATCTACACGAAAACTCACGTGTTGCCGCCAGTGGTAATCTGAATGTAGGTAAATTTTGCCCAGGATGTGGCAATCGTATTTACCACATTAACCCTGCCGCGCCTGAAATGATCAAATTTAAAGCAATAAGCAGTTTAGCTGACACCAGTATGATTGTGCCGAATATGCATGTTTGGACCAGTGAGAAGCAAGCTTGGATCACCATTCCTGATGATGTACAGCAGTTCGAAAAACAGCGTTAAATGATACAAATAAAAATCTTAATGATTGAGACACTTGCATAACCGCTTATTTAGCTCAACACTGAAGCCATCGACTTTTAATTTTTATTCTTATTGCGAGAATAGCAAAAAGGAAAATACGATGGCTTCTTCAATTCCAAATAATTCAATTGACACTAATTTCCGGCTCGAGCACGACAGCATGGGTGAGGTGAGTGTCCCTAAAAATGCCTTGTTCCAAGCGCAAACTCAACGCGCGATCAATAACTTCCCAATGAGTGATTTAAGGCTACCTTTTCGTTTTATTCAATCTATTGTATTAATTAAGCAAGCGGCTTCGGTCGTAAACCTAGGCCTAAAATTATTAGACTCAGAGCAAGCTCAAGCGATAGAGGTTGCCTGTGCCATACTTATCGAAGGTGAACACTCTGATCAGTTTCCCATTGATGTGTTCCAAACGGGCTCCGGCACCAGCACCAATATGAATGTGAATGAAGTCATAGCAACTTTGGCGAATAACCATTTGGGTGAAGATTTAAATGATAAGCAACGAGTTCATCCCAATGATCACGTTAATATGAGTCAAAGTAGCAATGATGTGATCCCAACTGCAATTCAATTAAGTTGTTTAGTCGCTATCCATCACCAACTGCTTCCGAGTATGTCCCATCTGATTGATACGTTAGAGAAAAAAGCCTTACAAACTGACAGCATTGTAAAAACTGGCCGGACGCATTTAATGGATGCCATGCCAGTGACATTTGGGCAGGAATTACGAGGTTGGAAAGCTCAAATTCAACGAGCGCAACAACGTATTGAAGATTCACTGCCTGAGCTGAAAAGTTTAGCGCAAGGAGGCACAGCGGTAGGAACGGGTATAAATGCGCCTGAGAAATTTGCGCACAACATAGCTGAGCAATTAAGTGAAATGACTGGGCTAAATCTGCATGCTAGTGATAATCCATTTTATAACTTGAGTTGCCAAGACAGCAGTGTCGCTCTTTCAGGTGAGTTAAAAAGTTATGCGGTTGCTTTAATGAAAATAGCCAATGATTTACGTTGGATGAACTCTGGCCCACTCGCTGGAATTGGTGAAATTGAATTGCCAGCTTTGCAACCGGGCTCATCGATCATGCCGGGTAAAGTGAATCCTGTTATTCCTGAAGCCGTTGCGATGGCGGCTGCACAAGTGATGGGCAATGACACAACGATTACGGTAGCAGGGCAATCTGGAAGCTTTCAATTAAATGTGATGCTACCGGTTATTGCGTATAACCTGTTACAAAGCATTGAATTATTAACAAATAGCTCTCTTTTATTGGCAGATAAAGCCATCCAAGGTTTTACAATTAGACAAGATAATCTAGATAAAGCGTTAGCAAAAAATCCAATCCTGGTGACGGCGCTTAATCCTGTTATTGGTTATGAAAACGCCGCAAAAATTGCCAAAAAAGCGTATCAGCAACAGCGGGCTATTTTAGAGGTAGCAGAAGAGGAAACCACATTAAGCCGAGAAGAACTTAAAGAGTTATTAGATCCGATGGCTCTTACTCAAGGTGGAGTTTCTCAGCTGTAAACAGTACATAAGCCGTAAATTTATAAGCTTGGAGCCAATTAAGCCCATAAAATATGCCCAAGCCATGGTGCAAGAAGTACGGTAACCACACCAGATAACATCATCATTAAGCTGGCTATGACACCCGCTTGATTATCTATTTTATAAGCGGTTGCTGTACCTGCGCCATGAGCACAAGCGCCCAAACCAGCACCTTTACCGTGGTGTGATGTAATGGTTAATCCACCTAGTACTAACTCTCCTACAACAATCCCAATAACCCCGGTGATCACGACAAAAACAGCAGTTAGGTCCGGTTTTCCACCAATTGATTCTGTTGCAGCCATTGCAAAAGGCGTCGTAATAGAACGCATTGCAAGGCTACGTTGTAACATCTCGGATAAATGAAACCAGCGACTTAGTAATAAGGTGCTACCAATGCCAGCGCTCACGGCAATAAAAACGCCAGTGGCTAAAGAAAGCCAATGTTTGACAATTAAAGCGCGGTATTCATATACAGGAACCGCAAAGGCTAATGTGGCAGGGCCGAGCATCCAAACTAACCAATGAGAATCCCACATATAGTCTTGGTATGGAATATGTAAAACGGTGACTAAAGCCACAATGACGACAGGAACAAAGACAAGGGGAATGAAAATAAACACAGGAAATCGTGAGTGAAGCCACTTACTAAAATAATAGCAACTAACTGTAAAGGATAAGTACATCAACATAGCAGCATGGTGTTGAATAGATTGAATTTCCATCAATATTTCCTCTGCATTTTTTTGACTTCATAGCGATAGATTTTCTCTACGACGTATGCGGTTACACCTAATACAAAGCAGGTACTCAATAAAATCACAGCCATAATTTTAATGCCATCGTGTATGAATAAATCTTGGTAATTAATGATGGCGATAACCGCAGGAATAAAAAACAACAGCATTTCTGCGAGTAACCACATTGAACCTATTTTTAACCACTTAATATTGATAATCCCAGTGAACATCAATCCAAGAAGAACTAATAAACCAAATACATTGGATGGCATTGGAATATGAAATGCCTGTACCGTTTGGTCTGCGAAAAACCACAATATACAAAGGCTAATTACTTGGATAAAAATAAGAGAAATGGTTTTGATTTTTGAAAGGATCATCGTCTTAACTGATTCGGTTTAATAGGATATGGCTATTATAAGTGATACAGATTACTTTCCAGTAATGAATAATATGACTAGAATGTATTCTATATCGGAATGATATTGGCTGTGTAACTACCCATATTAAGGTTGTGAATTATGAATAACAAAGAGCTCAATTATTTTGTCACCTTGATTCGAGCTAAAAATTTCACCCGTGCTTCTGAGCAACTTTTTGTCACACAACCTACTATTAGCAAAGCTTTGAAATCTTTAGAGTCATCGGTTGGTGAGCCTTTGATTCATCGCAATAATCGAGATATTAGGTTAACGGAGGCGGGCAGTATCGTTTATCGTTATGGAGAAGAGATCTTACAACAGTTCAATGATATGCAGGCAAAACTACATGATTTACAGCAGTTGGAGTCGGGGACATTATCGATTGGTATTCCGCCCATGGTTGGGCACTTATACGCTGATACCTTGCATCGGTTTCAGGTTAAATATCCAAAAGTAGAGGTATCTATTGTGGAGTTTGGTAGTCGTAAAATTGAAAGTGCCATTCATGCTGGAGAAATTGATCTTGGTATTACGATGCTGCCTTTAAATCAAGAACAGTTGAAAACAAAAGTTATTGTTACTCACCCTGTCTATGTGGTTTTGGCAAAAAATAGTGGTTATTCAGTCGATCAAACTATTGATATTGCAGATCTACAACAGCATACGTTTTATCTTTACCGTGAAGAATTTGCATTGACGGCGGTTATTGAACAGCTATGTCAAGACAATGGTTTTCAACCAAGAGTGGGGGTCAGGAGTACTCAATGGGACTTTCTTGCTGCTATGGTAAAAAGCGGGCTAGGAGTAACATTTTTACCTGCGCCGATCTGCGCGCGTTTGAATTCTGATCATTATGATTTTATTGAATTAAAACAAGAGATCAAATGGGAGCTTGGAATTTGCTGGTCATCGCAACGTTATCTCTCTCATGCGGCAAAAGCATTTTTAGCACTATTTTGAATATAAATAACCGAGAATAAAAAACCGCACCTTATGAAGATGCGGTTGAGTGTTTAAATCACGGTTATTTATTATCTTTCGTAAAAAACTTCAACGCGACGATTTTTTTCACGACCTTCAGAAGTTGAATTATCGGCTATTGGGCTGTCTTCACCTTTACCTTCTACGGTAACACGATCTTTAGCGACGCCTTTTGACTCGATATAATCCGCACCACTTTGTGCACGTTTCTCGGACAGTTTTTGGTTGTATGCGGCGCTACCAGAAGAATCAGTATAACCAATAACTTTCACACTGATACTTTCATCAGCCAGAAGTGCATCAGCAACTGGATCTAATGACTTTTTAGCATCAGGAGTCAGTTTAGTTGAATCATGAGCAAATGCCCCTGTTGAAAGAGTAATCGCTGGTAAGGCATCTTGTACTGGCTTTTCTACTGGTGCTTGTTGTACCGGTTGTTCTTCAGCCATAGGTTCGTCATTAGTTGCTGCCGCCGCTACTGGGGCCGCCGCTGCGTTACTATCAAAGAAATACACCAAACCAATACTTAAGTAATTCAAATCACTTGAACCAGTAGTATCTTTTTCACCTACATTATTAAACCACTGATATTCAGTACGGAAACGTAAGTTGTGGTTGATTTGGTATTCCACACCAGCACCTAACATTGCAGAAAAGTTATTGTCGGAAACATCAGAATCATAAGCGCCAGAAAAGTCACTATCGACGCCATTGTACGCGGTACCGACTTTACCGAATAAACTCCATTTGTCTGTTAGGTTCCAATCGCCTTTAACCGAAAGTTCACCATTTTGAACGCGAGTTTTATTATTGCCAGCACCTGAATAATCAGCATTGGAATGGCCAAAGTAGTTATAACCAGCTTCTAGCGCTAACCAATTATTAAATTGATAACCACCTAAAATACTGCCGGCCCAAGCGTCATTATCACAATCAGTATCTAAGCCTGATCCAGTACAAGCAAAGTCATAATTTGCCCAACCAGTTTTTGCACCTAAGTAAAATTCACCAGCATTTTCTGCAGCGGCGTTAGCTTGGGTAGACATCAATAAAGAAAGTGAAAAAAGAGAGGAAATTGATGCAGCGAGTAAAGTCCGTTTAGTATTCATAATGACACCATTAAAGTTGATATTTCGTAGTTAATGAAGGATAAAGTGATTTAGAGTGAAGGATTAAATAGAGTTAAGATATTAATTATACTGATGAAAACTTGGTACCTCAATATTCTATTGTTAATTCTTTGTTTCTTTTTATTGTTATGGGTGATTATTTGGCCGCAATTGATGGCGTTTCTGCGTTTAAAGAAAAAGAGTTAATTATTAAAGATAGTCGACAGTCTCGTTATTGCAATACTGTCGTCCCTGAAACCTGCCTTGCTTGAAATTATAGTTTTAATTATTTTGGGTATAGATGCTTTGTAATGGGGGATAAATTATTTAAATAAAGTCGCTCCATTTATAAGCAATTATAAACTTAACCCACTTGGATGGGATTGGGCTAAGTTTTCTATTTAAATACGGTTAATCTTCATTGGTTGAACTGATTTTATGAATAGATAAATCCGCACCGTTGTACTCTTGCTCTTGTGTTAAGCGTAAACCTGTTATTTTATGAAGAGTTCCATAAACAATAAACGATCCAATCACGGCAATTCCTATGCCCGTTAAAGTACCTAGAATTTGGACTATAAAGCTAACTCCGCCCATACCACCAAGAGCTTCTTGACCAAAGATCCCCGCAGCAATACCTCCCCATGCACCACAGATACCATGTAATGGCCAAACGCCTAATACATCATCAATTTTGGTTCGGTTTTGCATAAAGGTAAATAGCCAAACAAACATGGCAGCAGCCACAATTCCTGTAATTAATGCGCCAAGAGGATGCATGATATCGGAGCCTGCACATACAGCAACTAAACCAGCTAATGGGCCATTGTGAATAAAACCAGGATCATTTTTACCAACGATCATCGCGGTTATTATTCCACCTACCATTGCCATTAATGAGTTCATGGCAACTAATCCACTCACTCCATTGATAGATTGGGCAGACATAACATTAAAACCAAACCAACCCACAGATAAAATCCATGCACCTAGTGCTAAAAAAGGAATGTTTGAAGGTGCGAAGTTAGTATGTCGACCTGCTTTTATACGCCCATGACGCATACCAAGAAAAATAACGGCAACTAATGCAATCCAACCACCAACGGCATGCACTACAACAGAGCCAGCAAAATCGTGAAATGGTGCATTAAAGGTAGTATCAAACCAGCTTTGTAAACCAAAGTTACCATTCCAAATGATGCCTTCGAAAAGTGGGTAAACTAAGCCAACAATGAAGAAAGTCGCAATTAAAATGGGATAGAAACGTGCACGCTCTGCAATGCCACCAGAAACAATAGCAGGGATCGCTGCTGCAAAAGTTAATAAGAAAAAGAACTTCACTAAGGCATAACCATTACCGGCTGATAATGTATGAGCATCAACAAAGAATGTCTGACCATAAGCAACCCAATAACCAAAAAAGAAGTAAGCAATAGTTGATACACCAAAATCAGCTAAAATTTTCACTAATGCATTCACTTGGTTTTTATGGCGCACTGTGCCGACTTCTAAAAAAGCAAAACCCGCGTGCATTAAAAACACCATAATGGCACCAAGTAATAGGAATAATGTATCCGAACTTTGGGTGAGGGCCTGTACTACGCCAGTGACCTGATTCATTGACTCATCCATGAATATCTCCTTTTTATGATTTTAGCTGGCGTATTATAAATCGTATGTTGCACGAAATATGTGCCTTACAAGCTTCTAAGCCCCTAAATAGAGCAAAGTTAAATTTATAATAATAGTTTAAGCAAAAATTAAGCCAATTACTGGTAAATATTAAATAAAAATTAAAAACCAGATATGTTAATGGCTTATGGTGGATGTTGGGGATTTCTGTCTAAAGGATTATTTTTTATTATCTTCAATTGCACTGTAATGGTGCGATATGGTTTATGGGGGTGAGTAGGTGGTGCGTATTGGACTGCACAAATGTGAGCAGTTCAATACGTATGAGGTGGGTTTATTTGAATCTTGGTTTTTGTTTTGAGTGGCTAGAATGGGCTTGCTCTGTTTTCGGTTGAAAGTCTTTAATACTCTGCTTTTTCGCACTACGACGATTAGCTTGTTTATCTTTCGGCGCTCGTTTTTTCTCACCTGTACTCGGTATATCGGTGACAGGAAAATGTTCTAGTATTTCTAGATCCATAGTGTTTTGGGTTAAATCACGAATTGCCTGTAATATTTCAGTTTCTGCATGACACACTAAAGACAATGCTAAACCAGCTTTTCCAGATCGAGCCGTGCGCCCGATACGATGAACATACACCGCAGGGTTTTCTGGTATATCAAAATTAATCACAACAGGTAAGGAGTCGATATGAATACCACGCGCTAATAAATCAGTGGCGACCAGTACCTGAACACTATTTTGTTTAAACTCATTTAATGTAGATTCGCGTGATGCTTGATCTTTATTACCATGAAGTGTTTTAACATTAATACCTGCTTTAGCCAGTTTCTTAGCTAGGGCATCGGCACCATCTTTTGCATTGATAAAAATTAGGACTTGTTTATCTGAGTGCTGTTTTAGTATCGAGATTAATGCTTGGGTCTTACTGCCCTTATTGACTAAGTACAGCTGTTCATTAATTCCATCCACAACACTATTGCTATTGTGCGTTTTTATTTCAACCGGAGAGGTTAGAACGTTACGAACTTGATTGGCAAGATCATCGGGTAAAGTGGCCGAAAAACATAGCGTTTGTCGCTGCATTGGAATGAAGGTGATTAAGCTTTGTATATCTTTCCAGAAGCCCATGTCTAATAAGCGATCGGCTTCATCTAAAACAAGATGTTTAACTTGAGATAGGTTGATCGATTTTTCTTGGCAAAGGGCCAATAAGCGGCCGGGTGTCGCAATGATCAGTTGCGGATGTTGAGTTATTTGTTCAGCTTGGATGGCTAAATCAATACCACCAAATAAGGCTGCGGTTTTGATATGAAAACGTGTAGCGATGGGTTGTAAAGTTTGAGTGGTCTGCCTAGCAAGTTCTCGGGTTGGTGCGATGATCACCGCTTGAACATCACTTATTTTAGACTCTATCATTTGTAAAATAGGCAAACCAAAAGCTAACGTTTTACCACTGCCTGTGTGAGCTAAAGCAAGCACATCTGCATCATGTAAAATGGCAGGAATAGCTTGTTGCTGAACCAAGGTTGGAGCTGTAATGTCAGCAGGTAAGGCCTTGATAAGATCAGCGTTAAGGTTAAGCTCAGAAAAGGTCATGCTAGGTTTATCCTAAAGGAAGTAAAGACTAAAAAAGCCCTAAAGAAAACACTTTAGGGCCAGTTAATTGTTGATGTTGTTTTATATTAAATCAATTACGCTTTATTCACTTCACGCACTTTTAAGTACTCTTCATAAGTACCACGGAAATCATTGATTTTACCATCGCGGATCTCAAGTACACGAGTTGCCAAAGAGGATACAAACTGACGATCGTGTGATACGAAGAACAAAGTGCCTTTGTAATTTTCAAGAGCTAAGTTTAACGATTCAATTGATTCCATATCCATGTGGTTGGTTGGTTCATCCATCAACAACATGTTTGGTCTGTGCATCATTAATTTACCTAGCAGCATACGACCTTGCTCACCACCAGATAGTACTTGAACGTCTTTTTTAATATCGTCTTGACCAAAGAGCATACGGCCTAAGAAACTACGAACGACTTGTTCATCTTCGCCTTCTTGACGCCATTGAGCCATCCAATCGAATACTTTCATATTCTGTGAGAATTCATATTCATGGTCTTGTGCATAGTACCCAATGTTTGAGTTTTCTGACCACTTGAACTCACCTGATTTAGGATCTAATCTTCCCGCTAGCGTATTCAGTAGGGTAGTTTTACCCACGCCGTTTTCACCGATAATGGCAACACGTTCACCGACTTCAAAAATAGCATTGAAGTTAGTGAATAAATCGTTTTCAAAACCTTGCGTTAACTCTTCCACAATCAATGCATTACGAAATAGTTCTTTCGATTGTTCAAAACGAATAAATGGATTTTGACGGCTAGACGCTTTAACTTCGTCTAGTTGAATTTTATCAATTTGTTTTGCACGAGATGTCGCTTGTTTTGCTTTAGAAGCATTGGCTGAGAAACGAGATACGAAAGTTTGCAGTTCTGCAATTTGTGCTTTTTTCTTCGCATTATCATTTAACAAACGCTCACGAGCTTGAGTCGATGCAAACATGTAATCATCGTAGTTACCAGGGTAAACACGTAGTTCACCGTAGTCGATATCGGCCATGTGTGTACATACTGAGTTCAAGAAGTGACGGTCATGCGATATTATGATCATAGTACAGTTACGTTGGTTTAGCGTATCTTCCAACCAGCGAATAGTATCCATATCCAAGTTGTTGGTTGGTTCATCAAGTAGCATGATATGTGGGTCAGCAAACAACACTTGAGAAAGAAGAACACGAAGTTTCCAGCCCGGTGCGATTTCGCTCATTGGACCCCAATGTTGCTCGGTTGGAATGCCCACAGAAAGCAGAAGATCACCTGCGCGCGATTCAGCGGTGTAACCATCCATTTCCGCAAATTCAACTTCAAGGTCGGCCACTTTCATGCCATCTTCTTCAGTCATTTCAGCTAAAGAATAAATACGGTCGCGTTCTTGTTTTACAGCCCAAAGCTCTTTATGACCCATAATGACAGTATCAAGTACTGAAAATTCTTCGTAAGCAAATTGATTTTGGCTTAGTTTTGCAACACGTTCATTTGGATCAACACTGACGTTACCACCAGATGGTTCAAGCTCACCACTTAGGATTTTCATGAATGTTGACTTACCGCAACCATTAGCACCAATTAAGCCATAACGGTTACCGTCACCAAATTTAACTGAGATGTTTTCAAATAATGGCTTAGCGCCAAATTGCATCGTGATGTTAGCTGAACTAATGATAGTGGAATTCCTCGAATTTGTTTTTATTTCAATTGGTTGCAATTTATCAACTCATGGTTCATAAATTGTCTTATCGATTATGTGGCGTATTATAGACGATATGAGCGGCATGTGATACCCGTCATGTTTTGAATTTTTATTGGTTCAGCACAGTAAGATAGTAAATAAAAAAACGCTTACCTTTGTAAAGATAAGCGCTGGATTCATAGAATAGAAAAATTACTTAATTAATGCCTTAAGAGCATGGAATTTTTCCCCATTTGAGATGTCGTTACCCATTTTTTTGGTGGCGATATCGTAAATATAAGCGACAGGTAAATTTGGAGAATTAGTAGCGGTAATGTACAGCTTGCTATCTTTTGTTAGATTGATCGTATCAATTTCGGTACCAACAAGAATTGGCGCTAGCAATTTATTACTATCTTTTCTATCGATAATGGATATTTGACGGGCTTCTTTGATCACTATGTAATCGTCATTGACCCAAAGGTAATTTTGCTGTCCGCCTTCGATTTGACCAGCTTTGCTATCAGTTTCGAAGCCTGTGTCTGAGTTAATAACGAAATCACTAGTTAAGGTTTTATTGATTGAACCTGTTTCTTGAATTGAATATAAACATTGTTTGTTTCCATCATTACAGGCTTTTTTATCAAAGAAATTACTTAAGATAAATGTAGGTAAATCTTTATTATTAAAAGAGTTTAATGTTGTTTCACCAATCCAGCCGCCAGAAAATGATTCATCCAGTTCCGCATTATCTTTTAATAACCCGGTATTTAATAAAGTTAAATCAGAATTATGGACAGTTAAAATTTGGCTAACTCCATTGAGGTTTTTTATTTTATTATCTAATCCGATCAGACCAGAAACTATACCTGAGTTGATTGCTGGTATTATTACTGTTTTACAAGTTATTTTTTGTTTATTGGTGAGCTTTTCGCTTTCGCAAATTTCTTGACTAAATGATGCTGTTGCCCCTTTATTTGTTTCAATAAGGACATCATTTAAATTTTCACTAGTCGATAGTAGTGTATCACCACTAATTTGATGGATACTTTTCGCTTTTTCAATCGTTTTATTTTCAATTAATTGTGCTAGGACTTCAGTGATAGATTCACTTGAACTTTCGCTTGTTATTTGTGTAATGGAATCAATAATAGATTCTGTATTCAACTCAAGGCTATTATAAAATTGTCCACGAGTATAATTTTTAAGGTTAAACGTCTCGCCATCTGAAAATACAAGTAAACCATCACTATTTTCCCCAACAAACTCAGGTAATTCTTTTTTATCTGAGATTAAGAAATAATCCCCAGTGTTAATGCTCCCATTTTCAGAGCCTGATGTTTGCACATAGTACCAAACAGGCTTGCGGTAGGTGTGGGTTATAGGCTCGTGTTGATCAACACTGTCGCCTAGATTTTGATATTGGTAAGTTGATTTATGGTTTTCCGTAACTTCAACTACAAACCCACCATCAGAAGTTGGTGTGAATTTATCCACGTCATAATTAGAAAGATCACCAAGTGGAGCACCGTTAGCATCAAAACCAATCAAATGGCTGCCTTGTCCATTTGATGTTTCAACACGGGCAAGACTTACGGCTTCTACTACTGATGTGAAGGCAAGTGTTTCTAATGGTTCATTGGGTGAGCTGTCACTTGAAGAGTCATAACAAGCTGAAAGGGATAAACAAAAAAAGGTGGTGGTAAGAAGTTGTTTTATCATTATGAATCCTAAGTTGAATTGTGTATATATTCTACCACTTGAATGAATTTTGGCTAGTCAGCATTACTTAGTCATTATGGTTTAGTAAGTATGGTGAAATCATTACGGCAAGTCTGATTAAAGATCAGACAAAGCGCTAAATAGCAAATCTAGCGCTTTAGATGTTGTGTTTTAATTGCGATTAATTATAAGCTCGGGCAAAAGTTCCGGTACTTTCGACTTGGTATTGGTGGGTACTCAATGGAATGAAAGCTGATTGACCTTTGGTAATACAAAGCATATTGCCAGATTGATGGCGTAATGTGACATCTTGATCGATAGCGAAAATAATTTCAGCGCTCTCACAGGTGATGTTGCTATCTCCGTGATAAACACTGAATTTAAAATCGTCAACTGGAATAGGGTAATGCTTAGCATTGTCTTTAATAATTGGTGTGAGTAAGAGATCTTCACTTGGTTTTGGTTCACATAAAGTATTAGCGACCAATTCTGGGACATCAATATATTTGGGGGTTAAGCCCGCGCGAAGAACATTATCTGAATTTGCCATAATTTCTAGCCCTGTGCCTTTTAAGTATGCATGTGGTGTGCAAGCATAAAGAAACATCGCTTCTCCAGGTCGGAGCGTAATGACATGCAGCATTAGTGGCGCAAATAAACCGACATCACCCGGATATTGCTCGGCCAATTCAAGAATTAATGCAGCAGTGGTACATTGCGTATTTTTTTCTACATGCGCCATTAGCTCGTTAAGTGCAGAGGTTTTACGACTGCCTTCAAGTGACAAAATAGCTTCAAAAAATGCGCTTAATCCTTCAGGTGTTTGGTTTGCTTTAAGCGCAGCAACGTCTTGTTGTAATACTTCAATGCCAATCTTTTCAAAAGGTTTAATGATAGCGGAATAATCACGAAAGCCATTCATTGCTTGATAAGTGGTTAAAGCATAAACAAGCTCAGGTTTGTGGTTTGGATCTTTGTAATTACGGTTAGCCGCTTTAATGTCAATTCCTGCTTTGTTTTCTTTATCAAAACCAATTTCAGAGGCTTGTTTACTTGGGTGAACTTGAATTGATAACGCTTGCGCCGCCGCCAATACTTTAAATAAGTAAGGAAGTTCATTAAATGTTTGAGTCGTTTCTTCTCCTAAAATAGTATTTTTATTCTGGTTGATGAGGTCATCCAAGCGGGTTGATTTTCCGTCTAATTCAATGTGGGAGCAACCATTTGGGTGAGCGCCCATCCAAATTTCAGCTTGTGGTTTATGGTTTGGATTCGGGATATCAAAAAGCTGATTGATGGAGGTTGTGCTTCCCCATGCATAGTCTTGAATTACATTTTGCATAAGGAAAAAAGGGGGAAGTTGTTTCATGAGAAAACCTTACTTTTCGGTTGAGTGTTGTTAATTTGATAAATGCTTTAATCAGATAATTGTTTTAATAGAATAACAATTTTAATTGGATGAATTTAAAATTATACGCTAGCTAAAAAACTAGAATGAGCAGATAACGGGAATCATTATCTGCTCATTTTTACATTGATGCTTTATCTAGCGTCAATATGTTATGCAGCTACTGCTTTTAAAGCGCGATTTTTGCGCATTTTTTTTAAAGTTACACACACAATAGCGGTTACGATTGCCCCTGTCGCCATACAGATTAATGCCATGACGGGTTTATTCATTGCGCCGAGTAAAGCAACTACGGGGCCACCGTGAGCAACACTATTGGTGATGCCAAAGGAGAACGCCATAACGGCACCAACCATTGAGCCAATAACGTTAGCAGGAATAACCGATAATGGATCTTGCGCCGCAAATGGAATAGCGCCTTCAGAAATACCCACTAAACCCATTGCGCCGGCTGCTTTGCCCGTTTCGATTTCACTTGCTTCAAATATATCTAGTTTGCGACCAATCACGGTGGCGAAAGCCATGCCAAGTGGAGCAATTGGAATCGCAACGGCCATCGCGCCCATAAATTGAGTTTGACCATTTGCAATCATACCGACAGAGAATAGGAATGCCACTTTATTAAATGGACCACCCATATCAAAGCCCGCCATGCCGCCAAGGACAATACCAAGCAGAACTACGTTACCAGTGCTCATTTCAGTTAGAACGGCGTTTAACCACTGCATCAGATCTGCAATTGGTGCGCCAATAACAAAGATGAATAGTGAAGCAATAAAGACAGTACCTAAGATTGGCGCAATCATTATAGGTACAAGTGGGGCAACCATTTTGTGGTAATCACGTGTTGCGATAAAGCGTACAAAATAGCCAACTAAGAGACCGGCGATAATAGCGCCAATAAAACCAGTACCTGCATCCGCATCGTAGAAAGAACCATTGTTCGCAATCCAACCCCCAATAAAACCAGGTGCAAGTGCGGCGCGATCACCGATAGCAAAAGCAATGTAGCCAGCCAGAATAGGGATCATTAGAGTAAAGGCTACGACACCCACATTGAGAACTTGGTTCCACAAGCTGCCTTCAGGTATTTGCATGCCATTTGGCGTTGGCTGCCCACCAAGTGCAAGCGATAGGGCAATCATCAAACCACCAGTTACTACAAATGGGATCATATGTGATACACCATTCATCAAGTAACGATAAAGATTTGAACGACCAGAGGTTGCAGCGGATTTATCGTCTTTTGAATGGCTTGCATCTGCTTGATAAGGCGATGCATCTAATGCTTGTTGGATAACGCCTTTACCATTACTGATAGGGGCTTTCACACTGGTTTGGACTAATTTCTTACCGTTAAATCGCGTCATGTCTACTTGTTTGTCACAGCTAACAATAACTGCAACTGCACGTTCAATTTCTTCTGCGGTAGGTGCATTTTTCACACCAATTGAACCATTGGTTTCGACTTTAATCTTGTAACCCATCTCGGCGGCCGCTTTTTCTAAGCCTTCGGCGGCTAAGTAAGTATGGGCAATACCAGCAGGGCAACCCGTTACGCCAATAAGAAAGCCTTTATCTGCCACTACGGTGTTCTCGACTTCTTTCTTCTGCAGTAAAAGATCAAGTGCAGCTTTTGGTGATTCAGCTTGCATGAAGGCTTGAATAAAACCATCTTCGATTAATTTAGAAGACAGCTCTGCTAATACTTCAATGTGATGATCAGCGCCGCCATCTGGTGATGCGATCATGAAAAATAGTGTAGAAGCTTCTCCATCTTCTGCGCCATACTCAATCCCATTTCGGCTGATACCAATTGCTACAGCAGGTTGAGCTACTGCGGCACTTTTTGCATGTGGTATCGCTATGCCTTCTTCAAACCCTGTGTTTCCAATCTCTTCACGAGCATAAATATCTTGTAAGAATTGGTCACGGTTATTAAGTTTGCCTTGAGCATCTAATACATCAACCATTTCATTAAAGACTTCATCTTTAGTAGTGGCTTTTAGATTCAAGCGGATCAGGTTTTCATTAATCAGCTGTGTAATCATTATCGTACCTATATATGTATTGTTATTTTAAGTTATAGGTTAATTGTTGGATATTTTGTTGTTTTAAAATAGTGTACATTGAAACCATTTACTGGATTATTGTAACCTAAGTTGTGCTTTGTGACCGCGATCACTTAGGTTGTCATCTGGTCGATATATTCAGTAATTACTAGAGACCACAATAGTTAATAGAGAGTTAAAGATACTTAACTATTTAAAATTAAAGTGGAAAATCGTAATGACTCAAGTTTTTATTAATGTTTTAGAAGGTGTGTTATCAGAAAGGGAGTATTTTAATCGAGTCTGGTTTGCCAGTGATCACACCACGCCGCCACCTTTTAGCTATCAGGTGAACTTTCCTCGTATGGAGTTTGTTATCAAGGGGGAATATATTAATAAAATTGAAGACCCTGAATTTGGTATTACTGAAGTTAAAGTACTACCGGGCGATATTTTATATATACCGCCCAATAGTTGGAATAAGCCTGAATGGGACACGGATTGTAGTGTGTTGAGCCTGTTATTTGGTAAGAGACAATTAGGCTTTAGTTTGGTGGAAAAACGCAAAAATGAAGCGACATTTTTTGATGTCCAAAAGCACAGTGTGCAGACGCGTACAGGCCACGCTTTAGACCATATTTTGAATGGGTTAAATACTCTAGCCAAAGAAAAGACTCAACATCCTACCGGTGGACATTTATTGATGGCTTTGATGAGTTATTGCCATGGCATGTTGTTGTCGCCAGAAAGCTCAACTCAAGGTCGTAGTGAAGATTTATACCAAGGCATTTGCATTTATATCCAAGAAAATTTTCATCGTGATATTACTCGCGACAGTATTGCCAGTCGTTTTAATGTCAGTCCAAACCATCTGTCACGCTTATTTCGCCAACAAGGCCATATGCGGTTAGCCGATTACATTACGTGGGTGAGATTAGAGCGGGCGAAGTTTATGTTAACCCGTTATACCTTTAGATTGAGTGAAGTGGCATTGCGTTGTGGCTTTAATGATGTGAATTATTTTTATCGAGTATTTAAAAATAAGTTAGGTCGAACACCAAGTGAATTTAGAGCTATGCACGGTGGGTGATTGGTTGTACAGAGCGGTATAATTGTTCTTAAAGATCAATATGATTGGTATTATTTGGGTATCATCAAACTTTTGGCATCATTAAACAAGTCAAAATGGCATGTAATTCATTGGAGGTATGATGCTCGCTAACAAATTGGTTCACCTCTAATGAAAGTAAACTGACCGCCAAATGACGAACTGCGTACATAGTATTTTTGCTGCTTTCTTTGGGTAGTAATAAAGCAATAATGTGGGTGACGGGACCATGAGATGATTGCCAATCAATAGGGTTATTAGAGGTTAGGCAAATTAGTTGAGGTTGATTGACATACTCGGTCATTATATGTGGGAGAGCAATACCGCCTTTCATTCCAGTGGACGATGATTGTTCACGCCGATTGAGCTGTTCCGCTATGACTTTATAATTTTCAATTGATGAAATTTTAGCAACTTGTTGGAGAATATAAGCTTTTTCTGCTGCTGATTCATTTTCAGAAGGGTGCATTAATCGATAAAGGCGAATGAAAGCATCAAATTGTTTTTGAATCGTGACATGGTGAAATTCAAAATGACTGAGATGTAAATGTTGTGTGTCCTGGCTGGTTGGCGTGATCCTTTTATCCAGTAAAAAACAATCTTTGTGAAGATAGATTCGAAGTATGGCGGCGTAGCTTGCCGCATGTTCACCAGTGAGAACGATCTGGCATAAATCAAAAGGTTGAAATGCAAAGGTTAACGCGCTCAAATATTTTTGAACATTAACTCGTTGTAAAGTTTGTACTTTAATTAATTCAGCATAGCCTTTAAATCCTCGAACTTGGTGATGGACACCTTTAATTAACCAAGCCGGTAATCCAGCTTGGCCTAAATAGAAGGTAACTCGTACCGTTGACATTATAATGAACTAACTTGATTTAAGAGATAGCGTTAAGCATCGTTTGATCACACTATCTGGATTGGTTAGTACATCTTCAATGGTTGAATTGAGCACAAGGCATTGCTCGAATCGTTCGGCTTGTTCAATCATAATATCAGAGGCAATGAGCGCAATATCCGCTTTGCTAATATCTTGGTAGCTAAGCTTGTTTTCAATACCCATTGCACCTTGGGTTTCTACTTGTATGTTAACGCTCAAATTCGCGGCGGATTTTACTAATGCTTCAGCTGCCATATAAGTATGGGCGATGCCCGTTGGACATGCGGTTACTGCCACAATCTTCACGTGGTTTCCTTTTCCATTAATGTTTGTTTAATGAGTTTTTTGATTAATGTAGAGTTAATCATTTGATGTTTAGAACGAACTTTTCAATCACTTGTGCGACACCACTATTATTATTGGTGTCGGTGATATAGTCGGCAATTGCTTTGGTTTCTTCGGTCGCATTTCCCATTGCAACACCCAAGCCTGCATAAGTTAGCATGTGGTGATCATTACCAGCATCACCCATTGTGATGACTTCTTCTCGTTTAATGCCTAAATGTTGAGCTAAGCATTCAACACCAGCACCTTTATCACTTGTTTTGTGCATAAATTCTAAAAAGAAAGGTGAGCTGCGAACGATAGTATATTTTTCATTAAGCATGGCTGGCAGTTGCTCAATTGCTTTGGTTAATAATGGCTCTTCTTCAACCATCATTACTTTCAAGATAGCTTCGTCATCGCTTAATTCAGAGAAAGGTATTTCGGTTAATGAAATATTATTGATATTGCATTCATGGGTGGTGTATTTGTTATTTTTAGGCGTAATTAAACCATCTTTTAATGAAAATGCGTGCACGTTAACACTTAATTTTTCCGCCCAATCTGCAATTAATTTGGCATCAGAACCGGTTAGGATCTCTTGACGAATCGCCGTTTTACTTGCTGCCGTTTGTACCATTGAGCCGTTGTAGCTGATCACGTAATCATCATCCGTGTTCATTTCTAGTTGATCTAAAGCTGAAAGCATACCAGCCAAAGGGCGACCAGAAGCCAATACGACTTTTACGCCCATTGCACGAGCTTGGGTGATCGCTTGTTTATTGTGCGAGGTAATTTGGTGGTCAGTGTTGAGTAAGGTTCCATCCATATCAATTGCGATCAATTTGTACATGCTTTTTCCCATTAATTTTTCCTATCAACTAGGAGTGAACAATAAAAACTAATGGCATCTTAACGACATGGCTTTCAGTACACAAATGTTAAAGTGAAACATAAATGGAAATAATACTTAATGAGTTGATTGCCGGTCGCTAGGTAAAAATCAGTTGTTTCCATTCGCCATTGTCATGACCCTTTTTAAAATACGTCGGATTAACAATGGGATTTTATCGATACCATGTTCCTCACAGTATTCAACGATACCAAGTGCAACATCAGGTTTAGCATATTTTTTAAGTACTCGATTAATGACTTTTTTAGTGGGTACTTGCTGGTTTTCAGGGATATTAATCATACCCCGAAAGAACTTTTCAAAACCATTATGATAGAGGTAATTTTCAATGTCTTTATCGGGTAATTCAGTTAAACGATGCTTATCCATATCTTGCCCAAGTTGAGTTCGAACGGCGGTCGCGTATTTTTTCCCTGCCGCATCACCATCGGTCACCACGTGCCAATCAATATTTAAAGCTTTAGCGACTTTAATTAATGATTTGAGTCCAGATTGAGCAAACTCTACCAATTGAATGCCTTCACTGGGAAAGTGATAACCACAAATTTTAGCGAGTTCATTGAATAACCAAACTTCTGTTTCACCTTCCACTAATAGCCAGCAGCGAGCAAACAAGGCATTCGGTCGATGGAATCGAATGTGAAAACTAATGCGACGTAACTCATCTTGGCTTAATAAATGCTCAGGGATAGACAGGGCGAGGGTTCGATCCGACTGTCTTATTAAACGTCGGATAGAAGAAAAAGGAACGGCGCTGAGCAAAATACCGCTATTGGTCGTAACAATTTTTTGCATAGGGATCATTTGTAGTAATTCCCACGATTTTAATAAATTAGTGGGGTGTAAACGGCCTTCTGGATCTTCTAAAATCAATATTGGTCGCGCTGATTGACTGATCTCTGCGGCTCCTTTCGCCTGAAGATAAGCGTTAAGCAACCCCATTAGCAGCAGTTTACTTTGATGATTTTTATTACTTTTTAATAATTGAATCAGGTTGTCTTTGTCGTTTTCAGTGGATGATGTATTGCCTGTAAACAAGTTAGATCTTGCTTCTCGTGTATTGTTTTTAGGTTGTGATTGAAATGAAAAATAGTGCTCTATTAAGTGTTGCATAGCATTTAAGGTACTTTTTAACTCCGCTTTATTCACATGCCCAGGCATTGCTGATAAACGCCGATAAGTATTATTCACTCGGCGCTCAATCTTTTCTTTTTGGTTATTCGAGTCGGGAGTAATGTTTTCACTGTGTTGATGTAAACGTCTTGCATCTCGTAAACGAATAACAGGATGCAGTCGGCTAAGCTCTAAAGCTAACTGCTCACAATCGTGAATTGCCAGTGGCGTCCCTGTCCAGTCGAGAAATTGGTAATGCGTGCTGACTTTATGTTCATTACGTATGGCACTGATTTGAAAGATAACGCGTTTAGAGTCATCTTGACCATCACTATGGCTGTTTATCCAAATCGGTTTTAAACGACGATATCTGGCGCTTCTGTGTTCCGTTTTATTTTGTGCTCGCCATTGTGTCACAATTTGAATTTGTTGTGTTTGGGGTTGGGATAAAGCGTAATTGACGTGAAAATCTTGGATTTGGAAAGAGTAGGGCTGACCATTATGTGGCAGTGCAATGCAAAGCGCATCTAAGAGCGATGATTTACCCCAAGTGTTTTCGCCTAATAGTGTTGTGATTTCATCAAAATCAAGCGATAGGCGCTGAATGCCTCTAAACCCGACAATCTCAATTCGTTCTAATTGCATCTAAGACTCTCACATTGTGATCGATTTACTTAGATTATAGGAATGTCTTGGACTAAGCGTTTGTTTTGTTCTCAAATTTGAAATAGTCATAGAGTTGTCATGATTGAAGCTTTATGATGGTAAAGAATTAAAGAAAATAAATGATTATCGATCTCTATAAGAACAATAGCGATCAAGACCATAAGAAGAACTATGATCAAAACAAAACATCAATCTGTGAGCTTAACACTGGCTCATATCAACGACACCCATTCTTATTTTGAACCTACCTCACTACAGCTTCAGATCACGGTAGATCAACAGGTTGTATCTCCGTATGTCAGCGCTGGTGGTTTTGCCAGAATTGCCACACGAGCGGAGCAGCTAAGAGAGCAAGCTCAGCTGCAACAAAGAGGTTTTTTATTTTTACATGCTGGTGATTGTTTTCAAGGAACGCTGTATTTTTCCTTATTTAAAGGCAAAGCCAATGCAGACATGCTTAATGCATTAAAATTGGATGCAATGGCGTTAGGTAACCATGAATTAGATATGGGCAATGAGCCAGTCGCCCATTTTCTAAAACGCATTGAATTCCCACTTTTGGCCGGTAATTGGGATGTCTCGAATGAAAATCCCAATAAGCCATTTAAAGTGAGTGATTCCGATCGTCTTCATAGCTATGTGGCAGCCAAGAAGCATGCGGCATGGATAGAAAAGGAAATTAATGGAGAGCGTATTGCTATTTTTAGTCTTGCTTTGGACAAAATGGCTGATATTTCAACGCCAGATGCGGATACTCCTTTTATTAATTCAATCGAAGTGGCGAAAGCAACTGTCGCCGCAATTCATCACCAAGGCATTAATAACATCATTTTATTGAGCCACTTAGGCTATGAATCAGATTTAGAATTGGCAGCAAAAGTTGACGGTATTGGCATTGTCGTTGGTGGTCATTCCCATCGTTTACAAGGTGATTTTTCGACGCTTGGGTTAACGAAAGATGATGATTATGGTCAGAAAATTAATGACACTTACGTTGTGCAAGCAGGGTTCCACGCTCAAACAATAGGGCATTGTGATATTACGTTTGATGCTTATGGACGAGTTAGTGAATTTAACGGTAAGAATGAGCTGCTTTTAGGTCGCCGTTTATGTTTAGATGCGACTTTAAGCCAGACGCATACGGACGACGCACACGAAAAAGCATGTCAATATTTACGCCAACACCCTCATGTTGTGATATGTAAAAAAAATCCTTATGTACATAGTATTTTGGTCGATAAATACATGCCTAAGGTGAAAGCTTTACAGCAAACGATCATTGGTCGAACCGATTACAAACTACGTCATGTCAGAGTCCCAGATGAAAATGGTAGTAGCGAGGTAGCACCATTAGTTGCCGAATCTTTTGCCTTTGCTTTAAATCAGAAAGGGCATGACATTGAGTTCGCTATTCATAATGCTGGTGGCGTACGTACATCTTTGGATCCGGGCGATATTACTATTGCGGATATTGCTGGAAAGTTATTGCCATTTGCGGTTCCGATTGGCTGTTATGAAATTCAAGGTCGCTATATTTCTCAATTATTAGAAGGGGCAATCAATAACGCATTAAGCAATGGTGTAGTCGGAACAGGATCGGGAAGTTATCCTTATACGCATAATCTACGTTTTGAATATTGCTCAGATAAGCCACTTGGTTTACGAATTGTGAAATTAGAAATCTATACTTTTGACATTAATGGTCAGCAAAAAACATGGCAAAAAGTTGAGGCGACGCGCTATTTTAAAGGTACTTCATCAGCGTATACCATGAAAGGTAAAGAGGGTTATGATGCGATTGTGAATATGAGACAACAAGGACAAGTGACGTCATTATCGATGGCCGATTGTTTTATTGAGTTCTTAAAATACCATCCTGATCGTTTTCAACAGATGTCCCTTAATCCGGCTGACATGGTTGGAATATCAACCACCACAAAAGCTGTGAAATAACGATGTATTGTGAAGCCAATGAGGACGATTTTTAGCACGATGAAAATATAAGTTGGCCTACTTTCACAAATTAAGAAATAGTTCTAGGAAGACGAGAATATCGCTTGTACACTTTATTAGTTTGGGGAGTAGTTAGCGCAAGTTTGCTTGTCGTCATCTCGAAAAGGGCCACTGAAATAGTGATAGACCTTTTTCCGGTAAGCAAAGGTGATTATTTATTGTGAATTTATCAATGAAATAATCACTCAGACGAGACCAACGCATAGAATTTAATGATCAGGAATTTACCTGATATTTTTTGATATTATGCGGAAGGTCTGATCTCTTACGATCCATTTCTTTCCGTGCCTAAGGAAAAGAGATGCACATTTCAACTTATTCTTATTTTGGGTTACTGACCTTGTGCATGTTCGCACTGGATGTATGGCAAACCCGAAATGGTGTTATTACCATCAAAAAAGCCGCGCTCTGGAGTTTCTTTTGGGTGTTTTTAGCGCTTTTATTTTTCATTTCTCTTTATGAATTTTGGCCTGTATTTGAGCCAGATAGTGTTTATACACCTCATGATGCCGCGACTGCATTCTTAACGGGGTACTTACTAGAGAAATCACTCAGTGTAGATAATTTGTTCGTGTTCGCCTTGATTTTTGGGCGCTTTACTGTACCTGTTGAGCTGCGCCCTCGCGTTTTATTGTGGGGTGTAATTGGTGCATTATTCCTCCGTGGTATTATGATTGCAGTTGGCGCTGAATTGTTGGAGTCCTTCCACTGGGTACTTTACGTTTTTGCTTTCTTTTTAATTTGGACTGGTTATCAACTTACAAAGCCTGAGCCAGAAGAAGATGAGTCTGTTAGCTCTTTTCCTGAAAAATTAGTACGCAAATTATTTAGAGTCAGTGATTCTTACCAAGGCACTAAACTGTTGGTGAAGGACAATGCTGGTTGGCTTGTTACGCCATTGGTTATTGTTGTTGTTGTAATTGCTATGACTGATGTGATGTTCGCCTTAGATTCTATACCCGCTATTTTTGCGGTTACACAAGAACCGTTCCTTGTTTTAACCGCTAATGTATTTGCGCTATTAGGCTTGCGATCACTGTATTTTGTGCTTGAGGGAATGTTGGATAAATTTATTTATTTACGTCCAGCCCTCGCATTTATTATGATTTTCATCGGTTGTAAAATGCTGCTTATTGGTACGGCTTATGCGATTCCAACCATGGTGTCATTATTGGTGTTATTAACGACAATGACGCTGGCGGTAATTGCTTCGATTGTTAAAGATAAAAAGCATCGAAGAACGTAACGAGATAATCAGTTCTGATAGTAGAACCTAAAAATAAAAAAGGCTGAAAATATATCTATGTTTCAGCCTTTTTCATTTAGTAGGTGTAACTATTACAATCGATTCAAGAGATTAAGAATAGAAGACAGGGGCAAACTGCTGAATGTGTACCGTTTCACCTACTTCAACTTTACCGCGCTCTCTTTCTAAAATAATAAAGCAGTTGGCAATGCTCATAGAGCGAAATGCACCAGAGCTTTGATTACCTGTACTGCTCACTTCAAATTGCCCATCTTCATTAATCGAGTAAATACCGCGTTGAAAATCAGTGCGTCCTGGGAATTTATTAAATCGTGTTAATGCCTTTGCTGGAATGCTTGGTTGAGGTTTCCAATCAGAATGACCAGCTAGTTTTGCCAATAATGGTTGAACCAGAATATACAAGGTTAAAATCGCAGAAACTGGATTACCAGGAAGGCCACAAAAAATAGCATCCGATGTGTTATCTGCTGCGAGTAGTTTACCGAATGCAAATGGTTTACCCGGTTTCATGGCAATTTTCCAAAAGCCGATTTGTCCAAGTTCTTCTAAAATGATCTTGGTATAATCGGCTTCGCCTACACTTACGCCACCAGATGTGATCACTACATCCGCTTGTTGTTGAGCGTGAATAAAGGCTTGTTTAAGTTGCTCTTTATCGTCAGGGATAACGCCTAGATCAATGGCTTCACAACCAAATTTTTCCAGCATAATTTTAATACCGTAGCGATTACTGTCATAGATTTCGCCTTCTTTTAGCTCGGTTCCTAATGGCTTCAATTCATCTCCTGTCGAGAAGAATGCTACCTTTGGCTTATTTAACACAGTTAATGTTGGAATACCCAAAGTGGCGATCATTGGAATATCACGAGGAGTTAAGCGGTGTCCTTTGGGAAGAACTAAATTACTTTGCTTTATATCTTCGCCTAAAGATCGGATGTTTTGTTGAGCACGAAGGGGTAATGCCTGTGAAAAATCAGCTTGATCACCCTCTACACTTACTTGCTCTTGCATGATAACGGCATCGCAACCTTGTGGTATTTTCGCGCCAGTCATAATTCGGATGCAGGACCCATTAGGCCATTCACCTTTAAAAGGAACACCAGCAAATGACTTACCCGCGACAGTTAATGTTGCGGTTTCGATTAAATCATCAATACGAACGGCATAACCATCCATCGCCGAATTATCAAAAGGTGGTACATTAATTGGAGAATGGAGATCTTGCGCCAAAACATAACCGACGGTATCAGCTAAAGATTTATCTGTGGTGGAGTGGATTGGAGTAATGGATTTAAGCATATTTGCTAAAGCATCATCTATAGGCATTAGGCCGGGAGTCGTACAGCTGTCCATGATTTTTCCTGTTTTGAAAGTGAGTCAGGTTACGTGGAAAAAGCTATTCATAGCCTCAAAGCGCACACGTAATTTGTGGATGTAATTATGCTTGAGAACGAGTATCCTTGTCATCAACTCAATAGTAGTATCTAACTTCTTGTCGAGTTTTACCATCAGCACGGTCGGAGAAAACAATGTCAAATCTAGAATCTCAAACTCTTAACGAACAAGGCTTAAGTGAATCAGCGTTATTAGTTCAATCAGCGTTGCAACAGCGCGGTATAGAAACTCCGATGCGTTTGAATGATATTCCTCGTGAAGAGAAAAAAGAGCGTATTGAGCATCATATGCGGGAAATTTTAACGCTGTTAGAGCTCGATTTGAATGATGATAGCTTAGAAGAAACGCCACGTCGTATTGCCAAAATGTATGTTGATGAAGTGTTTTCGGGATTAGATTATAAAAATTTTCCTAAGATCACGGTAATTCAAAATAAAATGTCTTGCAGCGAAATGGTGCGAGTAAAAAATATTACCGTGACCAGCACTTGTGAGCATCATCTCGTGACTATAGATGGGCAAGCCGCGGTCGCTTATATTCCTCGTGGGAAAATTATTGGCCTATCGAAGATAAATCGTATTGTGCGATTTTTTGCTCAACGCCCTCAAGTCCAAGAACGTATGACGCAGCAAATTTTAGTTGCTCTGCAAGCATTACTTGAGACCGATGATGTGGCCATTACAATGGATGCAACCCATTACTGTGTGAAATCTCGTGGTGTTATGGATGCCACCAGCGTGACTACAACGACAGCACTAGGTGGTATATTCAAATCAAATCCAGCAACCCGCGCTGAATTCTTACACGGTCTGCGCTAAATAAGATTTATCCTGCATTTCTTTATCAAAAAATAGACTTTATAAAACCCGCACCATTGAGTGCGGGTTTTAATATTGAATTTTCCCTCTTAATTGTTTCTTTTGGCCTTGCTGTACTTTTTTATCGGTATGTTTTCTTTGTGACGATCGAGTCGGTGTCGTGGCCCTGCGAACCTTCTCTATTTTAGTCGCCTCTAAAATTAACTCTTTTAAACGCAATAGGGCATCTTCTCGGTTTTGTTCTTGAGTTCGATACTGTTGCGCTTTAAGAACAATAACACCATCACCAGTTAAGCGTTTATCAGAGATTTTCAGTAACCGTTCTTTATAAAAACCCGGTAAGCTGGATGCGTTTACATCAAACCTAAGGTGGATGGCTGATGACACCTTATTGACGTTCTGCCCCCCCGCTCCTTGAGCTCGTATCGCGGTGAGTTCTATTTCATTATCAGGGATTTCGACATTATTTGAGATTTTGAGCATAGTTTTATTATAAATAGATGAATGAATGTGGCTAAGTTATCGAATTGTTATTAACACTAATGATATGCTATATCGTATTCGAGAAACAGTAGGCGATTAAACCATGGAAGCTGTGCTGTTTAAAACAATATTTCTGGCTGTATATTGATTTAAGGTGGGTAGTATGACCGTAGATGTATCTCATTACAAAGCACTTATTTTTGATATGGATGGCACTTTAATCGATACCATGCCGTCTCACCTAAAAGCATGGCAACAAACCGCAGAGCAATATAATTTTCCTTACGAGCAAGAATGGATTCATAGCATGGGGGGAATGCCAACATTAAAAGTCGCAAAACAGTTGAATGCTAAGTATGACGTTAAAATTGATCCGGTTATAGTGGCTGATACTAAAATTGCTTATTTTGCTTCCCTTATTCATGATGGCAAAGTTATTGATTGTACTTACCAAGTATTAGAACAATTTCAAGGTCAGAAAAAAATGGCAGTAGGCACTGGCAGCAATCACCATAACGCGATGAAGTTATTGGAGCACAATGGAATGTTGACAATGATTGATGCTTTAGTAACGTCTAGGGATGTTGAAAATCACAAACCAAATCCAGATACATTTTTACTCGCAGCTGAACGTCTAGGTATTGAACCAAAAGATTGTGTGGTATTTGAAGATACTGAAATTGGTCGCCAAGCTGCATTAGCGGCTGGAATGGCGTGTATTATGGTGGTTGATGGGAAATTGGTCGAAAGCAATCATAAAATTTCATAATAATTGCTCTTGTCATACAAGCGTTATTTATTGAAAATAATGCTCCAAGCAAATAATAAAGCCCTGAAATGCGAAATTTCAGGGCTTTAGCGTTTATGAGAAGAGTGATTTTTAGCTCAAATTTTATTTAACAATATCCAGAAGTTCTACTTCAAAGATTAAAGTTGCTCCAGCAGGAATAGGTCCGCTGCCTGATTTTCCATAGCCAAGTTGATACGGAATGAATAGGCGAACTTTTTCCCCTGTCACCATATATTGAAGCCCTTCTTGCCAGCCTTTCACTACTTGACTGAGTTGAAATTCAATCGGCTCACCTCGTTTATATGAACTATCAAACTCGGTACCATCCAATAATGTTCCTTTATAGTGAACACGAACGGTACTGGTTGAGGTAGGGTGCTTGTCTCCTGTTCCTTTCTCTAAAACTTGGTATTGCAAGCCAGTGGGTGTAGTAATAACACCTTCTTTAGTTGCATTTTCGGCTAAAAATTCTTCACCCGCTTTAATATTTAGCTCTGCTGCTTTAGTGGTATTTATAGAGCGATACAATAGGAAACCAACTAAAAGTAGCAGAATAATAGGTAATAATATTTTCACTTAACTTAATCCTTTATTTATCGGTAATCGCCTAGATTCGTCTGACTTGAATAGCAACTCACATGCATGTTCTAAGGCTGTTTAAGTAAGTAGTTTATAGTGTTTGCAATATCTTGAATATCTTTATGACCCGTGATCAGAACTTGATACTTACCATTGACGATAAAAGTGGGAACCGCATCGAATTTTGCTTGATTGGTGATCTCTATCGCACCATTTAAATAACGTAATAAAGCTTTCTTTTGTAATTCATCGAAATTGTATGGGCTAATAATATTGTGTGAGGTAAACACCTGTTCAATTGCCTGCTGCTTCTGCGTCATAGTTGAACCTTCGCCTAGCTGTACTGCTGCAAATAATTCAGAAAGCATTTTTTCATCTGGAATCTGATTGAGCTGCATTTCTGCTGCGTAATAAATGAGAGCCGCCACTTGGGCTTGATCATTGAAGGTGACATGAACTCGACCAAATTGCTGGTTGGTTAGCTTTTCTAATTCTCCAATGGAAGGCTCAAGGTTACGACAATGACCACACATTAAAGAGAATACTTCAGTTACAGGTTTTATATTTGGTTGCGTTAATATTGTGGAGAGTTTTTGATATTTCTCACCTTCCTTCGGAGTACTATTATCAGAACAAGCAGAAAGGAAAATTAAGGACATCGAAAATAAAACGATACTTTTTATATGTTTATGCATGATATATAGTTCAAATTTAAGTTAGGGATACAAGCTAATAGAGCGCAAATCATAGAAAAAGTTCCGCTTGATGTAAAACAAAAGAAAATCATTATGAGAAGATTGATGTAGCTTTAATCTAGGAAGCGAAATAAAGAGTCATATAGTTATTATTTTGTTGTGAATTTATTAACGTTAGGGATGAAATTTATCAATAGAAGTGGCTAAGTGGCGAAATAAATACATTTATCTAATGTGTTGGTTTTTCTACATGTTAGAAGAATTATTTTACTGGTGATTCTAAATATTAAGTAAGACGTGATAACATTATCAAAACAATGTTAATTTTAAGGAAGAAAATGAAAAAATTAATCGTTGCTCTCAGTTTGGCGGCTATTTTAACCGGTTGTGATAATAACGAAGTGGGTGATGTCTCTTTAGGACTATTCACAACAAAAGATATTAAACTGAATACACTTGTCGATCCTGAAATTTCAGGTGTAACTTGTCATATTGCTTCTATTGAAGCTAATTTAAGCTTTTCTGACCCAAGTGATAGCTCAATTTCTTGTCGTCAAACGGGTGAGATCACTCCTGAAATGATTGCGAGTATTGATCGTTCAGAGTCAGGAGAAACAGTATTTAAAAAATCAAAAAGTGTGTTTTTCAAAACGATGAAGATCCGCCGCATTTATGATCCTAAGAGTCAAACATTGATGTATTTGTCGTATTCAACAAAAGAAACCTCAGGTAGCTTTAAGCATAGTTTATCAACGGTTCCTTTATGGGGCACAAAAGCCTATAAAACTCCAGAAATGTTAGCAGAAGAAAAAGCATTGAAAGAGTCTGAATAAATAACAAAAAACCATTTACTGTGATTGGGTAAATGGTTTTTTTTATTTAGTTAACAAAATGATAAGCGCTATCGTTCCCTAATCTTAAATGTTATCGTCAAATCTTAGTAGCGTCAGATCATTTAAGTAGGATTGTATGGACTCGCAAGTAGCACGATTAATCAAACAAAAAAATCGATGGTTATCTAATCATGTTGATGTTGACTTTCCAACTCAAGAAAGCCTAAAAGGGCGAGAACTGTACTTATCCTCACAAGACCACAAAACGTTTAAAACGCAACTTGCATCAGAGTTATTAGAGCAAGCTAGCCATTATCCTATTTGGTTAGATGATATTGTACCTGTCGATTTTCATCGACTAACCATTATGTTTTCTATTCTGCAAGCAAAAGCCTGGTCGAACGATCCTGATCAAGAAAAGCTGGTTATTGAATTTCTCACTCAAATCATCCTTGATGATATTTATCAGCTTTATATGGGGTTTAAACAGGGCCAGCCACTTATGGCAATCATCGCTCATAAAGATGACCAAACCAATAGCTTATTGTTATCAGATATTTATATACAAAAAGTATCGTCTCCAGAAGTATATCTACCGCTTATAGCTTCCATAATTCACTTATATCAAACCCCAAATGATCCAGATATGACCGTCATTTATGAGGCATAACTCGATGTCTATTATGTGAATATCAGGTTAATTTTTCATGTGATAATTATAAATAGTGATCTTGTCTGAAAATATAGATTTTTGCTCGGTTCGATTTAACAAAATGCTTAACCTTTTCTTTCTAATTTAATAACTAAAAGCCAGACTTAGTTTATTAAATTGAAAGTGGGGAATAAGAATGGCTAAATCTCAGATCAAATGCGTTATATTTGATTGTGATGGCACGCTAGTGGATAGTGAAACTCTCTGTTGCCAAGCATTAGTTCAAGTCTTTGCCAGTTACGGTGCTGAGGTGTGTTATGACCAATGTATGGCTAACTTTCAAGGTGGTAAAATGTTCGATATTCTTAAAGAAACGAGTGATAGAGTTGGATTAAATATTCCGATGGAAACATTAGAGCCTCGTTATAGAGAATATATGAATAATTTGTTTTCTGAAAATCTAAAACCTATTCCATCAGCTTTGGAAACAGTACAGTATTTGATTGATAATAATATTTCCGTATGTGTGGCTTCAAATGGGTCAGTAAGTAAAATGGAATATGCACTTTCATTAACTGGTATGTTGCATTTGTTCAAAAACAATATATTTAGTGCCTTTGACATTAATAGTTGGAAACCAGAACCTGATTTATTGATGTATGCTGCTATGCAAATGGGTTTTCGCGCAGAAGAATGTTTATTTGTCGATGATACTGAAAATGGTGTGCAAGCCGGGATCAATGCAGGGATTCAAACGATCCACTTTACGAAATTGATTGAGCAAACCATTGATCATCCGTTAGTGAGAAGAATTGAGCACTTATCAGAGCTTCAATCTATTACTTTATTGGCGTGAAACGTTTAAATAAAAAGTGATTCAGAATAAACAAAACCCACCGAATTGAAGCTAAACTAATTCGGTGGGTTTTGTTTACTTTAATCGATAAGAATGCTGACTATTATCAATAGTGCTCGATCTTCAGTAAGATTCAATGAACGAATGGAAATTTGTGACATTGAAATTGCATGGTCGATGTCAGAAATTTAGTGTCCGTGCTTAATGGTACAAGACCGCAGTCTATACAAACCAGTTCGTCTCCGTTTTCTGAGAGTAAAAATTCTTCGCTAGAACATAATGGGCAGCAGAAAGTGTCCAAATTAACGTCTAAAGTAGGCTCTTTTGTTATTCGTTTTTTATTCATAATTTTCATGCCTCCTATCGTTATGACTTAGTATGGCTATGCGACAGTATTCCTGTACATAATTTAATGAGCTAAACATCAATATAGCGAGTTTGTTTACACTCTAGTGCAATTATCTTAGTTGCTATTGCATACTGACAGGGATTATCTCACAGTTTTAATTGGTTCACTTATTCCCACAGTAAGCATATGGGATGCATATCCAGTTTTAACGTAATGCTTACATATCTAGAATTATTCATCGCTATCCGCCATGATAGATCGATTGTGAAGCATGTTTGTTTTCAATATTAAAGTTCACCACAGGGTAATCGTATGAATTATTTAGCACATTTACATATTGCTGAGCATTGCAGTAGTGATTTGGTCGGTAATTTATTAGGCGATTTTGTGAAAGGTAACCCTGATAATTTATTCCCATCAGAAGTGGTTCAAGGTATTAAGTTACACCGCTGGGTGGATAGTAATACAGATACTCACCCGATTGTCCTTAGCTTAAAGCGCTTTTTCCCTGAAAATTTAAAACGTTTTGCACCTATTGCATTTGATATGTTTTGGGATCATGCGCTTGCGACTCGGTGGGATGAGTACCATCATTTATCGTTAGCACAATTTATTAGTCAATCGGAATATGAATGTTCCCAATGCGAATTAATATTGCCTGAAAAGTATGAGCAAGTGACAAAAGCAATGTGGGAAGGTGAGTGGTTATTTTCTTATCAAAACTTCGATAATATCGCCTATGCACTTGAACGTATGTCGATGCGCAGACCCAAATTATCACCTTTAGCGCAGTGTTCGGAAATCATGGAACAAGAATACGATACTTTAATGGCTGCATTTAGTCAGTTCTATCCGGACTTATTAATGAAAGCGAAATACTCTCAAACATAAATTTGCTAAACTCCCATCCCATTATTTATTGATATTTGTATTTTAATATTAGGTTGCCATGTCGTTTCAATCATTAGGTTTAGATTCTATTTTAGTCGATTGCGTTAAGCAGTTAGGCTTTACTTCACCAACACCCATTCAAGAACAGGCGATTCCATTGGTTCTACAAGGTGACGACTTGCTAGCGTGCGCGCAAACTGGAACAGGAAAGACAGCAGCTTTTGGTTTGCCATTGATTCAAAAAGTTCTGCACCAGATCTCCATCGTTCGAGATGAGAGAATTATTCAAGACCCATCTATTTCTAGTGATCCTTCTACTTTCCAACAAATAGTGAAGCCAGATGATAGTTCGTTAGGCAAACTAAAAAGTGCAAAATCAGCTCAATCAGTTAAAGCATTAGTATTAACCCCAACCCGAGAATTAGCACAACAAGTCTTTGATAGTTTGCAGTCTTACAATCAAGGTTTAAACATTGTCGTTGTGTATGGCGGTATGAGCATGAATGTGCAAACTAACGCCCTAGCAAAAGGCGCAGATATCGTTGTAGCAACACCGGGGCGATTATTGGATCATCTATTTGTTGGCAATATTCATTTGAAGCAAACTCAAACTTTAGTGTTAGACGAAGCGGATAGAATGTTGGATATGGGCTTTATGCCTGATCTACAAAGAATTCTTCGCAGAATGAGCACTGACCGACAAACCTTATTCTTTTCAGCAACTTTCACTAAACGTATACGTGAAGTCGCTTATAAAATACTTAATGATCCAAAAGAAATACAAATTGCAGCTAAAAACAGTACAGCAGATACCGTTGATCAAATGATTTATCCTGTTGATAAATCGAGAAAAAGAGAGTTATTGGCTTATTTGATTGGCTCGCGAAATTGGCAACAGGTGTTGGTGTTTACTAAGACGAAACAAACCTCAGATAATTTAGCAAAAGAGCTTAAACTTGATGGTATTAATGCGGCATCTATTAATGGCGATAAAAGCCAAGGTGCACGTCAAAAAGCATTGGATGATTTCAAGTCAGGAAAAGTTAGAGCGTTAATTGCAACAGATGTTGCTGCTCGAGGTCTGGATATTCAGCAGTTACCGCAAGTGGTGAATTATGAGTTGCCTTTTCAAGCTGAAGACTATATCCATCGAATTGGGCGAACAGGTCGCGCAGGTGAAACAGGACAAGCATTCTCTTTAATGTGCCCACAAGAACAATATTTGTTAGATGCTATCGAAGCTTTATTAGACAAACGTTTACCACAAGAGTGGCTAGCAGGTTATGAACCAAGTGTTAATCAGGTTGAAGAGCCTCAAATGAAACGTGGCAGAACGGCAGAAAAACGGAAACTGAAAGCTAAGTTGAACATTCATAGCTCACGAGGTAAGCGTCGTTAGTCGTAAACACCGTTACTATTGAGATGCCGTGGAGTTAACTATTTTCTTTGGGAGCAGGGACGATAATGTCAGTTAGAGTTTTTGGGCGCTCAATATCTTTTTCGTCGATATGAAGTTGAAGTACTAATAATAGGTTGAACTGCTGCCAATGTGCAAAAAGTGCCTCTTTGTCAGTCTTTTTTTCAAACATGTGCTGAAGTAAAGGTCGTAGAGTTGTAGCAGAGTGCGAATACATTGTCGTTTGCCAGCGTAATGTTCTGCCTGTTATTGGTGACTTTGGATAGCTTTGTTTGAATTGGTGAACTAGGTTTTCTAGGACTTCGTTGGTTTGAACGCTAGGTTCAAGGAAATAGTTCACCATTTTTTTGTCTTGCCTTACTGCATCGGCTAAAAAGCGAACCGCGCGTGGATCATTAAGACTGCAGGCTAAAACGCGATTCATTAATTTGTATAGTTGAATATTTGCAGGCAAGCCTTCTGGTAGAACACTTACAATATGTTGAAAATAATTTCTAAAATATTGATAAAGACGGTCGCTAATATTCTGCCATATTTTTTCTTTACTGCCGAAGTGATAACGCAATAGGCTATGAGAAACACCTGCTTTCTCACTGATTAAGCGAAGAGAAACACGTTTATAACCCAACTCTGAAAATAGTTCACCAGCAACGGAAAGAAGGACCTTTTTGGTTTCTTCTGCTTCTTCTGCGCTGCGTCGGCCTTGTTTTTTTTCAATTACCGTATTCAATCTACACTCCTATTTTTTAATAGGAGTGTGCCTTATTAAAGCCACATTCCTTTTATATCATTCCAGTAATTTGAAATTATATTATACAAGTGGAAAGTATAGCGCATTTGGCATCAAATTTTTGTGATATTTCATGAGTATTGATCGCTCAATCACGAATTTAATGGAAAAGGCTCATCGCGCTCAGAACGATTTAATACGGCTGAACCAATGAACAAGCTGATCTCTTGTAGGAATAGTTCAACATCTTGGCGATTGATATCTTTATGTAATACAAATCTCATCGGTTGGCTATTACCAATAATAATATCTTGTTGTTGTAGGTATTGCTGCAGAGCTTGGCGATCAATGTGCTCTGCAATTTTGGCAAAAACGATATTGGTATGAATAAGCTCAGGCTTTAATTCAAATGCGCTTAAAGCATTTAATCCCTTAGCGAGAATTTGAGCATTGTCATGATCGGTTATGAGCTGTGTTACTTGCTCGGTTAAGGCAATTTTCCCCGCAGCCGCTAAAATGCCGGCTTGGCGCATGCCACCACCTAACATCTTACGAATTCGTCGAGCTCGTTTAATAAAATCGTTTGATCCTAGAAGCAAAGATCCGACTGGAGCCGCTAACCCTTTAGATAAACACACCGTCATGGAATCAAAATGCTGTGCGATCTCTTTGACATCTACATCTAATGCAACTGCCGCGTTGTAAACCCGAGCGCCATCTAAATGAAGTTGTAGATTATGCTTATGGGTAAAAGCACGAGCTTGCTTCAAATATTCTAAAGGAAGCACTTTACCATTTATCGTGTTTTCAAGGCTAAGCAGTTTTGTTTGAGCAAAATGAGAATCATCTGGTTTAATGGCTTGTTCTAGCTTTTTAAAACATATTGTTCCATCGGGTTCGTTCTCAATCGGTTGAGGTTGTATCGAACCTAACACTGCTGCGCCGCCGCCTTCAAATTTGTAATTATGTGCTTGTTGGCCACATAGATATTCATCACCTCGCTGGCAATGCGCCATTAATCCAAGCAGGTTAGCTTGCGTGCCGGATGTGACAAATAACGCGGCTTCAAACCCATGGCGTTCTGCTGCCCATGACTCGAGATCATTAATAGTTGGGTCATCACCATAAACATCATCGCCAACAATGGCTGTAGCCATGGCTTGACGCATTGATTCCGTAGGTTGTGTAACAGTGTCAGAACGAAAGTCCATGTTAGTTCCTTTATTTAGGGGAATGATTAATTTTGATGAGTAAAATGGCCGCATAATTTTGCTTTACTAATGCAAGCGATAGTCTTAGCGTCGGTAATAAGATCGTCTCGGATCCATTGTTCTATTTGGAATAAATTGGCTGTAATGACGTCAATGACTTCATCATCGTCAAGTTTTTGTTTCATAGGAAGTGATAACTGTTTTGCAACGAATAGGTACTGAATTTCATCACAAAAACCTGCCATCGGTGTGCATTGGCCTAGTGAATGAAAATCGTCCGCTTGATAGCCAGTTTCTTCGAACAACTCTCGTTTTGCACATGCTAATGGCTCTTCATTATTTTCAATCGTGCCAGCGGGTAATTCAATGATCCATTTACCTAAAGATGGACGAAATTGTTTCAATAGAATGATATTTCCGCCCTCTGCAATAGGTAATATTACAGCTGCACCTGGATGAATAATAGTTGTGTGAGAAATGGAGATACCTGTGGGTAAAGTGATATCTTTCTCAACTAATTGAATGTTTTTCCAACGATGTAATATTTGCTGGCTCATACTTAGATCTAATAATACGCAAATGAGGCTTTCATAGTGCCATCTAGGCTGTTAAATTCAAGCGTAATTGTTAATACAATCCGCTAAATAGCTTGTTTATTTTATCATTTTCTTCCGCATGAAATGCATTCAAAAGGAAAGCGTATGGATCGCACTCAAACTCATTTATTGGCCACTTCAAATCGTACAGCTTCTCAACGGTCGTTACTTTCCGAACGTATTAATAAATTAGTTCAAGCCCTATCTGATGGCGTTTATGAAAGAGAAGGGACGATCAAGTTATGTTTATTGGCGGCTTTATCGGGTGAAAGTGTTTTTTTACTTGGTCCTCCAGGGATTGCGAAAAGTTTAATCGCTAAACGTTTGATTCAGGCATTTGATAATAGTCGTTACTTTGAATATTTAATGACACGCTTTTCAACGCCGGAAGAGGTTTTTGGCCCGCTAAGTATTCAAGAATTAAAAGATAATGGTCGTTATGTTCGTTTAACTGACGGTTACTTACCAACTGCACAAGTGGTTTTTCTGGATGAAATTTGGAAAGCCGGCCCGGCTATTTTGAATACTTTATTGACCGTAGTGAATGAAAAAACGTTTAAAAATGGGAATGATGTAGAGCCGGTCCCGATGCGTTTATTAATCTCAGCATCTAATGAATTACCAGATGAAGATAGCGGATTAGAGGCGTTATATGATCGCATGTTGGTGCGAGTGTTTGTTAATCGAATCCAAAATAAACAAAACTTTCGAGCCATGTTAACAGTTGGAACACAACAAGAAGCAGTGATCCCTGAAGGGTTAGCTATCAAAGATGAAGAATATCAGTTGTGGCTGCAAGAACTGGATCAGTTATCTCTCACTGATTCCATGTTTGAAAAATTATATCAATTAAAGTCGATGTTAGAGGAGAAGGAAAATGCGGCTGGTGATGCAGGCGATGAAATGTATGTTTCTGATCGTAGGTGGAAAAAGGCCGTTAAATTATTAAAAGCTAGCGCCTATTTTAATGGTCGTGATGAGATTAATGCGCTCGATATGCTGCTTCTACAAGATTGCCTGTGGAATTCTCCTCAATCTCGTCTAGTGGTACGCGAGTGTGTGTCTACTTTTGCAACTCAATACGCTTATGATCAAGCATCCATTCAGCAAGCGGTTAAGTTGCAACAAGCTAAAATGACGGAGCTTGATGATGAGATTATTAAACAATATGCCATGGTGTTATCGGCCGAAACAGAAGGAACATTACGCCGTAAGAATATTTACCAATATGCGCTCTCTGGTGTTAAAAAATATAAAGTCGCCAGTACATCTGATTTAGTTAAGTTAGTACTGCTGCAGACTAATATGTCGGTAAGTGAGAGCGACTCAGGTGATAGTCGCTGGGTGTATGTGCCTTATAAAGAATTAGAGCAAGTAATACGAGATGGAGGAGGAGATGCTTATGGTTTTGTTAATAAGAAAACGACATTATGTCGCTTCTGCCTAGAAGTGGATCATAAGCAGCATTTGGTGATTAAAGATATTTCCAACCGTTCCATACCGATTGCTCTGGTAACTGAGCAAGGATTTAAACAAGAGATATTAAATACTTGGCATGATGTCGCTGAACAAATGACAAAAGAATTAAAAGATATCAGTTTTAGTGTTCGTCAATCGCGTAGTGATTTCCATAGCTCGTTACCCCACAGCTTTTTAGACCAAGATCTTCCATTAATGATTGAATCGAGTTTACAAGACTTGAATACTTTAATTGAATCGGTACTGGAGCTTAGCGATCTCGCATTAAGTAAAGTGACGCGTTTGAATGAATCATTTGAATGACGATATTTAAGCAAAAATCAAAGGGAAGCAGGTATAGACGATGTTAGGAATTGATGCTCTTGATATTGCTGTTATTTTAGCGGATGCCGAAGTCATCGAGGCTGCTTTTCATGATTTAATGGCGCGTTCACAGCTAGTTCCTCTTATGGAAGAAAATAAAAATGTCGCAAAATTGGTAAGAAATCAACTCGATAAATGGAAAAGGAAAGTCACTCAAACGGTTACAAATGTTGCACCATCACCTGATTTGCAAACAGAATTGGCGCTATACCAACAAGTGATTCATTGGCAGGAAGATGAATTTTTAGAACGTTCAGATGATTTATTGAGACAGTTAAAATCAATCTCACCATTTTATCCCAAAGCATATCGTTTGCTGTCTGAATCCGACTCTAAATTAAATCCTATGCTGCCGCACTATTTCTGCCATCAATGGTATCAAAATATTCTTGAAGCGGTAAAGAAGGTGCAGCAAGATGCTTTAGAAGACGAGAAGGCGGATCAGCTAGAAGATTTATACCAGCGTATAGATACCTTAAAAAATATGGATAAAGTCGATCCTGATATAAATAATGGTGCTATTACGGGGCGTTTATGGGATATGTCTTCAGCCACTCTTTCTAAATCGGATTGGTCGGTAATGAAAGAGCAGGCCGATTTTTTGAAGAAGCACCCTAAGCTACAAGATATTGCGGAGAGTTTAGGCCGAATGGCGAAAGATGATATCGATCCTGAACAACCCAAACATTATGCTCAAGGGATCCAATATCAAGATGAAGTTTCAGAACAAGCTACCGATGATATTGTCGGTATTCATGAAAGTGATGATCTCAATAAACTCCTACCGAATGAAACGCTATTTTTAGCTTATCCCGAACTTGAAGTTGTATTCTATAAACATCTCATTGATAAACGATTAATGAATTATAAAATGCAAGGTAAAGTGCGCAAGGTTAGAAAAGTACAAGCTCAAGAACCTATACCAAGTACAGCTGAAGATGATACCGGACCATTTATTATTTGTGTGGATGCATCGGGTTCTATGAGAGGCTTTCCTGAGCAGTGCGTGAAGGCGATTGCGTTTGCTTTAATGCAAATAGCTCTGGCTGAAGAGCGCGATTGCTTTGTAGTCTTATTTTCAACGGATTATGTTACCTATGAATTGACCAGACCTGATGGCTTGAGAGAAGCGAGTGATTTTTTATCTTATACTTTTCATGGTGGTACAGATTTAGCTCCCGCGATTACTGCGGCTCTAGCTCAAATGGAGAGCGATAAATATACCAATGCTGACTTGGTGGTTTTGTCCGATTTTATTGCCCCAAAACAGTCGAAAGATATGACCGCTCATGTAGATAAACTTAAATTAAATAAAAATCGCTTTCATGCTATTAGTTTGTCTAAATATGCAAATCCAGAGTTAATGAATATTTTTGACCATCATTGGGCTTATGTTCCAACGGTAGGGCAGCGCTTTGTGAAACAAAAGTAGGTATTAACTTCGTATTACTTGCTGCTTTTACCGTCGCTTTGTTTGTAATACCACCGCTTGAGTATGCTTTTTAATCGGTTGAATCAAAAAAACAAAATTTATTGTTGACTCATTTTGTCAGTCGAGTAAAGTACACCTCGTTCCCACAGAAGAGATTACTAAGCATCTACTGTGAGATAAAAATTTAAATGGTATTGCAATAGCGATATCAAGATGGTGTCTTAACTTTTCAGTTAGGCGCATCGCAATAAGAATTGCGTGCCCTGGTGGTGGAATTGGTAGACACAAGGGATTTAAAATCCCTCGGCGTTCGCGCTGTGCCGGTTCAAGTCCGGCCCGGGGCACCATCTATAACGAAGGCTTACCATTTATGGTGAGCCTTTTTTATTGCCAAAAAATTATCATATTATGACTTCAATTGCTCTAACCTCTAACCCAGTCTTTAGTGTATATGATTTATTTTCTTATGTTATTTGTTAGATATTGCATAGTTAATACTGGAAAAATGCATATCTACACTATAATAAAATCAATACTTTGTTTGACTAACATCAATTTATGTCACTAGTGTGTCAAAATGTTAAATTAATAAAATTATTTAACCTATTGTTTTTTAATTATTTTATTGGTTTCGAATACACTTGTACGCTCGAAAGTGTTTGCACAGTTTTGTGAAGTGATTCAAAATTATAGGTAATTTAACAACTGGTAAGAGTTGTGATAGATAAAAAGGGCAAAGACTCATTATGAAAGTCGTTGATATTATAAAACACAAAACAGATTCGCTAGCGAAGCATCAGTTTGATTTAAAAGAATTGATGTCACCAGTATTAAGAGCTTACTGGACTGATTTTATTAATAGAGCGAATTCTCAACAAATTTTCCCTTGGCTTAAAGAGCACCAGAAACCTGCGATTAATGAAGAAATCGCTCCTGTTGCTGTACCTGAAATTGATCTTTCTGAAGATGCTGAAGCTCTTTATATAGAGCTAAGTGCAAAAGTTGGCCAAGAGCTTCATGTGGGAGATTGGTTGTCGGTTGATCAAGATCGTATTAATGCATTTGGTCAAGTGACGGAAGATATGCAATGGATTCATACTGACGCAGATCGTGCATCAGAAGAGTCACCTTTTAAAACCACCATTGCACATGGCTTTTTAACGTTATCATTATTGTCTCGCTTGACCGATAGTGTCGATGAGAAAAACCCTCCATTTCCTACTGCGAAAATGACAGTTAATGTAGGGTTAAATGAAGTGCGTTTTCCATATCCAGTCAAGGCGGGAAATAAAGTTCGTGCTCGCAGTAAACTATTAAAGGTGACAGCGATTAAACGTGGCTTAGAGATTGAGCGTGAAGTTAAAGTCGAGATTGATGGCATTCGTCGCCCAGGCTGCGTAGTTGTTTCAGTGGTTCGCTTATATTTTTAAACTGCAATAACATACTATTTTAATAGCGCTGATTAATCTCAGCGCTTTTTTATTTTTATCCTAACCAAGAAATACGAGGTTACCGATGGCAAGAACGGCTGCAGCACTACATATTTTGGTTAAGCATGAGTCTCAAGCACAAGATATCTTAGCCCAACTTAAAAAAGGCGCTAAATTTCAAGTCTTGGCAAAAAAATATTCAACCTGCCCATCAGGAAAAAAAGGTGGTGATCTTGGAGAATTTCAAAAAGGTGCAATGGTACCTGCTTTCGATAAAGCCTGTTTTTCTGGTGAGATTCTGACGCCACAATTAGTCAAAACAAAGTTTGGATGGCATGTCGTCAAGGTACTTTATAGAACATAAATACTTTTCAGTTAAAATATAATGGGCTCATATTATTAAATTGACTTCAGTTTAATAATTGAGCCTTTTCTATTTCGGTTATCGATCGTCAAAGAAATCTTTGTTACGAATATATTTACTCATTAAATGATAAGAAAATGGTCGAAAAACCCAACTGAATAGTGACAATACGAAACGAATTAAGGTAGAGGTGTTTTCATGGATTTTTCCATTATATAACCATAGCATTCGCCCTGTATGCCAATAAAGAAAAGGCAAAGGCGGAAGAAAAGTGACAATATCGATATCACAACAAATTCGAAATGTTTTTTTCGGTAGAAGATAACGTTGCCTAAAAGACCAACCACCGACTGCTGGTTGCCCAAAAGTGACGACACGCTTGATACTATTTGGGTATTTATGCTCAAAATAATCTGCAAGAACCAAGCTAATAGCCCCTCCAGATGAATGTCCCGTAACGGTGATCTTTTTATCATTAATTATATGAGGTATTAATATTGCTTCTAAGCGTTCAATAACATTACTACCGAGTTTATCTAATCTATGAGCTGGTGTACTTTCTTGGTGAAGCAAATAATAAAAGCCAGCGTGAATTGAATATTTTAAACCTAGCGTTTTTGTACATGAGCGCTGCCAGCATGCAAAGTTAATAAGCCAATCTGAAAAACTATGCGAGCCTTTAATCACCACGATCACCTCACTATGGTCATCATGCCACAGTATTCGCATAAGAGTGCGTCCCTTTGCATTTTTTACAATACGCTGCCCACTAGGCGAAAAACCATAATTGGTGTGTTTAAACACTCTGAGATATGCAAGGCGGCAAAGTACGGCATAACGTTCATATTGATAGCGCTTTAAAGTTTTCAAATATTATACAAAGCAAATCGAGTTATATTGAAATAATGGCATGGTGTAATGACATTTTCGTTACGTAGTGATAACGAAGACCGATATTACTTAGCAGTTTTTATATTTAACCAGCGTTTAATTTTTTGTCGGCGCAGGGACAGTAAAATAAAGCTAATTATCAAATAAATAATTGGCTCAACAACGCCAGACTTAACAGACCAGTAGTAATGAATCGGAGCAAGAATCGCGGCAATATAAACCCAGTTATGCAACTGTTGCCACTTCTTCCCGAGTTTTCTTTGCATTGATTGTGTTGACGTCAAAGTGAGTAAAAATAGAATTATCCATACTAGTGCCCCGACAACAAGGTAGGGGCGTTTGATTATTTCGCTACCTAATAACTGCCATTCTAGCGCTAAATCTAACCATGCGAAGCTGCTTAAATGTAGAAATGCCCATGCAAAACTATAAACGCCAAGCAAGCGACGCACTCTTACTAATGCACCTAATTTGAGCTTTTGTACTATTGGTGTGACAAGTAGAGTGATAAGTAAGCTATTAATTGCGGCTTTACCTGTAAAGTGGATGATTGGCTCGACCGGATCGGCGCCTAAATATCCATTAGTCACAGCAAAAAATAGCCATACAAATGCAAAAATATGCCCAAGGTGTATGACAATTTTGATCAATATCGTATGTTTGGGAGTTAATGTCATACGTACCTTCTGTTTAATAGTTTTTCTTTAAATCTAGATTTTTATAAAGTGAAGCGACTTGTTCACCATAACCGTTAAACATCAAGGTATCTTGTCGACGTGAACTGAATAAACTCCCCTCACCGATAAAGCGCTCACTTGCTTGGCTCCATCTTGGATGGTCAACATTTGGGTTCACATTGGCGTAAAAACCATATTCATTTGAAGCCAATAAATTCCATGTTGTAGGCGGGCGTTGCTCTAATAGATGTATTTTAACAATTGATTTAATGCCTTTAAAACCATATTTCCATGGAACTATCAAGCGTAGTGGGGCTCCATTTTGTGGCGCTAACGTTTTTCCATATAAACCAACTGTCATCAATGCCAAAGGGTTCATCGCTTCTTCTATCGTGAGGCCTTCTACATAAGGGTAATCAATACCACCACCAACAGAGTATGACTTTTGTCCTGGCATGCGCTCTGGATCGTAAAGCGTTTCAAATGCGACATATTTAGCCTTGCTCGTTGGTTGGACGAGCTTAAGGAGGCTGGCTAGAGTAAATCCAAGCCATGGCACATTCATTGACCACGCTTCAACACATCGATGACGATAGATCCGCTCTTCAATGGACATATTTTTCATAATATCGTCAATATCCAGAGTAACTGGTTTTGAGACTTCACCAGTAATTTCTATTGTCCAGGGACGAGTTTTAAATCCTTTTGATAGTTCAGCAGGTTGGCCTTTACTTGAACCAAACTCATAAAAATTATTGTAGGTTAGCACTTTTGATTCCGGCGTTAATTCCAAGCCTTGAGTCGATAAAGGAGAGGCAGTACCTTTAAGTGGTTGGCGAGGATCCACATCAGGAGCTGAGTCTTTCTTTGCTGAAAAAACATCAAACAACCCAGCTTGTGCATTAGAAGCAAGCGGTGTTATGGCAGCAGCAAGGCCAAGCTTCTTCACAATATCTCGTCGTTGTTTATAGATTGTTTCTGGTGTTGATTGGTTTTCTTTGAGTTGCCACGAAAGAACATTTTTTATTAACATAACAAGTTCCTTTTTTCATAACGTTTTAATTACATTGTTTTAGCAATACGAATCAAGTGATAGTTAAGACCAGTCAATTTAAGATTTTATTTCAACTGGTTGTGATTAATTTACATTTGAATACAAATGTTACATTTATTAATAAGTGCTTTTGATATTCCAGCGCTATGATGAGAAGGTTTTAATAGATGAACAGCCGTGGTAGCCGATGAAAAGTAATGTGAAAAGATATAACAAAATTGCAAAAGTGAACCATTGGGTTGCAGCTTTGGTGATTATTGGTTTGTTTACTTCCGGCTTATGGATGGTGGACTTAGATTATTATAGTGCTTGGTATCAAGATGCTCCCCATTGGCATAAATCGATAGGTTTATTACTCTCTGCTTTAACTATGTTTAGAGTTATATGGAGGCTATTAACGGCATCACCCGCTATTGACGGGACTCCGTTTGAAAAGATTGCCGCTAAAGTTGCTCATGGCTTAATGTACTTACTTATGTTTAGTATCTTCATTTCGGGCTATTTAATTTCAACTTCTGATGGGAGAGGAATCGATATTTTTGATTGGTTTACTGTGCCATCTCTTGGTGCATTGTTTGAAGACCAATCGGATATTTCTGGTTTGCTTCATTATTATTTTGCTTGTGTGCTCATTGCGTTAGCTGCAGTACATGCTGTTGCTTCATTAAAACACCACTTTATTAATAAAGACGATACCCTACGAAAAATGACAGGAGTTATAAAATGATCAAAACAGGAATTAGAAAACATCTAACAGCGGTAGGCTTATGTGCCATCATGGTTGCGCCTATGAGTGCGATTGCTGCAGATTATGCTATTGACACAAAAGGAGCCCATGCTTCGGTAAACTTCCGTGTTAGCCATTTAGGTTATAGCTTCACCCAAGGTCGTTTTAATACTTTTGATGGGACATTTTCTTACGATCCGAGCAATGTTTCAGCGTCTACAGTGAATGTTGTCGTTGATACTAGCAGTATAGATTCTAATCAAGCCGATCGTGATAAACATATTCGTAGCGATGACTTCTTAGATGCGAGTAAATTCCCGAAAGCCACATTTACAAGTACAAAAGTAACAGATAAAGGCGATGGAAAATTAGCCGTTGATGGAACTTTGGATCTACATGGAAAGAAAATGCCAATAACAATTGATGCTGAGTTTATTGGCGGTGGTAATGACCCATGGGGTAAAGAGAGAGCTGGGTTTAAAGGCACGACTCGTCTGGAATTAAAAGATTTTGGTATTAAAGTCATGGCGGGTGCTAGTTATGTTGATTTAGATCTTTATGTTGAAGGTATCAAGCAATAGTTGGTATCTAAATCGTAATTGATATCTAAAAAATCGTTGCTTATTTAATATTTAACTAAGCAACTAAGCAACTAAGCGGCAATTGAATTTTACCGCTGATTTAAAGGCTCCCTATGTGAATTTGGGAGCCTATTTTATTCCCAATTACTCATCATCATAAATAGTTGGAATCGGTTGGCGCTTATGTTGTGTCTTATTATAAATACTCACTAAAAGATCAGATGCATCTTTGGATACTGGCTTACCTTCTAGAAAATCATCAATTTGATCATAAGTTAGGCCTAATGCTGCTTCATCTGCTTTTTGTGGATCGAGTTCTTCTAGATCCGCTGTTGGAACTTTCTTCACTAATAATTCTGGGGCTCCTAACTGCGCCGCAACTTGACGAACTTGTCGCTTATTTAAGCCAAATAGGGGAGCAAGATCGCATGCGCCATCCCCAAATTTGGTATAAAAACCAGTAATATTTTCGGCAGAGTGATCCGTTCCTAATACTAAGCCTCCTACATAACCTGCAACTTCGTACTGGGCTATCATACGAGCCCGTGCTTTTACATTCCCTTTCACAAAATCTAATTTCTCAGCTTTGGTTGGAAGTAATCCAGTATGCTTAAGTGCTTGGTGTGTAGCGCTATTCATCCCATCGACACCGGCTTTGATATTAACCGAGATAGAATGTGTTGGTTGAATAAACGAGAGAGCTAATTGCGCTTCTTCTTCATCTTTTTGCTCACCATAAGGGAGACGAACCGCAATAAATTGATAATCGTTTGTTGATAATTCTTGATTCAATTGATTGATCGCTAACTGAGCTAAACGACCACAAGTGGTGGAGTCAACGCCACCGCTAATCCCTAATATTAATGCTTTACAACCAGATGCTTGAAGACGATTTTTGATAAATGAAATCCGACGAGCGATTTCAAATTGTGCATCAATAGATGGTTGTACGCGCATTTCTTGGCGAATGTGTTGCTCCATGATGATCCCTTATTACCAGCAAATTTAAGTCGTTTTAATCATATACTCAAAAGGGTTAGGGTTTCCAGTTCGAATCAACGCTTTTCGGTGGTAAACTTGAGATTAATACATTGAATTATTGTTTATAGGGAAATCAACATGGCTACCATAGCGGTATTTGGCAGTGCATTTAATCCACCGAGTTTGGGGCATCAATCGGTCATTTCATCATTAATGCATTTTGACCAAATATTGTTAGTGCCCAGTATTGCTCATGCCTGGGGAAAGTCCATGTTGGAGTTTGATGTCCGCTGTCAGATGGTAGAGAGATTTATTGCAGATATGGCATTCACCAAAGTTAAACTATCGCGTATTGAAAATCAGCTTTATCAAGACAATAAGGATTCTGTAACGACTTTTGAGGTGCTTTGTGCTTTACAAGAAATGCATCCAGACGCTGAACTGACGTTTGTTTTGGGGCCAGATAATTTTTTAAGTTTCTCTAAGTTTTATAAATACGATGAAATTATTCAGCGTTGGTCTGTGCTAGCGTGTCCTGAAAAATTAGCCGTACGAAGCAGTGATATTCGCCAAAACTGTAGCCAAAATGTAAATATTGAACACTTAACTACCGCGTCAGTTCAGAAATTTATTGAGAGTAATCAACTTTATAAGGCTTGATTAGCAATTAAGCGACAAAGTTGATCTGCCTGAGCCTCATTGCCTGAAAATAGGGTATTAATAATAACAGAACGATGTTTTCCTGACTGCTGCATTTTGAAGGCTTCTCTAACCTTTAGTGCAACTTGTATTTGGTGATGTTCAGTTTTATCTTTGAAGCTTTGTAATACGCTTGTGTGATTATCATTAAGATGTGGTGTTTTTTCTTTTTGATATTCATTTGATGTTATTTCGTCAATAAAAACGGAATATAAAGCCTTTAACGCAGTATCATTTGGTGAAAAATGGAGATGGCAAAGCTTATTTACGATAGCGTTGATAAGTTCTGAACCGCGTAGTAAACCCGCTTGATAGGGATAGTTTCTCTGGGATCGGATAGATATCTCTATTTCAGTCACGTTTGTATTTGGTAAATAGCTTATCGCAACCAAGCAATCTATTGGTAGCCATAGAGTTTGTCCGGTTGTAAATATATATTCTTCTTTCCCCAAACGAACAATGATGTTGCCTTGTTCAATATAAATGAGTCGATGTTTGGTAGTTTTTTTTCTAGCCGTGCTGACAAGAAATGGATATTGGGTACGAGTGTGAGAGGTGAGATAATTCATGTGCAGAGTTCAGACTTCTAGTAAGAGAGGCTAAGATTAGCGTTTTCTTAAACCTGATGCCAATTTTTGTGGTTAAAATATCAAAAAACCATACTAAAAAGGTCGAAGATAGCAAAACTGAGCTATCTTCTTATTCACTATTGGCGCTAATTCAGGTACTTTACGTCTCCAGTTTAAGCTTTGCATAGTTGTGTTAGTGGTTACCTAAAAAGATAGGGTGAAGTTGTCGAACTAACTACAATTTTGTGCAAATTACGTTTTATTCATAACAGCAGTAAATAATGAGTATTGATAACGATCCGTATAAAGAAATTCGTCCTTATAATGATGATGAGATCCCTGCCGCGTTAGATCGGCTAATTAATGATGCTGATTTTATTAATGCCATCATTAAGTATCGGTTTTCGCATAAATCAGCTTGGTTTAAGCAATTGGTCTCGCCAATTATCAAGTTTTATCTCAAGTTAAAATGGTCGAAGCTAAAAAGTGTTGATGATATTCAATTTGAAGTGAAAAATTTTATGGGATCAACGTTAGATAAAACATCTAATGGGGTCACCTATACTGGATTAGAAAATCTAGATCCAAACCAAGCATACTTATTTGTCTCTAATCACCGTGATATTGCTATGGACCCAGCACTTGTTAACTGGGGCTTATATAATGCGGGTCATCGAACAATGAGAATTGCAATTGGTGATAATTTATTAAAAATGCCTTGTGCAACTGAAATGATGAAGCTAAACAAAAGCTTTATTGTTAAACGTTCAGCGAAAGGCCCACGTGAGATGATGAAAACATTGGGCCAGCTTTCGGCCTATATCAAGCATTCTTTAGATACAAATAATTCGATTTGGATTGCTCAACGTGAAGGGCGAGCTAAAGATGGTAATGATATGACGGAGCCTGCAATCTTAAAGATGTTCCATGTTGAAGGTCGTCGTCAAAAAATACCATTTTCAGATTATGTAAAGTCGTTGAAAATTGTGCCGGTATCTATTTCTTATGAAAATGATCCACTTGATGTAGCAAAAGCCAACGAATTGTACCAAATGGAAACTAATGGTCATTATCAAAAAACAGAGTTTGAAGATATTGAAAGCATTGTGACTGGTATTATTGGGGATAAAGGGCGAGTTCATGTAAGCTTTGGTGACGTTGTCACTGGCGATTTCGAAGCCCCTGATTTATTAGCTCAAGAGATCGACCGACAAATTCACAATCTGTATAGATTGTACCCGATTAATCTTTTGGCAGCAGGTCACAAGAGCGATTCAATTACAGATGAAACAAAGGCAACATTGGCGGCGAAATTGCGTCAATTACCAGAAAATGCACAGACGAAATTAATCGAGATGTATGCTAATCCTGTTTTTAAGAAGAAGTAACTTAACTCGATTTTAAAATAAAAAAGCAATCCAATTCAATGGATTGCTTTTTAATATGGTCAACAGTTCAGTTACCTAAGCTTTATATGTATCGGACATATATGTATCACATCGAGCTTACTGCGGCTAAATCGTGTTGCGGTTCAACATCTAATCCCCAATCCATAATATTTTGATTTTCCGCTAATGGATAAACGAATCGTTGCGTTAAGTGGTTGATAATTTTGCCTGCTCGCCAAGCCGCTAGGCTGAGTTGAGGCTCGGCGATACCGTGATTATGCGTGCCAGAATTCACAATGTAGATGTGATTGGTTTGCATGCCTTTCCACTGTAAACAGTAATCTGAGCTTAATATGAGGGGATTATGTTGATCGGTGATCATCAAGTGTTTTAAGTTGTCAAAACAAGCTGGTAAGTCGTGGGTAAATCCGGTACAAAGAATAACGACATCAGCTTGAATAATATCCACAGTTTGGTTCAGCCCATGCTGGATTTCTAGTTGATATACTCCATTTCTGTACTGACTTCCCATTAAGCTTTGATGAGGTTTAATTGCCCACCATTTAGTATTTCTGAGTACATATTTGTCGTGATATAGGCTTTGGTAGATATTTTGTAAACAATCAGAGGTGACACCGTCACTTGAAAGCTTTTGATGAGTAATTTCTTGCTGCTTACTCTTTTGATCAAGTGGATAGAAGTTATTGACATAATCAGGCATGAAATATTGGTCAGTGAAGCAACCTTCATCTAATTGTTCGATGTTAGGACGACGAGTGATCCATTCAATGTGTGCCGGTTTGCCAAAGTGCTTATCAAAGGTATGTTGGAAAATATCTGCACCAGTTTGACCTCCACCAATAATAGCGACTCGTTTTCCCGTGAGATCCGGCGCACGTAAAGCCAGTTCGCTAGCGTGGAAGCAGGTGCTAGATAATTGGCCTTTTATGCACTCAGGCACGTAAGGCTGCATTCCCGTTCCAATGATTAAATGCTCGCTAGTGAAGGTGTCATTTTCTGAGCTAACGGTAAATTGGCCGTCTTTATACTCAACATTTTTCACGTTGCAATCGAACTGTGCATTGGGCAGTTGATGAGCAGTCCATGCTAAATAATCTGAGAACTCTAAGCGTGAAATTACCGACTGGCCAGAGGCGCAGAAAGGGTAGAATTTTTGCTGAGTCACCAAGTAATTTAAAAAACTGTATTGGCTAGTGGGATCGATAGCGGTTACCAAGTCCTTTAAAAAGGATGTTTGCATTTTAGCATCGCTTAAAAGTAAACCTGGGTGCCAACTAAAAGAGGGTTTACGTTCTAAGAATAGAGTACTCAATTGAGTTTTTTCTTGATCTGCCAATGCGGCAATACTCAAGTTGAAAGGGCCTAAGCCGATGCCGATACAGTCTAACATTGGGTCTAGTTTCTGTGGTGTAGTCATCATCTTTTCCTTTAGATTTGAGGTTTTAGAACAGTACGCGGTTAAAAAAGTCGCCACGTTCGCATTGTAATAAGGCGGCACGTTTATGAGGGAAATCAAATTCGAATTGTTTTTTCATCCCAATACGTTCGGTTATTTTTACCACGCGGTGATTCTTGGCATTGGGTTCACCAACGGCTCTCATGGTTTGTGCTTCATCTAAAAAGCAGTAATGTAAAATGGATTTCCCCCAAGCATCGAAAAAGGTGCCGCCGCGATAATCAAAGTTACCCGCGAGAATATGCACTCCACGATCAAAATCTTGGCATTCGTAATATGGTCCAAGGCGGTCTTCTGGTGCCCAATACACTTCAAAATATCCAAAAGCGACGCCATCAAACTCACCAATTACCGCAAATTGGTGCGGATCTTGTGCCATCTTCTGTAGGTACTCTCGGTGCATAGAAAGGCTGCCTTTTAGCTCCCAAACAGGGTGGATTTGTGAGTGATTGTGCCATTGGTTAAAAATTTGCAAATCACGCTCAATATCTACCGTTCTAAATGATAGATTACGTTTTAAGTGGTAACAGTAGCGTTGAAAAACTTGGCCCACGGGTTTATCGGGGCGTGTCGGGTGGGAAATACCATTGGCAGCGATCTGGGTTGAACTGGATATGTCGCTGATACTTTGGTTAGCGTTGGATTGGCTAGACCGACTTTGGCTTTCATGTGCTTGATGCCAGATAGGTGCCACTTGTAAAAAAATCACTCGCGACATTTTGTTATCGCTTAAGTGTGGTTTGGCAAATTCAGGCCATTGATTGCTTGAAATATCAGTATCGTTATAAAGATAAAAAGCGTGTTCTAGGGCGCTCCACCACATCAATGTATCACTAAATTCTGCATCTAAATGCGTACCACTAAGATGGCGAATAACATCAAATTCACCTTTATTAATGCCATGTTCATAAAGGCGGTAACGTTGATGCACTTGTTCGCCATCATCTAAATGGCTTAAGGTTTCAATGCACACATTGCGTTGCTGTCGCGAGTGAGAAGGTTGTAAAGAGCGTGACGAGCCTGATGCTTGAGTAAGAGGCAGTGGTTTATGTATACGAGGTTTTGGCTCAGAGTCATAAAATGGATTCGAAATCTGGCAGTAAATCTGACTTGGATCGTCTAAGGTGGCTTCGTTTAAATCGGATAAGAAACAGAAGAAGTTCCGCTTCCAGTGTAAAGTTGGCGACGATAACAAGTAGTCATAAAAACTTGGATCTTTTGGGTGAGCTTGACGCAAGGCTGAAAAACTATGCTGACAAACTGTCCATAATGAACGTTCATCTAATTGGTGATCGGCGCAAATAGCCGTAATGGTATTGAGTAAACTATTGCCTATTAAGTAATAAGCCAAATAAGGATTAACTTGATCTTGCGACACAAAATACTCAGGTTGCTGACCATCAAATAAATCTGAAAAACGAGTGAGAGTGATATCAGTGAGAGCGATGCCTTGGCAATCACGGTATTTCATACCTGTAGGCAGATTGTCTTTAATATCTAACAAAATATTTTGTTGGTGAGCTAATAAAATGATGCCGTAATCACTACGAGCAATACATAGCGGCGCAATGACATTGTCCATAAAGCAAGATAACCATTGATGTGCCGCTTGTTGCAAACTGATATTTTCTGCGTTGGCGTAGGCTTTTACCCAATCCCCAATTTGGCTGTGATTATTGATGTTCTGATTCACGCTCGCCAACAAATACGAACTTTTTTTGTTATTTGATTTAAAGAAAACGTTATCTCGTAAACACACCAAAGGAAGATCTAAGCATTCACCTTCGAGAGATTTTATTGATGCCCACATTGGTTCTTGTAGGAACTCCGTATTTGGCATGCGTTGCAGCATTTCTTTGCCTGCATTGGTTTGCAATAATTGACTAAATTGTACCCCACGTTTGACTTCTTTTTCTGTGAGAAGTCGAAGTGAATTGGTCAGTTTTACGGGTAAAGAAACTTTCAGCATCCAAGCTAAGTTTGGGTGATAAATTGCTCGGCTAGATGATGTTGCTGTCCAACCTTGCGTGGCAATTTTACAATCGATAACATGTTTGCTGAGATCAGTATCATGCTGACTTCTACGCCATGCTTGTGCTTGTAATGGATGCATTGGGAGTGCTAACCAACCTTGTTCAATTAAAGTGGGCAATGGCATTTCAGCTTTACCATCAAGATTAAGATTTTTGCGTAATAATTGTTTGAAAGTGTAGTAAAGCGCTTGTGTATCACCTTGAGCATTTTTTTGTGTTGCGACAAATTTAGGATCAACAGCAAACCATTCAATTGCAAACATCTGCCCATATTCTGGCAAATAAGCATGTTGCTCCTCAATCGTCAGTGGCTCACAACTTTTGGGAGCAGGGTGCATGCTATGGCCACCAATTAATGCTTGTTCTGATTGAATAAAAGCGTCTATTGGGTTTGTGTTTTGTCTAGACATGAGCGATTCATAAGCCGCTTTTACATAACGGTTTGACTCGCCAACACGGTTAAAGAATCGATCGCGTTTTTCATCCTTCACTCGTGGGAAGTAATGATCAACGATGTGTTGAATAGAGGCTGAAAATTCAATACGGTCAGTTTGTGAAAGTGAATCAGTGATAGCGTTACGACAAAGGTAAATGTCACCTTTATAACGATGTCTACCAAGGTGAGATTGGTAGCTTAACGGCAAAGCAAGTTGCTTCTCTCCTAATGGAATAAATAATGTGCGGTGATGGAGCTGGCAAGAATCTGTTTCCATTGAAAAGCTGTTAAAAAAGCTTTGTAAGCTGAGATCGTGATGGAGTGAAGATGGCTGTTCAAGTGACATGACATTTCCTTATTAAAAATCGGTATTGAGTGGATAAAATTATTACGTTAAATGTTAGCTTTGACTCAAGCTGCGCGAAGGAGCTAAAAGCCTATGTTTACGTCTGAGTTGAATCGTACAAATGAGTAATATGGCGATGCTGAGGAGTAATAAATATTCAATATTCCAATGCAAATATAAAAATAATGAGGCGAAACCAGTACCGATTAAATGACCAGAAGAGTGGGATTGCGCCAATAATCCACTGAGTTGACTGGTGTTATTCTTACTTTCTTGGATGGATAGAAGTTGTTTTGAATACCAAGCAGGCAACGTTGATAGTGCGATAGTTAAAGTGATACTTAATGCCACTAAAGCGCTTAAATGATGTTCGGTGAAAATAAGTAGTGCTGCGGTGACAAGTAATGACCAAAAGATACTATGCCAAGTGATGTTGGAAAAATTAACGACATGGGGGATAAGCCAGAGTTGGTTTATTACCATCAATAAGCTGATCCCTAGCATTAGCATGGCAAGATAATGAGAAATATTTTGGTCATTGAAACCCAATTGAGCTAGATATGGGATCAACATCAATTGATAAACTGCGACTAACATGGTGGTTAAACATGCGGTTATAAACGTTAATTGGTGTTGTTTGGCCAATTGCCATGATGAGGTTTTGTCTGTGGTTTTATGTGAAACTTGTTGATGATCGGTCAGAGTTAGTGAGTCTTTTACAAACCATTTAATCAACAACAAGCTCGTTAATACCGGAATGAGAGTGAGTAATAACACGGTGGGTAACGTGAGAGGCAAGAAGACTAGCGTGGGGCCAAGCAATCGACCTAATGTTGCCATACCACTTAGTTGCGATAATTTATTGAGTGCAGGCGGTTGTTTATGTGCAAGATGAGTTTGTCCAATCGGCATGAACGCACTGCTAAATAACCCTAAGCCAAATCGGCTTAATGCGGCTAACCATAACTGTGGTTCAGATACGTGAAATAGAGCGCTGATGAATAAAACGTGGCAAATAATATAGCCTAAGGAAGCAACAAAATAGGCTTGCAGCAAACTTGTTTTATGGAGATATTTTCCCCACAAACCAGATCCAATCCAATAACTGACTAAATTCACATTGATGGCAATGGCAATCAAACCAAGATTGTTACTCTGAGCATCGACATCGAAAAGCATCGCAATTTGAGGCAACAACGCAATCAAGAGTGTTTGGTTGACGCCTAATGTTAATAATGAACCGAATAACCACATAATTTAATCTTCAAATGATAATGCGAATAATTATCATTATATTTGTTGATCTTTGGGTCTGATGTCAATACATTGATGTAAATTCTTGGTGAATATTTCGTGCTACATGTTTTAGAGATGAAATAAAAACCTATTTTTTATCAATGTATTATGATTTAGGAGGATGCGTGGATCATCAGTTTTGGCAGCAGGCTAACCGCAAGTTAATCGCAAAAACATTGAGTGAAATTCATTTTGAGCAGCTCATCAATTACACCCCAAGTAGACCTCAAACTTTGGCATCAAAAGGCGTTAAAGGTCAGGTGTTTCAATTGGAATGTGGCGATCATTTTTGGTCTTTTAACGCAAAACTCAGCGTGTGGGGAATGTTGCTGATCAAGTCTGATTCGATTATGACTAGCCACGGTGATATTCCACTACTGAATGATTTGTTATTGGATCTACAGACTAGGTTGTCAATATCAGATATGAATTTAGCGGGCTTGATTGAAGAAACACAACAAACACTTTGGAGCGAGATACGGTGCTTGAAAGCGCAACAAGGTGTTACGGCTCAAGATATCGTTCTGATGGATGAAGTAACACGTCAACAATATCTTGATGCACACCCTAAATTGATCGCTAATAAAGGTCGACTAGGGTGGGGAGAAACTGAATTAGAACAATATTCACCTGAGTCGGGCGAGGCTTTCGCACTACACTTTCTGGCCGTTGATAAGTCTATTTCTATCTCTGGTTTTCAGACCGGTTTAACTTCGCAAAATTTATTTGAATCTTTTGTCTCAAATGAAGAGTGGCAAGCATTGATTTGCCAGCTGCCTCAAGGTGGGTTGGATAAGTTTGACATCATCCTCGTGCACCCTTGGCAATTAGAGCGTTATTTAAAAAGCCAATATCTTCAGTATTTTATGCAACAACAATTGATCGAGTTAGGCACCACCTCAATGAAGTGGATTGCTCAACAATCAATTCGAACGTTGACCGCAGAAAGTTCTTTAGTTGATGTTGATGTAAAAACAGCATTGACTATTCTAAATACATCTTGTTATCGAGGAATTCCCGGGAAATATATTGCTCATGGCGCCAGGATTTCTGTGTGGTTGGCTGATATCGCCAATAACGATCCCGTGCTAAAGATGTGTGGTTTACGCGTTCAGCAAGAAATAGGTGGTGTGTATTGCCCGCATCCGCATCAGTCCAAAATTGAGGGCCCATATCGATACCAAGAAATGCTGGGCTGTATTTGGCGTGAGCGCGCAGAAAGTTTGCTGCCAATTAATCAACGACCACTTTCAATGGCGACGTTAATGCAAGCCGATGGAGAAGGAACATCGTGCATTGAAGCATTAATTTTATTATCGGGTTTGCCTGCTAAGCAATGGTTGCAAGAACTGTTTCAACATGTGGTGGTACCCATTTACCACTTAATGGTGAAATATGGTGTTGGTATTGTCGCGCATGGTCAAAACGTTACTTTAGTATTGGAAGATAACCGTCCAGTAGGCTGTTTGATTAAAGATTTTCATGGTGATTTGCGTCTGATCGATCAACCTTTTTCTGAACTAGAAAGTTTAGATCAAGATATTCAAAATAACCTTGTTCGTTTGCCCGCTCATTATCTGATCCATGACTTATTAACCGGACATTTTGTCACTGTTTTACGTTTTGTTTCGCCTTGGTTAGAAAAGCTTGGTGTTAGTGAAGTTGTGTTTTATCAGTTATTGCGACGCACGCTTATAAGCTATCAATCCCAGCATCCTGAACTAAGTGAGCGTTATGAATTATTGAATCTTTTCACGGATAAAATAGACAAAATTTGCTTAAACAAAGTACGGTTTAAAATTGGGTTAGGGGATAGCAGTGAGCGTCCTTTACCTGAGTTGGCCGATCCGATTAGTAATCCACTGTTATTATCGTAATGGTGTATACCTCTCTTACCTGAAGCTTTGTTGGTTATGTTCAATTACGGCCTAACTGCAACTTCAATTACTTTCGGTATAAATGATCTTTATTTGTGAACTGGCTTGGTTATAAATTCATATTTTAATTGATATTGCTTATGATAATTATTATTATTTGCGCGATTTAAAATAGGTTCATAAATAGCTCATTTAGGTTTCGGTGTATGTTTCAGTTAACAGATGTTGCATTTAGTACTCAAGATAAGACGATTTTGAGTCCCATTAACATTGGTTTTGAGAAAGGAAAAGTGACCAGTTTACTTGGTCATAACGGTAGTGGTAAATCGACGTTGATCAAAATGCTCGCGAGACAGCAAGTGGCGACTCAAGGTGAGATCTTAGTGGATGGAAGTAAATTATCTGATTTATCGGCTAAAGACTTCGCATTGAAAGTGTCTTATTTACCCCAGCATCCACCAATCACCGATGGCGTAAAGGTTCGTGAACTGGTGCGTTTTGGACGTTATCCATGGAAAGGCTTATTTGGTCGTTATAGTACTCAAGACGAAGTATTTATCGACCAAGCCATTGAGCAAGTTGGATTAACTCATATGCAGGATCGTTTTGTTGCGACGTTATCTGGTGGTGAAAGGCAACGAGCTTGGGTGGCAATGTTATTGGCACAAAAAAGTGAATGTATTTTACTTGATGAACCAACATCAGCGTTAGATGTGGCGCATCAATATGAACTTCTCGCGTTAATTCGTGAATTAAATCAAAGCTTAGGTATGACGGTCATTATGGTATTACACGACATTAATATGGCGGCACGTTTTAGTGATCATATGGTGGCGTTGCATTCAGGGAAAGTATTAGCAAGCGGTTCACCGCAAGAACTTATGCAGCAAGACGTGCTGCATTCGATTTACGGAATTCCTCTTGGTTTGTTTATCCACCCAGAAACGGGACATTCAATAAGCTACATCCGTTAATCAATATATTCGTCAGTACATGATGATTTTGAAGCGATATATTCAAAAATAGTTCTTGAGTTAACGCTCGGGAACAAAAGGAAATAATGAAGATGAAAATGCGTTTTTTTGGTGCCATTTTGTTTCTTATTGCTTTGAGTGCTAAGGCTCAAAGTTTTGAACATGAAATGGGAAGCGTTGAGTTGAAAACGACGCCAATTAAAGTAGTCGCACTTGATTGGGTATTAACTGAGCATCTATTAGCATTGGGCGTTATTCCTTATGGTGTGGCAGATGTAAAAGGTTACCAGAGCTGGGTAGTGGAACCGAGCTTGCCTAATGATGTAGTCAGTGTGGGATCAAGGCGAGAGCCTAATTTGGAACTTTTAGCCCAGATGAAACCAGATTTAATTTTGATGAGTGACGCGATGAGCCCAGCTTATGAAAAATTAAATGCGATTGCACCCACGATGGTCTTGAGTGTCTATACCCCAAAGAATAAGCCTTTAGAAGCGGCAAAGGTTCAACTATTGACGTTGGGTAAAGTGCTTGATCGCACGGTTCGAGCTCAGCAAGTGATCGATGAGTTTAATCAAACCCTAAAAACCAATAAAGCCAATATTGAATCGCATAATACTTCGCAGACACCGTTATTACTCATTCGCTTTATTGGTGATAAACATATTCGAATTCATGCATCCAATTCATTGGCAGGTGAAACCATTACTCAAATGGGATTAAACAATGCATGGCAGCCGATGGGAAATAGCTGGGGTTTTAGTTCTGCGACGATTTCACAATTAGCACCTTTACAACATTCGAGCGTTTTCTATTTTGGTCCAGTGAGCAAAAAAGACAAAAGTGTATTAACCAGTAATCCTATCTGGAAGGTCATGAAATTTGTTCGAGAAAATCGAGTATACGCGCTGCCGCCAGTGTGGACCTTTGGTGGTCTTAAAGCGGCCGAGCGATTGAGTAATGAAGTGACTCGTCAATTAACGATGCCGGCTAAATAATGACGTTATCTATCTCAGTTTTAAAAACTAACAGCGCAAATTATGTCTATTTATTGAAGTCGGTTTTCTTCATGCTGATAGTCGCGGCAATCATTACTGGATTGATTTCTATTAGTTTGCCTTATCCATTGCCGTTATCTCAATGGAGTGAGGTTCTGCTGTCGCCCGATCTTGATAGCTATCAACACGTTATTTTGCATTACAGCTTTTTTCCTCGTTTAGCGATGGCCATCTTGTGCGGTGCAGGGCTTGCGATGGCGGGATGTGTGATGCAAGCGGTATTAAGAAACCCACTAGCTTCTCCAACAACGTTAGGTGTGGCATCTGGCGCTCAACTTGGAATTGCCGTTGCATTATTATTACCATTAGCCGATTGGAGTACGTTGTATTCAATTTTATTTTGGTTAACCCCTCAATCTTTTGCTTTTATTGGTGGATTACTGGCGACAGGGTTAGTGTTTTTACTGACGGTAAGAAAAGGCTTCGCGCCACTACAAATGGTGTTATCAGGAATGGTGGTAACTCTGTTTTTAGGGGCATTAAATATGGTGTTGATCTTATTTAATGAACAACAATTAACCGGACTATTTATTTGGGGAGCGGGAGCGCTTGATCAAAATGATTGGCTTGGGGTTCAGCATCTATTGCCACAAATTTTATTGGCTTTAGTGGTGTTAATGCTGATCCAAAGACCACTTTCAATTCTTCAGTTAGGGGAAGATGTTGCCTCTTCAATGGGCGTAAAAGTAGGTGTGTTGCGGATCTCGGCATTAATCGTTGCTGTGTTTGTTACTTCTAGCATTGTGAGTGAAGTCGGGATCATCGGTTTTATAGGTTTGGTCGCACCTGCTTTGGCAAAATTGCTTGGTGCTCGACGTATGATAAGCCAACTGATTATTAGTACATTAGTCGGTGCAGTATTGTTGCTGCTTACTGATCTCGTGGTGATGCAGTTTACTGGGATTGCTGGCGATTTATTACCAACGGGAGCAGTCACAGCTTTAATTGGGGCACCATGTTTACTGTGGTTGTTAAGCAAGCAATCATGGTCTTCAAGTCAAAAATTTGAAGCCACTCCAGATCCATATTTTGTTGATAAGGCTTTTTTACCGGTTTTTATTTTCTCGATTACGGTACTTGTTATCTTGTTATGCCTATCGCTTTTTGTAGGACAAAGTCAGCTAGGGTGGCAAGTGGCTTGGTCGGAAACTGTACTCGATTTACGCCTACCGAGAGTGATTGTTGCGGTGTTTGCCGGTGCTTCTTTAGCTTTAGCTGGCAGTATTATTCAGCGGATCACGGGCAATCCAATGTCTAGTCCAGAAGTTATAGGTATCAGCTCTGGTGCGGCTTTCTCATTAGTATTAGGCGTTTTGATTTTTGGATCTATTAGCCGAGCTGAACAGTTATTACTGGGCGGTGCAGGGGCTTTATCTGTGATGTTTTTGGTGTGGTGGTTAAGTCGAAAAAGCCAATTGTCACCGGCCAGAATGCTATTAACAGGAGTGGCATTAAGTGCGTTTTTAGATTCTTTAATTCGAATATCACTGGCCAGTGGTAATGAACAAGTTAAAGCGTTATTAGCATGGTTATCAGGTTCAACGTATTTGGTTGCTTGGTCAGATTCTTTGGTATTAGTACTCGGAACAATAGTGTTGGCTGCGGGCTTATTTTTATGTCACCGCTGGTTGGATTTAATGGCGATGGGGAATATTACGGCAAGTGCGCTTGGGGTGAATACCTATCGCGTACGTCAATGGTTAATGTTGTTGGCCTCATTATTGACAGCTTTAGCCGTGATCGTTGTTGGCCCGCTTAGTTTCGTTGGTTTATTAGCGCCACATATGGCGAAATCGTTGGGGCAGTATACCGCTCGACATCAAATGCTATTAGCGTGTGTTATTGGTAGTAATATCATGCTATTGGCTGATTGGCTTGGGCGAAACATTTGGTTTCCATGGCAAGTTCCCGCAGGGTTATTAGCGTCATTAATTGGCGGCGGTTACTTCATTTACTTGCTACGTAAGCAATAAGAATAATTAGAAACACCATAAAATACCTAAGTAAATAGGGTATGTAAGATTGGTATTTGAACTGCTGATCATTAAATCATTCATTTAATCCTCGGGTTTCCCGTTTAGTAATGGGTGATTCTTGCTTATACATGGTAATACTTATCATTTGGGTTCGTATTACTTTTTGTTGGCATTACACATGAAGTATTGAAATGCGTTTATTTTTTAAATTCAATATAGAGAGAAATAGTTAAATGGAAATTAACACTTTAAAAGGATTGAGATTAACACCTGTAACATTAGCTTTAGCACTTGTTGGAGCGTCAAGTTTCGCAGTACAGGCAGAAGATAAAAATAGATCCACGGATGCGATGGTGGTGGTGGCAAGTACGGCACCTAAAAGCATTAGCGAAATTCCGGGAACGGTTTGGTATGTTGATCAAGAGCGTATTGAGCAAGAAGCTCGTATGGGAAAAAGCTTAGGCGACATTCTTGCAGCGACGATTCCATCATTAGATGTTGGTAGTCAAGGGCGTACCAACAATGCTCAGAATTTACGTGGTCGTTCTGCGTTAGTAATGATTGATGGTGTATCACTTAACTCTTCTCGATCAATTAGCCGTCAATTTGACTCCATCGACCCATTTAATATCGAACGTATTGAAGTGCTTTCTGGTGCGACTTCGGTTTATGGAGCGGGTGCAACTGGTGGTGTGATTAATATCGTCACTAAAAAAGCCTCTTCTGATGGCACTGTTCAAGCTGAAACCTATGTTGGTGGCGGTTCTGGTTTTAATAATAGTGATGATTACGATGGCAAGATTGCTCAGTCAATTAGCGGTGGTAATGATAAAGCACGGGGACGAATTTCCGCCGTATACCATGAAACAGGTGGGAAGTATGACGGTAATGGTGACATCATTGTACCGGATATCACCCAAGGTTCATTACAGTACAACAAAGTACTCGATCTTATGGCATCGGGAGAAATTAATTTAACCGATACCCAAACGATATCTTTAATGGCGCAATATTATGATAGCCAACAAGATAGCCCGTACGGAATTAATTTTGGGCAAAATTTTGCAGGGTTAAGAGATCCGAGTCAAATTGATCCACGCAGTAAGGGTTATGAATCTGACCAGCAAGGTGGCACCGAGCGTTACATGCTCAATATGAACTATTTGAATACGGATTTTTTAAGTCAGCAGTTAATGGTTCAAGCTTCATACCGTAAAGAAAACATGTCTTTTATCCCTTTTATCTACGGTACTTACATGGCAGCTTCAGAGCAAAATACTGAAGTTGTTAGCTTACGAATGGCGCTGCTTAAAGACTTTGGACGCTTTAATTTAACGTATGGCGTTGATGGCTATATTGATACATTAGACAGCAAACAAACCATTTTTGATCCTGCGACTAGCTATGCAACAGGCGGCTTAGTTAATGATTCTTACGCCACAATAGGTCGATACCCAGGAACGGAAGTGGCTTCGGTTGCCGGCTTCTTACAAGGTGAGTTTAGTATTACCGACGATTGGTCTGTTCAAGGTGGGTATCGTTACCAATACATCAATAATAAGATCGATGATTATGTTGCCTCTGATGCACAAGCAACAATCGCCCTTGGTGGAGCAATGTCTGCCGATAGTATTAATGGTGGTAGCACTGACTATAGTGTCGGTTTGTTTAACTTAGGGACTATTTACCGTATTAATGCCATGAATCAGGTATGGGCTAATTTTTCTCAAGGATTTGATCTTGCTGATCCTGCGAAATATTATGGCATTGGTACCTACGATAATGTCGGTGGACATTTAGAACTGGTGGACAGCATTAATGTTGCTGACTCTCAACTTGAAGGGATGAAAACCAACAGTTTTGAAGTGGGGATGCGTAACCAAGTTGGTGAGTTAAGTATTCAAACCGCTGCGTATATTTCATTGTCAGATAAAGTGATTTCCTATGATAAAAAGAACCTTTCAGTAAAAGAAATAGATTCGGATAAACGCGTATATGGCTTAGAAACAGAACTGAATTATTGGTTAACGACTAATTTACAAATCGGTGGTTCTGGCCATGTTGTTCGAACTGAAGAGAAAGACAGTAGTGGTAATTGGGTTAAGTCTGCTGTGACAGGAGCAAGTGCATCAAAGGCGAGTGCTTGGTTGGGTTGGTATGATGAACAATATGCATTACGTTTACAAAGTAATACTATGTTTGATTTAAGTGATGATTCAGATAATGAACTCGATGGTTATACAACCGTTGACTTTATGAGCTCCGTCAACTTACCCGTAGGTAGCCTAGCATTTGGGATCCAGAACTTAATGGATGAAGACTATACAACCGTTTGGGGACAACGTGCTCAGCTGTACTATGGAGCTTCAGCGCCTGCATCTATATTTGACTACAAAGGGCAAGGCAGAACTTACATGCTGAGCTATCAAGTTAAATATTAACTTTTGTTATAAACTTTTAGCTTTAAATCGAAATGAAACAGGTGAGCGACTAGCACCTGTTTTTTTATATCTCTTACCTCTAGGTTTGCCTACCCCTAAAGAGGTGTTTTTCATTCTTTCGACCAAGTAGGCGAGTCAATTGCATGATTGTTGGCATAAAGGCGTGATTAGCCGGTTGTTTACAAGGATGTAATGAGTGCCAATGGAAAGAATGTCGAATAAAAAATCATCAAAGGGAACACTTTCTCTAGCGGTGAAAAAATCCAAATCAAGTCAAAAGCCTATTATTGTGTGTTGTGATGAAATGAACCAACAAGTGTTTTTGTGTGGTCACTTAGCACAGGATTTTGATGACATTACAGCCTGTTCGTTACGCAAGTTAGAATCCGTATTGGCCAAGCAGCCGGATTCTATTTTAGTGGTGTCATGGCGGCAACCATGTGGTGAGCTGAAGTGGATCATTGAACTGGCTGAGCATAATAATATTCCATTAATCGCATTTATCAATCAGTTAAAACCAATGGATAGTGATCGCCTGCCAAACTCATCTGGCTATGTTTTATTATCATCAATTCCCACTGAACCACTTAAAGGCTGGTTGGAGTATGCGGAACAAGTTCGAGAGAATGCGCAATCTCAAAGACAAACTATTTCGGATCTAGAGCAAAAATTAGAGGAACGTAAGTGGGTGGAGCAAGCAAAAGCCTTGTTAATGAAGTTACATAAGATTGATGAGAAAAAAGCCTACCAAGCGTTGCGTAGTACGGCTATGAAAAACAGTCAAACGATGGGACAAGTCGCGAAAAACTTATTAGTTACCTTTGAACACATCTCACTCTAATGATTGAAATGTGTGCAACCTTGCACTGTTTTGCAACAAATAAGTAACATCGGAAAGGGGTTTATTGCTAAGTAGCTAAAAAATAACCTGTTTATAAGTTGGCACAAAAATTGGATAGTTATTAGATATATAAGTAACACGACAATTTGAGTCTGTTTCACTATTTGAAATAAGACGGCGATTTTAATCATCAATGGCGGTGAACAAAATCGAATATGGAATAGCAATGGCGCTGCCTATCTACGGATGGGCGGCGTTTTTTTTTGAATATGAGTTGATGGATCAAGCAAAGGTCGTTGGCCTTAGGGGAATAAAATGGACGAAGCGGTACTTAAAGTAAAAAAATTAACCTCAGTAGTGGCCTTATCAATGTGTGTGTTATTAACGCCTATTGTCGTTCATGCGGCTGAAAAAATAGGTCCACCAGAAAAAGAAGACCTTAAATTTGGCTTCATCAAGTTAACTGATATGGCGCCGTTGGCGGTGGCGTATGAAAAGCATTATTTTGAAGATGAAGGCTTATACGTCACGTTGGAATCACAAGCTAATTGGAAGGTGTTACTGGATCGGGTTATCGATGGTGAGCTTGATGGTGCGCATATGTTAGCTGGGCAACCATTGGGAGCGACCATTGGTATTGGTACTAAAGCTGACATCATCACTGCATTTAGTATGGACTTAAACGGTAATGCCATTACGGTTTCAAACGATGTGTGGGATCAAATGAAGCCACAATTAGCCAAGGATAGTAACGGAAAAATAGCGCACCCAATTAAAGCGGATGCATTGAAACCTGTGATTGACCAATACAACAAAGAAGGGAAGTCATTCAAAATGGGGATGGTTTTCCCCGTTTCTAGCCACAACTATGAATTACGCTATTGGCTCGCAGCTGGTGGAATTAACCCCGGTTTTTATGCTCCGAATAAAGGGGATAACAGTGGAACTGCGAAAGCCGATGTCCTGTTGAGTGTTACTCCTCCTCCACAAATGCCCGCCACGATGGAAGCAGGCACAATTCAAGGTTATTGCGTTGGAGAACCATGGAATCAACAAGCGGTATTCAAAGGTATTGGTGTTCCAGTTGTGACCGATTATGAGATTTGGAAGAACAATCCTGAGAAAGTGTTTGGTGTCTCTAAAGCATGGCAAGATAAATATCCTAATACCCATCTTCGTGTAGTTCGTGCACTGATCCGCGCCTCTTATTGGTTAGACCAAGATAATAACAAAAATCGTAATGAAGCCGTCGGCATATTGGCTCGTAGTGAATATGTGGGAGCAGACAAAGCAGTAATTGCTAACTCAATGACGGGCACATTTGAGTATGAAAAAGGCGACAAACGAGAGATCCCTGACTTTAACGTATTCTTTAGACATAACGCCACTTATCCCTATTACAGCGATGCAATTTGGTATTTAACGCAAATGCGCCGTTGGGGACAAATTGCCGAGTACAAACCCGACTCTTGGTATATGGATATCGCGAAAAAAGTGTATCGACCAGATATTTATCGTAAAGCAGCTCAATCATTAATTGATGATGGAACGATGAAAGCGGCAGATTTCCCAGAGTTAAATACATCAGATGGGTTTCGTGGGCCGCAAAAACACTTTATCGATAACATCGTTTATGACGGTAAACACCCCAATGCTTACATCGATAAATTTTCTATCGGCTTAAAAGATAAAGATGCCATTTAATCGTTATTGATAGAACAAGGAAGTAACTATGTCGAATACAACGAGTGTCCATAAATTTAATAATGTTTTCTCGCTATTTTCATACCCAGCAGAGAGCAATCAATCAGTGGCAGCAACCATTAGCCGTAGTGTGTTATTACCAATGGTCGGAATCGCGATATTTTTGTTGATGTGGAGCTTAGCGGCGAAACAAGTGCACACTTCATTGGGTGTATTGCCAGGGCCATATCAAACCGCGCAACAATTTGGTGGCCTGGTGAGTGAACATTTTACTAGCCGTGAGAAAGAGAAAGCATTTTATCAGCGTCAAGATGAGCGTAATCAAGCCAAATTAGCGACCGATCCCAATGCAGAAATAAAAGTTCGGCCGTATACCGGTAAAGCAACCTTCTTTGACCAAATTGGTACTAGTTTAATCACGGTGGCCGCGGGCTTTTTATTGGCATCTGTGATTGCTATTCCGCTAGGTATTATTTTGGGTTTAAACGCTCGTTTATACCAAGCTTTTAACCCCATCATTCAATTGCTAAAGCCTGTTTCTCCATTGGCTTGGTTGCCGATCATCACCATGGTGGTCAGCGCTACATATGTGTCAGATGATCCTATGTTTCCCAAAGCCTTTGTGAACTCATTATTAACCGTTTCACTGTGTTGTATTTGGCCAACCTTGATTAACACCACTGTAGGCGTCACCAGTGTGGATAAAGATTTGTTGAATGTCAGTAAAGTACTGCGCTTGTCGTGGTGGCAACACATTCGCACCATCGTTTTGCCTTCTGCCGTACCTATGATTTTTACTGGCTTACGTTTGTCGATTGGTATTGCTTGGATGGTGTTGATTGCCGCAGAAATGCTGGCGCAAAATCCAGGACTTGGAAAATTTGTTTGGGATGAATTTCAAAATGGTAGCTCGGAATCACTTGGGCGGATCATGGTAGCAGTGATTGTGATTGGCTTGATTGGCCTGTTATTTGATCGAGGCATGTTGATGCTGCAGAAGAAACTGTCATGGAATAAAAACCAGGTTTTACGCTAACTCGTGACGCTACTAGTTCGTGAAGCCGTTAGTGAGTAAAGCTATATAGGTTCGCAACGAGATAGTGATTAAAAGATGAATGATAAAAGATTGGAGAAGCATATGTCAGTTTTGGAAGCAGAAAAAAATAAGGCTAAATCTGAATCTCAAACGGAAGATAAAGCGAAGATCACTTTTGTGAGTGACTTATATTTTGAGCAAGCAAACTATCTTGAAAAGCAGGGGGATTTTGGGCTCCAAGGTGGACAGCAAAAAACAAGCGGACTAGAAAATCAATACGCTCATAAGCCTATGGTTGAACTGTCTCGTTTAGGGATGAGATTTCCAACTCCAAAAGGGGAGTTTATTGCTTTAAAGGGCGTTGATTTAACCATTAAGAAAGGTGAGTTTGTTTCATTAATCGGACACTCAGGTTGTGGTAAATCTACCGTTCTAAATTTGGTTGCAGGCTTAACGATGCCAACGGATGGTGGCGTAATTGTTGATGGTCGTGAAGTGGATGGGCCAGGGCCAGAAAGAGCCGTAGTGTTTCAAAACCATTCTTTATTACCTTGGCTTACCGTATATCAAAATGTGGAATTAGCGGTAAAACAAATCGCAAAAGGTAAAGGTAAAACATGGATAAAAGAGAAAACCCATCACTACCTCAGTCTTATTCAAATGGAGCATGCGGCAGATAAAAAGCCGGATGAAATCTCCGGTGGTATGAAGCAGCGCGTTGGCATTGCTCGCGCACTGGCACTACAACCCAAAGTATTATTAATGGATGAGCCTTTTGGTGCATTAGATGCATTAACTCGTGCTCATTTGCAAGATGCATTAATGCAGATCCAAGCGGATCTTGGCAACACCATTATCATGATCACTCACGATGTGGATGAAGCGGTTTTGTTGTCTGACAAAATAGTGATGATGACCAATGGGCCCTCCGCCACCATTGGCGAAGTCTTGGAGATTCAGTTAGATCGTCCACGCAACCGTGTAGATCTTGCCAACAATGCCCAATATCAAGGTTATCGCCAAGCGGTATTGCAATTTTTGTATGAAAAGCATGTTCACCACGAATCGCCTAAAGCTTCTAGTAAGCAATTTGTTAATAAAAAAGCGACTAGTGAAAAAGCATCGACTGAAAATGAGTCAACCGATATGTCTTCATCTAAAAAGAAATTAGCATAAGGAATTGCATTATGAACAAACCCCATCTTGTTATTGTTGGTAATGGTATGGTCGGTCATCACTTAGTTGAAAAACTGGTTGAAGCCAATGCAACCCAACATTATAAAATTTCGGTGATTGGTGAAGAACGTTTTGTTGCCTATGACCGAGTTCATTTGTCCTCTGTTTTTTCAGGGCAAACCAATCAAGATTTATTATTGAGCAGTGAAACTTGGTATCAACAACAAGGTATTGAGCTGATTTTAGGCAGTAAAGTTACATCAATGGACACTGAACATAAACGTTTAGTAATGGACGATGCCGAAGTGCTAGCCTATGACAAATTGGTTCTATCGACGGGGTCATATCCGTTTGTGCCGCCGATTGAAGGTAATGATCGTGACAACTGTTTTGTTTACCGAACTTTAGACGATCTTTCTGAGATTCGAAATGCCTGTGAAAAATCACAATCTGGTGCGGTGATTGGTGGAGGGTTATTGGGACTAGAAGCGGCTAATGCTTTGCGCTTATTAGGCGTGGATACTCATGTCATTGAATTCGCTCCACGTCTGATGCCTGTGCAGTTAGATGCTGGCGCAAGTGGTGTGCTTGAAAGCAAAATTGAAGAATTAGGGCTACATGTTCATCTTGATACTGCCACCACGCATATTTGTGATGGTGAAACCGCTAAACATCGTTTGAATTTTAAAAATGGTGAATACATTGAAGTGGATGTATTAGTATTTTCAGCAGGTATACGTCCACAAGATGCTTTAGCGCGTGAGGCCGGTTTAGCAATTGGTGAGCGTGGTGGCATTGTGATTAACGATGCTTGCCAAACCAGTGATAAACATATTTTTGCTATCGGAGAATGTGCCTTATGGGAGCAAAAAATCTTTGGCCTTGTTGCACCTGGTTATCAAATGGCGCGCGTGGCTTGCGCTAATTTATTGGCTGAAGTCGTTATTCAAATGGAAAGTGTTAAAGCGCCTGAGCAATTTAGAGGTGCAGATATGAGCACTAAATTAAAATTGCTAGGTGTGGATGTGGCTTCCATCGGAGATGCGCAAATGATGAGCCAAGGCGCACAAGAAATGGTTCTGCAAGATACGGTGGCGGGAACATATAAAAAATTAATCGTTAATGCTAAAGGCGACCAATTACTGGGTGCGATCTTAGTGGGTGATAACACCGATTATGATGCATTTTTACAATGCTATTTGAATAAAACACCATTACCAGATCATGCGGCCCACTTGTTATTTGATACTTCGATGTTGTCAGGCGACATGTCGGATAACACGATGATTTGTTCTTGTCACAACGTAACAAAAGGTGATTTAGTCGTGGCAATTCAAGCGGGTGCGCATGAACTGTCGGATTTAAAAGCGCAAACCAAAGCGGGTTCTGGATGTGGTGGTTGTAGTAATATGGTTAAAAAAGTGCTGGATACTGAGCTTGCCGCAATGGGTATGGAAGTAAATAATCATATTTGTGAGCATTTTGAATATTCACGCCAAGAGCTTTTTCATCTTTGCCAAATCGAAGAAATTCAAGACTTTGACAGCCTAGTTGAGAAACACGGACATGGTCTAGGTTGTGATCTATGTAAGCCGACCGCCGCTTCTATTTTTGCTTCATTGTGGAATGAACACATTTTGGAACCGCAACACCGTGGGCTGCAAGATTCTAATGATACTTTTATGGCTAACTTACAAAAAGACGGATCGTATTCGGTAGTACCGCGTGTTCCAGGAGGTGAGATCACGCCAGATAAACTGATTGCTTTAGGTGAAGTGGCTAAAAAATATGATCTTTATACCAAGATCACGGGAGGTCAACGCGTCGATTTGTTTGGTGCGCAAATGGAGCAGTTACCTGAAATCTGGGAAACACTAATTGAAGCAGGTTTTGAAACAGGACACGCCTATGGCAAATCTTTACGTACTGTTAAATCTTGCGTTGGTTCCACGTGGTGCCGCTATGGTGTCGATGACTCCATTGGTCTTGCGATTGAACTTGAGCATCGTTATAAAGGGTTACGTTCGCCGCATAAATTGAAATTTGCAGTATCGGGTTGTACGCGTGAATGCGCCGAAGCACAAAGTAAAGACATTGGTATTATTGCCACCGAAAATGGTTGGAATTTATATGTGTGCGGTAATGGTGGGATGCGTCCACGTCATGGTGACTTGTTTGCGGTTAACTTAACCAAAACTGAATTAATCAGCTATATCGACCGTTTATTGATGTTCTACGTTAAAACTGCCGACAAATTACAACGTACTTCAGTTTGGATGGAGAGCTTAGAAGGTGGGCTTGAATATGCCAAGCAAGTAGTGATTGAAGATTCATTAGGCTTGGCGCTTGAGCTCGAAGCACAAATGCAATTGGTTATTGATAGCTACCAATGTGAATGGAAAACCACGGTGGAATCACAAGAGAAACGCGCTACATTCCGTCCATTTATTAACCTTGATATGAAAGGGTTTGACGATAGAAAACTTTTTCAACACATGACTTATCAACGAATCCGCGAGCAACGTATACCTGCGCTTATTATTCAAGATCCACAATTAACAATTATGGAATCAGGTAGCATGAAATTAAGTAATACTGCTGCACAAGATGAACGTGTGGTAATAAGTGAGGAGGCATAATTATGTGGCATCAAATATGTGAGCTAAATCAATTGAGCAGAAATAGTGGTGCAGGCGCATTTGTAGGTGGTAAACAAGTCGCTGTATTCTACTTACCATCGCAAACACCGGAAGTGATGGCGATCGATAATTGGGATCCGATCGGACAAGCTTTTGTGATGAGTCGTGGCATTGTCGGTGATGTGGGAGGGTTGCCATGTGTTGCATCACCTTTGTATAAACAGCACTATAATTTGCAAACCGGTCAATGTTTTGAATCTCCTGAGGTTAAAATCAAAACATGGGCAGTTAAAGTTGAGCAAGGAAAAGTGTGGATTGACGCTTGATTTTTGACCGTAATGTTTAAAAATAGCGCTGAAAAGGCGCTATTTTTTTGTGTTACACCTTCTCACTTGCTGCCTAACGACATTTCAATTAATTTAACCCTCCGTATTGAGATAGACATTTTTTAGAGAGTGGACCGTGGTCATCAATAAACCAACCTATAAAACCGTCCTTGCCATTTGGGCGTTATTACTCGCACTTCCCGGATTTTTATTATTAACTTAGCAGCAGATATTCCCGTGGTTGGATCTCACCAGTTCGATCTCTCGTATTCTTTTCTACCTGACAACAACGGGGACTGCGCCTTATGCAGTAATAACGGTGTTCGTATTTCTTGCTATCAGTTTTTTTTGCGTATCTAGACCGTATTGGGGAAGAATGGTCATTGCAGTCATGTTAAGTCTTTTTATGAGCTTGCAGTTAAATCATGCGCTGAAATCTTATTTTCAAGAGCCTCGTCCAAATTTGACATGGCTAGCTTCTCAGGCTGATACAGTTATCGACTTAAATACGTTTTATACTGAAAGCAGTGAGCAACGCAGCGATCTTATTCATACTGCGTTGAATCAATATCAAGATCCAATGAATCAAAACTTTTTACTGACTAAACCGCCATTGAAAGTATCGTCAATTATCCAGCATCATTGGCAGCATGAAGTCGGTTATGCATTCCCGTCAGGGCACACTATTTTTGCAACGACTTTAGTGCTAACAGCAAGTTATTATTTATTGTTAAGTGGAGCAAGTGTACTTAACATTGTATTGATTATGTGGGGAATAGCGATGGGGTTAAGCCGTATGTTACTCGGTATGCATTGGTCGCAAGATGTTTTCGCATCCACTTGTTTGGCGATGATCCTGAGTACGATCAGTATCTATTTAGTTGAAAAATATGGTCAAAATTTAAAAATCAAAAGGTCGAGATAACTTCTCAGCGATCGAGAAGTTGTCTATTTTAGTTAGAAGACTAGTCTAAACGAAAGAGTTCTCGTACCTGCTTAAACAAAGGATGTGAACTGTCTCGTTGATGTTGAATTACATCGATATTGGCAAGCCAACCTAGCTCCTCAAATTCGGTTGAGACTCGCACTAAAGTTCCTTCATTTACTGATTGCTGGGCAATATGTTCCGGTAATAAACACCAACCATAACCTTCGATTGCTAATTCTAATAGTAAGTAATAGTTATTTGCATGCCAAATGTCTGGGCTAAAGGCTTGCTGAAAACTACTAGTCTGCGTATTTCGAGAACGAATTAACAGTTGCCGATGGAGGCGTAAATGATCCATGTTTGGAACGGTTACTTTAGCTAAACTATGGCTTGCTGCCACATACATATCAAATTTTACCGCTCCAACACACTCAAAATCAATGCTGTTAGGGAGCTGTAACTCGCTAAAAACCAAACCTGTGGATACGCGTCCAGACTCTAACATTTCGATAATATCGATGCTGGATGCACCAAAAATTTCTAATTGGATACTAGGATAGGCCGTTTTCAGTTTGGCAATAACATTAGAAACTTTTTGCATTGGGATCCCTTCATCAATACCAATACACAGTTGGGAGGGTTGATCGTTACCCAATAATTCGACAGTATTTTTAAGCCTTTGATGCTGAAGAAGAGTTGCTTTGGCATAAGGTATTAATTTTTCACCTTGTGGGGTGAGAGTAGGATAACGACCTGAACGAATAAACAGATCTACTCCGCAATCGATCTCTAAATTCATAATGTGTTGACTGATAACCGATTGGGCTTTTTTAAGTTGCCGAGCTGCGCTAGAAAAAGACCCAGTTTCGACGGTTGTGACAAAGGCTTCTAATTGTTCAATTCCAAACATATCGCTTTAACCGATGGTATCCAATTATTAACTATCTTTATTCTAGATGATAATCCAGCTCTAGTCAGGTAAACGTTATCTAATTATAGAAATATACCTAAAGTAAGAGTTATCGATTCAGTTGGAGTTAAACATGACCACAAAAGAAAGAATGTTTCATGTGGCGATATTTGAGATTTTAGCGTTAAGTATTGTCGTTCCTGCTTCTACTTGGTTAAGTGGAAAAAGCATTGAACAAATGGCAGGATTAAGTGCAGGTATTGCGGTACTCGCTGTGATATGGAATTATATTTATAACGTTGGTTTTGATAAGGTTTTTGGTGATAATCGCCAGCAGCGTAAATGGAAACTACGCTTGGTTCATACCTTTGGTTTTGAAGGCGGATTAATTGTTGCCACCGTTCCTATTGTGGCTTGGGTATTAGATGTAACTTTATTGCATGCCTTGATTGTGGATGCTGGTTTCCTATTATTTTTCTTGGTTTATACCTTTGTATTTAATTGGCTTTATGATAATTATCAGCCATACCAACGCTGTTTTTCTCGTCAAACATCTTAGTAATCAAAAGAGTAAAGCTCATTATCTTTGTCTGAATCAGAAACGAGATAATGAGCTTTCCTTTTGAACCATCAAACTCTACAGGTTATGCTCCGTATTAGAGCTGTTGTGTACTAGATCTCCTGAGAACTTGATTCCTGAGTTCTAGAGTTGAGGCATATCGTTGTCATCACTTTTATTTTTTTTCTTCACTTCTCTTTCCGCTTTTTTTAGTAAGTCTAGCAATGGCTTGGTGTCATAATCGCGGCGTTTTTTACTGTAAAATGCCGCCATCACTTCACTTAACTCTGCTTTAATCGCTTGGGTTAATTCACTGGAAAGGTCAGGGTGCTTGGTGAGCCATTGTGATATTTCACCGTGGATCTTCGCTCCATCTTGATTTTTTAATACAGAAACTAAATCATTATTATCAGCTTTCATTGGAGGCTGAGTTATTTCTGTATCTGGTTTTTGCTTATGCTTTCGAATCAATAAAATTAGTGTCAACAACCAAAGTACGGCAAATAAAGCCGTTAAATAAGGCCAATAGCCAGCAGTCGCCATCGTTGGTGTGGAGAGTGTGTCAGTAGGCGGTGTGGTTTTATCGTCCATTGTAATGGCTGAATTTGTTGATGTTGGCGTTATCACAGGAGTTTGCACTGGCGCATTTTCATCTACCGTGGTGGCGAGTGTTAATCCTTTGGTAGTGGCAGTTTCTTCTTTATTTGTTTTAGAGTTCCACCAAGGTACGTTGACTGCTGGTAAATTAATGCTGCCCGGTTTTTTTGGCATCAGCACTTGTTTGAGTGTCATTACCGTATTGCCTTGCTTGTCTTGCCCAAATTTAGGTTTTTCGGCATAAACACGTACCGATGTTGGATAATCAATTTTAAGTTCAGGAAGGTTTTCTGCGCTGACATCTTTCACCACTAACGCCAAGATACGCGTGATAGGTTGGCCAACTTTAGCGTCAATTTCTCCAGAAGATACATCCATTATATCGCCATCACTATTCTGCCAACCTTGCTGTAATTTAAGCGATTGAGTTGGTAACCATACACCAGAAAATGACGCAGGCTTTTCTAATACGGTAAGTTCGATATCACCAGAGTAGACATTAACTGGAACAATACGGCGTGCGCCAGTTGCTCGGCTGACATCAATTAGAGTGGCGGTTAAACGTGGAGGATGGAGAGTATATTTACCATCTTCAGTCGCGGTTACTTGGTAGTTTTGATCAACAACAGTGGCTTCAATGCCATTAACTAGTTTCTGATATTGTTTAGGCTCACCAATTGGAGTAATGCTTAGGCCATCGCCAGTTGGAGGGACAATTTTAGTATTTTGTAAACCTCGAGGATCGGCTTTAACTACGAGGCGAGTGCGTAAGGTTGCCATTTCTTTCGGGTACAGTGTGTGCTTTGAAATACTATCTTGAAACTCAATTAAATCATCTTGGTTGGGCGTACTTGGATCTTTACTCACGTGCAAACTAATTGGCTGAGTTTTAGCGCCATTAACGGTAAAGCTTGGGATCACTACATTGCCAGTTTTATTGGTTGCTAGTGATACATTCCATTCCGTGCGAATAGTGGTATCGCCATTAATACTGTAACGAGAGGTGCCATATTGCACTTGGCCTGTGGTGAAATCTTTATTTAAGACGCTGGCATCAAAATCATCACGGCTTGCTGTTCCCATGTAAACGACTTTAAAGTTAAAAACTTCATTGGTGCTGAGTGTCGTTTGATTGACGGAAGCAAAAGCGGGTATATCTTTAGCAATACTAGTTTGACTAAATACGATTGAGCTGATCAAAACAAGAAGTACGGTAAGCCATTGTGAGTATTTAGTTTCTTTCATTTTATGTTCCATTATTTGCATTACCTTTTCTTTTACTACCATGTTTGACCAGTGGATTGAGGCGCTGGGTTTTGTTGAGCTTCTAATGCCATTTGTGCCTGTAATAAACGACGTACGTCATCTGGGATCTGTTCCAATTTTTTCAGCTGAGGATCAACTGCCACCGTACTGCTAGGTTTTTCACCTTGCTTAGGTGTGGTTTGAGTTAAAGCTTGTGGTTTATTTTTATCTGTTTGTGCTTGTTGTTGGGTTTGATTCGGCTGCTGTTGTTTGTCTTTTTCTTGATTCTTTTTCTGTTCAGATTTTGAATCTTGGCTTTGTTTGGATTGATCAGGCTTACTCTCTTTTTGCTGTGATGATTTATTATTTTGTGCTGACGAATTATTTGACTCGGATTTCTTTTGTTCCGAGTTACTTTGATCTGAGTTGCTTTGTGATTGGTCTTGCTTATTTTGCTCTGATTTTGATTGGTCTTTCTTTGATTGATCAGAGCTAGATTGATCTTGTTGTTTTTTCTCTTGTTTTGAATCCTGTTGGTTGTTCTGGTTTTTGTCTTGATCCTTTCGCTTATCTTTATCTTTCTGATTTTGTTGTTTCTGTTGTTCAAGAGCTTTATTGACGATATCTAAATTCTTCTTCGCATCTTGATTATTCGGGTTTTGTTTCAAAATATCTTCATAAACTCGTTTTGCTGCCTCTAGTTGGCCTGATTGAGCGAAAGAACTGGCGAGATTATAACGTGAGTTTTCATCATTTAAGCCTTGCAGAGCTTCAATCGCCGCTTGGTAGTTTCCTGCTTGATATTGCGCAGCTCCTTGCCATGCTTTGTTTTCAAATTTACTGGCGGCTTGGGAGTAGGCTTTATTTTGGTAAGCATTAAATCCTTGTTGATCGGCCGTTTTAAATACTGAGTCAATAATACTTGATTTAGTTGAGGGTAATGGCGCGATAGTGGTTGAAGCCAATGCTGGGCGAGGAGTTAATAGTGGTAATGTAAGCAATAATGCGATACTGAAAATACCACCACGGCGAAAGCCGCTTAATGCCAGTAATAATAAAATTGGCAGTAACCAAAAGCCATTATTTATGTGTACTTCCAATTCGGGTGATCCTTGATTATCTTTGGATGATTTAAGCTGAACATGCTGTAGGGTTTGAACTAGAGCTTGAATATCACCATCATCGGTGCGAAGTGGGGTATAGATTCCATTGCCTATTGTTGCTAAGGCTTGCAGGGCTTTGATGTTAGTTTTTGCCACCACAGTTGTACCGTTATTGGTGAGCATGTCGCCACTTGGTAATTTAATTGGCGCACCTTGTCGCGTGCCCACTGACATGACAGATAAACGCCAATCAGTTCCTTTTAATAGCTGTTCAATATTTTTAGATTCTTCCGAGCTCATATCATCGGATATCAAGATAATATCACCCTGTAAATGACCCGCTTGAGTTAGCATATTAATGGCTTTTTTCACGCCAGCCGCTGCATTACTGCCGTGGGTGGGCATTATTGCAGGCGATAGGTTGGGGATTAAGTTAGCTAGTGTTTTACTATCCGACGTTAGTGGACTCACCATATAACCATCAGCAGAATAGGCAACTAAACCGGTTGTACCTTCATTTAAAGCAGGAAGTAAATCCAATACTTTATAACGTGCTTGAGTGAGTCGATTAGGCGTAATGTCTGTAGCATACATCGAAAGGGTCATATCCATTACGATCACACGTGCATTATTCACGCCGAAACCTGGTACGCTTTGTTTTTGAAAACTTGGTCCGGCTAATGCCAATACCGAAATAAGCCAACCAATGAGAACCATACTTGCTAAAGATCGATGTGATTTCTTTTCATCTAACCCTAATTGCTGGCTCAGATGATTAGCAATCAAACTGCTTGTTTTAGGTTTGACAAACAACCAAATTGTTAGTAATAAAGCTGGGATGGCAGCGAAGAGCCAATTGGGATGTAAGAACTGAAAATCAGCCATGTCGTCTCCTTAACATCGCCAGAACAAAAGATAAAATCAAGGCAAGTGCTAGTGGGTAAGTAAACCATTCACTTTGTGGTCGCCAAGTTTGTGTTGCATTCGTCACCGGTTGCAACTTATTGATAGTCTGATAAATTTTATCGAGTTGATCTTTGTCACGGGCGCGGAAATATTGTCCACCGGTCATATTGGCAATTTCAGTTAATGTTTTTTCATCAAGATCTTGAGAAGTATTCACAGTTTGAGTACCAAAGAATCCTTTTACTTTTACCTCTCCAGCACCAATGCCAACTGTATAGATAATCGCGTTATTTTCTTTGGCAATTTTTGCCGCGTCTAATGGCTCAATCACACCGGCAGTATTGCCCCCATCACTAAGCAGAACCATGACTCTTTGTTTCGCTTCACTTTTAATGAAAGTTTTAGTGGCAATGCCTATCCCTTCACCAATGGCAGTTTGTGTGCCAATCATATTGAGTTGAGCGCGATTAAGCTGTTGCTGAACGGTTTTTCTATCTAAGGTGAGAGGGGTTTGTAAATACGCATGATCGGCAAATAGCACTAAACCTAATCGATCACCTTTACGTTCAGTAATGAAGTGATTGAGCACTTGTTTCACAGCCGATAAACGATTGATATAACCATCCGGTGTATTCATATCTTCTTGCGCCATTGAGCCAGATAAATCAACCACCAGCATCATATCTCGATGTTTAGGTTGAAATTCAATTGGCTCTCCATACCAAACAGGACGAGCGGCAGCGATGACTAAGGATATCCAGATTAAAACCGATAATATTTTTAAGATCAGGTTTTGTGTTTTTGGTACAGCGCCTTGCTCTGGCAGGGTTGGCAGAGTTATTGTGGTTCTTGATTGATGAGCCGGAGCAAAAAAATAAATGATTAATGGTAATGGCAGAGCAAATAATATCCACCACCAATGAAACTCAAACATCGTTCTTTGGTTCCTTACGTTTTAAAGTTGCCGATTCGATCGATTCAAAATCAGCATCTTGAGCATCTTTATTGGTCGAGTTTGGATTTGATTTTGCAGTAGAGTTTGAAGATGTCACCACGCGAGCTTTTGATGCGGTGCTATCGAAATTTTCGTTTGCAACTGGCTTGAACGCTAAATTAGCGTCTTTTAGCTGTTTTTTACTTGGTGGTAAAGTTTGTTCTATCCATTGCTCTACTTGTTGGATAAGCCCTGTTGCCAAAGCCTCACTTACGGGGTGCTTTTGATACAGAGCTTGTTGCCATTCAGATTGATTAGCGGTAAATGATGATGAATTTTTCAGTGCAGACTGCATATCTAAAAATTCATACCATGCACTGCCATGTAAACTGGCGAGCATTCCACGTGGATAGTAAGCAAGGCACGCTTGGCGCAATAAATCATTAGCTAAGGCGACTTTTTTATTGGGATTAGCTTCACGTCGACACATATTTGTTAATAATCTCAAAGCGGCTTTTTTTGCTCGTCTGTTCTTCTTATGCTTATACCATGAGAGAAGTGCAATCATGATAAATAAGATCACGGCAGCGAGAACTGCCCACCAGCCCCAAGCTACCGGCCACGCTCCTGGCGGTTCAGGTAGGTGTAATGATGCTAATGGCAGTGGCGTCGAATTGGCCGAGGAGGCTGATGCTATTGTCGGTTGTGCGTTAGAGGTCGCAAGGGCAGAGACATTGTTCACGAGAGAGATCCTTGCGAGAGAGTTGATTGATTAGTCGTCGAGGTTAATTGAGATAATAAGCTATCTGCACAAGATAATGATTGAATAGGAATTGCCATATTTTTACACATACTCTCAATAAAGTTTCGATGTTCGGTATAACGGTTTTCAAGCTGTTGACGTGTGCGTTTGAGCCCGAAATTTAACCATTGTGTTTGTTGACCGTCGGTAACGTGTTCACTGCCTCTAAATAAGGTAGTCCCCATTTCTAGAGGATCATAAATATGCACAAATCGTAATCGATTGTGCTGAGTGAGCCGGTTTAATAACGGCTTGTCATTTTCGGTTAAACGTTGAAAATCACTAATAAATATAATATCACTGCCTTTCGGGCACATGCGATGCATTGTTTGTAAAACGTGCTTGAAAGACGGTATTTCGTGATTATTTTGCTCTGAGGTGGATTTAGTTGAGTGTATTTTATTCGATCTGGTCAATGAGTCGGCTTCAATGAGTTGATTATTTAACTCAACGAGTTGATGGCTGATTTGTAAAGCACCTTGTTGACGGGCCGTTGGCTTTAATTCAATTAAGCGATCACCAGTGTCAATTAAGGCCCCAATACGATCTTTATGTTCGATGGTAAGCCAACTTAATAAACTCGCCAGATGAGCACATTGAACTGATTTAAATAATAATTGTGAACCAAAACGCATCGTACGGCTTAAATCAAGATAAAGCATGACGGGCTGTTCGCGCTCTTCAGTAAATAATTTGGTATGCGCTTTTCCTGTTCGAGCTGTCACGCGCCAGTCAATAGAGCGAATATCATCGCCAGCCTGATATTGGCGGACTTCTGAAAAGTTCATACCTCGGCCTTTATGCTGGCTCACATGACCGCCGTTTAATTGCGACCAAATACTTTTTGCAGGTGGCTGCCAATATACTGTGTGACTTTTATAATACAGTAACTCTTTTAAGCATAATTTAGCGCCAGCAGCAAAAGGAGGTAACTTTTGCTCACTCATGCACTGCCAACCTGTGCTAATAATTCTGCGATCACTCGGTTAGGTGTAATGCCTTCTGCTTGTGCCTGATAACTTAGCAATAAGCGATGGCGAAGTACTGGAAACGCCATTGCTTGAATATCTTCAGGGCTGACAAAATCACGACCGGATAGCCAAGCATGGGCACGAGCACAGCGATCTAAAGCAATGGTAGCGCGTGGACTTACACCCATTTGTAACCATTCTTTTAAAAGAGGGTTGTATTGTTCTGGGTGACGAGTTGCCATTACTAAGCGAATAATATATTGCTCAACATTGTCAGCCATGTGAATCGATAGGGCTGCTTGGCGAGCATCAAAAATAGTTTGCTGTGATAACGTAACAGGCTGGATAGCAACATGTCCCTGAGCTTCACCTCGATTCAGACGTAAGATATCTAATTCACTATTAGCATCAGGATAATTGACTTCAAGATGTAACAAGAAGCGGTCAAGTTGCGCTTCTGGCAGTGGGTATGTGCCTTCTTGTTCTATCGGGTTTTGGGTTGCCATCACCAAAAATAACTCTGGTAATTTGTAAGATTCACGCCCAACGGTAATTTGTTTTTCTGCCATCGCTTCAAGCATCGCCGCTTGGACTTTAGCTGGTGCACGGTTGATTTCATCGGCTAAGATCAATGAATTGAAAATTGGACCAGGCTGAAAAATAAATTCACCGGTTTCAGGGCGAAAAATATCGGTGCCAGTTAAATCCGAAGGAAGAAGGTCAGGGGTAAATTGAACGCGATGAAAATCGCCATCAATACAATCTGCAAGTACTTTGACTGCTCGCGTTTTCGCAAGACCAGGAGGACCTTCTACCAGTATGTGTCCATCAGCGAGTAAAGCGACTAATAATTGTTTAATTAATTCACTCTGTCCAATGACTTGAGTATTTAGATATTGCTGGAGTTGGGCAAAAGTGTCTGAATGCATGTTCAAAATATCTCCGTGAATGCATGAACCATCAATTTGATGAAGTTATACCGCTCAATCGATTTGGGTACATAGGGTAATTGTTACAATTTGTAAGCATTGCATTTCTGACCACTAATAACATAAAAAGTTCGTCTAGAAATGATTTTTTTGTTTAACTGTTTAATAGATAAACGGTTTGTTCTGGGTTCATCGTTTTCTTACAGATTTTAAATTAAGCAAACTGGTGATGTGTGCCTAAAGTCGTTAGAATCAAGCTAACTTTAATTTTGGGAAATATGATTATGAGCAGTGATTTTGAAAAAGAGTTGGAAGAAATGACCGCAGATTTAGCCGACTCTCCAGAAACGCCATTTCCAACTATGGAAGAACAAAAAGCGTTAGTGGCTAAATTTAAGCAACTAGAGGCTGAAGGGAAATTAACTCCAGAAATATTAGCGGAGCATTTCTCTCAATTTGATGATAAGAAAGGTCAACCAATCCATTAAGGCTGGGGCTTATTAAGTTACGGCTTGTTAGGCTATGAGAGTGTTCTAGTGATCAGCGCCGATCCGATCTATTACTAAAGATTGAATCGGCGTTTTTGTTGAGGTAAAGGAAAATACGAAGTTATGCTGGAAAAAGAAAACCTGATTAAACTGGCTAGAATGCCGATGCCATTTGGTAAATATGCAGGACGTATGTTGATTGACTTACCAGAAGGATATCTATTGTGGTTTCAAAATAAAGCCGAATTTCCGAAAGGTGAACTGGGTGATTTATTAAAATTATGTCTAGCGTTAAAAGTTGAAGGGCTTGATAGCTTAGTTAAACCACTTAAGCGATAACGTGGGCGTTGATTGAAAAACATGTTCAAATCAGTGAGGTTGGATTTGTCACAAAAAGGAAGTTTTATTAGCTGCATAAAAAGCATAAAAGCCAACAGTCAAATATTCAAACGTTGGCTCATAGGTGTGCACACATCAATACGCAGATTATTTTTCTGTCTTTTCTACTTCTGATTGTGGCTCTACGGCTGTTTCATTTTGCTCTGCTACCGTAGTATCTTGAGCCGCCTCTGCTGCCAATTTTTCTCGTTCAGCCTTTGATATATATTTGGGCTTATTGGATGGGTGCAACTTTGAATTCATCTTTTTAATACGTTTTTTCAAGATTGAATTTATTTTTTTCTTACGATTCATGCTTCTTTCTCCAGTAAATCTGTACCGTCGAATTCAGCCGATGGTATTGATGGGCGCGCATAATATCAATAATAATGAAAGGCAGCTAATGAAATATAAGCATAATGCTTAACTGTATTCGGTTGGCTTATGTACAGTAAGTGCAGAATAAATCAGAAAATTTGAGCATATGGCTTTATTTATGTGACTTGTATCTATATATTCAGCGCGAAATAGAATGAATAATTGTTTGTGATGAATCAATCACAGCTATCAACTACATCAATTTAACGGTAACTCCATGACTTGTGAAATTTATAAAGACTTCATTTTTGAAGCAGCGCATCACTTACCAAATGTACCAGAAGGGCATAAATGTGGTCGTTTACATGGACATTCATTTTTTGTCCGCTTGTATGTAAAAGGTGAGGTTGATGCAACGACAGGTTGGGTTATTGATTTTGGTGACATTAAACAAATTTTCGCTCCAATTTATGATCGTCTTGACCACTATTATTTAAATGATATTCCGGGGCTTGAAAACCCAACCAGTGAAGTATTGGCAAAGTGGATTTGGCTACAAGTTAAACCATCTTTACCTCAGTTGAGTAAAGTTGAAATTAAAGAAACCTGTACAGCTGGTTGTATCTACATCGGCGAATAAGTGTGTTTAGAGAGCAAGATAGAAAATAAATTGGTGAATGATTTTGTATAAAGTGAATGAGATATTTCAGACTATTCAAGGCGAAGGCTACTTTACCGGGGTGCCTTCGGTATTTGTCCGTTTGCAAGTTTGCCCTGTTGGTTGTGCTTGGTGTGATACCAAACAAACATGGGAGGCTGCGCCTCAAGATGAAGTCAGCTTTGGTGAGATCATTACAAAACAGGGAGATAGCTCTTTGTGGTGTATAGCCTCTGAATACGACATTATCAAGCAATATCAATCTCTTGGATTTACAGCTAAACATATTGTTATCACTGGTGGGGAGCCATGCTTGTATGATTTAAAGCCTTTGACTGAGGCTTTTGAGCAACTTGGCTGTCAATGCCAGATTGAAACCAGTGGTACTTTTGAGATCCAATGTTCCGACAAAACATGGGTTACAGTGTCACCAAAAATTGCTATGAAGGGTAAATTACCTGTATTAATCAGTGCTATGCAACGAGCTAATGAAGTGAAGCACCCAGTTGGCACTCTAAAAGATATCGAGCAACTAGATGCATTATTGCATGAAACCAATTGTCAAAATAAAGCGGGAATTGCTCTTCAACCTATTAGCCAGAAACCACGGGCGACGGAGCTTTGTATGCAAGTGTGTATTGAGCGTAACTGGCGCTTATCAATTCAAACTCATAAATATTTGAATATAGCGTAACCGTTTTTATCTGCGTTATATTGGATGTCGTATTGCATAAAAAATAAAGCCTCAGATGATTTCTCACCTGAGGCTTTGTTGTTTGAATTGAGGGTAGATCAGCCGCCTGCGACCATACGAGGTTTGCTTTTTAAGCTAGTCGCAAACATGTATAAAGCGGTAGCAAGTAATGTGACGAATAGGTATCCCATCAAACCTTCTGGATTGTGCATAAAGCTATGTGCAACCATTGGTCCACTTACCGATCCTACGCTATAACTTAGCAGCATAACTTGAGTGACCGAGACAATATAAGATTCATTCATTCCAATACAGCCTAGAGTAATGGCGATTGGATAGAGTGAAAAAGTCGCCATGCCCAATAATACTAAACTAATGGCGAGAACCATTTTATTATCGGTCAGTGTCGTTAAACCAAGAGCAAATACACCCAATACACAAAAAAGTCCCATCAGAAGATTGTGACTAACTTTATTACTCGCCCATGAAACAATAGGCTGTACCGCCATTCCGCCTAAAACTAGCAAGGCCATTAGTATCCCGATTTGTTCAATTGTCACATGACGGGCTTGTAACTCTAATGGCATTAATCCATAGATAGAACCTAGTAATAAACCCGATACGATACAGCCAATAATGGCGGCTTTATTGAGTTTAGTGATGTGTTTAAAACTCAGGCTCATATGCTGTTGCGTACTTGGTGAGTTGCTTTGTCCAAAGACCAATATTGTGGTCGATAATAAAACTAATACCAAAATAATGATAAATGGAATAATACCTTGGGATCCAAATGCGCCAATACCAAGCTGACCTAATGTAGTGCCACCATAAAGAGCGCCCATATATAATCCAAGTCGTTTGGTTCTGCTTTTTTCATCGCCGATTAATAACCAAGATTCAACAACAACGAATACACCTGCAACTGCCATGCCTGCAATAAAACGAGCAAATAGCCAAACTTCTTGAGTGGCAAATAACGGCATAACGGCAATGGTTAATGCAAATAACAGCAAAAACACAATGAATGATGATTTGTGACCAATTTTTGCCACAATCGGTTCTATAAACATGGCACCTAAAAGCAATCCAGCATAGAAGGCACTGGCAAGCCAGCTTGCAGCATCCGTACTTAAACCATATTGATCTAACATCAAAGGAATTAAACTCATTAAGTAACCAGAGGCAACCGCATAGAGCGACAGTGCCATTACTGGAACGGTTAAAGAGGATTTTGATGAGGTTAAAAGTTGGCTGTTCACCGCAACTCCAAAATGGATAAAATATAAAACAGCCAGCCTCTTAAAATAAAGGGATGACCATTTGGTATAAGGCTATTTTCGGGCGAATATGAGTCTTATTGATAAATATGTAAAATGAGATTTTTTTTATATCTCGATAAATAAATTTGATTAAACCTATATGGGACTGTTGGCGTATCCGTTTGTGGACAAATGTCGTATAATTTCAGTCTATTCCACGATAAATATAATAAATAATAAGGTGTTTTTATGGCTAATGTTTACGCTGAAATTACAGGTTGGGGAAAGTGCCTTCCACCTGCAACTTTATCTAATGATGATCTGAGTACTTTTCTTGAAACTTCAGATGAGTGGATTCGCTCTCGGACGGGTATTGAAAGCCGTAGAATTAGTCATGTTGAAACATCAGATTTAGCGACGGTCGCGGCAAAAAACGCAATGCAAGCAGCTGGTATCACGGCAAGCGATGTTGATTGTATTATTGTTGCAACGTGTTCACCCGATACCTTAATCCCCAATATTGCATCAAAAGTGCAACGTAACTTGGGCATCCCGGTTGCTGCAGCATTTGACTTGAATGCTGCATGTACTGGGTTTCTTTACGGATTAGAAACGGGAACTAGATTGATTCAAGCTGGTAATTACCGCAATGCCATTATTATTGGTGCGGAACATTTGAGTTTTTATCTTAATTGGACTCAGCGGGATACTGCCGTTTTATTTGGTGATGGAGCAGGAGCTGTTGTTTTATCTCGTTGTGAGCAAGAAACACCAGTTGGTTTACAAGAAGCTGCGTTAGGGTGTGATGCTGAAGGACGTGATATTTTAGCTATTCCTAACTTTGGTACGCGTATGGATCGCTTTGATCCTCAAAATGGTCATTGGAATTTTGAATTTATTGGGAGAGATATTTTCAAGCGAGCAGTGAAAGGGATGAGCGCAGCGACTCAATCCGTCATTGAACGATCGGGTTTAACAAAAGATGAAATAGACCGCGTTATACCACATCAAGCTAATATTCGGATTATTCAAACACTATGTGATTTTGCTGGCATCCCACAAGAAAAAGCATTCGTGAATATTCAAAAATACGGTAATACCTCCGCAGCTACCGTACCAATAGCATTATGTGAAGCGGTTGAACAAGGTTTTATTCAACCTAATCAAAATATCTTGGTAGCGGCTTTTGGTGCTGGCTTAACTTGGGGGGCGGGTATGATTAAGTGGGGAGATCGTATAACACCATTGGAAGAGCAAACGGCTCAATTACCTCCTTGTGATCAGACTGCACTAGAGTTGCTTGAAAAAGCGATCGAACATTGTCGTTCTCATACTAAAACAGAATAAAACCAATTTACCTGAGTTACTCGCAATCGATGAGCCTGCACACGTATCCTGTTAAAACGTGCAGTTTTTTTTATTGGTAAAGAAATACAGTTCGGGCCCTTAACTCACTAGAATCAACTATAGTTAATAAAGATTTTGTAGTTAATCAGTCTTGGTCATTAACAGGCTTGATATCAATGAGGAGTAAATCGTATGGAAATGCATAATCACACGCTAACGGCCTTATTCGAACAACTTGGTTTAGGGAGTTCAGAATCAGAAATAGAAATGTTCATTGAACAACACCGAGATGAATTAGCACATACTTCTAAACTTCACCACGCTGAATTCTGGAGTCATTCTCAAGCTGCATTTTTAAAAGAATCGAAATCAGAAGATGCAGATTGGGCGCCGGTTGTTGATCAACTTGACGCTTTACTTCGTGCACCTGAAAAATAAATACTTACACCATTATATGAATTTATTTTCAATTCAATATAGGATTTGTTATTGGTGACACTAGTACGTTAAAATTGATGGAATTTCTATAATATTGAGGTAGTTATGTTGGTACTAGTCACTGGTGGTATGGGATATATAGGGAGTCATACTTGTATACAAATGATCGGTGCAGGTATGACACCGATTATTTTTGATAACCTTTATAACAGTAAATCAAGTGTACTTGACCGTATTGAAGAAGTATCAGGTCAGCGTCCGATCTTTATTGAAGGTGATGTTCGTGACAAAAGTGCTTTGGATAAGGTTTTTAGCCAATATGATATTGAATCAGTTATTCACTTTGCGGGTTTAAAGGCGGTAGGTGAGTCGGTTTCGATGCCTTTAGAGTATTATGATAATAATGTTAATGGCTCTTATGTTTTAGTGTCAGCTATGCGAGATGCTGGTGTGAAGTCTTTAATTTTTAGCTCATCAGCCACTGTTTATGGCGACCCAGCTTCGACACCTATTTTAGAAAATTTCCCAACAAGTGCGACTAATCCCTATGGTCGTAGTAAGTTGATTGTTGAAGAATGTTTAACGGATTTCCAACAAGCGAATCCAGACTGGAGTATCACGTTGCTGCGGTATTTTAATCCTGTAGGCTCTCATCCATCAGGACGTCTAGGAGAGGATCCACAAGGTATTCCGAATAATTTAATGCCATTTGTTTCCCAAGTTGCGGTGGGGAGACGTGAATTTTTATCGGTATTTGGAAGTGATTATCCGACCATCGATGGAACCGGTGTACGTGATTATATTCATGTTATGGATCTTGCTGATGGGCACTTAGCAGCATTAAAACACGTTGGAAAAAAATCGAACTTACATATCTATAATCTAGGTACAGGAAAAGGGAATAGCGTATTAGAGATGGTCGTTGCATTTGAAAAAGCCTCGGGCAAATCAATACCATATAAACTGGTTGATCGTCGTCCGGGAGATATTGCAGAATGCTGGGCTGATCCAGCTAAAGCGAAGGTCGAGCTTAATTGGGTGGCAACTCGAACCTTAAATGATATGACGCAAGATACATGGCGTTGGCAGTCAAATAACCCCGAAGGATACCCAGAGACCTAGTTGTTTTGTATTGAGTGTTAAGACGTTTATTAATTGTACTATAGCCAAAAAGCCACTGAATATACTGTATATTCAGTGGACTAATGATTATTTTAGATACGACTAGAATTGATAATCTAAGCTTACACCCCAGTTACGCCCAGGTTGGCTGTAGAAATCACGATTTGTACTGGATGAGTGTTCATCCATGTTCATGTTTGAATATTCCCAGTATTTTTTATCTAAAGCGTTAAATAGGCCAGCTCTTAATGTTAAATCATTAATTGGACGATAATAACCAGTTAAGTCCACTAGTGTATAACCAGCCACATCAGCAACGCCATCAGTTGACCAATCATCTTTACTTGCCGTCATACTAACGCTAAGCAAACCGCCATAAGTATTATTTAAGCTATCATAGCCCAATCCAACAACGCCATTAAGTGGAGCCACTGAATCAATATGATCACCAGTATCTTTATTTTTCCCTTCTGCGTAAGCGATGGAAAATTTAGAATATAAACCTTCAGGTGCAGATAAAGCTTCATCTAAGTTAAGACGAGCTGAGAATTCCACCCCATAAATTTCTGCTTTAGATATATTTTGGTTCGTGTAAATTTCTTTGCCGGTACTTACTTCGGTTCCAATGTTGGCCTGATCAATAAAATCATCATAATCATTATAGAAACCCGTTAACTCAAAGCTACCAAGAGCATGTTGTCCACGGAAACCTAATTCATAGGCTAAGCTTTTTTCTGCATCTAAATCAGGGTTAGGTTCGTATGTAGTGGTCAACTAAAATTGGCCACAGTTTTAGAGTTTTTCCAATAAAGCTGTTCTGATTTATTGGGTGTTAACCCACCATTATATTGATGGGGTCTGAGCT
>NZ_JAAUWW010000011.1 GCF_014694375.1 Vibrio sp. S17_S38
CTGGAATATTAGAAATTAGCAATAGCTGAGCAAATAAGTGGATCAATATTAAAACGGTGAATTTTTAAAAAAGTGGATCAGATTTCAACTGGTGTTGACAGCTAGTCGTTTAAGCAAAGAGTCTCGTCCATTTATTAAAGATTATCTGCATTCTAAAGGTTTAGCCGAGAAGTAACGTATTCTCTCGGTAGTAGATAAAAGAAAAGGCTGAGCAGAATATATCTGGTCAGCCTTTTTTATTTTTCTTGAATATTAAAACAATTAAGCCATTCCTTGGATCACAACAAACTTTTCTAATAATTCATCTTCAGTTTCAATATGTTCCGGATCGATCGTAATACAATTGGTTATTGGGCAGACTGATTGACAAGTCGGTTTATCGTAATGTCCTTTACATTCAGTACATAAATTAGGATCGATTTCATAGATGCTATCGCCCATGGTAATTGCACCGTTAGGGCATTCAGGATCGCACATATCGCAATTAATACATTTGTCTGTGATCAGTAAGGACATCTATTCGATTCTTATTGTTCAGCTTGCATTGCAGCAACGGCTTGATTTGGATTACGAGTATCTTGTCCTGATTTTAAGTTACGCATCAACAGGCCAAAACTTAAATCTAAATCTTCAGGAACTGGAATAAATACAAAATGACCATTACCTTTCGCATCATCCACTTCTTGGAATTTACGGTTTTCCATTACTTCTAGCGTAAAAATGATGTTACCTAATGGTGTCATCATTTCAATACTGTCACCAGTGATGAATTTATTCTTCACTTCCACTTCAGCTAGATGACCATGCTTTTCTGATACGCGAGTCTTACCGGTAAATTCACCAACAAATTGTTGAGAATCTGAAACTGAGTAACCGTAATCATAGTTTTGGTAAGCATCGTGAGTATGACGACGCAAGAAGCCTTCGGTGTAACCACGATGAGCAAGGCTTTCTAGTGTCCCCATCAAACTATCATCAAATGGACGACCTGCAACGGCATCATCAATCGCTTTACGGTAAACTTGAGCGGTACGGGCGCAATAATAGAAAGATTTCGTACGTCCTTCAATTTTGAGTGAATGTACACCCATTTTAGTTAGACGTTCTACATGTTGAATAGCGCGTAAGTCTTTTGAGTTCATGATGTAAGTACCATGCTCATCCTCAAACGCCGCCATCTTTTCTTCAGGCTTATGAGCTTCTGATAACAACACAACTTCATCACTTGGTTTGCCTAAGCCTAGTGTATTGTCTGGGCGTTCATTTTGGATTTCGATCGCTTGCGCAGATTGAGGATCAAATTGTTCTACGCTATTTTTTTGAGGAGTATTAGCCGCAACTATCTGACCACTTTCATCTTCTTTGCCTTTTTCAACATTGTACTCCCAGCGACAAGCATTGGTGCAAGTACCTTGGTTTGGATCGCGTTTATTCATATAGCCAGACAATAAACAACGACCAGAATATGCCATGCAAAGCGCGCCATGCACGAATATTTCTAATTCGGTTTCTGGGCAGTGCTCGCGAATTTCTTCTATTTCTTCAAGTGATAATTCACGAGATAAGATCACACGCTCAATTCCTTGGGTTGACCAGAATTTTACGGTTGCCCAGTTCACTGCATTGGCTTGCACAGAAAGGTGGATAGCAATATCAGGGAAAGCCTCACGTACCATCATTATTAAGCCTGGATCAGACATGATTAATGCATCAGGGCCCATTTCAACCACTGGCTTAAGATCGCGAATGAAGGTTTTTAACTTTGAATTATGAGGTTGGATATTACAAACTACATAGAATTTTTTACCTAATGCGTGTGCTTCATCTATCCCTATTTGAAGGTTTTCATGATTGAATTCGTTATTACGCACACGTAGGCTGTAGCGTGGTTGGCCTGCATAAACAGCATCTGCGCCGTAGGCAAAAGCGTAGCGCATATTCTTAAGACTGCCTGCTGGCGATAATAATTCTGGGGTATTAAGCATATTAGTTTCTCTTGGTCTGATTTCAGGTCAGGTTCATACCACTATATGGCATGAATTTGGGAGGCGAATTTTACGTCAATTTGCTTAGAAAAGCGAGAAAAGCACACAAAGTGTCAGGTTTTATAGTAAGAGGAATAAATCTCATTGATAGCGTGAGATCTATTCCTTTCTTAAATATTAGTTCGTTGGATAAGTATGTGTATCGTAAAGGAGTGAAATTAGATTATTTCGTTTCTGGTAATCCACCTAAAGCATCAAATAATGCGGGGATGAAGTGTTCAAATTCACCGCACATTAGCGTGAAATCAGCATCAAATCGCTGAGCTGCATCTTCACGAGGAATGTCCTCATTGGTGTCCTTGAGCTCATCACTAAATTTTAAGCGCTTAATACTAGCATCATCAGATAATACAAATTCAATGCGTTCTTGCCAGTCTAACGCCAGTTTAGTGACCAGTTTATCTGCTGCGATGTGGTTTTGAATTTCATCGGTACTAAGATCTTGTTTCTTACAGCGGATGATCCCGCCTTCTTCTAGTACTGATTTTAGTTCCGCTTCATCCATTAACTGGAAGCCCTGTGGTAAATCACCTGATTTCACCCATTCCGTCAAAGTTAATTCTATTGCTTGTTCTGGAATCGCTGGAACAACAGGAAGGCTACCGGTTGTTTTACGCAATAAAGCTAATGCGTCTTCGGCTTTTTTCGAGCTGCTAGAGTCGACTAAAACGAATCCTAGTTTTGGCATTATCAGGATTGAGGTGAAATTATGACGACTGAAAGCTCGTGGCAGTAAATCAATCAGGATTTCTTCTTTTAAATCATCTTTCTCTTTTTTCTTAAGCGGGCGATTTTCTTGCTGCTCAAGTACATCGATTTTATCTTTAAGTGAATCGTTGATCACCGATGCTGGTAGTAACTTTTCTTCTTTTTGGGCTTTAATCAAAATATGCTCGCCAGCAATATGAGTGAGCATGTCGCTGTTACGATTGATTACACTAGTCCAGCCAAATTTTTGTTTATCTTGGCTGCCACAAGGTGAGAATTTGAATTCAGCGAGTTGAGACTCTAAAGTATCGAGATTGAAATCGATGTCACGGTTGAAACGGTATACTAAACAATTTTTAAACCACATAATTCTCATTCTTTGTGTGTAAGTTTATGGCCATGATATGCGATTTTTATTCGTTTGTCTTATGCCACGTTTTTACCGTTTGAATGACACTTCTGTTAAAGTTTCTTTGCGTTAGTCACAAAACTGTCATACTTAAAACTCATAATAAATATAAATTAATATTCTAACTTTAGGCGCGGAAGGTATTTCGGATATGTCGAGAAGAATTCTAGTTGTTGAAGATGAAGCCCCAATTAGGGAAATGATTTGTTTTGTTTTGGAACAAAAAGGCTACCAAACCGTTGAAGCTGAAGATTATGATTCAGCTATAAATAAACTATGTGAACCTTATCCTGATTTGATCTTACTTGATTGGATGCTGCCTGGTGGCTCTGGTATTAATTATATTAAACACTTAAAACGTGAGGAGTTAACTCGCCATATTCCAGTGGTGATGCTGACGGCTCGTGGTGAAGAAGAAGATAAAGTTCGTGGGCTTGAAGTGGGCGCGGATGACTACATAACTAAACCATTTTCACCTAAAGAGTTAGTGGCGCGTTTAAAAGCTGTTATTCGCCGTGTTACGCCGACTGCATTAGAGGATGTTATTGACGTTCAAGGTTTACAGCTTGATCCTGTTTCTCATCGAGTGATGTCCAATGATGAACCTTTGGATATGGGACCAACAGAATTTAAAATGTTGCATTTTTTTATGACTCATCAAGAGCGTGTTTATAGCCGTGAACAGTTATTGAATAATGTTTGGGGTACTAATGTGTATGTTGAAGATCGTACTGTCGATGTGCATATTCGTCGCTTAAGAAAAGCACTGGAAACTGCAGGGCACGATAAGCTGGTCCAAACGGTACGTGGAGCGGGTTACCGTTTTTCTACACGAGTTTAATGATTAATGATCGGAGTGCTTGTTTGAATGGTTGAAAAGTTAACATGGAAAAAGCTAGCTTGGTCGCTGGCTTTTTTTTACATTCCTTGGATTTTAATAGGCTGGCTTTTTGGCTATATGAGCTGGTTGTTGCTTGCGGCGACTGTGATGCAACTTATTTGGCAATATTATAATCAAATTCGTTTATCTGAATGGTTATGGGATGAGAAACGGTTAAGCCCTCCTTCCGGCACCAACAGTTGGGAACCTTTATTTAATGGTATCTACCAACTGCAGAAAAAACAGCGTCGCCGTCGAAAAGAATTAGGGAGTTTAATTCGACGTTTTCGTCATGGTGCTGAAGCTTTACCGGATGCTGTAGTCGTCTTTCGCAGTGAAGGGAATATTGTTTGGTGCAATAAACTCGCTCAATCATTATTAGGTTTTCGCTGGCCAGATGATTCAGGTCAGCCTATAGCGAACTTACTTCGAACTCCCGATTTTATTAAATATCTGGTTAAAAATGACTTCTCAGATCCGTTAGAGATGTTATCACCGCTAACGCCCGATCGTATTTTAGAGCTGCGTATTGTGCCTTATACTGATGGTGAGCATTTGATGGTCGTGCGTGATGTGACTCAGTTGAAGAAACTTGAAGGTATGCGCCGAAATTTCTTTGCCAATGTCTCGCATGAGTTAAGAACGCCAATGACAGTATTGCAAGGTTACTTGGAAATGACTGAGGATCCGGATGTGCTCGTCGGTCCTATGTGGCCCAAAGCGCATGGCGTGATGACTGAGCAACTTTCGCGTATGAATGCATTGGTTGAACAATTGTTGACGTTATCGAAAATAGAAGCATCAATTACGCATCAATTAGATGAAGTGGTGAATATTCCTTTAATGCTTGATGCCCTAGAGAAAGAAGCTCAAGCATTAAGTGGTGATAATCATCATAATATCGTGTTTGATGTGGATAAAATGCTGCATGTTTATGGTGACCATGATCAGTTGCGTAGTGCGATTTCAAACTTGGTATATAACGCAGTGAAATACACTCCAGCTGGATCGGATGTATTCGTTACATGGAAAGAAATTTCGAGTGGTGCTAGCTTGTCGGTTAAAGATAGTGGGGACGGTATTGAAGCTCAGCATATTCATCGTTTAACTGAACGATTTTATCGAGTCGATAAAGCCCGATCTCGTGAAACGGGTGGAAGTGGTTTGGGGTTAGCAATTACCAAGCATGCTTTGAGCCATCATGAATCCTATCTTGAAATTAAAAGTGAAGTTGGCCTTGGTAGCTGTTTTTCTTTTGTGCTCCCGAAAAAACTCATTTTCCGTATTGGTGATAGTGCATGACGTTTAAAAACATAAAGTTGTCTTTATATTCATTATTACTTGGTTTAATTATCTCACCATTGTGCCGAGCATCGAGTGATGTGGAACGTTTACCTGATTACCAAAAAGTAGCAGGTGTTTCTGGCAATTTATCGTCGGTTGGGTCAGATACGCTAGCGACTTTAATCAGTTTATGGGCTGAAGATTTTCAACGAATATACCCAAATGTTAATATGCAAATACAAGCATCTGGTTCATCTACAGCCCCTATAGCATTAACTGAAGCAACATCTCAACTTGGCCCAATGAGCCGTCCAATGAAAGCGAAAGAAATCGAATCATTTGAACAGCAATATGGCTACCCACCGGTACAACTTAAAATAGCAATTGATGCTATCGGTATTTTTGTTCATAAAGATAATCCCATACAAGGTTTGAATTTTGAGCAAATTGATGCAATCTTTTCATCTACATTACAATGCGGCGCAACACAGAGGTTGAATCGTTGGCAGCAGTTAGGTATTTCCTCTGATTGGGCTAAACTTGGTTTTCAATTGTTTGGCCGAAACTCTGCATCGGGTACTTATGGTTATTTTAAACAAAATGCCTTATGTGGAGGAGACTTCAAGAGAGAAGTGAATGAGCAACCTGGCTCAGCCTCGGTAGTTCAGTCGGTAGCATCTTCAATTAACAGTATTGGTTATTCTGGCGTCGGTTATCAAGTTTCTAAGGCTCGTTTAGTGCCTATTGCTATTGATGGTAACCATTATATCGCAGCGACGAGAGAGAATATCTTATCTGGTCAGTATCCACTGTCTCGCTATTTATATTTGTATGTGAATAAAAACCCATTAAAGCCATTAGCTCCAAATGATGCTGAGTTTATAAAGTTTATTTTCTCGAAACAAGGCCAGAAAGGTGTAGAAAAAGATGGTTATGTTTCGTTATCAACCGAGTTAGCCGAGTCTCAGCTTAAAAAAGTAGGGTTAGCATTTTGATATCGGTTTAGGTGTCACGCACTTTAGTCTATCGCCAAAGCTTTCATCATTATAATCACTCGAACAGTCATATTAAATGAAGCATAATCAGTAAATTATGTTTGTTGACCGTAACAATCGTTATCTCTTAGGAATAAATAACCAATGGCTCCAATAGATACTTTTTTTAAACAACGAGATAAACGGCGCTGGGCGATAGACCGTTTGATTCGTTCGTTGATAAAAGTCGGCGGAGTCAGTGTTTTGATCACATTAGTCCTACTTATCGTTTATCTTATTTGGGTGACTATCCCTATATTTTCGTCTGCTGATCTTAAGCCTGTATTAACAGTGAAAACGGAAACTTACGAGCACAATACCGCCAAAGCCATCGGGATTAGTGATGATGGTCAACACGCTTTTATTTTTCGTAATGATGGTGAGTTTCAATTTTATCCGTTGAACGGCTCAGGTGAAAAACACTTCTCGCAGCAATCGATACCACAACAATCAATATCGCAACAACAAATTATGAGCGATGTGACAGCCTTTAGAGATTCGAATGCGGAAAGTGGTTGGTATGGATACGCCAATGATAAAGGCGAAGTTATGGCCGTGAAACCTAGTTTTTCGACGACATATACTCAAAATGGCAATCAAGTTGTCGCCAAGTTAACTCGTTTTCGTGAGATGCCAATTCTTCTATCTGATAATCAACAACCGATTGAATCTTTCGATTTTTCTATTGCAAAGCAGCAGGCGATTTTTATTGGGCGGGACGATCAAGATCATTGGCAAGGCATTGGCTTTGGCTTTGATAAAAAATCAGCACTAATGAAAGGGAATAACAAGGATAGTTTATGGGAGTCTTATCGAATCTCAATTCCATTATTAGATGTTGAAATTAACGATTACCGCCTTACCCCAAATGGACAAACCTTATATGTTTTGTCACCGACTACGTTATTCGTACTCAAGCGTAAGCATAATCAGTTTATATTAAGGGAGTCGGTTGAGCTCACTAGCTCTTCTCGTACACCTGCGGTCGGTTTATCTTTTTTATCGGGAGCTAAATCTTTGCTAATCCGCTATCAAGGCGGTCAAGTTTCACAATGGTTTGATGTTTTGAAAAATGAACAACGCCATTTAACTCATATTCGAGACTTTCAATTAGGCAGCACACCCAGTTTGCTACTGCCGGATTATTTTCGTAAAGGTTTTTATAGCTTTCAATCCAATGGCATGATTAAGAACTTTTACACCACGACCAATAAAGAAGTGTTATCTAAATCGTTATTGTCAGCTGCGCCACAAGCCGCTGCGACTTCACGTAATGAGCGTTATCTTGTCACTGTATCGAAATCACATATCCGTACTTTTGAGGTCAGTAATTATCACCCTGAAATCGCGATTTCATCATTATGGAGTAAGATCTGGTACGAAGGTTATGAAAAACCAGAGTATGTATGGCAATCGACTTCGGCTAGTAATGATTTTGAAGCCAAATTTAGTTTAGCCCCTATTGCATTTGGTACGTTAAAAGCGGCTTTATTTGCGATGCTATTTGCAGTGCCCATTGCACTATGCGGCGCTATTTATACCGCTTATTTTATGACCCCGAAAATGAGGAAATATGTCAAACCTACGATTGAGCTAATGGAAGCCTTGCCAACGGTTATTATTGGCTTTTTGGCTGGACTATGGTTTGCACCTTGGGTCGAGATGAATCTATTTAGTTTGCTTTTGTTGTTTATCATTCTGCCAGTTGTAATCATTAGTACTGCTGTTGTATGGAATGTTGTGTCGCTAACTCAAAAAAAATCGCTACGAAATGAGTGGTTAGCTCTGCTTTTGATCCCGATATTATTAATCGCCAGTTATATTGGCATACAGTATGGTCATCATCTTGAACATATTATGTTTAAAGGCGATATCCGCTTATTTCTTGCAAGTTATGGTGTGGATTTTGATCAGCGTAATGCGCTCATTGTTGGTTTTGCCATGGGCTTTGCGGTTATCCCAACTATTTTCACGATTGCTGAGGATGCTATCTTTTCGGTGCCAAAGCATTTATCGGATGGGGCAAGTGCGTTGGGAGCGACACCTTGGCAATGTTTAACTACCGTTGTGCTAGCGACCGCCAGTCCAGGGATTTTTTCTGCTGTGATGATGGGGTTAGGGCGAGCGGTAGGTGAAACTATGATAGTTTTAATGGCTACTGGAAATACACCGGTGATGGATTGGAATATTTTAGAGGGCATGAGAACATTATCGGCCAATATCGCGATTGAGATGCCAGAATCGCAAGTGGGAGGATCTCATTTTAGATTGTTGTTTTTATCGGCATTTTTATTGTTTGTATTTACTTTCATTGTGAACTCCATCGCTGAAGTGGTTCGCCAACGGTTAAGAGAGAAATATCGTGCGATGTAGCAGCATTATTGACTATGGCCGAGGTTTAGAATGTTAACTCAATCGAAAGGGTGGATGAGATCGGGCAGCCCTTGGGTGTGGTTAACAGCAGGCTCGGTAAGTATTTGTCTAATTTCAGTGCTTGGATTGTTGCTTTTGATTGGTTGGAAAGGCTTGGTGTACTTTTGGCCGATGCCTGTTTATCAATGGCAGGATGAATCTGGTAATCGTCTTATTGGTCAAGTTTACCAAAAAGATTGGGTATCTTTGGATCAATTGTCATCTTCTGGACATCAATGGTCACCGAAAATACTTGAAAAGGGCGAAGCTGAACGCTTGTCTATCAAAGTGGCAAATCGAGAAGTGTATCCTAAAGATTTTATCTCTGTTTTAAATGTAGAGTTGAAAAATAAAACCCAACCACGAGATATTGTTGTATTTGAGCGAACTCGAAATGGGGCTTTTTTTGGCATTCCGATTGGTTATCAAATTGGAAATTCACCTATTGAACAAGACAACCTTAAAAATCATATTGAGCAGGCTGTATTTAAAGCTCGCACTATTAGAGATGAGATTGAGTTTATCCGAGAAGGTGATTTAAGTTATTTGAGTCAAGAATTAGGAAGCCTTAATCGTTCTATTACATCAATACAAAGTGCAGTGACTACAAGTAAAAATAAAGCCGACATACAGCCATTACTTGAAAAGAAAAATGCATTAGAAATAAAGTTTAGCCAACAAGAGCAAGCGATCCGCGATAAGCAGACTCTATTGCAAAATCAAAAGATCATCGTACAAGATATGCAAGGCAAAGCTTTCCCTCTTTCTTTAGAAACAGTTTTGGATATGTGGTATCCCAACTCGATGACATATTCTGAAAAAATCAGGCATTGGTTTAATCAAGTGGGTAAATTTTTATCGGATAGCCCACGTGATGCAAACTCTGAAGGTGGTGTATTTCCTGCTATTTTTGGCACTGTATTATTGGTGATCATCATGTCGATTATCGTGATGCCACTTGGGGTCATTGCGGCAGTGTACTTACATGAATATGCCCCCAATACTTTTGTGACCAAGCTGATCCGCATTTCGGTAGTCAATTTGGCGGGAGTTCCGTCGATTGTTTATGGTGTATTTGGGTTGGGATTCTTTGTTTACACAATAGGCGCTACGATAGATTCATTATTTTATTCAGCAAGTTTACCTGCACCTACTTTTGGTACTCCTGGGTTACTTTGGTCGGCATTAACGTTAGCGATCCTTACATTACCAGTCGTGATAGTGGCGACCGAAGAAGGGTTATCTCGAGTGCCAAGTTCTTTACGTAATGGCTCTTATGCATTGGGTGCGACCAAGTTTGAAACTTTATGGCGGATTATCTTGCCTATGGTTAGCCCGGCAATTATGACTGGATTAATTTTGGCAGTTGCAAGAGCGGCAGGTGAAGTCGCTCCATTAATGTTGGTGGGGGTTGTCAAATTAGCGCCTAGCTTACCGCTTGATTCTAGTTTTCCTTATTTACATTTAGATCGTAAGTTTATGCATTTAGGCTTTCATATTTACGATCTTGGTTTTCAAACACCTAATATTGAAGCGGCGAGACCATTAGTTTTTGCCACTTCATTTTTATTGATTACGGTCGTAGTTGGGCTCAATATTACAGCCATTATGATCCGTAATAACTTACGCGAAAAATTCAAAACTTTAGGGAATGATTAGTATGCTCTCTATGCATTCGGCTCTTGGTTATGCAGAACCTTTAGATGTCAGCCAATTAAGCGATAGCCAAACCGCGATCAGTATTGAAAATTTGAATTTATATTACCAACAAACTCAAGCATTAAAATCAATTAATATGAAGCTACCGAAAGGACATGTAACGGCTTTTATTGGTCCATCTGGATGTGGTAAATCGACGTTATTACGCTGTATTAATCGAATGAATGATTTAGTTGATGGATGTCGTGTCGAAGGTGAGGTTTTGCTGCATGGGCAAAATATTTACGACCCAAGAGTTGATGTAGCGAGTTTACGTCGACAAGTCGGGATGGTATTTCAAAGACCAAATCCATTTCCTAAATCGATTTATGAAAATGTTGTGTATGGATTGCGTTTACAAGGAGTTAAAGAGTCAAGAACCCTAGACGATTCGGTTGAGCGTTCATTGAGGGCTGCCGCTTTATGGACTGAAGTCAAAGATCGACTGCATGATAATGCGTTTGGTTTGTCGGGGGGGCAGCAGCAACGTTTAGTGATAGCAAGGGCGATTGCAATCGAACCAGAAGTTTTATTATTGGATGAGCCGACGTCAGCCTTGGATCCGATTTCAACCTTGACCATTGAAGAGTTGATTAGTGAGTTAAAGACGCAATATACGGTAGTGATGGTGACACATAATATGCAGCAAGCGGCGAGAGTGAGTGATTACACCGCTTTTGTTCATATGGGGCAATTGATCGAATATGGTGATACAGATTCGATGTTCACTTCTCCAAAGAAGAAGCAAACAGAAGATTATATTACTGGTCGATACGGTTGAGAGGCACAAAATGAAAATGCATTTAGGTCGGCATATTTCAGAGCAATTTAATATTGAACTGGAATCACTTCGAACTCACGTACTTGCAATGGGAGGATTGGTGGAGGAACAGCTTTCTCTCTCGCTGCAAGCGCTGTCACAACAAGACTCTCAGTTGGCAAGCAAGGTTCATCGTGATGATCAAAAAGTAAATCAGATGGAAATGGCAATTGGTGAGGCTTGTACTCGAATTATTGCTAAGCGTCAGCCAACAGCTAGAGATTTACGTTTAGTTATTGCGATTATTAAAACTATTTCTGATTTAGAACGAATTGGTGATGGTGCTAAGAAATTGGCGAGAGTGGCACAAGATTCGTTCTCTCATGCTCAAGCGGGTTTATTAGCATCGGTTGAAATGTTAGGTCGGATCGCTGTAGATATGCTCCATCAAGTATTAGATGCTTTTGCACGTATGGATGTGAAAGCTGCCGCGCGAGTTTATCAAATGGATAAACTTATTGATCAGGAGCATAAAAAGTTAATTGACCAATTAGTGGCTTTTATGAAGCAAGATGTCGATTCTATTGCCAAGGTGATGCTTATTATGACAGGCGTTCACACGATCGAAAGAGTGGGTGATCGATGTCAAAATATCTGTGAATATATTATCTATTTTGTTGAAGGAAAAGATGTAAGGAATGATTCACAATACCTTACTTCTCTATTTTAGTGTTGGTTGATAATTAGATTAACCAACGTTTATTTAGACTGATTTGACAATATTCTTTACGGCTTGAATAGCTTGAGTGTTAGTAATAGGAATCGAGAAATCATCGATATGATCAGCACCCATTTTGGCAGAATCAGCCATTAACTTCATTTCACTAGGACGGGTCGTTTTTCCAGATAAATGAATCTCATGGATACCAGTCGAGTGAATGATTTTCGCGGCATTCTCTGAGGTAACACCGGCTCCTGCCATAATTGAAAAACGACCATTGGCGATCACAACCATCTCTGAAATTACCTCAATTCCTTGAGAGGCTGTTGAAGCAAGTCCTGATGTCAAAATCCGCTCACAACCTAATGTAGCGATAGCTTCAATAGCACTTTTATAATCTCGACATTGGTCAATTGCTCTATGAAATGTGGTGCCCATTCCCTTCGCTGCGTTCATTAGTTGCTGCGCCATTACTATGTCCACATCACCTTGTGCTGTTAACACACCAAATACTACGCCGTCGAGACCGGCTTGTTTGGCACTGGCAATATCTTCTAACATGATATTGAGATCTTCTTGGCTATATAGGAAATCCCCTTGGCGAGGGCGGATCATGGCATAAACAGGGATATTGGATTGCTTAGCTGCTATTTTCATAAAGCCATAACTTGGTGTTAATCCACCTAAAGCTAAAGATGAGCATAGTTCAATACGAGTTGCGCCACCGGAGATAGCGTTATGAAGAGATTCTATATTGTCGATACAAACTTCAAGTTGAATGGTCATAATGATCACTAAATGAAAAAACAGAGCAGCATTGTAGATCAATTCGTTGGGATAAGAAGATAACCTGGTTTAAAAATATTATTTTTAGAGGTGAAAATAAAAAACCTCGCACGAGGCGAGGTTTTAAAATAAAAATAATTTTAAGTTAAATTATTTTTTACCTAGATCACCTGAGTGCTCAGATAGGTAAGCGGCAACGCCAGCAGTAGAACCAGTCATACCAGCTTTACCTTCTTCCCATTGTGCAGGACAAACTTCACCATTTTTCTGGTGGAAGTTTAGTGCATCAACCATACGTAACATCTCATCGATATTACGACCTAGTGGAAGATCGTTAATTACTTGGTGACGTACTGTGCCTTCTTCATCAATTAGGAAAGAACCACGGAAAGCAACACCAGCTTCTGGATGCTCAACATCGTAAGCTTTTACGATTTCGTGCTTCACATCAGCAACAAGTGGGTATTGAACTTCACCGATACCGCCATCAGCGATAGCAGTGTTACGCCATGCGTTATGAGAGAATTGTGAATCGATAGAAACGCCGATCACTTCAACGCCTTTCGCTTTGAAATCTTCAAAACGTTTGTCAAAAGCAATAAGCTCAGATGGGCAAACGAATGTGAAGTCTAGAGGGTAGAAGAAAACAACCGCTTTTTTGCCTTTAGTGAAATCTTTAAAGTTGAATGTATCAACGATTTCACCGTTACCTAGAACTGCTGCTGCTGTGAAGTCTGGGGCTTGACGACCTACTAGTACCATTATTTTGCTCCTAAATTTTACTTTGATTTAAAAATCAGCATTCAAACATCAGTGTCTGAATATTTCAACAGGACAAACTATAGTACAAGTTGTAGTATGAAAAAAAGCGAATTAAACCGATTAACTTAATCGAAAAAAGCGATGATTCGAAATTTGTGATCTTCGTTCTGTTTCCACTTACTATCATCGAAATTTAATATGACTAAATGGCCAAGTTTAAAACAACTACATTACCTGATCACACTTTATGAAACCCATCATTTTAGTGAAGCCGCTGAGCGTTGCTTTGTTAGTCAGTCGACGCTGAGTAAAGGCATACAAAACATTGAAGAGCTTATCGGTTGCCCTTTATTTGAAAAAAAAGATAAAAAAAGCCCGTTGATTTTCACTTTAGCAGGGGAGAAAGTTGTCAAGCAAGGGCGGGAACTTTTAGCTAAAAGCCAAGATTTACTCGAAATTGGTGCGCTTTGCCAAAGTGGTAATATGCAAGGACAGTTAAGGGTTGGTTGTATTCCAACGATAGCGCCTTTTTTATTGGGCAATTTAGTCCAAGAATTGAATCAGCGTTTTAGTTTACTTACTTTATTACTGCGCGAAGACACTACAGTCAATTTATTAAAAGCACTGCGTAATGGTGAGCTTGATGTGTTGATTTTAGCGATGCCGGTCGATATTGCAGAAATGGAATGTCATATCGTAGGGAAGGATCCTTTTCGTATGATCATGAGTCGACAACAAGCCGACGGAATTCGTGTTCCTATTCGTTACGATGATTTACCTGATGAGTCGGTGTTTTTACTCGAAAATGAGCACTGTTTAACTGAACACGCTGTTTCAGCATGTAAACTCACCAAAAAAGAAAAAATTAACCCTTTTTCAGCCACGAGTTTGCATACTTTAGTGCAAATGGTGGCTAATGGCTTAGGAACAACCTTTATCCCACAAATGGCAATAAATCACGGCTTATTAGATAACCAAAACTTAGTTGTCATAGAACCACCAGGTCGAAATGCTTATCGTGAAATTGGCCTGATATGGAGACCAAGCACGAATAGAATTGAGACATTTAAAACTTTAGCGAATGTAGTTGAAGGCTTGCTCTAACTATTTGTCATCTATTGTGGTGCAAGTTCGATCTTTTTCGAGTATCTATAGTAAATCTTGTTAAACAATTAGACTCAATAAACGGTGGTGTAAACTTCTATTATTGAAATTGATGTAGTGGTTATTGAAAAGGAACAAATCTTGAAATTACTGGTGGTAAGCCTATACTAGCGCCAGTTTTTGAACCCTTAAGTTCGTCTAATAACGTCGTTTTATAAATTGCCGTTTAGCCTTGATAAGTGATTTCCATGCAAGTATCTGATTTTGATTTTGACCTTCCTGATGAGTTAATCGCTCGTTATCCTCAACCACAACGTACTTCTAGCCGTTTATTGCAACTTAATGGTAATAGTGGGCAATTGAAGGATGGGCAGTTTACCGATGTACTTGATCTTGTAAATGAAGGTGATTTGATCGTATTTAATAATACGCGCGTTATCCCTGCTCGGGTATTCGGACGTAAAGAGTCCGGCGGTAAAATTGAAGTCTTGGTTGAACGTGTTGTGGATGATAAAACCATCTTAGCTCACGTTAGAGCATCGAAATCACCAAAACCCGGTAATCGGCTATTCTTAGGTGAAAATGATGAATATCAAGCTGAAATGATCGCGCGTCATGATGCTTTGTTTGAAATTCGTTTTGATTCCGATAAAGGGGTGTTGGATGTATTGAATGATGTGGGTCATATGCCACTTCCTCCTTATATCGATCGCCCAGACGAAGATTCCGATAAAGAGCGTTATCAAACTGTTTATAATAAAAAACCGGGGGCAGTAGCTGCGCCAACCGCAGGTCTTCATTTTGATAATGAACTTTTAGATAAGATCCAAGACAAAGGTGTTGAGTTTGCCTATGTGACCTTGCATGTCGGGGCGGGAACGTTTCAACCGGTTCGTGTCGATGATATTAATGATCATCACATGCACTCTGAATATGTTGAAGTGCCACAAGAGGTGGTCGATGCGATTGCCAGAACTCGTGCCCGTGGTGGTCGAATTGTAGCTGTAGGTACAACATCGGTGCGATCTCTGGAAAGTGCAGCACAAGATGCAAAACAAAAAGGAACTGAATTAGTTCCCTTTTTTGGTGATACAGAAATCTTTATTTACCCAGGTTATGAGTATCAATTAGTCGATGTTCTTATTACTAATTTTCATTTACCTGAATCAACATTGATCATGCTCGTTAGTGCTTTTGCTGATTATGATAATGTCATGGCTGCATATCAACATGCTGTACAACAAAAATATCGCTTCTTTAGCTATGGTGATGCGATGTTTGTAACTAAAAAGATGCTAGCGAATTCTTAGTTTTGAGTAGCTAGAATTTATCGCTGTTTAAATCGTTGGACTGTTTTTCCGACATTTTGGAGGTTTCGTGAAATACGAACTAATTAAAAAAGATGGTGTTGCCCGCCGTGGACGTTTAACGTTTGAACGTGGCTCAGTTGAAACACCTGCTTTTATGCCTGTCGGTACTTATGGCACTGTAAAAGGCATGACGCCAGAAGAAGTAAAAGAAACGGGTGCTGAGATATTACTTGGAAACACTTTTCATCTTTGGTTACGCCCTGGTCAAGAGATCATGAAGCTTCATGGTGACTTGCATGATTTTATGAATTGGAATGGCCCAATTTTAACTGACTCAGGTGGCTTTCAAGTCTTCAGTTTGGGAAAAATGCGTAAGATCACTGAAGAAGGTGTGCATTTTCGTAACCCAGTGAATGGCGATCGAATTTTTATGGACGCTGAGAAGTCGATGGAAATTCAAAAGGACTTAGGTTCAGATATCGTTATGATATTTGATGAGTGTACTCCTTATCCTGCCACTCATGATGAAGCCAAAAAATCGATGCAGATGTCATTGCGTTGGGCGAAACGTAGCCGTGATCATTTTGACAAGCAAGAAAACCCGAATGCATTGTTTGGTATCGTGCAAGGTAGTGTTTATGGTGATTTACGCGATGAGTCGGTTAAAGGTCTGACTGATATTGGTTTTGATGGCTATGCTGTAGGTGGTTTGGCGGTTGGTGAGCCTAAAGATGATATGCATCATATGCTCGAACATACTTGCCCGCAACTTCCGGAAGACAAACCTCGTTACTTAATGGGAGTTGGCAAACCTGAAGATTTAGTTGAAGGTGTACGCCGCGGTATTGATATGTTTGATTGTGTGATGCCAACTCGTAACGCGCGTAACGGGCATCTGTTTGTCACAGGTGGCGTAGTTAAGATCCGAAATGCATCACATAAAGTAGATACATCATCACTTGATCCTGAATGTGACTGTTACACTTGTAAAAATTATTCAAAGTCATATTTGCATCATTTGGATCGTTGTAATGAAATTTTAGGTGCTCGCTTAAACACTATCCATAATTTACGCTATTATCAGCGCCTAATGGCCAGTATTCGTAAAGCTATTGATGAAGATCGTTTTGAGACGTTTGTTGAAGAATTTTATGCTCGACGAGCTCGCGAAGTTCCACCAATGCAAAAAGACATTAGAAAAAGCCAAGAACAAGAGTAATTCTTAGCGTTATAGTCACTTTAGTTTACTCTGTGCCATTGAAAAAGGTACGGAGTAACCCAATTAATAATTCAATTATTTTAATATTAATATACAAGAAGGAAAACTTTAATGAGTCTATTTATCTCTGAAGCACATGCTGCTGGTGGATCACCTGCGGGTGGTGGTATGGAAATGTTCATCATGCTTGGCATGTTTGCCGTGATCTTTTATTTCATGATTTATCGCCCACAAGCAAAACGTGTTAAAGCTCATAAAACACTTATGTCATCAATGTCTAAAGGTGATGAAGTGTTATCAAGTGGCGGCTTAGTCGGTAAAATTGTAAAAATTTCAGATGATAATGATTACATTCTATTAGCTTTAAACGAAAACAATGAAGTAACAATCAAGAAAGATTTCGTTACTGCTGTGTTACCTAAAGGTTCGCTTAAATCTCTTTAATCGTTTCCTACTTATAACACTTGAGTTATAAACAGCTAAAGGATATCCGCTGTGCTAAACCGTTACCCGTTATGGAAGTATATGATGGTGGTTGCAGCCATCCTCGTTTGTGCATTGTATGCGCTTCCAAATATTTACGGTGAAGATCCCGCAGTACAAGTCACTGGGGCGCGAGGCGCCTCAGTTGACATGTCAACGCTCGATACTTTAAATACCGTACTCAAAGAAAATAAATTAGACGCAAAAACGATCGGATTAGAGAATGGATCAATATTGATTCGTTTTAAAAATACCGATACGCAAATCAGTGCTCGTGACTTGATTTCTCAAGCAATGGGTAAAGATTTCATTGTCGCTCTAAACCTTGCTCCTGCAACTCCTGGTTGGTTATCTTCAATTGGTGCGACACCAATGAAGCTGGGCCTCGACTTACGCGGTGGTGTGCATTTCTTAATGGAAGTGGACATGGACGCTGCGATGGAAAAACTGGTTGGTCAGCAAGAAGAATCTTTCCGTGGCGAATTACGTGAAGAGCGTATTCGTTACCGTGCTATTCGTCCTACTGGACAAGATGGTGTTGAGATTGTATTGCGTAATGAAAAACAACGCGATCAAGCTAAAGCACTATTGACTCAAAAGCATCGTGATATGCAATTTTCTGAAGGTGATAACAATGCGTTAATCGCAACCTTCACGGAAGCTCGCTTACTTGAAATTCGTAATTATGCCGTTGAGCAAAATATCACTATTTTGCGTAATCGTGTGAATGAGTTAGGCGTTGCCGAGCCATTAGTTCAGCGTCAAGGTGCAAGCCGTATCGTAGTTGAATTGCCTGGCGTACAAGATACCGCTCGCGCGAAAGAGATCTTAGGCGCAACCGCAACTCTTGAGTTTAGAGAAGTTGACGATAAAGCTGATTTAGCTGCCGCTGCTGATGGTCGTGTACCTCCGGGTAGTGAAGTTAAGTTTGATAAAAATGGTCGCCCTGCTGTCTTGAAAAAACGCGTTATTCTTGGCGGTTCAAGCATTACTGATGCGAGCTCTAGTGCTGATGAATATGGTCGTCCACAAGTTAATATTTCTTTAGATAGCGAAGGCGGCAGTAAAATGTCGGATTTCTCTAAAAAGAATATTGGTAAGTTGATGGCAACGGTATTTACTGAATATAAAGACAGTGGACGCCGTAATGCAAAAGGAAACGTAATCTTAACCAAGCATGAAGAAGTGATTAACCAAGCGACGATTCAGTCAGCACTAGGTAGAAGCTTCCGTATTACTGGTATTGATTCTACTGCTGAAGCGCACAATCTAGCCTTGCTATTACGTGCTGGTGCTTTGATTGCACCGATCTCTATTGTTGAAGAGCGTACCATCGGTCCATCAATGGGGCAGCAAAATATTGATATGGGTATTCAAGCTTGTGTTTGGGGCATGGTTGCGGTCATGCTGTTTACACTGCTCTATTACCGTGCATTTGGTTTGATTGCTAATATGGCATTGATGGCAAACTTGATTCTGATTATTGGCATCATGTCATTAATTCCAGGGGCAACGATGACCTTACCTGGTATTGCTGGTATCGTTTTGACGGTGGGGATGGCAGTCGATGCTAACGTTCTTATCTTTGAGAGGATACGAGAGGAGCTTAAAGAAGGACGGAGTCCTCAACAAGCTATTCATCAAGGTTACGCTAATGCATTTAGTACGATTGCCGATGCCAATATTACGACGTTGATTACTGCTATTATCTTATTTGCAGTAGGAACGGGTGCTATTAAAGGTTTCGCGGTGACATTATCGATCGGTATTTTAACCTCTATGTTTACCGCCATTATTGGTACGCGCTGCATTGTTAATTTAATGTATGGCCGTAAACGTAATCTTAAGAAACTGTCGATCTAAGGAATAGTTATGTTTCAAATATTGAAAGCAAACAAAGTGATCGACTTCATGCGTTGGTCAAAGTTTGCCTTTGCATTCTCTGGGCTAATGATCGCAGCGTCTTTTTATTCAATTGCAACCAACTGGTTCAATTGGGGATTAGATTTCACTGGCGGTACATTAATTGAAGTAACATTTGAGCACCCAGCAAATTTACCTCAAATTCGAGAGTCACTAGCAAATGATGGTTTTTCGGATGCAACGGTTCAAAATTTTGGTTCTGCTCGTGATGTAATGGTTCGTTTACGTCCACGTGAAGGTACTAAAGGTGAAGTGGTTGGTAATCAGGTTCTGGCTTCTGTGAAGCAAGGAAGTGGCGATCAAGTTGAACTGAAACGTATCGAATTTGTTGGTCCTAATGTTGGCGGTGAATTAGCCGAGGCGGGTGGTTTAGCGATTTTAATCTCGTTGTTATGTATTCTCATGTATGTGTCAATGCGTTTTGAATGGCGTTTATCAGCAGGTGCTGTATTTTCATTAGCTCATGATGTCATTATTACGTTAGGTGTATTTTCAGTATTACAGATTGAAATTGACCTTACCATTATTGCTGCATTGCTCACAGTTGTTGGTTATTCTCTCAATGATACTATCGTTGTATTTGATAGGATCAGAGAGAATTTCCGCAAAATGCGAAATGGCATTCCTGGTGATATTATGAACCATTCAATTACGCAAACACTGAGTCGGACATTAATCACATCAGGTACTACATTATTTGTGGTCATTGCTTTGTTCACTAAAGGTGGTGCTAATATCCATGGTTTCGCGCTTGCGTTGCTATTAGGTATTACAGTAGGTACATACTCATCTATCTATGTTGCTTCATCATTAGCCTTGAAACTAGGCTTAACGCGTGAGCATTTAATGCCAACACAAGTAGATAAAGAAGGTGCAGATCAAGATGCAATGCTGCCTTAGGCATTATTAATCTAGTTTGGTACTAAACTGTAGAAAGGTTTTGGGATTATTCTCAAAACCTTTTTTGTATTTGAGAAATTAAAAAAGTGATAAATGAAGTATAAAAAAACGCCGATACTTTACCGTATCGGCGTTAGAATTATTGAGTTAGAAGTGTCTTACTTCATCATGCCTTCGTTAGCATGCTCGCGGATGTGTTTAAGAATATTCTTAACACCGCGTGGACTTGACCCAACTAGATTGCCTGATGCAAGGTAGTTAGTGCCGCCTGCAAAGTCGGTTAAGATCGCGCCAGCTTCACGAGCAATCAGTTCACCTGCCGCCATATCCCAAGGCTTAAGACCAAGTTCAAAGTAACCATCAACACGACCAGCAGCAAGATAGCATAAATCTAAAGCAGCAGAGCCAGTACGACGGAAATCAGAACATTCGTTAAATAGTGCCCCAACGATCTTTACATAACTTTCAGCGTGTTGTTTTTGTTTAAATGGAAAACCAGTTGCAAGAACGGCACCATTTAAATCTTTAATTGGATTAATACGCAGGCGAGCATTATTCAGCTGAGCGCCAGAACCACGTTGAGCGGTGAAAAGTTCATTACGGATTGGATCGTAAACACAAGCGACTTCTGTTTTTCCACGCATACGGACAGCGATAGAAACAGAAAAATGTGGGAAACCTTTTACAAAGTTATTAGTGCCATCCAGTGGGTCAATAATCCATTGAACATCGGTATCTCTACCTTCAATCGAACCCATCTCTTCGCCCACAATACAATGATCAGGGTAGGATTTTTTGATGGTATTAATAATTAATTGCTCTGCTTCTTGATCGACATTAGTTACATAGTCGTTTTGACCTTTTTGAGATATCTCAACTTTGTCAGTATTTTCTGCAGATTTAGCAATATGATTGCCAGCCATTCGTGCAGCACGAATCGCAATGTTTAGCATAGGATGCATAGGATTTTCCCAACGGATGTTAAAGAACGAAAAAGCGGCGTGCAGTATATCAGAGTTTTATTAAATAGAAAGTGTCGGTTTTTTATTCATTCATTGGACTTTATTTTGTTGTCAGGATGAATCCATTACGAACTGATTCATTTTTCATTGGATGTGGTATCATCTGGAGCAAAATTGAGAAGGATATATTGAGTCATGTTAGAGAGCGTTAAAGTTATTTTAGTCGGCACTTCCCACCCTGGTAATATTGGCTCTGCCGCCCGAGCAATGAAGGTGATGGGGTTGACCGAAATGGTTTTAGTTGCACCTCAATGTGAAGTTGATGATCAAGCTCGTTCATTAGCTTCTGGTGCTGCGGATGTCGCACAAAATGCAGTCATTGTAGACACGCTAGAAGAGGCGATAAAAGATTGCATTTTAGTGGTCGGATCGAGTGCTCGATCTCGTACATTAGAGTGGCCAATGCTTGAACCACGTGAATGTGGCAAAAAATTTGTCGAAGAAGGCCAGAAAGGAAAGGTGGCCATTGTATTTGGCCGTGAGCGTACTGGTTTAACGAATGATGAGCTACAGCAGTGCCATTTTCATGTTTGCATTCCTGCTAACCCTGAATACAGTTCATTAAATCTTGCTATGGCCGTGCAGACTATAAGTTATGAAATTCGCGTAGCATGGCTAGATTGGCAAGCATCGGCTTATCCTGCGGTAGAACAAGAAGAATATCCTCGTAATAAAGAATTAGAAATGTTTTATGACCACCTTGAAAAGATTCTATTTAGCACCCAGTTTATAACAAAAGATAAGCCTAATTTAGTGATGAATAAATTCCGCCGTTTGTTTAGCCGTGCTCGACCAGAGCAGCAAGAGCTTAACATGCTACGTGGCGTATTGACGGCTATTGATAAATCAACAAAATCTGTAAAGTAATACCTGACTAAAATAGTCAAATTAATAGTTGACTGAATTGGTCGGGTATGTGAACATTGTATCCACATGCTTACTGTGGATACGTGCAATATGAGACTTACATCAAAAGGAAGATATGCGGTAACGGCAATGTTGGATGTAGCCCTACATTCAAACGAAGGTCCTGTTCCGCTTGCAGATATTTCAGAGCGACAAGGCATTTCATTGTCTTATTTAGAGCAACTTTTTTCGCGTTTACGTAAAGCGGGATTAGTGGCCAGTGTTCGAGGCCCTGGTGGTGGTTACCGACTAGGTATTGATGCGAATCAAATTGCTGTTGGCGCTGTGATCGCAGCTGTTGATGAATCCGTTGATGCAACTAAATGCCAAGGCAAAGGTGATTGCCAAGGTGGTTCACGCTGCCTCACTCACACTTTATGGCACGATTTAAGCGCTCGTATTAGTGAATTTCTTGATGGCATCACTCTGGGTGAGTTGATGAACAACAATGAAATCAAAGATATCTCAGAACGACAAAATATCGAACTGATAGTCAATAATGGCTTTGGTAATAAAAATTTTAATACCAAAGAAAATACAAAAACAAACACTATCGGTATCAACTCTCGCTCATAAGCGGGTACAAGCTTTTACATTGGAGTAAAGAATGAAACTGCCTATTTATTTTGACTATTCAGCAACGTGTCCTGTCGATCCTCGCGTAGCAGAGAAAATGGTTCAATTTATGACGATGGATGGCACTTTTGGTAATCCAGCTTCTCGTTCACACCGTTTTGGTTGGCAAGCAGAAGAAGCAGTTGACCATGCTCGTGAACAAATCGCTGAACTGATTAATGCTGATCCTCGTGAAATCGTATTCACATCTGGTGCAACTGAATCAGATAACTTAGCGATTAAAGGTGCTGCACGTTTTTATGGTAAGAAAGGCAAACACATTATTACCTGCAAAACTGAGCATAAAGCCGTACTTGATCCATGTCGCCAATTAGAGCGTGAAGGTTTTGAAGTCACATATCTTGAGCCTGAAACTAATGGCTTAATTGACATGAGAAAACTTGAAGCAGCACTGCGTGAAGATACAGTTTTAGTGTCGATCATGCATGTGAACAATGAAATTGGTGTGGTTCAAGACATCAATGCTATTGGTGATATGTGCCGTGAACGCAAAATCATTTTCCATATGGATGCTGCGCAATCAGCGGGCAAGCTTCCAATTGATGTACAAGAATTGAAAGTTGATTTGATTTCATTTTCTGCCCATAAAATTTATGGTCCTAAAGGCATTGGTGCATTGTATGTGAGCCGTAAGCCTCGCGTTCGCCTTGAAGCACAAATGCACGGTGGTGGTCATGAGCGTGGTTTCCGTTCTGGTACATTACCTACTCATCAAATCGTTGGAATGGGTGAAGCTTTTGCTATTGCGAAACAAGAAATGCAACAAGACTATGATCACGCACTAAAGCTGCGAACCCGTATGTTGGATGGTTTAAAAGATATGGAAGCGCTGACCATTAATGGTGATTTAGAGCAACGTTTACCTAATAACCTCAATATCAGCTTTGCTTTTGTTGAAGGTGAATCTTTACTGATGGCATTAAAAGATCTAGCGGTATCTTCGGGTTCAGCTTGTACTTCTGCCAGCCTTGAGCCCTCTTATGTACTACGAGCGCTTGGTCTTGAAGATGAATTAGCTCATAGCTCAATTCGATTCTCATTTGGCCGTTTTACAACAGTTGAAGAAGTGGACTACGCGGTTGAACAGATTCTTGTAGCCGTCAATAAACTCCGTGATATGTCACCACTTTGGGATATGTACAAGGAAGGGGTTGATTTGAACACTGTTGAGTGGGCACATCACTAAGATCAATTAACATACCTGAGAGACTGTAAGTTTGAATTTATCGCTTCAGTTAGGTATCAAGGATTTGAGGATAATATTATGGCGTATAGCGAAAAAGTAATAGAACATTATGAGAACCCACGTAACGTTGGTTCTTTTGATAAAGAAGATCCATCTATCGGTAGCGGTATGGTTGGTGCTCCTGCTTGTGGCGATGTTATGAAGCTGCAAATTAAAGTATCTCCAGAAGGCATTATCGAAGATGCTAAGTTTAAAACTTATGGTTGTGGTTCTGCGATCGCATCAAGCTCATTGGTTACTGAGTGGGTTAAAGGTAAAAGCCTAGATGAAGCAGCATCAATCAAAAACTCTGAAATTGCAGAAGAACTGGCGTTACCACCAGTAAAAGTTCACTGCTCAATTTTGGCTGAAGATGCAATTAAAGCAGCAGTAGCTGACTATAAAAAGAAACATCTACAATAAAATCTTAATGAGGGGAGAATATCTTCCCTCATTCTTATTTATTACAATGTTTCATATTTACTTATATTTAATGAAATAGAACAAGGTTGAAGTATGGCCATTACCATGACAGATGCGGCAGCTGGTCGCGTAAGATCATTTTTAGAAAATCGCGGGAAAGGCCTAGGCTTGCGCTTAGGTGTTAGAACCACGGGATGCTCAGGTATGGCATATGTCCTCGAATTTGTAGATTCATTGAACGAAGAAGATCAAACCTTTGAGCATGATGGTGTGAAAATTATCATTGATCCTAAAAGCTTGGTGTACCTTGATGGCACTGAATTGGATTTTGCCAAAGAAGGGCTAAATGAAGGCTTTAAGTTTAATAATCCTAATGTAAAAGGTGAGTGTGGTTGTGGCGAAAGCTTCAACGTTTAGCTTTTTCATCTCCTTATTACGACAATCGATAGCTGATCATCAACGATAGTGTCGGTTTGGTTTATTTATCAGCCTAAAAGAAGTCATGCTATGAATCATTTTGAATTATTTGGCCTTCCTAATCAGTTTGACCTCGATAAAAACCACCTATCTGAAAAATTTAGAGATCTACAAAAACAATTCCATCCGGATAAATTTGCCGCAGCCTCTGAACGTGATCGCCTCATGTCAGTACAAAAAGCGGCCGAAATTAACGATGCCTATCAAACGTTAAAAACACCTATTGAACGCGCTGAATATTTGCTTTCTTTGTACGGCGTTCACATTCGTGGTGAACACCAAACTATGAGCGATCCACTGTTTCTTATGGAGCAAATGGAACTACGCGAAACCCTCGAAGATATTTCTCATTTAAATGATCCAAATGACGCTTTGCTTGAGTTTGATCATAAGATTCAATCTATGTATCAGCAGCACATTGAGTTATTGCAACAACAATTGGTGAGTGAAGAGTGGGATATTGCGGCTGATAGCGTAAGAAAACTCAAGTTTGTAAATAAATTACGACGTGAAATCGAACAGTTAGAAGATAAACTGTTGGGATAATTCGTCTAGAAAAAGGACAAAGTAATACCATGCTACTTCAAATTGCCGAACCCGGACAAAGCACCGCACCTCATCAACATAAATTTGCTGTCGGTATCGATTTAGGGACAACCAATTCACTTGTTGCGGCAGTACGAAGTGGTCGTTGTACACCACTTGAAGATGAACATCAGCAGGTGATTTTACCGTCAGTGGTACATTACGGTGAGCAACAGATTCTGGTTGGCGATGCTGCTAAAGCCTTAGCTCAAACAGATCCTGTTCATACCATTAGCTCGGCTAAACGTTTAATCGGTCGTTCGCTTGCCGATATCCAAACTCGTTACACCACGTTACCTTATCAATTTAAAGCTAGCGAAAATGGACTGCCGTTGATTGGCGTTCCTAATGGCACGGTAAATCCGATTCAAGTCTCCAGTGAGATCCTTAAAACTCTCGCTAAGCGTGCTGAAAAAACATTAGATCATGAACTAGAAGGTGTTGTGATCACTGTTCCTGCCTACTTTGATGATGCTCAACGAGCAGGTACTAAAGACGCAGCAGGATTGGCTGGGCTTAAAGTATTACGTTTGCTTAATGAACCAACTGCCGCGGCGATTGCTTATGGTTTAGATTCAGGGCAAGAAGGCGTGATTGCTGTTTATGATCTTGGTGGTGGTACATTTGATATCTCCTTACTTCGTTTATCTAAAGGTGTATTTGAAGTACTTGCGACTGGTGGTGATTCTGCATTAGGTGGCGATGATTTTGATGATCTTATTTTAACGTTTTTTAAGCAGCAAGCTGGTATTGAGACTCCATTAAGCGCAGAGCAACATCGCGTGCTACTTGATTTGGCAACGCAAGCTAAAATTGATTTATCGGAACAAAATGAAGTTCAAGTTGATGTATTCGGTACTTTAATCTCATTTACTTGCCAGCAGTTTGAATCATTGATTCAGCCGTTGGTTAAGAAAACATTGTTGTCATGCCGTCGAGCACTAAAAGATGCTGAAGTAACAAGTGATGAAGTGGTTGAAGTGGTTATGGTTGGCGGCTCAACACGAACTTTACTTGTTCGTTCGATGGTGGGTGATTTCTTTGGTAAAACACCGCTCACTAGTATTAATCCAGATGAAGTTGTAGCCATTGGCGCAGGCATTCAAGCGGATATCTTGGTGGGCAATAAGCCTGATTCAGAAATGCTGCTGTTGGATGTGATCCCATTATCTCTTGGGATTGAAACAATGGGCGGATTAGTTGAAAAAATCATCCCTCGTAACACCACAATTCCAGTCGCTAAAGCACAAGAATTTACCACCTTCAAAGATGGCCAAACCGCTATGCTAGTTCATGTTGCACAAGGTGAACGTGAAATGGTTGGAGATTGCCGCTCATTGGCTCAATTTACCTTACGAGGTATTCCCCCAATGAAAGCAGGCGCTGCACATATTCGCGTAACTTACCAAGTTGATGCGGATGGTTTACTTTCGGTTACTGCGATGGAGAAAAGCACAGGCGTTCAGGCGGATATCCAAGTTAAGCCATCTTATGGATTAAGTGATAATGAGATCGCCGATATGCTAAGAGCCTCGATGACTCATGCTAAAGAAGATATGCAAGCTCGTGCTTTAGCTGAGCAAAAGGTAGAAGCCGATCGAGTGATTGAAGGTCTGCTAATTGCATTGCAAGAAAATGGTGAGCAGCTACTGAGTGTCGACGAGTATCATGCAATTGAAGCATCGTTGAAAACGTTGATTGAGCTACGCAATGGCCAAGATTCCGATGCGATAGAGCAAGGAATTAAAGACACCGATAGAGTGAGTCAGGACTTTGCTTCACGTCGTATGGATGTATCTATTCGAGCCGCTTTGTCAGGCCAATCGGTGGATGATATTTAGTTTCACTGGTTAGATTACAAACAATAATATTGAATTTTCTGTGGTGGGCTTAATCCTCTGAGCGATTACCCATCACATTTATAATTATAGTAGGATGGATTATGCCTAAAATTATCGTATTACCACATGAAGAGTTATGCCCAGAAGGCGCAGTATTAGAGGCCGAAAAAGGGGAGTCAGTACTTAATGTGGCTTTAAAAAATGGAATCGGTATTGAGCATGCGTGTGAAAAATCGTGCGCTTGCACAACGTGCCATATTATTATTCGTGAAGGTTTTGATTCACTGGTCGAAAGTGAAGAGCTCGAAGACGACATGCTAGATAAAGCGTGGGGTTTAGAGCCAGAATCCCGTTTAGGTTGCCAAGCTTTGGTTGCTGATGAGGATCTTATAGTAGAAATTCCTCGCTATACTATTAATCTAGCCTCGGAAAAACATTAATCTAGCTTCGTTAAGCTAAGCTTCTGAGCAATAGAGATACCAATCAAAAGGAAAGGGTTATGGGGTTAAAGTGGACAGATTCGCAAGATATTGCGATCGAATTATACGAAAAATTTCCTGATTTAGATCCTAAAACAGTGCGTTTTACCGATATGCATCAATGGATCACTGAGCTTGAAGAGTTTGATGATGAGCCTAACCGTTCAAATGAAAAAATCCTAGAAGCTATTTTATTATGCTGGTTAGATGAAATTTAGTTCGATGTTGAACACTATTTAATCATGAGATTGATGAGTAAATAGAACTGAACTTTTATAAAAGCCTCTCCGGAGGCTTTTATGCTATTTAGTGCACAAGTCTTTTGCCGTTTTCATGTCAAATTAACAAAAATCCATTATGATAGACCTCAATTTTGTCACCTTACTTATGTTTACGTTCGATTTAATTCTAATAAGAGTGTCAAAGTTTACAGTCATGAAGGATGGGTATTCTGCCTTCACAATATGCATGGATCGCTGAAGAATAAAAGGCGATAAAGGAGTTAAAATGTCTACATCTATGTTGGTTTCAATTACACAACAAGCAGCGCAGTCCCAATGGGGCGACAAAGCTCTATTATCTTTTGATGAAAATGGCGCGACTATTCATATTACATCGGCTACAGATATAGACTCAGTACAACGAGCGGCTCGTAAGTTAGACTCTCAAGGTCTTAAAAATATTGAATTAAGTGGCGAAGGCTGGGATTTAGAGAAAGTCTGGGCTTTTGTACAAGGTTACCGTTCATCGAAAAAAGGCAATCAAGTTTCTTGGCCAGCATTAGAACAAGCTCAACAATCAGAGCTTGAAGCTCGTATTAAAACAACTGATTGGGTACGAGATATTATCAATAAGAGCGCCGAAGAAGTGGCACCTCGTCAATTGGCTACTATGGCTGGTGAGTTTATTAAATCGGTTGCACCTGAAGGCTCTGTTAGTTATCGCATAGTGAAAGATAAAGATCTTCTAACTGAAGGTTGGGAAGGGATTTTCGCCGTGGGCCGAGGTTCTGATCGTACTTCAGCCATGTTACAACTCGATTTCAATCCAACTGGTGATGATAACGCCCCTGTTTTTGCGTGTCTGGTTGGTAAAGGCATCACGTTTGATTCCGGCGGTTACAGTATTAAAGCTTCAGGCTTTATGGATTCAATGAAGGCGGATATGGGCGGTTCTGGCACAATTACTGGCGGTTTAGCACTTGCCATCACTCGTGGACTTAATAAGCGTGTTAAATTAATTTTATGCTGTGCTGAAAATATGATTTCTGGGCGAGCACTAAAACTGGGCGACATCATCACTTACAAAAATGGTAAAACGGTTGAAGTGATGAATACTGATGCTGAAGGACGTTTAGTTTTAGCTGATGGTTTAATGTATGCCAGTGAGCAAAACCCACAGCTGATTATTGATTGCGCAACGCTTACGGGCGCGGCAAAAAATGCATTAGGTAATGATTATCACGCACTGCTTAGTTTTGATGATAAGTTGGCACAAAAAGCATTGAAAATAGCGAAAGCTGAAGCCGAAGGATTATGGCAACTGCCACTGGAAGACTTCCACCGTAATATGCTGCCATCTAACTTTGCTGATATGTCTAACATTTCTAGCGCAGGCTATGCACCCGGTGCAAGTACTGCGGCGGCATTTTTATCTTACTTTGTTGAAGACTACAAAAAAGGCTGGTTGCATTTTGATTGCGCTGGTACATATCGCAAAACGAGTAGTGACAAATGGTCGGCGGGTGCTACTGGCATGGGCGTAAGAACCTTAGCTGGCCTTTTGATTGAGCAGTCTAAATAAGATTTTAAACAATTAAGAGGGGTTGATGCTCCTCTATTAATAAAATACAACATAAGTTAATAGGACATTCATTATGGCTCTAGAAAGAACATTCTCAATCATCAAACCAGATGCGGTTGAACGAAATTTAATTGGAGAGCTTTATCACCGATTTGAAAAGGCAGGATTGTCGATTGTGGCGGCTAAAATGTTGCATCTAACCGATGCGCAAGCGAGTGGTTTTTATGCGGAACATGAAGGCAAACCATTTTTTGAACCATTAAAAGAATTCATGACTTCTGGGCCGGTTATGGTTCAAGTACTTGAAGGTGAAAATGCCATTTCTCGTTATCGTGAATTAATGGGCAAAACCAATCCGGAAGAAGCAGCATGTGGGACGATCCGTGCTGATTACGCAATAAGTATGCGTTATAACTCTGTTCATGGTTCAGATAGTTCTGAATCTGCCGCTCGTGAAATAGAGTTCTTTTTTCCGCAATCAGAAATCTGCCCTCGCGGTTAATCAAGCGTTATGTAAGATTGAACTATACTGAAAGAGGCTGATTAAATCGGCCTCTTTTTTATTCCATTCCCCTTAATTATATAAAGTCGCAATGTATACAAGCCTTGTTGTAAATGACTAAAGCCTGTACAATTCGCGCCCTTATTTATTGTTCCATTAGCGAGATAAACATGACCATCACAAAAGTAAATCTACTCGATTTTGATCGCAAAGGTCTGCGTAAGTATTTTTCTGAAGAGCTGAATGAAAAAGCTTTTCGGGCCGATCAAATCATGAAGTGGATATATCATTTTGGTTGTGATGACTTCGCACAAATGAATAACATTAACAAAACCTTACGTACTAAACTTCAAGAACGATGTGAAATTCGCGCTCCTTATGTTTCAGAAGCCTTGCATTCAAAAGATGGCACGATCAAATGGGCAATGCGTGTTGGTGATCAAGATGTTGAAACGGTTTATATTCCTGACAATGACCGCGCAACCTTATGTGTGTCCTCTCAAGTGGGCTGTGCATTGGAATGTAAATTTTGTTCAACGGGCCAACAAGGATTTAATCGTAATCTAAAAGTGTCTGAAATCATTGGTCAGGTATGGCGAGCTGCTCGTGAAATTGGCCTAGAAAAAGAAACGGGTCGTCGGCCTATCACCAACGTGGTTATGATGGGAATGGGTGAACCACTTTTAAATATGAAAAATTTGATCCCAGCATTGGAAATTATGTTGGATGATTTAGGTTTCGGCTTATCAAAACGTCGGGTAACGGTATCGACTTCAGGTGTTGTTTCTGGCCTTGATCAAATGACGGGTAATATTGATGTTGCATTGGCTATCTCACTACATGCGCCAACGGATGAATTACGCAGCGAGATCATGCCGATTAATGATCGCTGGAATATTGAAGCATTTTTAGAGTCTGTTCAGCGCTATATTGCGTCTTCAAATGCGAACCGTGGCCGCGTGACGATAGAGTATGTCTTACTTGATCATGTGAACGATGACATGCAACATGCAAGACAGCTCGCAGAGTTATTAAAAGATACCCCTTCAAAAATTAATTTAATTCCATTTAACCCTTACCCTGGGTCACCATATAAAAAACCAAGTAACTCACGTATTGATCGCTTCCAAAAAACATTGATGGAATACGATTATACCGTGACGGTTCGAAAAACTCGTGGTGACGATATTGACGCTGCGTGTGGTCAATTAGTTGGTGATGTGATCGACCGTACAAAGCGCACAAAACAGAAACAGCAAGGGGAACCAATTCCAGTTAAAGCTATCTGATAGGTACTGATAACAGATTGGCTCTTGTTTTTATAAAGGATGAGTGTCAATGTTATTAATTAAGAAGTTAGGCTTTATTTCGGTAGTTAGTTTTTTAGCCGGTTGTGTTACAGTAACTGACAATCCAAATATGGCTGCCTTTGATAGTATCAAAGCATCAGAAGGCCGAATTTCTTTGGGTTTAGGGTATTTAAAAGATAATCATATGGTCAAAGCAAGAGAGAATCTTGAAATGGCTGTAAAATATGCCCCAACCTATTATCGAGCACTTAACTCTGTTGCGTATTATTACCAGAGAGTTGGGGAAGATGAATTAGCAAAACAAGCTTACGAGAAAGCTTTAAAAAGCTCACCGAAAAATGGTGACGTATTAAATAATTATGGTGCATTCTTATGCCGACAAGGTGAATATAAGAAAGCCGATGAGTACTTTAACCTCGCAATAGAGCAGCCTTATTATTATCTGGTCGCAGCCAGTTATGAGAATGCGGGCCTCTGTGCATTAAAAAGCGGGGATAAAGAACAAGCCAGCCATTATTTTTCTCGTGCGCTTGCTCATGATCCAGACAGAGCAAAATCAGCGATACATTTAGCTGAATTGGAAATTCAAGAGGGTGAACTTTCCGATGCAAGGCTCCGTTTGTTTAAATTTAATAAGAGGTATGGATATCTCCCTGTTAGTTTAGAGTTGCTCATACAATTAGAAAAACAAGCAGCAAATCCTGAACTGGTGTCTAAATATGGCAACATATTGAAGACCAAATATCCAAACTCGATTCAATATCAGAAGTACAAGAAGAATGAGTACTGAACATAAAATTGAACCAACAGAAACACCACAACATTCCCAAACTGAGCTTCACTCAAGTGATGGTTTGACTGCCGGCGAAATATTACGCCAACGTCGTGAAGAACTTGGGCTGAGTCAAAAAGATATCGCACAAAAATTACGACTGAAAGTGTCGGTAATTGAAAGTGTAGAAAGCCATGAATTTGGATCCCATCAAGTAGCCACTTTTATCCGTGGCTATTTTCGATCTTACGCAAAAGTGGTTGGTATCAGCGAAAAAGAAATATTGAAGGTGTTGGAGCTTTCCGGCGAAGGTCAGCATCAACATAAAGAACACATGATGCACAGCTTTTCTCAACAGACGAAAAAGCAAAAACATGATAGCCATATTATGCGTATCACATGGGGTGTGTTGGTGGTGATCATTGGTATATCATCGATTTGGTGGTGGCAAAACCATCAACAAGATACTCTTTCAGCATCCTCAATAAAACAAGAGCAGACTGCTACCGTTGATACTGTATTAGAACAAAACCAATCGAATGAACAAGAGAATGGTTCAGCTGATTTAGACGTATCGGCGAGCTCTGATGATTTATCTTCTGATGACTCTCAACATTCAGATGTATTAACTCAAGACGCGCAAGAGTCGGATACTTCATCTTCTTCTGAGGAAGCTGTAGTTTCAGATGCTCAAACGCCAGAATCACAAGAAGAAAAGATTGAGGCTTTATCTCAATCTGAAACCTCAAATAAACCATTAGTAATGAATTTTAAGAATGACTGTTGGATCCAAGTAAAAGACAGTCAAAATAAGATCCTTGCTACCGGTATGAAAAAAGCAGGCGAGTCTGTTACTTTAACTGGAAACACTCCGTACTCTATAATATTAGGCGCTCCTGAAGGAGTCTCTATCACCTTAGCAGATGAACCTGTAGACCTTTCTCGGTATACTGCAGGCAAAGCCGCTAGATTGACATTACCGTAGATAAATTATGCATCACGAATCTCCTATCAAGCGTCGTCCTTCGACTCGAATTTATGTTGGCAACGTCCCAATTGGTGACGGTGCTCCTATTGCAGTTCAATCCATGACCAACACTTTAACAACTGATGTTGAGGCGACTGTTGCTCAAATACGCTCACTTGAAAAAGTAGGTGCGGATTTAGTTCGAGTTTCAGTTCCCACCATGGATGCTGCAGAAGCCTTTAAATTGATCAAGCAACAAGTGAATGTGCCATTAATCGCAGATATTCATTTTGATTATCGTATTGCCTTAAAAGTGGCGGAGTACGGTGTTGATTGCTTGAGAATTAACCCTGGTAATATTGGTAACGAAGCTCGGATTCGCTCAGTTGTGGATTGTGCTCGAGATAAAAATATTCCAATACGAATTGGGGTTAATGGTGGCTCTTTAGAAAAAGAGATCCAATTGAAATATGGTGAACCAACAGCGGCAGCGTTAGTTGAATCTGCCATGCGTCATGTGGATATTTTAGACCGTTTAAACTTTGATCAATTTAAAGTAAGTGTCAAAGCATCTGATGTATTTTTGGCTGTTGATTCTTATCGCTTGCTGGCTAAACAAATAAATCAACCTTTGCACTTAGGTATTACTGAAGCCGGTGGTGCGCGTGCGGGGTCGGTTAAATCAGCCGTTGGTCTAGGAATGCTATTGTCGGAAGGAATTGGCGATACACTGCGTATTTCTCTTGCTGCCGATCCAGTTGAAGAAGTTAAAGTTGGTTTTGATATTTTAAAATCGCTGCGTATTCGCTCTCGTGGTATCAACTTTATTGCTTGCCCAACGTGTTCTCGTCAAGAGTTTGATGTGATTTCAACTGTAAATGCATTAGAAGAACGTTTAGAAGATATTATTACTCCAATGGATGTTTCTATTATTGGCTGTGTGGTCAATGGACCTGGTGAGGCAGAAGCTTCACATATGGGCATTGCTGGCGGACATAAAAAAAGCGCATTTTATGAAGATGGTAAACGCCAAAAAGAACGTTTTGATAACAATAATGTGATCGATCAGCTAGAAGCTAAAATCCGAGCAAAAGCCGCGATGCTAGATAGTGCGAATCGGATTGATGTCGATAATATTGATGGTTAACGTTAAGTCGTTATCTTTTAAAGAATATTGAGTGGTAGTGACTGTGAGTAAAACAATTCAAGCAATTCGAGGCATGAACGATTGCCTACCAAGCCAATCTCCTCTTTGGCATAAAGTAGAAGATGCGGTAAAAAATGTAGTGAGTTCTTATGGCTACAGTGAAATTCGTATGCCAATCGTTGAAGTGACTAATTTATTCAAACGTGCGATCGGCGAAGTGACCGATGTCGTCGAAAAAGAAATGTATACCTTCGAAGACCGCAATGGCGATAGCTTGACGTTACGCCCTGAGGGAACGGCTGGCTGTGTCCGTGCAGGAATTGAAAATGGATTAATTTACAATCAAGAGCAACGTTTATGGTACATGGGACCGATGTTCCGCCATGAGCGCCCTCAAAAAGGTCGTTATCGTCAATTTCATCAAGTTGGAGTAGAAACATTTGGCCTACAAGGTCCTGATGTTGATGCTGAATTGATCATGATGACAGCTCGATTATGGCGTCAACTAGGTATTGATCAACATGTTCGCTTGGAATTAAACTCGATCGGCTCTATTGAATCTCGAGCTAATTATCGCACTGTTTTAATTGAATTTCTTGAGCAACATATCGATATTTTAGATGAAGATTGTAAGCGTCGGATGTATACCAATCCTCTGCGAGTACTGGATACTAAAAACCCAGCTATTCAAGCGATATTAGTGGATGCGCCTCAGTTAGCCGATTACCTTGATGATGACTCACGTGAACATTTTACTGGTTTATGTGAACTACTTGATGCAGCTGGTATCCAATACCAAGTTAATCAACGTTTGGTTCGCGGTTTAGATTATTACAACAAAACTGTTTTTGAATGGATCACTGAAAGCCTTGGTGCTCAAGGTACCGTTTGTGCTGGTGGTCGTTATGATGGTTTGGTCGAACAGTTAGGTGGTAAACCATCTCCAGCTGTAGGTTTTGCTATGGGACTTGAGCGTTTAGTTTTGATGATGGAAACGCTAGAGCTTAATGAAGTTCGTAAACCAGTTGATGTTTATTTAGTCACAGCAGGTGAAGGCACACTCATTAATGGTATGAAACTGGCTGAATCATTACGCGAAAATGTTAATGGGTTACGCCTAATGACTCACTTTGGTGGTGGTAACTTTAAAAAACAATTTAAACGTGCAGATAAAGTGGGTGCATCTATCGCACTGGTTCTGGGCGAAAATGAAGTCGCAGAGAAAACGGTGGTAGTAAAAGATCTTATTGGTGGTGAGCAACAAACGCTTACTCAGTCTGAGCTTGCCGCTTATTTAACTAATGCCATTTAATTATCTAACGCTTAAATTTTAGTATTAAGTGCAATTATCGAATTTTAAAGAGGATGTAACGTGAGTATCTACGACGCGGATGAAGAACAACAAGTAGAAGCAATTAAAGACTGGTGGAAAGCAAACGGTAAATCCGTGATCATTGGTGTTGTTGTGGGTATCGGTGGTATTTTAGGCTGGCGTTATTACCAAGATGGTATTACCGCTGAGCAAGAAACCGCTTCTCATGGTTACAGTGCTGTGATTTCAAACCTAGAAGAAAAAGGTCTTGAAGCACAGAAACCAACTCAAGATTTTATTACCGCAAATGATAAAACGTCTTATGCAGTTTTGGCTTCTTTACAATTAGCCAAAGCTCAGGTTGATGCGAACAAGCTTGATGATGCATTAACGCAGTTAAAGTGGGCAAAACTTCATGCTAAAGATGATACGTTATTGCCGATTATCTCTTATCGTATGGCTCGCGTGCTTACTGCTCAATCTAAGTATGATGATGCAATCTCGGAAATTTCAGCAGTGAAATCGGAAGCTTGGAAAGCACGTAATCAAGAATTAATGGGCGATATTTATTTACTGAAAGGGGATAAAGATGCTGCTCAGAAAGCTTATATCCAAGCACAGCAAGATGGAACCGCAAACCAAGCTTTGCAAATGAAACTTGATGATCTTGCCAAGTAGGGACCGTTTTAATGAAAAAAGTGCTTAAACGTGGTCTGACTCTGACTTTTATTGCTTTAGGACTCTTAGGGTGTTCAAGCGAGGAAGATACAATTGTTATGTCTCCACTTCCTATAGTAAAAAGTCAATTTACGCCAAAAACACTGTGGACCGCATCCGTAGGTGATGGTGTTGGGCACTATTTTTCAAAACTGTCCCCAGTCTATGCTTACAATAAAGTCTTTGTGGCTAGCCGTGATGGTGAAGTGAAGGCTCTTGATCCTGAAACAGGTAAAACCTTATGGGAAGCTGATTTAGGTGAAGATGAACCTGCACGATTATCGGGTGGATTGAGCGCATTATACGATAAAGTCTATGTTGGATCTGAAAATGGTCAGGTTTACGCTTTATCTGCCGATGATGGATCTCTTGTATGGCAACAAGATATTGAAGGTGAAGTACTTGCCAAGCCGTTAGCGGATGAAAACTTAGTTATGTTTAATACGGCCAAAGGTTCTTTGGTAGCATTAAAGCAAGAGTCCGGTGAACAAGCCTGGGTGATCAATAATGAAGTTCCGAATTTAACCCTGAGAGGAGACAGTTCACCTACCTCTGTTTCTGGTGGTGTTTTCTGGGGTATGTCGAACGGTCGATTAGCAGCCGCATTGATTCAAAAAGGGCAACTATTATGGCAACAGCCTATTGGCACTCCAAAAGGATCGACAGAGATTGATCGCTTGGTGGATGTCGATGCTTCGCCGCTGATTATTGGCTCAAGCCTCTATACGGTTGGTATTAATGGTCAATTAGTTGCGATTGATTTACGTTCGGGCACACCGATGTGGAAACGCGCTTATTCTTCGGCGACTGATTTGGCTACCGATGGTAGTAAACTTTTCGTTGTTACGGATCAAGATCATCTTACTGGTGTGGATGTCCGTAGTGGAACCAAGCTATGGGAAAATGACGAACTTCAATATCGCCAACTATCTGAACCTGCAGTGATCCACAATTATTTGGTTGTCGGTGATAATGAAGGTTACTTACACTGGATAGATCGTAATACTGGTGCTTTTGTTGCCCAGCAGTTGATTGGTGATGATGATGATGATGATGGAATTGCAGTAGCTCCAATTCAGCTTGATGATGGCTTTATTGTTATCACAAGAGAAGGGGAGATAAAGAAAATGCAGATCCCTGAAGGATCGTGATATAATCCGGCACCCTGATTTATCAGACCTAAAATCGGCTCCTATTGATGGGGCCGTTATTCTTCTTAATGGAGAGTATATTGTTTTGAGTTAGTAGTTATAGGTAATGGCAGAACATAGGCTTATTACCTATAACTACTCTGGTTATTTTAAAGATTTTTGAGGTATATATGATTCCTGTAGTGGCTTTAGTTGGACGCCCAAACGTTGGTAAATCAACGTTATTTAACCGTCTAACTCGTACGCGTGACGCATTGGTTGCTGACTTTCCGGGCTTAACTCGGGATCGTAAATACGGCCAAGCAAAATCTGGTGAACATGAATTCATCGTGATTGATACTGGTGGTATTGATGGTACTGAAGATGGTGTTGAAACCAAAATGGCAGAACAATCATTAGCGGCAATTGAAGAAGCTGATGTTGTTCTATTTATGGTTGATGGCCGTGCAGGATTAACGGTTTCTGATGAAGCGATTGCTCGCCATTTACGTATGCGTGAAAAACCAACCATGTTAGTGGTCAATAAGGTTGATGGCGTTGATGCTGACGCCGCGAGTGCTGAGTTTTGGCAGTTGGGCATGGATAAAGTGTATCAAATTGCCGCTGCTCATGGCCGTGGTGTGATGAGCTTAATTGATAAAGCATTGAAACCTTTTTCTGACCAATTGGCAGAAGAAGAAGCTAAATTAAAAGCAGAAATCGAAGATTTAACAGGTGAAGTTGACGCTGAAGATGAGCAACTAGAATACACCGAAGAAGAAGCAGAAGCCGAATTTAAACGCCTGCAAGATCAACCGATTAAATTGGCGATCATTGGTCGACCTAATGTCGGTAAATCAACGCTGACTAACCGTATCTTAGGTGAAGAGCGTGTGGTTGTTTATGATATGCCAGGAACGACTCGCGACTCTATCTACATTCCAATGAAGCGTGATGAACGTGAATATGTCTTAATTGATACCGCCGGTGTTCGTCGTCGTAAGCGTGTTAATGAAGTCGTTGAGAAATTCTCAGTGATCAAGACACTGAAAGCGATTGAAGATGCCAACGTTGTACTACTTATCATTGATGCCCGTGAAAGTATTTCAGATCAAGATTTAAGCTTACTTGGGTTTGCACTTAATGCCGGGCGTTCTATCGTGATTGCCGTGAATAAGTGGGATGGCTTAGATACGGATGTAAAAGAGCATGTTAAAAAAGAATTAGACCGCCGCTTAGGTTTTGTTGATTTTGCTCGTATTCACTTTATCTCAGCACTTCACGGTACTGGCGTTGGTCATTTATTTGAGTCGGTACAAGAGGCATATAAATCAGCCACAACTCGAGTTGGTACTTCTGTACTTACTCGTATTATGAAAATGGCGCAAGATGATCACCAACCACCGTTGGTGCGTGGACGTCGAGTTAAGATGAAATATGCTCATGCGGGTGGCTATAACCCACCGATTATTGTTGTGCATGGTAACCAAGTAAAAGAGCTACCAGATTCTTATAAACGTTATTTGATGAACTATTTCCGTCGAGCTCTTGAGATCATGGGAACACCTATTAGGATCCAGTTCCAAAATAGTGAGAACCCATTTGAAGGTCAGGTAAATAAATCTAGCGTTACAGAAGCACATAAGCGTAAACGTTTGGTGAGCTTGATTAAACGTGGCCGCAAAAAGCAATAAGCGGATATTCTATTTTTAATGATTAAACAAAAATACCACTCGCTGAAGTGGTATTTTTTTATCTATAGATCGCGTATTTGAATATTTTAAAATATTGGATCCTATGATTTAAATGTAACTATAAGGTTTATTATCCTGTTTAAAATTCAAATGCAGCACATGTAACTTATGCTTTCGGGTTGTGGTGATATAAATATTCTTAATGGGGTAGATCGCTGATCAAAGAGTATAAAGGCTGAGATCATAAAAGATCATGCCATGCTTAAAATCGCATATTAAATGAAAGTTTGTATTAGTTAGATGACAATAACCGACATTTTCCAGAAATGACATGTCATTTTGTTATCAAGGTTTAAGAAGAGTAAAGTAGAAGGGCATTCACTTTCATTTTAAAGAAGTGATGGTGCTTATAAAAAGTATTATGAAGGACTCATTTATGCCAGATCATGACTGCCCAAATTGCGATACTAAATTAGTATGGCAAAGGAAAAATGATAAGAACCAACCGGTTTATGGTTGTAATAACTGCCACGTTAATTTCACTCAACAGGCCTTTTGTCCAGCTTGTGACAATGAGCTCAATTACTTGCAAGCATGCGGTTCTAGCAGTTTCTTTTGCCCACAATGTAATGAACTAAAGTCTAAATCAACAGTGATAACTAAGTTGCAGTTTACTTAGGACTGTTAACTTACGATTGAATGGATCTCTCCATCAATAAATGAAATTGCAATCTTTTGTCCGCTTTTTAGGCCCGCAGCCTGAGATACCACCCGGCTATTTTCATCTTTTACAATGCTATAGCCTCTTTTTAGTGTTGAAAGTGGGCTCATTGTTTCTAACTTTTCAACCTTTATCGCCAAATGGTATCTCTGAGTTGTGAGCTGCTTTTCAATCGCGTTGATTAAATGACGTTGCTTTTGTTGTACTTGATCTTTTTGCCTTTCAATTTTTTTGGCTAGTGAATAGCTATTGAATTTATGAGTTAAGTATTCGACTTGGCTGTTCTGACGACGCAAGTAGTACGACATTGAACGTTGTAAACGCTGACTCAAATCATCCAATTGTTGAGCTTGATTATTGAGCTGATAACGAGGATGTAATTTATCCAACAGGTGAGTTAACTGAGTGAGGCGTGATTTTTGTTGCGAGAAATAATATCGGCTTGCGTTGAGTAAACGTTGATGTTGATGATGCAACGTTTGGTGCTTATGATTATTGTCACGGCTTACAAGCTCAGCAGCCGCAGATGGTGTTGGTGCACGGACATCGGCAACAAAATCAGCAATAGTGACATCAATTTCATGCCCAACGGCACTCACAATAGGAATTTGACTGGCAGCAATAGTACGAGCAACAATCTCATGATTAAAGCACCATAAATCCTCCAGCGAACCACCACCACGACCGACGATCAGTATGTCACATTCATTACGGCTATTGGCTCGTCCTATCGCTTGAGCAATTTTGAAGGGCGCTTCTTCTCCTTGCACAACGGTTGGATATACGATGATTGGTAAGCTTGGATCACGGCGCTTTAATACATCCAAAATGTCATATAATGCTGCGCCTGTTTTTGAGGTAATAACGCCAATTCGTTTTGGATTTTCAGGTAGGGCTTGTTTTAAGCTTTGAGCAAATAAACCTTCGCCAGCTAAGCGCATTTTAAGCTGCTCAAATTCTTGTTGCAGACGCCCGTCACCCTCAGGCTGCATACTCTCGATGATCAATTGATAATCACCACGAGGTTCATATAAAGATAATCGCGCTTTGACTAACACTTGATTACCGTTTATTGGTTTAAAGCTAACATGACGATTATTACCTTTGAACATGGCACATTTGACTTGTGCACGTGAATCTTTTAATGAGAAATACCAATGACCAGAAACAGGAGCAGAAAAATTTGATAATTCGCCCACCAACCACACAATTCCCATTTCATTTTCAAGTAGCATTCGTACTTCTGCATTCAAGCGAGAAACCGTAAATATATTTGGATTAGTGCTTGGGGTTATTGGCACAGGAAATCTCACAAATCTAATCAAAAAGAATAAGATAATTATAGCGGAATTAGAGTTTAAATTGCGAATGGTGTCAGCCAAGAACAACCAAAAACTTAAGCGTGTGACAACATTTATGCGATTAATTGATATTTGAACTACCTTCAGGCTTATTCATTAAATTTTCATAAATAAAAAGGATAAAACATCTAGTCAAACGATTGCGCGAGGCGTATAATCCCGCTGCAATATCAAATCCCAAATTCATTTTATTATGCGAAACGATAAAATGAGTTTATCGCTTATGGTTTTAGTCGCTTTTTAGCTAAATACTAACAGTGGGATTTATCCTTCTAACACTCTTATGTGAGATATTGCAATGTTACGAATCGCGAAAGAAGCTTTAACGTTTGATGACGTTTTACTTGTCCCTGCACACTCCACTGTTCTTCCTAATACAGCTGATCTTCGCACTCAGTTGACTAAAAAGATCACTCTTAACGTCCCGATGATTTCTGCCGCTATGGATACGGTTACAGAAGCTCGTTTGGCTATTGCTCTGGCTCAAGAAGGTGGAATTGGCTTTATTCATAAGAATATGTCAATTGAACAGCAAGCTGAAGAAGTACGTTTAGTGAAGATTTATGAAGCTGGTGTCGTTAGCAATCCTGTGACTATCCGCCCAACTGAAACCATCTTGGATGTGAAAGCATTAACCGAGAAACATGGTTTCGCTGGCTTTCCTGTCGTAACGCAAAGTAATGAATTAGTCGGTATTATTACTGGCCGTGATGTTCGTTTTGTCACTGATTTGACCAAAAGTGTTGAACAAGTGATGACCCCAAAAGATCGCCTTGCCACAGTGAAAGAAGGTGCTTCACTTTCTGATGTACAAAAATTAATGCAAGAGCGCCGTATTGAGAAAGTATTAGTCGTTAATGATGCTTTCCAATTGTCAGGTATGATCACCGCAAAAGATTTCCAAAAAGCAGAAAGTAAACCGAACGCTTGTAAAGATGACCAAGGTCGCTTACGTGTTGGTGCGGCTGTTGGCGCTGGCGCTGGTAACGAAGAACGTGTTAAAGCGCTTGTTGAAGCAGGCGTTGATGTTCTGCTTATCGATTCTTCTCACGGTCACTCTCAAGGTGTCTTAGATCGAATTAAAGAAACGCGTGCACTTTTCCCCGATTTACAAATCATTGGCGGAAATGTAGCAACGGCTGCTGGTGCTCGTGCACTGATCGATGCAGGTGTGGATGCGGTTAAAGTCGGCATAGGCCCAGGTTCAATTTGTACCACCCGCATAGTTACTGGTGTTGGTGTTCCACAAATCACTGCTATTTCAGATGCAGCAGAAGCAGCTGCTGAGTTTGGTATTCCTGTGATTGCTGATGGCGGCATTCGCTTCTCTGGTGATATTTGTAAGGCTATTGCTGCTGGCGCATCTTGCGTGATGGTTGGCTCTATGTTTGCAGGAACGGAAGAAGCACCGGGTGAAATCATCCTTTACCAAGGCCGTTCTTATAAGTCTTACCGTGGAATGGGTTCACTGGGCGCGATGTCTCAAGGTTCATCAGATCGTTACTTCCAATCAGATAATGCAGCCGACAAGCTTGTTCCAGAAGGCATTGAAGGTCGTACTGCATATAAAGGCCATATAAAAGAAATTATCCATCAACAAATGGGTGGTTTACGTTCAAGCATGGGTCTAACCGGCAGTGCTACGATTGACGATATGCGCACTAAAGCAGAGTTTGTACGTATCTCTGGTGCGGGCATGCAAGAATCGCATGTGCATGACGTACAAATTACAAAAGAAGCCCCTAATTACCGTCTTGGTTAAAATTTTCATCTATCACTAGTTATTGAGTTCAATAATTGCGTGATAGATTGAAAATTTGGGATAAATAAGAATAGAAAATTTTTAATGATGTGTGTTTTGAGTATTTGACGATAAGCACATGTCAATTTCACTTTAATTAGATTTTAGAGAAAAAGAATGACGACTAATATTCATGCTGAACGCATTTTAATTTTAGACTTTGGCTCTCAATACACCCAATTGATTGCTCGCCGTATTCGTGAGATCGGTGTTTATTGTGAACTGTGGAGTTGGGATGTTGAAGAATCGGATATCCGTGAATTTAACCCAGACGGCATTATTCTTTCTGGTGGCCCTGAAAGTGTCACCGAAGCCAATTCTCCTCGTGCGCCTGAATATGTATTTAATGCTGGTGTACCTGTATTTGGTATTTGTTACGGCATGCAAACCATGTCTGAGCAACTTGGCGGGAAAGTAGCCGGTTCTAATGAACGTGAGTTTGGCTACGCACAAGTAAAAATGGTTGAAGACTGTGCCTTGTTTGCCAATATCGAAGATGCGATTTCAGAAGATGGTAAACCGCTGTTAGATGTATGGATGAGTCACGGCGATAAAGTGGTTGAGATCCCAAGCGGATTCACTAAAGTTGCTCAAACTGATACTTGTCCATACGCTGCGATGGCGAACGATGAAAAACGTTTTTATGGCGTTCAATTTCACCCAGAAGTTACTCATACTCGTCAAGGCTTACGCATGCTTGAGAACTTTGTGCTTAACATCTGTGGTTGTAGCAAGTTGTGGACACCATCTTCTATCATTGAAGATTCAATCGTACGCCTTAAAGATCAAATTGGTGATGATGAAGTTATTCTTGGTCTTTCTGGTGGGGTTGATTCTTCTGTTGTAGCCATGCTGCTCCATCGCGCTATTGGCGATAAACTTACCTGTGTATTCGTGGATAACGGCTTATTGCGTTTAAACGAAGCCGATCAAGTAATGGATATGTTTGGCGATCACTTTGGATTAAATATCATCCACGTTGATGCTGAAAACCGTTTCTTAGATGCACTCGGTGGCGAAGCTGAACCAGAAGCGAAGCGTAAAATTATTGGCCGCGTTTTTGTTGAGATCTTTGATGAAGAATCGAAGAAGCTTAAAAATGCTAAATGGTTAGCACAAGGCACGATTTACCCTGATGTAATTGAATCTGCTGCATCGAAAACAGGTAAAGCACATGTGATTAAATCTCACCATAACGTGGGCGGTTTGCCTGATGATATGGCGATGGGTTTGGTTGAGCCATTACGTGAACTATTTAAAGATGAAGTACGTAAGATAGGTCTAGAGCTTGGCTTGCCATATAACATGCTTTACCGTCACCCGTTCCCTGGGCCTGGTTTGGGCGTTCGTGTTTTGGGCGAAGTTAAGAAAGAATACTGTGACTTGTTACGTCGCGCAGATGCTATCTTCATTGAAGAGCTACACGCGGCAGATTTATACAACAAAGTTTCACAAGCATTTACAGTATTCCTACCGGTACGTTCAGTGGGTGTTATGGGCGATGGCCGTAAATATGATTGGGTTGTATCGCTACGAGCTGTCGAAACGATTGATTTTATGACAGCACATTGGGCACACTTACCTTATGATTTCCTTGGCAAAGTATCTAACCGCATCATTAATGAAATAGATGGTATTTCACGTGTAGTTTACGATATTTCAGGTAAGCCGCCCGCGACGATTGAGTGGGAATAATCCTCTAAAGCTTTTTAACCTTATTGTATAAATAAAACCGTCTGATTATTAAAATTAGACGGTTTTTTCGTTCTATGATGTTTGAAGCGAATTACGGGGCTTTGTATTAATTAAAAAATTATTGCTATTTAAATAATGGGTTATAGGTTGTTTGATTCACAATTCCTTCCATAATGTTCATCACAATCAACGCTTCTTTTTCTGACACCGGTGGCATGGTGTTGTTCTCGATTGAAGCTTTGAAGTCTTTATAAAATTGAGTGTAATGCTGATAGTTTGCTTCTATCTTTTCTTGTCTATCTTGGAAATAAACAGTACAGATTCCTTGTGGGGTATCCTTACCAAAATCTAGATGATCTAAAAAGATCCCTTGTTTTAAATCACGCTCTTGCTGATCTATTTGATACTTTTCAATTGTGGCATTGGTAGCATTGACTATCCAACGTGGCGGCTCTTTTATGATTAATTGGGAAAAGCGAACACGGATCCGAAGGTTACCGTAAATCAATTTTATATCGTAATAATCTTCTGGGATGCCATCGGTTTGATTGGCTGTCATTTGATAAGCTTGTCCCTTACCAATGTAATAGTTCTTTTGATTAGCAATATCATAAATCACTTCGTCAGGTTCACCATAAAGCGATACTATTTGATCGAGAAAATGCACGGCATGTCCATACACACTGCCATCGTATTTATTACCGGTTTGAACTGCTCCATCGGTGCGATAATGCGTATGGTTGGATTCAATCTCCATGATCTGACCCAAATCTTCACGAGTCAATAAGGTTTTGATGGTTAAAAAATCACTGTCGTAGCGGCGGTTTTGATAAGGCGTGATTTTGACGTTAGCTTGCTTGGCTAATTGAAATAATTCTTTAGCTTGTTCAAGCGTACCGCAAAATGGCTTTTCAACAATGACATGTTTACCCGCCAAAATAGCTTGTTTGGCAAATTGGTAATGTGAACTTGCCGGAGTCGCAACCACAATGATTTCCACATTGCTGTTTAATAAATCATCTATAGAGTCAAAACGTTGAATCAAGGGTTTATTGTTCGGATAAGGCATATCAAACTGGCGAGTGCCACGCGTGTAATAACCTGTTACTTCAAACTGCTTCGCGGCATCAATAAAAGGCATATGATATCGGTTGGTGCTTTTACCAAAACCAATAAAACCAAGTTTCATCATAACAACATCCTTTGTGGTTTTTATCATTCTTGTGAGTGAGTTAACCATACATGTGAGGATTGAAACTGTTAATTAAAATATAAATTTAATTTTGAAAGGTGACATCATTGCATCAGGTAACAATACTTCAAAGTCTACAAAATGTGTTTAAGCGTATTGACCAAAGTAATATTTTCCAGATATTTGTGATCGCCGTGATCCTGATTTCGGCGTTAACAGTTGGCGCGCATACGTATGAATTGCATTCCTCGATGGAATACGCATTAAATATTATGGACTCAGCCATCACCGTCTTTTTCTTGATCGAATTGATAATCCGTTATTTAGCCAGTGATGGTATTCGCGCCTTCTTTAAAAAAGGTTGGAATATTTTCGATTTGGTTATTGTGCTTGGTAGTTTATATCCGGCGGCGGGTTCAACCATGTTTGTGGCGCGTCTATTACGGATCTTCCGCGTGTTGCGTTTAGTGTCGATGGTGCCAGAGTTACGGGTGCTGGTAAATGCACTGATCAAAGCCATTCCCCAGATGGGTTATATTGGCTTGCTTATGTTTGTAATTTTCTATATCTACGCCGCAGTCGGCAGTATGTTGTTTGGTGATATTAACCCAACGCTGTGGAGTGATGTTTCGATCTCGATGTTAACGCTATTTCGGGTGGCGACGTTTGAAGATTGGACCGACGTGATGTACGAAACGATGGAGGTTTATTCACTGAGTTGGATTTACTACCTAACCTTCATATTCTTAACCGCATTCATCTTCTTAAACATGATGGTGGGTACGATTTTAGAGGTGATGTCACAAGAGCATAAATTATTGCGTGAAGAGCAAAATCCCGATGAGGATACGCTTGCAACCTCCAGTGAAATTAAGGCGTTGAATATCAAGCTTGATCAACTACAGCAAACGTTAATTGATATGCAGAAAAAGTCTGATTAGCGTTGCATTAAATGCTGATCTAGGTAATCAAGTAATAATCTCACTTTAGACGGAAGATGACGGTTATGTGGGTAAATAGCCCAAATACCTTCATCTTTCGGTTGATGAGAGGGCAGCAAAGCGACTAGCTCCCCCGATTGTAAATATGGCTGCACATAATAATCAGGCAGCTGAACAATTCCAATTCCTTTTAACGCTGCGTCTAATAGCGCATAACCGTTATTGCATTTAAAGCTCCCATGCACCGTTAATTTTCGATTCTGAAAGCGCCAATGATCAAGAGACCCCAATAAGCAGTTGTGTTGCTTTAATTCGGCTAATGTCTGTGGCGTGGCGTACTTAGCTAAATAGTCAGGTGAGGCACATAGGAACAAATTTCTATCACGCAATTTTTTCGCCATCATGGTGGAATCAATGAGCGATCCCAATCGTATTGACAGATCAACTTTTTCTTCAGTGAGATCAACGGTTCGGTTGGTGAGCCATAGTTCCACTGTTAATTCTGGATACAGTAGACAAAAATCATTCACTAGCGGCGCTAAGTGGCTTTCACCATAAGCAATTGGCGCTGAAAGTTTCAATTGGCCTTGCGGGGTATGATGCAAATTAGTGACGGTTTGCTCTGCGGTATTTAAAGCATCCAGTATTGCGCGACATTGTTGATAATATGCCTTACCAATATCCGTTAAGCTCACCTTTCTTGTGGTTCGATAAAATAACTTTGCCGATAATCGACTTTCCAATTGGTTAATTTGGCGGCTGACTTGCGCGGTGGAGATAGACAATTGTTTGGCCGCTAAGGTAAAGCTTTTGGTCTCGGCAACCGCCACAAATTCACTGATACCCTGCCATTGCATATTCATCACTCATTGGTACTAATCGAATGTTTATTTTAATCATTATTACTCATGTGTAAAAGTGTTTTACTTAAAAGATGGATTATCAATGATGTAATTTCACCTATACTAAAGAACTCAATAATCGAAAACCCTTTTGAATTCGTAAGGATATTTCATGACAGCACAAGTAATTAAATCACGCGCCGCTGTGGCGTGGAAAGCGGGCGAGCCATTGAAAATGGAAACTGTGGATGTCATGCCGCCACAAGCCGGTGAGGTTCGCGTTAAAATTATTGCAACCGGTGTTTGTCACACGGATGCTTTTACTTTATCTGGTGATGATCCTGAAGGAGTATTTCCAGCCATACTTGGTCATGAAGGCGGCGGTATTGTTGAATCGATTGGAGAGGGTGTAACTTCTGTCAAAGTTGGCGATCATGTTATCCCACTTTACACAGCAGAATGTGGAGTCTGTAAATTCTGTACGTCAGGCAAAACTAATTTGTGTTCCGCGGTACGAGAAACGCAAGGGAAAGGTTTAATGCCTGATGGTACTACACGTTTTTCGATTAATGGCCAGCCGATCTTCCATTACATGGGAACATCAACGTTCTCTGAATATACCGTGCTACCTGAAATTTCATTAGCAAAAGTAAACCCAGATGCCGATTTAAAAGAAGTATGTTTATTGGGTTGTGGCGTTACGACGGGAATGGGCGCAGTCACCAATACTGCGAATGTTCAACCAGGTGATACGGTGGCGATCTTTGGTCTTGGCGGAATTGGTTTGTCTGCTGTGATTGGTTCTGCGATGGCCAAAGCAGGGCGCATTATTGCCATTGATATTAATGAGTCAAAATTTGAATTAGCTAAACAATTGGGTGCGACCGATTGTGTGAATCCGAATGATTTTGATAAGCCAATCCAAGAAGTGATTGTCGAAATGACAGATGGCGGCGTCGAATATTCATTTGAATGTGTTGGCAATGTTCATCTGATGCGCAGCGCACTTGAGTGTTGTCATAAAGGTTGGGGGGAATCAATTATTATTGGTGTAGCAGGCGCAGGCCAAGAGATCTCAACTCGCCCATTCCAATTAGTAACCGGAAGAGTTTGGAAAGGATCGGCATTTGGTGGGGTGAAAGGACGTTCAGAATTACCGACTTATGTTGAGCGTTACATGAAAGGTGAATTCAAACTCAATGATTTCATTACTCACACCATGGGCTTAGAAGACATTAATAAAGCATTTGAGTTGATGCATGAAGGTAAAAGCATTCGAACTGTGATCCACTATTAAGTAAGGGTATTTATGAAGCAACTGAGTTCAAATAAATCCTTTGGTGGGCTGCAACAGCAGTTTGAGCATGAATCAAAAGTGTTGCATTGTGCGATGAAATTTTCGGTGTATTTACCATCTCAAGCAACGCAAGATCACAAGGTTCCAGTCTTGTACTGGCTTTCTGGCTTAACGTGCAGTGATGAAAATTTTGTGCAAAAAGCAGGAGCTCAGCGTATGGCGGCGCAGCTGGGGATTGCGATTGTCATGCCTGATACCAGCCCGCGTGGGGTGGGTATTAATGGTGAAATTATTGCTGATGATGAAGCGTATGATTTAGGTCAAGGCGCTGGGTTTTATTTAAATGCGACTCAAGCACCTTGGGATAAGCATTATCAGATGTATGATTATATTGCTTATGAATTACCAGCTTTGATTGAAGCGAATTTCCCAGTGACGGATAAGCGATCTATCTCTGGTCATTCAATGGGAGGGCGTGGCGCTTTAGTTATAGGTTTACGTAATGCGCCAAGATTTCAGTCGATCTCAGCTTTTAGCCCGATAGTTAGTTCATTGCAGTGCCCGTGGGGACACAAAGCATTAACCGCTTATTTAGGCGATGACCAAGCATTATGGGTGAAATACGATGCGGTTGAACTGATGAAAAAAATCAAAGGTGAGACGTCAAATTTACCTCCGATTAAAGTTGACCAAGGTCTAGCGGATAACTTTCTTGAAGAACAATTAAAACCGCACTTATTAGAAAATGCGGCGAATCAAGTAAATTACCCATTTGAGATCAATGTGCATTCTGGTTATGACCATAGTTACTTTTTTATTGCGAGTTTTATTGATGAGCATTTGAAGTTTCATGCACAACATTTAATGGCATAGAAAAAGGTAGTAAAAATAATTATCATCAATGGATTATCTGTTCGGATAATCCATTTTTTTTGCCTATTAGTTTATCTCACGAGTTATTTATAAATGATGATTCAATGTTACTATAAACTGGGTTCAAGGAATGAAAGTCTGATAAAGGATAAGATGTGATAGAACAACAAACGGTGATTCAATTTAACCAAGTGAATAAGTTCTATGGTGACTTTCAGGCCTTAACTGATATCAACTTGCAGGTAACTAAAGGTGAAAAGTTAGTGATTTGCGGCCCTTCTGGTTCGGGGAAATCCACTTTGATTCGCTGTATTAATAACCTAGAGAGCATTCAATCGGGTGATCTTCGAGTATTTGGTCAGCAAGTGACACCAAGACAGCAATGGCAAGGTCAAATTGGTATGGTGTTTCAGCATTTTCATTTATTTCCTCACCTTACTATTGCCGAAAATCTGACGCTATCTCCAGTCAAAACGTTAAAGCTGTCGAAATCTGATGCTCTAGAGCGAGCGATGCATTATTTAGAGCGTGTCAATATCGCCGAACAAGCCAATAAATACCCTTCGCAACTTTCTGGAGGACAGCAGCAAAGAGTCGCGATTGCTCGTTCCCTGTGTATGCAGCCAGAAATTCTACTATTTGATGAACCTACCTCCGCGCTTGACCCTGAAATGATCAGCGAAGTACTCGATGTGATGTCACAACTTGCTCAAGATGGTATGACCATGGTGTGTGTTACTCATGAAATGGGCTTTGCTAAAAAAGTGGCTGATCGCGTGGTGTTTATGGATCAAGGCAAAATTGTAGAAATAGCACCACCAATGGCGTTTTTTGGTCAACCAAAGCATCAACGCACTCAACATTTTCTTAACCAGATTCTGAGTTATTAGCGTGTCGGCTACGATAAAAATCGCTAAACCGTTGTTATCGGCCATGTTGCAGATTGCTGTTTTATTGATTGGCATAAGTTGGATTTTGCAGTCTGGTGCGCAAGCAATGCATTACCACTGGCAATGGTTGCGAGTACCTGATTATGTGTTCTTTTTTGAAGATGGGCATTGGTATAACGGTGAACTTATTGATGGCTTATTAGTGACCTTAAAACTCACGTTAATGAGCGGAATCGCAACTTTGATCTTAGCTTTATGCACGGCACTGTTACGTTTATCGGATTCTAAAGTCGGGCGACTGTTTGCTTTTATATATATCGAAGTGATCCGTAATACACCTTTGCTAGTACAAATATACTTATTATATTTTGTGTTTGGGCCATATTTAGGGTTAGAACGCTTTAGTACGGCTATATTGGCGTTAGCGTTATTTCAAGGCGCATACACCGCAGAAGTGATCCGTTCAGGTTTATTGGCTGTCGATAAAGGTCAATTTGAAGCATCTCGAACCTTGGGCTTATCGCGTTTTAATAGTTACCGTTATATTATTTTGCCGCAAGTGATTAAAAAAACGTTACCGTCATTAACTAACGAAGCGATTTCGTTAGTTAAAAATACGTCTATTGTGAGTGTGATGGCTATTTTTGACCTCACCACGGAAGGCCGCAATATTGTCTCAGATACAGCCATGCCATTTGAGATTTGGTTCACTGTGGCAGCTATTTATTTATTAATAACATTAAGTTTGTCTGCATTATCTGCATGGCTAGAACTACAAAGCCGTAAAGGACATTAGGAGCTAAAATGAAACGTTTATGGATAATCGGTTTAACGCTATTGGGATTTGGGCTGGGGTTGGCGCAAAGTGCGTGGGCAAGTGATACACCAAACCTAGATAAAATTAACCAACGTGGCACATTAAAAGTTGGGCTTAGCACTTTTGTTCCGTGGGCGATGCGAAATGATCAAGGCGATCTAGTAGGATTTGAGGTTGATGTTGCTAAGCGTTTAGCATCAGATTCTGGTTGGAAGGTCGAGTTTATTCCTACTTCATGGGATGGCATTATTCCGTCGTTAATTGCTGGGAAATTTGATGTAGTCATCGGCGGTTTAACCATTACAGACGAGCGTGCCAAAAGTGTATTGTTCACAGTTCCTTATTCTCATTCCGGTATCCAAATTGCAGCTAATATTGAGACGACCAAAGGCTTTAGCAAAGAAGACTTTAATTCTCGTAAGATAAAGTTTGCAGCACGACGTGGAGCGCTTGGGATCACTGTTTTGCGAGAAAACTTCCCAAAAGCAAAAATCCTACAGTTTGATGATGAAGCGCAAGCGTTCCAAGAAGTCTTAAACGGCAATGCCGATGCGGTGATAGCTTCTACGCCCAAGCCTGAATTTGAAGCATTAAAATACCCTAATAAATTATATATCCCACTGCAAGAACGCCTATATACGGGCAATGAAGGTTTTGCAGTACGTTTAGGTGAACAAGATAAAAAGGCCTTTTTTGATAAATGGATTGATGCTCGATCTCAAGATGGTTGGTTACAACAACGTTATGATTATTGGTTTAAGAGTGTTGATTGGCAAAAGCAGGTTTCCAATACCAATCAGTAAAAGATTGCTTGAAAAAGATTATCAGTAATAGGTAAATGAGTGCTCAGTAAAATGTGGAAGTTAAACCGATTAGATATCTTGTTGTTGATATTCGCGGGAAGTTTTATTGCATGGCTCTGTCTCAAAGACAGTGGCGCCTTGTCGTATCACTGGCAATGGCACAAGGCATTAACGTTACTTTTTATCCCCAAAGTGGATGGCAGCGTTTCGTATTTTATCCAAGGGATATTATCGACACTACGTTTGACGTTTTGGGGATCTTTATTGGCACTCATTTTGGGCGTATTACTGGGCGTTGGGCGGCGTTCCTCTTATGTTGCAATTCGACTCATCGCCAACAGCTATGTGCAATTAGTTCGCAATATCCCACCTTTGGTTTTCATTTTTATCTTCTATTTTTTTATTGCCAATCAATTAGTACCATTGCTTGGGCTTGAAGAGATATTACGTGAGCATTCTGAACTAATTAACCCATTACAGCGTTGGTTATTTGGTGAAGCTAATTTATGGGAGAATCTAGCTTCTGGTGTACTATGCATTGGGATGATATCCGCCGCATATATCGGAGAGGTTGTGAGGTCGGGGTTGGATAATATCGATAAAGGCCAGCATGAAGCGGCAAAAACATTGGGTTTGTCTGCTTGGCATCGTTATCGCTATATTATTGCACCACAAGTATTAAAATCGATAGTTCCACCATTGGCTGGACAATTAATATCACTGGTAAAAGATTCCTCAATTGTATCGCTGATCTCAATTCAAGAAATGACCTTTGTCGGGACAGAAATCGCTAATTCGAGCGGTATGATCTTTGAAATATGGATCATGGTAGCACTAGGCTATTTCATTTTATGCTTTGCTTTATCACAAATTTTTTCTTGGTTAGAGCGCGTCCAAAAGCAGCCTAATTAAGGATAAAGCCTCCTCTGAAATCAGTTTACTGAATAGTTAGACAATATCCTTCAAATATCACAAATAAGAACAGCTCTGTTTAGAGCCAATTATGGCACCAAAAACCTATGCAATATAAGAAGTTTGATTTCTTTTTATTATCGCTGATTTTCTTGATTTTGGGTGTTGTTGCTTAGAAGGAAATGACACATGTAACAAGTGGGCTTTATTTGTGACATATTTTACAAAATATTATCCTCATAATGTTGATGTTTTTTTATATTTGAACTATGAAAATTGAAACTGTAATAAATTATTTTCTTTGAGAGCGATTTCCTGTAAATGCGCTTATTTTAGTCATATATCACGCTAAAAGATTTGAATTGCTCTTAAGTTCACCAATGTATAGATATATTTAATTATTGCTCGCCCATTCGTCATTACAATACCCGCGCTATATTGTATACAAGACACCTATCAAATATGACAAATGGCCATTTACGTAATGTTAGTTTTCATTTATATTGCGTGAGTTTGTTATTATCTGTAAGCATAATGCTTCAAATGTAACAATGTATATTCTACGTTTCTAGGCGTGGTTTGTTGTTCTCTCTTCTTAACTTCGATGGTTTTTGAGTAGCTTATATACTCTATTTACCGTCTCGTTAGTGAGTTAGCTTGGTCGTGGGTGGTGTTTAAATGTTGCTATTTGTAGTGAAAATGCCGCTTTTATCGATTTCATGTTTTTTTGCGTTTGGGGCGCATTGGTTATTGACCATGATTGCTCCCTCATTCGCCTTTAATATCGAGATTTAGAATGGAAGCCTCAAGATACAAAAGTATCCTGTCACGAGGAGGGTTGCTTAGTGCAATTCTACTTATGTCTGGATGCAGTTCTGCTTTGCTTGATCCTAAAGGAATTATAGGCATTCAGGAAAAAGAACTGATCATTACCGCATTACTTTTAATGTTGGTAGTTGTTATCCCTGTAATATTGATGACGGTATACTTTTCATACAAGTATAGAACATCTAATACAGAAGAAAAGTACGAACCTGAATGGGCTCATTCTACCAAAATTGAAATCGTGGTGTGGGCGGTTCCCATTATTATTATTGCAATTTTGGGTACGATCACATGGCGTAGTACGCACGAACTTGAGCAATCAAAACCTCTTGTTAGCGATGTGACACCAATGACAATCGAAGTGGTATCACTTGATTGGAAGTGGTTGTTTATCTACCCAGAACAGCATATTGCTACCGTCAATTATGTCGCTTTTCCGAAAGATGTCCCTGTGCAGTTTAAAATTACTTCTGACAACATCATGAACTCCTTTTTTATTCCTCGTTTAGGCAGCCAAATTTATGCGATGCCAGGCATGATGACTCAAGTTCATTTGATTGCCAACGAAGCTAATGATTATAAAGGCATCTCTGCTAGTTATAGTGGTGGTGGATTCTCTGGCATGAAGTTTACAGCACATGTTACCGAGACTCGTGATGACTTTAATCAGTGGGTTCAAAGTGTTAAAGAAAAAGATGGCGCATTGACCATGCATGATTTTAGTGATTACCAAGCATTAGCTAAGCCTAGTGAAAATGTACCGGTAACTTACTATTCACAGGTTCCAGAACATTTGTTTGCCGATGTGGTGAAACAATATAAGGGCGCTTTGAATTCCCATGAAAATGGAATGGATGAGATGCACCACACGGATATGGCAAAAGATTAAGGGCAGGAAAGAGTATGTTTGGAAGACTTTCACTCGATAGTATCCCGTACCACGAACCAATTCTCGTGGTAACTATGGCTGTTATTGCCATTGTTGGGCTTGCTGTTGTTTCCGCCATTACCTATTACGGTAAGTGGCAATATTTATGGTCGGAGTGGTTCACTTCGGTTGACCATAAAAAAATTGGTTTCATGTATATCGCTGTTGCAATGATCATGTTGGTTCGTGGTTTCTCTGATGCGATCATGATGCGTAGTCAACAGCTACTATCATCGGCTGGTGATGCCGGTTACTTACCGCCTGAGCATTACGACCAGATCTTTAGTGCTCACGGCGTGATCATGATTTTCTTTGTCGCAATGCCTCTTATCATTGGTTTAATGAACATTGCAGTACCATTGCAAATCGGCGCACGTGATGTGGCATTCCCATACTTAAATAACCTTAGCTTTTGGTTGTTTGTTGTTGGGGTTATTTTAACGAATGTCTCTTTGGGTGTGGGTGAATTTGCTCGTACTGGTTGGCTTGCTTATCCTCCATTGTCTGGAATTAAGGCTAGCCCAGGAACCGGTGTTGATTATTGGATTTGGGCACTACAGCTCTCTGGTATCGGAACCACGCTTTCTGGTGTGAACTTCTTCGTTACTATTATGCGTATGCGCACGCCATCGATGACTATGATGAAAATGCCAGTTTTTACTTGGGCTTCATTATGCGCAAACGTATTGATCATTATTTCGTTCCCAATTCTGACAGTGACTATTGCTTTATTAACGCTTGATCGTTACCTCGGCACCCATTTCTTTACTAATGATATGGGCGGCAACATGATGATGTACGTCAATCTGATTTGGGCGTGGGGACATCCTGAAGTTTACATCTTGATTTTACCTGTATTCGGTGTTTATTCAGAAGTTGTGGCAACCTTCTCTCGCAAGAAACTATTTGGTTACACATCATTAGTATGGGCAACCGTTGTTATTACTATTCTTGCTTTCGTTGTATGGCTACATCACTTCTTTACCATGGGGTCAGGTGCTAACGTTAATGCCTTCTTTGGTATTGCGACCATGATTATCTCTATCCCTACAGGGGTTAAGATCTTTAACTGGCTCTTCACCATGTACCGTGGGCGTGTTGAATTTACGTCACCAATGTTATGGATGATTGGTTTCTTAATCACCTTTACTGTTGGCGGTATGACTGGCGTGCTTCTAGCTGTGCCTGGGGCTGACTTTGTATTGCATAACAGTGTGTTCTTAATAGCCCACTTCCATAACGTTATTATTGGTGGTGTGGTATTTGGTTGCTTTGCTGGTGTGACTTACTGGTTCCCTAAAGCGACAGGTTTCATGCTGAATGAAACATGGGGTAAACGTGCATTCTGGTGTTGGATTATCGGCTTCTTATTTGCCTTTATTCCTTTATACGCGCTTGGTTTTATGGGGATGACTCGTCGTTTAAGCCAAGGCATTGATCCTGAATACTTCCCACTCCTTGCAGTTGCAGCGTTTGGTACTTTCATCATTTTCTGTGGTGTGGCGTGTCAAGCAATTCAGTTCATCGTGAGTATTCGTGATCGCGAACAAAACGTGGATTTAACTGGTGACCCATGGGGCGGACGTACGCTTGAATGGTCAACATCATCACCACCGCCATTCTATAACTTTGCTAAAATCCCGAAAGGCGATGAAATTGATGCATTTTGGTACCAAAAGCAACGTGGAGAAGCAGGTGTTGAGGCTACATTGGCAGCAGCTGAAGACTACTCTCCAATTCATATGCCGAAAAATACAGCGACAGGGATGTATATCTCAGGGTTCGCGTTGATTTTTGGTTTCTCAATGATCTGGTATATCTGGTGGCTTGCGGCTATTGGTTTCGTGGGCGTTATTGTCAGCGTTATTACCCATAGCTTTAATGAAGATCGTGATTACTACGTTACGGTTGAAGAAATTAAAGCCGTAGAAGATGCGCATAAAGAAAATTTGCGTAAATCAAAACAACAAGCAAACATTGATACCGATGTGGAGGTTGATTATGCACGCTAATCCTGCTGTTGAGCATGGGCATGATGACCACGATCATCACGATGCTAATGAGATGAAGCAATATGGCTTCTGGATTTACTTGATGAGCGATTGCATCTTATTTGGCACTTTATTTGCCACTTATGCAGTCCTTATGAATGCCACAGCTGGTGGGCCATCAGGTAAAGACATTTTTGATGTACCATTTGTTTTTGTCGAAACCATGTTGCTACTATTAAGTAGTATTACATTTGGTTTTGGCATCATTGCGATGAAACGTGAAGATGTTGCAGGGCTAAAACGTTGGTTACTGATCACCGCATTATTGGGCTTAGGCTTTATTGCGATGGAAGTGTATGAATTTCATCATTTAATTGAAGAAGGCTTTGGTCCTCAGCGCAGTGCGTTTTTATCTGCTTTCTTTACTTTAGTTGCTACTCACGGTTTACACGTGACGTTTGGTTTAATTTGGTTGACGGTTTGTTATATCCAATTAAATTCAAAAGGCCTGAATGACTTGATGAAAGGGCGTTTTTATTGCCTTAGCTTATTTTGGCACTTCTTAGATATCGTGTGGATTTGTGTTTTCACTATCGTTTATTTATTGGGAGTGATCTAATGTCAAATCAATCAACATCTCCAAGTAATGGTCATGAAGATTCAGGTGCTAAAGGTTATATCACAGGTTTTATTGCCTCACTGATTTTAACCATCATTCCTTTTTACTTTGCTTACACTGGTGCGTTATCACGTGAGGCCACGATTGCTGTTTTAATTATTTCAGCAGTGGTCCAACTAGTGGTTCACCTGTTCTACTTCCTACATTTGGATAGTTCAGAAAAAGGTCGCTTTAACATTATGTCATTTGTGTTTACTGCAATCATTGTGTTTATTGTAATCGCAGGGTCTATTTGGATCATGTGGAACCTTAACCACAATATGATGATGTAAGGCATAATCATGTTTAAAGAATACGTATCACTTACCAAACCTGGCATTATCATGGGTAATCTGATTTCTGTTTTAGCTGGCTATTTTCTGGCCGCTAAATCAGAGTCGGTAACCTTGTCATTGCTTGTTTACACTATGTTGGGTGTGGCTTTAGTGATTGCATCGGGTTGTGTCGTGAACAATATTTTTGACCGAGATATTGATGCTAAAATGTCTCGTACTCAAAATCGCGCCATTGTGCGAGGATCAATTAATATTGATCGTGCCTTCTTGTTTGCGATTGTCATGTTACTTGTTGGTACTGGGCTGCTCTATAAAATGACTAATCCATTATCGGCAGTAGTTGTGTTACTTGGTTATGTCTTTTACGTGTTCTTTTACACTATGTGGTACAAACGCACCTCGATATACGGCACGCTTGTCGGCAGTGTATCAGGAGCGATTCCACCTTTAGTCGGCTACTTAGCTGTAACCAATTACATCAGTTTGGAGGCGGTATTGCTATTCAGCTTGTTCTGTTTATGGCAAATGCCGCATTCGTACGCGATTGCTATGTTTAGAATGCAAGACTATGAACAAGCTGAAATTCCAGTGCTACCTGTTGTTAAAGGTATCCACAAAGCGCGTCAACATATGATGGCTTATGTGGTTGCTTTTTCTGTAGTCGCATTTGGGCTTTATGCTTTTGGACATACTGGATATGAGTATTTGGCTGTAGCGGCAATTTCTTGCTATGGCTGGTCTAAAGTAACCTTTAGAAGTATGGATGAATCCAATTATATTCAATGGTCTAAGTCTGTATTTAAAGTCTCATTGCTGGTGGTTACTGCATTTAGTGCTGTCTTAGGGGTGGAATTACTACCCTTAAGTGTTACATTTTAAGAACATTACCGTTACCGTAATTTTACATTTCAATAATAGCGGTATTGTTTTTTTTGAATGTAAGCATAATAAACGAATGTAATTAATTATGCTTATTTGTGATTTTAGGTTTATCTAAGATTGATAAATTCTAAGCCCACAACAGAACACAAAACCACATCGCTGAGTTCACGCTTTAGACTGTTCTCAATTGGAATAGTGATGTTCTTCCTGTGTAAATCTAGCGTTACCTCCAAGTTTGCTAGGAAAAAATAAAAACACCAAGCCTCCCCAGCTTGGTGTTTTTTTATGTATCAACTTAGATAAATTTATCTCGCTTATATTCCTTTTTAACTTACACTTCGACTCTTGTTCTGACCTCTTTAGTTCTTTCTATTTCATAGGGAGGGAGAGGCAGCGTATGTTTTTTGAAAGGATAAAAATGAGCGTTGTTTTAGCTGAAGAAATAGCTTTTTCTTGCCCTGAAATTGAACCATTGTTTGAATTGATGGCGGATAACTTAGCCTCTCAAGGTTATAGTATTCACCTTAATGGACTAAATCAGAGCCTATTAGCTTCATTGTATGATCATATCCAAACTATGCCTGCCGATAAATTTAAGCGTGCAGGAATAGGCCGAGAAGATAATTTAATATTGAATAAGTCTGTTCGTACCGACCACGTATGTTGGATTGATGGTGAAAGTGAAGCGGGGAAGGCATGGCTTAGCTGGACTAGTTCTTTACAGCGTTATCTCAATCGAAGCCTCTTTTTAGGGCTATTTTCTTTTGAGAGTCATTTTGCTCATTACTCGGCAGGGGATTTTTATAAAACGCATAAGGATGCTTTTAAAGGAGAAGCTAACCGTATCTTGAGTATTGTTGTTTATCTCAATCCTGATTGGAAACATATTGATGGCGGTGAGTTAGTCTTGTATCAGGAGCAAACTCAAGTAGAGATTCTTAGGGTTGCACCTAGCTTTGGAACGGTTGTCGCTTTTTTGAGTGAGGATTTTCCACATGAAGTTCTACCCGCAACCCGCGATAGATACTCGATTGCAGGTTGGTTTCGAGTGAATAGTTCTGCAGGTGATAAAGTCGATCCACCAAGATAAATTCAAAATGGCGCACTTTGTATTCTAAAATAAAAACGAGCTCAAAATTGAACTCGTTTTTATTGTTTACAGGGTAAAACTCGCTATTTTAACTTGTAGGATTATTAAATTATCCGTTTTGTCTAATTAAATAGTCAAATGCACTTAAGCTTGCTTTTGCCCCGTCTCCCATCGCAATGATGATCTGTTTGTATGGAACGGTAGTTGCATCTCCCGCAGCAAATACACCTGGCATACTGGTTTCTCCACGGTCATTGACGATGATTTCACCTCGAGGTGATAGCTCGACTTCTGAGCCTTTTAACCATTCAGTATTCGGCACAAGACCAATTTGAACAAAAATACCAGAGAGTTCGACTTCTTTGATTTGATCAGTATTACGATCTTTGTATTTTAGGCTGGTTACTCGCTTCCCATCACCCATCACTTCCGTAGTTTGAGCCATGGTAATAATGTCGATATTTGGCAGTGAATTCGCTTTATTGATCAGGACTTGATCGGCGCGCAATACCTCTGCAAATTCAAGAACCGTGACATGCTCAACAAGGCCAGCTAAGTCGATAGCGGCTTCAATTCCAGAATTACCACCACCGATAACAGCAGTTCTTTTTCCTTTAAATAATGGTCCGTCACAGTGTGGGCAGTAAGCGACGCCTTTATTACGATACTCTTGCTCACCAGGAACGTTCATTTCACGCCAGCGTGCACCAGGGCTTAAAATGATACTTTTACTTTTTAGATTTGCGCCACTTTCAAGATCAATATGGATGTAACCATCTTCAGTGTAAGGCTTGCCCATTATCTTATTGGCTTGCTGTTCCGTTATTACATCAACATCATATTCTTTCAGATGTTCAGCTAGATCTGTTGCCAATTTAGGACCTTCGGTACGCTTTACTGAGATAAAGTTTTCTATCGCCATCGTATCCATCACTTGCCCGCCGAAACGTTTAGCGACAATACCAGTACGAATACCTTTACGGGCTGCATATAATGCTGCTGCGCTACCACCAGGTCCACCACCTACGACTAAAACATCGTATGGATCCTTTTCATTCAAGCTAGCGGTGGCTTTTTCTGATGCACCATCATCTACTTTGGCTAAGATTTCGTTAAGCGTCATACGTCCTTGGCCAAAAAGCTCGCCATTTACAAAAACACTCGGTACGGCCATGATATCTCGATGCTTTAATTCATCTTGAAATAGAGCTCCATCTATCATGGTAGTGCGAATATTAGGATTAATAGCAGACATCATATTAAAGGCTTGCACAACGTCTGGACAGTTTTGGCAAGACAGAGAAATGAAGACTTCAACATCGAGTTTTTTATCCAATTGAGCGATTTGCTCTATGGTGTCAGAATCCAGTTTGATCGGATGGCCACCAGAATGCAGCAGTGCTAACACAAGGGAAGTAAACTCGTGTCCCATAGGCAATCCCGCAAAGCGAAGTTGTGTTTCTTTCTGTTGATTTATGACTGTCATAACCGGTTTACGATCACTGGCGCTATCATCACGTATTACCGTAATGAATCTACTTAGGTCAGCAATTTCATTGGCTAAAGAAAGAATATCCTGCGCAGCTTTACTTTCATCTAGGCTAACCACTAACTGGATATCATGTTTTACATTTGTTAAATATTGTTCTAATTGTTGTTTGATCGCTTGTTCAAGCATGGTATGACACCTTCATTTTTGAATTTGAGTGGTTACTCTGGATGAAATTTAAAATAAGAATGTGAAGTAGAGGGAGAGCTAGCCGGCCATATAGATCGTCAGAGGTAATACAGCTGACCAGCTCTCAATTATTAGTTAATAAGCACCTTCCATTAAGTTGGTATGTTATTAACGGATGCTAATGATTAAATCTTACCAACAAGATCTAATGATGGAGCTAGAGTGGCTTCACCTTCTTTCCATTTTGCAGGACAAACTTCACCTGGGTGAGATGCAACATATTGCGCCGCTTTTACTTTACGAAGTAGATCTTCTGCATCACGACCAATACCTTCAGCAGTAATTTCCATTGCTTGGATAGTGCCTTCTGGATCGATAAGGAAAGTTGCTCGATCTGCAAGGCCTTGACCCTCTCGCATAACACCAAAGTTATTGGTAATGTTGCCAGTTTGGTCACCTAGCATGTAGTACTGAATTTTACCAATAGTGTCAGAGCTGTCATGCCAAGCTTTGTGGGTAAAATGAGTATCGGTTGATACTGAATACACTTCTACGCCACGCTTTTGTAACTCTTCATAATGGTCAGCAAGGTCACCAAGTTCTGTAGGACATACAAATGTAAAATCGGCTGGGTAGAAGAAAAATACAGCCCACTTACCTAATACATCTTTTTCTGAAACCTCAATAAACTCGCCGTTTTTGAATGCTGTCGCGTTGAATGGTTTGATTTGAGTGTTAATCATAATATTTACTTTCCTATGTTGGATTGAAGTTTTAACTAATTGCTAAATTCTGCTGGCACAGTCTGTTTTATATTCTCAGCTCTGCCTCGTTTCTTGCTTACGGGGAGTATATTCACATTCTTTGGTTGATTAATAAAATAGATTGTTCTTATTGTATTGATAGGTTTTGGCTATTTATTGGGTTTTTATCAGTCGAAGTGTTTTTCTGTAGTGAGTCTGAAATTGAAATGAGTTTTGGGAAAAGGTGAGTTTGAAAAGATATGGACATTTAACTCGGACGCGGGTTCAGCTGACGCCAGCGCATTCAAGCTATATGTGAGAAATGAGAGAGGTAGTGTTAATGATGAATGCAGGATATTCATGTATAGCAATCGATAGTGAATATATACATAAAAACAAAAATGCCACGACCTCATTGAGGTAGTGGCATTTTTGTTAGATTGGTGGAGCTGGCGGGATTTGAACCCGCGTCCGAAAATCATTCACCGTTGGTACTACATGTTTAGTCGATCTTTAATTTCACCACCGACCTGCGAACCGACACGCTAGCTGATGGCTATCCTGAATTATTTTTAATGCTTTGTCTCTCAGGCTGGAGACGCCACACGAGTTCGTTTGGGTTTGACTCTCTGTTGTTCCCCGTCTTACAAACGGAAGCTAGGGCAGAAAGGCTCTCAGCAGGGTATTAAGCTGCTAGTGCGTAGTTTTCGTCGTTTGCGACTATTTTTTTGCGGCTTTTTACGTGGCAAACCGCCCCACGACATGCACCTAAGACTTCAAAATTCCCGTCGAATCCTAAATCAGCCCCAAGTTTTCCGTTTGAATTATTTTGAACTACTCATCAAAAGATCAAACCAACGCTATTAACGCTGTGTATATAACTTAACGCGCATAGTAACATAAAACTTTTAAGAGTCTAGTGACTAAAGATTAAGTGGTTAACAATACAACACTTTTGCATCGTACTGTTTGGGTTGCTTAACGTAAACTGCTTTTCATGATACGAGCTTTATCGCGTTGCCAATCTTGGTTTTTCTGATCATCACGCTTATCGTGTAATTTCTTACCCTTTGCAACGCCAATTTTCATTTTCACCCAAGATTGAGACCAATAAAGCGATAGGGCAATTAGAGTCATACCTTCTCGATTTACTCGCCCAAATAGGTTATCTAATTCACGACGATTGAGTAAAAGCTTACGAACCCGAGTTGGGTTGGCGACAATATGCGTAGAGGCTTGATTAAGTGGTATGATTGAAGCGCCACTTAGGAATGCCTCACCATCGCGAAGGAAAACGTAGCTTTCTGCGATATTGGCTTTACCTTGACGTAAAGATTTGACTTCCCAACCTTGCAGCTCAAGACCAACTTCTACTTCATCATCAACGAAATATTCGTGTCGAGCTTGCTTGTTTAGGGCGATAGTATTACTACCGGCTTTTGATTTTGATTTTTTCTTTGCCATAATGGCCTCATTATACGGATTGCTTTTATTTTGGCGAATCCTTTTGTTCTAATTCTTGGTAATATTTTGTTTATTTTCGAGAATTTTCTTCATGGTTCAAATTAGGAAGAAGTATGCCCCAGGTTAATCGTTCAGCATTAGTCTCGTTTAGTGCTCAGCTAATGTATGATTTGGTCAATGATGTTGAAAAATACCCTGAATTTTTGCCAGGATGCTCAGGCTCTAAATTAATTGAATCAAGTCAAACGGCGATGGTGGCATCGGTTGATGTTTCTAAAGCCGGTATAAAAAAGACGTTTACTACCTCCAACCTTATGATCCCTGGCCGCTTAATTAACTTACAGTTAGTGGATGGCCCTTTTAAAAGCTTATCTGGAAGTTGGCGTTTTATTCCTTTAGATGATTTTGCTTGTAAGATTGAGTTTCAGTTAGAGTTTGAGTTTTCTAATAAATTGATTGAAATGGCTTTTGGCAAAATATTTAACGAACTTACTAGCAATATGGTGAAATCGTTTACTCAAAGGGCAAAACAAGTTTATGTTAACAATTAAGTATTCATAACCCATATACAAACAAAGAGTGATGTCCGTGACTGAGCAAAATTTGAATAAATCATTAATTCGTGTGGAAGTTGTATATGCTTTACCTCATGAGCAAAAAGTCTTCGAGTTAGCAGTATCTAGTGATATGTCTGTACAGGAGATTATTGAACAATCTGGTGTATTAGAGTCATATCCTGAGATCGATCTTAAGAGTAATAAAGTCGGTGTGTTTAGCCGTAATATTAAATTGGATGCAAATGTGCGGGATAAAGATCGAATTGAAATTTATCGGCCATTACTTGCTGATCCGAAAGAGATTAGGCGTAAGCGTGCAGAGCAGAAAAAATGAAACCGTAGTTAATGGAAGATTGTTTTCCATAATATAAAAAAGTCCCTATATCAGCTCATATCTGATATAGGGACTTTTTTACATCAATAGATAGTGAGATCTATTATTGCAATGGAGTATTGAAATCAGGGTTGAGATCAAAGTCACCAGAAGCTTTGGTTAGCTTTTGTGACATTTCATCAAACGTAATTTCAAGGTTTTTTTGTATTGTATCGTCATGACCATGAGTAAAGTTATAAATGTAGTACCAAGTATCAGGGTAACCATTTTGAACCAGCATAGGTGAGCCTAAAACGAAACGAACCTGTTCTTTGGTCATGCCAATACGAATTTTATCAACGTCTGGTTGTTCAACGTAGTTACCTTGGGCTATATCTATTCGGTAAACAAAGCGTTCTAAAACGCTGCAACCAGACAATAAAAGAGTCAGAACTAAAGGGATAATCATTATCCACTTTTTAAAATGCATAGTGGCTTTCTTTGAGTTGAGGGATAAAAACTGCCTTGATGATAAACAAGCGCAGCCCAGAAGTAAAAGCTCTCTGTTCGAAAGATGGAAATAAGACCATAATTTTTGAGTTTGGTTGCAGAAAATTAATAAAAATAGAAAAAGATAGTGTAGGTATAGTGCCTTCTATTCTCAGATGTGAATACTTTAAGTAAATAACGAAGGGACAAAGTCATTAAATAGCTAATAAAAAACTTTACTGTATAAAAAGCCAGTATATACTGTTTTTACATACAGTGATTAATTTGGTTTTTAAAGGTGGATTTATGCTCTCTCATTTAAGTGTTAATAATTTTGCGATTGTTAAGTCTTTGCAGCTAGAGCTTTTCAAAGGAATGACAACGATTACCGGTGAAACGGGCGCGGGTAAATCTATTGCTATCGACGCACTAGGACTGTGTCTCGGTGGGCGATCGGATAGTAATGTAGTCAGACCCGGCGAAGAAAAAACTGATATTAGCGCATCGTTTATTCTAGATAACAATGTTCGAGCAACACGCTGGCTAGAAGACAATGAATTGCTTGATAGTGGTGAGTGTATTATACGCCGGATTATCACTAAAGAAGGACGCTCACGTGCGTTTATTAATGGTAATCCTGTCCCTCTTTCATTGCTTAAATCGTTAGGGCAAACGTTGGTTAATATTCATGGTCAACATGCTCATCATCAGTTAATGAAACCTGAATATCAGCTGACTTTGCTCGATCAATATGCTGGTCATCAAGGATTAATTGAGGCGACTAAAAAAACCTACTCCGATTGGCGGCAGAAACAAAACCAATTAAAAACGTTACGTATTAGTAGCCAAGATAATTTAGCTCAGAAGCAATTACTTGAATACCAAGTTAAAGAATTGGATGAACTTGCCCTAGGCGAGGATGAATTTTTAGAACTTGAGCAAGAACACAAATTGTTATCCAGCAGTGGCCAAATAGCCCTGACGTGTCAGCAAGCGATTAACGATCTTTATGATGGTGATGATGCGAATGCATTAGGTCTACTTAATTCTGTTAGTCATGCTTTGAACGAATTAGTGGATCTAGATCCTAAGTTGTCACATCTGCCAAGCATGCTATCAGAAGCTATCATTCAATTAGATGAAATTAATCTAGAGTTGCGTTCTTATGCGGATGATATTGATGTGGATCCGACGCGAATTGCTGAAGTGGAAGATCGTTTTAGTAAGGTGATGGGTACCTCCAAGAAGCACAGCGTATCGGCGGATGAGTTGTATCAACATCATCAAAAGATTAAAGAAGAGATTGACGCATTAGATTGTTCTGATGAGAGATTCGAACAGCTTGAGCGTGATGTAGAAGAAAAGTATCAAATTTTTATTCAGTCAGCAGAAAAACTCAGCAAGAGCCGTAAACGTTACGCTAAAGAGCTGAATAAGCTCATCACTCAAAGTATGCATGAGCTTAGCATGGCACAAGCACAGTTTTGTATTGATATAAGTAGCGAAGTCAAAAATGCAACGCCACTTGGTATTGATAGTATCAGTTTCTTGGTTTCAGCAAACCCAGGCCAACCATTACAAGCTTTGGCAAAAGTAGCATCTGGTGGCGAGCTTTCTCGTATATCTCTGGCAATTCAAGTCATCACGGCTCAAAAGGTACAAACGCCAAGTCTCATTTTCGATGAAGTTGATGTGGGGATCAGTGGCCCAACGGCGAGTGTGGTTGGTAAAATGTTACGTAAGTTAGGGGAGTCGACTCAAGTTTTGTGTGTAACCCATTTACCGCAAGTGGCAGGATGTGGTCACCAGCAACTCTTTGTGTCCAAGCAAGCGAAAGCTGGTAAGACGGAAACTAGAATGAACCTTCTCGATAATAACCAACGTGTGGATGAACTGGCACGTTTACTTGGTGGTAGCCAAATTACTGACTCAACTCGAGCTAATGCCAAAGAGTTGTTAGTTGCAGCATAGTGATTCATTAAAAATATAGAAATAAAAGTTGGGATCTTGCTTTTGGATAAGATCCCATCTTCTTTATTCTAGAAAGAAGAGTCGTCTTTATTTATGTCTCAGCTTCTGCTTTTAAAATAGTTTACTTGACCACCCTAATTTTTCGCGCAGTACATGATAGTAACTGTAGTCTTCAGGATGAATCAGCTTCAAAATACTTGGGCTTTGAAAAATATGAATTTCATCTCCGGGCGATACTGGTAAGGAGATTTGCCCATCACAACTGACTTCTTGTGTTCCTCTATTATCGGGAGAAACCACTAATTTTATTTTGCGATTACCGTCAACTACTAAAGGTCGGCTCGACAGAGTATGTGGGAACATCGGTACTAAAGAGATAGCATTTAAGCTTGGTGATAAAATAGGGCCGCCACCGGAAAGTGAATAAGCTGTTGATCCTGTTGGGGTTGAAACGATTAACCCGTCTGAACGTTGAGAGAAAGCAAAGCGGTCATCGATATAGACTTCAAACTCAATCATATGGGCCACTTTACCTGGGTGAAGTACCACTTCATTTAAGGCTGAGTTGTGACTTTTTGTTTGACCATGCCGATGAACTTCCGCTTCTAATAAAAAACGATCTTCGCTTAAATAATGCCCTTTCAATACATTTAATAATGAATCGTGAAAATCTTCAGGATTCAGATCAGTTAGAAAACCTAAACTTCCGCGGTTCACGCCGATGACCGAAATATCAAAGCGAGAAAGTATGCGAGCCGCACCCAGCATATTTCCATCACCGCCAACTACAATGGCGAGATCTGCTTGCTCACCAATCTGTAATAAGCTGGTAAATATAGATTTTGGTAATTCTTCCAATATATCGATTAAGCGATCATCAACTAAAACTTGGTAACCTTGGTCAATTAACCAAAAAAATAATTCTTTATGAGTTTGCACAGCTTTATGGTTACGAGGTTTACCAATAATAGCGATTACGTTAAACGGCTTTTGCATAATATCTCTGCTCTTTCATTAAGGATTCGTATTTTACGCTTGAATCAAAAATCTTCGTCCCCATAATAAAGGCAAGTGTAACGACTATGCGAGTATTTTGTGCCTATTTAAATGGGACAAACGTATGGTCCTGATTAATTTCTTGGAGATGTCATGACAGATAAACACAATAACCCGCATGAAGAAGAGCTAAAAGCGGAAGAAGTACAAGCAGAAGAAGCACTTGAAAATGAAGCCATCGAAACTATTGGTGATGATGGTGATATTGATTGGAATGAAAGTGGAGAAACAGAAGGTTCATTGGTTGCAGAACTAGAAGCTGCGCTAATCGCAAGCCAAGCTCAAGTTAAAGATCAACAAGATTCTGTTCTACGAGCGAAAGCTGAAGTGGAAAATATGCGTCGTCGTAGCGAGCAAGAAATTGATAAAGCACGTAAATACGCATTGAATAAATTTGCTGAAGAACTGTTACCAGTTATTGATAATTTAGAACGCGCACTTCAATCTTCTGATCCTGAAAATGAAGCGGTTAAATCCGTGATTGAAGGTGTTGAAATGACACACAAATCATTCGTTGATACTGTTTCTAAATTTGGCCTTGAAGTTATCAATCCAGAAGGTGAGGCTTTCAATCCTGAATTGCACCAAGCTATTGGCATGCAAGAAAGTGCAGATCATGAATCAAATAGTGTGATGATCGTAATGCAAAAAGGTTATCAATTGAATGGTCGAGTGATCCGACCTGCAATGGTGATGGTTGCAAAATAATATTTCATCTATCCCTTGAAATGAAATTTGTAGCCCTTATTTATGGTGTATAAAAGCGAGTTTATCGGTAGATAGCCGCTAGAACAAATTAACAGATAGGGTTGAAATCCCAATCTGAGCCCCCATCTTATTTGATATAAAAAAAGCTGGGTACAGCAAAAACTGATTAACTGAATTCTTTGGAGAATGTTCTAATGGGTAGAATCATTGGTATTGATTTAGGTACAACTAACTCATGTGTTGCAGTATTAGACGGCGACAAACCACGCGTAATTGAAAATGCAGAGGGCGAGCGCACAACTGCATCGGTAGTAGCTTATACAGATGGCGAAACATTAGTAGGTCAACCTGCAAAACGCCAAGCAGTTACTAACCCTGAAAATACATTATTTGCTATCAAGCGCTTGATCGGTCGTCGTTTTGAAGACGAAGAAGTTCAGCGTGATATCGAGATTATGCCTTACAAAATCATCAAGGCAGATAACGGTGATGCATGGGTTGAAGCGAAAGGCCAAAAAATGGCTGCTCCTCAAGTTTCTGCTGAAATCTTGAAAAAAATGAAAAAAACAGCTGAAGATTTTCTTGGTGAAGAAGTAACGGCTGCTGTTATTACGGTTCCTGCTTACTTTAATGATGCACAACGTCAAGCTACAAAAGATGCTGGCCGTATCGCAGGTCTTGAAGTTAAACGTATTATCAACGAACCAACTGCTGCTGCACTTGCTTACGGTCTTGATAAAAAAGGCGGCGACCGTACAATCGCTGTTTATGACCTTGGTGGTGGTACGTTCGATATCTCTATCATCGAAATTGATGAAGTTGAAGGCGAGAAAACATTCGAAGTTCTTTCTACCAACGGTGATACACACCTAGGTGGTGAAGATTTCGATACACGTCTAATCAACTATTTAGTATCTGAATTCAAAAATGAGCAAGGTATTGATCTGAAAAAAGATCCTTTAGCCATGCAACGTGTGAAAGAAGCGGCAGAAAAAGCGAAGATTGAATTGTCTTCAGCTCAACAAACTGACGTAAACCTTCCATATGTGACAGCAGATGCAACTGGTCCTAAGCACATGAACGTTAAAGTAACACGTTCTAAATTAGAATCTTTAGTTGAAGATCTGGTACAACGTTCTCTTGAACCACTTAAAGTGGCACTTGCTGATGCTGATTTAAGCGTAAGTGATATCACTGACGTTATCTTAGTGGGTGGCCAAACACGTATGCCACTAGTTCAGAAGAAAGTAACTGAATTCTTTGGTAAAGAGCCACGTAAAGATGTAAACCCTGATGAAGCGGTAGCGGTAGGTGCAGCGGTTCAAGCTGGTGTTCTTGCTGGTGATGTGAAAGACGTACTTTTACTTGATGTTACTCCTCTATCTTTCGGTATCGAAACGATGGGTGGTGTGATGACTAAGCTGATTGAGAAAAACACGACGATTCCAACTAAGGCAAATCAAGTGTTCTCAACTGCTGAAGACAATCAAAGCGCGGTTACGATCCATGTGTTACAAGGTGAGCGTAAACAAGCTTCTTACAATAAATCTCTAGGTCAATTTAACCTAGAAGGTATTAATGCTGCGCCACGCGGTATGCCTCAAATCGAAGTCACATTCGATTTGGATGCAGATGGTATCTTGAACGTATCAGCAAAAGATAAAGCGACAGGTAAAGAACAAAAAATCACGATTCAAGCGAATGGTGGTTTGACTGACGAAGAAATCGAAAAAATGGTTCAAGAAGCTGAAGCTAATAAAGAAGCTGACAAAAAATTCGAAGAGTTAGTTACTACGCGTAACCAAGCTGATCAGATGATCCACGGTACTCGTAAACAAATGACAGAAGCAGGTGATTCACTTCCAGACGAAGATAAAGCGAATATCGAAAAAGCGATTGGCGAGCTAGAGCGCGTTAAATCTGGTGACGATAAAGCAGTTATCGACGAAAAAGTTCAAGCGTTAGCAGCAGCTGCGCAAAAACTAATGGAAATGGCTCAACAGCAAGCTCAAGCTTCACAAGGCGGCGAAGGTGATGCAAAACCTGAAGATGACGTAGTGGATGCTGAATTTGAAGAAGTAAAAGACGAAGACAAAAAATAATCCACCGGATTAAGTCGAGTCTGAAAAGTGAGCTATTAATTGCTTACTAATATCAGAATAAGCTGCGGGCGTTAGAGGTTTCTCTCTCGCCCGCGTTTTTCGATAAAATGCTAAATAATAAATAGAAGGCTTAGAACTTATATTTATTGAGTTTTTATAGTACGGATAATATTAATTTGTCTCTCTTGATAAAAGTCAAACCTAGCTCGACGTTTTATGAATAACAAAAACGAGCGGTTACAGTCGGTTTTTATCTAGACAGATAAATACATCGCTAATGCTTACCTGTGTCATTAGCTTTAAGAAGAAATTGGTGAATCAAGCATGTCAAAACGTGATCTTTATGAAGTACTCGGCGTCAGTCGTGATGCCGCTGAACGTGATATCAAAAAGGCGTATAAGCGTCTAGCGATGAAATTCCATCCTGATAGAAATCAGGAAGCGGATGCAGCTGAAAAATTTAAAGAAGTAAAAGAAGCGTATGAAATTTTAACCGACGCTCAGAAAAGACAAGCTTATGATCAACATGGTCATGCAGCCTTTGAGCAGGGCGGCATGGGCGGTGGAGGCGGCTTTAGTGGAGGCGGTGGTTTTGAAGATATGTTCGGTGATGTTTTCGGCGATATTTTCGGAGGTGGCGGCCGTCGTGGCGGCGGTCAACGTGCGCAACGCGGCTCTGATCTTCGTTACAACATGGAATTATCTTTAGAAGATGCAGTGCGTGGTTGTGAAAAAGAAATACGTATACCAACATTAGCAGAATGCGAAGTGTGCGATGGTAGTGGGGCAAAGGCAGGTTCGACGTCTCAAACATGTGGGACTTGTCATGGTCATGGCCAGGTGCAAATGCGTCAAGGTTTCTTTGCCGTACAACAAGCTTGTCCTACTTGTCATGGTAAAGGTAAGATTATTAAAGATCCTTGTGGTTCTTGTCACGGTGAAGGCCGTAAACAAAAAAATAAAACGCTTAATGTTAAAATTCCAGCTGGTGTTGATACCGGTGATCGAATTCGCTTAACTGGTGAAGGTGAAGCAGGAGAGCGTGGCGCTCCTGCTGGTGATTTATATGTTGAAGTGCATCTACGTCAGCATCATATTTTTGACCGTGATGGCAGTAATTTGCATTGCGAAGTACCAGTAAGCTTTACGCTGGCTGCGTTAGGCGGTGAAGTCGAAGTACCGACATTAAATGGTCGCTTTAAACTGAAAGTACCGGCTGAAATGCAAACTGGACGTATGTTCCGTATGCGTGGAAAAGGTGTTAAGTCAGTACGAGGCGGTGCTGTCGGTGATTTGATTTGTAAGCTTGTAGTCGAAACGCCGGTAAAACTAAGTTCTCATCAAAAAGAACTATTACGTGATTTGGAGGAATCCTTTGGTGGTGATGCGGGTCAAAAGCATAAGCCAAAATCGGAAGGTTTTTTCAATGGTGTGAAAAAATTCTTTGATGATTTGACTGGTTGATTACAGTTTAAAATAGAGTGCAAAGCCTTCCACTGCGAAGGCTTTTTGCTTTTTTGGATGCTGCATATTTAGTCTTGCCATGGCTAATGCCTTAATAAGGTGAATAAGGTATGATTACCTTCAGATCTAAGACATTTTTTGTGAGTAAGTAATGCGAATATTTACTTTAGTACTAATAGCCTTATTAGGTTTACTTCAATATGACCTATTTTTTGGGAAGAATGGAGTAACAGACTATAACGCTGTCCATTCGGATATTGTTGTTCAAGAAGAAGTTAACGTTAGTTTGAAAAAGCGTAATGATTTGATGTTTGCTGAAATTGATGACTTACGTCAAGGGCTTGATGCGATTGAAGAAAGAGCTAGGCATGAGCTTGGTTTAATTAAAAATGGCGAGACTTTTTATCGAATTATGGGGGATGATACTGATGATAATTCCACTTTCAATTCTGATGATGGTTAATAGAGTTTATTTATGATTTCTTCATTATCTCATCATACACAAGATCATTGTTTTGCTGTTGTTGTTCCCGCGGCAGGTGTGGGGAAGCGTATGCTAGCTAATCATCCTAAGCAGTATTTAATGCTGCACGGGAAAACAATATTAGAGCATACGATTGAACGTTTATTATCTCATCCTCTTATTGATTTAGTCATTGTCGCCATCAGTGATGATGACGAATATTTCCCTGCTTTATCTCTGGCCAATCGACAAGATGTAATACGAGTGAGTGGCGGTAAAGAGAGAGTTGACTCGGTGCTGTCAGGCTTGGAATACCTAAGCTTGCACTATGCAACAAAATATCCTTGGGTACTTGTGCATGATGCTGCTCGTCCTTGTATTACTCATCACGATATAAGCCAATTAGTTGCAGCATGTTGCCCTGCATTATCGAAAGTTTCGAGCGGATGCGGTGCGATTTTAGCATCGCCAGTTCGCGATACCATGAAGAAAGCGCAAGCCAAGATTGATAATCTGAGCCACGAGATTCGGATTAATACGACCGTAGACCGAAATCTATTATGGCATGCATTAACACCGCAGATGTTTCCTCTTAATGAGCTTAAACAGGCTCTGTCTTACGGTTTGCTAAATGGTATTACACTAACAGATGAAGCGTCCGCAATGGAGGCTATTGGTCAATTTCCATTATTAGTCACAGGGCGTGCCGATAACATAAAAGTAACGCAGCCGGAAGACTTGGCTTTAGCTGAATTTTTCTTATATAAGCAAATGAATGACTTGGATCTAGGCAGGTCAATAGATCCAAGTGGAAGTTATAAGGGTATTCTATGATTCGTATTGGACATGGCTTTGATGTACATAAATTTGGTGGTGATGGCCCTGTGATTATTGGCGGTGTAGCTGTGCCTTATGAGCAAGGTTTAATTGCACATTCCGATGGTGATGTTGCATTACATGCACTTACGGATGCCTTATTAGGTGCCATTGCAGCGGGTGATATTGGTAAGCACTTCCCTGATACGGATGATAAGTGGAAAGGAGCAAATAGCCGAGATTTATTACGAGAAGTTTATTGTTTTGTGAAACAAAAAGGCTATGTACTTGGTAATGCAGATGTCACGATTATCGCCCAAGCGCCTAAAATGTTGCCCTATATTGAATCGATGCGAGGCGCTATCGCGGCTGACTTAGAAACGAATATCGATAATATTAATGTTAAAGCGACGACAACTGAAAAACTTGGCTTTACAGGACGAAAAGAAGGCATTGCTTGTGAAGCTGTGGTTTTAATTCATCGCTCTGAATCGAAGTAATCTACCCCAACTACAGAATATGACTAAGAATATTATGACAGACATTTTAGCCTCATTGGCTTATCAATTAAGTAAACCTATCGCCGAAGCTAAAGTTAAAGCTCAAGCATGTGATTTCCAAGTGATGGAAGATTTAGGCTTTGATTTTTCCGGTAACGGCGAACACTTGATGGTGAAAATTCGCAAGCAAGGTGAAAATACTAGTTATGTCGCCAATGAACTAGCTAAAGCTTGTGGAGTTCCGTCTAAAAATGTTGGTTGGGCCGGATTAAAAGATCGTCATGCGATAACGGAACAATGGTTAAGTGTACAAGGTGGCAAAAAAGACGATTTTAATATTGCCCAATTTGAAGCTGAACATCCAACCGTACAAATTTTAGAGACGGCTTATCATCATAAAAAATTACGCCCTGGTGATTTGATTGGCAATCAATTTGTGATCCGCTTGACTGAAGTGTCGAATATTGAAGATATCTGTCAGCGACTTGAACAAATAAAATTATCAGGTGTGCCTAATTATTATGGGGCTCAACGCTTTGGTCAAGACGGAAATAATTTAGAAGAAGCACGTCGATGGGGGCGTGAGAATGTACGCACCCGAAATCAAAATAAACGTAGCCTTTATCTTTCAACAGCACGCTCTTGGATCTTTAATCAAGTGGTTTCTCACCGGATTGAAGCGCAGCTATTTTCACAATTACTTAATGGCGACATTGTGATTAATTCCAAAGGCGATCAGAGTGTAGTTGATGAAACCAATCTTGCTGAGTTACAAGTGCAACTTGAAAATGAAACGCTGCAATTGTCCGCACCATTAGCTGGCGACAATGCACTGCCAACTCGCAATGATGCCCAACAATTAGAAAAACCATTTCTAGATGCAGAGCCTGATCTTATGAAACTGATCTGTGGCAATCGTATGCGCCATGATCGCCGTCCTGTCGCTTTGTATGCACAAAACCTAACTTGGTCAACAGAAGCTACGGCAGTCACATTGTCATTTGGTTTACCCGCTGGCTGCTTTGCGACGTCTATTTTACGCGAGCTTATCAACGAAATCGCATTTGAGCGTACTTACGATTAAAAATTGGCTGCAAGATTAAAGGATTAGAGATGAAAATATTGCTCAGTAACGATGATGGCGTTCATGCTCAAGGTCTCAATACGTTAGCTAAAGTGTTATCTGATATTGGCGAAGTGATTATTGTTGCGCCGGATAGAAACCGTTCAGGAGCTTCTAATTCATTAACCTTAGAAAGTCCATTACGCGTTAATCAAATTCGTCCTAATGTATATTCAGTACAAGGAACACCAACGGACTGTGTGCATTTTGCTTTAAATGAATTAATGAAAGATGATCTGCCTGAGGTGTTAGTATCGGGTATTAACCATGGCGCTAATCTTGGTGATGATGTGTTGTATTCTGGGACGGTGGCAGCGGCAATGGAAGGGCATTTTCTAGGTGTACAAGCCATTGCAATTTCATTGGTGGGAAATACCCATTTTGATACCGCAGCCCAAATTGCTAAAGATTTAGTGCTACAGCATATTCAACAACCTATTCCTGAACAGCAGTTGATTAACGTTAATGTGCCTAATCTTGCATTAGAAGAGTTATCTGGTACTCGGATCACTCGTCTTGGCGCTCGTCATCACGCTGAAGATATGATTAAACAGTTGGATCCCCGTGGTCAAGAAGTGTATTGGCTTGGGCCTCCGGGGAAAGAGGCTGATTGTGGAGAAGGAACGGATTTCTATGCGATAGAGAAAGGTGAAGTATCTATTACACCATTGATAGTCGATCTTACCGCACACAAGGCCATCAATAATATGAATGACTGGTTGAAGTAGTCTGCTTGATTGAAGCGAGTGTTTTTGTAACCTAATAGAGAGTATATACAGGCAATAATGAATAATATTAAAGCCAATAAATTAGTGACGTTTTTAATTGATAATGGAATAACCGATCCTAATATTTTAGAAGTGATGCGTATTGTGCCAAGGGAGTATTTCTTACCCGAAGCAATGCGGCATCAAGCTTATGATAATAATGCGCTTCCTATCGGCGCAGGCCAAACGATCTCTCAGCCTTATATTGTAGCCAAAATGACTCAATTACTTGAGCTTAAACCGCATAGTCGTGTACTTGAAATCGGGACTGGATCTGGTTATCAGACGGCAGTGCTATCCAAATTAGTTGATCATGTTTACTCCGTTGAACGAATCAAGTCTTTACAATGGAATGCCAAGCGCTTACTGAAACAACTTGATATCTATAACATATCAACGAAACATGCTGATGGTTGGCAAGGTTGGGCTGCAAAAGGTCCATATGACGCCATTATTGTGACAGCTGCTGCTTGCCATCTTCCTGAAGCACTTGTTGACCAACTTGCAGATGGTGGCCGTTTAATCATTCCAATAGGTGATGAACATCAAGATTTAATAAAAATAGAAAAACGACAAGGTGAGTGTATTTCTACTTTGGTAGAAGCCGTTAGATTCGTCCCTCTAATTTCTGGGGAATTGGCATAAATTGAATAGGATTTTGGTGTTGCATTGGATTAAATATAGTGTCGCGACTATCGTCTTACTTGCATTTTTAGCAGGTTGTGCACTACCAGGAAATAAAGATAGCCGAGGCAGCTTTAAAGGTAGCTACTATGAGGTTCAAAAGGGTGACAGTGTTTATTTTATCTCTTACTTATCGGATAAAGATGTTAATGACATTATTCGTTATAACCACCTGAAACCACCTTATACCATCCGGCCTGGGCAAAAACTTAACCTGTGGCGATCCGTATATGTAGCGCCTAGATTTGATGGGACAGGGGCTGGTGATAGTCAAATTAGTGCCTCATCTACGACTAAAGTTGTGCATAAAGATGCCTCAGAGCCTGTTGTGCAATCAAAATCAGGAGAGTATGTTGATAGCTCAAGTAAACAAAATGTTAACCAATCTGTCACCCAGTCAACACAAAATAATGAAAAAGTAGATAAATGGGTGTGGCCAACCAGAGGCCGAGTAATTGCTAAGTTTGCCTTAGGCGATCAAGGTAATAAAGGTCTCGATATAGCCGGTCAGCGAGGACAAGATGTATTGGCAACGGCTGCCGGAGTTGTGGTGTATGCAGGTAATGCTCTTCGAGGTTACGGAAACCTTATTATTATAAAACATAATGAAGAATACCTAAGTGCTTATGCGCATAATGATCGCCTGCTGATAACGGAAGGTCAAAGTGTAAAAGCTGGCCAGAAAATTGCATCAATGGGAAGTACGGGCACCAACAGTGTTCGGTTACATTTTGAAATTAGATACAAAGGTAAGCCAGTTAATCCAAATAACTACTTACCATAAATGACATATTAGGTTGTTATGTCTTGCTAACTTAATTCGCCAGGGGAGGCGCTTATGAGTATCAGCAATGCAGTCGCTAAAATAAATGACATCGATGACAATGAATTTGATGTTGAAGCAGTAGAAGCTCAAACACGAAAAGATGACAAAAAAGAAGAGTATGAGATTTCGACAAAAAGTCTTGATGCTACTCAAATTTATCTAAGTGAGATTGGTTTCTCTCCACTCCTTACCGCAGAAGAAGAAGTGTTATATGCACGTCGAGCCCTTCGAGGTGATGCTGCTGCTCGTAAACGTATGATCGAAAGTAACCTGCGATTAGTCGTTAAAATTTCTCGTCGCTATAATAGCCGTGGTCTTGCATTACTTGATTTGATTGAAGAGGGTAATCTTGGCCTTATTCGTGCAGTCGAAAAATTTGATCCAGAAAGAGGTTTTCGTTTTTCAACGTATGCGACTTGGTGGATCAGGCAAACCATTGAACGCGCATTAATGAATCAAACTCGCACCATTCGATTACCGATTCATGTGGTTAAAGAATTAAATATCTATTTGCGTACTGCTCGTGAATTAGCACAAAAATTGGATCATGAACCAACCGCTGAAGAAATCGCAAAAACATTGGATAAACCAGTGGAAGATGTCAGTAAAATGCTGCGTTTGAATGAGCGTATTAGCTCGGTTGATACTCCGATTGGTGGTGATGGCGAGAAAGCATTATTAGACATTATTCCTGACATTCACAATTCTGATCCAGAAGTATCGACTCAAGATGATGATATTCGTAATTCACTTATGAATTGGTTAGATGAGTTGAACCCAAAACAAAAAGAAGTATTAGCACGACGCTTTGGGCTTCTAGGTTACGAGCCATCCACTTTAGAGGAAGTAGGGCGTGAAATTAGCTTAACTCGTGAACGTGTTCGTCAAATTCAAGTTGAAGGCTTACGTCGTTTAAGAGAGATACTCGTGAAACAAGGCTTGAATATGGAGTCATTGTTCGACGTTGAAAATGATTAGTTTTAAGCTGGAAATTCTAAATAATTAAGAACTAGAAACATAAAAAGGAAGCCTCATCATGGCTTCCTTTTTTGTTATTAATCAGGCTTATAATAATGTTTTAAGTCGATATAATGCTTCTAAAGCTTCACGTGGGCTCATATCATCAGGGTTTAGTTGGGCTAGTGCTTGATCTAACTCACTCGGATCAGGGATCAAACTGAGTTGTTGTTCCACTATCATCGGTTTTACTTCATGACTGTGTGGAACTGCCTTTTGCTGACCGAGTGACTCTAGTTGCTTGAGTTTATTTTTAGCTTGAGTGATCACCTGCTTTGGGACACCCGCTAAGCTGGCAACTGCTAAGCCATATGATTTACTCGCCGCGCCTTCTTGTACTGCATGCATGAAAGCAATAGTGTCGCCATGTTCAATTGCATCAAGATGTACATTGGCGAGATTATCTATTTGGTTGGGCAGTTCGGTAAGCTCAAAATAGTGGGTGGCAAATAAGGTTAAAGCGCCGATTTTGGTTGCCAACCAATGTGCACTTGCCCACGCTAATGACAAACCATCATAAGTACTAGTGCCACGGCCAATTTCATCCATCAGCACTAAACTGTTTTTAGTTGCGTTGTGTAAAATATTCGCAGTTTCTGTCATTTCGACCATGAAAGTAGATCGCCCAGAAGCCAGATCGTCCTGCGCCCCAATGCGCGTGAAAATTCGGTCAATAGATCCTATCGTTGCTGATTCTGCTGGAACATAACTCCCTATATGAGCGAGTAATGCGATCAAAGCCGTTTGGCGCATATAAGTGGATTTACCCCCCATATTTGGCCCCGTAATAATCAACATTTGGCGCATTGGGTTTAGCTCAATTGGGTTGGCAATAAAAGGTTCACTTAATACTTGCTCAACGACAGGGTGGCGACCAGCCGTGATGCTTAGACCTGCGGTTTTAGTTATGGTTGGTCGGCAATAGTTGAGTGTATCGGCCCGTTCCGCTAAGTTTTGCAATACATCTAATTGAGATAACGCGGAAGCTAGATTTTGCATCGCTTCAAGATCGGGCATTAATAAATCAAATAACTCTTCCCATAATCGTTTCTCTAGAGCTAACGCCTTAGATTTAGAATTAAGCACTTTGTCTTCGTGCTCTTTTAATTCAGGAATAATGTACCGTTCAGCATTTTTTAATGTTTGGCGACGAACATAGTGCGGTGGAGCTAAATGGCTTTGGCCTCGGCTAATTTGAATAAAAAAGCCGTGCACATTGTTGTAGCCAACTTTTAAGCTTTCAATGCCATGTCGTTCTTTTTCATCCGCTTCCATCTTATCTAAATAATCTTTTGCACCATCTGCAAGGTTTCTCAGTTCATCAAGTTCGGCGCTATAACCTGCTTCTAAAACACCACCATCACGGATCACTACGGGTGGGTTTTCTTTAATCGCACGCTCAAGTAACTCACAAATGGAATCCATTGGTTGAGTTAACTTGGTTAGATCTTGTAGGTATTCATGTTGAAAATTGCTAGAAATTGTCGACAGTTCAGGGAGTTGTTGCATTGCATTACGTAGACGTGCGAGATCTCTTGGTCTAGCTGAACGAAGTGCGAGACGAGCGAGAATTCGTTCAATATCACCAATGCCCTTTAACACAGGATGTAAATCAGAAAAGTAGGTGTTTTGTTTTAATTCGTTAATAGCATCAAGACGTTGATTCAGTGTTTGGCTATTACGCACAGGTTGATGTAGCCAACGTTTAAACATCCGACTGCCCATTGGAGTCGCGGTGTGATCGAGCACTTCTGCTAACGTATTATCGCTTCCGCCTGCTAAATTTTGGGTAATTTCTAAATTACGACGCGTAGCAGCATCTAAAATCACAGAGTCATCTTGGCGGTCTAAAGTTAATGAACGAATATGCGGCAAAGCGGTGCGTTGGGTATCTTTGACATATTGAATTAAACAGCCAGCAGCACATAAGCCGAGATTGGCGCTTTCTACTCCAAAACCAACCAAGTCACGCGTGCCAAATTGCAAGTTGAGTTGCTGTTTGGCGGTATCGAGTTCAAACTCCCAAACGGGACGACGGCGTTGTCCTTTGATTTTTTCAAGTAATGCTCTGCTGGCAAAATCTTCTGGGTAGAGTAATTCTTTTGGTGAGGTTCTCTGTAATTCGGCTTGCATGGATTCAAAGCTTTGCGGTTCACATAACTGAAAGCGGCCTGATGTCATATCTAACGTTGCGTATCCAAATTTATCGTTTTGTTGATAAATAGCCGCGACTAAATTATCGATACGTTCAGGCAATAAAGCTTCATCGGTGACGGTGCCGGGCGTGACAATGCGGACTACTTTTCGCTCAACTGGCCCTTTGCTGGTAGCAGGATCGCCAACTTGTTCACAAATGGCGACTGATTCACCTAGTTGTACTAATTTTGCCAAATAACCTTCGACAGCATGATAAGGCACGCCAGCCATCGGGATAGGCTCACCCGCAGAAGCACCACGTTTGGTCAATGATATGTCTAATAACTGAGAAGCGCGTTTGGCATCGCTATAGAATAATTCATAAAAATCACCCATACGATAGAACAGCAAAATATCAGGGTTTTCCGCTTTTAAACGTAAATATTGCTGCATCATTGGTGTATGAGTTTCTGTTTTTACCACGCTATCACCCAGTCTTTCGATTAAAATATCAAGTATTCTGCCATGATATTTTTCATGACTTTAGAAAGCAATTGGAAAGGCGTGATTAAAGAGATTAATTTAAGAGAAGCATTAATACACCGGATATGAAAAATGACTCAAGCCAATCGGTTTGAGTCATTGATATGATATCTGATTTGAGTCAAATATGATTAGTTGGTTATTGGTTCCGCTTTACGTGCATTCAGGATCACGATAATAACCACAACGAACAAGCAGGCTAAGCGATATATGTCATCAGTAAATAAAATACCGAGAGCTAACGCTAGTAAGAAAATACGTTCAATCAAGCCCAGAGGGTTTAGAAGTCTCCCTTCTATTCCACCAGCAAAGGCAAATATTAAGCCGAGAGTTGCAATAATACCGATGAAGAAATGAATCAGTTCGCCATCAAGCCAAATTAATCCAGAAAATGCCATCATCGCCGGAATAATGAAAAATCCTTGCGCGAGTTTAAATGCTTGAATGGCTGACTTCATTGGCGATGCGCCTGCGATTCCAGCACCAGCGAAAGCGGCCAGTGCAATCGGAGGGGTAACGTTGGAAGTTTGTGATAGCCAAAAGACGATCATATGGGCGGTTAATAAGCCCATCCCAAAGTCATTCAATGCCGGAACTGCCATGACTGAAAGTACAATATAGGCCGCGGTAACCGGTAACCCCATGCCTAAAATAACGGCAGCAATGGCAATAAGACCCAAAGCTGACCATAAATAACCACCTGACAAGGCAATTAAAAATTGGGTAAACTGTAATCCAATTCCTGTTTGACCTACAACGCCAACAACGATCCCTGCCGTCGCACAAGCAATTGAGATCGGTACGGCTGAAATCGCACCTTCTTTCATACCTTGCAATAAAATAGACAAGGTAATCCGACTGTGTTTTCGCATCATTGCGGCGACTAAAATTGCACCACAACCGGCGATACCAACCAATACGGGGGAGTAACTCATGAGTAATAAACTGGTGATGAAAATGAGTGGTACTAAAAAGTGCCAGCCTTGTTTCATCACAACGCCAATTTTTTCTGTCACCGTCATGCCTCGTAGACCTAATTTACAAGCCATTAAATGAACATAAAGTAGTGTACTGGCAAAATATAAAATAGCAGGGGCAATCGAAACCAATAAAATATCGCTGTATGGAATACCTGTAAATTGCGCCATAACAAATGCACCCGCGCCCATGACTGGAGGCATAATTTGTCCACCAGTTGAGGCGGCAGCTTCGATACCAGCGGCTTGCTCCGGTTTATAGCCGAGCTTCTTCATCATCGGAATGGTGAGTGCGCCAGTGGTCACCGTATTGGCAATGGCGGAACCTGAAATAGATCCTAACGCTGCTGAGGCTAATACGCTCGCTTTGGCTGGGCCACCACGGTATTTACCTGCGACCGCAAAGGCTGCATCAATAAAAAATTGCCCAGCCCCCGTCACTTGCAAAAATGCACCAAATAATACGAAAATAAAGACAACACCAGCAGCGATGGCTAATGGCGCTCCAAATACCCCGTTGGTGGAGAAAATGTGGAAACGAATCACTTCCTCAAGCGAAAAGCCTTTGCTGGCTATTCCCGAGGGTAAAGCATCCCCAAAGAAAGCATAAAGTAGAAATAACCCTGCGATTAATACCATTACAAAGCCAACCGTGCGTCTGGTGGCTTCAAGTAAGGCTAGAATCAAAATCACGCCAGCTATTTGATCGATAGATTGTAATCCATCGAGTAAAAAACTGATGTCATCATAATCAAATATGGAGATTTGGTAGGTAGCCCAGCAAGTTACAATGATGAGAAGCACATCAACCAAGCGGCCAAATAGATAAAAAAAAGCAGATCGACCATCTGGTTTAACTAGTGGGTTCAGTAAAAAGGCAATCGCTAAAACCCAAGCAAGATGAATAGGGCGAAATACAGGTGCTGAGAGTGTAGGTTGTAATCCTTGCCATACTTGGAAGGTTGAAAGGGCGATAGCCGCAATTGTTGCGATTAATACTAAATAATCCGTTAAGCATTGACTTAGTGAGCGAGGTTTTGTCATTTCAAACTCCATATGAAAAAACCAGAATAAGAATGGTGAATAGGTTCAGCTTGACGAGGACTAAAAGCGCATCGTTAAGCTGAACGTCGGTGTGATTATGCTGGTGTAGCTTATTTTTTCATATGCTCATCTAAGTACTTTTGCGAACCTGGATGCAAAGGAATACCTGATAATTTGTTCATATTTTCAAGCGTTGTGAGCTTGGTGACACCAACCACTTGGCGAATTTTAGCAATGTTATCAAATGCTACCTTAGTCATTTGATAGGCCATATCTTCGCTCATGTTTTTATTCACCACTAACACATTCCATACCGCTGGAGTAGTAAATGCGGGAACGTTTTTATAGGTTTCAGCCGGGGCATCAAGCGCTTGATAAGATGGGTTCGCTTTTATTACTTTCGCCATTTCATCGGCGCTGAATGATAAAATACGGATCTTGCGGGTTAATGCTAATTCAGTAATTGCACCAACGCCTAAACTTCCAACAATGACACCGGCATCGATTTGACCATTGGCGAGTGCATTGGTCGTTGCGGTGTAATTTAATGATTGAGGTTTAATGTCTTTCTCGTTTACGCCAAGAGTACTTAAAATATTAACCGCACTGACACGAGTACCAGAACCCGGTGCGCCTAATGAAATACGCTTTCCTTTTAAGCCCGCGATCGAATGGACATCAGAATCGGCAGGAACCATAAATTGAACTGCATTTGGATAAAGGGCAAATAAAACCGACACATCCATTTTTCTAGGGAAAGGCTTGATTCCTTGGTTAGCTTGTAGAACGACGTTGCCTTGTGCAATACCCACTAGTTGCTTGCCTGTTGCTACTTTAATCGTATTTTCTACGGATGCAGCGGTCACTTCTGCACGCATATCAAAGTTATCAATGTTTTCACTCCAGATCTTAGCTAAAATACCACCAAGAGGATAATAAGTGCCGCTTTGGCTACCGGTTCCAATAGTATAGCTTTCAGCAAGTGCGGGTAATGATACAGCGAGAGATAAAGCAATTAAGGCTTTTTGGGCGATTCGTTTCATAACAATCACATCCTTATTTTATGAGCGAGTAATATTCAAATCAGAGTATAGATAGTTAGATTGTTACTGGGATGTTAATGTCTCTGTACTGTGATTGTTAACCTTAAAATAAAAACAAAATTTAAGATGGTTCACAAATTTCTAACTGAGTTATCTGAGTGTTGAATTATCTGCTGTTATAAATGAAATAAAAACTTACCGTTAGAGGGATAAATATGACATTGGCAGAATTACATGTATTGAGTAAACGAGTTGGTATTAAATTAAAACAGAAATCTCAAGTGTTGGTGACAGCTGAATCGTGTACTGGTGGCGGTATTGCTTATGCTATTACAGATGTTTCGGGATGCTCTAGATGGTTTGATAGAAGCTTTGTAACTTATAGCAATGATGCGAAAATGGAAATGTTAGGCGTTAAACTTGAAACATTGGAACAGTATGGCGCCGTCAGTGAGCAAACCGTGCAAGAAATGGCTAGCGGCGCTTTGTTGCATTCAAATGGAACGTCTGCAATTGCGGTCAGTGGCATCGCTGGACCCGATGGTGGGACGGATGATAAGCCCGTCGGAACCGTATGCTTTGCATGGGCGAATGACGAGAAAGAAATGGAATTTGAAACGGTATTATTTAATGGTGACCGAGACGAAATTCGGATCCAAGCATGCTTTCATGCATTAGAAAAACTTGAAGATATTTTAGATTTATAATTGGAACAGAAAAAAAATCCATACAGCTATAGACACTGTATGAATCAACAGTATAATGACCACATCAAAACAAATATGTTAATGCCCTAATCGGTGGAGAAAGAAATGGACGAGAATAAACAAAAAGCACTCGCAGCGGCGCTTGGCCAAATAGAAAAGCAATTTGGTAAAGGCTCAATTATGAAATTGGGTGATAACCGTACCATGGATGTCGAAACTATCTCTACTGGCTCTTTAGCTTTAGATATTGCTCTGGGCGCTGGTGGTTTGCCAATGGGGCGTATTGTTGAAGTTTACGGACCTGAAAGTTCAGGTAAAACAACACTTACTCTTGAATTAATTGCTGCAGCTCAACGTGTGGGTAAAACTTGTGCTTTTATCGATGCTGAGCATGCGCTTGATCCAATCTATGCCCAAAAGCTTGGTGTTAATATTAATGACCTTCTTGTTTCTCAGCCTGATACAGGTGAGCAAGCCCTTGAAATTTGTGATGCATTAGCTCGCTCTGGCGCAGTTGATGTCTTAGTTATTGACTCCGTGGCAGCATTAACACCAAAAGCTGAAATTGAAGGTGAGATGGGAGACAGTCACATGGGTCTTCAAGCGCGTATGCTCTCTCAAGCAATGCGTAAGCTGACGGGGAACCTAAAACAATCGAACTGTATGGCAATCTTCATTAACCAAATTCGTATGAAAATTGGTGTCATGTTTGGTTCACCAGAAACGACTACAGGTGGTAATGCACTTAAATTTTATGCATCTGTTCGTTTGGACATTCGTCGTACTGGTGCGATTAAAGATGGTGATGAAGTTGTTGGTAATGAAACTCGTATTAAAGTGGTTAAAAACAAAATCGCAGCGCCATTTAAGCAAGCTGAAACACAGATTTTATATGGTAAAGGCTTTAACCGCGAAGGCGAATTGGTCGATCTAGGTGTGAAGAATAAGCTTGTTGAAAAAGCCGGTGCTTGGTATAGCTACAAAGGTGATAAAATTGGACAGGGTAAAGCCAATTCATGCAACTACTTGCGGGAACATCCAGAAATCGCACTTGAAATTGATACTAAATTACGTGAAATGCTACTGTCTCCCGTTGTGGCAGAAGAAATTCCAGCAGAAAAAATTGAAGCTGATGAAGAAGCATAGTTAAACTTTAGAATTTAGAGTTATTGCGTTAAGCCCTGTTTATTCAGGGCTTTTGTTTATAAAGGATTCTAAAAGATAGAAAAGGCGCTATATGTTTCGTTCTAAGTCTAAATTATCGGCCAAAGAGACGTCGGTTCAGTTATTAAGTCGCCGTGATCATGGTGAGTTTGAATTGAAGCAAAAGCTCAAGAGGAAGGAGTTTGACTCGCAAGATATTGAAGACGCTATTGTTTACTGCCAGTTAAATGGTTGGATGGATGATTTACGCTACGCCAAAAGCCAAGTGCGCCAACATGTGTATAAAGGTCACGGGGAAAGACGAATTCGCCAAGCGCTCAATCTTAAACAAGTGTCAGACGATATTATCGATCAAGCATTAGAAGATGAAGCTCAAGATTGGTTTGAACTGGCTAAAGAAACGGCGGATAAAAAATTCAAAGGAATGAAAGCTGTAGATCAAAAAGCTTATGCTAAGCAAATACGATTTTTACAGTACCGTGGCTATACTTTTGAACAAATTAGCTATGCATTGTCTGAATTAAAATAAAACATCAATAAACCCTAATTGTAGCTATTCAATATTACTCATCTTGTTTTACTAAACTCCCTCCATACTTTACAATATCGACAAATTTTTATCTCGAATATTGCCGGAAGAATTGCATGCCTAATAATAAGAAAATGAGCACTGATGAGGTTCGCCACGCGTTCCTATCGTTCTTTGAAAAGAAAGGACACCAAATCGTTGAAAGTTCATCATTAGTTCCAGCTAATGACCCAACATTATTATTTACCAATGCGGGGATGAACCAATTTAAAGATTGTTTTCTTGGTGCCGAAAAACGCAGTTATGTTAGAGCAACGACCGCTCAGCGTTGTGTTCGCGCTGGTGGCAAACATAACGACCTAGAAAATGTTGGCTTTACTGCTCGTCATCATACGTTTTTTGAAATGCTAGGTAATTTCAGCTTTGGTGATTATTTCAAAAATGATGCGATTGCATTCGCTTGGGAATTCTTGACTGAAGTGCTGCAACTTCCGGAAGAGAAGTTATTAGTGACGGTTTATGAAACCGATGATGAAGCATTCGATATTTGGAATAAAGATATCGGTATTCCTGCCGATCGTATTGTTCGTATTGGTGACAAAAAAGGCGGTAAAGCTTATGAGTCAGATAACTTCTGGCAAATGGGTGATACAGGTCCTTGTGGTCCTTGCTCTGAAATTTTCTATGATCACGGAGAGCATATTTGGGGTGGCCGTCCGGGGACAGCAGAAGAAGATGGTGACCGTTTTATCGAGATCTGGAATAACGTATTCATGCAGTTTAACCGTCATGCGGACGGAACCATGGAGCCATTACCTAAACCATCAGTTGATACTGGGATGGGAATTGAACGTATTGCTGCCATTATGCAAGGCGTCCATTCAAATTATGAAATCGATGTATTCCAAACCTTAATCAAAGCTGCTGCTGAGATCATTGGAACTGATGATCTCGATAATCAATCTCTACGAGTTGTGGCAGATCATATCCGTTCATGTGCATTTCTTATTGTTGATGGTGTTATGCCGTCAAATGAAGGACGAGGTTATGTTTTACGTCGTATTATCCGTCGTGCCGTTCGTCATGGTAATAAATTGGGTGCACAAGGGGCATTCTTTTATAAATTAGTCACGGCATTGGCTGCTGTGATGGGAACGGCAGGGGAAGAGCTTAAGAAGCAACAACCTGTTGTTGAAAAAGTGTTGCGAATTGAAGAAGAAAATTTTGCCCGAACACTTGACCGCGGCATGGCGATTTTAAATGAAGCGATAGATGCATTAAATGGCACGACAGAACTTGATGGCGAAACGGTATTTAAGCTCTATGACACTTACGGTTTCCCAGCGGATTTGACCAATGATGTTGCGCGTGAACGTAATGTGACGATTGATGAGGCTGGTTTTGAAGCTGCGATGGAAGCTCAACGTCAACGTGCTCGTGAAGCGGGTCAGTTTGGTACCGATTACAATAAAGCAATCAAAGCAGAATCGAATAGTGAATTTTGTGGTTATAGCGATGTAACGGGATCGTCGGTTATCACCGAGATTTTTGTTGAAGGTGAGGCGGCGGAGAATATCAGTGCTGGCATTGATGCTATCGTTATTTTAGCTCAAACACCATTCTACGCAGAATCGGGTGGTCAATGTGGTGATGCAGGTGTGATCACAACTGATTCAGGTGTATTTGAAGTAAGTGATACTCATAAACTGGGTAATGCGATTGCACACTACGGTAAATTAACCGCAGGTGTGATGGCTAAAGGCGATGAGGCTCAAACACAAGTTAACGCACTTCGCCGTAATGCGATTACATTAAACCACTCCGCAACGCATTTATTACATGCTGCTCTTCGTCAGGTACTTGGTGAGCATGTGACGCAGAAAGGTTCTTTAGTCCGTGCTGAAAGCCTACGTTTTGACTTTTCACATTTAGAAGCCGTAACTGCTGATGAATTACGCGAAGTAGAGCGCTTAGTTAACCAACAAGTTCGCCTAAATCATTCAGTTGAAACCAATGTGATGGATATTGATTCAGCCAAACAAAAAGGCGCAATGGCATTATTTGGTGAAAAGTATGACGACCAAGTTCGTGTGCTTTCAATGGGGAACTTTTCTACTGAATTATGTGGTGGTATCCATGCTTCTAATACGGGGGATATTGGGTTATTTAAAGTGATATCTGAAAATGGTATTGCAGCGGGTATTCGTCGTATTGAAGCAGTGACAGGTGAAGCTGCTCTTGATGCAATTGATAACCAGCAATCACAATATGAGCAGAAATTAGTCGATAGCGCAGCCAAAGCGAAGTTGTTAGAAAAAGAAATCCAACAGCTAAAAGATAAGCTAGCATCACAGGCTGGCGCGAGCTTAATTAGCCAAGTAAAAGAGATCTCTGGGGTTAACGTTCTGATTAGTCAACTAGATGGTGCGGATAATAAAGCATTACGAGGTATGGTTGATGAGCTGAAAAACCAAGTGGGCAGTTGTGTTATTTTATTGGGTAATATTTCTGATGATAAAGTTGGCCTAATCGCCGGCGTAACCAAAGATCTTATCGGTAAAGTAAAAGCAGGTGAGCTTGTGAACTTTGTCGCTCAACAAGTCGGTGGGAAAGGTGGTGGTCGCCCTGATATGGCACAAGCTGGTGGAACCGATACACAAGCACTTCCACAAGCACTAGCGGCAGCTGAAACCTGGATCAGTGAAAAGCTATCATGAAGATAGTGAGCGTTTAAATTAGTCTCTATTGAATTAACGGCACTGAATTTAGTGCCGTTTTTTATGGGGCTTGTGTGATCGGGCAAGCATAAATAAGTCTTCACTCTCTATAACGTTGAAATCACATTCTAATGACTGGTTTTTATTATAAAAAATCGTCATAGTAATCCTTAGTTATGGACACTTATGGATTAGAAACCCTAGCTTACCGCTATAACTATGCCTATACTAAGCAGTTGAAAATAATAAAGGTTGATGAGCTTGGCTTATCTATAACCTGAGTGAATGTTAATGCCTTTTGGTATTTCAAATAACGTACACTAAAGTGGTTGATTTGATGAGGAGATAGCGTTCTCTTACATTTTTGTTTTAGCCTCTTAGTTGTATCGTATTTACTCACTATGAACCTTTAATAGATAATAGCGTTATTAACATAATAAATAGAGATTACTCAAGGAGCGTACATGCTAATTTTAACTCGCCGAGTTGGCGAAACTTTGATGATTGGTGATGAAGTCACCGTTACCGTTTTAGGTGTAAAAGGGAACCAAGTTCGTATCGGTGTTAATGCACCGAAAGAAGTCTCTGTTCACCGTGAAGAAATTTACATGCGTATTCAAGCTGAAAAAGATACTGGTGCTGCACCATCTGATAGCTATCAATCGTAAATTTCTGCTGTTGGTTATTTGACAGACCGCACTGTTTTAAAATTGGTCGGCATGCATGCTGGCCTTTATTTTTAGAAATTTGATTTTTTAAATGTTATGAATCGATTACTGCAATGGTAATAATAAAGTTCATAAATTAGCTAAGTTGGTTGAATACTGGTCTGTTAGACGGTTTTCAATCGTTTTTCCCAAGAAAATGTTTGACATATTTTTGGTAAATCGTAATATGTGCCTCCGCAAGACGATGGTGAGGTGGCCGAGAGGCCGAAGGCGCTCCCCTGCTAAGGGAGTATATGGTTTGTAGCCGTATCGAGGGTTCGAATCCCTCCCTCACCACCATTCTTGTTTTCTTAAATGCTTTGATTTGCACCAGAGCTATTAATTAAGAAGTCTCTAGAAATAGAGTGTTTAGATATCGATGCGCGCGTAGCTCAGCTGGATAGAGTACCTGGCTACGAACCAGGCGGTCGGAGGTTCGAATCCTCCCGCGCGCACCATTTCTGAATAAAAATATGTGGTGAGGTGGCCGAGAGGCCGAAGGCGCTCCCCTGCTAAGGGAGTATATGGTTTGTAGCCGTATCGAGGGTTCGAATCCCTCCCTCACCACCATTAAACTGGTTTCGGCTTGTTTAATTTGAAATAAAGTTTGTATTACTTTTTATTAGTAGTTCAAGCAACGATGCGCGCGTAGCTCAGCTGGATAGAGTACCTGGCTACGAACCAGGCGGTCGGAGGTTCGAATCCTCCCGCGCGCACCATTATTTCAAGTCTGATTAGGTAGCGTCTAGTCAGTTTTTAGATTACAAATTTTACGATGCGCGCGTAGCTCAGCTGGATAGAGTACCTGGCTACGAACCAGGCGGTCGGAGGTTCGAATCCTCCCGCGCGCACCATTTTTTTATCTAAAAATATAAATTGAAAATTTGAAGAAAAGTAACACAGTGCGCGCGTAGCTCAGCTGGATAGAGTACCTGGCTACGAACCAGGCGGTCGGAGGTTCGAATCCTCCCGCGCGCACCATATTAATAATGTTGGTTTATTTATTGTGTTGATTAAAGCATTACAATTAAATGACGAGCAGAAAATTAGAAGAATTAGTGCGCGCGTAGCTCAGCTGGATAGAGTACCTGGCTACGAACCAGGCGGTCGGAGGTTCGAATCCTCCCGCGCGCACCATATTTTGAAGCCCTGCACTTTTGTGTGGGGCTTTTTGCTATATGCTAATAAATATTGATTTATGCCAGTCTGAATGTGCCGACACTTTTAGAATCATGGTATTTTCTAGTTAATACTTTTTAAGTTAAGGACAACAAGCCAATGCCCTCGAATACTCAAATCATCATTAATCAATTCGGTGCAGCTGAATTGTTGGCATTTCAAGAATCAGATCTTCCACAGCCCCAAGCTGGAGAGGTGTTGGTAAAAGTCGCTTTTGCTGCCGTTAACCCTATCGATGTTAAAACTCGAGCTGGATTAGGCTGGGCGGCGCAACATAATAAAAATAATTTACCTTGGATACCCGGTTATGATGTTTCGGGTTCAGTGGTTAAACAAGGTCAAGGTAGTCAGAAGTTTAATTTGAATGATACGGTATCTGGCTTTATTGGCTTTCCTCTTCGAGCTGGTGGGTATAGTCAGTATGTTTGTGTCCCTGAATCTGAACTAGCCTTAATGCCAGAAGATATATCTCTTGAGTGCGCGGCTGCGATTCCTCTTGCCGGGCAAACTGCAGCACAAGCTCTAGAGAAAGCAAAAATACAATCCAAAGAAAAAGTACTCATTTTGGCAGGAGCTGGCGGAGTTGGACATATTGCGACTCAAATAGCCGTGGCTGCAAAAACAAAGGTTTATGCGACATGTGGCAGTGATAATATTGATTATGTAAATGGCCTAGGGGCGACTGCTATCGATTATGGTCAGCAAGGTTGGCAAGATAATATTAATGATATCGATGTGTTAATTGACTTAGTAGGCGGAGATCATGCGCTTAATGCCTTGTCTTGTCTTAGACCTGGTAGTCGGGTTGTGACGGTTCCAACGATCACATCGTCGATTGTATGTGCTAAGGCTAATGAATTAGGCTTAATTGGAATGGGGATGTTAGTGGAACCCGATATCACTCAACTTGAGGAATTATTGCACTTAATCAGCGCTGGAATGCTAAAAATCAGAATAGAAAAAATCTTCCCATACCAAGATGTTGTCGCGGCACATCATAAAGTAGAGCAAGGTCACGCCCGTGGTAAAATTTTATTGAACATGCAATCTTAACCGTGGTCTGAGATAAACCATGGCGGATTTTTACCATTGGCTACAGGTTACCTTTGCAGCCGACCCTTTATGGTTTGTATTCTTTTCCGGTTTTTTTAGTGCAACATTATTACCCGGTAGCTCTGAGTTAAGTGTTTATTCTGCATTAGAGTTGCAACGTTTTAGCTGGGTAGTTGTTGTCTTGATTGCTACGTTAGGGAACACTCTAGGCGGTATGAGTAATTATGCATTGGGTCGATTGTTACCGAATCAAGCAGCCAAGCAAACGCAGCATAAACGAGTAATACTCTGGATTAATCATTATGGTTACTGGGCACTATTGATGAGTTGGATGCCTATTGTAGGCGATCCACTTTGTGTGGTTGCTGGCTGGCTTAGAATGAATGTATGGTTATGCTTTTTGGCTATTGGTATCGGTAAAGGATTACGTTATGCTTTGCTAGCCTTGATATTTCAAGGCTTATTTTAAGGATTTAGGGATTTATTTATATGAAAAGATACGCTTTTCTCATCGGTGCGCTGTTATTATCCGCTTGCTCAATACAAAAAAGCAATATCTCAACTAAACCTGATGTCGCACTTCCTAAAGGCGTTTCATTCGTTGAAACTCAACAACCCGAAGCCGGTGAAGCTGAGATCCCTTACTCCAAATACAAATTAGACAATGGTCTAACCGTTATCTTATCCCCAGATCATTCCGATCCGTTAGTTCATGTCGATGTGACTTATCATGTCGGTTCTGCTCGTGAAAAAATTGGCCGTTCTGGCTTTGCTCACTTTTTTGAACATATGATGTTCCAAGGTTCTGAACATGTTGGTGACCAACAGCATTTTAAAATAGTGACAGAAGCCGGTGGAACACTAAATGGTACAACCAATCGTGATCGAACCAATTATTTTGAAACCGTACCTTCCAATCAACTTGAAAAAATGTTGTGGCTAGAGTCTGACCGCATGGGGTATCTCGTTAATGCAGTCTCACAGCGAAAATTTGAGATCCAACGTGATACGGTAAAAAATGAACGAGGCCAAAATTTTGATAATCGACCTTATGGTCTGGTGTATGAAAAGATTGGTGAGGCACTTTACCCACAGAATCATCCTTATTCATGGCAAACTATTGGTTATGTCAGCGATTTAGATCGAGTTAATGTTAATGATTTAAAAGCATTCTTTTTACGTTGGTATGGCCCCAATAACGCGGTATTAACTATCGGTGGCGACATTGATAAAGAGCAGACTCTCCAGTGGGTTAATCGTTATTTTGGTTCTATTCCTAAAGGACCAGAAGTCAAAGATGCACCGAAGCTGCCAGTGACATTACCTAACGACCGTTTTATTACCTTGCAAGATCGTATTCGTCAGCCAATGTTAATGATGGCTTTTCCAACCAAATACCGTGGTGATGAAACACAAGCTTCTGTCGATGCATTAGCCTCTATTTTAGGGGACGGTAAGAACAGTATTCTGTATCAAAAATTAGTGAAGCCACAAAAGGCAATTGATGCAGGTGCATTTCAAGATTGTGGTGAACTTTCGTGTACCTTATACATTTACGCGATGGGAGATGCTGGCGATAAAGGCAACCTGAAACCAATTTATGATGATGTGATGAAGATCTTATCGGACTTTAAAACGAATGGTGTAAAACAGGATCAGTTAGATGCCATTATGGGTCAGGCGGAAGCGAGTACTGTGTATGCGCTGCAAAGTGTGAGTGGTAAAGTGTCGCAACTAGCGGCTAACCAAACCTATTACGATCAGCCTGATCGATTACAGGTAGATTTAGAACAGTTACGACAAGTTACCCCAAAATCCGTTATGACAGTATTTAACCAGTTTGTTAGCGACAAACCGAAAGTTGTCTTGAGTGTTGTCCCTCATAATAGGACTGACCTTGTTGCTGAAAAAGCTAACTTTACCCCTACCAAACGTGAGTTACCTGTTTACCCTAAAATTAGTGATGACCAGTTAGACATCCGTGAGCCTAATGATAACTTTGATCGCTCGGTTATGCCCGCTACGACTGCGGCGGTAAGTGCTACTATGCCTGCGCTTTATCAGTTTAAACTTAGTAACGGTATTCCTGTTGTTGGCACAGTTTCAAGTGAAACACCTACTGTGCTCATAAAGGTTGATTTTCCTGCCGGTAACCGCTACGTCGAAAAAGGCAAAGAAGGTTTAGCAGGATTGACGGCTGATATGCTCGGGGAAGGGACGACATTACGTAGTAGTGAATCATTGCAGCAAGAGCTTGATAAACTAGGAAGCAGTATTAGCTTTAGTTCGGGTTCTGAACATGCGAGTTTAATTATTAGCTCCTTAACAAAGAATGTCGAAGCAACACTGGCATTGGCTAATGAAATGTTGTTTAAACCAGTGTTTAATAACAATGATTTTATGCGAGTGAAAAATCAAACATTACAAGGCTTAATATACTCTCATCAAAAGCCTTCATGGTTGGCTTCTCAAGCGAGTAGAGATGTTCTTTATAAAGGCTCACTGTTTAGTCGTGATAGTGATGGCTCTCTTACCTCAATAAAAGGCATAACGCTTGAAGAAGTAAAACAGTTTTATAAAACGCATTACTCTTTAAATAATGCCAATGTGATCGTTGTTGGTGACATGGCAAAAGAGCAAGTTGAAAAAGACTTGGCTTTCTTATCGCTATCTGGTGATAAACAGACATCAATCAGTGCCCAAGAAAAAGCACCAATCAAGCCTGATGCAGGTAAATTTACTCCTCCAACAAAGCAAAGCATTTATTTAGTCGACCAACCTAATGCACCTCAAAGTGTTATTCGCTTAATTCGAACAGGGATGACTTATGATGCTACGGGTAATATGTTCTTAACCCAATTAGCCAACTATAATTTAGCAGGAAACTTTAATAGCCGTATTAACCAGAATCTAAGAGAAGATAAAGGTTTTACTTATGGCGCGAGTGGCGGCGTTTATGGTGGTAAAGAGACTGGTGTTATTATCTTTAGTGCAGAAGTACGAGCTAATTCGACAGGAGCCTCAATCAGTGAATTTATTAAAGAGCTAAAGCATTACAGCAAAGATGGGATGACAGAGAAAGAGCTAGATTTCATGCGCTTAGCAGTTGGACAGCAAGATGCTCTTAATTATGAAACTCCAGGGCAAAAAGCAGGGCTATTATCTACTATGGTAGATTATTCACTTAAGCCTGATTTTATTGCTAAACAAGCCGATCTTGTAAGTAATGTGACTCTAGGTACTTTAAACCAACAGGCGACTAACTGGTTTAAACCTAACGATTACCAAATTATTGTGGTTGGAAATGCTAAATCGGTTGAGCCTCAATTGAAAAAATTGGGTATTCCAATTAAAAAGCTTGAAGTTAACCGCTAGAGCCCACACATAAGTAGAAGCCATAATGATAAGTACTCGATATTATATTTGAGTTACTTATCTTTATCTAAGGTTATGTCTTTTCGATTTATGGCATCTATGTTTGCCATGGTTCTTTACCATGGCAATTCTTGTTAAGAATGACTATCCTACTTGGATCTCAAATCACAAAGTGAGCGCTATTTTGACCGATTTTTCTGCACGCCTTGAGCAAATTGCTAAGAACCCAAGCACGTTTAAGCAATTTGGACGCGGAATTGAGCGTGAATCTTTACGCTATAATGAGAATGATGAACTTGCCTTAACACCTCATCCAGCAGGTTTAGGTTCGGCATTAACCAATAAATGGATAACGACGGATTTTTCCGAGTCTTTATTAGAATTTATTACGCCAGTTTCTCATGACGTTGATACATTATTAAATCAACTTACAGATGTACATCATTTCTCAATGACCAAAATGGGTGGTGAGAAATTGTGGCCAATGTCTATGCCATGTTTTGTTAGTGGTGAAGACTCTATTCCTCTTGCTAATTACGGTAGTTCAAATGTCGGGCGAATGAAAAACCTTTATCGTAAAGGTTTAAAGCGTCGCTATGGCAGTCTAATGCAAATAATTTCAGGTGTTCATTTTAACTTTTCCTTTCCTGAGAGTTTTTGGGATAGCTTGTATGGACAGCAAGATGAAGATCAACGTTCAGAGAGTAAGTCTGAAGGGTATTTTCACCTTATCCGTAATTATTACCGTTATGGTTGGATAATCCCTTATCTATTTGGTGCATCTCCTGCGCTCTGCCCTTCCTTTGTGAAAGGCAGAGATACGGGGCTAGACTTCCAAACAGTGGGTAAAACCTTATACCTTCCATATGCTACCGCGTTACGTTTGAGTGACTTAGGCTATACCAATAGTGCGCAAAGTGACTTGGATATTACCTTTAATAGCCTAGAAGAATACTTGCTTGGTTTGCATGATGCGATGCATAAGCCTTCGGATAAATTTGCTCAGTTAGGAGTCAAGATCGATGGTGAGCACTTACAATTAAATAGCAATGTTCTGCAGATTGAAAACGAACTCTATGCTCCAATTCGTCCTAAGCGAGTAGCGGAAGATGGTGAAAAACCATCAGAAGCATTAAAGCGTGCAGGTGTTGAGTATATCGAAGTTCGCTCGTTGGACGTCAATCCATATTCCGCAGTTGGTGTATCTAAACAGCAAGTTTTATTCTTAGATTTGTTTGTCGCATGGTGTGCTTTGAAAGAGTCAGCACCGATGAAGAAGGCTGATGTTGGCTGTTGGAGAAAGAACTGGAATACGATCATTTTAGAAGGTCGTAAACCTGGACTTGAATTTAAACTGTGTAGTGATCAAGAAGAAAAATCGATGCAGTACTGGGGACATAGCATGTTCAGCCAGTTAAGAAAAATTGCCATTGAGATGGATAAAGCACAAGGTAATACTGAATACCAAGATGTGTGTGATGAATTAAGTGAATGGATTGATGATCCTGAGAAAACCATTTCCGGGCAGCTACTATCAGAAATAAAAGCGGCTGGCGGCATTGGAGCGGTAGGCGCTCGTTTAGGTGAACAATATCGAATTGATTTACTTAATCATTCATACCAAGTTTATAAGCAAAGTATTATGGAACAAGAAGTTCAACGTTCTAAGCAAGCGCAAGCTGATATTGAAGCATCAGAAACAGTGAGTTTTGATGATTTCTTGTCAGATTATTTTTCGTATTTACGCTAATTCTATTGGTAATATTAATAGGCTGATCAGTATAGTGAATTGGGTTACTTTTAAACAAAGTATTAATGTTAAGCAAGTAACCGTGAGTTTGATAATTTTCAGTACTATGCTGTTATCCGGATGTGCGACGCCACCACCGAATAACCAAAATAATATTTGTGAAATATTTCGCCAATATCCAGATTGGTATGAAGATGCATTAGATAGTGAAGATCAATGGGGAGTTCCCATTCAGATATCGATGGCGTTTATGAAGCAAGAAAGTTCTTATATCGGAGATGCAAAACCACCTAGGTATTATTTTTTAGGGTTTATTCCTTGGGGAAGAGTCAGCAGTGCGTATGGTTATGCGCAAGCTCAAGATCCTGTTTGGTCTGAGTATCAAGATGAAGTGAGCTCTTGGACTTCGCGTGATGAGTTTGACGATTCAATTGATTTTATTGGCTGGTATATCAACGGTAGTAATAAGTCGATAGGCATTTCAAAGTGGGATGCTTATAGTCAGTATTTAGCTTATCACGATGGACGTGGTGGCTTTAAGCGTAAGACTTATGCAAAGAATCCTACATTGATAAGTATTGCTCGAAAGGTTGAAACAACATCAAAAAATTATGGCTGGCAATTAAAAAAATGCCGAGCTGAACTGGAAGATAATCGCAGTTGGTTTTAATCAACTGTATTTAATAAATAGGAGAGAGCAGCAATGCCTTTACTTGATAGCTTTACCGTTGATCACACCCGTATGCAAGCACCTGCAGTGCGTGTAGCTAAAACTATGACTACACCAAAAGGCGATACCATTACTGTGTTTGATCTACGCTTTTGTATTCCAAACCAAGATATTTTATCTGAAAAGGGAATTCATACTTTAGAGCATCTTTACGCAGGTTTTATGCGATCTCAATTAAATGGCTCAGAGGTTGAAATTATTGATATCTCACCAATGGGCTGCCGTACTGGGTTTTATATGAGCCTAATCGGAACCCCGACTGAGCAGCAAGTAGCCGATTCTTGGTTGGCTGCGATGGAAGATGTGCTGAAAGTTGAAGATCAAAATAAGATCCCTGAACTTAATGAATATCAATGTGGCACTTATTCGATGCACTCTTTAACGGAAGCGCAACAGATTGCTAAAAATATTATTGCTGCTGGAATTCAAGTAAATAAAAACGATGAGCTTGCTTTACCTGAATCTATGCTTCAAGAGTTGAAAGTAGACTAATTTATTAGACTGTAGCGTCAAGCTCATATGTCTAATAACAAAAACGAGAAGTGGAGTTAAATCCACTTCTCGTTTTTATTTGTCTGTTAATAAATATGTATTGAGTACGAATTATGGTTAGCGGTTTTTCTTTGCTTTCTTCTTCGATGGATAAACCTTAACGAGTTTAATTTTGTTCTCAGCCATTTCAATTAATTCCATCTTATGGTTTGCAATCTCAAGGCTAAGGTAGCTCTCTGGGATATCTTGTAGATGCTCTAAAATCAAACCGTTCAAAGTACGGGCGTCGGTTGGTAGTTTCCAATTAAGGCCTTTATTAATATCTCGAATATTCGCGCTGCCTTCTATCAAATAACTGCCATCATTTTGTGGTGTAATTTCTTCGGCTAAGCTTGGTGACATTGATGTAGTAAATTCACCAACGATCTCTTCTAAAATATCTTCGAGGGTAATGAGTCCAATGATGTCCCCATATTCATCCACGATCATGCCAATACGTTCTTTATTACGTTGGAACTTTAATAACTGAACGTTTAGTGGCGTTGCTTCTGGTATGAAGTAGACCTCATCCGCTGCACGTAATAGCGTTTCTTTATTAAACTCATTTTTTTCTAGCATCAAACGATAAGCTTGACGTAAGCGCAGCATACCGACAACTTCGTCAATTTGATCTCGATATAATACCACTCGACCATGAGCTGAATGGGTTAATTGTCGGACAATTGATTTCCAATCGTCATTAATATCGATCCCTGTAATTTCATTACGTGGCACCATAATATCATTTACAGTTACGTGTTCTAAATCTAGGATCGAAATTAGCATATCTTGGTGACGGCGAGGTATTAAACTTCCTGCTTCATTCACCACTGTCCGTAATTCTTCAGAGTTTAGTGGGTCACTGCTTGACTCGGATGCCTTAACACCAAGCAATCTAAGTAAGCCATTGGTAATGAAATTAATAAAAATAACTAAAGGAGCCATTAATTTCATTAAGATTCGGAGCAAAATACTGCTTGTGTAGGATACTTTCTCAGGAAAAAGTGCGGCCAGAGTTTTTGGGGTGATTTCAGCAAAAACGAGAATAACTAGCGTTAAGACACCAGTTGCAATGGCAACACCATAATCGCCATACAGTCGCATACCAATGATAGTTGCAATAGCAGAAGCAAGAATATTAACGAGATTATTACCAATTAGGATCAAACCAATTAAGCGATCTGGGCGCTCTAATAATGCTTCGACACGTTTTGCTCCTTTATGACCTTGACTGGCTAGGTGGCGTAAACGGTAGCGGTTGAGTGACATCATGCCAGTTTCTGAACTTGAAAAATAAGCTGAAATTAGAATCAGTATTGCCAGTAGAGCAAATAGCAGCCCTGTAGATATATCACCCAAACTTAGGTTTTCCTTTGGTAGCTAGTCGTAATAATCAGCGAGTAACTGATTAAATATAGATAATAGGTAGTTATGACGAAATCTAAAATTGATGTCAACCGCCGTTAGGCAACTAAGTTCAATTAATTAGTTTAAAATTATTTCACGGACAAAGCGGCTGCCAAAATATGCGAGCGTTAATAAAGTTGTTCCGCTAATGGATAGCCAGAGTACTTTTTTTCCGCGCCAGCCTTGTTGGTAATGGCCCCATAGTAAAATACAGTACAAGATCCAAGCAATAAAAGATAACACGGCTTTGTGAGCATTTTCTGGTGAGAACATTTCTTTTATATAGACAGCGCCCGTTAGTAAAGTTGCAGTAAGTAAAACGGTACCGATTAATACGATTTTAAATAGGTGTCTCTCTACCATCATGAGTGGTGGGAGATTAGGATTCATCGTTAATGATTTTTTGGTTTTAAGTTTATGATCGAGCCAAGCTAATTGAAGCGCATATAAGGCACCAATAGATAAAGTTGAATAGGCAAATAAAGCAATGGTGATATGTATTAATAACTCTATCTTGCCTTCAAAATGCGTTAAAAATGTACTGGGCAGAAATGTGGCTGCTAATAAATTGATGGCAGCAAAACTGTAGACCACAGGCAGTAAGAACCATAGTCGTGTTTTTAGCATTGCTAGGCTCATTACAAGACAAATGATGAAGCCGATTAAAGAGGCAACATTGAGAATGCTAAAATTTTGTCCGTGGGGATTTAATATGAGATCGCTAAGCAACCAACCATGGCTCGCAATCGCTAATGCCGCTAATACGAAGACTAGTTTGAGCTTTATACCCGTGTTTTGTACCAGTCCCGGTACAATCATACTAATTGCAGAGCAATATAAGAGTGCTGCAATGATCGAAAGCAGGTGTTCCATAGTTCTCATTTTTTTATTGAATAGACAAGGATTATAACTCGCTCTTAGCACTAGGGCTACGAATGGTTTGATATCCTGCATAAAATTTGAAATATCTTAATTTTTTATTGAGTTAGTCACGGATGTAAAGGGAGAGTTGAAATAAATCCTCTACTCAAATCGGAAATTTCAGTGAAAGATAAACATTCACTCGGTATACTGTGGCAATATAGTGATATCAGCCATCCACGGCAACAATACCTTGTGATTAAAGGTAAAGCATTTTAGGTTAAAACATGTTTGATAATTTAACGGAACGACTATCCAGTACGCTGAAAAATATCAGCGGTAAAGGTCGACTAACAGAAGAAAATATTAAAGATACGCTGCGTGAAGTTCGTATGGCTCTACTTGAAGCCGACGTAGCATTACCTGTTGTTCGAGACTTTGTGAAACAAGTCAAAGAGCGGGCAGTGGGTATCGAAGTTTCTAAATCGTTAACACCAGGCCAAGAATTCATTAAGATTGTTCAAGCTGAGCTTGAATCTATGATGGGAGCATCTAACGAAGCATTAAACCTTGCCGCTCAACCTCCCGCAGTCATTTTAATGGCTGGCTTGCAAGGTGCTGGTAAAACGACCAGTGTTGGCAAGCTTGCTAAATTATTAACAGAGCGTGATAAGAAAAAAGTCTTAGTGGTTTCTGTCGATGTTTATCGCCCAGCAGCGATTAAACAATTGGAAACACTTGCCAGTGAAGTTGGAACCGATTTCTTCCCATCTAGCGCAGATCAAAAGCCGATTGATATTGCTAATGCTGCAATTTCTCATGCTAAGAAGAAATTCTATGACGTAGTGATTCTTGATACCGCAGGTCGTTTAGCCGTTGATGAAGAAATGATGGACGAAATCAAATCTCTTCATTCTGCAATCAATCCTGTCGAAACCCTGTTTGTTGTTGATGCAATGACAGGTCAAGATGCCGCTAATACAGCGAAAGCGTTTGGTGATACCTTACCGCTCACTGGTGTTATCTTAACCAAGGTTGATGGTGATGCTCGCGGCGGTGCTGCATTATCTGTGCGTCATGTTACAGGTAAGCCTATTAAATTCTTAGGTGTCGGTGAAAAAACGGATGCTTTAGAAGCTTTCCATCCTGAGCGTGTTGCTTCACGCATCTTAGGTATGGGCGATGTTTTATCTCTGATTGAAGATCTTGAGCGCAGCGTCGATAAAGCCAAAGCAGAAAAAATGGCTAAAAAGTTCAAGCAGAAAAAAGGTTTTGATTTAGAAGACTTCCGCGAACAGCTTGGGCAAATGAAAAACATGGGCGGCATGGCTGGCATGATGACTAAACTGCCAGGTATGAGTAATTTACCAGCCAATGTTAAAGATCAAGTCGATGATAAAATGTTCAGCCAAATGGAAGCGATGATCAGCTCCATGACAATGAAAGAACGTGAACATCCTGAATTGATTAAAGGTTCTCGTAAAAAACGTATTGCAGCAGGTTCTGGTACACAAGTCCAAGACGTAAACCGCATGCTTAAACAATTCACCCAGATGCAGAAAATGATGAAAAAAATGCAAAAAGGTGGAATGAAAGGAATGATGCGCAACATGCAAGGAATGATGGGCGGTGGTGGTATGGGTGGATTTGGTCGATAAGTAATTTGAATAGTGTGAAATGGTTCACATCTTTGAGTTGAAACGTTAAAATCAGAAAAATATCTAAAGCCCTTGCATTGACCCTGAATAAGAGTAAAATTCGGGGGCTTTATTTTGGCACGAGGCCCCAAGTCATTTTTTAATTTAACCTAAAGCTAATGGCTTTAAGTGAATTGAAAAACATTGTTTGGGGCTAATTTATTTTTTGAGAAAGCAAAAAGAGGACGATATGGTTACCATTCGTTTGGCACGTCACGGCGCTAAAAAGCGTCCATTTTACCAAGTTGTTGTAGCAGACAGCCGTTTTGTATCAACTGGCCGTTACATTGAAAATGTAGGTTTCTTTAACCCTACAGCTCAAGGTCAAGAAGAAGGTCTTCGTTTAGACCTAGATCGTGTTAACCATTGGGTTGGTCAAGGCGCATCTTTATCTGACCGTGTTGCTAAATTAGTTAAAGACGCTCAAAAAGCGGCTTAATACGAATTAGTGAATACAAAATTGAGTTGTTGGGTGAAAGGTCAAAGCTATGAGTGAACAAAAAAACGAAAAAATTGTTGTAGGTAAGCTTGGTTCTTCTTACGGCATTCGTGGTTGGCTTAAAGTTTTTTCCTATACCGACAACGGCGAAAGTATTTTTGATTACGCCCCTTGGTTTATTAACCAAAAGGGTAAATTGGTTGAGTTCAAAGTAGAAAGCTGGAAGCGTCATAACAATGGTTATGTGTGTAAGCTGGAAGGTGTTGATGTGCGTGAAGATGCACAACCGTATGCCAATGTTGAAATCCTAATTGACCCTGTGTCATTACCTGAATTGTCAGAAGAGGAATTCTACTGGCGTGAGTTATTTGGTATGCAAGTTTTTACCACTAAAGGTTACCACCTTGGTGAGGTCACCGACCTAATGGAAACTGGCTCAAATGATGTTTTGGTAGTGAAAGCAAATCTTAAAGATGCTTTTGGCCAAAAGGAACGATTAATCCCGTACCTTGAAGAGCAAGTGATCAAGCATGTTGATCGCAATGCTCAACGGATCGAAGTTGACTGGGATCCTGGATTCTAATCTTCTAATAAGAAGATGGACACTTAACAGAATAAGCGAGTAACGCGATGTGGATTGGCATAATTAGCCTGTTTCCTGATATGTTTCGAGCCGTTTCTGATTTTGGTGTTACTGGTCAAGCGGTAAAGAAAGGCCTTTTATCATTAGAGACTTGGAATCCTCGTGATTTCACTCATGATAAACATCACACAGTTGATGATAGGCCTTATGGTGGTGGCCCTGGTATGTTAATGATGGTTAAGCCTTTACGCGACGCCATTGAAGCAGCCAAACAAGCTTCACCGAAAACGGCGAAAGTTATCTATCTTTCACCTCAAGGTCGAAAGCTCGATCAACAAGGGGTTGAAGAATTAGCGATGAATGAGAACTTGATTCTTATTTGTGGTCGTTATGAAGGGGTAGATGAGCGCATTATTCAATCTTATGTCGATGAAGAATGGTCGATAGGAGATTTTGTAATGACGGGTGGGGAAATTCCAGCCATGACACTCATTGATTCGGTCTCTCGGTTTGTTCCGGGTGTACTTGGGGATTTTGCGTCGGCAGAAGAGGATTCTTTTGCAAATGGTTTATTGGATTGTCCGCATTATACTCGTCCTGATGTGTTGGATGGACAAGAAATACCAGCGGTATTGAAGTCTGGAAACCATAAGGATATTCGTCGCTGGCGATTACAACAATCGCTAGGCCGTACTTGGCTTAGAAGACCAGAGCTTCTGGAAAATCTAGCTCTGACTGACGAACAGGAACAATTGCTGGGGCATTTTATTAAGGAACAGTTGCTTGTTAAAAAGCGCGAGTAAATTAATAAGAAGCAAAGCAATAACCTATTATATTTAGCATCAGTTTAACCTAGGATATAAATAAATGAGCAATATCATTAAGGCTCTTGAAGAAGAGCAACTAAAACAAAACATTCCTGCATTCGCACCTGGTGATACAGTTGTAGTTCAGGTTAAAGTTAAAGAAGGCGACCGTGAGCGTCTACAAGCATTTGAAGGCGTAGTTATCGCTAAGCGTAACCGTGGCCTTCACTCAGCATTTACAGTTCGTAAAATCTCGAACGGTGAAGGTGTTGAGCGTGCTTTCCAAACTCACTCTCCAATGATTGATAGCATTGAAGTTAAGCGCCGTGGTGCAGTACGTCGTGCCAAATTGTACTACCTACGTGAGCGTTCTGGTAAGTCAGCTCGTATCAAAGAGAAGTTGGCTAAAAAGTAACGTACTCTGCGTTCTCATAGCTAAAACGGGTCCCATTTGGGGCCCGTTTTTTTTGCTTTTCATCTATTATCAAACACGCTACATTGCCAACATATTTTAGATAATTTTTCTAATCGCTAAATTAAAGGAGAGAGAGGCAATGGTTCGAATTGCAATCGCAGGTGCCGCTGGTCGAATGGGTCGAAACTTAGTTAAAGCAACCTATATCAATCCAACAGCCCAAGTTGGCGCAGGTTCGGAAAGAGCTGAGTCCTCATTAATTGGTGTTGATGTTGGTGAGCTGTGTGGAGAGGGGAAATTTGGTGTAGCTCTGGTTGATGATCTTGCCAATGCGATTGAGCAATTTGATGTCATTGTCGACTTTACCGCTCCTGTTAGTACGCTGGCTAATATTGAATTATGTAAACAACATGGCAAGAAGTTAGTGATCGGTACAACGGGTTTTTCCGAGGAAGAAAAGCAAGTTATCAACGAAGCTGCAAAAGATATCGCGATTGTAATGGCACCAAACTACAGTGTGGGTGTAAACGTCATGTTTAAATTACTTGAGCAAGCTGCAAAAGTAATGGGTGATTATTGTGATATTGAAATTGTAGAAGCCCATCACAGACATAAAGTTGATGCACCTTCAGGTACCGCCATTGGAATGGGGGAAGCAATTGCAGGTGCAATGGGAAATAATCTTAGTGATGTTGCTGTGTATGCACGGGAGGGCATTACTGGTGAGCGGACTAAAGATGAAATTGGTTTTGCTACTCTTCGTGCCGGCGATATTGTTGGTGAGCACACGGCGATGTTTGCCGATATTGGTGAAAGACTGGAGATTACTCATAAAGCCAGTGATCGTATGACGTTTGCTAATGGTGCGATTAAAGCTGCGGTTTGGTTGAATGAAAAGCAATGTGGTTTTTATACTATGCAGGATGTGCTGGGATTAAGTGATTAATAGCTGAAAATTAACTGTGATTGAGTGAGTGACGCAAACGATTTGGTAAACGATTGCATAAAAACTTAGTTTTTGAGCAAATATTCACTTTTGATCGCATTAGCACAGAGAGAATAGCTAAAAAAGATCTCAATTGGTGGGGTCTTTTTTTATTTTCAAACTTCAATAATCATATTTATTGATATTTTAACTTGAATTTTTGAGGGGTTAGTCTTATTTTTTGTGTTAGATGATTAAAATTCAATGTTATTTTTGGTTTTTTCTCCATTAAAGTGCAAGTTATTATATTTTCAGATATAAAGAGCATTTATTCGATCATGGGAAACATAAAGTCAGTGCTTACTGACTTATACTGCCCACTTAAGATATGATTTCATCGTCTTTATAAAAAAAAACAAACAAAGTATCGTAAATGGTGCCTTTCTTTTTTGCTTAATGTTGACAGCTTAAGTTCACATCTCTAGAATAGCGCCAATTTATCTAAATTCCATAAAATGGCGATTTGGTAAGACGAAAGCGAAAGCTTATGTATGTATTTTGAATATTTATTCTGGAGGTTGTCTTGAATAATTCAGCACTGTTAGTCCTAGAAGATGGGACAGTGTTCCGCGGCCAATCAATTGGAGCTTTTGGTTCCGCCGTGGGAGAAGTTGTTTTCAATACCTCGATGACGGGGTATCAAGAAATTCTTACCGATCCTTCCTATTCGCAGCAAATTGTTACTCTTACTTATCCTCATATTGGCAATACCGGAACTAACTCAGAAGACGAAGAATCTTCAGCCATTCATGCGCAAGGCTTAGTTATCCGTGACCTTCCTCTTATTGCTTCAAACTTCCGCAGTGAACAAACACTTTCTGAATACTTAAAATCACAAAATATTGTCGGCATTGCTGATATTGATACGCGTAAATTGACGAGATTATTGCGTGAAAAGGGCGCGCAGAATGGTTGCATCATTGCTGGTAACAATCTTGATGAAGCGCTTGCCTTAGCAAAAGCGAAAGAATTTCCTGGTCTTAAAGGAATGGATTTAGCAAAAGTTGTTTCGACCAAAGAAACGTACTCATGGAAACAAGGTTCTTGGACATTAACGGGTGGTTTGCCTGAAGCTAAATCCGATTCAGAGTTGCCTTTCCATGTCGTCGCTTACGACTTTGGTGCTAAACGTAATATTTTGCGTATGTTAGTTGACCGTGGCTGTCGCTTAACCGTTGTTCCTGCTCAAACTAGTGCGGAAGAGGTTCTGGCCTTAAATCCGGATGGCATCTTCTTATCAAATGGTCCTGGAGATCCAGAGCCTTGTACATATGCTATTGAAGCGACTAAGGTTTTCTTGGAAAAAGGTTTGCCTATCTTTGGTATCTGTTTAGGACACCAAATTTTAGCTTTAGCATCAGGTGCCAAAACCATCAAAATGAAATTTGGTCACCACGGAGCGAATCATCCAGTTAAAGATCTTGATCGTGATGTTGTCATGATTACTTCTCAAAATCATGGTTTTGCCGCTGATGAAGCTACATTGCCTAAAACACTACGAGCGACACATAAGTCATTATTTGATGGCTCTTTGCAGGGTATTCATCGTACAGATAAGCCAGCTTTTAGTTTTCAGGGGCACCCAGAAGCAAGCCCAGGTCCACATGATGCTGCACCACTGTTTAATCACTTCATCGATCTTATTAAATCACATAAGCAAGCCTAATTCGGAGTAGTAGCATGCCAAAACGTACTGACATTAAAAGTGTTCTGATTTTAGGTGCTGGCCCAATCGTTATCGGCCAAGCCTGTGAATTTGACTACTCTGGCGCACAAGCTTGTAAAGCACTGCGCGAAGAAGGATACCGAGTTATTCTAGTTAACTCGAATCCAGCCACGATTATGACTGATCCTGAGATGGCTGATGCAACGTATATCGAGCCTATTCAATGGGAAGTTGTCCGCAACATTATCGCTAAAGAGCGTCCGGATGCGGTTTTGCCTACTATGGGCGGACAAACGGCATTGAACTGTGCGCTTGAGCTAGAAAAGCATGGTGTATTAGCTGAATTTAATGTCGAAATGATTGGCGCAACGGCTGATGCGATTGACAAAGCCGAAGATCGCTCTCGTTTTGATAAAGCAATGAAATCCATTGGTCTTGAGTGCCCTCGTGCAGATACAGCTAAAACCATGGAAGAAGCTTATAAAGTTCAAGAAATGGTTGGTTTCCCTTGTATCATCCGTCCATCTTTTACGATGGGTGGTTCTGGTGGCGGTATCGCATATAACAAGGAAGAATTCGACGAAATTTGCCATCGTGGTTTTGATCTTTCGCCAACTCACGAATTGCTTATCGACGAATCTTTGATTGGTTGGAAAGAATACGAAATGGAAGTGGTTCGTGATAAAGCGGATAACTGTATCATCGTATGTACGATTGAGAATTTCGATGCAATGGGCATTCACACTGGTGATTCAATCACGGTTGCTCCGGCTCAAACCTTGACCGACAAAGAATATCAATTAATGCGTAACGCTTCTTTAGCGGTTTTACGTGAGATTGGCGTAGAAACAGGCGGTTCTAACGTTCAGTTTGGTATTAATCCAAAAGATGGCCGTATGGTTATCATCGAGATGAATCCACGTGTATCACGTTCATCGGCATTGGCATCTAAAGCGACCGGTTTCCCGATTGCAAAAATTGCTGCGAAATTGGCGATTGGCTATACGCTTGATGAATTGATGAATGATATCACAGGCGGTGCAACACCAGCCTCATTTGAACCGACAATCGATTACGTTGTGACTAAGATTCCTCGTTTTAACTTCGAAAAATTTGCTGGCGCGAATGATCGTCTAACCACACAAATGAAGTCGGTTGGTGAAGTGATGGCGATTGGTCGTAATCAGCAAGAGTCTTTGCAAAAAGCATTGCGTGGCTTAGAAGTCGGCCGTAATGGTTTTGATGAAATGGTCGATTTAGATGCACCTGATGCATTGACTAAAATTCGCCAAGAATTGAAAGAAGCGGGTTGTGATCGTATTTGGTACATTGCCGATGCATTCCGTGCTGGCATGTCAGTCGATGGTGTTTTCAACTTAACTAACGTTGACCGTTGGTTCTTGGTTCAAATCGAAGAGCTGGTTCAACTTGAAGATGAAGTTAGAGCTGGTGGTTTCGCTGGTTTGAATGAAGATGTTCTACGTAAGATGAAGCGTAAAGGATTTGGTGATGCACGTTTAGCGACTATCTTAGGTGTTGCAGAAGCTGAAATTCGCCGCGCTCGTGAGCAATTTAACATCCATCCGGTTTATAAGCGTGTTGATACTTGTGCTGCTGAATTTTCATCTGATACGGCATACATGTATTCTTCTTATGATGAAGAGTGTGAGGCCAACCCATCTGACCGTGACAAAATCATGGTGCTAGGTGGTGGTCCAAACCGTATCGGCCAAGGTATTGAGTTTGACTATTGCTGTGTTCATGCTTCTTTAGCGTTACGTGAAGATGGCTACGAAACCATTATGGTGAACTGTAACCCTGAAACAGTATCAACCGATTACGATACTTCAGACCGTTTATACTTCGAACCGGTTACTTTGGAAGATGTGCTTGAAATCGTACGTATTGAAAAACCGAAAGGTGTGATTGTTCAATACGGTGGTCAAACACCACTTAAGCTTGCTCGTGCATTAGAAGCTGCTGGTGTACCTGTTATTGGAACTAGCCCAGATGCAATTGACCGCGCAGAAGACCGTGAACGATTCCAGACAGCGGTTGATCGCTTAGGTTTATTACAGCCAAAGAATGCAACTGTGACAACGATGGAACAAGCTCTAGAGAAATCGCGTGAAATTGGTTATCCATTAGTGGTTCGCCCATCGTATGTCCTCGGTGGTCGTGCTATGGAAATTGTTTACGATGAGCAAGATTTACGTCGCTACTTCAATGAAGCGGTGAGCGTATCGAATGAATCTCCTGTACTTCTTGATTTATTCCTTGATGATGCGGTAGAAGTGGATGTTGATGCGATTTGTGATGGCGAGCGAGTTGTTATTGCTGGAATCATGGAGCATATCGAACAAGCTGGTGTTCACTCTGGTGATTCTGCCTGTTCTTTGCCTGCTTATACGTTAAGTCAAGAAATTCAAGATGTGATGCGTGAGCAAGTTGAGAAGCTGGCATTTGAGCTTGGTGTTCGTGGTCTAATGAATACACAGTTTGCTGTAAAAGATGGCAAAGTGTACTTAATTGAAGTTAACCCTCGCGCCGCGCGTACGGTTCCATTTGTATCGAAAGCGACAGGAGCACCGATTGCTAAGATTGCCGCTCGTGTTATGGCAGGGCAATCTCTTGAGTCTCAAGGGTTCACTAAAGAAATTATTCCACCATATTATTCAGTAAAAGAGGTGGTTTTACCTTTTAACAAATTCCTAGGTGTTGATCCGCTATTAGGGCCAGAAATGCGCTCTACAGGTGAAGTGATGGGAGTTGGTAAGACGTTTGCTCAAGCGTTTGCTAAAGCCGAACTTGGTATTGGCAATGTTTATCCTGAAGGTGGACGCGCGCTTCTCTCGGTTCGAGAAGAAGATAAAAAACGTGTGGTAGAAGTTGCCAAGCAGCTAATCAAACTCGGTTACCAGTTAGATGCAACGCACGGTACTGCGGTTGTGCTAGGCGAAGCAGGCATTAACCCTCGCTTAGTGAATAAGGTTCATGAAGGTCGCCCTCATATTCTTGACCGTATCAAGAATAATGAGTACACCTACATTGTGAATACTGCGGCAGGTCGTCAAGCAATTGAAGATTCTAAGTTATTACGCCGTGGAGCACTGCAAGAAAAAGTGAACTATACCACGACACTTAATGCGGCATTTGCCACCTGTATGGCGCACAGTGAAGATAATCGTAGTACAGTAACATCGATTCAAGAACTACATGAGCAAGTAAAAGCTTCTTTAGTGTAGTTTCCCCCAAATACGAAAGCCTATAGAGTGGTGACATTCTATAGGCTTTTTTATTGGTATTACTTTTGTGCTTGCTGAATCATATTTTGATAAAAGCTACGCTCAAAAACCGTTAGTGGAGGTAAGCCTTTTTGCTCTGGATCGGGGTAATAATCGGTAATGAGTTGTACGAAGGTTGTTGTTGGTTTGCCTGATTTATTGAGTACAAAACCGGCCATATTATGAGTGGCAAATAATGATCCACTTTTCGCTATGATATTGCCTTTAATCGGATCTTTACGCATGCTTGAACGATATTTTAGCGTGCCATTAATTCCTGATGTTGGCATTAATGACATGATGTCTAATTGATCATTATGCGTTTTTATATAATCTAATACGGCAAGTAACTGGTTTGGGGTAATTCTATTATTTCGAGATAATCCTGATCCATCTTCGATCACCGCATTTTTTAAGTCTATATTGGCTTTTTCTAATAAAATCCGCTTAATCGCTTCGGTTCCATTTCTAAATGAACCTGCTTGATTGAAATACTGGGCTCCAATGGTTTTAGACAAGTTGTTCGCGTATAAATTGTCAGAGTCTTTCAGCATATGTTCCAATAATTCAGAAAGTGGCTGAGATTGATGCTGAGCTAAGATTTCATCACTTGCTTGAGGTTCAATAGCTTGTTGAATTTTGCCTTTAAACGTAATGTTATTTGCTATCAATAATTGCTTTAGAACTAAAGCGCTATAGTTGAATGGGTTCTGTACGGCAAAGTTTAGTGGCAGTGGTTTATTTTGTTTAACTAAGCACCCTGAAAGTTGATATTGATTATCCAGTGTGGTCGATAAATCAAGATCGCAATATTGTTCTTTTTGCTGTTCTTTGGTGACAGCTTTAGCGGTCGTGGTAACGGATACAGGTTGATGTTTAGGTGTGAATACGCGAGTGGAACCATCGGCATTAGTGTAAATAGAAGCCATAACACAGTTGCCATTTAACGTGATGGCGCTTGATACTGCGCTGTAGCAAACCCCAAGTATATCCCAAGGCCAGCCCACACCTTTTTCGTAACCAGTGAAAGCACTTTGATCAATAATTATGTCGCCAGAAATATTGGTAAGCTTGCTATCTTTTAAAAGGTTAACTAAATCTTGGCTAGTAAAGCTTGGATCTCCGCTGAAACGTAAAACTACATCCTCGTTATGGCGCTCTAACGTTGTTTGATAAGTAAACTCGTTACCTAACTCTAACTTTGCCGCGAGCGCTGTGAATAGTTTTAAGGTACTGGCGGGTGGAAATAATTGATCGCTTTTAGTACTTGTTTTGACATTGCTTGTTTCGACAATGATACCAACCTGTGACGCGTTGGGGAGAATGTTTTGATCGGGCAGAACTGAGTGTTCAGGAAGTGTTTGGGCCACGCTTGATAGTGAAAAAAATGAGATGGCTAAAGTCAGCGTTGAAAGAAGCGTTGCGCGAAACATAAGATGATATCCCTATAATTAAGTGGATTCAGTATAAACAAAAACGCCATCTTAAATAAGCTGGCGTGTGACATGTTATGGTGATTTTTAACTGAGCTTAGTCTTAAAAATCGTAGCGCATTCCAAGGGCGATATCATCTTCAGCTTCGACATAGCTCACACCATGTCCAGTGCTTAGTAAGTTGAAATTATAGGAAGCATAAGCTCGAAAGTTCGATACGAAATAATAACTTACATCAAACGCGAGATCGTTTACATCGCCAGCATGTGAACCATAGGTTGTATTGTCAGTGTCCATATTTAAATTATTGTAAGTCGCCGTGAATACGGTTTTCCCTATCGTGTATGAGGTGGCAAATTCATAGCCTAAGCTGTCGTAAGCTTCTGGCGGGGTTGGTTGTATTAAAAGAGTGGATAAATATTTTTCACCTTTAACTACGTTAGTTGCAATGTACCAATTGCCTAAAGAATAGGACGCGGCGAACATAGCTTCATTTTCGTCTGCTTGCTCTGCATAACCGCCACCAAATTGGATTCCGGTATCAAAGAGAGAATAGGTGACCGATACGGAATAGCCATCTTGGTTATTGTCGATCATCTTATTATCTTCAGGGTTGAGTTTGTTTTCTTGCACCTCACTATCGGCGAAGCGGTAAGAAGCTTTTAAAATATAATGATCGTACTGGCCTTTGTAAGTCAGCATGTTATCGGTTCGATCCGCTACTGAGATTTTATAAGCTGCGTTATTTCCGTGATAGGCCATGATATCGGTAAAATCGGTCAGAATACCTAAGGCGCCATCATTTTCACCATAGGTCACTTCACCAAAATTACCACCTAATCCAGCATACGCGTAACGAGTGTTGAGTGAACCGCCACTTTCATCGTTGGTGAGGTCAGTATTACCATTTTGACTGGTTTGAAATTCACCCTCCCAATCACCGACGGCATACATGGTATTGTTTACCATAGTCTTACCCATGAAATTTATACGGGCTCGTGTTTGATCGTCGACTTTACCGTCTATAATTTGCGCTCTGGCTTCGACGCGTCCGCTTAGTGATAAGCTTGCCATATCTGTTTTATAAATATCAGCCGCTAATGTTGGTAAAGGTAGTATTGAGATAGAGCCAAGCAGCAGGTATGAGGAACTTAATTTATAATTCATGAATATCCATTTCGAGACTGATATTGTTAATTGTTTTTATCATAACGCTTATTGCACGAGAAGTAATTGAAAGTGAAAAATATCGGGACAACAGGCAAAAAAATACCCGCTGAAATCAACGGGTATTGAGTGTTATTTTATCTTAACTTCTTGATAGAAGTCTTAGATTAGAATGCGTAACGGAAGCCAACTTGGAATTGGTCATCAGTTGATGCATCACCTAGACCTAAAGCGTTACCTGTTGCAGTTGCATCGCTGTCATCTAGCATGTTAACCATGTAAGCACCGTATACAGTTGCATTACCGAAGTAACGAGCGTATTCAAATGCGATATTGTTCAGGTTAAGACTATTGAAGGCACTATCATCAGCATTGAAATAGTTGTACGTCATGTTGATGTTGTTATCACCGAATGTATATCCAGCGTAAGCATCTGCAGCGTTGAAATCAGACTCTGTCGCTGAAGTATCAGCAGTTGAAACTGTACCACCTTCATAAGTTGCGGCTAGGTAAATACCATTGTTTGAGTATTTTAGGGCAGCAGTATAAGTGTTGTTGTCACCAGTGCCGATCTGATCATCACCAGCACCATTTGCATCTGTTGAAGCGTAACCTAGACCAAATTCTAGTGAATCAGTGAAAGCGTAAGAAGCAATAACCCCGTAGCCATCTGCATTTTGAGTTAATGGAGTGCCATCAGAATCTGAATCGCCTTGAACACTTGCTTGAATAGTTAATTTATCTTGGCTGTATGCGTAACGTAGAACATTGTTAGCACGGTCAGAGGTTGCAACGTTATATTCGTTGATGTAGCCACTGAATACTTCTGCCATATCGGTGAAGTTAGTCAGGTAAGTGAATGCATTATCTTGATGACCGTATGTTAACGCACCGTAAGTTTGCGATTGCACACCCGCGAATAAGTAACGAGTGTTGATGTTAGTATCATCACCTACAGGATCTGAGTTTTCAGTCACTTCAAATTCAGTAAAACCAATGAAAGAAACATCTTCATTCAGTTTTTGTTCACCACCAATATTTAAACGAACACGAGATGCATCTTTGTATTGATTGTCATCTGCATCTGTTTTATTTGCATCAGAAAAATTGGCGCGAACTTCAACACGGCCACCCATGTTTAACGTTGAAGTATCGTCTTTATAAATCGTTGCTGCTGATGTTGCGGTAGAAATTGCTGCAGCGGCCACTGCTAGTGCAAGTACTGTTTTGTTCATTTTAATAATCCTAATGATGTATTTTCCATAAAATAAAAGAGCACGTATTCTCGTGGCTTCTTTTCTTCCTTATGATTATTACGCGAGTTTTTCTACGTAATAATTTCTATACCTTAACGGAATCCATGAGCAATAGTTTGCTCATGGGGTGCCTTTTTACGTGGAACAGGTAGTGGGTGATAGTCAAAAGTTATAAAATTTAATAAAAAGCACATGGTTTAGTATGTTCTTGTTGTCCGGTTTCCCTGTAACTTATTGTTAATGTTTGATTTAAAAAGTTCCATTTCGTATTTTTTAAGTGGTGTATTTATGATTGATTTAGAAAAATAGAGGTTTGACCACTAGGGAAGAGAAGGGGGTATTTGTGGCTTTAGAGACAAAAACAGATCGCAGCGAGAGTTTTAACGTGACGTATATATTAAGATTAATTACACTGTGAAAACATCATGTTATTAATATCACCCGCTCAGCAGTAAGTTGAGGGGGCTTTTACTGTCTGAAGCGTAGCTTTGGAGTGAGGTATAAAATGGAAAAAGTGCCAATGACCGTGAGCGGCGAGCAAGCCCTACGCGTTGAATTAGATGTATTATTAAAACGTCGACCAATCATTACACAAGCTATAGCTGAAGCTCGTGAATTGGGTGATTTAAAAGAAAATGCGGAATACCATGCTGCTCGAGAAGAGCAGGGGATTTGTGAAGCGCAAATCCGAGATATCGAATATAAATTGTCTGTTGCTCAAGTTATTGATGTGAGCAAAATGGATAATACTGGTAAAGTGATTTTTGGTACCACGGTAACTTTGCTGGATATTGATACAGATAAAGAAGTGAAATATCAAATTGTTGGCGACGATGAAGCCAATATTAAGCAAGGTAAGATTTCCGTTAGTTCACCAATTGCTCGTGGTCTTATTGGGAAAATGGACGGTGATGAAGTGATCATATCTACACCGGGCGGTGAAAAAGATTTCGAAATTATTGCAGTTAGTTATATTTAGTCAGACTTGATCTTAAAAACAATAATGTAAATATCTGTAAAATAATTTAATAAAAAAGGCCACGTTAATGTGGCCTTTTTTGTACCTTTTTATCTGAATATCCGCTACTTACGAGGGATTTCGATTTTACGCTGTTCAGATTGGCGGAATAAAACCAGTACTTTACCGATAGTTTGTACTTTTTCTGCTTTTGTTTCACGAACAATCGCGTCTATAATCAATTGCTTAGTTTCTCTGTCTTCAGAAGCAACTTTGATTTTGATTAGCTCATGATGATTCAGTGCGAGTTCAATTTCCGCGAGAACAGCTTCAGTTAATCCATTTGCGCCCATTAGCACTACAGGTTTTAAACTGTGAGCTAGTCCTTTTAAGTGCTGCTTTTGTTTGGTGCTTAGATTCATTATTCGGCCATTTTTTGTTGTATAAGGGTTGAAAAGTTCTATTTTAACGCCATCTATTCGGGAAGACTATCTATTCTGAATAGTTTCTGTCGGTCCTTCTGCATTTTACCTATTTAGCAGAAGCAGTTTGTTAAGTATTAGGGTTAAAATGAGTAAGAAAAAACATTCCGCAAGCTCGGGTCGTTGGTTACAAGAGCACTTTGATGATAAGTATGTAGCTGAAGCACAAAAGAAAGGCTATCGCTCTCGTGCTATCTTTAAAATTGAAGAGATTCAAGAAAAAGATAAATTGATTAAATCGGGAATGACAGTGGTTGATTTAGGAGCTGCGCCGGGTGGGTGGTCACAATATGCTGTAGGTATTGTAGGCGATTCAGGCCAAGTCATAGCTTGTGACATTTTATCCATGGATTCCATTGCAGGGGTAAGTTTCTTACAAGGTGATTTCCGCGAAGAGGCCGTTTTAGAGGCGTTATTACAGCGTATTCAGCCTGATATGGTTGATGTGGTGATGTCTGATATGGCACCGAATATGAGCGGGAATCAAGCTGTAGATCAGCCAAGAGCGATGTATTTGGTTGAGCTGGCATTGGATATGTGTCGACAAGTTCTAGCACCAGATGGTAGTTTTGTTGTTAAAGTATTCCAAGGCGAAGGCTTTGATCAGTACGTTAAAGATGTAAGAGACATGTTTAAAAATGTAAAAATAAGAAAACCAGACTCTTCACGTGCTCGTTCTCGTGAGGTATACATTGTGGCTACAGGATATAAACTGTAGTACCCTATTTTTCAAATTAGTGAACCGAGAGGCTGACACCTTGAGTGACATGGCAAAAAATTTAATTTTATGGCTAGTAATCGCCGTAGTTTTGATGTCAGTTTTCCAGAGCTTTGGGCCTGGGGACAGTAACGGAAAAGCAATTGATTACACATCCTTTGTAAAAGACGTTGGTCAAGGCCAAGTCCGAGAAGCAAAGTTCAAGGATCGAGAAATTACCTTTGTCCGTACTGATAACTCTCGTAACGTGACGTACATGCCAGTGTACGACAATAAACTGCTTGATGACTTGATCAACGAGAATGTAAAAGTGACAGGTACGCCACCTGAGCAACAAAGTTTGCTAAGCACTATATTTATTTCTTGGTTCCCGATGATTTTACTGATTGGTGTATGGATTTTCTTCATGCGTCAAATGCAAGGCGGGGCTGGTGGTAAAGGCGCTATGTCTTTCGGTAAAAGCAAAGCTAAAATGATGGGCGAAGATCAGATTAAAACCACGTTCGCCGATGTTGCTGGTTGTGATGAAGCAAAAGAAGACGTGAAAGAATTAGTGGATTATCTGCGGGATCCGACACGTTTCCAAAAACTAGGCGGTAGGATCCCAACGGGTGTTTTATTGGTTGGTCCACCGGGTACAGGTAAAACCTTATTAGCAAAAGCTATTGCAGGTGAAGCGAAAGTACCATTTTTTAGTATTTCAGGTTCTGATTTCGTTGAAATGTTTGTTGGTGTTGGTGCATCTCGTGTACGTGACATGTTCGAGCAAGCCAAAAAAGCATCACCTTGTATCATCTTCATTGATGAAATTGATGCCGTCGGTCGCCAGCGTGGAGCCGGTGTTGGCGGTGGTAATGATGAGCGTGAACAAACTCTAAACCAAATGCTTGTTGAAATGGATGGTTTTGAAGGCAACGAAGGGGTTATCGTCATTGCTGCGACTAACCGCGCTGATGTATTGGATGCAGCATTATTACGTCCAGGACGTTTTGATCGCCAAGTAGTTGTTGGATTACCTGATATTCGTGGTCGTGAGCAGATTTTAAAGGTACACATGCGTAAAGTACCACTCGGAGATAATGTTGAACCAGCATTGATTGCTCGTGGCACACCAGGGTTTTCTGGTGCTGATCTTGCAAACTTAGTCAACGAAGCTGCGTTATTTGCTGCGCGTGGTAATAAGCGTAATGTATCAATGGTCGAGTTTGAACTGGCCAAAGATAAAATCATGATGGGTGCTGAACGTCGTTCAATGGTATTAACCGAAGAGACAAAAGCCTCAACAGCCTATCATGAAGCTGGACATGCCATTGTTGGCCGTCTAATGCCGGAACATGATCCAGTTTACAAGGTGTCTATTATCCCTCGTGGCCGCGCGCTTGGTGTTACGATGTACCTGCCAGAGCAAGATCGAGTGAGCATGAGTCGTCAGCATTTAGAATCGATGATTTCTAGTTTGTATGGCGGCCGTTTAGCGGAAGAGTTGATTTACGGACAAGATAAAATATCAACCGGTGCTTCAAATGATATTGAACGTGCGACAGATATTGCTCGTAGAATGGTCACAGAGTGGGGCTTTTCTCAAAATTTAGGCCCATTGCTTTATTCTGAAAATGAAAACAATGGCTACATGCCAAAGCCAAAGCAAATTTCTGATGAAACAGCTCGTTTGATTGATGAAGAAATCCGAATGTTAATTGATCGCAACTATGATCGAGCAAAAAAAGTTTTAGAAGAAAATATGGATATCATGCATTCAATGAAAGATGCATTGATGAAGTATGAAACAATTGATGCGGGTCAAATTGATGATCTAATGAACCGTAGTGATACGATTCGCGCTCCTCAAGGTTGGGGGGATCAAGATGTCTCAAAACCTGACACTGAAGCGAAAGCACCTGAGGTAGTAGTTAATCCTGAAGGAGAACAAGCAGAGTCTGATAGTGATACCTCTGTGGAGTCTGAAGATAAAGCCTCTGGTGACAATGCAACAGAAGAACCATCAGAATCGAAAAAAGATTCTTAATTTCTGCGTTAATGACTCAAAGCCCTGATTAATATCGGGGCTTTTTCCATCTGGCTAATATATTTTCAACAACTCTGCATTATTATCTTGGCTAGATATCGAATAAACACCCCAAATTATGAACTCTGTTATGAAGTTAACCTATAAAAATAAGCAACTTGATTTAAGTGAACCTCAAATTATGGGGATACTCAATATCACACCAGACTCTTTTTCTGATGGTGGTAAGTTCAACCAATTTGATATGGCGATGGAACATGCTCAGTCGATGATTATGGCTGGAGCGACTATTATCGATGTTGGTGGTGAATCGACTCGTCCTGGAGCAACTGAAGTGGCGCCTGAGGATGAACTAAACCGAGTTATCCCTCTAATTAAAGCTATTAGGGCAAATTTCGATGTCTGGATTTCGTTGGATACCTATAAATCTTCTGTTATGGCAGCAGGTATTGAAGCTGGAGTTGATCTTATTAATGATATTCGAGCGCTACAAGATGAGGGCGCATTAGAAATTGTTGCTAAGGCTAATATTCCTGTCTGCATTATGCATATGAAAGGTCAGCCGAGAACTATGCAGCAAGATCCTCAGTATAATGACGTCTTGCAAGAAGTTTGTGATTTCCTACAACAGCGTATTGATCTTTGCTTAGCCTCAGGTATTAATAAGCAGAATATTATTATTGATCCCGGCTTTGGTTTTGGAAAAACAGTTGAAAATAACTATCATTTGTTAGCTAATTTTAAACGATTCCATCAATTTGGATTACCGGTGCTAGCAGGAATGTCTCGAAAGTCGATGATCACAAAGTTGTTAGGTAAACCAACCTCTGACTCAATGTTTGGCAGCGTAGTTTGTGCAACCTTGGCTGCTCAACAAGGCGCTCAGATTATTCGTGTTCATGATGTAGCGGCGACTCAAGATGCCCTGCGGATAATAAAAGCGATACAACTAAATTCATAAAATAACGATTTGCTTCTTCGTAAGTGAATTAATCATTGAAATTCTGCGAGATTAAGGACTATTAGACGATGTCTGAGAGAAAATATTTTGGCACCGATGGTGTACGTGGCAAGGTGGGACAATTTCCGATCACTCCTGACTTTATTTTGAAATTAGGTTGGGCTGCAGGCCGTGTATTAGCTAAGCAGGGCACTAAGCAAGTCATTATAGGTAAAGATACTCGAATTTCTGGATACATGCTGGAATCAGCATTAGAAGCGGGTCTTGCTGCTGCGGGATTGAAAGCGGTGTTGACAGGACCAATGCCTACGCCAGCCGTTGCTTATTTGACTCAAACATTTCGCGCGGAGGCTGGTATCGTAATTTCAGCTTCTCATAATCCATATTATGACAATGGCATCAAATTTTTCTCATCGGAAGGAACTAAGTTGCCGGATGATATAGAGCTTGCTATTGAAGCTGAATTAGAAAAAGACATCGAATGCGTTGAATCGGCTTTCTTAGGTAAAGCAAAACGTTTGGTGGATGCGGCTGGCCGTTATATTGAGTTTTGCAAGAGTACTTTCCCTAATGAATTAAGTTTGGCTGGGTTAAAGATTGTCATCGATTGTGCTCATGGCGCAACTTATCATATTGCCCCTAGTGTTTTCACTGAATTAGGTGCAGAGATTGTGACGATTGGTTGTGAGCCAAATGGCTTAAATATCAATGATAAAGTTGGTGCTACCGATGTCCGTGCTCTGCAAGCGAAAGTACTAGAAGAGAAGGCAGATTTAGGGTTAGGGTTTGATGGTGATGGTGATCGTATCATCATGGTTGATGAGCATGGGAATAAAGTTGACGGCGATCAGATCGCTTACATTATTGCCCGTGATGCACTTCGCCGAGGCGAGTTGAAAGGCGGTGTGGTTGGGACATTAATGACCAACTTAGGTATGGAAAATGGTCTAAAACAACTTGGAATTCCATTTGTTCGCTCTAAAGTTGGTGACCGTTATGTAATGGAGCAACTTCTGGAAAAAGGTTGGAAGATTGGTGCTGAAAACTCAGGACACGTTATTCTATTGGATAAAGTCACGACTGGCGATGCCATTGTAGCAGCATTACAAGTATTAGCTTCTGTTGTCGGAAGTAAACTCTCGTTAAGTGTTCTGGCATCCGGAATGACGCTTTACCCCCAAGTCTTGGAAAATATACGTTTTTCTGGCGATAATGACCCATTGGAAACACCTGAAGTTAAAGCCGCTGTGCTACAAGTTGAAAGGCAGCTTGGTGATAAAGGTCGAGTTCTACTGCGAAAATCAGGAACTGAGCCTTTAATTCGAGTGATGGTTGAGGGTGAAGATGCTGAGTTAGTACAAACTAGCGCTCTAGCCATTGCTGAACAAGTGAAAAAGAGTTGTTAAAAAAGTAGATAAGAGACTTTAATCGTTATCAACATCCTTTTTAATATTAAGTTTATTGCTTTAATTAAAAAGGATAATTTCTATTTTGCGAGTTTTTTAAGCGTTTAGATAAGAACTCGCATTATTTTATCATTTTTAGCTTGTCACTGACCTAAGGTTTCGATAGTATCTCACCGCCTCACTAGGGAGGTGCGTTGTTTTTGGTTTTTCCAATGCAACCCTAAAATTCAAAAAAGCATAGGTGGAAAAATGTTAACAGTTCTACTTGTGATTTATCTTGTTGCGGCGCTTGGTGTTATTGGCCTTGTGTTAATTCAACAAGGTAAAGGCGCAGACATGGGAGCTTCGTTCGGAGCTGGAGCATCAAATACTGTATTTGGTTCTGGTGGTTCAGGTAACTTCCTTACTCGTTCAACTGCAATATTCGCAACGATTTTCTTTATTCTTAGCTTAGTGCTTGGGCACATGTCGACTGCTAAAGAGGATTCTCAATGGGCCGCACCAAGTGCAGGTATTGAGCAAAAAACAGAAAATGTTAAAAATACTTCTACAGATGAAGTTTCTGCTGCTCCAGTAAAGAGTAATTCAGATATTCCTGAGTAAGTATGTGACAATTAAAATGCCGAGATGGTGAAATTGGTAGACACGCTAGCATGAGGTGCTAGTGCCTTATGGTGTGGGGGTTCAAGTCCCCCTCTCGGCACCATGTTTTATTTAAGCTAATATTTAGCTTAATGTTTTGCAAAACTTGTAAAGTTACAATCTGTTGTTATAATACGGCTCGTTGAAACAAAGTTTTGAGCTTGGTTCTCAGTTAACCAAACAAAGTCAACATCAACTTTAATGATGTTACCGGACGCGGGATGGAGCAGTATGGTAGCTCGTCGGGCTCATAACCCGAAGGTCGTAGGTTCAAATCCTGCTCCCGCAACCATTTTTTATGGGTCCGATTTGTAATTGAATTTAATTTTAATTACAGGCTAGGCTAAACTTTAGCTTAGTGATATCAGGGTCCAGCAATAAAAAACCTCGATTATCGGGGTTTTTTATTATCTGTGCATTGGTTTTTCAGTTAAGGGGATTTATTAATTTCCTTTGGAATCAATGGTTAAGTCAGATTTTGCGTGGTATTTGAAATGGGCTGAATGCCCTTTTTTTGTTTCTGGCAATCCTGTTTTTAACTTTATTGCACAGTTTTTGTTTCCGGAGATATGAATGACTGGTTTAGAAAAACAATTAACAGAATTACTTGATGCGCCTGTTGCTGCATCGGGCTATGAATTAGTCGGTTTGGAGTTTATCCGTGCGGGTGAACATTCAACACTACGAATTTTTATTGACCATGAAAATGGCATAAATGTTGATGACTGCGCAGAAGTGAGTCGTCAAGTTAGCGCCGTCATGGATGTTGAAGATCCAATTACGGTCGCTTACAACTTAGAAGTTTCATCACCAGGTTTAGAACGTCCACTGTTTAAGCCTGCACATTATCAGCAGTTCATCGATCACGACGTGAACGTGGTACTTAAAATGGCGGTGAATAATCGCCGTAAGTGGAAAGGGGTGATTTCGGCCATTGAAGGTGAAATCGTAACTGTTACCGTAGATGGTCAACCAGAACAATTTGCTTTGAGTAATATCTCTAAAGCTAACCTGATACCAAAATTTTAAGTCTGAAGAGGCGAGAACATGAACAGAGAAATTTTAGCGGTTGTTGAAGCTGTTTCGAACGAAAAGGCTGTTCCTCGTGAGCGTATTTTTGAAGCATTAGAAACTGCTTTAGCCACGGCAACAAAGAAAAAAAGTCCACACGAAATTGAAGTTCGTGTAGAAATTGATCGTAAAACTGGCAACTTTGACACATGGCGTCGTTGGTTAGTGGTTGCAGAAGTTGAGTTTCCAACTAAGGAAATCTCAATTGAAGCGGCTCAATATGACGATGAATCTGTTGAGTTAGGCGATTACGTTGAAGATGATATGGAGTCAGTAACATTTGACCGTATTACAACGCAAACAGCGAAACAAGTGATTGTACAAAAGGTTCGTGAAGCAGAACGAGCTCAAATCGTAGAGCAGTTCATCGATAATGAAGGTGAATTAGTTACGGGTGTCGTTAAAAAAGCTAATCGTGATGCGGTTATTGTTGATTTAGGTAATAACGCGGAATCTGTGATTTTACGTGAAGATCAATTGCCACGTGAAAACCTACGTCCAGGTGACCGTGTTCGCGGTCTGCTGTACGCAGTAAAACCTGAAGCTCGTGGCTTCCAATTGTTTTTAACTCGCTCAAAATCAGAAATGCTGATTGAACTTTTCCGCATTGAAGTGCCAGAAATTGGTGAAGAGTTAATTGAAATTAAAGCGGCGGCTCGCGATCCTGGTTCACGCGCTAAAATTGCCGTAAAAACCAATGATCGTCGCATAGACCCTGTTGGTGCATGTGTTGGTATGCGTGGCGCACGTGTACAAGCTGTTTCTGGTGAGCTTGGTGGTGAGCGTATTGATATCGTGCTCTGGGATGATAATCCAGCGCAGTTTGTTATCAATGCAATGGCTCCTGCTGATGTGGCTTCAATCATTGTTGATGAAGATACACATTCAATGGATATTGCAGTTGAAGCGGATAATCTCGCTCAAGCAATTGGTCGTAGCGGTCAAAACGTTCGCTTAGCATCTCAACTAACGGGTTGGGAACTTAATGTTATGACGGTCGCGGATCTTAATACTAAGCATCAGGAAGAATCGGTAGCGGCTATCGAAAGCTTTATGAAGCATTTAGATATTGAGCAAGACTTCGCTGAGTTATTGGTTGAAGAAGGCTTTTCTACATTAGAAGAAATCGCTTATGTACCAGTCAGTGAGTTATTAGAAGTTGATGGTCTTGAAGAGGAGCTCGTTGAAGAGCTACGCACTCGTGCAAAAAATGCATTAACGACATTAGCACTTGTTCAAGAAGAATCATTTGAAGGGTTAGAACCTGCTGAAGATCTACTTGCTCTTGACGGTCTAGAACGCGAGCTAGCGTTTAAGTTTGCCGCGAAAGGCGTAGTGACTTTAGAAGATTTAGCCGACCAAGGTACTGATGACTTAGAAGACATCGAAGGCCTAAGCAAAGAACGTGCGGGAGAGCTTATTATGGCTGCTCGTAACATTTGCTGGTTTGGCGACGAAGAATAATTTCAGCAAGGAGAAAGCAGTATGACAGAACTGACAGTGAAAGCACTTAGCGAAGAAATTGGAACACCAGTTGAACGCTTAGTAGAACAACTTGCTGATGCTGGTATGAAAAAAACTAGCACAGACAATGTGACAGATGCAGAAAAGCAAACGCTTTTAACGCACCTAAAAAAAGAACATGGTGATAATTCAGGTGACTCTGAACCAACACGTTTAACGCTACAACGCAAAACTAAAAGCACATTAAATGTGTCTGCTGGTGGCGGTAAAAGTAAAGAAGTACAAGTAGAAGTGCGCAAAAAACGTACTTATGTTAAGCGTACTGCTGTAGATGAAGAAACGAAGCGTGAAGAGGAAGCTCAAGCGGCTCGTGAAGCGGAAGAAGTAGCAAAGCATGCTGCTGAAGAAAAAGCACAACAAGAAGCAGCAGCGAAAGCTGAAGCAAAAGCAAAACGTGAAGCGGAAGATAAATTGAAGCAAGAAGTAGCAGCAGAGAAAGTAAAATCTGAAGAAGTTAAAGCAGCAGCTAAACGTTCACCAGAAGAAAAAGCAAAGCATGATGCCGCTAAAAAAGAAGCAGAAGCTCTAAAGCGTCGTCAAGATGAAGAAGCTCAGCGTAAAGCGGAAGTGGAGTCGAAAAAACTGGTGGAAGAAGCTCGTAAACTGGCAGAAGAGAACGAAGTTCGTTGGTCAGAAGAAGAGAAGAAGAAGAAAGAATCTGAAAATGCAGATTATCATGTAACGACTAATGTGCATGCTCGAGCTGCTGAAGATGAAGCTGATCGCCGTAGTGAAGCAAGTCGTCAAAAGAAGAAAAAACCTGCGAAAAAAGAAGAAGAACGTCCTGCTGGCAATAGTCGCGGAGCTCGTGGTGGCCGTAATAACCGTAAAGGTAAATTGGCTAAACCAACTTCAATGCAGCATGGTTTTGATAAATCAGCAACGGTAGCAAAATCTGATGTTGTGATCGGTGAGACTATCGTAGTTTCTGAACTGGCAAGTAAAATGTCAGTGAAAGGAACTGAAGTCATTAAAACGATGATGAAGATGGGGGCAATGGCTACCATCAACCAAGTGATTGACCAAGAAACAGCACAATTGGTTGCTGAAGAAATGGGTCACAAGGTTATTCTTCGTAAAGAAAATGAATTAGAAGAAGCGATCCTATTTGATCGTGATGACTCAACTGAAGCTGTATCTCGTGCACCAGTTGTTACCATCATGGGGCACGTTGACCATGGTAAGACATCAACACTAGATTACATTCGCCGTAGTCGTGTTGCATCTGGTGAGGCGGGTGGTATTACTCAGCACATCGGTGCATATCATGTTGAAACTGACAATGGCATGATCACTTTCTTGGATACTCCTGGACACGCAGCGTTTACCTCAATGCGTGCTCGTGGTGCTCAAGCGACAGATATCGTCGTTCTTGTTGTTGCTGCCGATGATGGTGTTATGCCACAAACAATTGAAGCTATTCAGCATGCGAAAGCGGCTGGCGTTCCTTTGATTATTGCAGTAAACAAAATAGATAAAGAAGGCGCTAACCCTGATAACGTTAAAAATGCGCTTGCTCAATACGATGTAATTCCAGAAGAATGGGGTGGCGAGAACATATTTGTTCACATCTCAGCTAAAGTTGGTACTAATATCGAAGGTCTGCTAGAAGCAATTTTACTTCAATCTGAAGTTCTTGAACTTAAAGCGGTAACTGATGGTATGGCATCTGGTGTTGTAGTTGAATCTCGTCTTGATAAAGGCCGTGGTCCAGTTGCTACTGTATTGGTACAAGCGGGTACTTTACGCAAAGGTGATATCGTTCTTTGTGGTCAAGAGTACGGCCGTGTTCGTGCTATGCGTGATGAAAATGGTAAAGACATCGAATCAGCTGGCCCATCAATTCCTGTTGAGATCTTAGGTCTTTCAGGTGTTCCTGCATCAGGTGATGAAGCTACTGTAGTTCGTGATGAGCGTAAAGCTCGTGAAGTAGCGAACTACCGTCAAGGTAAATTCCGTGATGTTAAATTGGCTCGTCAACAAAAATCAAAACTTGAAAACATGTTCTCTAACATGGAAGCGGGTGAAGTTGCAGAGCTTAATGTTGTATTGAAAGCTGACGTTCAAGGTTCTGTTGAAGCGATTGCTGACTCATTACGCAAACTGTCAACTGACGAAGTTAAAGTGAATATCGTTGGTTCTGGTGTTGGTGGTATTACTGAAACAGACGCAGTACTTGCTGCTGCTTCTAGTGCTATCTTGCTTGGCTTCAATGTTCGTGCTGATGCTTCAGCTCGCCGTACGGTTGAGAATGAAGGGCTAGATTTACGTTATTACTCAATTATTTACCAATTGCTTGATGAAGTTAAACATGCAATGGGTGGTATGCTTGCTCCTGAATTTAGACAAGAAATTATTGGTCTTGCTGAAGTTCGTGACGTGTTCAAATCACCTAAGCTTGGTGCAATCGCAGGTTGTATGGTAACTGAAGGCTTGATTAAGCGTAATAACCCAATCCGTGTACTTCGTGATAACATCGTTATTTATGAAGGTGAGCTAGAGTCATTACGTCGCTTTAAAGATGACGTGCAAGAAGTTCGTAATGGTTACGAATGTGGTATCGGTGTTAAGAACTATAATGATGTTCGTGCTGGTGACCAAATCGAAGTGTTCGAAATCGTTGAAATCCAACGTACTCTTGACTAATGACAATGGCTGTATGATTTAATCGCTGACTGAAACATGGTTAAGCCATTAAAACATAAAAGTTAAATACACAATGGGGGGCTTTTGCTCCCCATTCTTTCTGTTATGACGTTTAAATAATATGTTCTAATTGAGTGTTTATTATTTTAAACGTACAGATGTGAGAAAAAATATGTCAAAAGAATTTAGCCGTGCGCAACGTGTCGCACAACAATTGCAAAAAGAGCTCGCTTCTATTCTGCAACGCGATGTTCGTGACTCTCGTATTGGGATGGTGACCATTTCTGATGTTGAAGTCTCTCGCGATCTTGCTTATGCAAAAGTGTTTGTTACTTTTTTATGTGTTGGTGAACAAACGCCTGAATCAAGTCTTGCAGCTTTGAAAGAGCATGAAGTCGCGGTTCGTATGACGCTAGGGAAACGTATTCGTTTACGCCTTACTCCGGAAGTTCGTTTTACTTACGATAATACGCTAACTGAAGGTATGCGCCTTTCTAACTTGGTAAGTGAGGTTGTGAGTAATGACAATCTTCGCAAGAAAGAATCAGGCCGTGAGGGTGAAGGAGAAGAGTAGATGGCACGTAGACGTCGTGGTCGTCCTATTGATGGCGTTTTATTATTAGATAAACCAACTAGTATCAGTTCTAACGATGCTTTGCAGAAAGTAAAACGTCTCTATTTTGCTGAGAAAGCAGGTCATACCGGAGCTCTAGATCCACTAGCAACAGGTATGCTCCCGATTTGTTTAGGTGAGGCGACCAAGTTTTCTCAGTTCCTGCTTGATTCAGATAAACGTTACCGTGTCGTTGCTAAGCTTGGGGAGCGAACCGATACCTCAGATTCTGATGGCGAAGTGGTTCAAACTCGTGATGTGAAAGTTGACCGTGGTTTACTTGAACGCTGTATCGCCAAGTTTCGTGGCACTACCGATCAAATTCCATCGATGTTTTCAGCGTTAAAATATCAAGGGAAGCCTTTGTATGAATACGCTCGAAAAGGGATTGAAGTTCCTCGCGAGTCACGCAAGATTACTGTGTTTGAAATCAGCCTAATTCGTTTTGATGGTAACGAAGTCGAAATGGAAGTGCATTGCTCAAAAGGCACTTACATCCGCACTATTACTGATGACTTAGGCGAGATGTTGGGCTGTGGCGCACATGTTACCTATTTACGTCGAATTGGTGTGTCGCATTACCCAGCGGAAAAAATGGTTACATTAGAACAACTTCAAGCTTTACTCGTTCAGGCTGAAGAGCAAGGTATTGAGCCTCGTGAGTTATTGGATCCGTTGCTTCTTCCAATGGATACTGCAGTGGCTGATTTACCTGAAGTTAATATGACGGCAAGTATGGCAGATTTTGTTCAGCATGGTCAGCCAGTACAAATTGCAGGTTCACCTTCAGAAGGCGTGGTTCGTATGACCATGGGTGATGAGCGTACTTTTATTGGTATTGCCCACATCGATAATGATGGTCGAGTAGCACCAAAGCGTTTGGTTGTTTTTAGAAATGAAACTCCTTGCGATTAAGACTAGCTTCCCCTATAATCCGCGCTTCGCGTGATGGCTGAATCAGAGATTGGCTATCACATTTTTATAAACTAACTCTTATTAGGAGAGCATTATGTCTCTGAATGCAGAAACTAAAGCAGCAATCGTTGCAGATTACGCACAAGCTGAAGGCGATACAGGTTCACCAGAAGTACAAGTAGCACTACTTACTGCTTCTATCAACCACCTACAAGGTCACTTTGCTGATCATAAACACGATCACCACAGCCGTCGCGGTCTTTTACGTATGGTTTCTCGCCGTCGTAAACTTCTAGACTACCTTAAAGGTAAAAACCTAGATCGTTACTTCGCACTAATCAAGCGTCTTGGCCTACGTCGTTAATTCGTCGTTTGGTTTGATACCCAGATTAGAAAGTATTTGTTTTATTGATTGACGTTTTTGGTTTCCATTAGCGAATACAAATAAACAGACACTTGAGAAAAAGGAGCTTCGGCTCCTTTTTTTGTGTCTGCTATTTGAGCAAACAAACATTTCATCTATATCTAAACCATATTCTGTTGTTCGAAATAAGACATTTCAACTCATCTGGTTTATACTACGTCTCGTTTGTTTTCGCTTTATTTGCTTTTAGTTTGGCGAGAAAGTGGAGATAAACCTCTGTTGGTTAGCTTTACAGTCACCGATGTCGACCATTAAGGTCGCGACTAATAACAGTTTTTTGCTTAATTCGTTTTTAATACGATGATATAGATAAGAAAAACCTGCTATTAGTCGCGATTGGTAAAGTAATCTCAGAGCATTTAACTCAATGAAATTATTAATTAAGGATCTTTACGTGAAAGCAATCGTAAAAAAATTCCAGTACGGTAACCATACCGTTACTCTAGAAACGGGCGTAATGGCTCGTCAAGCAACTGCTGCTGTTATGGCAAGCATGGATGACACATCTGTATTCGTATCTGTTGTTGCAAAAAAAGATGCAGTTGAAGGTCAAGACTTCTTCCCATTAACGGTTAACTACCAAGAGCGTACTTACGCTGCGGGTAAAATTCCTGGTGGTTTCTTCAAGCGTGAAGGACGTCCTTCTGAAGGCGAAACATTGACGGCTCGTCTTATTGACCGTCCAATTCGTCCGCTTTTCCCATCAGCATTCAAAAACGAAGTTCAAGTTATTGCAACGGTTGTTTCTGTAAATCCAGATATCCAACCAGACATGATCACAATGATCGCAACGTCTGCAGCTCTTGCTATCTCTGGTGTACCATTCAATGGTCCTATCGGTGCGGCACGTGTTGGCCATATCAATGGTGAATTAGTTCTTAACCCAAGCCAAACTGAACTTGAGTCTTCTAAATTAGACCTAGTGGTTGCGGGTACTGCTGGCGCGGTATTAATGGTTGAGTCAGAAGCTGATAACCTAACTGAAGAAGAAATGTTAGCGGCAGTGGTTTACGGCCACGACCAACAACAAACAGTGATTACTGCTATTAACGAATTTGCAGCAGAAGTCGCGACTCCTTCGTGGAACTGGGTAGCTCCTGCTGAAAACACAGAATTAAAAGCAAAAATTGCTGAGTTAGCAGAAACTCAAGTTGTTGAAGCTTACCAAATCACTGAAAAAATGGCGCGTTATGATCGTATTCATGCAATCGGTGCTGAAGTGAAAGAGAAATTATTAGCTGAAAATGCTGATCTGAATCCAAAAGAAATTCACGCTATTTTCCATGATTTGGAAAAGAATGTTGTACGTAGCCGCATTATTGCTGGTCAACCACGTATCGATGGCCGTGAAAAAGACATGGTTCGTGCACTAGACGTTCGTACTGGTGTTCTTCCTCGTACACACGGTTCTTCTTTGTTCACTCGTGGTGAAACTCAAGCGCTTGTTACTGCAACGCTTGGTACACAACGTGATGCACAAATCATCGACAGTCTATTAGGCGAGAAGAAAGATCACTTCCTTCTACACTACAATTTCCCTCCATACTGTGTGGGTGAGACTGGTTTCGTTGGTTCACCTAAGCGTCGTGAAATCGGCCATGGTAAATTAGCAAAACGCGGTATCGCAGCAGTAATGCCTTCTGTTGAAGAATTCCCATACACAGTACGTGTTGTTTCTGAAATTACAGAATCAAACGGTTCGTCTTCAATGGCGTCTGTTTGTGGTACTTCTCTAGCGCTTATGGATGCGGGTGTTCCAATTAAAGCGTCTGTTGCTGGTATCGCAATGGGTCTTGTTAAAGAAGGCGATGATTTCGTTGTTCTTTCTGACATCCTTGGTGATGAAGATCACTTAGGTGACATGGACTTTAAAGTAGCGGGTACTAATCAAGGTATCACAGCACTTCAAATGGACATCAAAATCGAAGGCATCACTAAAGAAATCATGCAAATTGCGCTTAACCAAGCTCAAGGTGCACGTAAGCACATCCTTTCAGTAATGGATGAAGCGATTTCTGGCGCTCGTGAAGAAATTTCTGAATTTGCTCCACGTATTTACACCATGAAGATCAGCTCTGAGAAAATCAAAGACGTGATCGGTAAAGGTGGCGCTGTGATCCGTGCTCTTACTGAAGAGACGGGCACTACGATTGAAATCGGTGATGATGGCACAATTAAAATTGCCGCAACTGAAGGTAAAGCCGCGAAAGAAGCGATTCGTCGTATTGAAGAAATTACAGCAGAAGTTGAAGTCGGCCGCATCTATTCAGGTGTTGTTGCTCGTCTAGCTGACTTTGGTGCATTTGTTACGATCCTTCCAGGTAAAGATGGTTTAGTTCATATTTCTCAAATCGCTGATAAGCGTATCGAGAAAGTGGCAGACTACCTAACTGAAGGTCAAGAAGTTCAAGTTAAAGTTCTTGAAATTGACCGTCAAGGTCGTGTACGTCTAAGCATGAAAGAAGCAGTAGAAAAAACGGAAGAGACAGTTGAACCATCAGCTGAGTAATTCCTTTTTATCTTTCTTTTTGCGAAGAAAATAATTTGAATAACGAAAGAGGAGCATTGCGCTCCTCTTTTTTTATATGTATTTTTTGAGTTAGCTAGTCGATTAAAACACGTTTTGGCTGCCTTCTATTAAGTTCAATTTACTAGAAGCTATCTGTCTGTTGAGGTAGTTTGATTGCACAACAACGTGTATATTGCTTTATATAGTGAATGTACTGTAAAGGAGTACTCAATCAGTGAAATATTTTAAATGGTTAAGCCTTGTTGCCACTTTTTTATTAGTCGGTTGTGCTAACAGTGGTAACTCAGATATTGCGTGGTCTTATCCTCCACTAGCGGTTCCTCTTCAGCCTTCTCTTCAGCAAGAAATTCAAATTGCACGTTTGAATCAATTGATATTGCGTAAAGACATCAGTAATGAAACTCGCGCGAAAATATTTACCGATAGAGGTCAGTACTTAGATAGTGTCGGATTAGCTGATTTGGCCCGTGTTGATTATGAACGCTCACTTAAACTCGATCCTAAGCAACCAGAAGTATTTAATATGTTGGGTGTCTATTTTACTCAAATGGGTGATTATGATTCCGCATTTGATGCCTTTGATTCAAGTTTAGAGCTTGATCCTACTAATGAATATTCTGAGCGAAATCGTGCTATTGCTTTGTATTATGCCGATCGTTTTGATCTTGCCATTCAAGATATGACTAAAAACTATAATAAAGCCCCAGATGATCCGTATCGTGCATTGTGGCTTTATTACATGGAGCGTGAACAGGACGCTAAAAAAGCCACCGATACTTTAGCTGCTCGTTATGCTAATAAAGATCAGCAATGGGGTTGGCAATTGGTTGGTTTAACATTGAAAAAAGAAACAGAAGAAAGCATTTTGAAGTCAGCTGCAACGAGTACGCGCGATAATGTTGAATTAGCTCAAAAGCTCACGGAAATATATTTCTATCTAGCAAAGCGTAATCAATATGACGGTAATTATGCTAATGCGATTGCTTTGTATAAATTGTCCCTTTCTATGAATGTGTATCAATTTTCAGAGCATAAATACGCATTTTTAGAGTTAGGTCGTATTTTCAAAGCGTTACAAGAGAAACAGGAAAAAGAAGAAGTACCAGCGGCGTCAAAAAATACACCTACGGAACAACCGCCCAAATCAAGCAATGAAACGAAACCATCGACTCAAACAAAGGCTGAGCCAGTTTCTCATTCTTAAGTAAGATACTGTGCTTAAGTAAGATAGGGGGATATAGCTAAATTAAAGAGGACTTAGAGTCCTCTTTTTTTGTTCCTGTTAACGGTTGTTGCCATTAACTAAGCTAAAACATGCTGAATTACAGCGTAGTTAATTCAATCGATGGGAGGGGAGGGAATTAAGTTTGTGCCAGACCTGCAAGTTTATGCCAGTAACCATTACACTCACGAGATTCGATTTCTAACGGAGACTGTCCTTGTTCATTTGCTTTAAATTGAGCAAGTGTTGATAGCGTATTAATGCCAAGTGGACTCAAACGTACTACGTCTACTAAGCCTTGCATGCTAACTAAATCATTACCTAAGTTGTAGCAATAGCCTGATTGAGTTTGAATGCCATTTAGATTAAATACTTCTTGACCTTCTTGGCTCAATACTTGAATTCCAGTTGGGTATTTTATGCAGCAAGTCTCGCAATCATCTTTAGCCTTATCTTCGGCACGAGCGGTAAAGCAGCGGGCAGAGTAGGCTAAAGGTAAGTAACCATGGCTGAATACTTCTACTTCAAATTGGCCACGTATACCGAGTTCATCACATTGTGTTAATACATTAATCAGCCAATCTCGCGATAATTCCACCGGCATGCACCAGCGAATCATCCCTTGTTTAGTAAACAGCTTTAATGTGTGAGCATTATAGGTATTGACTGCTGGCCCCACGACAAACGGTACTTTGGCTTCAAAGGCTAGTTGAATACCAGACACATCGTTGGCTTCAATTGCAAAATCACCATTATCCACATATTTTTTCATAATGTTGACTTCACTGGGTGCTTCTAATAATGCCATGGTTGATAACACTACTTGCTTACCTGAGTCTGCTAACTCTTTGGCCATATCAAACCAATGCTTAGGTTTTATTTCTCGGCGCTTTGAGCAAACACTTTCACCTAAATAGATAATATTAGTAGGGCTCTCTTTAGCTTGTTGATAAAATTTTTCAACATCATTTTTCGCCCAGAAATACAGTAAAGGACCGAGTGAGTATTTGAGTGATTGTTCAGAATTCATTTTGCTTCCTTACTGCCATTTACGATGATAAGCGCCAAGTGTGGTTTGAGTACCTTCTGATAAATTAGCCAAAGCAGCATTCCAGTGAGGTTCAACATGGTAACTTTCAGGGCTTGTAAGGTAGCGATCAATAGCCGCGCGCCATGTTCGAGTTACTTGCTCTACATAAGCAGGGCTGCGCTGGCGACCTTCGATTTTGACCGAGGCAACATTCGCGGCGAATAACTCTGGCAACATGGATAATGTATTTAAGCTAGTTGGCTCTTCAAGTACGTGATAACGCTGTTTTTCCCCTGTGATATTTATATCAAATCGACCTTTGCATAAGGTTGGATAGCCTGCGTTTTCGCCTTCACTATACCGATCGATCAGTATGTCACTTAAGCGAGATTCTAGTCCTGCATCCGTTTCTTGCCAGCGAACATATTTAGCCGGAGAGCATGCACCGACGGTATTAGGTGATTCACCTGTCATATAAGAAGATAGGTAGCAGCGACCTTCCGCCATAATGCATAAACTACCAAATGCAAACACTTCTAGTTCAACATGTTCAGGAATACTGCGTGACAGTTGTTTGACTTGATGGATGGATAACACTCGAGGAAGAACCACACGCTTTACATTGAAGTTATTAGCATAAAAGGCAACTGCTGCACTATTAGTTGCAGAGGCTTGTACGGACAAATGAAGCTCCATTTTAGGATAATGAGTAGCTGCATATTCTAGCAAGGCGATATCAGCTGTCAACACCAGTTGAAATCTGATCCACTTTTTTAAAAATTCACCGTTTTAATATTGATCCACTTATTTGCTCAGCTATTGCTAATTTCTAATATTCCAG
>NZ_JAAUWW010000012.1 GCF_014694375.1 Vibrio sp. S17_S38
TTGGTTAACATAATCACCATCCAGTTTTGTTAAAACTGAATGATACCAAGTGGATCAATTTTCAATTGGTGTTAGTGGATCATTTTTGCACTGGTGGTGACATATAAAATGTGATCGCTTTATCGGCACATTCAGACTGCCACTGTCTTAACATAGTTTTGAACCGTTATTGCTCTTTGATAACACATTAGATAAAGCATTTATTTTGCCTAATAATTTTGCAGATCCTTCTCTTGCAAAAACGAGAAGAGGTTGTATCTGCTCAAACAATGACTGATATTTCTGCATTAAAAAGACATATTCATCTATTTCGCCTAAAAGAATCGATAACTCTGCTTGCGCTTGAGACCTTTCTTTTGTCAAATCATCTCGCCATTTACTAACATCATCACATCTGACATCAACGATATTATTAACAGCTTTCTTTTCAGAGTCTTTTTTATGAACCACTGAATATCTTTTAGTTCTTTTTTCACCTTCAGAAATCAACCAACCTTCAGATTCCAAGCGGCACAATCCCCGATAGACATATTGGTAAGTTCTTTCTCGACTATCAAAAGAATATCCAGCCTTACAGAACAAATCCGTCAACTCCCGAACAGAAAATTTCACTAACTCATTTTCTTTCAGAAAGTTACGGACCAATTCTTTTTCTTTCTTTTTTTCTAACACGGGCTAATAACCCCACATAAAAACTTAGGATTGCTAAGTATACAAAATTAAGTAAAACTTAGACAATCTAAGTTATCGATAGGACAAAAAAAGATGCCTAAGTGCAAAAAGACAACCCAATCCCAGCGAGGCTCAAAGAAGCCCGTAAAAAAGCCAAGATCACCCAAAAAGAACTAGGGGTGGGAATAGGTATGGAACAAAGCTCGGCAAGTGGTCGAATGAATCACTATGAAAAAGGACGTCATATTCCTGACATCAGTACATTGCGTCGTATGGCTGAAGAATTGAACGTGCCTCTACACTATTTCTTTTGTGAAGATGAGATTAGTGCGAAATTGGTGTGTGCGGTTGATAAGCTAGGTGAAAAAGAGAAACAAGAGTTGCTAGAAATATTGGTTGCGCCTGAGTAAGCGTTAACCCAGTAATGCCGCTAATGGAACGTCTTGAAATATCTGCTTAGTAAATTTAATTTCTCCACTTTCAGGTTCAATGATAAATCCTTCGTACTCAATAATCTGCGGTACCAATAATTTATCTATTTCTGTAGTAAATGGATTAGGTATCGATGGTCCATTGATTGTTTCGAATGCCAAGATGAACTCGTCATTGGTAATGGTAACTTTACTCGCCAGTAACGCTAACTCTAATGCATAACCCACTAACTCCTTGATGGCTCCAAGCATTCCTTTGGTCGCAGACAATAATCTCATTGCGATATCCATATCCGAAAGTTCTGGGTATACCGGAATTGGAAGCTTCTTTTCGAGCTCTTCAAGTAAATCAATGTATACATCTAATGACGATTCCGATGTTATTCTAATATATGGCAATTCTCTTTTAACCATAATTCGTCTATCCCACTGTGAATCTTCCAAAATAAGTTTGGCAGTAGGAATACCAATAAAGACGATAGGTAACCGGCATTCGTCACTGATCATTTTGAGTCGGTCACGAATTTTTTGTCTTTCTTTGGGAGATGCGCACTCGAACAGTTCTTGGGCTTCTTCTATAAGCAGTAGCTTAAGATTGGATTTTTTAAGACTACTGATGAAATAATCCTGTAAGCCAATTTCTGAACGCTTTGATCGAGTGTTATAAGGGATACCTAACTTATCGATAGCCCAAATAAGTGTTTCAATGAAGCTCGGCCTAACGCGAGTGACCAACACTTCATTATCATTAAAATGATGTTTTACATAATAATTAATGAGTGATGTTTTACCCGCTCCAGTCCCACCAGTGATTAGCATTGACGGTGTAAAATTACCAAATTGACCACGGCGGACAATCCAATCTAACCCATCGAATATATTCTTTACATCTGGATAAATAACGAATGAATCATGATATTGAGTTATTAACTCATCTATAGAAACTTGCTGTTGCGATATTAGGTTCATCTTTTCGACCTTTTTATCGCTTTACGTTTATTCCAGAGCGATTTTAGATTATCCACCGGTGTATGCTCATCAAGATTGTCATCTAAAGGCATCTTCTTGCTTTCTAATGCATTCTGTATAGACTTTGGCTGTTCGTTGGATAATCCTGCAAGAGCCGCCATTTTCTTACCATGTTTGGCTTTTTTCGCTCTACCCTCAACAGATATTAAAGAAAGGTGCTCTTGCTCTGATTTAATACGTTCATGAAGTGCTTGTCGTGCTTTGGCTAATGATAAAGCATCCACTTGGCCTTTTATAAACTCACGATGTATTTTGATAATACGTACATGCTCGCTCAGAGATAAATTCTTTGTGTATCCCAAAGGATCATAGTTGCAGGGGATTTCAATGTATCCACCGATTTCCTCTAGATAAACGAATATACTAGACAGGTTATCGGGGTCTATTTTTATCGTTTTCTTTCTAGACTCTTTTGTTTGTGGATACTGTTTTCGATATTGTTCCAATGCCACATTGTCATACATTAAATGCTTATATTTTATACCTTTAGTTGTAACAACACCTTTATGGAGAACCCCCATAATAATTCGAAACTGCTTTTCATCTCGATCACTTAGAGCCACAGGAGGCAGAGTTTCTTCACTCTTTTTCCAATGGTAATTCGGAATCTTTGTAAACCTAGAATTGGGGGAAGCATTATGAACATCAATAATCCAGCGATGTAACTCTTCAACAAAAACACTAAATCGCATAACTGCATCTTTCTGAGGATCATATCTATCTTTTTCTAAGATATTTGAAAACGTTTTTCCCGGTACCCATCCAACAATACCTTGAATAACTTCTAAAAATTTCCTTTCTACTCTAGGTTTTTCCCAAGGCTGACCAACTTTACAATACTCAACATTTACTCCTGCCTCCATACACGCTTGGTCTAAGCTTTTGGACCAAAACTCAGCACCATTATCGACAACCAGTGTTTCCATTTTTCCGTGGCATAACCAGTCATTAGTAAGTCCAATATTCAAATCGTGAACATACTCTTTACTTTTAATTGAATGGATGGTCGCTTTAGCAACAGATATATAGCTAGGGGGATTAAAACCAAGGTGAAAGCCAATAATACATCCACTAAACACATCGACGAGCAACGTCAAATAAGCTCGCCCTAAAGGAATGAGTAAATCATCATCCAGAAGAATTAAATCTAGTGGCGTATGGTCTATCTCTACGCGTTCCAATATTCTTGTGGTAAGAACAGAAGACTGATAGTAGTTGAAAAGCTTATTCGCATAATTTTGACCAAATCTCTTTAGTGCTACTTCATAGGGAGGAAGCTTTTTCAACCTTTCTTTAAAAGCCTGATAACTTACTATTGAGATTTTACCTGAGATAATATTGCTGTTTTCAATTTCAATCCTATCCATGTAAAACTGATATGCTTGTGAATAGCTGGGTCTTTTGGCATCAAGAAAACGTTCTGTTGCCTCAACAAAAAACGCTTCGTCGTCAATAATACGTTTAGTTCTATTTCCTTTTTTGTAATGGTGTTCAACCAAACTTACAATGTTTCCATCACTCTCGCAAAACGATTTATACCAACGAATTACCGTCTTATAACTTGGCCTGTTGATAGAAAATTGCGCACTATATTTATCAATTAAGGGGTCGATATTTTTAGGCGTCCAACCTCCAGTTATTTCTTTAGCTACTACTGAAATAAGTTTGTATCGTTCTAATGCCTTGCTTTTTTGTTCATCAGAAAATGATGAAAGATCTCGTTCATAAACTGCTGTCAAATCAAGTGGTAAGTATTGTTTTCGAGCTAACTTTGCCTCTGATGAGCAGTTATATTCTGCCTGAATATCATCTGTTATGGATTCAAACTCATCATCAAAAGGCATAACCATTCTAATTCACCGAAATTAAAGACTTTTCACCAAGTAAAACATCTAGATCAGTCTTAGCCCTACCTAAGCCAATAAGGCGTAGAACTAATGCAAGTACTTCTCCAATACCCAAATTGAGAGTTCTGGATAAAGAACCAATTTGAATTGATGTCGATTGGCTTATAGCTGACCAAATATTTTCCAAATGAATAGTGTTTTCAATAAAGCCACTATAACGGTGTACGAGCTTTAAATTATTAAGATGAATTTCATTTCGAATTTGCCTATCTGTCACAAGTAATAGAGAAGCTCCTAATTCATTAGCCGTAATTTGTTTTTTATAGAACATATATTTAAATTCTGAAGAGAAGGTTTTAGATAATGGTTTAACTTCAATGAAATAAAATGTTCCATCCTTTTTATGAACTAAAAAGTCTGGTGTATAAAAATGGCATTTGCCTAGATAAAAATATTTGTAACCATGAGGTTGGGATTCAAAGCTAACCACATCATCTGAATATTCTAGATGGTAACAGCAATCATACTCAAGGCTACTTTCACACATAATTGTGCAGCCATTTTTGGCACTAACAAATTTATAAACATTTTTATTTGCAGATGGTTTACGAAGATTACGAACGTACATAACATCCCCTCTTTATGTTGTAATAAAACAACCAAAGTAAGTGTAGGACAGTTTATGGATTTTAAAAGGACAAGTTATGCTTTCATTAGGATAGGTTATGCTTTCAGCGACAAGATAGGTGGAAGCCCCAGCCACATCCCGGCACACACGTCATTCGCTGTGGCTGCTGCCTTCCGGCTCTGACCAAGTTCACGAACTAGTATTGCGGGAGGACCAGGGCCTCCATTGATTCTATTCTCTGTAAGACACAAATAGTATTGATGCCTTAGGAGTTCGAGGATTATGTAGTATCAACAACTTCAATGCAAGCCCAAAAAGCCTAAGAGCCATTCGTTTGGACAACTTTTCAGCAATTACTATCTTTCTGCTAATCTATGTTTCTTGGTCTTATACATTTCGATATCAGCAGCGTTTAATACATCATCTACTTTTATTGTTTTTTCACGATCCAGTGAAATCCCAGCGGAGGTATTAATCATGAGGTTATGTCCATCATCAATAAAATGAAAAGAACGAATTGGTGCCAGAAGTAATTCTAACTGCTTACCTTTTGCAGAACCAATAAGAACAAATTCATCACCACCTAAGCGAAAAGATTGGCCTAACCAATAGGTTGATATTTGTCTAGCAAGTAACTTGAGGACTTCATCCCCCATTTGATGACCATAAGTATCATTTATGATTTTAAAATTATTGATATCAAGATAAACAACTGTTTTTGTAGTAGGAATGCCTCTGGAGTATTTTTGATATAGGGCTCTGCGGTTTTTAAGTTTGGTTAGGTTATCTATTATTGATTGTCGATATACATACCAAATCACACTTGCCATCAATAAAGAACTAAGAATTAAAATCCATATAATGATTTGAGTCAGACGTTTTTCTTTTTTTATAATCTCTCGCCAATCTATCTGGCTATCATATTTATTGATGATCGAGGCTGTATCTATTAAATTAATCGCCGATGTAAATAAATCTGCCAGTACTTGTCCTTGTTCGGTTTTCGCAAACCCAAAACCTAATGATGACTGATGAAAATTTCCTATCAGTTTATCTTCGACAATCGGTAATAATGAATCATTATCTTGAATCATTTTGTTGTAATTTAACTGATTAAGAACAGCATAATCCGTTTTACCATCTAATAAAGATTGTATCTGTTCTTCCCGAGAATTCAGTTTAACCAATCCTTTCTGGGGTAACATTTTGGTTAAAAGCTGATCATAATAGTCCCCTTTGATCACGCTAATTCTCTCAATAATCATTTCTGATACATTTTTATAGGTTGCATCACGGTAGCCAGAACGTTTCACCATTATGGCTTTTGTTGAGAAATAACGAGGGCTGAAATACATATCTTTATTACGCTCAGGAGATATGGTCACAGGACCTAGAATATCAATTTTTTTATTGACTAGATCCGCATACATTTCAGACCAAGAGTCATCGGCCTTGCTCACTATTTCACACTTTAACATTAATATATGACAAGCTTGTTTAAGCATATCAGCAAAAATACCGTGGGGTTTTCCATTTTTATCGTATGCAGAGAATTGAAGAAGATCCTCTAATTTTATTTTTAATGGAATAGCCGGATCAATCCCTGAAGCTAACATACTTAACCGAAGGGCTTGTTGACGTATTTGAAATTGATAATTTTCTATTGCTGTGCGTAAAGTTCTTTGCATTTTTGCGGAATGAATATAATTGACCATTTTTTTCATTAATTCGCTATTTCGTCCCTTTTGAGTTGCTAGACCAACTGGCTTTATAGGGAATTTATCGTTCAAAATAGTGGCACTAAATCCAGCGTTTATAAATGTTTTCAAACTTGTAATAGTATCGATGACACCATCCACATCTCCGCTTGAGATCATTTTTTTAGCTTGGTCAGTATTATTAAACTCTATCGTTTCAATATTAGGATATAACTCTTTTATGTTTGATTTAAATATTATATCTTTTGCGACAGCAACACGTTTAATATCTTCAATGCCAATATATTTACTTGCCCGATTAGCGCTATAAAAATAAGTATATTCAATATTAGTCGGGCTAGAAACATCTAACGTTTTAGCACGTTCGGGGGAGTAGGTAATATTGGTAGAAAAATCCACCTTGTTTGTTTCCAAAGCATGGATAGCATCGGAATATGTATCATATTTTATATAGTTAACTTTGAAATCAAATTTTTTAGCCATTTCATCAAACAAAACTTGAGTCACAATGTCATTCGGTCTGATTGCTACTTTATAAGACGAGGCTTGCGTTTTAAACGAAGAACTAGGTTGAGGTGGATAAGAGTTTGCTGAAACACTGGTGCTTTGTAAGCTAAAAAAGAAATAGCACAGATAGATATATCTAAACACAGTGAACCTCAAAAAAATCTGCTATAAAAATCGAAACCGCTCTTATAATATCTGGTATAACCAGATAAACCAACGAATCTTTCCCTTAACTAAACAAAGGTTAAATATGTCTTTTGAACAGCAAGTATTTTTTGTTCTGCATCAAATACCTAAAGGCTCTGTTACCAGTTACGGTCAAGTTGCTAAAATGGCAGGCTTTCCTGGTTATGCTCGCCACGTTGGAAAACTACTTTCAAACCTTCCGGATGGGAGCACATTACCTTGGTATCGAGTACTCAATAGCCAAGGTAAGATTTCACTCAAAGGACAAGATTTAGAAAGACAAAGAGCAAAATTAATTGATGATGGTATTGAGGTAAGCTTAGAAGGGAAAGTTAAGTTAAGGCAATATCAATGGCAACCAAATTAGTTAGTTGCCAAGACTCAAATCACTTCACACCAATAAGTGCTAGGTGAACTGTTTTCGTTTTATTCGGATCGGTGATCACACGGTAAGCTGTATCTGTGGTGAAACGTAATTTACCATCCAATGCGATTTTAGCGCGAACTACATAGGTATGATTAGGCTTAATATTATCTTTATTAAAGTCTAATTTAAAATTGAACGGCACTTGCTTCCCATCCGTTAATGTGGATTCTGTCGCAATAATTTCTGATTTTGCATCAGCACGAGAAACATCCTCTAGCGTAACCGTTATTACAGCCGTACTCGGTAATGCAATACGCTCCCGATAGGCAATCGTCCCTACTACGGTATCTAACATCACTGGCTTTTCAACTTGCTGAGCTGACATGGCAGTAGTATCAGTTTTATTCGTATCTACAGTCGCGCTGCAACCAGACAACCATGATGCAAATATTATTGACGAAACTAACAATAATGGCTTTTTCATTTTAATCCTTATCTTGTTTTTAGTGGCTAAGCTTCCGTTACTATTGTAATTTAGAGGAACTCAAGCTAATAATTTGACAATACAATACGGTGGACTGATGAGCAAACAATTACAAGAATTATTAAACCTTCACCAACTAGAACGATTAGAAGTTGGACTATTTCGTGGAGAATGTGAAAATTTAGGCTTACCCCAAGTGTATGGGGGGCAAGTAATTGGACAAGCTTTATCAGCAGCGGCCAATACTGTTGATAGCGATAGAGGCGTTCATTCTTTCCATAGTTATTTTTTGCACCCTGGAGACATCAAACAACCTATTATTTATGATGTTGAAACACTGCGTGATGGTCGCAGTTTTTCAACTCGTCGCGTTAAAGCAATTCAGCATGGACGCCCTATTTTTTATCTCACCGCATCTTATCAAGCCATTACCGATGGATTCGAGCACCAACAAGTCACCATGCCTGAAGTAAAAGGCCCAGAAGGTTTATTAAGCGAAACCGAGTTGGCAAAAGATCTTTTAAAAGGTATGCCTGAGCATATTCAACGTACTTTCGGCTCAGAAAAACCGATCGAAGTCCGCCCTGTCATTTTAAATAATCCTCTTCAGCCAAGTGAGCTACCAGCGAAACAATATTTATGGATAAAGGCGAATGGTGAGTTACCAGACGATCCTATGATTCATCAATATTTACTCAGTTATGCATCTGACTGGGGCTTTTTAGTGACCGCTCTATTTCCTCATTCGGTGTCGCTATTAACACCAAAATTTCAAGTCGCCACCATTGACCATTCAATGTGGTTCCACCGCCCTTTTAAAATGGATGAATGGCTGTTATATGTCATCGAAAGTCCAACCAGCAGTAATACGCGTGGGCTGGTAAAAGGTGAAATATACAATCAGCAAGGTCACTTAATCGCAACCGCCGTACAAGAAGGTGTAATGCGCTTTACTAGCCAGTAGCCCGTATATTGATTTAGTATCGCAATTGACATAGTTATTGATCAAGCCCACCCTACTTCAGGCTTGATCAATTGTTATTTTAACCAAGTGCGAGCGCTGTCGTGTACTTCAATGGCTCCATAGCAAAAGTCGATGTGACATTAGAGATCCCTTCCATGCTGTTCACTAATTTTTTGTAAAATCCATCAAACTGCTTCATATCCGATACCAATACTTTCATCATATAGTCATATTCTCCCGCCATACGATAAAACTCCATTACCTCAGGAAATTCACAAGTCGTCTTAACAAACTTCTGATACCACTCGTTAGAATGATCGTTGGTTTTTACCATCACAAAAGCAATAAATGACAACCCTAATAATTCTGGATCTAATAATGCAACTTTTTTAACAATAATCCCTTGCTCTTCCAAACGTTTGATCCGTTTCCAACAAGGTGTCGTAGTTAAATTCACGGCATCGGCTAATGATTGCAGTGACTGTTCAGAATCTTGCTGTAATAAGGTTAATAATGCTTTATCCACTCTATCTAGTACTATATGTTTCACATCCGGCCCCATGTGGAGAATAATTTTCTCTATTTATGCGAAATTATCTTAAATAATGCAAATCATTTCTCCTAAATACAGGGTAAATTATCTACACAATCAAATTGAAGCAATAACAATAAAGATCACCGCCTATCATGGAGCCAATTATGTGCGTAAACAGAGAATGGATAAATCAAGCCATCACTAAAATTGAAGCAGACATCCAACGTTCTGCGGATACTCATCTTATCAAGCTTGATATACCACACCTTTCCGGAATTGATATCTATTTAAAAGATGAAAGTACACACCCAACCGGATCGTTAAAACACAGATTGGCACGATCTCTATTTTTATTCGCGTTATCAAACGGATGGATAGGCCCTAAAACAACCATTATTGAATCCTCATCTGGCAGCACTGCCGTTTCTGAAGCGTATTTTTCTCGATTATTAGGATTACCTTTCGTAGCGGTTATGCCCAAAACTACGGCTAAGAAAAAAATTGAACAAATTGAATTTTATGGTGGTCAAGCACATTTGGTAGAACGCTCAGATCAAATTTATGCCGAATCACGACGTTTAGCCAAAGAGCTGAATGGGCATTATATGGATCAATTTACCTATGCTGAACGGGCAACGGATTGGCGAGGTAACAACAATATTGCCGATAGTATTTTTGAGCAGATGAGTTTAGAGCCTCACCCGATCCCAACTTGGATCGTTATGAGCCCAGGCACAGGCGGTACGTCTGCTACCATTGGTCGCTTCATTCGATATAAAAAACACGCGACTAAGCTTTGTGTAGTTGACCCTGAAAACTCGGTGTTCCACGATTATTTCAAAACTGGTGATACAAGCCTAACACTAGATTGCGGGAGTAAAATAGAAGGTATTGGTCGCCCTCGCGTAGAGCCCAGCTTTATTCCAGGTGTAATTGATGAGATGCGCACCATTCCAGATGCTGCAAGTATTGCCACCATACATTGGCTTGAAGCAATTTTAGGCCGCAAAGTAGGCCCATCGACAGGAACGAATCTATATGGCGTACTTAATATCGCTAGCGAAATGAAAGACAAAGGTGAAACCGGATCTCTTGTGACGTTAATTTGTGACAGTGGCGATCGCTATTTAGAGTGCCACTACAATCCTGATTGGATTCAAAGCAACATAAAAGAAAGCATCGAACCTTATTTGATCGAGCTTAAAAATATAACTCAATTATAAACAACCTAGTAGTGATATAAAAACCTGATGTTGAATTTACGCCAGGTTTTTATTCTTAATGCTTTGTGTTGCTTGATGTTACAAGTCAACCATGCCCAGGTCGTGTTTTAATATCTTTATCCATTTCTTGTTCAAGTAACGCTTCAATATGACCCGGTGAATGAGTTTTGACCGAAATAATGCGATACATCTGAGGGATCACAAATAAAGTAACAATCGTCGCAAAACTCATTCCAAATAAAACAACCGTCCCAACCGCAATTCGGCTTTCATAGCCAGCACCTGTTGAAAAAACTAATGGGAGCGATCCAGCAATAGTTGTAAAGGCCGTCATAAGGATAGGACGTAAACGACGAGCTGAAGCATCAATGATCGCTTTCTCAAATTCAATCCCTCTATCGCGTAATTGATTGGCGAATTCAACAATCAAAATACCATTTTTCGTTACCATGCCAATCAACATAATCATGCCAATTTGACTATAAATATTCAGCCCTTGATGCATAAAATACAAACCTAAGAACCCACCAAAAACACCCATAGGAACTGTGAACATCACGACTAAAGGGTTAATGAAACTTTCAAATTGAGCGGCCAATACTAAATAGGCTACGAGCATAGCTAAAGCAAAAATAATAAAAATACTGGACTGATTCTCTTTAAAGTCTTTTGACTCACCAGAATAAGAAACCGAAATATCGGCAGGCAGCTTATCAATGGCCTGTTGATCAAGGTAATCCAACGCTTGCCCTAAAGTATGTCCTGAGCCTAAGTTCGCACTTAAAGTAACCGACTTTTTCTTATTGCTATGAGACAAGCGATTCGCCGAAGCAATTTCCTCTATCTTGGTAACCGTATCTAGTGTGATTAATGCACCACTGTCGGTACGCAAATAAATTTTGCTCAAGTCATTAGCATTGTTAAAGCTATTTTCATCGCCTCTCAAATACACATCATATTCTTCACCGCGCTCAAGGTAGGTCGTTTCCGTACTACCACCCAGCATGACTTCCAGTGTATCGGCAATCTCACTGACACTAACACCTAAATCGGCAGCACGCTGTTTATCCACACTGACCACCAACTCTGGCGTTTTTTCCGAATAATCAAGATCACCGCCAGTGATCACGCCATCGTTCTCACCTTGATGTTGCAGCGTTTCCGCCCACTTAAAGAGTTCAGGATAATCAGAACCACTTAACACAAATTGAACCGGATTATCCGAACCACCGCGAAAACCGGGCATCATAGGTCGAACACGCACGTCAGTAATACCAGATAACGCTTTACCAACCATGCCTAATGCTTGCTGCGCGGTGACATCCCGTTTATTCCAATCTTCCAAAACAATGGTAGCAAAGCCAGTTTCATCCCCAGCACGACCACCAAATGCTGGCGCAGCAACACTAAATGATTTAACCACACCTTGCCCAACCATCGGCTGCAAACGCTTTTCCACTTCATTCATATTCAAGCTCATGCGATTGAAGCTTGTCGCGTCTGCACCTTTGACAAAAGCAAATATCACCCCTTTATCTTCTTGGGGTGCAAGCTGAGATGGTACTAGGGTCATCAAAAATGCACTGCCTGCAATGCAAAGTAGAATGGCTAGTGGTGCGACCCAACGGCAACGTATTGCTTTACTTAATGCTTGTCGATAAGTCACTTCAATTCTTTCAAAACCCCTTTCAATATAAAGATTAAAACGATTTTGTTTCACATTCGCACGCAGCAACTTACTGCCTAATACAGGGGTTAACGTTAATGCTATAAGTGATGAAAATAGAACAGCCATCGAAAGCAGCACCGAAAACTCGGTAAACAACAACCCAACCATTCCATCCATAAAAGAGATAGGCAGAAAAACCATGACCAACACCAACGTGGTCGCCATGACGGCAAATCCTACTTCACGAGTGCCTTTGTACGCGGCTAATAATGGCGGTTCGCCTTTTTCAAGATGATGGAATATATTTTCGACCACTACGATGGCATCATCGACCACTAAGCCAATCGCTAATATCAACGCTAATAACGTGATTAGATTTATTGAAAAGCCAAAATAGTAAGCAGCCATAAAAGCTGAGATAAGTGAAACAGGAACCGTCACGGCAGGGATCAATGTTGCTCGTAATTGACCTAAGAAAATATATAACACCAGAATAACCAAACCTGCGGTAACAAATATGGTGCTGTACACTTCGCCTATTGAACGTTCAATAAAAATAGTCGCATCATAATCGATTGCAAGATGAGTGCCTTTAGGTAAGAATTTTTGAATGTTTCCCACTTCAATTCGAACCGCTTTGGCAACATCTAGTGGGTTAGCATCAGTTTGAGTAATGATCCCCATACTCACGCCAACTTCCCCGTTACTTTTGTACATTGAACTTTCATTCTTTGCACCTAAGTACACATGCGCGACATCTTTAAGGTAAATAGGATAACCATCTGTACTTTTTCGAATGGTTAAATAATTAAAATCTTCAGTCGTCAAATAATTTCGTGTCGTACGAACCGTCATCGATGTTGTATCATTACGCACTTCACCACTTGGGTTTTCGACGTTTTCGCGGTTAAGTGCATCTGAAATATCAGAGGTTGTAATACCCAATCCAGCCATTGCAGTTGGATCCAGCTTCACATACATGACTTTGTCTAGCCCACCAGTAATATCAATGGAACTCACCCCAGAAATAAGGCTAAAGCGATCCAGTAATACTCGGTTGATATAATCCGTTAATTGGATCCGATCCATTTTGGTGGATGTTAAATTGATATTAATTGCCGCGTCACCCGAACCGTTATCTTTAGAGACAATAGGATCGTCAGCATCATCGGGTAGCCCTCGTTGAGCACGAGCAATCGCATCTCGAACATCACTGATCCCGGATGTTAAGTCGTAACCCAGATCAAAAGTGATCTTAATGCGTGAGCTACCATTGCGAGAAACCGAGGTAATATCGTCAATACCGCTGATACCAGAAAGTTGATCTTCTAAGACTGTCGTGACTTGGCTTTCCATTATGCTTGCCGACGCGCCACTATAGCTGGTTGAAATTGATACCACTGGATTGGAAATATCCGGCATTTCACGCACAGCGAGTTTAGTAAATGACACATAACCAAAAACGCAGAGTAATAAGCTTAATACGATGGCGACCGTTGGACGCTTAACCGAGATATCAGATAACCACATTATATAGATCCTTGCAGTGCATCTGGTTTCACCATTTCGGTTTGTTCAACCACTTTTACCGCAATGCCATCTCGCATATTGACAACACCTTTGGTCACTACTGTTTGCCCTACTTTCAGACCAGAATCTACGACAATTTTATCTTCAATTCGATCACCAAGCGTAATTTGAGTACGAGTCACTCGTGTAACATCACTCTTGGTATCGGTATTGATAATATAAACAAAACGTTTTGTGCCAGAGTATTCCATCGCTTGAACAGGAATAATTGGTTTATGAATGGTAGGAAAATTTACGGTAGCAGACATCAACATTCCGGGTTTTAATTGATTATCAATGTTAGGAATATTAATACGTACTGGCACGCTTAATGTCGAACTATTTACCCGAGTGTTAATATGCGTCACTTTTCCGGGAAAGGATTTACCCACCCATGCTCGGCTTGTGGTGTTAACTTCCATGCCCAATGCGATTTGAGATAAGTATTTTTCTGGTACTTGTAGATCTAAGCGCATGTTAGATAAGTTATCTAATGTAAATAGCTCTTCACCTACGGTAACCATTTTGCCTTTACTAAAATCAATAAAACCAATCGTTCCCGCAAATGGTGCTTGAATCTGCATATAAGAAAGCTCTGCCGTTGCAGCATCTAACCGAGCTTTGGCAATATCAACACTGGCTTGCTGGGCATCCAACTCTGTTAAAGTTATCGCATTCTTACTGACTAGCTTGGCGTATTCACGTTCTTTACGGCGTTCATCGTTTAAATAGGCTTTTGCTTCATTTAACGCGGCTTGTGCTTTCGTTTTGTCTATTTCAACTAATCGCTGACCAGATTTTACGACTTGATTCGAACCGACATTTATTCGAGTCACCTTTCCGGCAACTTCGGGTTTAATCTTAACGGATTGTTGCGCCTCTAACTTTGCCACTAAAGTAAGAGATTGATTCACATCATGCGCCTGAACAACTTCAGCACCAACATCCATCACAGGAATAGAAGGCTTATTAGCTGCTTCTGATGCATAAACAGCACCAGTCGATAATGTAGAAATTAAAACGATTAGGTTGACTGAACGAATGATGCTGCACTTCATATCCAAATTCCATTTAATAGCTTACCCATTATTCTATCAGCAGAATTTCTTTTGAGCGTAAATCAATGTAAATTACTTGGCTTTAATACACATTTAATATGGAATTATTTTCTCACTCAAGTACTCATCAAGCCGTGAGTTTTTAACCAAGTTGTTTAATAAAATACCAATCATTGCTTGGGTTGTTCGAAAACTCAGCATTCAATCAATTATTTAAAAAAATTCCTTTACAGCATTTAAGAGTTTGCTATTATCTGCCCCGCACTTGTGGAGGGGTTCCCGAGTGGCCAAAGGGAGCAGACTGTAAATCTGCCGGCTCCGCCTTCGATGGTTCGAATCCGTCCCCCTCCACCATTATTTACTTATTGGTTAATTAATTTTTAGTACTCACTATTAAAAATACAACGGATAAGCGTTCTAGATATAAAGCAAAGCCATTTATATTTAAGATGAACAAACACAATTTGTGGAGGGGTTCCCGAGTGGCCAAAGGGAGCAGACTGTAAATCTGCCGGCTCCGCCTTCGATGGTTCGAATCCGTCCCCCTCCACCATTATTCCCTTGCTCATTATTAAGCATGAAATATTTAATAACGAACAAGTGTTCTAGATATAAAGTAAAGCCATTTATATTTAAGATGAACAAACACAATTTGTGGAGGGGTTCCCGAGTGGCCAAAGGGAGCAGACTGTAAATCTGCCGGCTCCGCCTTCGATGGTTCGAATCCGTCCCCCTCCACCATTATTTCTTATATCAAGTTAAAAAAACCAGCTTATCTAAGCTGGTTTTTTTCGTTTTAAATCTGCCACAGCTCACATTATTAAATATAAAAAACACCAACAAAAATACAATATAACAATTAATTGCATACAATACTTATATGTTCGTGTTTTTACCACTTCCCATCACCATATTCACCCACATGTATAATTATCAATTAAATACAACAGGTTAACGTCATTAAACTCTCGTGTAATGATTCATTTAATTCAAAATAATATTGGCATAAACATTGAGATGTAGATCTAGCTTGCAGAAATTAACGCCATCAATTTACAAAACAAATTGTATTCAATATTGTTGTAAAAATGTTAAACAACTTCTATACATAGATGGACAATAAATATTACAACTAGATGACGCAAGAATATTGCTCTTAAAAGAAGCACAGCGTCACTGACAGTGGAATAGACAATTAAGGATATGTCATGAAGCTTTTATATACACTGAATCAAAGACCACCGATGGCCACCACATTATTACTCGCGCTACAACATATGCTCGCCTCTATTGGCGGGATCGTAGCCGTTCCTCTTATTGTTGGGTCCTCAATTAACCTTCCATCGGTTGAAATTGCCGACCTGATCAATGCCGCTTTACTTGCATCCGGTATCGGAACCATAATTCAATGTGTTGGCTTCGGAGCTATCGGCATTCGATTACCCGTCGTTATGGGATCCAGCTTTGCCTTTCTTGGTGTGTTAATCACCATAGGTAAAACCGATGGCATGAGCGGAATTATGGGAGCAGCGTTTGCGGGTTCTTTCCTCGTCATCATAGCCAGCTTTTTTATGGAAAAAATAAAAAAACTGTTTCCGGATGTCGTGAGTGGTGTCGTCATTACTCTGATTGGATTAACCATACTTCCTGTTGCAATGAACTGGGTTGGAGATGCGCCTCCAGGCAGCACTGATTTTGCCACTCTACCAAAACTTTTTCTTGCCATCGTTTCACTTGGTATCGTGATTTTAGTCTCTGTCTATTGTAAAGGCGTCATTGCCGCTTCTGCCATTGTCATCGGTTTACTCGGCGGTTATTTAGTCGCATTAAGCATGGGAATGGTCGATCTAAATCTTGTTAGCAATGCAGCTTGGACAGCAGGACCTGATCCATTTAAATATGGTATGACTTTCTCTTGGGGACCAATTTTAAGCATTAGCTTGGTTTATATTATTGTTGTTGCTGAAGCCACGGGTGATTTCATGGCATTAGCGGCAAACTGCCAAAAAGATTTAACGGGTAAAGAATTAAAACGTGGTGTATTAGGTGATGGGATCACCAGTACAATTGGAGCGCTATTAACCGCAATGCCACTCGCCTCTTTCAGCCAAAATGTCGGTATTGTCGGTATTACTGGTGTTGCAAGCCGTTATGTCGTTGCCGCCACTGGTGGACTATTGATTATTGGTGGTATGTTCCCAAAACTGGCTGCTCTTGCGGTAACCATTCCTAAACCTGTATTAGGCGGCGTAGGCTTTATTATGTTTGGCATGATTGCTTATGCGGGTATTCGCATGTTAATTAAAGCGGCAGATACTCGCCGTAATGCACTAATTATTTGTGTGAGTTTAGCAGCAGGCTTGGCAGTTACAATCGAGCCTCGCCTTATTCAGCATTTACCTCATCTGCTTGGCGAGTTTTTCCATTCAGGTATCACAACAGGAACCATTATTGCTGTTCTACTTCATCAGCTCCTTCCTCAAGATCATAAAGAAGAACGTGCAGTCAAAAAACAAGAAATTGCTGAAATGACGCGTGATGAAGATAATCATTCCGCTGCAACTAAAATCTTAGACTCTAAAGCTAGTATTTCAAAAGCGATTGCCACAATAGAAATGATGCGCATTGAAGCTCATGACGTGATGATGCAACAAGAAGCTGATGCTAAAGGGGATAAACATTCAGACCAAGGCCAATCTGAAAAAAAAACGAACCATGGTCAATCTAATTTAATGCCAAATACGGCCATGAAGTAAAACTGGAGCCAAGATGATTTTATTGTGATGTTAGCAATAAATCTTCTTGGCTTTTTCACCAAAGAGCCTTTCACCTTTATATCGAATGGCTTGAACTTACGTTAAAAAGAGAAAGACCTACTCCCCTGAAATGGATGCGTAGGCTAAGGATTAATATGAATGTCATTCAATGCAAATAATCAAACTACATGGATAAAAAACCCACTCGCTATTTATACCGGCACGGAGCTTGATGCTCGTGGCGGTATTGTCGTCCAAGGCAACACGATTCTTGAATTAGTGGCACTTAATTGCCAACCTCTCCATCGGATTGATCATGTTGTTGACGCAAAAAGTCACGTTGTCACGCCAGGACTGATAAATGCCCACCACCACTTCTACCAAACCCTGACTCGAGCTTACCCAGATGCTTTAAACAAAGAGCTATTTAACTGGCTCAAAACCTTATATCCAGTTTGGGCTGGACTGGATGAAGAGATGCACGCGCTATCAACCGAAGTGGCATTAGTCGAAATGATGATGTCGGGCTGTACAACGGCCTCCGATCATCATTATCTTATTCCTGTTGGTTTAGAGAATGCGATTGATATTCAAGTGGAAACGGCTAAAAGGCTTGGCATTCGCGCTATTTTAACTCGAGGTTCAATGAGTTTAGGCGAAGATGACGGCGGCTTACCACCTCGTCATACTATTCAAAGCGAGCAAACCATTGTTGATGATAGCCTACGATTAATTAACACTTATCACCAACGTGAAGAAGGCGCGATGACCCAAATCGCACTCGCACCATGCTCCCCTTTCTCCGTGACCACTGATTTAATGAAAGAAACGTCCCGCATTGCGCACCAAGAAGATGTCATGATGCATACTCATCTATGCGAAACCATTGATGAAGAAGATTTTTGCCTACAGCGTTTTGGTCATCGTCCTGTTGATTACTTGGAAAGTGTCGGTTGGTTAAATGATAAAACGTGGCTAGCACACGGTATTCATTTCAACGATGAAGAAATAAAACGTTTAGGTACAGCGGGTGTTGGCATCAGCCATTGTCCAACTTCGAATATGATGCTGGCTTCCGGCATTTGTCGTAATAATGAGCTAGAAGCCGCTGGTGTAAAAGTGGGTTTAGGCGTTGATGGCTCGGCGTCCAACGATGGATCCAATATGATTGGCGAGGTTCGTATGGCAATGTACCTACAACGCCTGCGTTATGGCTCCGCAAATGTTAGTCATACCGATGCGCTACGTTGGGCAACTAAAGGCTCAGCCGCCGCAATGGGCCGCTCAGACATTGGTACACTCGACGTTGGCAAGCAAGCTGATTTATCCATGTTCACTTTAAGCGACATTCGTTTTTCTGGCTCGCACGATCCATTAGCCGCACTCATCATGTGTGGCGCGCAACAAGCCGATCGAGTAATGATTAACGGGCAATGGCGTGTGCATGATGGTCATGTTATTGGTTTGGATTTGGAAGGCTTATTAATCCGCCATCGAGCAGCAGCCAAACGCTTAGCTGAAAAAGCACTGGCGTTACGTTAACGCCTTATTCATCTTATAATTCAGATTCCATCCAAACAAAAAGGCCGATCAAATGATCGGCCTTCCTTTTAAAGACGTAGGCGTTCTTACTTACTCCACGACTACATAATCCACTGCCACCAGATAAATACGGCTAAAAATCCGAACAAGTAAACAAATCCAACCCAAGCCAGCGCTTTCATTTTACCATGCAATTTAAGCTCTTTCGGCAAGTCAGTACGAGTAACAAGTAAGTAGTTCAACACTGCAAAAATAGGTGTCGTCATAAACGCTAAAATCATCGCGAAGTGCATCATCGACATCAAAGATGAAGTAAAGAATAAAACCACTGCTAATGCCAATACACTGACTATCACCATCCAAACCGATAAATAACTTTTCGTTTCTTTTTCTATTTGTAATTCAGACTTACCTTTTAGCAATAACGTACTTTCGGTTAGTACACGTGAGTAGCCATCAACACACGTAATCGTACTGCCAAATATACAAAAGAACGCAATAATAGCAATCAAGTAACGAGACCATTCACCAATTGATTCGGTATACATTCCCACTAATTAATGAGCAAAACCAATACCTGATTTTTGCAATTCAGCACCGCTACCATTTAACACTAAAGCGCCAAGAGCTAGAAATACGATAGCTAAAACCGCCGTTCCAATATACCCAACATTAAAATCTAACAATGCCGACTTAACCGTGACTTCTTGCTCTTTCGCCTGTGCTTTTAGCCACAATGAATTAAAGCAAGATATTTCAATCGGTGCTGGCATCCACCCCATCATGATCACGATAAAGCCAAATGAAGCCAGGGTCCAAGGAGACGGACTTTGAAAATCAGTTGGTGCAACCGCCCCTTTCCCAGCAGCAATCGCTACGGCAAGTACCGTTGTCACCACTAACACCAGCATAATGACTTTAGATAACCCACTAAGCGCTGCAAAATGACCGGCAAAAAGAATGACTAAGCAAGCAGCAAGAATCGCAACAGAAAGGACAGGAATCGATAAGCTGAATGGTAAAAAGTACCCTAACAGGCTGGCACTAAACATTAATAATGCAGCCACATTTACGAAAGCTGAAATAAAATTTAGAACGTTAAATAACCAAAGATAACCCACGCCCATTTGGTGATAACCTTGCACCAAACTTTGATTTGTTCCCATAGTGTATTGAACGCCGGCTCTAAAAAATGGGTATTTAAATAGGTTAACCAGAAGAATTAATGCCGCTAGTTGCCAACCATAAATAGCGCCCGCTTGGGTTGATGACACTAAATGTGAACCGCCCACCGCAGCCGATGCCATCATCACTCCGGGACCCAGTGCTTTCAATAAGGAGATAGCTTTACGGGGCTGCTCATCAGCCATTATTGTGTTGGTATTTTGCATAGATACATTCCTAATATTATTTTTATTTCGCAGATTTTTCTGCTTTAAGTTATTAGGAAGAAAATGATAACGATGTATTACGTGGCCGTCCTGCCACTTATACCCAAACAAATTGAAGGATATAAACAGATAGAGTGAAACCTAGTGCAAGGTAACTTATCACTTCCTTTCTATAGATTATTCTGCTGCCTTTTACCTATTGATACAAGCCTCAACAGAAATGAAAAGTCGTTTAACCTTAAATCCTCGTATAAATCAGTGATACATTTCAGTTGAGCTACCCAAACAGTTTAGCTGACTGGAATTTATGATTAAATTCAATATAAAAAATAATAACAAACTCGCAACAAGGAGATCTAAGCATTGTTTTTGAAACATAGTTCGTACATTTTAAGCCACTACCAATAATAACGCCTTCTATTATGGCTTAGATCAAATAACCACCTCATTCAAAGTGATAATTTCACTATCAATATAATTATCTACTCACAAATGGGTATGCCAGAGGTGGTGACACATGTTTTACATACATATGCTTTTATTACTTGCCGTTATATTTACCGGTATTCGTTTCGGAGGTATCGCGTTTGGTTTGCTCGGTGGCCTTGGCGTTACTGTGCTAGCTTTCGTATTTGGAATAGCACCAGGAACACCACCGATAAGCGTTATGCTGATTATTCTGGCGGTGGTTGCTGCATCTGCGACTTTAGAAGCCACTGGCGGTCTAAAGCTCTTAGTTAAATTTGCGGAAAAATTATTAAGAAAACATCCAAATCAAATCGTATTCCTTGGCCCTTTTTGCACTTATCTTTTAACTATCCTTGTTGGTACTGGCCACAGTGTTTACCCACTTTTACCTGTTATCTACGATGTCTCGATCAAAAAAGGCATCCGTCCTGAGCGTCCAATGGCAATGGCGTCAGTAGCATCTCAAATGGGGATCACAGCTAGCCCTATCGCAGCAGCTGCGGCGGTTGTTATGGCAACCGCAGCTAAAAATGACCTTGATATCTCACTTATTCACGTATTACTCGTGACCATTCCGGCAACATTTTGCGGCTTAATGGCGGGTTGTACTTGGAGTTTATTCCGCGGTAAAGATCTGGATAAAGATGAAGCTTACATTGAACGTTGCAAGAATCCAGCGTTTAAAGAAGCATTAATCGATGAGTCTGCAGAAGGCGAAAACAGTATTGCCAACAGCAAAAAGGCGAAAACAGGCCTGACTGTCTTTTTATGCGGTATCGCAATTGTTGTATTCGTTGCCATGTTTGGTAAAGACTTGAACTTACTACCAAAAGGCGTGGGTATGTCTGTGGCAATCCAGTTCTTAATGCTGGCTGTTGGCGCGGTCATTCTGCTATTTACTAAAGTTGATCCCAAAGAGATCGTTAAAAGTAATGTCTTCACCGCAGGTATGACGGCGGTCATCATTATTTTTGGTATCGCTTGGATGAGTGACACTATTATTGAACATCACAAGCCCTACTTAATTGAAATGGTCAGTGACATTGTCAGCGTTCACCCTTGGACATTTGCACTGGCAATGTTTGCAACATCAGTATTCCTTAAAAGCCAAGCGGCGGTACTGACTATCATGTTCCCACTCGGGTTTTCTTTAGGTATTCCACCGGAAGTATTAGTGGGCGTTATCCCCGCTTGTTACGCTTATTTCTTCTTCCCATTTTACCCATCAGATCTTGCTGCCATTACCTTTGACCGCTCTGGCACAACCTCAATTGGGAAGTATGTTCTAAATCACAGCTTCTTCATTCCGGGTATTATTGGTGTATCAACGGCAACTTGTATTGGTTACTTTATTTCAACGACAATATTAAGCTAAATAGACCTCTAAAATAGCAACAACCCCCAATATTGATTATTTAACTATTGGGGGTCGCTTCATTATTAGATCTTATTTCATTGATTTCTTTATTTAACCACGCTCATGTGGTGTGGTTAGATCCAAATCTGGTCCTTTGGGTACAACTTGAGTTGGGTTAATCCCTTTATGGCTAAAATAGTAATGGCGCTTAATATGCTCAAAACTCACGGTGTCTGCCACATTACCAATCTGATACAGCTCTTTCATATAACCTTGAATATTTGAATAATCTGTAATGCGCTTTAGATTACACTTAAAGTGACCCACATATACCGCATCAAAGCGAATCAAGGTGGTGAACAAACGCCAATCTGCTTCTGTTATTTTATCGCCCACAAGGTAGCGACTGACTGCTAAATGTTCATCGATTTTATCTAGTGCTGCGAACAAACTATCAAAAGCTTCTTCATAAGCTGATTGCGTAGTAGCAAAGCCTGTTTTATATACGCCGTTATTTATGTTTGGATAAATAAAATCATTCCATTGATCAATTTCCGCCTGTAATGTCGCCGGATAATAATCGTCAAAATTACCCGTTAATTCATTAAATGCGCTATTAAAGATTCGTAAAATTTCAGATGATTCATTATTCACAATGGTGTTGGTTTTCTTATCCCAAAGCGTTGGCACCGTGACTCGGCCTGAATATCCCTCTTTTGACTTGGTATAAAGTTGGTGCATTTTAGTAAACCCAAACAATGGTTCTGGTTCACTAAACTCCCAGCCATTCTCAAGCATGTCAGGGCTGACAACCGTGACATCAATATGCTCAGTTAAACCTTTAAGTTCTCGCATAATCAAGGTGCGATGTGCCCATGGGCAAGCGAGAGAAACATATAAATGATAGCGACCTGATTCAGGTTGGAATGGTGCATCGGGTTTGGTTTCAATCCAATTACGGAATCCTGCATCTTCGCGCACAAACTTACCGCCATTGGATTTAGTGTCGTACCATACATCATGCCAAACACCTTCAACTAACTTACCCATGTCTCACCTTCTTTTTCTTAACGTATTCATTTATTGATTAAGTTAAGTATAGACACCCTAACAATCCATCACACCGGAGCAAGCTGATGGTTTTGTTCGAAAGATTTGAAGGAGTGACTCATTATTATTGCCGTGCTAGAGTTCGCCCTATTCTAGTTAACCTATATAACCTTCAATGAAATCTCCTTGTATTGCCGCCTGTAAAAATAACGATGGGATCTGCTCTGGTTGCCACCGAACCATGAGCGAAATTCTAAATTGGAGCAAAATGAACGATACTGAGCGTGAGATTATTATGGACAAACTCAGTCGTAAAAATGCGACTCATGATTGCCCTGAGTGTAATGCACAAACCCATTGTGATATCTCGGCTGGAAATGAAACTTGCTGGTGTTTTAGTGTTGAAAGAAAAGAACTTGATAGCCAACATGAACATTGTTTATGTCGTAAATGCTTGGGTAATAAAGGGTTTGTTTCTGTAGCGCCCTAATAATAAACCTAAAAAAGCGGCACTACAAAATAGTGCCGCTGATATTGACTTCAACCATTTAGTTATAAAAATTTTCCATTACTCTCAATCACTTTTTGATACCAATAGAAGCTGTCTTTTTTGTAGCGTTTGAGCTCTTTTTCACTTTCTTCATCACGATCAACGTAAACAAAACCGTAACGTTTGGCGTAACCATTTAGCCAACTAAATAAATCTTGGAATGACCATGTACAATAACCTAACACTTCACAGCCATCATCAATGGCCGCTTCAATCGCTTGCACATGTTCTTTTAAGAAGTGAATACGGTAATCATCATGTACTTTGCCATCTTCAGTTAGTGTATCAAAAGCGCCTAAACCATTTTCACTGATCAGCACTGGCAATCCATAGCGTGAAGTAATTCGACGCAATGACACTCGTAAACCATTCGGGTCAATCGCCCAATTCCAATCGGTCATTTTCAAGTAATCATTATCGGCGCGAGCATAAAGTTGCTGCGTTGGGATTTCTTTTACATCTGACACCACAGATACCTGAGCAGCGTTACCCGCTTGGACATTTTCTTGCTTTTTATTCGGATCAATATAAGTTGCAGATTGATAATAATTCAGCCCCATAAAATCGCAGATCCCAGCTTTAAGCAGATCTTTATCGCCCGCTTGAAAATCGACTTTAATACCTAAGTTTTCCAGTAACTTCAGGCCAATACGCGGATATTCACCTTTAGCATACACATCCATCCACAAGAAATTTTCGATCTCTTGAGCATTTTCCATCGCAATCACATCTTCTGGCTTTTCGCTTTTGGCATAAGTTGGTCCATAAGCAAAACTTGGTCCGACTTGTCCCTCAATACCCATTTCACGAAAGAGTTTGATTGCACTGGCATTGGCTAAACTCGCAATATGATTAGCATTAATGAATCGCTGGTAATCGGAGACTTTAGGCGGATGCAACTTTTGCACATAACCGAGACCGGTAAAGATATTTTGCTCATTCAGTGTGACCCAAAGCTTCACCTTGTCGCCATATTCCTTGTACAACAATTCACAAAATGCAGTGAAATCTTTAATAATTTCACGACTTTCCCAACCTGCATATTCATCTTGCAGAGCTTGCGGTAAATCCCAATGATAAATGGTGAGAATGGGCTCAACACCCGCCTCAATCAATTTATCAATCACCTTGTGGTAAAACTCAACACCTTGTGGATTTACCGTACGTCCATCTGCCATCACACGTGGCCACGACACTGAAAAACGATAAGCGTTTAGGCCCATCTCTTTCATTAACTCGATGTCTTCTTCAAATTTATGGTAAAAATCAATCGCGACTTCACCCGTTGTATCTTTAAACGTATTGCCCGGAATGCGTGAATAGGTATCCCAAATCGATGGACCTTTACCGTCGGCACTTGCACCACCTTCAATTTGATATGCCGCCGATGCACTACCCCACAAAAAATCATTTTGAAATGCCATACGAAACCCTCACAAATTGTTGAAATGAATAAATAATGTTTAACCCTAAAGCTAATAACTATAAATTACGCTACTCAGGCAGATAAAGCCCAAGAAACCAAACAATATGGTAGGTTTAAAACAAAGGATTGATGGTTTATTTACCTTAATCACAGTCATGATTATCGCTATGAAACTTCATTCTTTTATTTCACCATAAAGATGTGAGATAACGAAATAAATCAGCAGATAAATGAAAGGCAATCAGATAGATAGGACGTAACAAAGAAGAAAATAACCGCGTAATTGATTTAGGGGAATTACAGATCAGACACCGATTCACGGCACACTAAACGCCCCGAAATCAGCGGGCTATCTTTCATTTTAAGGCTGGTTTTCTCAAGCATTTGTTCAAGATTTTCCATGCAAACTTCGGCTAATTGTTGACTAGAGTGGCTGATGCAGGTCAAGGTTGGATTGAGTTGTTGGGCAAGAGGTGAATCTTCTAATGAAACGACTGAGATATCGTTTGGCACTTGAATATTAAATTGACGCATTAGACGCATCGCTTCTGCGGCGTAGTTATCACGCTTAACCACAATCGCACTGTATTGAGTAAAGCTATTCATTAAACTTAATAACGATTGTTCTAAATTTTGCTTTGCTTCAATGACCAAACGGCGATCGTAAGGCAAAGAGAAATTTTGAATCGCATTTTTATAACCGTTCAATAATTCCGTGCAACTGGTTTGGCTTAAATCATCCACCAGTAACGCAATTTTTCGATGACCTTTGCCAAGTAAATAACGACAAGCACTTTCTGCTGCGAATTGATAATCAAACCCAACAGAAGATTGAGCATCCGTAACCGAGCCATCCATGTGCAACACATTATCAAAAGCAGACGTGTTGATGGTGCCATTAATCATAATGACCGCTTCACATTGTGAGTTAAGTTCAAATAATGCGTTTTGTTGCTCATCCGTACTTTCTGCAAACTGTACCAACATCAATTTATTCATTGATTTTAACTTGCGAGAAATAGACGGCAGATAACTGGTTAGACTGGCAGCATCAGAGGTATTAAGCACGACACCAACATAATGAGATGATTGTGTGGCTAAGTTTTGTGCGGCTACGTTTGGGCTATAGTTGAGTTCTTCGGCGGCTTTTAACACAGCTAATCGGCTATCTTCGCGCACACCACGACTGCCACTCATTACGCGAGACACGGTTGCTTTTGATACATTTGCCAATTTTGATACGTCTGTGATAGTTACCATTGAGTTCTCTATTTACTCATACTACGAATTGATAAGTGATTATATCCTGCTTAATTGTTTTCTTACTAGTCATCGTTCACATTACATTAAAGTGCACTATGCTCACTTACCCATTATCAATAATAAATCAGCCCGCCGGATTAAATCGACGGGCTAATATAATTATTTTGCAGCTAAACGCTTATGAACATCAATCAACTCGGCCAGCATTTCTTTCGCTAACATACTGGTCATTAAATGGTCTTGTGCATGAACCATGATCAATGTCATTTTGGTCTTGCCTTCACCTTCATCCGCTTCAATCAATTTGGTTTGCACTAAATGTGCTTGATTAGCAAACTCTTGAGACTCTTTCATCAAGCTTTCAGCCTTATCAAAATCACCGGCTTTTGCTGCAAACAATGCTTCAAAGGCAAGGCTTTTTGATTGGCCTGCGTTGATGATGATTCCCATTACTTGCTCTTCTAAATCCATATCCATTTTCGTATCCTATTTTTCTAATTTAAATTCTTATTTTTGAGTCGCGTGATTTATTTTTTAATGCATAACCGATGGCTTTAAAATCTCTAAGTTTAAAATACATTTCGTTTAGAAACTACGCCACTTAAAACCCAGAGCTCTTAAAAACCATTATTCTTGGAGACTTGCGCAAACCATTCGCCGCTTAATTTTTTAGTACGAGTTTGTGTTTTCAGATCTAAGCTATAAAACCCATAACGATTTTTGTAGGCATTATTCCAAGACCAATTATCAATAAACGTCCATAGATGGTAGCCGCGACAATCTGCCCCTTCCTGAATCGCTTTATGCAACCAAGATAGGTGATCTTGAATAAACTCAATGCGATAAGTATCTTGAATTTGTCCATCTTTCAAAAACTTATCTTCGCCTTCTACGCCCATTCCATTTTCTGAAATAAAACATGGAATGTTGCCGTAGTTTTCACGCAAATTGGTCATAATGTCATAAATGCCTTTCTCGTATATTTCCCAACCACGATGGGGGTTCATCTTGCGACCTGGCATTTCATAGTTCTCAAAAAACCACTCAGGCATAAATGGGCCATTTTTATCAACTGCGGTTAATCGAGCTTTCACACGGCGAGGCTGATAATAGTTCACACCCAGTAAATCAACTTTTCCTGCTGCGATAATTTCGCGATCACCAGCTTCACAGATTGGCATTTGGTCATGTTGTTTTAAAAGCTCAACTAAACCTTGAGGAAACTCACCGTTGACAGAAGGATCTAAAAAACTACGGTTAAATAGTAGATCAGCGATATTTGCCGCTTTCAAATCAGCAGAATTTTGCGAACGAGGATAAGATGGCGTGAGATTCAAAATAATACCGATCTGACCATCTTGTTGTTGTGCACGATACGCCATTACCGCTTTAGCATGCGCTAACATAGTGTGATAACCTACGGTAACTGCACGGCGAAAATCCACTACATTCGGGTAATGGAAATCATACAAATAACCCCCTTCAACCGGTACAATAGGCTCATTAAACGTGAACCAATATTTAACTCGATCACCAAATAGTTTGAAGCAGGTATTAGCAAACTCAGCGTAAGCATCTACGACTTCGCGGCTCTCCCAGCCTCCTATTTCTTGCATCGACATTGGCATATCAAAATGAAATAGGTTGATAAAAGGTTCGATACCTTGAGCAAGCATTTCATCGATAACGTTATTATAAAACTCGACCGCTTTAGGATTCACCTCGCCAATACCATTAGGAATTAAACGCGACCATGAAATAGAGGTTCGAAATGAGTTATGCCCAATCTCTTTCATTAAAGCGATATCATTGCGGTAATTTTGATAAAACGTGGAGGCTTGCGTGGCGCTGACATTATTAAAAAATCGATTCGGTTGTGTCTTGTACCAGTGGTCCCAAATGTTCTCACCTTTACCATCTTCAAATGCTGCGCCTTCGGTTTGGGTTGCAGAAGAAGCACTTCCCCACCAAAAGTTTTCAGGAAATTGATGTTGCATGTTTCTACATCCTTTTCAATTAATGCTCTACGGTAATCGCCGCTAAAAAAGAAGCCACGATTACCATAGATGTCTATTTTAAACAGCCAGCCGATTCAGGGCGATAATACGCTCCCAAACCGCAAGCAGATTAAGCCGTAGCCGTTTGACCTTGTTCTACTTCTTCATGTTGCTTCGCTTCATTTTCAAGCAACTGCTTCTCGTAAGCTTTAATGAATGGTAAATAAACCACTGCAGAAATCGCCATACAAATAAAGCATAAGATGACAGGACTCATTGCCCAATTCGCTGCCCATGATGCGCCGATTGGTCCTGGTGTTGTCCATGGGGTGACTGAAACCACTCTTGCCACTAAATCAAATTTCAAGGCAAAATAAGCAACTACCGCATTAATCATTGGTACAAACACAAACGGAAGGAACATAACTGGGTTCATGATGATTGGCGTACCAAACAACAATGGTTCATTGATATTAAATAGCGCTGGAACTGTGCTTAACTTACCCACGGTTTTCAGGTGGATTGAACGGCTACGAGCGAGCATAAATGCCAATGGTAATGTCGAACCAACCCCACCAATTAATAGGTAGTGGTCCCAAAAACCTTGTAGGAAAATAACCGGTGGCTCCATGCCGTTCGCTAATGCCGTTTGGTTTACCGCCAAATTAGCTAGCCAAAATGGATTCATAATACCGGTCACAATCAATGCGCCATGAATACCAGCAAACCATAAAATTTGGCAGACTAACACCGCCAATAAAATCGCTGGCAATGAATCCGATGCAGAGACTAAAGGCTCAAGCATAGACATGATGGCTTGTGGAATAATCATGCCCGTTTCCGCTTCAATGAATAAATTTAACGGATGAAGTGTGAAAATAATCACTAATACCGGGATCAAAATTTCAAATGAACGAGCAACGCCTGCTGGCACTTCTGGCGGTAATTTAATCGTAATATTTTTGCGCTTTAAGAAAGCATAAACTTCGGTTGCAAAAATTGCCGTGATCAACGCGGTAAAAATACCTGGGCCACCAAAGTAAGTCATTACCAGTTTGCCATCTTCAATCGGTGCTGCCACCAATAAGAAAGACATCAAGGCCAGTAGACCCGTTGCAAGCGGATCTAAATCATAATGACGCGCTAAACTTGCCGCAACGCCAGTTGAGATGAAGAACGTCATTACGCCCATACTCAAGTTAAAAGGCAGCATTAATTGATCGCGGTATTCGCTAGAAAAGCCCAACCATGCTTGTGCAAATCCCCAAGAGGTGTCTGGCGAAAAAGGAGGGAAGATAAACACCAACATGAATGAACCAACAATCATGAAAGGTAATGCGGAAATAAATCCATCACGGATAGAGGTGACATGTCTTTGGTTGCCGATGCGTCCTGCTATCGGCGTGACTTTGTTTTCAATAAAATTCGTCAATGCGTCGTTTATAGAGCTCATATTATCATCCTAATAATCGTACTATTTATTGTATTTGGCCCGTTTCGAGCCTGAGGTAAAGCAAGCAAAGGGGTTTATCACAGGCAGTGTTATTTATTTTATTTAATCACTGCCATGTTCTAGATTTATTGAGATTTCTCTTAGCCAATCAAAGCAAGCGCATGATCAAGCACTTTATCGCCCTTTTGCATTCCGTAATCCATCATGTTAATTGGCTCAACTTTAATGCCATAAGCATCAGCTTTCTTTTGAAGGTCAGCTTGCATATATTTAATTTGCGGGCCTAATAATACACATTCAAAGTTAGGCGCATGTTGATCAAATTCTGAAGCACCAAATGCTTGAATATCAACTTCTAATCCACGTTTGTCAGCTTCCGCAATCATTTTTTTCATTAGCATGCTGGTTGACATTCCAGCAGAACAACAAAGCATAATTTTTTTCATAACGACCTCGATTTTTTTGTTTGGGAGGGGATATATTGTGTGTTGCAATAGATGTTTTGATTGTGTATCGATGTGAATAACCTATCACACGGAAACAGAATGGAAACCGGTTTCCATTTATTGGAAACTGAAGTGTGAAATTGATCACCGGATTAAATAAAAAAATCTGGCAAAATGAGATCTGGATAAAATTATGAAGCGAGAATAAATGGATCAGCACACTAATCGACTGCTAATGAAACGTGTCGAACGTCACATTTCCCCTATTGCTAATTGGCTAGCAAGCAGTAAACATTTAATTGCTATCCGCGATGGGTTTCAAATTTCGATGCCATTTATTATTGTGGGGAGTTTATTTGTACCTTTTATTTTTCCACCGTTTAATCCTGCTAATTACCCAACAATTAATGCCTTCTTGCTAGAACATCGCCATTTTTTCTCGACTATGTTTGAACACACTATGGGGCTAATTGCTCTATTTATTGCCTTTGGTGCAAGTGCCAGTCTAGCTAAGCAATATTCTATCCCTGAACGTTTATCGGGGTTGACGGGATGTGTGGCATTTTTACTGCTAACAGGATCGGTTGATCAAGCCTCCCCCGAAAATTTTCTTGGTGGAAACGGTTTATTTACCGCTATTATTTCAAGTGTTTACAGTATTGAAGTGATTCGATTTTTTTATAAAAGAGGTTGGCATTTATCGATGCCCGATGAAGTGCCGCTGATCACTCGCAATGGCTTTAAACTCATACTACCGCTGCTTTTTATTATGTTATCTTTAGCGATTCTCAACTTAACGCTGAAACAATACACCGGTCTATTCTTCCCTCAACTGATCACCGAAGCGTTTAAGCCATTAGTCATCGCGAGTGACACTTTAACCGCCGTATTGCTCTCACTTTTGCTCTGTCAGCTTCTTTGGTTTATGGGCATTCACGGTTCATTAATTGTCACCGGGATCATGAATCCATTTTGGTTGAGTGGATTAATTTCTAATCAAGCCGCATTAGCATTAGGAGAGCCTGCACCCCATATTTATTTACAAGGTTTCTGGGATTATTATTTATTAATTGGAGGCGTTGGTTCGACCCTACCTTTAGTGTTTATGGCACTGAAAAGCCGCTCGAAGCAATTAAGTAGTGTCGGAAAAATTGGTTTAATTCCGTCTATGTTCAATATTAATGAACCCATCTTGTTTGGATTTCCAATCATCATGAATCCTATGTTCTTCTTGCCTTTTGTGTTCGTTCCTTTGATCAATGCCACTCTTGCTTGGCACTTTACTCAATTAGGTTTGCTTGATCCTTTCGTTTCTATGTTGCCTTGGTCGATGCCCTCACCTATTGGTGCTTCATTATCTGCCAATGGAAGCTGGCATAATATTTTGATGGTATTTTTTGCCATGTTTAATTCATGGATGCTGTATCGACCTTTCTTTAAAGTGTATGAAAAGCAGTTGATTGCTCAAGAAACTAGTACCGTTTCATAGCAAGTTTCATACAGAAAGTGTGAGTATTGACATAATTCACAACATTGAATGGCAGAGATAATGAAAAACCATAAAAAAGACAAATTAGAACATCTATAGATTTGGTAAATTAGGGGCATATAACTCGCTTTGCTTGCGCCTGAAAGTTACCCTTAAAATTGCCTTCAGATTTTATGATGCATGCAAATTATTCTCTCTTTGTTTTATTGAGTAAAGGTATGCACAAATGAACCAGCAACACTACTTAACCTTAGATATTGGTGGCAGCGCAGTTAAATATGCCATCATGAGCCAGCATGCTGATATCCTCATTAAAGGTAGCTACCCAAGCCCAACCACATCTCTTAACGAATTTTGGCAACAATTCGAACACCATCTATTACCGATAGCAAAAGATTACAATGTCGCAGGTATTGCTATTAGCGCTCCCGGTTCTGTCGATTGTGACTCTAGCGTGATCTATGGTCACAGTGCTTTGCGTTATTTACATGGCCCTAATTTTCGAGAATATATTCAGCAGCATTATCAGCTTAATTGTGAGATTGAAAATGATGCAAATTGCGCCGCATTAGCTGAACTATGGCATGCCGATGAAAATGAAGATTTTTGCTTACTTGTCATAGGAAGTGGTGTTGGTGGTTCAATGGTCATCAATGGACAGATCCACCACGGTAAACATTTACATGGCGCTGAATTTGGCTACATGTTTGTGGGGGCAGATGACGATGGAAAACCGGTTACCCTCAGTCATTGCGCCTCTACTCGGTCATTAATTTTAAATAGCGCTAAAGTATTGGGTCTAAAGGAACATCAACTCAATGGAAAAAAGGTATTTGAATTAGCAGAATCAGGGGATGAGCGAATTCAGAAAGTGATCGATAAGTGGTATCAAATGCTGGCATATGGCATCTATAATGTACAATATTGTGCCGATCCAGATCGAATAACATTAGGAGGCGCCATTAGCTCTCGCCCCGATCTGATCGAAAAAGTGGAAGAGAAATTAGATCAAATTTTTATCGAGAATCCTTTTTCTAGCGTACGCCCAAATCTAAGCGTTTGCCAAGCAGGTAATGATGCTAACCTCATTGGGGCATTATTCCATTATTTGAAAAGACAGTAATAAGCTTTATTTTTCCTTCTTCTTTCCCACATCTTCATTTCAATCCTCATCTCGCTTTAAGCTGTATAATTTAATGCGAGATGAGGAAAGTAAACTCTGCTATTTAAGACCGCCGACCACTTTCTGGCATACCGCTTCCGCCAGTTGGTGCGAACTTAAATTTCTCGCCATTTGATTGTCTGGTAACACGCCATTTTTAACGACATTAATCCATTCATGGATCATGGCCTCAAACCCTTTCGTTGCCAGCATTGGTTGCCAATCTTTTTCTTGCAACAATTCGGCTTTGTCCTCTTGCCATAACGTACCAGAAATAAAGTTATCAAATTGATAGGATTGATTATCAAAATTAGCACTGACTCTTTCTTGTGTACGACCAAACATTCGGTTCATCGAAGCTTGTAACAGTGTGCTATTTTGTTGCCACTCGACATCGACTCTTGCCAATTTATCACCTTGGAATTGCGAGATAATATGCAAATCTTGCACGTCTGTTTTAGCAAAAATATTGATACTGTCCAGTGGGTGGATAAAATCATCAAATATAAAAGTCCGAACGTCACCAACCTGATTAAAGCGGTGTTTTTCCCAGCATAATGAGCGTAGGGATTGCTGTGGTTTGCCTTTTTGCACATCCACTAAATGATGATTATAAAAAGGAATATGACGCCGATTAAACCCAAGATATAACGGCTGTCGATGCTGTTCCGCTAAGTCATAAAGCGTTTCACAATCATGAGCGTTATCTGCCAATGGTTTATCAACATAAGTTGGGATCCCAGCTTTTAAGAAAAAAGCTGCAATACTTGGGTGACTACTCGTAGCACTGTGGATCATCACCGCATCTACTCCGGCCGTTAACAATTGCTTATAATCAGTATACGTTTCTTTAATTCGATATTGCGCAGCGACTTGGGCCAATCCAATAGCGTCACGGCTACATAGCACCCAGTTCACGTTAGAAAATGTGGTTGTAATAAACGGTAAATACGCTTTCTTCGCTATATCACCAATGCCAATTAACGCTATTTTCATATCCATTCCCTGTCTATTATTTTGATTAAACTATCTTAGCGAATTACACCTATTTTGTCTTTTTAAGACCACACTATCTAGACACAAAAAACTTTGTTATCTCCTCTTATTTTTCCCACTTATCAGCTCAAAGTTATTACGAGAATTCATCCTATACGAACAGTTACCGTGACTTAGATCTCACACCTATTATTTAGTTAATAAATCTGTATAATTCGCCGCCTATTAATTTATATATTTATGCCCAAATAATTGAAGTTTCAGTGAGGCGGCAAGTGAACGCAGCCAACAAAGCAGAAGCTTCAAGTAAGACGGGTATATCATCCGATCTGGCCTTCCAGACTCTAGGGAACTTCTTTGATATCTACTGCAAACATCACCATGCAATTCGGCGCTGAACCGTTATTTGAAAACATTTCTGCTAAGTTCGGTAACGGAAACAAATACGGTCTAATTGGCGCCAATGGATGTGGCAAATCAACGTTCATGAAGATCCTCAGTGGTGCGCTTACGCCGAGCTCTGGCAACGTTTCTATCACTCCAGGATTAAAACTTGGGGTACTAAGTCAAGACCAGTTTGCATTTGAAAAACATAATGTTATCGATGTTGTGATCATGGGTGACCGTAAGTTATGGGAAATTAAACAAGAACGTGACCGTATCTATTCACTGCCAGAAATGAGCGAAGACGATGGTATGAAAGTCGCCGAGCTTGAAAGTGAATTTGCTGAGATGGATGGTTACACTGCCGAAAGCCGTGCGGGTGATATTTTGATCCAAGCGGGGATTGAAGAAGAATTCCATTTTGGGTTAATGCAGCAAGTCGCACCTGGTTGGAAATTGCGCGTATTACTTGCTCAAGCTTTATTTGCTAACCCCGATATTTTATTGCTCGATGAACCAACCAACAACTTAGACATCCACACAATCAACTGGCTAGCAGAAGAGTTAAACCAGCGTAAGTGCACCATGATCATCATCTCGCACGATCGCCACTTTTTAAACTCTGTATGTACTCATATGGCCGATATCGATTATGGTGAGCTGCGTATTTATCCGGGTAATTACGAATACTTCCTTGAAGCATCTGGCCTAATTCGCGATCAATTATTATCTAATAATGCCAAAAAAGCGGCAGAAATTAGTGAACTGCAAGACTTCGTTAATCGCTTTGGTGCCAATGCATCGAAAGCAAAACAAGCCAGTTCTCGCGCTAAAAAAATGGATAAAATCAAACTGGATGAAGTTAAATCCACCAGCCGTATTAGCCCATCAATTGACTTCGGTGAAGGTAAAAAACTGCACCGCCTAGCTCTTGAGTTACAAGATTTAGGCCATGGATTTGATGGGGAGATCTTATTCGAAAAAGGTAACTTATTGTTAGAAGCCGGTACTCGCTTAGCAATCATTGGTGAAAATGGCGTAGGGAAAACAACCTTATTACGTTGTTTAGTCAAAGAGCTGGAGCAAAACCACGGTATCGTTAAATGGTCAGAAAATGCCTCCGTAGGTTACTGCCCACAAGACAGTACGGTAGATTTCGACACTGATCTCAGTATTTTTGATTGGATTTCACAATGGCGCACGGTGAAACATGATGATTTGATGGTTCGAGGTATTTTAGGCCGTTTATTATTCACCGCTGACGATGCTAATAAAAAAGCCAAGAACTGTTCAGGTGGTGAGAAAAACCGCTTATTGTTCGGCAAATTAATGATGCAAGACATTAACGTTTTGGTGATGGATGAGCCAACCAACCACATGGATATGGAAGCGATTGAAGCATTAAATAATGCACTGAAAAATTATCAAGGTACGCTAATTTTTGTTAGTCATGACCGTAAGTTTGTTTCTTCTCTTGCCACATCACTTATTGATGTAAAAGACAAACAGTTAGTCCAATTCCAAGGCACTTATGATGAATATCTTTCGCATCAAAGAAGAGCGTTAGCGTCAGCATAAATATTAGGTTTCATTAGTAAACCACTGAAAATTGACCGTTGTTATACACTGCACAATAACGGTCAATAATTCACTTTCAGCATGACTTATCGGATATATCTCTAGAGGGTCAACGCTTTTAATAAAAGTGCGATACACAATAAAAACCCGACAACATACGTCCCTAACGCTCCCACAAACCGCAACGCATTTGGTTTCTCTAACGTGTGTGGAAACAATAGCCCCGCCGCTGCTACATATCTAAATACCGTAATAAGCACCATACACCACAACACCCAGCTAGAGATCGGCATTGTTCCTAAGATGAATATCAGTAACGCAATAATTGGAACATATTCCGTCGCATTGCTATGTGCTCGTATTGCTTTATATAGAGGATCCTTAGGATCTGAATTATGACCAAATACGGTATTGGTTTGACGCCTCGCCATCGAGACTTGAAAAGCTAATCCTATGACTAAAAAAGCCAACAGGCTGACACAAATTAAAGATACTGACATGAGGTCTCCATTATTTAATTAACCCAATTTAAGTGGCTGTGTTTAAGTAACTATATTTCAGTAACTGTATTTAAATAAGCGTGTTTATATCAAAGCCTCACTTACTGATTAACTGATTAACTGATTAACTGATTAACTGATTAACTGATTAACTGATTAACACAGTATGGTAGAACGTTATGAAAACCTACATTAAAAAATTATTGGCCATCAATAAAAAAGAGCAACACAAACGTTGCTCTTTTAAGAAATGAAATACCGTTAAATTTTATCGACTACTACGTTATTTTTATTGACCTTCTATGCGCTCAATCTTAATGGTGAGATTTCCCATTGGCGCATGTGTGGTCTTTAACCATGGTTTCGCAGGTGTATCAACACCATTCTCTTTATTATATTGCTGTTCCGCATCATATAACGGGCTCTGTTTACCATATTCATCTTGGTGACTGTACACAGCCACATAACGAATCGATTTTGCCATATCATCTACTGGCGCCACTATTTCAAACTGGTCATTTTTTTCATTATAAGTTGATGAGAACTCTTCATGAATAGGCTTAAAATTGGCATCTAAAAATTGCATGTAAGGCACAAAAACAAATTCTCTTGCTTCACTCATCACATGAATGCCTTGGTCGAATTCGAGTTGAGGCAATGCAAATAATTTAACTAAAGTTTTTCCTGACGGCAATTGCATAACCGAATCCGTCAAAGAAAGGCTAAAAGGCACGGTTTTATTCGAGTTAAGATAAGTCGCACTCACATCAGAAAATGAGTCCGTTGTTATTTTCACCGACTTTAAATTTGAGACTGTCTGTACTTCTTCTGTTTTGACCGCACTCGCATCATCGGGCCCAAATAGTTTGGGATTGAAAATATGACCATTTTGATCTGCACAACCAGCCAATGCTAACAACACACTTAAGGCAAGAATTTTTTTCATTTGTGTTCCCTGTATGAATTCATTTTTTATTTATTCTTATTTAAACGTAAATTATTATTTTATCGTCTATTGAAGCTTTCTTTATTGATACAGATTGCGATTTTTTTGCCAAAGTTGCAACTTACTAAATTCACTCACCGACATAAAAATGAAATCTTTCTTTATGTTGAATTATTTCACAAAGACTGCCGATTCATTGCTAGCCCTACCACTGTAGTTTGGTGATTAAACTCACATAAAAATACTTATTTCATGAAATAACCGCATTATCATCGACCGTTACGACCCCATCTAAAATGCCTATTTTGGTTAAAATTCGTGATTAAGTAACCGGTTTCATAAATGTCATGCTTGATAAATGTGATCTGATTAACATCTATCGTGAATGCTTTAGGTTTCATGATTCGTAAGCTAAATAACTCAGTGTGATTCTATTCAAAAGTTTCAACGCTTTCACTTCGTATAATTTTCCCAGTACTTAAAAACCAGCGACATATTATAAAAACCATAACTAAGTGACACATAAAGGGAAATTATATGAAAAGATCCACTCTGGCTTTAGCTCTTGCTGCTGCTACCGTTTTACCACTTACTGCTCAGGCCGATGACAGTTTCTCATTCACTGGATACGCACGCTACGGTGCGGGTTACACGAATGAAGCTCCTCTTAATGGCTCTCTACAAAATGGTATTAACGTTATACAAACTGCCGGTAGTCAATATGCGAAAACAGGTCGACTAGGGAATGAAGGTAATGGTTTCGAGTTCAAATTAAATAAAGCTTTCATAAAAGACGATATGAAATGGGATGTCGCTGTCATGCTTGATGATGGCTATAACGGTAACCCAACTGGTATTTCACAAGCTTATGCGGGTGGTAGCGGTATTTTTGCCACTCAACCAGATGCTTATATTTGGGCAGGTCAACGATTCAATGATCGTGAACAACTTGGCGTGAACGATTACTACACACTGCAAAATGATGGTACGGGTGCTGGTGTTGATAACCTAAACCTGAACTTTGCCAAATTGGATTTCGCAGTTGTTGCGGGTGATAAAGGTCGTAATGGTCGTTATGCATTAACCACCAACTTACACGATATTATGCTTACCGATAACCAAAGCCTTCGCTTTCATGCCAACATGGGTTTTAGTAATGGCCAAACAACAGATAAAGATGCTGGTATCACGACAGACACGGATGATAATACTGCTTACCAATTAGCGGGAATTTATCGTCTCACTTGGGCAAACGGTTGGAACGAATTCCAAGTTCGTTACGGTAACGGTACTCGTAGCCAAATCTTAGACAATAACGCAGGTCAAGACGGTGATACTTTAGGTATCTTCATGCAAGGTGAAATCGATTTTACCAACAATATTCTAATGGAATACGCGTTAAGTCATGAAGACAGTGACTTAGCAAGTAACACAAGTGGCACGGATGAAAAATGGAACCAAGCGGTTATCCGCCCTGGATACCGTTGGAATGACCGCATGAGCACTTGGCTTGAGCTTGGCTACGATCAGGTAGAGTTTGGCGATAACTTAGGTACTAACTCATCTTGGAAAGCCACTCTTTCTCAAAACATTGGTCTAGGAAGCTTAATGGGTTCTCGTCCAATGCTGCGCTTCTACACCACTTACGGCCAACTTGATACTGACTACTTAGCCAATAATAACGCAAAAGAAGGCTCTTCTGATGCCCTAACCTTTGGCGCTATGTTCGAAGCATGGTGGTAAAAATAACACTGGTGGTAAGCCAATCGTACTGGCTGTAAACCAATGAAGACTAGGCGCTCAACATTCGAGCGCCTAAGAATCTAGTAAACCTAACAACCCTATAAAAAGTTAATTTCACTCTAACTTTTTACTTAATAATAATCCTTTCAAATGAATTTAATTTTCATTCCTTTTTGGGTAGCGCAGCTGGCTACCCAGAGAGGCTTTTTTTGATGTGGGCTCTAATCTAGTCACCATGAAACAAAGCTGAATTATTTCATGACATCGTTGAATTGTGTTTCCGCTTTCATGCTTTGAAGCAATATATCAAGACAACAAATTTAACGATGAGTTAACTCTCACGCTAGAACACATTTACTACTTAAAATCTCAACATGACAAAGAATAAAAGATTTTTTGGGTTGGCATTTCAAATTATGACTCACCACATAGCGACTAAAGGTAGTAAAGGCTTTCTATGACGACAATTAAACAAGTTTCAGAATTCGCTGGCGTTTCACAAGCCACCGTTTCACGCGTGGTGAACGGAAGCAGTCGAGTTAGTCATGATAAAAAATTAAAAGTGGAAAAAGCCATTCAAGAGCTTAATTATCGCCCAACCTCTATTGCTTATTCCTCAGCCCAAAATCGCTCAGGAAGTGTCGGGTTGGTGATACCTGAACTTTCAGGTCCTTATTACGGCAATATAATGAGTAGCATAGAAGAAACTTTACGATCGTTAGGTTACCAGTTAGTCGTCACCTCTGGTGCTCATAGCGCTCAAACAGAACAAACAGCGGTAGAGTTTTTACTCAGCCGTCGAGTTGATGCGCTTTTACTTTACACTTCATTTCTCTCAGATGACTATTTGATTGATTTAGAAAAACAAAATTTGCCGATTGTAATTTTAGGTCGTTCAATTCCCGAGCTCGCTTCAGGTTGCATTGAGTTAGATGACGAATTAGGCGGGAAATCTGCTACTCGATATTTAATAGAGTTAGGCCATCGTCAAATTGCTTGTATTACTGGCCCATTATCTAAACCCGATGCTAGGGCTCGCTTACAAGGTTATCGAACTGCACTTGAAGAAGCGAATATTGGTTATGATCCTAGATTAGTGGCTGAAGCAGGGTTTACCGAAATAACAGGAACGCGAGCAATGGAGAAAATACTCAATCGCAACCTTGATTTCTCTGCTGCGTTTTGTTGTAACGACTTAATGGCCATAGGGGCATTAGAGGCACTCAATAATAACGCTAAAAATGGTGAACATTCTATTTCCGTGATGGGATTCGACAACATTATTTTTAGCCAATATATCACTCCACCACTATCTACCGTTCATTATCCAATAGAAAAAATGAGTGTCGAAGCAGTACACCTAATTTTACAAAAACTGAATAAACAAAAACCGGATGTGCAATTTAAATTCACACCAACCTTAGTTATACGTGAATCAACAATGGCGCTTGCACCTCTATAACAATAACAACAGCCATTAAGACCAATAACAGTTTAAGGACGAAACGATTATGAATCTTAAATCTATAACCCTCACTGCCATAATGGCAGCCGGAACTATTAATGCTGTTCATGCGGAAGAAAAAATCCGTTTTGATGGTTTCCCTGACTTTGATAGCAGTTTAAAAGTCATCCTGCCTGAATTTGAAAAAAACACGGGTATTCATGTTGATTACTTGATGAATAACCACGAAGACCATCATAAAAAATTACTGACTAACCTTGCCACCGGTTCTGGTGCGGGGGATGTTGTGGTTATTGATGTGGAAAAAGTGGGAGACTTTGTATCCTCCGGCGGTTTAGTTAACTTGTCTGAGAAGTTTAATGCTAATCAATATCAAAAAGATTTCGCCCCTTATGCTTGGGTACAAGGACAAGATCCTAAAGGCAACTTGTATGGTATGCCGATCGATTTAGGTCCTGGCGTAATGTATTACCGCCGCGATTTACTAAAAGATACCGGTGACAATATTGATAACGTCATTACAGATTGGGATAGCTACATTGCTTTCGGTGAAGACCTAAAGAAAAAGGGGATTTTCTTAATCGCCGATGCAGCTGATGTGGCGCAAACCATTATTTATACCACTGTGGGTGAGAATGAAGGCTTGTATTTTGATGCAAAAGGAAAGCCTTTAGTTACTGGCCCTCGCTTTGTTAAAGCTTTCACTGTTGCTAAAGAGATCCGAGATAAAGGGCTAGACGCGCATATCACAGCTTGGAGCAACGAATGGTACGAGGGCTTCCGTAAAGGTACGTTTGCCACTCAACTTTCAGGCGCTTGGCTGCTAGGTCATTTACAAAACTGGATCGCACCAAAAACTGCCGGTAAATGGGGCGTATCTATGCTACCAGACGGTATTTATGGTAGCTGGGGTGGTTCATTCTTATCTATTCCAAAACAAAGTAAACATCAAAAAGAAGCATGGGAACTCATTAAATACATGACCACTCGTCGTGATATTCAACTGAAGCACTTTGCAACTATTGGCGGCTTCCCAGCCAATGTAACCACTTATGATGACCCAATGTTCTCAGCACCAGTTCCTTTCTTAGATAACCAAAAAGCACGTTTGTTGTTTGCGGAAATCACTAAGAAGATCAAACCAATTGTACCGTCAAAAGGGGATTCTGTTGCTCGTTCTATCATCTTAGAAAATGCATTAATGCAAGTGCTTGATGAAGGTAAAAACATCAAACAAGCGCTAGCCGATGCACAACGTATGATCGAACGTCGAACTCGTAATCTGTAACTCGCCTACCCGATAACTTAATTTGGTTAGCGCATATTCCGAACGTTGTAGAATCCACTGCCATGCATTCTAGTGAATATGTGTTAACCCTCCTTTAAGTAAAGCCAGCAAGGCATCGTTATTGATTTTTCAACAAGAGAACAAGCATTATGTCTCAAGTGAATAAAACAGCGGATCACAGTACTAAACCTCGGCCTCGGTTTTCATTAAAAACCTTAACCCCTTACAGTTTTTTAATGCCATTTTTAGTGCTGTTTAGTGTTTTTGGGCTATTCCCACTACTCTTCTCCGTTTATTTAAGTTTTCAGGCATGGAACCCGATTGAGGGTTTATCTGCTATGAAATACGTCGGCATTGATAATTACAGTGTCGCATTAACCGATCCTTGGTTGTGGCGATCACTCAAAAATACGATCTGGTTAGCTCTGACCTCTGGTGTCATGCAGCATTTAGTCGCGATACCTGTTGCCTACATTCTGGTATCATTTTCTGACCGAGCTCGTCATTGGCTCACCTCTGCCTATTTTTTACCGTACATCACCTCAACCGTTGCGGTATCACTGATCTTTTTTAATATGTATTCACCTCACTCAGGTGTTATCAACCAAACATTAACGTCACTCGCACATAGCCCGTGGCTTGGTTGGGCTTTTTCTTGGGTGCTGGACTACCAACCTATTCGATGGTTAGAAAACGCCACTTTAATAAAGCCCTCCATTGCTTTCGTTGTTTTCTGGAAATATACCGGTTTCAATATCGTGCTCTACACCACAGGTTTAATGACTATTCCTAAAGATATTTTAGAAGCGGCAAGAATGGATGGCGCTAACGCTTTACATCGTTTTTGGCATATCTCTTTGCCAATGATCCGCCCGTTTATTTTCTTTGCCATAACGTTAACTATTATTGGCAACTTACAACTATTTGAAGAACCATTCGTGTTAACTCGCGGTACGGGCGGAACAGGTCAAGCAGGTTTAACTATCTCAATGTATCTCTATAAAGTTGGCTGGGAATGGCTAGAAATGGGAACGGCATCTGCTATTTCTTGGCTGCTATTTGCCTTAATCGCAACGATGACTGCATTACAATTTTTCTTCTTCGGTAAGAAAGGATTAGAGGCTCATTAATATGCAAGAGATCACTATGGATACCACAACCAATAAGCCGACAATTCGTTGGGGACAGATCGTTACCAAAATCGTGCTAATCATCATTGGCATAATATTGACCATCTCAGCAGTAATGACCGTGTTCCCTTTCTTGTGGTCCGCTTTACTCGCTACACGCGATCGCACCGAAATTTTTGGTGTTGATCTGAGTTTCGCCATCGGGGATAGCTTAGGCTATAACTACCAGAAATTACTCGAAATCATGCCATTTTGGCAATCAATGTTTAATAGCTTGCAAGTGTCTTTTTTAGGTACAACCATCTCTCTGCTCTTTTGCAGCATGGGTGGCTATGCATTTGCGGTGTATAAGTTTAAAGGTAAGAGTTTGCTCTTTGGATTCCTCGTGGGTTCGATGATGATCCCACCGGTTCTAAGTATTATTCCTTATTATTTAACCGTTCAATTTCTTGGTTTATTAGATAATACCATCGCAGTGTGGTTGCCATTTACCGCTACACCTTTTGGTATTTTCTTAATGCGCCAACATATCATTGCATCGATTCCAAGAGAGTTATTAGAGGCGGCAAAATTAGATGGTGCAGGTGAGTTTAGAACCTATTGGAGCGTTGTACTTCCACTGCTAAAACCAGCACTGGCAACACTCGCAATTGTTCAATTTGTTTTCTTTTGGAATAACTTTTTGACGCCATTAATCGTGCTCAACTCAACTGAAAATTATGTGGTTACTTTGGCATTACGTTCAGTACAAAACTTACCAAATACACCTTGGGGTGCCGTGATGCTAGGAACATTTATTTCGATCCTGCCAATCGCAACCTTCTATTTGTTTGCTTCTCGCCAAATGATCAGCGGACTGACATCCGGCGCAGTTAAAGGTTAACCCACATTAAATATTAGTTTGTGGTGAGCGCGTCTCATCACTGAGGACAAGAATATGGCACAAGTTGAATTTAAAAATCTAAAAAAGTCTTTTGGCGATGTTGATGTGGTCAAAAAGTTTGATTTAAAGGTAGAGGATGGTGAGTTTCTCGTCCTTCTCGGTCCTTCGGGATGTGGTAAATCCACCATATTACGCATGTTAGCAGGTCTTGAAGATATTAGCGGCGGTGAAGTCATCGTTGGCGATCGCATTGTTAATGATGTCGATGCAAAAGAGCGCGACTTAGCGATGGTATTCCAAAGCTATGCCTTATACCCACACATGACGGTGTATGAAAACATTGCTTTTGCTTTGAAACTAAAAGGAATGAAGAAGCCTGCAATAGATGCTGAAGTGCGTAAAGCTGCCAAAATGTTGGAGCTTGATCCCCTACTTGATCGTAAACCAAAGGAACTTTCAGGTGGTCAACGCCAGCGAGTTGCCATGGGGCGTGCAATGGTAAGAACGCCGAAAGTGTTCTTGTTTGATGAGCCGCTTTCCAACCTTGATGCTAAATTACGCGGCACCATGCGCGACGAAATCAAAGCATTGCATCGAAAGCTAAAAACCACAACGATATATGTTACCCATGATCAAATCGAAGCCATGACATTGGCCAATCGAGTAGTCATTTTAAAAGATGGGTATATTGATCAAGTCGGCACACCCGAAGATGTATTCCGTCATCCCGCTAATAAATTTGTCGCACAATTTATTGGTAATCCTTCGATGAATATCTTACCCGGCACTATTTTCATCCGTGGAGAAAGCGTACTGTTAGATATTGCGGGGACACAAATAGCGTTGCCGGATCGTTTTAAACTTAATATTCATGATGGGCAACATGTTGATGTGGGTATTCGTCCAACCGATATCTATTTAAAAACCAGCCATATTGAGCATGATAATATTCAATCCTTTGCTGTCGAATTAAAAGATAAAGAATTATTAGGGGCGAACATGTTATTAAAAACACATATCGGTAAGGAGTTACTTCTCATAGAAACCAGTGTGATGGATCTGAAATACAATATTATCGATATAGTATGGGACTTAGATGCTTTGCATATCTTTGATAAAGACAGTGGACAGTCGCTTGCCACAAAGAAATAGCTGACGTTGATACTGCCTCGATACAACTTGAGAAAACCGTTACTTCAGTGGTAACGGTTTTCTCATTTATGGCACGATTTTATTTACGAATCAAATCTGTATGGAGCAGTGGAATCTCGTACTTTTAATTCAACAGGAGGAATGCGATGTTGCTGTTTGTTCCCATTAATAAGATCTAATAACGTATATACCGCCGCTTGCCCAAATCCTTCTAAGGGCTGCTTTACTGTCGTTAAAGGTGGTACAAAATAGCTCGACATTATTAAGTCATCAAACCCCACAACTGAAACATCGTGCGGAACGCGAATACCATGTTGATATAAGGCCTGCATCGCGCCATAAGCACTTTGATCATTGGCAGCAAATATTGCAGTGAAAGAATGCTTTTCTTTAATTAAACGGCATACCGCATCAAATGAGTCTTTCATTTCAAACTCCCCTTTGCGGATCAATTTTTCATTAATTGTCAGTCCAGCATCCGTAAGTGCACGCTTATAACCTTCTAATCGTTGCTGAGCATCAGCATGACTAATAATGCCTTGTAAATGAACAATTCGATTATGACCTTGTTGGATCAAATGATTAGTCGCAATATAAGCTCCAATACTATTATCCACTTTCATGGAAGACACTTGCTTGCTTTCGATCTGCCGCCCAATTGATACTACTGGTATATTTTGAGCATAACGGTTTATTTGTTCATCACTCAAAGTCCCTGTAAGTGTCATAATGCCGTCCACTTTCTGAGCCATCAGCTTCTCCATCGCTTTAGTCTCAGCTTTATTATCCCAATATCCAGTTGCGATGAGTAGATTATAACCGCGGCTAGTGACTGCTTTTTCCATTCCCAGCAAAATTTCGCTTGAAAATGGACTTTCTGCACTTTGAATCAATACACCTAGCGTCATGGTCCGTGTAACACTTTTTGCTCCTTGCCGTACACTCGGTTTATAGCCTAATGTTGAAATCGCATTTTCAATTAATTCACTTTTTTCTGGCGCAACAAAAGTCGTTCGATTCAGAAAACGAGAGACCGTGCTTGCGGAGACACCGGCAAGCTCTGCCACATCATAAACTGTTGGCATAGATATTGTTTTAGCTTTCACTTCATCCCCTCAACAAGCAATATTTTATATTTTTAATTATTTTTATTTTCTAGGAATTATTTTAGGTGGTAAAAGAAAACCGCTCAATCGAGTTGATTAAAAAATGCCGAGTAAGGCAGATCTTCGCGAAGTTATTCCTATCTCATTGGGGGGAAGTTGCAGGTAAATAAAAAGCAGCACCAATTTGGCACTGCTTTATGCTGTTACTACATATTTTATCGTAGAGGAATGATTCTAATCCTTAACGAGTCGATTACACGATCTAATCCACGCCTATCTAATCAACGAGTAAACAAGCAACCGAATGGACATCAGATCCTTTAATTTTCGGTTTCTGCTCAGCACATTGCACAGTAGCAATTGGACAGCGCGTACGGAAAACACAACCCGATGGTGGGCTGATTGGCGATGGTAAATCCCCTTCCAACATCTGGATCTTCTTAGCTCGTTCTTTACGTGGGTCAGGGATCGGCACCGCAGACATAAGCGCTTTAGTATATGGATGTTTCGGGTTGGCAAACAAAGCATCCGATTCACCCAGTTCAACCGCATTACCTAAGTACATCACTAAAACTCGATCAGATATATGCTTCACGACGGATAAATCATGCGCGATAAACACCAAACTCAGACCAAGCTCATTTTGTAGCTCTTTAAGTAGATTCACCACTTGGGCTTGAATAGAAACATCCAACGCTGAAACCGGCTCATCACAAATGATCATTTTTGGGTTTAAAATCAAAGCACGCGCAATACCAATACGCTGACATTGACCACCAGAAAACTCATGTGGGTAACGGTTGATCACGTTTGGTAGCAAGCCTACTTTGTCCATCATCGCTTTTACTTTAGCTTTCACTTCCACTTTTGACAGCTTCGGATAAAACGTTACTAAAGGTTCAGCGATAATATCTCCAACACTCATACGAGGATTCAATGACGCCAACGGATCTTGAAAAATCATTTGAATTTCTTTGCGTTTTTCACGCTTTTGCACCGCTTGCATACGCGTTAAATCTTGGCCTAGCCACAGAACTTCACCTTCCGTTGCTTCTACCAAACCCACAATAGCGCGCGCAAAAGTGGATTTACCGCAACCAGATTCACCTACAACACCAAGCGTTTCACCTTCATATAAACGAACGTTTACGCCATCAACCGCTTTTAGCTTCAACGGTTTAGCCCAAGGCCATGCTGATTTTGGCGCAATATTGAAATGAACTTTAAGATCTTTAATATCGAGCAGTAATTCTTTACCAATCGTGCTCGACTGCGGCGCATCTTGAATCACGTCTACGCCTTCTTTAATTAATGTTGACTGAGTCATTATTTCCAGCCCTCCCAATCAGAAAAACAAGCACGAGAACGATCTTCACCAAATGGAAGTAAAAGTGGTGCTTCACGACCACAACGCTCGGTCACACGATGGCAACGCTCTTGATACGGACAACCAACAGGTAAACGTAATAAGTTAGGTGGATTGCCGGGAATGGTCGGCAGCACATCACCTTTAGAATCTAAACGAGGAATTGCGCGTAATAGACCTTCTGAATATGGGTGGCTTGGATTATAAAAAATGTCCTCAACCGAACCATATTCCATCGTACGTCCAGCGTACATTACCAAGACTTTGTCACATGAACCCGCTACTACACCTAAATCGTGAGTGATCATAATAATCGCGGTATTAAATTCATGTTTCAGCTCATTCAACAAATCCATAATTTGTGCTTGAACCGTCACATCAAGAGCCGTGGTTGGTTCATCTGCAATCAGTAATTTAGGACGACATAATAATGCCATGGCAATCATCACACGTTGGCGCATACCACCTGAAAATTCATGTGGATACATGGTAATACGATTACGTGCTTCAGGAATTTTCACCGCCTCAAGCATACGAACCGATTCTTCAAACGCTTCTGCTCTACCCATACCTTTGTGCAGCATTAATACTTCCATTAGCTGATCGCTAACTTTCATATAGGGATTAAGTGACGTCATTGGGTCTTGGAAAATCATCGCAATTTGTTCAGCGCGAATCGTGTTCAATTTTTTCTCAGGCAAGTTAAGGATCTCTTGTCCTTCAAACTTAGCACTGCCGGTGATCACACCATTTTTTGCCAGCAAACCCATGATGGCGAATACGGTTTGAGATTTACCTGAACCAGATTCACCCACAATACCGAGTGTCTCACCTTGTTGTAGTGAGAAGTTTAAATCGTTGACCGCCGTTACCATGCCGTCTTGAGTTTTAAATTCAACCCGTAAGTCTTTTACATCTAATAAGCTCATAATACGTCCTTGTTCTTATCTGTCTTTCGGGTCGAGTGCGTCACGTAGACCATCGCCAACATAGTTAAAGCAGAATAGCGTTACCACCATAAATGCAGCAGGAAACCCGAGCTGCCAAATCGCAATCTCCATGGTTTGTGCGCCTTCTTGCAATAATGCTCCCCAACTTGTCATTGGCTCTTGAACCCCAAGACCAAGGAAAGATAAGAAAGATTCAGTCAAAATCATGCTTGGTACTAGTAACGTTGAGTACACGGCAACAATACCTAATACGTTTGGCACAATATGGCGAGTAATGATTTTCCAATTACTCACCCCACATACATAAGCTGCTTCAATGAATTCTTTGTTACGCAGGCTTAAGGTTTGACCACGCACGATACGCGCCATATCAAGCCAAGCAATCGCACCAATCGCCACAAAGATCAAGATGATATTACGACCAAAAAAAGTAACCAGTACAATAACAAGGAACATAAATGGTACGGCGTATAAAATTTCAAGAATACGCATCATGATACGGTCGGTTCTTCCACCAATAAAACCAGATGCTGCGCCATAAAGAGTACCAATAAGCACGGCAACTAAAGCACCAAGAATACCTACCATTAATGAAATACGTCCGCCCATTAAGGTTCGAACATACAAATCACGACCTAAGCTATCAGTACCAAAAACATGCTCAGCAGAAGGTGCAGCTTGCAATGAATACCAATCAGTATCGTCGTAAGCAAAATGAGCAAACATAGGTAAGAAAATAACGGCAAGCGTGATACAAGCAAGAATAACTAAACTAATCATTGCCGCTTTGTTACGCATAAAGCGGATACGAGCATCTTGCCAAAGACTACGACCTTCTATCTCTAAATTTTCAGAGAACTTTTCGAGTGCTTCTATATTTTGTTGTTTATTTAACATAGCATCAGTCCCTGATTAGTAACGGATTTTCGGGTCAATATAAGCCAGCAATACATCCACGATGGCATTGAAAATAATGAATAAGAAACCAATTAAAATCGTGATCCCCATAACCAACGAATAATCTCGGTTAAAGGCAGCGTTCACGAATAATTTACCGATCCCCGGTAAGCCAAAGATGGTTTCTATCACAACTGAACCAGTAATAATCCCAACAAAAGCTGGCCCCATATAAGAGACAACAGGTAATAGTGCAGGTTTAAGTGCGTGTTTTACCACGATGTATTTATAACTTAATCCTTTAGCACGAGCGGTACGGATAAAGTTACTGTTGAGTGTTTCAATCATGCTGCCACGAGTAATACGGGCGAAAGTCGCCACATAAAGAAGTGACATCCCCACCATTGGGAGGAACATAAATTGAAAGCCACCGCCTTTCCAACCACCAGCAGGAAACCAACCAAGATTGATAGAAAATATATAAATTAACACGGGAGCCAACACAAAGGATGGCATCACCACCCCGAGCATGGCGGTGGACATAATGGTGTAATCAACCCACGTATTTTGCCGTAATGCTGCAATCGTCCCGACGGAAACCCCAAGGATTAGTGTGAATATAAAAGCAAAGAAACCTACTTTAGCCGATACAGGTAATGCGGCGTAAACCAATTCGTTTACGGTGTAATCTTGGTACTTAAATGACGGACCAAAATCACCTTGAAGAATATTGGTTAAATACGTAGTGTACTGAGTCAATACTGGCTTATCCAAACCGTATTTGGCATTAATATTTGCCATGACTTCTGGCGGCAATGGGCGCTCACTTGAGAACGGATTACCTGGAGCAAAACGCATCAGAAAGAAAGACACTGTGATCAATACCAATAGTGTCGGTATTGCTTCTAATAGTCTTTTCAAAATGAATTTAAACATAGTATAACTTCCAGTTGTGACTAATGAATAATGAGCCTGCCAAAATGGGCAAGCATTCCTTTTTATATTGTTATTATTTTATACTGTTTACTATTCTAACGATCCTTGTTCAAACAATTAAGCACCTCTAACTAAACCCGATTAGATACATTTATGCTAATTAGGGAATAATGACTTAATCGATGAGAAAGTGATAAGTTCTGAAGTATTGCGAGAGGAATATTTACGACTGATTGCCATGTAAAGCGACGATGCAAGTGTGCGTTACAAGCAAAAAAATACAAGCATTGAGATGTAATCGGGGCAACTAAAATTGCTAATTTTTGAATTCTATTCTGATACATACATCGACTCCTTGACCTGTATGATAACTAAAATAGGACGCATCCAAAGTGCGAACCGATACGAGCTAAAGCAACATCCATGCCATTTAGTAGCTCATCTCACTATTTCAGAATTTAACCCTAACAATAATCAATATAATAATCTACTAATTCAACAATAGAATAATAGATACTTTGATGTTAATGCATTGTTGCAAAACAAAACACCAAAACTGAGTAAAAATTAAATACTAATAGCTGATTTTTTAACCTAAGTTTCATTCGACTATTAATACTTCCTTTATTTAGTTAAAAATCCTGATCTTCAATGATTAAAATCAGTATTAACCAAATAAAATAGGCTCTGCACGAATATCATGCAGAACCTAGATTTTAGCTACGTATTACTTAGCAATTTTATAAAGATCTTTCGAGTAGATATTATCTTGCGCATTAGCTTTTGGGTAACCGCCAATAAGAGGATTCACCTGACGAACCGCAACATATTGATAAATCGGTGCGAATGGCATATCAGTCGCAAGCATCGTTTCTGCTTTTTGATAATAACTATTACGTGATTTTTCATCCGTTGAAGCCAATGCATCTGTTAATGCTTTATCATAGGCTGGATTGTTGTAGAACATATCATTAGAACTATTGTCGCTACGTAATACGGATAAGAATGTTGAGGCTTCATTGTAATCGCCACACCAACCTGCACGCATCACATCATAATTACCTTCACGACGATTATCTAAGTAAGTTTTCCACTCTTGGTTTTCAATCGTAACATTCACACCAAGTGATTTTTTCCACATAGAAGCAACCGCAACTGCAAGTTTCTTGTGATTTTCAGAGGTGTTATAAAGCAAACTAAACGACAACGGGTTACTGTGGTCAAAGCCTGATTCTTTCAGCAATTCTTTTGCTTTTTCAATGCGCTCTTTTTGAGTCAATTTCGCATAATCAGGTAATGCAGCCGTAAATCCTGCGGTAACATCTGGAGTTAATGCGTAAGCTGGTTTTTGGCCTTGGCCTAGCAGGATTTTAGTGATCACATCACGGTCAATGGCATAAGATAAGGCTTCACGTACACGTCGATCATCGAATGGTTTTTTCTTAGTATTAAATCCGTAATAATAAGTACATAAGTAACCCGGGTTTTTAATCGTCTCTGGGTATTTTTGTTTCAAATGCTTGAACTGCTCATTCGGCACTTCATAAGTCATATCAACTTCGCCCGCAAGAAAACGATTCATTGCAGAGACTTGGTTTTCAATTGGTAGGTACGTTACTTGGTTAAGAACGGTATCTTTATTATCCCAATATTCAGTATTACGAACTAATACCATGCGCTCGTTCAATACCCATTTTTCTAATTTGAATGCACCGTTGCTGACCATGTTCTCAGGCTTAGTCCAGTTATCGCCATATTTTTCAACGACTTTTTGGTTAACTGGTACCATTGATGTGTGACCGGCCATTTGAACAAAATATGGCACAGGCGAATCAAGATTAACTTCTAATGTTCTGTCATCAATAGCTTTTACGCCAAGCTTAGATTTGTCCATTTTACCATTGATAATTGCTTCAGCATTTTTCATGGTTGCCATTTGAAGGTAAGTGGCATAAGGCGATGCAGTGGCAGGATCTACAGAACGTTGCCATGCGAAAACAAAATCACCCGCGGTAACAGGATCACCATTTGACCATTTAGCGTCTTTGCGCAGGTGGAAAATAAACGTTTTGTTATCTTTAGTTTCCCAGCTTTCAGCAACACCTGGAATAACATTGCCTTCTCCATCTTGAATCACAAGGCCTTCAAACATATCACGGATAACGTTAGCTTCTGGCACGCCTTCCACTTTTTGAGGGTCAATTGAAGCAACTTCTGTACCGTTATCTCTGACCAAAATTTGATCTTTGGCCAATTTCGTTCCAGCAGGAACTGTCGCCGCAAGAGAAGCGGCACTAAACATTAACCCAGCGGTTAACATTAAAGCTTGGGTGATTTTATTTTTATTCATTTTAACTCCATTTATGGTTTATATGCATCCGTGACATCTTCATACTAAGTTCAGCAGGCTTGACTAATAATTAATCACAATTGAACGTTATCATCTATTAGTTAGGAAATTTACCTTATAAAGATCCGATAACACTATCAATCTTTAACGTTAACAACCATAGATAATATTAAAAAATCCAACTTCATCGACACTTTTACTTTTTAGGAGAATTAAAATTCAATAAATCACATAATGATGGAGTATTCACCCAAAAAAATTAACATATGAAGCAAAATAACCAGAATAAATAATCAGAAAACAGGTTATTAAATAGCCGGAAAAAAGATAATACAACTCCAATGATGTAATTCCGCTAGCTTAATTTTTCATAGTTACAATTAAAGAAATGACAAGTTTTATCAAATATCGAGCCTCTACGATATTTATATGAAATGACAAAGTTTGGATAATTATTACTTCTAACTCGATTCAAAAAGAACACTTTTTACTTTGTTTCCCCTTTCCTATTCATCAACACTGAAATCGATGCGAGATAAATGATCTACGCAGCTTTCATCGCTCCTCTATTTTAGCGGTGGATTTAATCAAGGAATAGATAAGAGAAATGATATGAAGCGTTTCAACCTGACCGCCGTAGCAATATCTTTAGCTTTAGGTTCTACAGCCGTAAGTGCTGCCCCCGGAGCCCCAGCTTTAGATATGTACGGTTCAAAAAATTTACAATTTTCAAAAATTGACCTCGCAATGGAAACGACTGCTGGCTATAACAGCATGGTTCAATACCATGACAATGCTCAAGTAGACATAATATTTAATCAATACAGCGGCGATACTGGTAATACTTACAATATTTACTTTGATGGTAATGTTGTCGCATCAGGGCCAATCAATGGAAGCCAAACCAAAGCATCATTTACATACCCTAAAGGCGGTGTGTATCAAATGGTGATCGAAGCTTGCGATGAAACAGGTTGCACCAAATCAAAATCAGAAGCACTAACGATTGCAGATACCGATGGCTCACACTTAGCACCATTGGTAATGAATACCGACCCAAACAATAAGAGCTACAACACAGACAAAAATACAGTTGTAGGCACTTATTTCGTTGAATGGGGCATTTATGACCGTGGTTATACCGTCGATAACCTTCCCGTTGATAACTTAACCCATATCTTATACGGCTTCATCCCAATCTGTGGGCCAAATGAGTCACTAAAATCAGTAGGTGGTAATAGTTTTAATGCCCTACAAACAGCTTGCCAGGGCGTACCGGATTACAATGTTGTCGTTCATGACCCTTGGGCTGCATACCAAAAAAGCTTTGCACAAGCTGGACAAAATTATGATTCACCAATAAAGGGAAACTTCGGGATGTTAATGGCGCTCAAACAGCGTAATCCCGATCTTAAAATTATCCCATCGGTTGGTGGCTGGACTCTTTCTGATCCTTTCTTTTCTTTCACCGACAAATCCAAACGCGATATTTTTGTCGCTTCAGTTAAAAAATTCTTAACCACTTGGAAGTTCTTTGATGGTGTCGATATTGACTGGGAATTCCCCGGTGGTGATGGTGAAAATGCCAACTTAGGTGACCCACAAAAAGATGGGCCAGCTTACGTTACACTAATGCAAGAACTCCGTGCGATGTTGGATCAGCTTGAAGCTGATACCGGCAGAGAATATGAGTTAACTTCTGCTATTGGTGCAGGCTACGACAAAATAGAAGATGTCAATTATGGCCAAGCCTCCCAATATATGGATTATATCTTTGCCATGACTTACGATTTCTACGGTGGTTGGAATAATGCCCCTGGACATCAAACTGGCCTTTATTGTGGTAGCTTTATGTTACCTGGCCAATGTGATGGCACAGGTATTGATGCGGAAGGTAAGCCATTTAAAGGCCCCGCTTATACCGTGGATAACGCCATTACTGCACTACTAGCTCAAGGCGTCCCGGCTAATAAATTAGTAGCGGGTGCCGCTATGTATGGTCGTGGTTGGGATGGCGTTATGCCTTCAAGCTTAACTGATCCAAACGATCCAATGACAGGCACAGGTAGTGGCAAATTTTCTGGCTCAAAAGCACAAGGTGTGTGGGAAGCTGGCATCATCGATTATAAAGGTCTGAAAGACAATATGGTTGGACCCAATGGTCAAGGGATCAATGGCTATGAAGTCGGTTATGATGAGCAAGCTGAAGCCGCTTGGGTATGGAACCGCTCTAACGGAAAATTGTTAACTTATGATAGCCCTCGCTCAGTAATCGCTAAAGGTCAATACGCTCGTAGCCTAGGCCTAGCTGGTTTATTCTCATGGGAAATTGATGCCGATAATGGCGATATACTTAATGCCATGCATGAAGGCTTATCGGGCGAAGCATCCAATCATGCACCAACAGCAAGTGCAGGTATGGATAAAGTAGTCGTTGGCCCTACCTCGGTCACTCTAGATGGTTCTAAATCAAGTGATAAAGGTGGTTCAATTGCCTCTTATGCTTGGACACAAACCTCTGGTACAGCAGTAAACCTAACCAATGCTAATAGTGCTAAAGCCAGCTTTAATATACAAGAAGTGACAGAGTCACAAACTCTTATTTTCTCATTAACAGTGACCGATAACGAAGGTACAACAGCAAGCGATACGGTAGTAATAACAGTAAACCCTGTTGATGTTCCTGTAGACAATACCGCGCCAGTTGCAGCAATAACCGCTCCAGAGCAAGTGCAAGCAGGCGATACGGTTGTAGTTGACGCTTCGGGTTCTTCGGATACTGAAGGTGATTCGCTCACTTACACTTGGACACTACCAACCGGTATTTCAGGAACAGGTTCTAGCATCAACTTCGTAGCGGGTGAATACGATGTAGATACCACCTTGAACTTTACCGTTACGGTTAGCGATGGAGAGTTGTCTAGCTCAACTTCGACCTCTGTTGTGATATTGAAAACCACTGGTACGGTAGAGCCAGATCCAACTTGTGATAATGAATGGGATACGGCTGCGGTTTATTCGGGCGGTGATCAAGTCACATCTGGTGGAACACTCTATGAAGCAAAATGGTGGACAACCGGTGAAAATCCATCTCAAACAGGTGAATGGGGTGTCTGGAAAAACCTTGGTGCTGCAAGTTGCAACTAAAGTACCCGAGATAATCGACTAACAAGTCGTTAATATACAAATTGTTAATACGATTATTTGCAAAATTAACACAACGAAAAAGCCTCTGGGATTAAACAACCAGAGGCTTTCATTTACTCAGTTTTAAGCAAGATTCACTAGTCTATCTTTTATTTTATCCAACGTTCAGCAGCTTTAGCATCACAATCTCGTGACTCTAACCAGCGAACACCATCGCCTGTGCGTTCTTTTTTCCAAAATGGCGCTTGTGTTTTTAAGTAATCCATCACAAATTCACATGCTTCAAATGCCGCATTACGATGTGCACTTGATACACCCACAAATACAATTTGATCACCTAAATCTAAATCACCCACACGATGGATCACTCGGATTTTCAATAACGGCCAACGTTGTTTGGCTTGTTCACAAATATTAATCAATGAGCGCTCTGTCATGCCTGGATAATGCTCCAAACTCAAACCTGTAACATTATCGCCTAAATTCATATCTCGGACTTTACCAACAAACGTTACGACCGCGCCCGCTTGAGTTCCTTGAGCCAACTGAGCGTATTCCTCGCCAACATCAAAATCGTCATAAGGCACTGAAACCATTTCAAATGAGTTCAAATCACTCATACTAACCTCCGGTCACCGGTGGAAAAAAGGCCACTTCATCACCCGATCTCACCAACGTTTCCATCGAAACCATATCTTGATTTATCGCGACTAACAGCTTACCTGCTTGTAGCGCTTGTTGCCACTGCCCACCCTTTCGACAAAGCTGTTCACGCAACGCATCAGCAGTAATATTATTGGTATCGACATTAATACTGTCTTCACCAATTTGCTCACGAGTTTGAGCAAAAAATAATACTTTAATCATATTAAAAACCTTATCTATAGCGCTTTGAAATGACCAGATTTTCCACCGGTTTTTTCAAGTAAACGGACATTACCAATGACCATGTCTTTTTGTACTGCTTTACACATATCATAGATTGTTAATGCGGCAACTGATGCGGCGGTTAAGGCTTCCATCTCCACGCCAGTTTTACCGGTAAGTTTGCACAAAGATTCAATTCGCACTTGGTTAGTTTCTGGTAGTGCTTGTAAATGCACCTCTACTTTGGTCAACAATAAAGGATGACACAGCGGGATCAAATCCCACGTTTTTTTTGCTGCTTGGATCCCAGCAATACGCGCCGTCGCAAAAACATCGCCCTTATGATGATCACCCGAAACAATTAGCTGTAATGTCTCTGCTGACATGCTCACCCATGCTTCTGCGCGGGCTTCGCGAACCGTTTCTTGCTTGGCAGAGACATCCACCATATTCGCTTCACCTGAAGCATTAATGTGTGTAAGTTTTTCCACGTTAAAATTCCTGTCGCAACACTCATATTGAACCATTACTTAACGGTAAAATATGAGCGTGAAAATATAGAGAAAAAGAAGAGTAGATTTATCCACCGATGGAGGCTAAATGAGGCGTCATACCAGTATTACCATCTTGTAAAAAATGGCTTACAGATTTGGTTTTCAGGGCGCCTTGAATTCGCTCAATCAAAGCCCCCTCTTGCTGATCTTGTTCAAGCAAATCACGTAACTCCACACCATGTTCGCCAAACAAGCACAAGTGTAGTTTACCCGTTGCTGAAATTCGAAGGCGGTTACAGGTTTCACAAAAGCCTTTCTCATACGGCATGATGAGACCTATTTCACCAAGGTAATCAGGATGAACAAATACTTGCGCAGGACCGTCATTGGCTTCTTTAATTTTTAGTAACCAACCATTCGCAATCAAGTGATTACGGATACTAACACCAGATTGATGTTGCTCTTTAAACAAGGTATCCATCTCACCGGTTTGCATCAATTCTATGAAACGTAATTGAATCGGCCTTGTTTTAATCCAATGAAGAAAACTCGGTAATGACTGGCCATTAAGTTGTTTAAGCAAAACCACATTAACCTTGACTTGCTGGTAACCGATTTCAAATGCTCGTTCAATACCATTCATCACATCATGGAATTTGTTTTCACCCGTAATTTGATGGAATAACTTAGGATCAAGACTATCGACACTCACATTAATATGAGTAAGACCAGCATCTTTCCATGCGTCAACTTGCTTTGCCATACGATAACCATTAGTGGTTGTCGCGACTTTATCAATGCCTTGAGTTTGAGCAACACTGCCAATAATATCGGTAAAATCTTTGCGTAGGCTCGGCTCACCACCAGTTAAACGGACTTTTGTAGTCCCACAATCAGCAAACGCTTTAACAACACGTTTGATCTCAGATTGATTTAAAAAAGATGAATTTTTACGGCCAGTTGGATGATACCCATCCGGTAAGCAATAGGTACATTTGAAATTACAGACGTCAGTAATCGACAGACGCAAGTAATAAAACTTACGCTGAAAATTATCGACAAATTCCGCAGAACCTGAAGTCGGAGAGTCCCAAAAACCCTCCTTTTCTTGAGGAGTATATAGATTCACTAATTGGGTCACGAAACACCTTTCCAAATACGGGAGGAATGCTCATTTCTAAACAAACCCTGGTGACAATTATTGTCACTGGCTTTAAAAACCTATCCAGCTTTCATTATTCGGATGACGTTAACGACATTGATCAAATAAAGAATGAACTTAGTGATTAAAGCTCGGAGTTATGACATAACAATCGAAGCTTCATTACTGAATAATCGATTGGTAAGAATATTAATAAAGTCTACGCAAGAAACGTGATTTTTTCCATACCCATTTCAGGCTAAGACCGTTATATTTAGTAATCCAAATCAAAGAAACGCGAATAAATAGTAAGTTCATACTTAAAGCTGTTGAGATAAGTGGACATAGTCAACAAATCTGCGGCTTCAAGTAAGATAAGTATAATTTACGTTATTGTTTTAATTAGGTACTACTTCACATAAGAACTTTTCTATGACTATTCATAAAAAAAACAAAGTTGTCGCTATTGGTGGTGGGCATGGCTTAGGCCGAATACTAGCCGCCTTAAAAGATTTTGGGGCCAACGCTACGGGTATTGTTGCCACAACCGATAATGGCGGCTCAACTGGTCGCATCCGACAATGCCAAGGCGGAATAGCTTGGGGCGATACACGTAACTGCATTAATCAGTTAATCACAGAGCCGACAACAAGCTCAATGATGTTTGAATATCGCTTTCGTGGAGCGGGAGAACTCAATGGGCATAATTTAGGCAACCTGATGCTAACAGCCCTAGATAACCTGTCTATTCGACCTCTTGAAGCGATTAATTTGATCCGAGACATGTTGCAAGTTGAAGTTAATATCGTACCAATGTCGGAACACCCAGCCGATCTCACTGCTCTTTCAATCTCAGGTAAATGGGTTCGAGGTGAAACTAACGTCGATGATATGTCGGAACCTTTGCAACGATTGTATGTAGAGCCTGAAGTCCCTGCGACAGATGAGGGCATTCAGGCAATCCAAGAAGCCGATTGCATTATTCTTGGCCCTGGAAGTTTTCTAACTAGTATAATGCCTCCATTATTACTGCCAGAATTAGGCAAAGCGATTGCTGAACGAACCCAAGCCAAAGTGGTCTTTATCGATAATCTCGATAATGAATATGGGCCTGCGGGTATGATGACTCTCGAAAAAAGACTCCAATGGTGTCAAAGAGCTTGCGGTGGACGAAAGGTGGATATTCTACTAGGTGAAAACTTTAGCGATGAACTCAAAGCGAATTATCAATGTATTGAAGTGAATTTAGCATCACCAAATCACGAATGGCGGCACGATCGTAAGAAATTACAGCAGGAAATTGAGAAAATCATTTTGCAATAAACGAACTTCCGGACACAGTATAAACATCGTGACTCACATCCATGTGAACACGATGTTTACGGTCATTAACTATTAGCAATGAACTGAGCTCTTAATTTTTCAATATCATCACGTTTATGTGCTGCTTGTTCAAACTCTAAGTTCTGAGCATGCTGGTACATTTCATTTTCAAGCTTGCTAATTTGCTTCTCTAATTGTTGCGGTGACAAGGCTTTATATTCAGCGGCTTGTTCCGCCACTTTCGACAATGAAATAACGTTACTGGCTTTTTTGCCTTTACGCGTCCCTACATGACTTAGCTCCATAATATCTTGGATGCTTTTCTTCAACGCTTGGGGAGTTGCACCAATCGATTCATTGTAATCATGCTGTTTCGCACGGCGGCGCTCCGTTTCATCAATCGCTTTCTTCATTGATTTAGTAATAGAATCACCATACAAAATCGCCTTACCTTGTAAATTACGGGCAGCGCGGCCAATGGTTTGGATCAAAGATCGCTCTGAGCGTAAAAAGCCTTCTTTATCTGCATCCAAAATGGCGACTAAAGATACTTCTGGCATATCTAAGCCTTCTCGCAACAAGTTAATACCGACGAGAACATCAAACTCCCCGAGACGCAGATCTCGGATAATCTCCACTCGCTCAACAGTATCAATATCAGAATGAAGATAACGTACTTTGACATCATGTTCGGTCAAGTATTCAGTTAAGTCTTCCGCCATACGTTTGGTCAATGTCGTCACTAGAACACGCTCATTTACCGACACACGTTTGTGAATTTCCGATAATAAATCATCCACTTGAGTTGCAACGGGGCGAACTTCAATTTCAGGATCGAGTAATCCGGTTGGACGAACTACTTGTTCAGCCACATCACCATCTGACTTATCTAATTCATATTGGCTTGGTGTGGCTGACACATAAATGGTTTGCGGCGCTAGTGCTTCAAATTCTTCAAAGCGCAGTGGACGATTATCTAATGCGGAAGGTAGGCGAAAGCCAAATTCGACTAATGTTTCCTTGCGCGAACGGTCTCCTTTATACATCGCGCCAATTTGTGGCACGGTGACGTGAGATTCATCGATGATCAATAAACCATCTTTTGGCAGGTAATCAAATAAGGTTGGAGGCGGCTCCCCCTCTTTACGTCCACTTAAATAACGTGAATAGTTTTCAATACCAGAGCAAAAACCAATTTCATTCATCATTTCAATATCAAACTGGGTGCGCTGAGTGATGCGCTGATCTTCCACCAACTTATTATTTTCTCGTAAATACTTTTGGCGATCGACTAACTCAATTTTAATCTCTTCTATCGCTTCTAAAATTTTCTCACGTGGCGTGACATAGTGCGTTTTCGGATAAATAGTCGCACGCGCCATATCTCGTTGTTTAATCGCGCCGGTAAGTGGGTCAAAAATACTAATGCATTCCACTTCTTCATCAAACATTTCAATACGTACTGCATCATTCTCTGAATCTGCTGGAAATACATCCACCACCTCACCACGTACACGAAAGTTACCACGCTCAAATATCATATCATTGCGAGTATATTGCAATTCAGCTAACCGACGGATGATATCTCTCTGATCGAGCATGTCTCCACGACGAATATGTAGCATCATTTTTAAGTAAGAATCCGGATCACCCAAGCCATAAATTGCGGATACAGAAGCGACAATGATGGCGTCTTTACGCTCTATTAAAGATTTGGTAGCCGATAACCTCATTTGTTCAATATGCGCGTTAACAGAAGAATCTTTTTCAATAAAAGTATCAGTAGTTGGCACGTAAGCCTCAGGCTGATAATAATCATAATAAGAGACAAAATATTCCACTGCATTGTGTGGGAAGAACGCTTTCATCTCACCATACAATTGAGCGGCTAATGTTTTATTCGGCGCTAATATAATCGTCGGTCTTTGTGCGTTGGCAATAACATTCGCCAGCGTAAAGGTTTTTCCAGAACCTGTTACACCTAATAAAGTTTGATGAGCTAGGCCTGAATCCAAACCTTCGGTTAACTGTTCAATTGCAGCAGGTTGATCACCAGCTGGTTGGTAAGCGGATTCTAGTTGATATAATTTACTCATAATGATCTCAATATGCTCAATAACCGTCTAGCAAAAAGTCTGGATGTCTACTTTAGCCAAACATAACTGGCTTGTGAATCATCTATTCTAAAAACACGCAATAATCTACTTAAAATTAGCAGAAAAACAGTGTACTTAGCTCTAGCGAAATACATTCCATTCTGATAATATTCTCGTCCCTCGCGATTCACCCTCGTTCAATTCTGCAATTTTTCATCCACTGGTTTTCCCCAAAAAAGAGCATTTAACGCACTTTTATTAACATCTTAATTTTTGAACATTTATTATCAACAGATCCAACCCATTAAAGATAAATTAAATTACCTATATATAACAGTGGTTTAATTTAAAATCACAAACAAAAATACCTCAATACAGCATTGTTCAATTATTTACCCAGAAATCATTCACACACTTATCCACAAATTTAGTGGATAAGTACAGCCAGCCCTTGCCCAGCAATTGATGCCAAAAAGTAAAGCGAAAAAACATAAAATAAATAACTTTTTTAGCTCCTTACAGATTGACACCAAAATCTGCTATCTATAGAATCCTCCCCGTTAAATAATTCCCTGTTAGCTCAGTTGGTAGAACGGCGGACTGTTAATCCGTATGTCGCAAGTTCAAGTCTTGCACAGGGAGCCAAATCTTAGAAAAAGGCCGCATAAATTTGTTTATGCGGCCTTTTTCGTGTTTAAGCTTTATACAATTTTGATAAAATACCTATTTTCTCTGCATAAATAACTTTAAAACCCTAAATACCTATTTTCAGTAGGTTGTTATTCGTGTCACAAATGACGATAATATCGGGATCACTTTCAACCTAATTGAGACGACATGACCGATTACCTTCTCTTGCTTGTTGGCACCGTCTTGGTCAACAATTTTGTACTCGTCAAATTTCTAGGTATCTGCCCATTTATGGGAGTATCCAAAAAACTCGAAACCGCTATCGGAATGGGGCTCGCGACAACATTTGTACTAACTCTTGCTTCGGTATGCTCTTATTTAGTTCAGTCCTATATTCTCCGTCCATTAGGCATTGAATACTTACAGACGATGAGCTTTATCTTGGTTATCGCCTTTGTAGTGCAGTTTACTGAAATGGTGGTACATAAAACCAGCCCAACACTTTATCGTTTATTAGGTATTTTCTTACCCTTAATCACTACTAACTGCGCCGTGTTAGGTGTCGCCTTATTAAATATCAATGAAAATCATAATTTTATCGAATCAATCATTTATGGTTTTGGCGCTGCGGTGGGTTTCTCACTTGTTTTGATATTATTTGCCTCAATGCGTGAACGAATTGCCGCAGCAGATGTTCCACTTCCATTTAAAGGAGCCTCAATTGCGATGATCACTGCAGGTTTAATGTCACTTGCCTTTATGGGCTTTACAGGCTTGGTGAAGTAATTAATGAGTACCATTGTTATAGCTATAGCCGCCATTGCTGCTTTGGCCGCTATTTTTGGCGTTATTTTAGGCTTTGCTTCTATTCGTTTTAAAGTAGAAGCCGATCCCATTGTCGATCAAATAGATAGTATCTTGCCTCAAACTCAATGCGGGCAATGCGGTTATCCTGGTTGCCGTCCATATGCTGAAGCGATTGCTAATGGCGATGCAATAACAAAGTGCCCTCCAGGTGGCCAAGCCGGAATTGAAAAACTAGCTAATTTAATGGGTGTGGATGTTCCATCTGAAGCTGGTGAAGTGGAGGAAGCCGTCAAAACAGTCGCATTTATCCATGAAGATATGTGTATTGGTTGCACTAAATGCATTCAAGCTTGCCCTGTTGATGCCATTGTTGGCGGCACTAAAGCCATGCACACTGTCATTAAAAGTGAATGTACTGGCTGTGATCTTTGTGTTGCGCCCTGCCCAACTGATTGTATTGAAATGATCCCAGTGGAAACCACGCCTGAAACTTGGAAGTGGAATTTAAATAGCATTCCCCTTATTACCGATTTAACACCTAATTCTGGTCAGAAAAATACCCAAGCACCTGATTCTGTTAACGCCAAATCAGAAACCGTGAATTGAAGGAAGTAGAATGTCGTCTTTAATTGAACAAATTCGTCACGGTCATATCTGGGATTTCCCCGGGGGCATCCACCCACCAGAAAATAAAGAACAATCTTCACATTCACCAATGTTCTATCCTGAGCTTGCGGACGAATTCGTTCTGCCACTCAAGCAACATATTGGCCGACCTGGTGATATCTGCGTCAATATTGGTGACCATGTGTTACGTGGTCAGCAACTTACTCAAGCCAACCTTGCTTTTATGGTACCTGTTCATGCACCAACCTCAGGTACGGTAATCGCAATAGAAAAGCGCATTATTGCTCATCCATCTGGTCTCTCTGATCTCTGTATTATCATAAAACCGGATGGTCTTGATGCTTGGATTGAAAAGAAAGCCATCCCCGATTATCAAAAAATTGATTCTGAAGTCTTGATCGAGAAAATTCGTCAATCGGGCATATCGGGTATGGGAGGAGCCGGTTTTCCAACAGCAAGGAAATTGCATACAGGCTTAGCCAAAACAAAAATATTAATTATCAATGCCGCCGAATGTGAACCCTACATCACGGCAGATGATCGCTTAATGCAAGACTTTGCTGATGAAATTATTCAAGGCGTTCAAGTCATTCAACATATTTTAAAGCCAGAAGTCACTATTATTGGCATTGAAGATAATAAAAAAGAAGCTATTGCAGCACTTGAACTGGCCGCCAAAGATGTCGATTTGGTGATCAGAGTGATCCCGACCAAATACCCATCTGGCGGCGCAAAGCAGTTAATTAAAGTATTGACCGGTCGTGAAGTCCCAAGCAAAGCACACTCAGCAGCCGTGGGTGTTCTGATGCAAAATGTAGGGACAGCCTTTGCCATAAAACGGGCTATCGTCGATGGTGAACCATTAATAGAACGAGTGGTAACTTTAACCGGAGATTCATTTGCTCAAAAAGGTAATGTATTTGCGCGTTTAGGTACGCCTATATCTTCTTTATTAGAGCAATTTGGTTATCAAGCAGAAAAGCGCCACCCTCGCTTAATTATGGGTGGTTCACTCATGGGCTTTACTCTGCCAAGTTCAAACGTTCCTATTACTAAAATCACAAACTGTATTTTAGCGCCAAAGCGTAAAGAATTGGCTCCACCATCACAAGAAATGGCTTGTATACGCTGTACCGCTTGCGCTGAAGTCTGCCCTGCATCATTGCTACCACAGCAATTGCAATGGTACGCCAAAGATCAAGACTATGAAAAATGTGAAGAATATCATTTATCTGATTGCATAGAATGTGGTGCTTGCGCCTACGTTTGCCCGAGTGATATTCCCTTGGTGCAGTATTATCGCCAAGCAAAATCTGAAATTTGGACTCGTAATCAAGAGGCCAAAGAAGCTGAACGCGCTAAACAACGCTTTGAAGAAAGGCAGCAACGTCTAGACCGAGATAAACAAGAACGTGAAAACCGGTTTAAACAAGCGGCAGATAAACGACGTGGAGAAATGAAGCAAACCGGTGGTGATGATGCTATTGCTGCTGCAATTGCCCGAGTAAAAGCGCAAAAATCGGCAGAAACAGCAGATAAAACGCCCGCAAAACCTGCTGTAGCTGCAGCCATTGCACGCGCAAAAGCAAAACAAGCCGAAGCAGTAAAATCAGGAAAAACTGAACCTGATAACAGTGAAATGATGAAACTACGTGAAGAACGAAAACATCAAGCACGAGAGAAAAAAGCTCAGCAACAGGCAGAAGCAGGATCTGAAAATAGAAATACGGTCGTTGAAGATCTAGCAGCACAAACTCCGGAAGCTACTGAGCAAAAACCAACACCTAAAAACGCAGCAGTTGCCGCAGCGGTTGCGCGAGCTAAAGCACGTAAAGCACAGCAAGAAACTGAAAACCAAGATGTTCAAGCGCAAAGCTCGCAAGAATCAATAGAAGAAGCAACACTAACGCCTAAAAACCCTGCAGTCGCCGCTGCCATTGCGCGAGCTAAAGCGCGTAAGGCACAACAAGAAACTGAAAACCAAGATGTTCAAGCGCAAAAATCGCAAAAAATAGCCGAAGACGTAACTCCGACACCTAAAAATCCTGCGGTCGCCGCTGCTATTGCGCGAGCTAAAGCTCGTAAAGTACAGCAAGAAACTGAAAATCAGGATGTTCAAACCCAAAGCTCGCAAGAAATAGCCGAAGACGTAACTCCGACACCTAAAAATCCTGCGGTCGCCGCTGCCATTGCGCGAGCTAAAGCGCGTAAGGCACAGCAAGAAACGGAAAATCAGGATGTTCAAGCCCAAAGCTCGCAAGAAATAGCCGAAGACGTAACTCCGACACCTAAAAATCCTGCGGTCGCCGCTGCTATTGCGCGAGCTAAAGCTCGTAAAGTACAGCAAGAAGCTGGAACCCAAAAATCTAATGCTGAAGAAATCGAACAGAAAAATAAGAACAATGAAGAATCTAGTAAAGATACTGACTTATCTCTTGATGATCTGTTTGATATACCGGTATTTATTGATAAAAATAATCAGGAGAAGAAGTAATGTCTTTCTTTATTGCTAGCTCCCCTCACGTTCATATAAAACGTAAAACATCCAATATCATGATGTGGGTTGCCATCTGTCTATTACCAGGGATTGCTGCTCAAACCTATTTCTTTGGTTATGGGGTATTAATTCAGGTGATATTTGCGATTATATTGGCGTGGGCATTTGAATCCACAACTATGATATTACGCAAACGATCTCCTTTTGCATCTTTAAAAGATAACAGCGCAATGGTAACCGGAATGCTATTAGCAGTCTCCATTCCACCGCTATCGCCTTGGTGGCTAATGGCGATTGGATTATTTTTTGCCATTGTCGTTAGCAAGCACCTTTACGGCGGAATTGGACAAAATTTATTTAATCCCGCAATGGCTGCTTATGTGGTATTGCTCATTTCATTTCCAATACAAATGACCAGTTGGGTTGCACCGGAAGTATTGAGCCACTTACATTTGCATTTTGATGATTGCTTAAAGCTTATTTTCACTGGCTATAATGGCGATGGGCTATCGTTGCTACAAGTTCGCACAGGTATTGATGGCGTAACGATGGCAACGCCTTTAGATGCGTTTAAAACATCCATGCGTGCAGGCCACACAGCGAGTGAAATTATGCAGCAAGCACCTTATTCTGGTTTACTCGGTATTGGGTGGCAGTGGGTTAATATCGCATTCTTATTGGGTGGACTAATGTTACTCAAAATGCGCATCATACAGTGGCAAATACCGACAGCAGTATTGACAAGTTTATTAGCCATAAGCATATTCACTAGTCTATTTGCACCAGAAACAACGGCAAGTCCAATACTGCAACTATTTTCTGGTGCCACCATGCTGTGTGCATTTTTCATCGCAACGGATCCTATTACCGCTTCAACGACCACCAAAGGTCGCTTGTTCTACGGTGCTTTTATTGGTTTAGTGATCTTTTTAATTCGCTCTTGGGGTGGTTTTCCTGATGGTGTGGCTTTTGCAATATTACTCGCAAATATGGCCGTCCCGCTGATCGATTATTATACTAAGCCACGCACTTACGGGCATGAGAGGTAAAAACTATGCTTAATGCCATGAAAAAAAATGGAGCGATCCTTGCTGTTTTTGCTATTGCCACTACTGCGTTAGTGGCTGTAACCAATTGGGTAACAGCTGATACTATCAAGCAACAGCAACAGATGCAGTTACAGCAAACACTCAGCCAAGTTGTGCCGCAAGCGATGCATGACAATTTACTCTTTTCATCTTGTATGTTACTACCTTCACAAACCACGGTTACCTCAAAGTCTTTACCTGCTTATCTAGCAACAAAAGAAGGAAAACCAACGGCTATTGCGATCGAAACCTACGCGCCTGATGGCTATAATGGTGCTATTAAGATCATCGTTGGAATCGATATCAATGGCGTAGTCATTAGCACTCGAGTACTGGAACATAAAGAAACTCCAGGGCTTGGAGATAAAATTGAAGTGCGTAAAGGCAATTGGATTTTTAGCTTTGATCATAAAACGATCACCTCTGACAACCAATCAGAATGGGCGGTTCGTAAAGATGGCGGTCAATTTGATCAATTTACTGGTGCAACAATTACACCAAGAGCAGTAGTAAAAGCAGTTAAAAATACCGTGATTTATTTTAAAGAAAACAAAAGCACAATTCTAAACCAACCTTTAAATTGTGGGGATTAAGATGTCTGAGATCAATACAGAGATAACAGAAGATACCACTACCGAACCTTCAACTTCAGAACTATCTGTTTCAGAACAAAAACAACTCATGAAGAATGGTCTATGGGATAATAATGCGGCATTAGTACAGTTGCTTGGTTTATGTCCATTACTCGCCGTATCTTCCACGGTTACCAATGCTCTGGGTTTAGGGCTAGCAACTATGTTCGTTCTAATTTGTACTAATACCATTGTCTCTTTAGTAAGAAATCACGTACCAAAAGATGTCCGAATCCCCATCTTTGTGATGATCATTGCAGCCGTCGTGACATGTGTGCAGTTATTAATGAGCGCTTATGCCTATGGGTTATACCTTTCGCTCGGCATCTTTATTCCATTAATCGTAACTAACTGTGTGATCATCGGCCGCGCTGAAGCGTATGCCTCAAAAAACAGCCCCAAAAATGCCGCATTAGATGGTTTTTGGATGGGTCTCGGCATGCTGGCTGTGCTGACTTTATTAGGAGCATTACGAGAAATTATCGGTAAGGGCACATTATTTGACGGTGCCGATCTACTTCTTGGTCATTGGGCTTTAGCATTACGAATAGAACTTTTCCATACCGACAACAGCTTCTTATTAGCACTACTTCCACCAGGGGCATTTATTGGTGTTGGATTTTTAATTGCGTTAAAACAAGTGATTGATAAAAATATTGCCCTGCGTCAGCCGAAAGTGGAAAAACCAACGATTGCTCGCGCCCGCGTCACTAAAGTTTGATAGGTCATTAATGAATAATGAAAAACGTAGGATCATACTTGAGCGGTTACGAGAAGATAATCCAACCCCTCAAACTGAACTAAATTGGTCATCACCTTTTGAGTTATTAATTGCAGTATTATTATCCGCTCAAGCAACTGATGTTAGCGTCAACAAAGCAACGGATAAACTCTACCCTATCGCCAATACGCCTGAAACAATTTTGGCACTGGGGGTGGATGGATTAAAGCAATACATCAAAACGATTGGTTTGTTTAACTCCAAAGCTGAAAACACCATTAAAACCTGTAAAATGTTAATTGATTTACATGACAGCCAAGTACCTGAAGACCGAGCAGCATTAGAGGCACTACCTGGTGTGGGTCGAAAAACAGCGAATGTAGTTCTTAATACTGCATTTGGCTGGCCGACAATAGCAGTCGATACTCATATTTACCGTGTATCAAATCGAACGAAACTTGCGATGGGAAAAACCGTTGATGATGTTGAACAAAAGCTACTCAAAGTTATTCCAAAAGAATTTAAGCTTGATGTTCATCACTGGTTAATTTTACATGGCCGTTATACTTGCGTAGCCCGTAAACCAAGATGCGGAAGTTGTATTATCGAAGATCTGTGTGAGTTTTCAGACAAAACTGAATACTAATAACAACAAAAACCATATCAATTCCAAAACTATAATGGAGCATACAATGTCGAATGGAAGAGTACTACACACCATGGTTCGCGTGGGTGACTTAGATAAATCAATCGAGTTCTATACTAATGTTTTAGGAATGAACTTATTACGTAAAAATGAAAATGCAGAGTACAAATATACTTTAGCTTTTGTAGGTTATGGTGATGAGTCTCAAGGCGCGGTAATCGAACTGACTTATAACTGGGATACCTCTGAGTATGATCTGGGAACTGGTTACGGGCACATCGCTTTAGGGTTTGATGATATTTATGCTACTTGCGACTCGATTAAAGCAGCCGGTGGTTTAGTTACTCGTGAGCCTGGCCCGGTAAAAGGAGGCACGACTCATATTGCTTTTGTTAAAGATCCCGATGGCTACATGATTGAGCTTATCCAACGTAGCCAGATGTCAGAAGGCCTACAAGGTTAACCTTCCGCTATATCACTTTTCAGTTAAAGAGCTTTTCGAAGCTCTTTTTTTATAATTACCTTATATCTTTTATTTTTTACAGACACCTAAGTTAGTAAACCGAAAAATGGGTGAAGTTCACTTTCTAATCTGTAATAATATGTGGCTAAATTCACGGATCAGAAAACCAATGACTGACAAAAATGAAGCTTTGACACTAAAAAATCGCTTTCGTGGTTATTTCCCGGTTGTTATCGATGTTGAAACAGCAGGGTTTAATTCACAAACTGATGCGCTTTTAGAAATTTGTGCTGTCACCTTAGCCATGGATGAGAATGGGGATCTTTATCCCGCGTCAACAATACAGTTTAACGTTACACCTTTTGAAGGCGCAAATCTTGAAAAGGAAGCGTTAGAATTTACTGGCATTCGAGATCCTTATAGCCCATTACGTGGTGCTGTAAGCGAAGCCGAAGCAATCAAAGAAATATTCAAATTAGTACGTAAAGAGCAAAAAGCAGCAAATTGTAGCCGTGCCATTATGGTCGCTCACAATGCCACTTTTGATCTGAACTTTGTTATGGCTGCGGCCGAGCGTAGCAAGCTAAAACGTATTCCATTTCACCCTTTTGCTACTTTTGATACCGCAGCATTAAGTGGTTTAGCGTATGGACAAACCGTCCTTGCTAAAGCATGTATTGCCGCAGGAATGGAATTTAATAATAAAGAGGCTCATTCTGCGCTCTATGATACTCAAGTTACCGCAGAGCTTTTTTGCAAAATAGTCAATAAATGGAAAGCTTTAGGTGGCTGGCCACTTGAAGTCACTGAATAATTTAAATTTAAACTAGAGAACTCTAATGAATCCTGTTGTTATTTCCGTCTGCTTAATGCTGATACTCTCACTATTTCGCGTTAATGTTGTAATAGCACTTACCTTAAGTGCCATTACGGGGGGCTTGCTTGCCCACCTTTCTCTTGATCAAACTATTTCGGCTTTTCAAGCTGGACTTGGTGATGGTGCAGAAATTGCATTAAGCTATGCTTTACTCGGTGCTTTTGCCGTTGCTTTAGCACAAACTGGTATTACTGATTTATTATCGAATGCTGTCATTAAACGTGTTCATGGTGAAACAAATCATAAAGCATCCTCTATTTTAAAATACGCAATCCTTTCAAGCTTACTGATTTTAGCTATTTTTTCACAAAACGTTATTCCTGTTCATATCGCTTTCATCCCAATTATTGTACCGCCTCTACTCTCTGCACTAAATAAAATGAACATTGATCGTCGAATGGTTGCTTGTGTGCTTACCTTCGGCCTAGTTACGCCTTATATGACTCTACCAATTGGCTTCGGCGGCATCTTTTTAAATGATATTTTATTACCAGCATTAGTTAATAATGGACTAACTACCGCGACAGCCAGCCAAATACCAACCGCAATGCTTATTCCGGCTTGTGGTATGATTTTTGGCTTATTAGTCAGTGTATTTATTACCTACCGCAAACCTCGTCAATACCAAGAAGTAGCCGCACCGCTAGAAGCACAACAACAAAATGGCATTGATAAAAAAGCCGTTATTATTGCCGTATTTAGTATCGTTGCAACGCTATCAGCTCAGCTTTACTCAGGCTCTATGATCGTAGGTGCTTTAGTCGGTTTCATTATTCTATCTTTTGGTAAACCTTTTCAGACAAGCCAAGATAGTTTTACTCGTGGCGTACAAATGATGGCAATGATTGGCTTTATTATGATCTCAGCCAATGGTTTTGCCAGTGTAATGAAAGCGACTGGCGGCGTTGAAACTTTAGTTCTGTTTTTACAAACCAGCATGAGTGGGCATCAAGGCATTGCAGCGTTAGCTATGTTAATAGTGGGCTTGCTAATTACAATGGGTATTGGTTCTTCTTTTTCAACCATTCCTATTATCGCCACTATTTATGTACCGCTTGCACTATCATTTGGCTTCTCACCAGCGGCAACGATTGCTCTAGTCGGCACAGCTGCTGCATTAGGCGACGCAGGTTCACCTGCATCGGACTCAACCTTAGGACCAACATCTGGTTTAAATGCAGATGGTCAGCATGATCATATCAAGGACTCTGTTATTCCAACGTTCATCCATTACAATTTACCATTAATTGTATTTGGCTGGATCGCCGCTATGGTTCTGTAAATCACAAAAAACTATATCGATTCAAACCTAAAAAATACCGCACTTTATAAATTTTAGAGTGCGGTATTTTTGTGTAAATTCGATTTTTATAATCGTTGATACCATCAAACTTAGTATTGCCACTAAATATATTTCTTAATTTCTAGTAGACTAGATTTAATCGAGTCATAGAAAATAGGTATCGAATAATAGCGACGATTAGACTCCAACACTAAGCTAGGAAATGAATGCGCTCCTAACGTTTGACAAAAAGACAATTGGCGCTGGAATTCAATTTCAACTCTTTGACTAGATAAATCTTTCTGAAATACGTCTAACTTTAAACCCAACTCTTGTGCGAGTAATACATGAGTCTTAGTCAGATGGGGTTCCATTGCTCTTAAGTAATAGGCTTCCTGAATAGCACTAACCATCGCTTTGCCTTGATCCTGGAACTGTGCAGCGATTACGGCCCTACAAGCTGAATATGTGGTTCGAACTGGCTGACATTGTGTCCAAAAATCATAATTGAAGGTTGTACCTAGCTGAGCTTCAATCCTACGCCACGTTTGCTCAAGCATATTTTTCATTTCAGTTGGCATAGGTGTTACGCTATCTGGCGCTAAGCCACCTAAAATATATTCAACCTTGATATTATCAGGAAGCAATTCTTGTAGTTGCTGCCAAGCTGGCTTAAACCCCCAACACCAACTGCACATTGGGTCGTGCACATAATATAATGTAGTTGCCATATTCAATCTCTTAATCCAAATTACTCAGTCCAAAAAAAAGAGCCCTCAGGCTCTTTATAATATTAAAAACTTACAAGCTATTCTTCACTTACAGGCGCACGGGATGCTGCATCTTTCACTAAAGTTTGCAGTTCACCCTTCTGGAACATTTCAATGATAATGTCACAGCCACCCACTAGCTCACCTTCAACCCAAAGTTGTGGGAAGGTAGGCCATTGTGCATAGCTTGGCAATTCTGCACGAATATCAGGGTTTTGAAGAATATCTACATAAGCAAACTTCTCTCCGCAAGACATTAGAGCTTGAGACGCTTGAGATGAAAAGCCACAGCTTGGTAGCTTCGGCGAGCCTTTCATGTACAGCAAAATTGTATTTTCAGAAATTTGTTGTTTAATTTTATCGATAGTTTCCATTGCTTCCTCACTACATCGATTTAGAGTTGTACCAGCATTCTACTTGTATCTTAATCAGAATAAAAATCTATTATTTATAAGGGTATTTTGATACTCCAATTTCCGGCGAATGTCTTTACAATTTTTATCATTTCACATCATGTTTTTTTAACACAACTCTTTTAATAAAGTAAAAAGTTGCTAAACTGGTTAGAGTTTAACAAATGGCTTAAAAAATAATAATTGAAAGCCGCTTATATCAATACTTGTCGTAATAAATAACAAGAATATATAAGCGTATAGCCTCTTTCTTATATATACATGGAGATTTAAGCAATGGCATTTGAATTACCAGCATTACCTTTCGCAAAAGATGCACTAGAACCTCATATTTCAGCAGAAACTTTAGATTTTCACCATGGTAAGCACCATAACACTTATGTTGTAAAGCTAAATGGTTTAATTCCTGGTACTGAGTTTGAAGGTAAATCACTAGAAGAAATTATCAAAACTTCAACTGGTGGTGTTTTCAATAACGCAGCACAAATCTGGAACCACACGTTTTACTGGAACTGCCTAGCTCCAAATGCAGGTGGAAAACCAGCAGGTGCAGTTGCTGAAGCAATCAAACAAGCTTTTGGTTCTTTCGAAGAATTCAAAACTAAGTTTACAGATTCTGCAATCAACAACTTTGGTTCTTCTTGGACTTGGTTAGTGAAAAAAGCAGACGGTTCTCTAGAAATCGTAAATACTTCTAACGCTGCCACGCCACTGACGGAAGAAGGTGTTACACCACTTCTAACAGTTGATCTATGGGAACATGCTTACTACATCGATTTCCGCAATGTTCGCCCTGATTACATGGCTGCATTCTGGGCATTAGTAAACTGGGACTTCGTAGAAGAAAACCTAATCAAATAATACTTAATACGCCACTCTGGCGTCATAAGTAAATATTAATAAAAGGTCAGTTATTACTGACCTTTTTTAATACTTGCTAATTATCACCCATAATATCAATAAAACTTATCCCATTTATTACTTAGAAATTCATTAGTTACACTATTTCAGTTCAAAAACACCACTTCGGTCACAAGATTTTTCTGCATTTATCTACCATGATTAAAAGCTGCCTATTAAATGTAGGAGGGATTTTTCTCCCTTAAAAACTAATAACTGTTTAATACGTTAGCCAACCTCCCTCCCACCAAAATTTGATACCAATGAGGTGTTTAATGAATATTTATAATTCAGTTGTTGTCATTACGTCAGCAGGCTCTCATCTAGGTCAAACGTTAGCACAGCATTTTATTTCTCTACATGCCAACGTGATCTTAGTCGACAATAATGAAGTCGCACTCAATCGCACTCTGCAACAATGCCAACCAACATCATCTATTGTTCTATCTTACACTTTAGATGACCATAGCTTCGAAAGTGTTCAACCATTATTTTCGTCTATTGATAAACATTTCGATAATGGGATAGATGTTTTGATTAACATATACCCTTCCTTACCATCTCCATCCTTAATGGCTGAAACCAATTTTGAACTATATAGCGGGCAGATCTCCACTCTCGCAAGTAGTATGCTATGTTTTAGTAAATTAGCAGCTAAACAGATGCTACATAACAATAAGAAAGGTGTGATTGTTAATTTATCCTCTTCCGAATCAGAGCAAGCATCTGATCATAATTCAGCATCTCTCATCTCGAATTTCACTCAAAGTTGGTCAAAAGAATTATTACCTTTCAATATTAGAGTTGGTGGAATATTGCCACTATCAACTCATAGCAACGATCATAACTGGGCTCGCAACCGAGATGAATTAATTCGTAATGCCGAATATATTGTAGAAAATGATTCGTTCAATGGCCGAGTTCTGGATTGTCACTAAACTTATTATGAGTTTATATTCGTTCATACATATTAAATAGCCGATGAAAAAAAGCCTCATCAATCGATGAGGCTTGCTAATTTCAATCATTATCAAATTAATTGTAATGTATTATTTTTTCTTAGCTGTTTTTTTCGCTGGTTCTTCCGTTTTTTTAATAACGGTTGTACCTTCGTAAGTTTCACCTTCGATGTATGCTTTACCGTAATAAGCAGCAAGCAACACTTCTTTGAGCTCAGTAATTAATGGGTAACGTGGGTTAGCACCAGTACATTGGTCATCAAACGCGTCTACTGCTAATGCATCTAATTTCGCTAAGAAATCGGCCTCTGGAACACCGGCGGCTTGAATTGACATTGGAATATCAAGTTCTTTCTTAACATCATCCAACCAAGTTAATAAACGTTCAATTTTCTGCGCCGTACGGTCACCAACTTGACTTAGACCAAGATGATCCGCAATTTCAGCATAACGACTGCGTGATTTAGGACGATCGTATTGAGAAAATGCAGCTTGCTTTGTTGGGTTATCATTGGCATTAAAGCGAATAACGTTAGAAATCATTAATGCGTTTGCAAGGCCGTGTGGAATATGGAACTCAGCACCAATTTTGTGCGCAATAGAGTGGCATACACCAAGGAATGCGTTTGCAAATGACATGCCTGCAATCGTTGCAGCGCTATGCACTTTTTCGCGGGCTATTGGGTCATTAGCACCATTTTTGTAACTTGATGGTAAATACTCTTTAAGCATTTTAAGCGCTTGGAGCGCATGCCCATCAGAGAACTCATTCGCAAGAACAGAAACATACGCTTCTAATGCATGAGTTATCGCATCGTAACCACCAAAAGCAGTTAATGACTTAGGCATATTCATCACTAAATTAGCATCTACAATTGCCATGTTAGGAGTAAGTTCATAATCTGCCAACGGGTATTTTGCACCTGTTTTATCATCAGTAACAACCGCAAATGGCGTCACTTCAGAGCCTGTACCCGATGTCGTTGTGATACAAACTAGGCTAGCTTTTTCACCCATTTTAGGGAATTTGTAGATACGCTTACGAATATCCATGAAGCGCATTGCAAGTTCTTGGAAATCAGTTTCTGGATGCTCGTACAGTACCCACATGATTTTAGCTGCATCCATTGGTGAGCCACCACCTAGTGCCAAGATAACATCAGGTTGAAAACTATTCATTGCTGCTGCACCTTTTTCTACAACAGAAAGCGTTGGATCCGCCTCTACATCATAGAAAGTATACACTTCAATGCCTTGTGCTTTTAAAAGATTGACAACCTCATCAGCGTAGCCGTTATTAAATAAGAAACGGTCTGTAACTAAAAACGCACGTTTTTTATCAGCCAAATCAGTCAACGCGATTGGAAGGCTACCACGACGGAAATAAATGGATTCTGGAAGTTTATGCCATAACATATTCTCTGCTCGCTTAGCTACCGTTTTCTTATTAATAAGGTGCTTAGGACCCACGTTTTCTGAGATCGAGTTACCACCCCAAGAGCCACAACCTAACGTCAATGACGGTGCAATATTGAAGTTATACAAATCACCAATACCACCATGAGTGGTTGGAATATTAATCAAAATACGAGCCGTCTTCATCTTGTCGCCAAAATAGCGAATACGGTCAGAATTAGTATCTTGATTAGTATAAAGACCAGATGTGTGCCCAATGCCACCAATTTCAACCATTGTAATTGCTTGTTCTACTGCATTTTCAAAAGAAGGTGCTCGGAACATACCTAACGTAGGAGACAGTTTCTCATGCGCAAATTCGTCATCGTAGCTAACTACGCCGCCTTCACCGATAAGGATTTTTGTATTTGCCGGCACAGTAACGCCTGCCATTTCTGCAATTTTAGTTGCAGGTTGGCCTACGATATCCGCATTCAAATTACCGTTAATCAATAAAATCTTACGAACTTTATCTGCTTCTGTTTTAGATAAAACATAACCACAGTGAGCAGCAAAACGCTCTTTCACTTCATCATAAACTTCATCCATAACGATAATGGCTTGTTCAGAGGCACACACCACACCGTTATCGAATGTTTTAGACATAAGAATAGAAGCAACTGCACGTTTAATATCGGCAGTTTCATCAATAACGACAGGAACATTACCCGCACCAACACCGATAGCTGGTTTACCAGAAGAATATGCAGCTTTGACCATGCCTGGACCGCCAGTTGCAAGGATTAGGTTTATGCCTTCATGTTTCATTAGTGCATTTGATAATTCAACCGATGGCTGGTCAATCCAACCAATAATATCTTTCGGTGCACCCGCTGCAATGGCCGCATCTAACACTATTTTAGCAGCATCGTTAGTTGAGTTTTTTGCACGTGGATGGGGTGAGAATATAATTGCATTACGCGTTTTTAAAGAAATTAAAGACTTAAAAATCGCAGTTGAAGTAGGGTTAGTTGTTGGAACGATACCACAGATGATACCCACCGGCTCAGCGATAGTCATTGTGCCGTATTCATCATTAACTTCTAAGACGCCACAGGTTTTTTCGTCTTTATATTTGTTATAGATAAACTCTGAAGCAAAGTGGTTTTTGATTACTTTATCTTCAATGATACCCATACCTGATTCTGCTACCGCTTGTTGCGCCAGAGGAATACGAGCTTGGTTAGCTGCGAGAGAAGCTGCACGGAAGATCTTGTCTACTTGCTCTTGAGAGAAGGTAGCAAATTCTTTTTGCGCCGCTTGAACACGTGCGACTAGTGCATCAAGTTCAGCTAAATTAGTTACAGGCATAATGAATCTCCTAAGATTTAAAAATTAAAAACTATTTAGTAAGACTACTCACAGTACAACTTGGAAACAGTGCGGTAGTGGATTGGAAACTCTTAGTAAATTGCTTTCAAAACTGAGTATAAGCCTTCATCCAATTAAAATATTGACTTAGATCAGTTATTGAATTTAATTTACCCCCAAAGAAGTATAGAAGAGAAAATGACCAACGTAAGATATTGATTTTAAACAATATAAATTTATTTTACAGCGTGAAAAATATTAACTTTCTAATTGCATCGACAAACCCACATCACAAAAAAAATGTAAAAATATTTCTGAAATAAAAAACCAAAATTACGAAAGTTCCGTACTACAAACAGTATGCATATGCACACAGAATAGATAACACTTTAGTAACAATTATTTTTAGAAGTCCTTTACTTTTATGACATAATTTTTGACACCGACATTAAAGGTAATACAAGATAAGAAAAATGCTATTTAACCCTCGAATTAGCGAAGCATTTCCCTTACATTATGCAACTCTTCAGCGGTGTGTAAATTGGATACTTGAGTTATCCAACACACCTAATTTTGTACCCTTTTATACTATGTGAGATAACGCTCATGGGCTCAATCGAGTTAGCAATATATTTTCAATTCTTCTTCGGTTTAGTCGCTGCCGTCAATCCTATTGGAATTATGCCAGTGTTTGTTTCTTTATCCGGGCATATGACATCCGAAGAGAAGAAAAAAACGGCAACTACCGCCAACTTTGCTGTCGCGGTTATTCTGGTTGTTTCGCTTCTATGCGGGCAAGTTTTGCTTAACATGTTCAGTATTTCTCTAGACTCTTTTCGAGTTGCCGGTGGTATGCTGTTGATGAGCATCGCATTTTCAATGATGAGTGGTAAATTAGGAGCGGATAAACAAAACAAGCAAGAACAAACCGAATATATCAGTCGTGAACAAATTGGTGTTGTACCATTAGCAATGCCTTTAATGGCAGGTCCAGGTGCGATTAGTTCAACGATTGTATATGGAGCGCGCTACCCAACTATGGTAGATATTTTTGGCATCATTATTACTATTATCATTTTTTGTTTTTGCTCTTGGTTACTATTTAGATCCGCGCCACTTATCGTCCGTTTTTTGGGGCAAACTGGGATCAACGTAATTACACGTATTATGGGATTAATCTTAGCTTCATTAGGTGTCGAATTTATGGCGAATGGATTACGTAGTTTATTCCCAGGTCTAATGTAAATAGGATCTGTTCATACAGTCTGAAAGGTAAAGCTAATATGAAGGACAGCAATCTAAAACATCAGTTGTATATCATAATATTTGGTACACATACTCCAGCAGGCCGACGTTTTGATATTTTCCTTATCATTGCCATTATTACCTCTCTCTTTGTTTTAATGCTCGACTCGATGGCCGCAGTCGAAGCTAAATGGCAACAAGAACTCACTTATTTAGAATATGCTTTCACTGCGCTATTCACTATCGAATACCTATTACGCCTATATTGTTCACCTAAGCCTTCTGCTTATGCCAGAAGCTTTTATGGCATCATAGATTTGATCGCAATAATTCCAACCTATTTGGTCTTCTTTTTTCCGTCTGCGAGTTTTATTGGCATTATACGTTTATTACGGGTGATGCGAATTTTCCGAATTCTAAAGCTAGTACGCTTTCTACAAGATTCAAATATTCTGATGCGCAGCTTGATCATGGCTAAGCGAAAGATTTTTATTTTCTTTAGTGCCGTGGCAGTTCTCGTCACCATCTTTGGTGCGCTGATGTTTGTCATCGAAGGCCCACAAAATGGCTTTACAAGCATTCCACAAAGTATTTATTGGGCGATTGTCACTATAACAACCGTTGGCTATGGAGATTTTGTTCCTAAAACACCACTTGGCCAAGCAATAGCATCTGTCACCATGTTACTTGGTTATTGCATTCTTGCTGTTCCTACTGGCATCATTACCGCGGAATTAAATCAGGAAATGAATGCACACCGAAATTTAGTGCTATGTCCTAACTGTACTCGCAGTGGACATGAATCTGATGCATTATTCTGCAAACATTGTGGTGGAGAGCTTGCTGACCCAGACAATCGTGTGGTTCCCGTTAAACGTAGATAATTACCATTGCACACAAAATAAAAAATGCCTATGTTTTAACCACATAGGCATTTTTTCATCATCAGTATTTTTAACGCTGTAAAAAATTACTGCATTATTTTTCCGCTAAGATAATGCGTAATGTACGACGAAGTGGTTCTGCTGCACCCCAAAGTAATTGATCACCGACAGTAAAGGCATTAAGGAATGTATCTCCCATTTCCATCTTACGCAAACGACCAACAGGAACAGAAAGAGTACCCGTCACTTGCGCTGGAGAAAGTTGTTGAGCGGTGACATCGCGCTCATTTGGGATTACTTTGACCCAATCATTATGAGTTGCAATGATTTCTTCAATTTCATCCATCGGAACATTTTGCTTCAACTTAATAGTCAATGCTTGAGAGTGACAACGCATCGCACCAATACGAACACAAGTACCATCAATAGGAACTGAATTCGCACCTTGAAGCCCTAGAATTTTATTGGTTTCAACCGTTGCTTTCCACTCTTCTTTACTTTGACCATTTTCACGTTTTACATCAATCCATGGGATTAATGAGCCCGCAAGAGGAGCACCAAATTCACTGGTTGGGTAAGCACTAGAACGAATCGTTTCTGCGACTTTACGATCAATGTCTAAAATAGAACTTGCAGGATCGGCCATTTCAGCACTTACTGACTGATTTATTACGCCCATTTGTGCAATAAGTTCACGCATATTCTTAGCACCGGCACCAGAAGCGGCTTGGTAAGTCATGGCGCTCATCCATTCAACCATGCCTTTTTCGTATAAGCCACCTAAGCCCATTAGCATTAAGCTAACTGTACAGTTGCCACCAACAAAAGTATTGGTTCCCGCATGGAGGCCATGCTGAATTTGCGTTAAGTTAACCGGATCTAAAGTAATAATTGCGTCATCTTTCATACGTAAAGTCGATGCGGCATCGATCCAATACCCTTTCCAACCGGCTTGACGTAGTGCAGGATACACTTTTTCTGTATAACTCCCGCCTTGACAAGTGATAATCGCATCTAACTGCTTTAAGCTTTCAAGATCAAAAGCATCTTGTAGCACACCAGCATCTTTCCCAAGGTTGGGAGCAGGAATACCAACTTGTGACGTGGTATAGAATACAGGTTCGATGAGGTCAAAATCCTTTTCTTCCACCATACGCTGCATTAATACCGAGCCAACCATGCCACGCCAACCAACTAAACCAACTCTCATCATTTTCATCCTCTCCATGATATTTTTATATATTTTAAAATTAAGTGACCCTTACTATCTCATTGCTAACCACAATCTTCAAACATCAATTTTACCGATTTTAAGTCTCCCACATATTACATGGCTATTGTAATTAGCATGAGTTAATAGCCGATTTATGAATGTCTCACCAACTGATCTTTCAAATTTGGTGGAATACCTTTGATCGTTAGAGTATCGGTTTCTGGATCGTAAAAAATTCTTTCCCCTAATAACATAGAGTCAAAATTAATTGAAAGGCCGCCACCAGCACCAACATATTTGGCAAGTTTGCGAATAGTAGAACGATCAACAGGAAAACTATCTTCTAATTCATAGCCTTGCTTTTGAGTGAAATCTTGGAAATTATCATCATTTCCAGAACCAGAAAGCTCTCCTGACAATTCACGAATAGTGACTTCATCACCAGATTTTAACTGATCATTACAATAATCATGAACCTGTTTACGGTAGGCTACGGTTTCTTCTTTATTTAATTGAGAGTCTGCGCAATAGTCATCTACAGCTTGCATCAGCACCAAATTTTGCTTTTTCGTGTCTAATCCAATTTCTGCTTGCAAAAAATCCAAGAAAAAATCAGCCACTTTACGCCCCACCCGACCTTTGATATAAGTCAGGTAGCGGTTAGACTCAGGATCCGTTTCATAACAAGAAAGATCAATACGAACCGCAATATCCATCTTATTAATATCAAGATAATCCGTACCTGAAATATCCAGATCATCATCAACTTTTAAGCTTTGATTCGAGGGCAATAAAGCAATGAAGAGATATTCCGTGGCAAGTGACTGATATTGCGCCATGACCAAGACGCCTTCATCGGCAAACGGATACTTAGACAACTCCGTTTTTAAACGCTCAGCGGATTGAGAAGAAAAATCATAAAAATTCAAATCACCTTGGCGAAATTGTTTCATCCAATATTGAAATTCACTTTCTTCTTTGTAAATACCAAAGCCTTTACTTGCTTTCGCATTAAAGGTCCGATGCAATTCAGCGACAAGTTGTTCTGAAACTGCATCATTAGATAAAGCCGTATGGCGTAAGTTAACAACCAATTCATCTTGGTCATTTTTTGTCAATTTATGCAGTATTACGTTGGAAATATTTAAGCTCATGATAAATTAGTTTCAAGTTGATGTTTCAGTTGTGAGGTAGACTAGGTTATCATAAGCCGCTTTTACTATCATTAACCGAATCTAGGAACAAAATAGACACTTATGCCTATTAATTCAAAATACAGCGATCAAAAAATCGAACAAATCTTGGCAGAAATTGCTGCCGTTTTAAAAAAACATGAAGCAAGCTCAGATCTTAGTTTGATGATTGCTGGTAACATTGTGACAAATATTTTAAATTCCGATGTACCTCGTGCACAGCGTAAACTCATTGCAGACAAATTTTCTCAAGCTCTTTTATCATCACTCGATGCATAAAATGCCTTTTAACGTTAAATTGAGTTAGAACGATATTTCAATGGTTGATAGCAGAAATACATACGGGGAGCGCGTCTCTCGCCTAGTCAGTTGGGGACATTGGTTCTCTTTCTGTAATATTATTATTGCCATGTTGATTGGTAGCCGTTTCATTACACAATCACCATGGCCTGATACTTTATTAGGACAAGCGTACCTTATCATTTCATGGTTTGGCCATTTTGCCTTCTTGGTATTTGGGCTCTATATTTTAATCTTGTTTCCACTGACTTTTGTCATCCCTTCACGCAAATTATTACGTCTAATTAGTGTGATATTCGCAACAATATGCATGACCATATTACTGCTAGATACTCAAGCATACGAAAAATTGCATTTACATTTAAATCCTGCCGTATGGGAGTTATTACTAAGTAAAGATAACACTGCATTTAACGCTCAGTGGCAGTATCTCTTTTCTGCTGTTCCAATACTATTTTTAATTCAAATTGTCATTTCAGAGTGGATTTGGAAGAAACAACGCACGTTATCTCGTAAAAAAATTGGCAAACCCGTTACAATTTTATTTTTCTTGTGCTTTTTGAGCAGCCATCTGATTTATATTTGGGCTGATGCCTTTTTCTATAGCCCAATAACAAGCCAACGGGCTAATTTCCCACTTTCATATCCTATGACAGCGAAATCATTTATGGAGAAGCATGGGCTATTAGACAAAGAGGAATATTTACAACGCCTTGAAGAGCGTGGAAGCCCTAATGATGTAGTCAATTATCCACTCGAGCCAATCAAGTTTAGCGGTCCGGGGAAAAACTATAATATCTTAATGGTTATGGTCGATAATCTTCGCAGTGATATGCTTGCTAAAGAAATCATGCCAACTACTTTTGATTTTGCCCAAAACAACCAAAATTTCATTAACCACTTCAGTGCTAGCAATAATGACTATGGTGTATTTAGTTTATTTTATGGATTGCCTAGCAATTATGCTTCAAGCATCAAAGCACAAGATACTAAGCCTTTATTTCTTACTACGTTATCAAAACGTAACTATCAAATGGCGGCATTCAGTGATAATCGACTTGAAGAATCTCAACTTTATGATGAGATTTTCCAAAAATTAGATATCAAAAAGAATAACCAACCAGAAAACGACGTTAAAGACAATGTTGTTAATGATTGGAAACATTGGTTAGAAAGCACCTCAAACTCACCTTGGTTTAGCTACATTGAACTATCTGATGTTGAAAACTTTGAGGATAATACTGGCCATGTAAAGCCATTTTCATCTAATTCTCAAGAGACTTTAAAATTATTAAAAAGTAGTTATCAGTCTGCTGTTTTTTCTGCTGATCAATCAATTAATGAAATTTTGACCACTTTAAGAACAAACGGATTATTGGATAACACTATTGTGATAATTACGTCCGACCATGGGATGGAATTTAACGATAACAACAATAATACTTGGGGTTCAAACAGCAACTTTAGTCGCTATCAATTACAAGTTCCAATGGTGATACATTGGCCAGGAAAAGAACCAACCGTTTATACGAAAAAAACTAGCCACTTAGATCTATCTGCGACACTGATGCAAAGTGTTCTGGAAACGTCATCTAATCCTTATGACTTTGGAAGTGGTGAAAATTTATTTGCTCAATCGGATCGCCCTTGGATCTTAGCCGGCGATAATAATAATATTGCATTAATTACCAATACAAGTACGACTGTTGTGGACCAATTTGGTAATTATAAAGTCTACAACCCAGACTACCAAAGAGATAAAAAGGCAAAACCTAAACTATCGGTTATGTTGCAAGGATTATCAGAACTAAAACGTTTCTATCATCAAAATGATTAAACACAAATCTGTTCGTATATAACTTGAACAGATTATCTATGATGAATTAGTTACGCCATAAATTTATGATAATTATAATAAATAAAATGTTTACAAAAACTTAAGAGCGCTATAATATTTCGCGCGTAACTTGGATGGATGGCAGAGTGGTCGAATGCACCGGTCTTGAAAACCGGCAACCGTTAATAGCGGTTCTAGGGTTCAAATCCCTATCCCTCCACCAATTCAAAAAAGCCCGCTAATTATTTAGCGGGCTTTTTGTTATCTTATGGGTGGCAAATCAACTTCCACATCTTCCAATTTTAATTATTGGTACCAACTATCAACATGTTGTTTTGATCCCAGTACTCGACTGCCCGTTGGTAAGCTATTTCTTGATCATGTGTTTCTGCAAACAATATCGCCGCCATGCTTGAAATGACACTATTTGCCATTTGAATTTTGACATCCCCCTCAAGCTCTCCACTTAATAACGATGCTTTAGGTAAAGAAACCTCCGTTAATAATCGTTCAGTCCAATAAAAGGATTCAACCCCTTTTTCCGAGCTTAGCCAAACCGTTTGGCTTACTTTCGGGTTATATTCTGACTCACCATTTTGACCTTTAAAAGAAATAACAGATAAGCTTTTGCTGTCAATATCTTGATCTACTTCAGCGTGCAACTGCTGGAAGCCGGGATGAAAACTACCTCTCACCCCCAAACGGGCTCCACCAGGGTTTAATGCTCTTACAACGGTATTAATTGGCGTTCTCAATCCATAACGACTTTTCCAACCGATCATAGTTTGAGCAATCGATGCAAAATTAGAGAGAGGTAAATAAGCAATATTATACTCTTCCATCAATTTTTTAGCATGATCGGGACTTTGAGCCAAGGGAATAGCAAGTTGTTCAAGGTAGTCTTCGATATGTACTCGCCCACTCGCCACATCTTTATAGCCATGCAGCAGAACTTTATAACCATTATTCGATAATATTTTAGCCGCCAACCCATGCCACGGCTGATCGCTGCCATTATCACTAACACGCTTACCGGCGTAGCAAGGCCAATCTATATCCGCACCTAAATTTGGCACTCGAGATTGAAATGCTTTAACAAAGCCTGCAATTTCTGCATTCGTCTCATTTTGCACACGAATAAGCATCATTAGCATCGCCATTTGGTCATCACCAATAGCATCTAAATGTTGATTTTCTTGGCCTGATAAATAAGCATCCATCACAGCAAATGCCTGCTCTTCTGATAAAGGCTTGCGACCACGCTCCCCACGCCCCACTGTACGGATACACTCTAAAATAATACTCATTTTTTTATTACCATCCTTGCGCTCTGCCGTTATCTAATCGCTATAAGCCGTATTATTATGATAATGCCAATCCCATAATGAAAAACCACCACTAACTATCACAAATGTGAAAATAATGGTGGTTCAAATATTTTAATGCTTAATATTTAGACTGCATTAATTTAAAAGCACGATGTAAACGACTAAAATAAGCAGAAACTAAATACTCAATGATCCATCTGTAAAGAAAGTTGGCATAATGAAAACTCCCATACACTTGGATATGGCAGTGTTGGTAAGAGTTGCTCATGCTGTAACTCATTAAGATTTATTTGAGACAATTCCGCCCACTCAGACGAAAATGTTCCTACTACTTGAAGCAAACGATCTTTTAAAAAATGTTGTACTGTCATAACGAACTCCTTTAAAAAACCCAACGCATCCTATTGCGTGGTTTGCAGCGGAAATAACCCATTCCAATAACTGCATAATTAAAGATGCTACTTTCATGCCAATATATCATTACTTATTAAATCAATCTCATACGTGTAACGTGATCGAGATCTCGCTAATACCTGCACTCTAACGTAACAACAACGCCCAAAAAAGAGCATAAAATAAAGATTATTTTTTAGTCTTCGTATATTTTTTATTGCTATTCCCTTTACGACGAAAAGCAGGTTTATCCACTTTAGGTAATGAACGTAAAGAGTCTGGTATTCCGGATGTTTTAATTTGTCGCATTAACCCATCAATTTTTTGTTCTAACTCATTCATAAACGGTCGATATGGTTGTTGCTTCTCAGCCATAGCTTGTAACTGATGCTCCCAGTGCGCTGTCATATCAGGGTAGGTCGAGTCGACAGGAAGTGCATGGATCAAACCTCTTCCTGCGGGGCTACTTAGAATACTTTTCCCTTGTCTAAGTAATAATTGCCGCTTAAATAAGGTATCTAATATTCCCGCTCGGGTGGCTTCCGTTCCTAGTCCATCAGTATCGCGTAATATTTTTTTCAATTCTTTATCTGCAACAAAACGAGCAATACCGGTCATGGCTTTTAAAATTGTCGCTTCAGTAAAATGTTGCGGAGGCTCTGTTTTCCGATCTTTTATTTCACCCTCACGGCAAATTAACGTCTGTCCATTTTGTAATGCTGGAACAGGATCATTTTCATCTGAATCTTGCCGTTGAGCCGAGGATTTATTATCACCAAATAAGGCTTTCCAACCTTCCATAATCAGTACTCTCCCTTTCGCTACAAAGCAACCACCAGCAATATCGAATTCAAGTTTAGATTCCGCATACACCGCGGAAGGGTAAAATTGCATTACATATTGCCGAGCAATCATCTGATAGATTTTTTCTTCTTGTCCCGAAAGAGCTCGGCTAGAAGATTGTTTGGGTGTTGGAATAATGGCATGGTGGGCATCAACTTTACTGTCATTCCACGCTTTGGATTTCAAAGAAAAGTCCGCGTTTTCAACTGCCAATTTTAATTCATGCGCATTGTAGGAAATAGCCTGACATACCAAATTTGCTTGTAACAAATGCTCTTTGGGTAAATAGCGGCTATCAGAGCGAGGATAGGTAATAAGTTTATGTTTTTCATATAAAGATTGGCAGATATTCAAAACATCTTGCGCACTCATTTGAAAACGACGCGCGGCATCAATTTGCAAAGCGGAAAGAGAATAAGGTAGCGGCGGTGCTTGTTTAGTTTGTTTTTGCTCCGAATCTACCACTTTTGCCAATTGGCCTTTAATTCTATTGGCGACATTTTCAACCAACTTACGCGAGAGCACTCGACCCTCTTCATCTTGCCAAGGTTGTATCGCTTCACTTGGCTTCCAACGTGCTCGAATATCAAATTGATGCTGTTCATCTTGATAAGGGATAAGCGCATATAATGTGAAATAATTTTTCGAAATAAAATTTTCAATTTCTTCATCACGGCGCACCACTAACCCAAGGACTGGCGTTTGTACTCGCCCAACCGACAAGACCCCTTGATAACCCGCTTTTTGCCCAAGTAAGGTGTAAGCTCGTGACATATTCATGCCATACAACCAATCTGCACGTGAACGAGCTAAAGCGGACACCGATAAAGGAATGAAATCCTGATTAGAACGCATCTGAGATAACGCTCGCTTAACAGCGGGTAGGTTTAAATCATTAATTAACAAACGTTGCGTAGCTTGTTTTTGAATCTTTGTCGCTTTGAGGTAATCAATCACTTCATCAACGAGAAGCTGGCCTTCGCGATCAGGATCTCCAGCATTAATAAGATCTGGCTTTTGTTTGAATAATTGACGAATAACTGAAAGTTGCTTACTAGCAGCAGAGCGCGGGCGTAATTTCCATTGTTCAGGAATGATCGGTAAATCGGCTATATTCCATTTTTTATAACGCTCATCATAAAAATCTGGTTCGACTTGCTCTAGAAGATGACCAATACACCAAGTAACGATATCGCCATTACCACAACGAATATAACCTTGCTCATTTTTTTGAGGCTTAGGTAAAGCTGCCGCAATCGCGCGCCCTAAACTGGGTTTTTCTGCAATAAATAAACGCACAAGCAAGCTCTAACAATAATTAAAATAAAAGAGCCACATTATCGAACGTGGCTCTTAAAAATCAAGGAAAACTGTTTATTTATACAGTTTTAATTATAAATATTCGATAAAATCGCCTAACGCGCGTTCTGGGGTTTTCATCGGCTCACAACCTGGCGTGCCTAAATACAAAAAACCAACAATTTGATCATCGCCCTTTAAACCGAAAGCTTGATGGACAGAAGAATCAAACATCCACTCACCTGAACGCCAAAAGCCTTGGAAACCTTGTGCAACGGCAGCCATTTGCATTGCTTGCGCTGCGCATCCTGCAGATAGATATTGTTCTAATGCCGGAACTTTCGGATGCTGAGTCACTTTAGCAATAACAGTGATTACCATTGGTGCTCGAAATGGTGCTTTTTTCAGTTTATCTATAACCGCTTGTTCGCTGTTATTTTCCAACGCTGCTGACACTAAAATAGTAGATAATTTACGTAATCCTTCACCTTGAGCGATCACAAAACGCCACGGTGTTAAATTGCCGTGATCAGGCGCCCTTAAACCTGCTTTAATAATATTTTCAAGTACTCTTCCTTCAGGAGCAGGTTCGGTTAAATTCGCCATCGAACGGCGTTGAAGTAATAAATCTAATGCTTGCATAACGTCCCTACCTTTATTTACGGTAAATATACAGATGAATACAAAAAAGGAATGAGAATCATAATCAAATCTTATTCATTTGGCTATGGCCCTCATTCCAATTTTAGCGCTATGCTGCCCTTAGTTTAAACCCAGTGAATGTAACACTAAATACTCATAGCCACTTCAGTGCCTTGGCGGATCGCTCTAACAGCATCAAGCTCACCTGCAACATCTGCACCACCAATAATATGTAACTTATCACCAAGCTGTTGCCATTGTGCTTCAAACGGACGTACTGACTCTTGACCCGCACAAATAATAATATTATCGGCTTTAATCAACTCATCTTTCTCGTCTCGTTTGATATGAAGCCCATCAGCCGTGATTTTCTGGTAATTCACACCACCACATAGATTCACACCACGCTTTTGTAAGGTTGCACGATGGATCCAACCCGTTGTTTTCCCTGGCCCCTTGCCAACTGAGCCAGGTCTACGTTGAAATAGCCATACTTGCTTATCGGTTATTGTTTCCGGCATTGGTTGCAAGCCACCTGCGTGAGACATTTCTTGATCAATCCCCCAATCTTCTAACCAATCTGAAAGTGTATGCGTTTTAGGTTCAGTGATCATACTCGCGACATCAACACCAATGCCACCAGCACCAATAATTGCTATATTGTTACCTAATGCTACTTTATCTCGAATAAGCGTTTGGTAATCGATCACTTTATCTGCCGTATCAATGCCTTCTAAGGTTAATTTTCTAGGCGTCACGCCTGTTGCCATTACTACTTCATCGTAGTCTTGAATAAGCTCAAAAGTGGCTTGAGTATCCAACACTAAATTCACTCCTGTTTGCTCGATACGATTAGCGAAATAACGGATAGTTTCTCTAAATTCCTCTTTGCCCGGTATTTGCATCGCCAGTCTAAACTGCCCGCCAATTCGATCGCTTTTTTCTATTAAATCGACTTGATGACCACGTTCTGCAGCAATAGTGGCGCAGGCTAATCCGGCAGGACCGGCACCAATCACCGCCACACGTTTTTTCTTAGGTGTGGTCGTTATTATCATTTGAGTTTCATTGCATGCACGAGGGTTAACTAAACACGATGCTTGCTTACCTTTAAACACGTTATCTAAACACGCTTGATTGCAACCAATGCATGTATTGATAAGTTTAGATTGCTCAGCCGCGGCTTTATTAACAAAGTCGGCATCGGCTAATAATGGACGCGCCATCGACACCATATCCGCATGACCTTGCGATAAAATATCTTCTGCAATTTCTGGCGTGTTAATCCGGTTACAGGTAATGACCGGAATAGACAGCTGTGGTTTTATCTTCTCAGTCACCCAGCTAAATGCCCCTCGTGGCACTTGAGTTGCAATAGTGGGAATTCGTGCTTCGTGCCATCCAATCCCTGTATTTATTAACGTTACTCCTGCTTGCTCTAACCCTTTTGCAAGCTCAACGACTTCATCAAAGGTACTGCCTTGTTCAACGAGATCGAGCATAGATAAACGGAAGATAATAATAAATTCCTTACCCACTTTTTGACGAATCGCTTTCACAATCTCGAGAGGCAACCGAATGCGGTTTTGATAACTTCCACCCCATTTATCGTGACGAGTATTAGTTCGTTGACAAATAAATTGATTGATCAAATACCCTTCCGAACCCATGACTTCTACACCATCATAACCAGCCGATTGCGCCAACTTAGCGCTATTAGCAAAATCTTTAATCGTGCTAAGGATCTGTCTCTCACACATCTTGAATGGAGTAAATTTAGAAATCGGGGCTCGTGTCGCACTGGCACTTTGAGAAAGAGGATGCATCGCATAACGACCTGCATGCAGAATTTGCAATGCGATTTTACTGCCATGTTTATGAACGGCTTCAGTCACCACTTTATGCTTTTTCGCATGAGATGATGAACTAAATTGAGAGCTGAACGGATGCAAACGCCCACGAAAATTGGGCGCAAACCCTCCCGTAACGATAAGCCCCACACCACCTTTAGCACGTTCTTCATAAAATGCGGCTAGTTTGGTTAATTCGCCTCGTTGCTCTTCTAAACCGGTATGCATCGATCCCATTAAAACTCGGTTACGAAGCTCAGTAAATCCAAGATCCAATGGCGCTAACAAATGTGGATACATATTCTCACCTGCATTGCTTTTATTTTTATTTGGTCTGACCAGTCTATCGCTGGCAATACAAAAAACCAAACAAGCGTTTACATTTTTGCAACCTAGCTCAACTTACATTCAAAAATAAAAGCCAAACTAATTATTAATCTAATAAGAAGATAAAACGAATGCGCATACAAGGGAAAATTATAGTAAGCTTTTGTCGCTAAGCACATTTTTAGAATGAACGAGACGAGTTGAAGCCACGGCTGCCAAAGCAATAACTTCAAACAGAAAGATATTTTTAGTCATTTTGAGTTTAATTGGATACAAATATGAAGAAACTGTTTTGCTTTATTGGTGCAATTTTTAAAGGAATTTGGAAATTCATTTCTTTTTTACGCACAGCGTTACTCAACCTCCTTTTTATTGCTATTTTGGTTGGCGTTTACTTCGCCTTTACTTCGCAACAAGATGATTCATCAAGCGACAAACAAGACACTGATAAAAAATCAGCGTTGGTGCTAAATCTATCTGGGCCTATTGTTGAGCAACGCACTTCTGTTAGCTCATTTGATTCTATTTCCGGCAGTTTACTAGACCAAGATGTGCCAAAAGAAAATGTTCTCTTTGACCTAGTGAAAACGATTCGATATGCGGCAACCGATGACTCAATTTTAGGCTTAGTGTTAAATCTAAAAGAGATGCCAGAGACGAGCTTAACTAAACTCAGGTACGTAGCGAAAGCCATTGAAGAATTTAAGCAAAGCGGAAAACCAGTTTATGCCTACGGTGATTTCTATAACCAAAGCCAATATTATCTTGCCAGTTACGCCAATAAGATCATGCTTTCTCCTGATGGAGCGGTTTTGTTAAAAGGCTACAGTGCCTACACTTTGTATTATAAAGATTTACTCGAAAAACTGGATATTACAACTCATGTATTCCGTGTCGGAACGTATAAATCGGCTGTAGAGCCATTCATCCGTAACGATATGTCCCCTGCAGCAAAAGAATCAGCAACGGCGTGGCTAACTCAAATTTGGGGCGCGTATGTCGATGATGTTGCCCATAATCGTAAAATCAAAAGCAGCACCCTTAATCCAAATATGGATGATTTTTTAGCTCAGTTGAAATCGGTTAAAGGCGACTTTGCTGCCCTTTCCTTAAAATTAGGCTTAGTGGATCAATTAACCACCCGTCAGCAAGCTAATGAGTATCTACGCCAAGCGTTTGGTGGAGATAAAAAATCCGGCTATAACGGTATTAGTTATTACCAATATTTATCCAAGGTTAAAACTCCTGTAACAGCGAGCCACGATAAAATTGCTGTTGTCGTTGCCAGTGGTGCAATTTTAGATGGTGATCAGCCTCAAGGCCGTGTGGGAGGTGATTCTACCGCAACACTACTTCGCCAAGCTCGACTAGATGAGAACATTAAAGCTGTCATTTTACGCGTTGATAGCCCTGGAGGCAGCGCCTATGCATCGGAAGTTATTCGTAATGAAATAGAAGCCTTGAAGCAATCAGGTAAACCTGTAGTGGTGTCTATGTCTAGTTTGGCAGCTTCTGGTGGTTATTGGATTTCAATGAGTGCAGATAAAATCATTGCCCAGCCAACAACCCTCACTGGTTCAATTGGCATCTTTGGCGTAATTACTACCTTTGAAAAAGGCTTAAACAAAATCGGTGTGCATGCCGATGGAATAGGAACTAGTCCATTCTCTGGCGCTGGATTAACCAATGGTTTATCTGAAGGCGCAGCGCAAGCGATGCAAATGGGAATTGAACATGGTTATCATCGCTTCATTACTTTAGTGGGTGAAAATCGAGGTATGGCAACAAGTGCAGTAGACAAAATTGCGCAAGGCCGAGTCTGGACAGGCCAAGATGCCATGAAACGCGGTCTTGTTGATAAAATGGGTGACTTTGATGACGCAATTCAAGCAGCAGCTGAATTAGCGAAAATCACGGACTATCAACTCTATTGGGTTGAAAAGCCATTAAGCCCTACTCAACAGATCATGAGAGACATACTTCAATCTAGCGATATTTCTATCAACAGCAAAATTGAGGCTATGATTCCTGCCTCATTACAACCTGCTGCAAAACAAATCAGTGCCAGTACTGAGCTGCTCAATAACTTAAATGATCCGCAAGGCTATTATACATTTTGTTTAACCTGCCAAGCTCAATAACATATAACTAACTAGTAATAAAAAGGACGCCAATCAGCGTCCTTTTTATTATCTATGCCCAGCACTAAATACTGACTAAATCAGCGAGAAAGATCATCGACTACACCTTTCATATCTCGAATCAAAGCGGTTGCTTGGGTTTCACGCTTTTGCACTAATAATAGAAATAATAAATCCCCAATAGTGTGTTGCGCGGTACGAGAAGAAATAGAAGAACTACGCAGATCCCCTTCTTCTGCGATTGTGGTTAACACACAATCGGCCATATCATGCAATAAACTATGGCGTAATGAGGTGATCGCAACGATATAAGCCCCTTTCTTTTTAGCCGTTTCAGCTGCAAATAAGATATCTTTTCGCTGCCCCGAATAAGAAAAAGCTAGAAATACATCTTGAGGTTGCAAAGTATTCGCGATGGTTATTTGGACATGGCTATCAAACTCATTCAAGGTTGGAATACCAATTTTCATCAATTTATAACTGAGATCTTTGGCAACCAGAGCCGAACCACCAATCCCTGCAATATGTACTTTCCCTGCTAAATCAAGCCACTCCACAACTTTCTTAAACTCATCTATGTTGATGCTATTTGTCGTCTGTAAAATGGCTGCCGATTTTTCTTCTGCTAGTTTTTGAGCCACATCCTGCAAACTGTCTTTGGCTGAAATTTGATTATGCAACGTTGTCGAACCTTGAACAATGGCATGCTCTCGGCCTATTTCTTCACTCATCTTCACTTTAAATTCAGTAAACCCTTTGCAGCCTAATTTTTGCGTGAATTTAACGATGCTCGATTGGCTAACTTGGCATTCATCCGCTAATTGTTGAGACGATAACGAAATCACATTAAATGGGTCGGATAAAAGGTGATGTGCGATTTTCTGCTCATTAATAGAAAATCGAGTCAGGTTATAGCGTAATTGCGTTAATAACGGCATGACAAATCTCGCATAAATATCTGGGCATTGATTGCTACCCGTAAATCAAGTTGCCTTCTATTCTATTCGTGTTATTCCTGAATTGGAATAATTTATTATGAGACATCGATCACTACATTGGAATAATTTATTCATTATTCTATTCCGAACCGATATTAGCAGAGAAACATTATGAAAATCGACTTAACTCAACTTGTCACCGAAAGCCGTAACCCTGTCAGCGCAAACATTGATGCACTTAGTACTTTAGAAATGCTAACAGTGATCAACAATGAAGATAAGAAAGTCCCTCTAGCCGTCGAAAAAGCACTGCCTGATATTGCAAAAACGGTCGATCTTATTGCACATGCGTTTAATCATGGCGGTCGCCTTATTTACATCGGAGCTGGGACATCTGGTCGCCTTGGTATTTTAGATGCCAGTGAATGTCCCCCAACTTACGGTTCAGACCCATCAAAAGTGGTTGGCCTTATTGCTGGTGGCAAAACAGCTATTTTAAAAGCTGTCGAGAATGCTGAAGATAATCGTGAACTTGGCGCACAAGATTTAAAAGGCATTAACTTTGGTGAAAATGACGTCTTAGTTGGCATCGCCGCTAGCGGACGTACACCTTATGTTTTAGGCGCGATGGAATATGCTCGCAGCCAAGGTGGCGCGGTTATTTCGGTAAGTTGTAACCCAGTGAGCCCAATGACTCAAGCAGCAGATATTGCCATTACTCCAATTGTTGGTGCAGAAATCGTGACAGGCTCCTCTCGCATGAAAGCGGGCACAGCTCAAAAACTTGTCTTAAATATGTTAACCACTGGCGCCATGATTAAAACAGGCAAAGTCTATGGAAACTTGATGGTTGATGTTGAGGCTACCAATGCAAAATTAGTTGAGCGTCAAAAAAATATCGTGATCGCGGCAACAGAGTGCGACCGTGATACAGCAGAAGCTGCGCTACAACAATGCAACGGCCACTGTAAAACAGCCATTGTCATGATCCTCACACAATCGGATGCTCAGCAAGCGACACGATTATTGGCCAAATCAAATGGCTTTACTCGTCATGCAATCCAAGATAACGCATAAATTAAGTAATGATACACATCACTTAAGCTGGATATCTCATCAAATTTATAGGTACAAACATGGCTAAAATCACCCAACCTATGATTGATTCAATAATTGAATTGGTCGGTGGTAAATCAAACATAGCGCTTGCAGGTAACTGCATGACACGTTTACGTTTAACGCTAAAAAATAACAATTTAGTTCAAGTCGATGACTTAAAACGTGTTGGCGGAGTCATGGGACTGGTCGAAAGTGACGAACAATTGCAAATAGTTCTGGGGCCAGGAAAAGCGCAAACGGCCGCAGAAATGATGAATATCAGTTTATCGCAAGAAAGTGACGGTGCTTCTTCTCACCAAAGTCACCAAGAAAATAATCCAGATTTAAAAGACATTGCCTCTGATCAGAAGAAACAAATGAAGGCAAAGCAAACCAGTGGCATCCAACGCTTTCTCAGTAAGTTTGCTACCATTTTTACGCCTCTTATTCCTGGGTTTATTGCCGCTGGTATGCTCCTTGGTATCGCCACCGTTTTAGAACAGGTTTACCTAACCGGACAAACCAATCCAAATCTGTTTCTAGTCGATCTTGTTGGGTATTTTAAGGTCTTTGGCAAAGGGTTATTTAGTTTCTTAAGTATTTTAATTGGCTATAACGCCCAAAAAGCCTTTGGTGGTTCAGGCGTCAATGGGGCAATCATCGCCTCATTATTTGTACTAGGTTATAACCCAGACGCCACTTCTGGTATTTATTCAGGAATGACGGATTTCTTCGGCCACACCATTGATCCTCGAGGCAACATTATTGGCGTGTTAATAGCTTCAATTTTAGGTGCATCGGTTGAACGTTTTATCCGAAGATATATGCCTGATGATCTTGATATGATTCTAACGTCTAGCTTGACGCTATTATTTATGGGTGCGGTCACTTTCATTGTCATCATGCCTTTAGGCGGCTATTTATTCCAAGGTATGTCATGGTTGTTCTTAAACCTTAACGGCAACCCTGTTGGTTCTGCCATTTTAGCGGGTTTGTTCTTAATCTCTGTGATGTTTGGTATCCACCAAGGCTTTGTACCCGTTTATTTTGCATTGATGGAGACTCAAGGCTTTAACTCATTATTTCCAATTCTAGCGATGGCTGGTGGTGGTCAAGTTGGTGCTGCAGCTGCACTTTATGTCAAAGCGAAGAAGGATTCTTTACTGCGAGTTCAAGTTAAAGGTTCTATTATCCCGGGTATTTTAGGTATTGGTGAGCCATTAATTTACGGCGTAACGCTACCTCGAGTTAAACCATTTGTGACGGCTTGTATTGGCGGCGCTGCGGGTGGTTTCTTTATCGGATTAGTTTCTTATTTAGGTTTGCCTGTGGGTTTAAATACTGTATTTGGTCCATCCGGAATTGTGTCATTACCACTCATGACGTCAGATAGTGGTATATTCCCAGCTATGATGGTTTATGGGGCTGGTCTATTGATAAGTTATGGTGTTGGCTTCATCGTGACTTATTTCTTTGGCACTAAAAATGTTGATTTAAGTTAATACGTAGGACTTCGAAACTACCAAATACTCGAAGTAATTGAAGTTGCAGAAACGAAGCCCCATGAGCTTAGCTAGTCTATGTAATTGGGGTGAGTGAACGTAGCCAACTATTGTTTGTAAAGAACAAAACTGCAGCTTCAAGTAAGGCGAGTATAAGAACTGAAAACTATAATTCGATCGGATATAAACCGACATAGCTTTTTTATATTAAAGATAGTTCTTTAATTCGAAAAAGTCCCCCCGAACTTGCTTGCCATAGCTTCCCCTGCCACTTTGTGATGTTGCAGGGGAATTTTCTTTTCTATATGACAACCCCTTCATTTCAAAGGACTGTAACTTCAAGTAAGAAGGTATATACTTGCCGTCTGTTCCTATCCACACTATATCGCTAAAGTTTCCAGCTTCGCGATGGCAAGAGTTTTAACTATGACAAGAAAACATATTTACGTGGCCTACACTGGCGGCACAATTGGCATGAAACGATCATCACATGGCTATATTCCTGCCGATGGTTTTATGACTCAACAGCTTGAAGCTATGCCTGAATTCCACCGTGAAGAAATGCCTTTATTCACAGTGCATGAATATTCGCCTTTGATGGATTCATCGGATATGACGCCAAATGATTGGCAACATATCGCTGATGATATTTATGCTAACTACGATAAATATGACGGTTTTGTGATTCTGCATGGCACGGATACCATGGCGTATACCGCATCAGCATTATCGTTTATGTTCGAAAACTTAGGCAAACCAGTCATTGTTACCGGCTCTCAAATTCCGCTGGCTGAATTACGATCTGACGGCCAAGCAAACCTTTTAAATGCACTACACATTGCTGCAAATTACCCCATCAATGAAGTTACGTTATTTTTTAATAACCAACTGATGAGAGGCAATCGCAGTACTAAATCTCGCGCCGATGGATTTAGTGCATTTAGCTCACCAAACTTACCGGTATTGCTTGAGGCTGGGATTAGCATACAAGTCAGTAATCCAGAGCTAATCAATAAAAAACCAAATGGTGAATTCAAAGTTCACACTATTACGCCCCAACCTATTGGCGTGATCACCATGTATCCTGGTATCTCTCATGAAGTTATTCGAAATACGCTTCGACAACCAGTAAATGCGATGATTTTGCTTACTTTTGGCGTTGGTAACGCACCACAAAATAAAGACATGCTAGCGCATTTAAAAGAAGCATCTGAACGTGGTGTAATTGTGATGAATCTAACCCAATGTCTAGCTGGAAAAGTGAATATGGATGGTTATGCGACCGGCGTTTCTTTAGCTGAAGCTGGTGTGATCAGCGGTTACGATATGACGCACGAAGCGGCATTAGCTAAATTACACTATCTACTAAGTAAGAACTTAAGCTACGAAGAAATTAAAGTACAGATGAAACAAGTATTGCGTGGAGAAATGAGTTTATAAAGACACAATCAGTATGCTAATTCTTATCTTTTATTAAAAATTAGTCCGCGACTTGAAAAGATAAAGCGATAATCACATTCATCGCTTTATCTTTTATTTCCGGAATTTTAATGCGTCACTTTTACTCGAACAATATCTTCTTGACCTTCAGAAAATTGCTTTTTCAATTCGGCTTTTGATTTAAATGTCACTTCACCACCAGCAGCCACACTCATATGTTGAGGGTCATGGTTATTTTTTGATTGGTATAACATCACCGCTTGCATACAAGAATCACGTAGCTCTTTAGAAATCGGGGTACCATCTAACCAACGGCCAGTTTCAATCGCATAATTAAGTCTGTCATATACTTCAGGTGTCATCGCATTTAATAGCTGCTCAACATTCATATCTAAATCCTTATTGATTAAAACTCAAAGAGACGGAGTTGACGCAAAACCGTTGACCAGTTGTATCAATCGGCCCATCTTGAAAGACGTGGCCAAGATGACTCTCACAATTAGCGCACCGAATTTCGATACGATGCATCCCATGGCTAGTATCTTTCAAGTACTTAACCGCATCTTTATTAATAGCCGCATCAAAACTTGGCCAGCCACAACCAGAGTCAAACTTATCTTCTGATCGAAATAAATCGGCCTGACAACAAGTACATTGATAAATACCTGTCTCTTTATTGTGTAGCAATGTTCCTGAATATGGGGCTTCGGTTCCACCTTCACGACATACTCGATATTGTTCATCGCTAAGTTCTGCCTGCCATTCTTGATTTGTTTTTTCCATAAATATCCTTTCAGCAATCCGCAACATCTCGCTCATATAGAAATTAGAGCCAGATATACCTATAAAAATGTTAACCAAAATAAAAATGCTAATAACCCAAGTCTATCATCGAATCTATTAAACAAAAACTTGCTCTCTCACAACAATGTGGCACATATTTTCTGTCTAACGGATATGGTGACTTGAGTCACATTGATGTATGATTTGTATCAACACCATGAATATGTACAGACTTGTAATAAAGCCTTGAGCTTTAGTAAATAAAAGAATGGAGGTAATTTGGTCGATTTATGCGAAGTTAGAAAGAAAGTAACTCTTTTTTTTGACTTTAAACAAGTTAAGGCCGATTATTCCTTGCAGGAAAGAACTGGGTTCTGTAATTTTACTACCAGTTATCTTTAATCTGAAATTTAAGTTGTGGAGCAACTACTAATGACTATCAAAGTTGGTATTAACGGTTTTGGCCGTATTGGACGTTTCGTTTTCCGTGCATCTGTTGAGCGTGACAACATCGAAGTTGTAGGCATCAATGACCTAATCGACGTTGAGTACATGGCATACATGCTTAAGTACGATTCAACTCACGGTCGTTTCAACGGCACTGTTGAAGTTAAAGACGGTAACCTAGTAGTAAACGGCAAAACTGTTCGTGTAACTGCTGAGCGTAATCCTGAAGATCTAAAATGGGATGCTATCAACGTTGACGTTGTAGCTGAAGCAACTGGTCTTTTCTTAACTGACGAAACAGCTCGTAAACACATCACAGCTGGTGCTAAGAAAGTTGTACTAACTGGTCCATCTAAAGACGCAACTCCAATGTTCGTTATGGGTGTGAACCACGCAACTTACGCTGGTCAAGATATCGTATCTAACGCTTCTTGTACTACTAACTGCCTAGCACCAATCGCTAAAGTTCTTAACGACAAGTTCGGTATCGAATCTGGTCTTATGACTACAGTTCACGCAACTACAGCAACTCAAAAAACTGTAGATGGCCCTTCTGCAAAAGACTGGCGTGGTGGTCGTGGTGCTTCTCAAAACATCATCCCATCTTCAACTGGCGCAGCTAAAGCAGTAGGTGTTGTACTTCCTGAAGTAAACGGCAAACTAACTGGTATGGCTTTCCGCGTACCAACTGCTAACGTTTCTGTTGTTGACTTAACTGTTAACCTTAAAAACGGTGCATCTTACGCAACTATCTGTGCTGCTATGAAAGAAGCATCAGAAGGCGAGCTTAAAGGTATCCTTGGTTACACTGAAGATGCTGTTGTTTCTCAAGATTTCATCGGCGAAACTCAAACTTCAGTATTTGATGCTGCTGCTGGTATCGCACTTAACGACAACTTCGTTAAAGTTGTATCTTGGTACGACAACGAAATCGGCTATTCAAACAAAGTTCTAGACCTAATCGCTCACATTTCTAAGTAAGCATTAGCATAGACTTTCTTTGAAAGATCTTCTTTTGAAGACAAGCTAGTGAAAGGCGACCCTTGTGTCGCCTTTTTTAGTTTTTAACTGACTCGGTATATCGATATTCGTTTCTCGAACAGCAAACATCTTTGAGAAATAAACTCGAATAATGAGCCACACGTTACGAGGAATATTTCTATGAATTTAACCGAACTCCCTGTCATCAATGCCCTATCCAATTGTGTCACTATCGTACAAAAAGAAGGCATCAAAATTATTCATGTTCAACATGATAAAGCCGAAGCTGCTATCTCGCTTTTCGGTGGTCACGTCCTGTCTTTTAAACCAACGAACCAGCCTGATCTTATTTGGATGAGTAACAGCGCTATTTTTGACGGCAAGACACCATTACGTGGTGGTATTCCAGTTTGTTGGCCTTGGTTTGGTCGAGTCTCTAATCCTGGTCATGGATTTGCACGTTCAAGCGAATGGAGACTAATAGAGCATAAAGAGAATGAGCACGGTGTTATCGTTAGCCTTGGTCTTCTACCAAACGAAAATACGCTAGAAGTTTGGCCGTATCAATTTGATCTGGTACTTAACGTAGAAGTTTCTGACACTCTGAAAGTAACTCTGGTTTCTACCAATACTGATGACAAAGCATGGAATTTTTCTGGTGCACTTCACAGCTATTTCAATATCGCGGATATTAATCAAACCAAGATTACTGGTATGGGTGAGCATTACACCGATAGTTTACAAAATGGTAAAGCTTGCTTAGGCGGAACCGCATTAAGTTTCAAAGCCGGTGTTGACCGTGTTTACACTCAGCCTGAAGCCTGTATCAACATTTCCGACCCTCAAAATAAACGAGAAATTACCGTAAAAAATCAAGGTGAAAACTCAGCCGTTATTTGGAATCCATGGGAACTGGCAATTAGCATGGCTGATATGAATGATGATGGATACCAAACCATGGTATGCGTAGAATCGACGATTCATGCGACTCATCTTGAAGAAGGTAATATTCTTCAACCAGGTGAAAGCCATGAGCTGGTCACTGAGATTGGACTCAAAGTATAAAGCGAAAAGTAAGATCCGAGTGATAAGATTAGAGAGCCGAAAGATTTAAAAAGCAACATCTGAAAAATGAATAGGTCACTTCCCTTGCTTTAGATGATCTACTTTTCGGCTCTCACAGCAAAGCACACTCACTACGGCTTACTATCTGTTATAAATATTCCTTTAAAAACCACTAAAACTCACTAGAATACCCTTTCACTCAAAAACGACGATATCAATAGCTATGTCTTACCAATGTCCACTTTGCCACCATACTCTTATCGCTCGTACTGGCGGTTTTCAATGCGACAATAACCACCAGTTTGATAACGCCAAAGAAGGCTATGTCAATTTGATGCCTGTGCAACATAAACGCTCAAAGCAACCGGGTGACAATGTTGATATGATGCAAGCTCGCCGTCGTTTCCTAGCATCAGATAGTTACCATCCGATGCGTGAAGCAATGACTCAACTTTGCTTAAAACATACTAGAAATACATCTTTCCAAGTATTGGACATTGGTTGTGGCGAAGGTTATTACACCGCTTATTTAGCTGAACAAATCACATCAGAATCAGATCAAGCGACATGCTATGGTTTGGATATATCAAAAGTCGCTATTCGATATGCAGCCAAACGTTATAGTACCCAAAATATGCAATTTTGTGTCGCCTCTAGCCATCGCCTTCCTTTCGCAGATAATAGTCTTGATGCTGTAGTTAAGATTTATGCCCCATGTCAGGCACAAGAGCTTGAAAGAGTATTAACATCTTCAGGTGTGGTTATTACCGTCACGCCCGCTGCACGTCATTTGTATCAACTTAGAGAACTTGTTTATCTTGAAGTACGCTTACACGATGAAGTGGCAGAAATCATAGAAGGATTTGAATTAATCGAAGAATCTAAATTAAGCTATGAAATGATATTAAACGGTGAACAAGCGGATGACTTACTACAAATGACTCCTTTTGCATGGAAAGCCAATGAAGCCTTACGGGCTCAATTAAAAACCGCTACACAATTTAATTGCGAAGCGGATTTTATGTTACGAGTATACCAAAAAGCAACCGCTTAACTACTCTATTGCTTTAAGCAACGGTCAGCCAAAATTGAATTAGTATTATGCTGATATTTTTCAACAATTTTGGCTTTATCGCATTCAAACTTTGTCACTGGATATCGCTTATCCCAAGCGGTAAAAAGTTGTCTCTGCTGTTTACTAATCTTAAAACTTGGATACGTCGTATCAAAATAAAGATAAGTACGAGCAATCAAACCACGAGCATGCTCCGGTGGTTGCGCTTTACGATTGTCGACATGAAAATCACACGAACCAAAATCACTTTTTGTGCCTGATAACATTTGGAAATTATAGTTCGAACGATAAGCATTAACTGAGCCTACTGCAGCATATAAATTGTAGCCATCGGCTTGCATCAAACGAAAATCTTTACTCGCTTTGGTGGCACATTTACGACCTTTAAACGGCTTTCCTTTTGATACACATTGCGCATCGCCTTCTCGCCATTCTTTAAAACTACGACCAAAATTTTCCGCAGGAACAATGTGTTCAAACTCAATCCGTTGAGATCGCTTTACATACAAAGAATCATCAAAACTTGATGGAAGTTGAGTCTGCTTTTTGGCATTAAAGGGAATATCACAATAGACCGTACGACGAACAGTATTTTGATTATAGACTTCACTCATCAATAAGCGCTTAGCTTTAGAAAATGAATCAATACTAGTATTAGGAGAAGCAAAAGCCATCGCAGGAAATGTGAGCGCGACAACGGAAAGCAATAATTTCATATTTAGATCCTTATTTCCCTCCTATTGTAATGACTTTTTAATGCTTTACTAATACTTATAAAATCAAAACCATCAATTGATAATAATTATCATTCATTGCCATTAACTGAAATATTGGATAAGCTCTGATCTCGATTTAGACATCTACCACAGAGCAAGGAAATACCATCGTGGGTAAAATAAAATCATCTAAATGCATATTAGGATTATTAAGTTTGAGCTTACTTGTTGGTTGCTCTGCTGCTCCTCAATCTTCATCAGATAATCAATCATCTGCGGCTGAAACATCTCAAATAAGCAGCTTTTATGACTTCCAGTTATATTCAAAAACTGGACAAGTAATTAGTCTCAATTCTTTTGCAGAGCAGGCTCAAAAGGCAGATGTTATTTTAGTTGGCGAATGGCACACTCATTCGGGAGTACATCGATTTCAAACTCAATTATTGCAAACTTTAATAAAACAACCCCGTGATGTGGCGTTATCAATGGAGCAATTTAGTCGCGATAAACAAGCGGTAGTGGATGAATATGTGCGTGGAGAAATTGGCGAGCAAGCACTTATCAATAATGGTAATGCTTGGCCAAATTATGAAAGTGATTATCGACCTTTAGTTGAATTAGCCAAATCTAATCACATTGATATCATTGCGTCTAATGCACCTAAAGTAATGGTGCAATGTATAGCAAAACAAGGTTTAAGCTATTTAGACAATCAGACTCAAGACCGACGTGCGCTGGTCGCAAAAAACATTTCAACGGCTGACACTCCATATAAACAAAAATTCATGTCATCCATGCATCATGGCAACGCTGATCAAAATGAAAAGCAATATGCTGCGCAAGCAACTTGGGATGAAACAATGGCTGAAAGTATCGTCGATTACTTGGCTCAATATCCAACGAAACAAGTTATGCATATTGCTGGCATGTTTCATACAGAAGGAGGGCTCGGAACTGCTGCAGCAATTCTACGTCTTAATCCTAAATTGAAAATTCTAGTCATTACTCCAAGTGATAAAATGGTGCCCGACTCACCAGACTATCAATTGCAGGTTCTTGCCCCACCCACCCGATTTGTCAAAGCAGATAATCGCATGGCAGCATACAAAACCCTTGGAAAACGCAGTAACAACCTTGATTGTAGAGCGAACCAGCCTACTAAATGACCCAATAAAAATGCCGTTAACTTGATATAAGCTAACGGCAACAAATTGGCTACATATTTTAATTATATGGTTTTTTATTAATTCTGATTAGCTCTCCGACAAGAACAAACCCTTTATAAACCTTGATTCTACTTACTTGCGGTTAGGGTGATTCAAAATGTGCGATTCCCAATCTATTACATCAATTTCATATACCACTTTATTACGCACACTTTCACCCGCAGCGTGCATGGCAGATTTTGATCCTGTGATTAATGGATGCCATTCAGGAAGTGGTTTATTTTCAGCTAATAAGCGGTATGAACACGTTTCTGGTAGCCAATTAAACTCATCAATTTTATCGCGCGTTAATTTCAGGCACTCTTCACCAGATTCAAAACGATTAGGATAATCTTTACAACCACAGGTCTTACTATTCAACCAACTACAAGCAACATTGGTGTAATACACTTCATCGCTGTCTTCATCCATCAACTTATGCAAACAACATTTACCACAACCATCACACAGAGATTCCCACTCTTGCTCGGTCATTTGTTGTAGGGTTTTACTTTGCCAGAATGGAGTTGTCATGCTAGTTGCCTGTAAACTAAGGATTCAAGTATGTAACCTGATCCAAGATATTCTTAAATAATAGAGAGGCTGCGTTTTATACGCTCATTTGTTGTAAACATCAAGTTAGGCTAGGTTAACTTGCCCTCTTTTGCTACTATCTGCGCCCAGTTTTATTGATTCAGGTATAAGAAAATGGATTGTCGCTTAGGCTGTGGAGCCTGTTGTATCGCTCCTAGCATATCATCCTCTATTCCCGGAATGCCTAAGGGTAAACCGGCGGGTGTACGCTGTGTTCAATTAAATGACGATAACTTATGTCAGCTATTTGGACAACCTGAACGCCCTGCTGTTTGCCATCAATTTAAAGCGGATAAAGAAATTTGCGGCAATGATTCTATACAAGCAATTCAAATCATTACTGAATTAGAGCTCCTGACATAATATTAACGTAACGGCCACTACAGCTTTAATCTGCCTAATAACGAATGCGATAATGTAGTTCCATCGACCAACTCAAGCTCTCCGCCCATAGGGACACCATGTGCAATTCGACTCGCATTTACTTCGTGAGCCTTGCAAAGCTGCGCAATATAATGAGCGGTCGCTTCACCTTCTACTGTTGGGTTCGTGGCTAAGATCACTTCAGTGATATCACCTTGAGCAAGTCGATAATCGAGTAAATCTAATCCAATATCGCTTGGCCCAATCCCATCAAGTGGCGACAAGTGCCCCATTAAGACGAAATATCGCCCGGAAAACTGCCCTGTTGCTTCAATAGCGGCAATATCTGCTGGCGTTTCGACTACGCACATTTGGCCATTTACTTGGCGCTTAGGATTAGTGCATATATGACAAGTATCTTGCTCCGTGAAGGTTCTGCACTGTGAGCAATGACCAATTTCTGTCATCGCTTGAGATAAGGCTTCAGCCAGTTGCAAGCCGCCTTTACGATTACGTTGCAGTAAGTGAAAAGCCATACGTTGAGCAGATTTTGGGCCGACTCCCGGTAAGCAACGAAGAGCTTCCATTAATTGTTCCAGCATACTACTTGTGCGCATTGGCTCTCTCTACATATGAACTAAAGTTGATCATTCTATACTGTCTCACTTGAAGTAGCACCGTTGCTTCTTATAAGCAAAAATGTACGACTAACGGCCGCTTCAATTATTGTGGGTATAATCTAAATTAAAAAAGCAAAGCGCTAGTGGCTTTGCTTTTTTATAACAAAATGAACCTATAACTTAAAATGAATCTATCGCTTAAAATGGCATTTTCATACCAGGTGGCAATTGCATCCCACCAGTTACGCCAGCCATTTTTTCTTTTTGTGTTTCTTCAATACGGCGCGCTGCATCATTAAAAGCGGCTGCAATCAGATCTTCAAGCATATCTTTATCATCTTCCATCAAGCTTGGGTCGATCTCAACACGACGAACACTGTGGCTACCTGTAATGGTTACTTTTACAAGCCCTGCACCAGATTCACCAACGATTTCCATATTGGCAATTTCTTCTTGAAGCTTTTGCATACGCTCTTGCATTTGCTGAGCTTGCTTCATCATGTTGCCCATTCCACCTTTACCAAACATAGTCATCTCTCGTTTATAATGTTGAATATAGAAATATAGTTGGGTCAAAAATAACGTATTTCAACCCAATAGAATAAGTTTCTTGCTCGTACTGACCCAACCGATTACCGATCACACAGGGCGAACGCTACTCGTTTCCAATTGTGCACCAAAACGTTTTTGTAAAAACTGCACATTAGGATCGTCTTGCAAGCTGGTGAAAGCCTGTTGCAGTTTGTCTTGATACAAACTTTCTCTTAATTCTAAAGGTGTAACACCCTTTTCATCGATAATAACTTTGAGTTCACAAGCTTGTTGAAAATGCTGTGAGAGAGCATCTGCCAACTCTTCTTGAGCACGCTCTGTATTTAAGTGAGCTTGTTCCGAACGTAAATATAACGTGATTTGATTATCTTGTTTGGCGAAGACAGAGTTTAATGCAAGCTGTTCAACCATTTTAGCTGTCGTCAACTGTTGAATAACCGCCGTCCATGCATCTTTTTTGACTGATTCATCAAGCAATTTTTGAACCATCTCCGGTGTCTTCTCATGTTCTAATGCTTGCTTAATTTGAGTCGGTGTTAGCTCTGTATTATCCGCATGATTAGTAACTATTTGCGTTGATTTCCATTGATATGGCTCATTATTATCATCTGATACAGGCTCGCCCGCACCAGACATTGGAGTCCCATTTGAAGAAATTGGCGACCCCTGCACCGCTTGAGCCGCTGCCGCAGTATGTTTACTGGCAATACGTTCAAGAACGGAAGATGATGTTACATTCGCAGGTGCCGCATTAGTCTTTTTTACATCGGTAGAACCTGAATCCTTAGAAACGGAATTATCACGTTTACTGCGTAATTGATGACGTAAGCCTGTCAATGATGCCGGTTTATTTTCAGTTTCTGGTGGTGATGATGGAGCTGTATTAACGGGCCGTTCAGATGGCACCGTTTGAGCAAACGGTTGCCCAGTTCGAACGTTCTCTGGTGAAATTTGCGCAGATATTGATTGATCAGACACTGCTTGATTTAGTGCTGGCTGCGGCGCTTTATAATGATGTTCTTGAGGCGAAGCTGCTGCCTGAGGGGCAAACTTCCGAGTCGACGGCTGAGCAGTGCTTGTTGCTGTCGGCACTCTAGTTGCTGCAGGCACTGACATTGGTTTACTTTCCATCACCGGCAAAGTCATGCTCTGAGACTGAGGCAAAGTAATAGGGTTTCCACTCACGGTTGGTGCTGGTCGAAATGCCAACATGCGCAATACCAACATTTCAGCGGCCATTTTTTCTGTAGGCGCTAATGGTAGATCAGCACGTCCTTTTAATGCCATCTGGTAATACAGCTGCACATCTTGCGGGCTCAACGATTGGCTTAACAGCTCAACCCGTTCTGCATCTGGTTGTTCTTTATTTAAAGTCGCTGGCAGCGCTTGATACATAGCAATACGATGCAGTTGAACGCTTAATTCTTTAAGTAATCCGTCCCATGCAATACCATTAACGGCAAGCTGCTCTAAACAATCCATAGCGACTTGTGGTTGTTTACTGCTAATCGCTTCCAGTAAATAAATCGCTTGCTCCGTATCAAGAGTGCCTAGCATATTGGCAACCGTTTGGCTGTCAATGTGCCCATTACCTAACGCGATCGCTTGATCGGACAAACTCAACGCATCGCGCATACTGCCATCAGCAGCGTGAGATATTAAACTCAATGCTCGAGGTTCCGAGGTGATTTTTTCTTCACCAAGCACATAGTCAAGTTGTTGGTGGATTTGATCTGAATTAATAGGTTTTAGATGAAACTGTAAGCAACGCGATAAAATCGTAACGGGTAATTTTTGAGGATCCGTCGTCGCCAATAAGAACTTCACATATTCTGGCGGCTCTTCTAGCGTTTTCAGTAAAGCATTGAAGCTATGACGAGAAAGCATGTGCACTTCATCAATCAAATACACTTTGAAGCGACCACGAGCCGGTTTGTATTGAACGTTATCCAACAACTCACGCGTGTCTTCGACCTTAGTACGAGAGGCCGCATCGATTTCAAGTAAATCAACATGACGACCTTGGTCAATTTCCACACAGCAAGCACACACACCACAAGGATTATCGGTAATACCAGTTTCGCAATTAAGCCCTTTAGCAAATAAGCGACCAATAGAAGTCTTCCCCACTCCCCTTGTGCCACTAAATAAGTAAGCATGATGGAGCCGATTTTGCTTTAAGGCATTTTCTAATGCGGTAATCACATGATCTTGGCCTACCACATGCTCAAATTTTGCAGGCCGCCATTTCCGTGCTAATGCTAAATAACTCATTAATATTTCCGGTTCATTATGCTTGATGATGTAAATTCATTGGTGGTTAACATTCAACGTGATCGATACGATTAATGTCCTGCAAACTCACAAATACTATAAACATTTAAGCCCAAGGATTTAAGCTTCGTTTCACCACCAATTTCTGGAAGATTAATCACAAAAGCAGCGTGCTCAACTTCACCACCTAATCGACGAATAAGCTTAACTGTCGCTTCAATTGTGCCACCCGTGGCAAGTAAATCGTCCACTACTAACACTTTATCTCCAGCATGAATTGCATCAGTATGAATTTCTAGCACATCGGTGCCATATTCTAATTCATATGATTGAGAAACCGTTTCACGAGGAAGTTTACCCGGCTTACGCACAGGAACAAAACCTAAGCCTAATTCCAAAGCAAGAGGGGCGCCAAATAAAAATCCACGGGCTTCTGTACCGACCACTTTAGTAAAACCCATTGACTGATATTTTTCGACTAACAATTGAATTGTTGCTTTATAAGCCTTCGGGTCTTCCATTAGGCTAGTAACATCACGAAAGAGAATCCCTTTTTTAGGGTAGTCTGGAATGGTTTTAATGCTATTTTGGATTAATGCCAAAGTATCGGTAGTCATATTGAAGTTCTTATTGGTTGAAGACTTGGTGGCAGATTTTATCATTTCACCTACAGACAGTAATCATTTATTAAGAATTTTCTTTTGCTTTTATCTCATTAACTTTTATTACATCGGATAACGGGTCGTAGACAGGCAATCGAGAAAAGCAGAAAAATAAAACGCAGAAGCCTACAACTAAACCTACTTTCATCCACCAATACGGCATCATGATAAAAGAAAAGCAAAAGCTGATAGCCAATAAAATATAACCGCGTTTTTTGACTTTAGGGGCGACAGCGCCACGCTGCTGCCAATTATTAATGATAGGGCCAAGTTGAGGGTGATTATGAATCCACGCATGAAACTTCTTGTTACTGCGCATAAAACAGGCACTAGCAAGTAATAAAAAAGGCGTAGTTGGTAGCAAAGGCAGAAAAACGCCTAAAATACCCAAAAGTAAAGCTAAGCCACCAACAGTATTAAGCAGAATTTTACGAATTATAGTAAATATCCTTTTAGATGTTGATTGGCTTAAATTTACCAATCACTTACGAGTTGAATATCTGTATCCAAGCCAGTGTCGCAGGTAAAGTTGGTAAAAGTAAAGTGACGATCAGACCAAGCACATAAAAAACATTGAATGGTTCTTTGAAGTCCGTTTCAGACATAGTGGTTTCTCCTATAAAAAGAGCCACACTATATGAAAATATCCATTAGACAAAAACAGAAGAAAAGTATGGTTATTTCAGTTTTGTGCTTAAACGCATGTTAAATTTTTAATCGTCAATTTAAAACTACGAAACCCTAGCTCACTTAAGACTAAATCGCCTCCTTTCTTCATGAAGAGATCACTGGTAACAAAATTTTTCACACACCCTTTGCCTAGCTCAATCCCGCTCTCAATCGCTTGATTGCTTGCTTCTGCCATCCAGTTACTTTTCAAGCCAGCAGGTAAAATTGATAAACTTCCATCAACCATATCCGCAATACCAAACAATGCATTTATGGGACCAGCACAATCCGTACAACTGATCCCCTTTTCTAATTGATCTGCAAGATCTTTTAGATCGGAATGGCTATGTTTTCGGCTGCGAATAAAATCATTAAATAAAGCGCGCACTAACAATGCCGTTCCTACTCCATTATCTTCACTAGAAGAAGAATCTACCAAATAAAAGGCAAATCGACCTTCCATCAACCAAGAATAATCAAATACTAATGGCATTGCTTCGGAAGGTTGCAAAATATGATAGCTACACCGCCAACGCCCTTGCTGAGTATCGCGTTGTGGTTGCAATGCATGTAGCAGATCACGAGCAGTTACTTCATGTTCTTTGAGGTGGTTTAAATGCCAGTACAATTCTCTCTCTTCTGGCATCTCACCTGACTCGTCAATATTGAACCACTGGCTCGAAAAGTCACGAGAGAAAGATGAATTTAATTTAGATTCTTCCAAGCTAGTATTAATTGCGGAAGCAAAATGTTGTAACTGCGTAATGGGTTTCGTTAAAAAGTCTTTGATCCCAAAACGTAAAACTCTCGCGACATCGCTCATATCTTCAGTGGCAGAAACTACAATTATAGGCAACATAGGAAATTGCCAACTCACCTCTTCAACCAGTTCGATACCGCTCATGATTGGCATATTTAGGTCACAAACAATTAAATCAGGAACATGATTTCGCAATAATTTAAGTGCTTCTAGCCCATTTTTAGTTTCTAACACTTCGTAATGTTGCGATACTAAAAATGCAGAAATCATACTTCTAAAAATAGGGTCATCATCCACTAACATAATCGATGACATTTGGCTGTTTAGAACCAAATCCATCTTTTGCATTTCAACGACACATTTATGCATATTAGGAGAACCTCTTGATGATTTACTACTTCTATTCATGCATCCTCCCACTTGGTCAGAGCATTATTGATATATTTCACCGCAATATAATAATCTTTCTTCACGCTGTTTTAATTACTGAGATGACATGGCAACACTTAACTAACTGTTTTTAAATTAAAATAATTCATACTGATAGAGAAACTATACATTAACCCTATATAAAGTAGTAATTAATCTAAATATCTTCAACTGAAAACCTTGAACTTGAGCGCTAGGTAATGTTTTATAAGCATGCAATAAATTGATATTAAACAACTCAAAAATGCAATCTTCAGTTACACTAATGCCAACGTGGTATTCTATAAGTGTCCAATAATATGAAACTTGATGATTTAAATTTATTTCGCCTAGTCGTTGATAATGGTAGCTATACCGCGACATCACGCAAAACCGCCATTCCTGTCGCCACCATCACACGACGTATACAAGCTTTAGAAGAAGGATTGAACTTACGCCTTCTTAACCGTAATGCTCGTAAACTATCGCTCACAGAAGCTGGACAACGATTCTATGATGAATGTTCACCTCTACTGAAAAGTTTAGCTCAAACTACAGAAAGTATTTCAGATGAATGCCGTGGAGCATCAGGTAAACTGAGAATTTCAGCTCCAATGAATACTGCTAAACGGATGATAATGCCTATGCTCAATGAATTTATGGCGCAATATCCAGATATTCGAATTGAGTTATCAATGACTAACCATGCGGATCAGCTAGATCCAACTGAATGGGATGTTATTTTCCGTGTCGGTCCACAACGTGATTCAAGTTTAATTGCACGAAAAATTAATCAGGTGAAAGATGTTTTAGTTGCAAGTCCTAAATATTTAGCGGATTGCGGAGAATTAAATCATGCTGAAGATCTTCGACACCACGCTTTATTAAAGGGTCTACCTTTAGTCAAATGGCAACTGAGCAACTCTCGTGGTGAATCAGTAACCATTAATGAAAAAGGTCGCTTAGAGGCCAGTGAATTGAACGTTGTCCGCAAAGCGTGTTCGTTCGGGCTTGGGATCAGTTTAATGCCAGATGTGATGATTGAAGCTTATTTGCATGAAGGACGCTTAGTGCGAGTGCTTGATGATTGGAGTGCAAATGCTCGAGATATATACATGCTATACAATCATAAAAACCACCAACCTGAAAAAGTGCGCTTACTGATCGATTTTATCGCCCGCCACGAAGTGCTTTAATCCCATGATTAAAAATTGAGCCTATTACTGCTTTTTATGACTTAGGCTCAATTTTCTGCAATGTCCACGTAGCTTGAACTTTAGTAATTCTAAGGTAACCATTTTGTTGGCATAAAAAAACCAGAATCAATCAGACTCTGGTTCTTTATAAGTTAGGCTTCTATTGTAACGATAGTTCGAGACTAAGCACCTTCGTTATGCATTTCCAAATTAGCTAAATCAACTTGTTCACGCTCTAATTTGGCATCATCATTACGCATTGTATCAATCAGATCGAGATAAGCTTGATCAATATCTCCTGTAACATATTGTCCGCTAAATACCGATGTCTCAAATGTTGTTATTGATGGATTTCCCACTCCTACAGCAATGATCAAATCATCAAGATCCTGAAACATAAGTGCATCTGCACCAATCATTTTACTGATTTCTTCAGGGTCTCGACCATGGGCAATCAATTCGTTAGCACTTGGCATATCAATCCCATAAACATTAGGGAAGCGAACCTCTGGTGCGGCAGAAACCATATAGACTTTTTTAGCGCCTGAATCACGAGCCATTTCGATGATTTGCTCAGACGTTGTACCACGTACAATTGAATCATCGACCAACAATACATTCTTCCCCTTAAACTCAGAACGGATAGCATTGAGCTTACGATGAACGGATTTTTTACGCTGTTGTTGCCCTGGCATAATAAAAGTACGGCCAACATAGCGGTTCTTCACAAAACCTTGGCGATACGGCTTATCAATCAATTGAGCAATTTCTAGCGCAATATCGCAAGAGGTTTCAGGAATAGGAATAACAACATCAATATCTAAATCGTCCCATTCACGCTTGATTTTTTCACCCAGCTTTTTACCCATTTCAAGACGAGCACTGTAGACCGAAATTTTATCAATAAATGAATCCGGACGTGCAAAATACACAAATTCAAAAATACATGGGTTCAACTTTGGATTTTCAGAGCATTGCTCAGTATAAAGCTCACCATTAAAAGTCGCATAAATCGCTTCACCTGGAGCAACATCGCGCACAAAATCAAAGCCAACGGCATCCAAAGCAACCGATTCTGAAGCGACCATATATTCGGTACGTTCACCCACAACCCGCTTACCTAAGCACAACGGACGGATACCATTAGGGTCACGAAAAGCGACCATTCCATGTCCAATAATCATGGCGGAAACAGCATAAGCGCCTTTCACAATTTTATGTACTTTTTTGATAGCACTAAAAACATCAACAGGAGTCAGTGGATAGCTTTCAGATAAATCGATTTCTTGAGCTAAAATGTTCAATAACACTTCTGAGTCAGATGTGGTATTAACGTGACGGCGGCCTTGTTCAAATAGCCACTCACGAATTTCATTAGCGTTGGTTAAATTACCATTGTGAGCAAGGGTAATACCATAAGGAGAATTCACATAAAATGGTTGAGCTTCTGAAGCACTAGAACTACCCGCTGTTGGGTAACGAACATGCCCCACGCCAACCGTTCCTTGTAAGCGTTGCATATGCTTTGCTTCGAACACATCTTTGACGAGCCCGTTGGCTTTACGCAGACGAAAACGATTGCTATCTATGGTAATAATACCTGCAGCATCTTGGCCACGGTGCTGTAATACCGTTAAAGCATCATAAATCGATTGATTGACAGGCGTTACACCTACGATTCCAACAATACCACACATGTCTTAACCCTCGGTTGGCAAACAACTGACGCCCCTATAAGGGAGGCGCGCCAGATAAAAAGCTTGAAGTTTGTTTTATATGATCGAAAAACGGCGCAATAATCACTTTAAATTGTGGAATCAATTGCGAGTTTCTCCACCAATCTGAACTTGGAAATGTGGTAAATGCATCCATAAAGAACAACACAACGGCAACGATCAAAACACCGCGTAATGCACCAAACACCACACCAACAACGCGATCTGTACCCGATAAACCAGTTTTCTTAACTAGCTGACCAATAACATAATTAACCACGGCCCCTACAACTAATGTTGCAATAAATAAAACCGCTAATGCAGCTCCATTTCGAACCATCTCATTGTCAATATTGGTAAAATACTCTGCTAATTTAAGATAATAGTGAGTCGCAATAAAAAATGCGCCACACCAAATAATCAGAGATAAAGCTTCTTTGACAAAACCACGCACTAAGCTGATCAAAGCAGAGAAGCCGATCACCCCTAAAATAATAAAATCTATCCAGATCATAAAATCTACATCTTAAGTTGGCGCGCATTTTAACAGAAAAATGCGCTACGCAAACGTTTTCTTATGGATTAAGTGGCTTAAATGTCTGTAACTGACCTTTTAAGCCTGTAATTTTTTGTAACTCAGCAACTTGTTTATCTAATTTATCCTTTGAAACATCAGGACCAACTATCACACGAAAAATACCGCCATCAGGCTTAAGATGCGCTTGGTAACCTCTCTTTTTCAAATCAGCAACCAGTTTCTTAGCATTATCTTGATTACGCACTGCAACTAATTGAATAATCCATGCACTATCACTATATTGATTTACTTCTCTTACTGGCTTAGCCTGCACTTCAACTTGATCTGCTTTTGCCACGACTTGTTTTGGTGATTTTTTTTCAGACACAGGCTTTGTTGCTATAACCTTCTCAGAAGCACTAGATTTAGTTTCTGATGCTATCGTTGTAGTCACTGGCTCGTCAGGTAAAGCCACATCCAACTCTACAGGTGTTTTTATCGTATCGATACTTTCACCATCTTTTGTGACTTCGTCAGCCGGTTTAATAGGAATAGCAGCGAATTCCTCTTTGTAATGCTCTTTTTGACCATCAAATACATCAGGAAGAACGATCACACCAATTGCAACCAAGATTACCGTACCAATTAAACGGCTTTGAAACTTACTCGCCATTTAGACTCCTTTTTATATTTTTTTGCCAATAATTCAGCACTTCGCCTACAGTATGGAAAGAGCCAACCACAAGCAATACATCTTCCGTATTGACTTGATCTTGAGCATATTTAAACGCTTCTGTCGGAGTGGTAAATTTCTTCACTCCATTTGGCAATGATAAACAAAGTTCATCAGCGCTCGCAGCTCTTGGTCCATGCAATGAGGCTGAGTACCAGAAATCCACCACTGGTGATAATTCTTTTAATGTCGACTTGATATCTTTATCGTGCAACATCGCAACCACTGCGTGAATAATACGATCTGGATATTGCCGTTCAAGCTGTTGCATTAAATATTGAGCGGAATGAGGGTTATGAGCGACGTCTAACAAAATAGTAGGTTCATGACTTAATATTTGCATACGCCCTTCTAACTGAGCATTAGATAGACCAGCAACAATATCAACATCACTAATTTCAAGGCCTGAAACACTTAATGCCATTAATGCAGTAGCAGCATTGGCAAGAGGTAAACTAGGGACCGGTAAATCGTTTAGGCTAAATGCGCCACAATGCCAATGCCAATGTAAGCTGTTTTCACTATCAAGGTGATAGCTGAATTGATAACCAACTTGATGTAACTTAGCACCAATATCATCAGCGTGAGCAGCAACGGTTGCTGGCGCTTGTGGTTGCCCACAAATAGCCGGTTTGCCGCTTCGGAAAATACCTGCTTTTTCATAGCCAATGACGTTAATATCATCCCCTAGCCAATCAACATGGTCGATAGCCAAACTGGTAATAATAGAGACATCATGATCAACAACATTTGTGGCATCTAACCGCCCGCCAAGGCCAACTTCTAAGAGAACCACATCCACTTGTTGTTGCTGAAAAATTCTTAAAGCGGCTAAAGTGCCAAACTCAAAGAAACTCAGACTGGTTTCAGCCCGTGCCTTTTCAATAAAGTCAAAAGCTTGGGTATGAAGTGCATCGGCAGCATTTTGACCATTAATACGAACGCGTTCGTTGTATTCAATCAAATGGGGAGAGCTGTAAACGCCAACCTTATAACCAGATTCTAACAAAATCGCTTCCATTAAAGCACAAGTGGAACCTTTTCCATTGGTGCCCGCAACCGTGATAACCGTTGGTGCAGGCTTAGTCAATTTCGCAGACAGGGCAACTTTAGCTACACGCTCAAGACCTAAATCTATCGCACTAGAATGGATATTTTCTAAATAGCAAAGCCACATCGACATAGGTGATGTGGCTTTAGGTGAAGGGTGTTTATTCATGAAATATCTGAACTCATGAGAAGTCTTCATTCAATGATTGCCGAACAGTATTACACACCATTCAGCAACCCCATTAAATAGCATTACTTTTTATCAGCAACAGGAACTTCATACTCTGGACCAGAATCAACTGAAACCACTAATGGTGATTGATAATTAGTTAGCTTAGCAACTAAACCACCAATGCGTTGACGCATATCACGGCGGTCAACAATCATATCAATTGCGCCATGCTCAAGTAAGAACTCACTAGTTTGAAAGCCTTCTGGGAGGTTTTCACGAACAGTTTGCTCAATCACTCGGCGGCCTGCAAAGCCAATGATCGCTTTAGGTTCACCAATATTAATATCACCAAGCATGGCAAAACTTGCTGTTACACCACCAAAAGTTGGATCCGTCATCACAGAAATAAACGGTAATCCTTTTTGAGACAAACGCTCTAGCGCCGCACTAGTTTTTGACATTTGCATTAGAGACATCAAGGCTTCTTGCATACGAGCACCGCCACTGGCAGCAAAACATACAAAACCACAATTGTTAGCAATGGCTTCATCTACTGCGCGAACGAATCGAGCGCCAACGACTGAGCCCATTGAGCCGCCCATGAACGCAAACTCGGATGCACAAGCAACGATCGGCATTCCAAGAACTTCACCTTTCATAGCAATTAATGCATCGGTTTCGCCACTAGATTTCTGGGCTGCCGTAATACGATCTTTATAGCGTTTAGAATCCTTAAACTTCAGTTTATCTTTAGGTTCTAATTCTTGACCAATTTCGACTTGGGTACCCGCATCTAAAAAATGCTCCAAACGGCGGCGACCAGACATTCTCATGTGATGGTCACATTTTGGACATACTTCTAGGTTACGCTCTAATTCTGCTTGATACAGTACTTGCTCACAAGATGTACATTTGGTCCAGATTCCTTCAGGAATAGACGCTTTACGTGAACTAACAAGATTTGTTGTTGTAAAAATTTTTTCAAGCCAACTCATGGGAAGACCTTTTAGCTAGATCCCTCGCTGTATTGCGAAAGATGGGAATTTGACAAAAATGCGGAGGAGATTAAAACACATAATACCCGCAGTGTAGATAAAAAACTGGTTGTACCTATTTTCAATCGGTCATAATTTAACCTTTTAAATTTAGCACGCCCTAGTGTAATGACAATGTAACCAAAAACCAACCTTACATTATCAATCTAAAGGTAAAAATAACGGCCCTAATGGCATTATAGGTAATTCAAATGCATCGGGGTAATCGACATCCACTAAGTATAACCCCCCCGCTTTGGCTGTTGCTCCAGCTAAAGCTCGATTTTTTTGAATCAAAAGCCATTCGATCCAGTTAGGCTCTTGCTCGCCGGCTCCTACTTTAATCAAACTACCTACAATATTACGCACCATATGATGAAGAAAAGCATTGGCTTTAACATCAACGACAATATATTGGCCTAAACGGGTAATTTTAAGATGTTTAATCTCTCGACATGGCGTCGCTGCTTGGCAATGTGCGGCACGAAAAGAGGTAAAATCATGTTCACCAATTAAATAATTTCCGGCTTGTTGCATTTTCTCAGTATCAAGTGTTTGATGATAATGGCTGACACCCGATGCCATAATTGCAGGTCTAAATTGACTATTACAGATAATATAGCGGTAACGTCTGGCCGTAGCGCTAAACCTTGCATGAAATTCGTCAGGAACCACTTTCGCCCAACGGATACTGACAAAACTAGGTAAATTAACATTTCCGCCCATTGTCCATGCTACTAATTTACGTTCAGCGGTAGTATCAAAATGGACAACTTGACCCGTTCCATGAACACCAGTATCTGTACGCCCAGCACATTGCACAGCCACTGGATGATTTGCAATAACGGTTAACGCTTTTTCAAGATATTCTTGTACGCTAGGGACATCTTTTTGTCTTTGCCAACCACACGATTGGCTACCATCATATTCAATACCTAAAGCAATTCGCATCTTGATTTAAACTCTTTTTAAAACCGAAAAACAGGGCGCAGAGTATATAGGTAAATAGAGAAAAGAAAAAGGTGACTCAGTGGCCACCTTTCCTATAACAATTCCAATAATCGCCGACTTTGATCATCTATAGGCACAATTTTTAACGCCTATTAATATAGAAGCAATTACGATTTTATGCGTGAGAAAAGCTTTTCAGCCTCTGCTTTTAAAGCTTCATCTTCACTTTTCATCACCGCTTTTAATAGCTTTTTAGCCGTAGGAAAGTCATCCATCTCAATAAAAGCTTTCGCCAAGTCCAGCTTACTGTTCATTTCACTATTCTCGTCAACATCAAACATGTTTACATTGCCGAGAACATCAGAAAATTCATCTAAACCAACATCAAGATCTGGTTCATCATCAACACCGCCCCATTCTGTCGGCTTATTAGAACGAGTTTCAGAAACCTCTATTTTTCTCTCTTTAGGTTCTAAATTTAACTCATCAAGTGCTAAAGAAGTAGCTTTAGTGGGATCGTCGTCTAATTGGGTATTATCTATTAGTAACGTTTCATCTAAGGAATAAATACCCGGTTCTGGTGACTCTTGAATGATATTAGTGTCAAACTCTTGAGGCTCACGTTCAGCATCTTCAAAAGCTTCTTTTTCTTGATAAATAGGTAACTCAGAATCATCAAATATAATTCGTGTTTCTGTTTCTGTTTCTGTTTCTGTTTCTGTTTCTGTTTCTGTTTCTGTTTCTGTTTCTGTTTCTGTTTCTGTTTCTGTTTCTGTTTCTGTTTCTGTTTCTGTTTCTG